>NZ_CALFHZ010000001.1 GCF_937876535.1 uncultured Thiothrix sp.
CTACCTGTTTGCTCACCTCGCCAGTGGAGGGGTTGTACACCGGTTGGGTACGACCCGTGTCCTCGCGTAATTCGCCATTAATGATGTGGCCGACCGTTTTCATCCTTACATCCTCAGGTAGTGCTATGTGGCTCTAAATAGAATATTTAGTTCAAAATTAATATAAATGGAATAATAATTCTAAAAAAGGAATTTGTATAGGATTAGGTAGTAATTTGGAGAATTTTAATCCAATGCTTTAGATAAGTTACAACAGCAAGAGTTTTTTGAGCATACCGACTTAGCGAACGACATACCATTAATTGACAGCGTGTTACTGGACTATCTCATTCTAGGTAATGCTTTAAGCGGACTGGCTATGCTTGGTATGGTGATTATTTTGCTTGGAATGCTCCTAGTGTTTCATCAGCAAACCCTTAAAACGTCTTAATTAACTGGTGGCCAAGCCGTCGCCACTAACAGCGACGGCTTAGCCTTTTACTCCACAGCTGCTTGATAATACCCATCATTCGGCACTTCATATGCCTTACACTGAGCCACCTTATTTTTATACTCATCTTGACTCACATCCGCCCAATACGATTCACCCAAAAATTTGAAGAAATAGCGTTTATCTACCCACCTCACATACTGATTTTTTAAAATAAAGTAGGGTTGTACCACAGATTGAGTTTCAGGATTTTCTATCTTTGCTGGCTCTGGCACAGGTTCGGCAGGGTTAGTAGGTGGAGTGCTATAAAACGGATTCGGTATCTGATTGACGAAGTGCAAATAAGCGTTACCATCCGCACACACCAATAATTGCTTAGGCTCACCATCGCCGTTTTGCCATTCAATATCATTAGGCGTAAAACTCAGCTGATATTGATACCGATCTTTGGTTTGATAGACCACCTTTGACAGCATCCCCACTTGCTCTTGATGCACTTGCGTCATCTCTACGCGCATTTGCTCGCCTTGGGGGAAATCTTTAATCGAGCGCTGGGTATTTTCACTGGTTTTGGTCGTACAAGCCGCTAATATTGCGCTTAAACCTAAGATACTTAAAGCCTTGGCAAGCTGGGTTAAAGTCTTCATAAACAGGCTCGGTGGAAGTTTTGACTGAGCTTAGTTTAAATGAGCCACCTCATAATGGCATGCTCTATCCTTAAAGCAGCATTTGCAAGGCGCCTGAGTATTAGCTATTGCTACTTTCCAAACTTAAAGATTCTCTGGTGTATAAATCTCAAATGGCACTTTTAGCGAAGGCAGACTGACTTTGCTACGATCAATGCCTTCAGCCGTGGCAGCTAGCATCGCTTGAATCGTCAATTCCGCCATACGCGGCAAAGGATGGGAAATCACTAAATTCAAGGTGCCATCCAATAAGCCAATGCGGGTTTCATCCATTAACTCATAGCCAACTACCACCAAATCCTGCGCGCGCCCCATATCACGTAGAGCCGCCATTGCACCATTAATCCCGCCGCCAGTAATGAATAAGCCGGTCAAATCCGGCTCGCGCTCTAGCAAATCCATGACTAATTCAGCGGCTAAATGCTTACTTTCCGCACTGCTCATCGCCTCTAAAAGTTGGAAATTGGAATGGTGTTCGCGGAAATATGAGCGGAAACCGATTTCATTCAATTCTTGGCAACGAAAGCGATGACTGCCAAGCATAATGCCAATCTTGCCACCTTGTGGGCATAAATTCGCAAACGCCCACGCGGCGGTGCGCCCGACTTTCCAATTGTCTAAGCCAATGTAACCAATACCATTTTCCACACTCAAGCTACTTACCAAGGCAAAACTCGGCACACCGCGCTCGCGTAACTGCTCCAGCGCACGCGTTACCAAAGGATGCTCAGCCGCGACCAAACCCAGCGCATCGACTTTGTTGCCTAAGGCTAAAATCTGCTCAGCTACTGCACTGGGTGTGAGTGACTCCATGAATATCGTTTCGATCTGAATACTCACATCCTCATAAGCGCGCGCAGCTTGGAGCAAGCTTTCGGCCGTATTGCGATAAAAATTGCGATACCGCTGTAAGAGTAAAAAACCAAAACGGCGTTTTTGTTTATTGGCTAGCAGGCGGTGACGAATGGCATTGGTAGCATAAAAACCAATCTCTTCAGCAGCCTGCATCACACGCTCAGCTGTAGCTTGGCGCACGGGATTGCGTCCACTTAATACCCGATCAACCGTGGATACGCTCACACCTGCAGCTAAGGCTAAATCCTGAATGGTGGGTCTGGTCATAAATCCCCCTAAATCTATCAAATACTCTCATTTATTTATTTCAAATTTTGGAATATATGAAACTAAAACATTCAACTGTCTTGATGTATATCAAGCCATAATGTCATAGTAGATGCAAGTCAGGAGGAGGTTTTTATGAAGCCCACACAATGGAAAGATTACAGTCTAAAAGGCAAGGCTCAAGCTGATACCACCAGTCTCACGGAAGATAAATTTGAAGATGAAGTGGAAGCGGAATGGTTTTCAGCACAACTAGATCGCAAGATTTTCAAACAGTTAATTAAGCGTGATGATGTCATTGCCCTTCGTAGTTTTGCTTTATGGCTGACTTTATTAATCGCAGCGGGCGCTTTGGGAGTAGCCACTTGGGGGACTTGGTGGGCCGTTCCAGCCTTTTTCGTGTATGGGGTCTTATATTCCGCTGCCGATCATCGTCATCATGAACTCTCGCACGGCACACCTTTCAAAAACCGCCAGCTAAATGACATTTTCTATCATCTTTGTGCTTTCATGACTTTGCGTGAAGGATTTTATTATCGCTGGAGCCATACCCGTCATCACACCCATACTTTAGTAGTGGGCAAAGACCCTGAAATTGGTGCACCGCGTCCACCGAAACGTTTGGCGATTTATTCTGATTTCTTTTTTATTGCCGATGGCTGGCGTTTATTGAAGATGTTAGTCCGTCATGCTAGCGGTCAATTAACCGAAGCAGGCAAACATTTTGTGCCTGAAAGCGAAGTGCCCAAAGTATTCTGGGCAGCACGGGTGTATTTGCTGATTCTAGTCAGCACGGTGGCTTTATGCTTTATCACTCACAGCCTTCTACCTTTAATGCTGGTAGGCTTGCCGCGCTTTTATGGCGGATTTTTTAGCCAACTGTTTAATATGAGTCAGCACACTTGTTTGGCGGAAGATGTGCACGATCATCGCTTGAATACCCGCACGATTCTGATGAATCCGGTATTTAACTTCTTGTATTCCAATATGAATTATCACATTGAGCACCATATGTTCCCGATGGTGCCTTATTACCGCTTACCTGAACTGCATGAATTAATTAAGGGGCAATGCCCGCCCCCCTACCCCACGATTTGGGCTGCTTGGCAGGAAATCATTCCGGGCATGAATCGGCAACAATCTGACCCAAGCTGGTTTATCCAAAGGCCACTGCCTGCGGCTGCACCATAGCCAGTCATCTGTACCACTAGGAGGAGACCATATGAGTAACTTGATCCAAGGCCTGAGCCGTCTGGCACTGAGTTTGACCTTAGCGTTCAGTGCTAGCTCGGTGCTAGCTGCGAATATCGCTGTGGTAGGCGGTAAAACCGATGATGCTTTCTGGAACAAAATCAAAAAAGGCATTGACGATGCTCGCTTGATTGTGGAGGCCAATGGCGGCAAGGTGAATTACTTGCAATTGCAATCCTATGACAATCTAGGGCCTGATGCAGCGCAATTAGTGCGTACTGCGATGAGTCAAAAAGTACAAGGTATTGTCGTACCGAATTGGGTTCCCGAAGCGGAAGACGAAGCCATCAAAGCCGCCGTTGCAGCAGGCATTAAGGTCATTATGATTAATGCCGGTACGATTGAGAAAGCCAATGAGTTAGGGGCGATTAACTACGTAGGTTCGGATGAATATTTAGCAGGTAAAGCAGGCGGTGAATACTTTGCGGCTAAAGGGCAGAAAAATGTGCTGTGTGTGAATACCGTACCGGGTGCAGCCAATCTGGAAGCCCGTTGCAAAGGTGTGATTGAAGGAATTACTGGCAAAGGGGGGAAAGGCAAACAATTACCGCTACCCGCTACCAGCTTTGGTGATCCCACGGCCGTTGCTGAAGCCATTAAAGCCACCTTAGTCGGTGATAAAACTATCGATGGCTTAATCACCATTTCAGCCGGTGATGCAGACAGTGCAGCGATTGGGATTGGCCAAGCCAATGCCAGCGAAACCGTCAAACTCGGCACTTTCGATTTCAACGAAGCCAACCTTGACCGGATTAAAAATGGCAAGCAACTGTTCGCTATTGATCAACAACCCTATTTACAATCATTACTGGGCGTTCTCATGCTCAATGCCTACATTGACTTTGGCAATAAGCTCCCCACAGCCCCTGTATTAACGGGTCCTGGAATTGTGGATGCTAGCAATATTGATGCAACCCTTGCAGGAGTGAAAAAAGGCGCACGTTAAATGGCGCTTGGTTTCTTTTACTCGTGAACTCCTCTGCATTTAGGAGGAGGTCACTCTCCACCCTCAGGAAGAGAATGCCACTATGTCTAGTTCCTCCTCGTCGCTATCGATTAGCGGTTTATTGCGTCGGCCTGAGGCTGGCGCCTTTCTTGGTTTGCTCGGTGTACTGATCTTCTTCGTGATTTTCGGTAGCATGGAGTTCCTCAAACCCTCTGGTGCGGCTAGCTGGCTGAATGTCGCTGCCAGCCTTGGCATTATCGCCCTACCGATTGGCTTATTAATGATTGCAGGCGAGTTGGATATTTCCATTGGCGCGATGATTCCAGCCGGTTCGATGACCGTGGCAATTCTTTCAGGACATTATGGTCTGCCGATTTGGGTGGGCATTCTGGGTGCATTGAGCTTTGGCGTGATTATTGGCCTAATCAATGGCTATTTAGTCATTCGCACGGCTGTTCCCTCCTTAATTGTCACCTTAGGCACTTTATTTGCGGTGCAAGGCATCGTCTTAGGTTTATCGGTCATTATCACTGGGACCACGAGTGTGGCACTTACTGCTGCACCGTGGGCGAAATTCATCTTCGGGCAATTTGTCGGCGGCACCTTCCAAGTGATTATTTTCTGGTGGCTTGCGATTACTGCTGTCTATATTTTCGTGGTGCATTTCACCCGTTATGGCAATTGGATTTTCGCGATGGGTGGCGACAAGATTAGCGCCCGCAATGCCGGTATCCCCACCGAAAAACTCACGATTACCTTATTTGTACTGTCTTCTACCAGCGCTGCATTTGTCGGCATGTGCCAAGCCATTCTCTTTAATTCCGCCCAAGTTTCTGCAGGCATGACTTTTATCTTTAACTCAATCATTTCCGTGGTAGTGGGTGGCGTTCTTTTAACGGGCGGCTTCGGCTCTATTGTCGGGATTTTCTTCGGCACACTCACTTTCGCAGTCGTTAATCAAGGCATTTACTTCACTACCTTTGACCGCAATTGGTCGAGCTTGATCATTGGCATTATGTTGTTGTTAGCCGTCTTAATGAACAACACCTTCCGTCGCATGGCTTTGAGCTATGCCCCGAAAAAGAAGTGAGGGCTTAAGTCATGGAAAAACCACCTATTCTCGAAATGCGCGATGTGTGCAAATCCTTTGGCCTGATTGATGTACTGCATAATATCTCTTTACGAGTACACAGCGGCGAAGTCTTATGTTTGCTCGGCGACAATGGCGCAGGCAAATCAACCCTGATTAAAACCTTGGCGGGCGTGTTTAATCCCACCTCCGGTACAGTGCTAATGGATGGCACGCCCGTCACCTTTAGCAGTCCACGCGATGCCAGCAATCGTGGCATCTCCACTGTGCATCAGTTCGGTGGCACTTTCCCTTTAATGAGTATTGGGCGCTCGTTCTTCGTCGGCGTTGAACCCACGCGCAAATGGGGGCCTTTCACCATTTACGACCGCAAAAAAGCCAATGAAATCGCGGTGAATGCAGTACAGGAATTCGGCATTACGCGCATTGATGATGGCGACCGTTTGATTGGCGGGTTATCCGGCGGCGAACGCCAATCCCTAGCCATTGCGCGTGCAGTTTATTTTGGCGCACGCGTGCTGATTTTGGATGAACCGACCGCTGCCTTAGGCGTGAAAGAAGCCGCCCATGTATTGCGAATTGTCTTGCAAGCACGCCAAAAAGGCATTGCGGTGATTTTCATCACCCACAATGTAGTACATGCCTTAACGGTAGGTGATCACTTTGCGGTACTGATTCGTGGTGCTAAAGCCGCCGATTTCCGCAAAGGTGAAAAAACCCGTGAAGAAATTACCGATTTGATGGCAGGTGGTGAACATATGGCCGAGTTAGAAGCGGAAATTCAGCATCTTAAAGCGCCCAACGCCTCTGCTACCGTCACGACTCATTAGCAAGGAAGAAAACAATGACAATTAGGATTGCCGTAATTGGCACAGGGATTATGGGAGCGGATCATGCGCATATTGTCGCCAACGACTTGCCTAAAGCAGTCTTACAAGTGGTCTGCGATGCCTCTGCCGAACGTGCCCGTGTAGTCGCTGATGAATGTGGGGCGCTAGATGTGTCTAGCGATCCCTGCGCCACGATTGCGCGTGCAGATGTCGATGCAGTGATGATCGCTAGCCCCGATAACACCCACGCCGCTTTATGCTTAGCCGCCCTCGAACTTGGTAAACCTGTCCTCTGTGAAAAGCCCCTCGCACCCAGTTCCAGCGAATGTTTACAACTGATTGAAGCGGAAGTAAAAGCCGGACGCCAGTTTATCCAACTGGGCTTCATGCGCCGTTTTGATAAGAGTTACCGCGACATGAAAGACGCTTTAAACCAAGGCTTACTCGGTCAAGCCTTGATGATGCATAACTTTCATCGCAATATTTCCGCGCCCGCCAATTTCACGGGGCAAATGGCGATTACTAACTCAGCGCCACATGAATTTGATGTCGCACGTTTTATGCTCGATTGCGATTACTGCTCGATTTCGGTGTTTCAACCAAGCTGTGTCGATACCAGCAAAACCGGCGCGCCCGTGTTCATGGTATTGGAAACTACGACCGGACAATTGGTAAATATCGAGATCAATAATAACGCTATGTACGGCTATGACGTACGCAGTGAATTGGTTGGGGAAAAAGGCTCGGTATTCTTAAATGCGCCAGTCAGCACACGCTTGAATCTGGGCTTAAAAGCGTTTGAGCGCTATGCATTCGATTGGCGCCCGCGCTTTGCTGAAGCCTATCGCTTGCAGAATAAAGCGTGGCTTAAGTTTGTGGAAACGGGCGTGATGTCGCCGATTGCCTCGAATGCGTGGGATGGGTATTGCGCGAGTCTGGTTGCAGAAGCGGGTGTGCACTCCCTACAAACTAGCCAGAAAGTTAGCCTCGAACTTGCCGCACAACCTGCACTCTATCAAAGGACTTAAGCGATGAAATTGGGTTTTGTTTCCGACAGCCTCGGTGGCATGAGTTTTAATGAGCTGCTGATAAACGCTGAGCGTATGGGTGTATCGGGCATTGAAGTGAATACCGGCGGCTGGTCGACGGCACCACATTTTAATTTAGCCGAGATGAAAGCCAGCGCTCAAGCACGCAATCAGTTTCTACAAGCGTTTCGTGAGCGCAATTTGGAAATCATTAGCCTGAATGCGAATGGCAATCCCTTGCACCCCACCGATAAAAAGCAAGGTATGTGCCTGCATGACACGATTCGCGTGGCGGGTGAAATGGGCATTAAAAAAGTCTGCACTATGTCTGGCTTACCCGCAGGCAACCCTCACGACCAAATGCCGAATTGGGTGGTGGCTTCATGGCCGCCCGAAACGCAAACTATCTTGCGCTATCAATGGGAAACGGTGTTATTTCCTTTTTGGACAGAAACCGTAGCGCTCGCCAAAGCATGTGGTGTCGAGCAAATTGCACTTGAGCTGCATGGCAATCAATGTGTGTATAACGTCCCATCCCTGTTCAAATTGCGCAATGAAGTGGGGACGGTGGTTGGCGCGAATCTCGATCCTTCGCATCTATTTTGGATGGGCGCTGATCCTTTAATTGCAGCGGAAGCTTTGGGTACAGCGGTGCAACATGTACACGCCAAAGACACTTTTTTAAACGCCCCAGTGCAGGCCACCACCTCGCTACTCGAAAATGGCAGTTTGATGGATATTCCAGCGCGCAGTTGGTCGTATATCACGCTCGGTTTTGGGCATGGTGAGGAATGGTGGCGGCAGTTCTGCTATCGCTTAAAAATGGGCGGTTATGATGGCTGGCTCTCGATTGAGCATGAGGACGTATTATTGAACTCCCTCGAAGGCTTAGAAAAATCAGTCGCCTTATTACAAAAAGTCATGCCCATCGCAGCCAGTGACTTCAAACCCCAAGCCATTTAAACCAGTCGATTAGGAACTTAAACTTATGAGTCAATTTCAACTAGCGGCTTGTGCGGAAATGCTGTGGCGCGATCAACCGATGGAGTGGCGGGTCAAGCGCTTAA
>NZ_CALFHZ010000002.1 GCF_937876535.1 uncultured Thiothrix sp.
AAATCCCTCGGATGGTAACATCCGTGCCGGTTCGACTCCGGCTCTGGGCACCACTCTTCATGTTTAAAATCATATAGTTAAGCCTTATATTCTGAGTTCTAACTTAGGCTAGTTAATCTAGTTTAGGCTAAAAAAAATAAGGGTTTAGGCTAAAAATCACTTCACCGCTTTATTTCGTTGTAGCTTCTTATCATAGCGTTGGCGCATGGCTTCGGTTTTGTGACCAGCCACCGTCTTATCTTCGGAATCCCCTACTCCTTTGGCTTTTAGCTGCTGCATTGTCCAGTACACATGCCCTAGCCCTGCTTGGCGCATTAACAACTTCAAATCAGATTGATAGCTGGATAATGATGAGCGTTGCAATTGGCTGCCGTCCCGATTCGGGACTAAGTACGGGTCTGCCAAGCGGATGTCACGCGTTTTATGTAATGCTAAGGCTGCTTCATAGGCAGCCCGCAAGCGGTCGGTCCACAAAATGATATTATCCCTGCTCCCCTTTCGGCGCGTGACTTGGATGCCTTCGGCCGTGCAGTGGCTCAATCGGATGTCTAAGGTTTCCACTCCTCGGCTAGCCAGTAGATAAGTCAGCTCAAATACCACCGGCAGCCAGTCGACTAGTTGGGCGGCATACTGCAGTTGGGTTGCATAGTCTGCGTCGGACACATGGCGGGTGCTGACTTCTTCCTTAAGTTTTTTAAAGCGACTCAGTGGGTGCTGGTCAATGTCAATATCATGCACATAGTTAATCGCCCACGTAATGGCTGCGCTGACCAATGCAATCTCTTTGTTCACTTGGCTTGTCCCTTTTTTGCCGTTGGCGATGTAGTCGGCCAGCCGTTTTTGGGCAATGCTTTGCATCAGGGGTTTGCTAAGGTGTTTGAGGTGTAAGTGGGCTAAGGTGCTGGGTTTGTCATTGATCTCTAAGGGGTGGTCGAGGATGCGTTTTAAATTATCGATACGTTTATAGGCAGCGCGATTGGGCTTTAGGTGGTCTAAGTAGTGCTGCATGATCCAGCCCAAGCTATGTTTTTGATGGGCCTCATGTTTGACGAGAGACGCTTTAGCAGCGAGATAGGCTTGTAGGATGGTATCGTAGTCATCCCCCACTCTGCCCAATAAAATAGGGGGCTTCAGGTAGCCGTAGCGGTCAGTGGGGTGATATTGGCGTTGTTCTTGGGGTAAGTATGGGCGGTAAACAATCCGCCCGTTGGCTATTTTGACGTATTTAGGCAGCGCATCCGTGCGGCTGGCCATTAGAGCACCTTGATCTTGGGTGGCTTATCGGGGTTATCTGCTGGTTTGAGCGGTCGCATAAGGGCGGCGTTCACTGCTTCCGTGGTCGTGATCGGGTTGCCGTTGCTTTGCAATTTGTACGGGATGCCCATATAAGCGAGTTCGGCAGCGATTTGCGCGGCTGTTTTTACACCAAGATGGCGGCGTAGATCAATAATGTTGAGTATGGTCATAGCTTCACTCCCAATTTGGCTAGTAAATCCTGTGAGTTGATAATCAGCATGCCCTCCTGCTTCGCCGCCTCGACAAAACCTTTAGCGGCTTTGAGGAGTGGGACGGCTTCAGGGGGGATGGGGCTGGCGGTGACCCATCCCGATAAGGGGTCGGGGGTGAGGATGCAAGCGCCGCTGTCTTGGCTTTAATGAGTTGTTCGCGTTCGATGTTGTTCATGTTTCTTACCTTACCGTCGGGTCTGTAGATGGTTTTGCTCATGTTTGTTTCCTCAGTCGTGGGCAGAGGTGTCTCCCCCTGCCCTGTTTTTAACCTAAAGGCGAATGTCGTTATCAGTACCCTGCGTACCCTGTGCACAGGGTGGGAATACGGGGTGGTTTAACCCTGTGCACAGGGTCTGGACATGGGCTTGGATGGTGGTTGCGTCGGCATTGGCATCGACCTCTGTGACCCTGTGAGGGTTCGGGCCGAAGGCTTCAAACTCGTCGAGATTGGCGGCTTCTTCGGGGTCGCGTATCCAATAACCATCCGGCCAATAGGCGATTTGCTGGGTTTTATACGTTTCTTGGTTCGTATTTTGTTCGTTACTCATGATTGAGCCTCGTTGATTAGGATGTATTTAGCGAGTCCGTTCCGGTATTTAGGATTCAGCCGGATACGAGTCGGGGTGGTGGTGGCACGATGAAAATAGCCCTGAATGATCAAATTAATATCGACGGGGGTGGGTGTTTTGCGCTTGGCTTGACTCCCTACGCCCGCCACTTTTTTCTGTAACCAGGGGCGTGATTCGGTCACGCTGGGTTTAATTTCTTCACTGTAAATAGCCTGTAGCCATTGTTCATACAGGGTCGCTTCAACCCTGTGCACAGGGTTAGAACCCTGCATACCCTGCGTACCCTGTGCACAGGGTGGGGGAGTGGGTTCTTCAGGGCTGAGAGCAGGGCTAGCAAATACATCCCGACGGGCTTTGAACTCAGCAAAGGGTGGTAGAGGGAGTTGCTCTTCAGCTTTGCCTAATTTATTCAGGATTGAACCCTGGGTAACCCTGTGCACAGGGTGGCTAGCTTGGGTAACAGGTGGTTGCTCAGGGTTTACAAAGCCAATGAAGCCTTGCTTTTGCGCTGTTGGGGTTTTGTCAACCTTGCGGTCTTCGGCTTGGTATTTAAAGCGTGTCGGTTCGGAGGGAGATAGAGCAGTAGCCACTTGGGGGAGACCGAAGCCAATCGCATTTTTGGTCTGTGACGGGGTGACGGTAGCCGAGTTGGTCGCTGTCTCGTCAGTGGTTTCAAGGTGGTGGGTCTTTTGATTGATTAGTTGGTTTTGCAGACCTGCCAAAGCCGCCAGCTTTTCGCCCAAAATGCGGGAGAGTAGGGCGTGGCTGAACTCAAACCCAGCAGCAATCAGTGCAGCAATCAGTACCACGGCGGTGGAGATGGTGACGGAAAAATTATCCCGAACGAACTTGAATACGGGCTTGTAGTGATCGTCACGAATGTCTTTGAGGGCTGCGGTTTTGGCCTGTAGGGTAGCGACTGCGACGTGTGCTGCATTGGATTGGGTGCTCGTTTGGCTGTTGCGTAGGCTCTGAATTTGCCCTGCCAAACTCGCTACTTTGGCACTGTAGTGGGTGCAGGTCTTTTTGCAGTTGCTAAGGTAGGTTTGAGCGGTTGCCAGCTCCCCCTCTAAATAAGCAATGCGGCTACTGTGGTCGGTATTCCCGCCTAAATTGATACTGGTGTTAGCGGTGGTTTTAAAGCTTTCAGACTGTTCTGCATTGCTGTAGGCAATATTTTGCTGCTGGGAACTGGCGGTAAAGAGTTCAAAGAACACGCCAAGGGCAGCAATGAGGATGACGATGCCGATACCATAGCGGAATTCAGCAATGTGTTCATAGAACACGTGCTTGATGATCGAAAGGGTGGTGGCCATAAGAATAGCCATGCTCAAGAAGAGCAAAAAGGCTACATATTCACTGGTGTTTTGTTCTAGCCAAGTCGTTAATCCCCAAAGATCGGCCACGTAGAAGCCCATGACAAAAATAAAGTAGAGCATCCACGTGGTGATCAGGCCGAATTTTAGGGCTAGCTCAGTGTAGAGAATTTGCGCTTTCATGCGCTTGATGGCCGTTTCGGTGAGTTCAATTTGCTGTTCTAAGCGGAAAGCTTGAGAGCTGGGTAGTTGCATGGCGGCCTCCTTAAAAGCTCAAGGTCGCTAAGAGGGCGAAGGCGGTAATCCAGCCTAAGCGCCAGCCGGTGGTGAGCCACGCGAACAGGTACAGAAACACAATCATGCAAAACTGCCCCACGCTGGGCAGAGCAGCCCAGCCAAAGTTTTGCACGTAGTGGTGCAGTTGTACGCTGGTGATGAGGAGGCAAATGAAGATAGTAAGGCGGCCCGTGACGGTAAAGACCTGTTGCCAAGGGATGCGACTCACGCTGTCAGTTTGAGTGGAGCCCTTTATCAATAATTTGGATGTTGTCATAATAGTTTCTCTAGTGTTTGGCCCGATCACTTTCCACGGCGAGTCGGGCTGATTAGAACGAAAGGCTGCCTTCGGGTGGCCTTTTTTATGCGTGTTGTTTAGAGCAAATCGTGGCGAATGAGCTTGCGACGCAAGGTAGCGCGATTGATGCCTAAAGCCCGTGCAGCAGCGGATTGGTTAGCGCCAAAGGCTTTTAAGGTTTCGGCGAGGAGGGGCTTTTCGACTAAATCGAGGATGTGCTGATGCAGGTGGCTGATTTGGTCGAGGGTGTCGGCTTGGATGAAAGGGGCGAGGTACGCCTGTACGCTGGCTTGGGCGGTGGTGCTGAGGTTGGGGGACATGGGGAACTCCTGTTTAGATTGTAAGCTATTAAGTATAATATAGCTTAAGCTATTTTAAAATAAATAGCTAAAAAGATTGATCTACTGTTAAAAACTGTATGCTATGCTGATACCTATCAATGGTAGGTATCTAGGGAGGCAAACATGGACACTGCTAAAGTTTTTCAAACAGGGCGTAGCCAAGCGGTTCGGTTGCCCAAAGCCTTTCGTTTTGACGTGGATACGGTCGCGGTTAAAGCGTTTGGCAATGGGGTATTGCTGCTGCCGATGGATAATCCTTGGGTCATTATGCAGGAAGCATTGACAGAGTTTGAAGAAGGTTTCGTACTAGAGCGAGGCGAGCAGGGTGAACAGGAACGGGAGGCATTGCTGTGAAGTATTTGTTGGATACTAATACCTGCATTTACGTCATCAATCATAGGCCTGTGCAGGTGTTTGAACGATTCAGACAATACCGCCTGGGGGAGTTGGCTATCTCTAGTATTACTGCCTCTGAGCTAGCCTTTGGGGTGGAGAAGTCAGGCTCAGAACGCAATAAGCAAGCGCTTAATAAGTTTTTAGCTCCTTTGGAAGTTTGTCCTTACAACGATCAGGCTATTTGGCATTACGCGAAGTTGCGGCACGCTTTGCAAGCTAGTGGTAAGACGATTGGTAGTCTAGATATGTTAATTGCAGCCCATGCCTTAGCGCTGGATGCGGTGCTGGTGACGAATAACCTCAAGGAGTTTGAGCGGGTTGCGGGGCTAAGGTTGGAAAATTGGGTTTAGGAAGTTACCTCAGAACCCCTTGAGTTTTGCTATGCTTATACGCTTGAATTGTTTTGTTCTGGTTTTGTTCGTTTTTTGGTAAAATTATCTAGTGTTGTAAATCTTATGACTGCTAAAACAAATCTATCCAAACCTAACCTTATAGCCATCGACTTGTTCAGTGGAGCGGGTGGATTAACTTGCGGCTTAAAACAAGCAGGTTTTAAAGTTTTAGCAGGGGTTGAGTTAGATGAGGTAGCTGCGCACACTTATCAACATAACCATCGGGACAGCCTAATCCTGCAAAATGACATAAGGGACTTGTCGCCACTTTCTGTGATGCAACAATTAAACCTAAAGCCGGGTGAACTTGACTTGTTAGCGGGCTGCCCACCCTGTCAAGGATTCTCTTCATTGCGCACAAAAAACAAACAGCTCAGTACGGATGATGAGCGCAATGATTTGGTTTTTGAGTTTATCAAATGGGTGGATGCTTTCCGTCCTAAGACGCTGATGATGGAAAATGTGCCAACTTTGGCTAAAGACCAACGGATGACGCAATTTATAAAGAGCGTTAGCCAGTTAGGTTATAAGGTGACACAGGATAGTTTACGTGTTGAGGATATAGCGATTTATGGCGTGCCCCAGCGTAGAAGACGGATGGTATTCCTAGCTAGCTTATATGAGGGTTTGAAAACTGCCGAGCCTGTGACAGTGAAAACAACAGTTTATGACGCGATTGGCGGTTTGAAAAAAGCAGGGAGTAGTGGTGATTTGTTACATGATTGGCCTGAAGTTCGCTCACCTAGAGTTATGGAAATGATCAAGCTCATTCCTAAAAACGGTGGTAGTCGTTCTGATTTGCCAAAAGAGTATTGGCTAGAGTGCCATAAGCGTTATCCGAAGGGATTTACCGATGTTTACGGTCGTATGTCTTGGGATACAGTAGCTCCTACGATTACAGGTGGCTGTGCAAACCCATCGAAAGGTCGTTATCTACACCCCTATGAGGATCGTGCCATTACATTGCGCGAGGCTTCTTTATTACAAACCTTCCCCTTAGATTATTACTTTCCTGTAACATTCGGGAAAGATAAGGTGGCTTTGATGATTGGAAATGCACTGCCTCCAGAGTTTATCAGAAGGCAAGCTGAAGCTATCAAAGCTCATTTAAATTGAATTACTAAATTTGCTCAACTAACTGGTTAATATTTGATACTTTCTGGTTCGCCTCAATATAATCATTGTATACTCTATAGGCATTAGTGAGTAACCCTTTATAAGTAATGATTCGTGCTTGACTGTTAGCTAGTTGCACTCGCATTCGCTCATTGTCTTGAGTAATATCATTTTCAAGTAAAATGCAAATCTCAAACGGTAATGTCGCACCATTATAGTTATTAAAGGTAGTTGGGTTTTCTTTAATATATTGTGAGACTGCATCTCTATATTTATCAACTTGCTCTAAAAGTTTGTAATGGTTAATCTTTAGTCCTGGACGTTTAAGCTCAATGATAATTTGTCTGCCAGCACTAGACCTATAAGCAATATCTATTCTTGCACCACTTTCTGCAGTAGGAGTGATCTTTTTTAGCTCTTCAGTTAAAACCCTTTCCATTTCTATATCTGAAACCCTATCCCATGTAGGGTCTAGTAGCCATAAATGCTCAAATAAGTAAGTTTGAGCGACCTTTTCTAGAGCATTTGTATCAATAATTTTTTTGAATTTATCTATAACTTCCATTCTATACTTAGTTATTTCCCAATAATACGTTTCCTCCATATCATTTATGTTGGCGAAGATTGATTGAAATTTATGGCTGAAAACATCTGTAATATTTTCTAGTAGAATAAGATTCTGTCGGGCTTTTAACTTTTCAAAAGCTATAATTAGCCCTCTATATAAATTTCTCTTATGATCATCATCTTCTTCATCCGAATCAGAAAACTTAGCATTATGAATGCTCATAACTAGTTTTTTGGCCAGATTTCGATCTCGTGCATCTTTGAGTGTATTAAGCCATGATTCAATGGCTTTGTTTTTATTAGGCAAAATAGAGTAGTCAATATCTCTGCGCCAGCGTCCCCAAGCGCTAGAAACTTCCTTCAATGCAGTTTTTAAATGTTCTAGTAAAGTAATAAATAAAGGGTCATTTTTTATGATTGCTTCACGACTGGATGTAGCTCTGTCGGTGTTGTCTTGATCCAAAAAGTCAGCATGAATTTCACCCACTAAGTAATTATTAAAGTGATCGCTATTGCTTAATTCAGGTAAAATATCTTCTTGAAAAATTCGACCATTGGCGAAGATTGCAATTTGATTAATATTACTATCTAAGTTTTTTAGGTCTTTAGGCTTTCTAGCAGATGCTATGTAACCTCTAATAGATAATATGCCTCCTTCAGAAGAAGGAGAGCCAAAAGTATGCTGCAATTCTTGCACGCATTTATTTTGATTGATGGTTTCTATACTCGTACATAAGTCTAGATTCTCCTGAGCTTCCTTCCCTGAGAAAGACCAAAAAAACTGAATATCTTGATGAAACCCTCGATCTTTTAAAGTGATCTCTTTTTCATTTAAAAAAATAGTGAAAGGATGCGCTGTATCCGTTCCGATAACGCTAAAGCGCCTAGCTAGGCGTTGGGCTAGATATTTTTCGGTAGCTACTACAGTGGATCGTGTTAATTCTGATAGGACGATGGCTGTTCCCGATGGGGAGGTGAGCAACTCACTGGGAGTGATAGGCGCTAAAGGGTAATCTTGTTTATCTTGGATAGCTTTTTTGAGATCGCTGACATTCACCTTGATTGCAATGGGTTCGTCCGAGCTTGCAGTTCGGGTCGTTACTTCAACTATATTGGCTAGTGAAAACATTGCCAGTTTCCCAATGCCCTTACGCCCCATGACATAGCGTCGACCACTAACGCTTTTGGGAGAATGATCGCGGCGTGCAAATCCTACTTTGAGAAACTTATTCCGCACATCATTTTCATTCATTCCATGTCCATCATCGATGATGACGATACGTCCTTGGGTTTCATCAATAGTAATGGACACTCGACTCGCATCGGCGTCATAAGCATTGGCAATAATTTCTGTTAAAACAGCAGGGGTGCTGCTATATAAGCTGAGTCCTAAATGGTTTAAGACGTTAAGATCCAGTGACAGCATAAATTGGCTATCATTCATTGTAAGTTCCTTGTTTACTAAGGCCAAACTTACTCTCTACATAGGGGTTTTTGTTGGCAGGTATTGTGCTATTTTTTTGCGCGTACGTCTAGGCTGTCTATATTTTATCAGTATGCAGCGCTATCCTGTGCGAATATGGAAATTTCCACCCCAGCTAGCCACGAACCTCTCACTTAGCTCGGTAGTCTAAGTTAAATAAAATCAATGATTCCTAGTTAAGGGCTGCTAGCGGAGCAGAGAGAATATGGCTAAAGCCACTAGAAGGGGTGAGTCGGCAGCAGTGCGTAATAAAAAACGTAAGCTGCTTGCTAAAATTAGTCAGCTTTCTGAGAGTCAATGTCATGAAGTATTGAAGGCTATTCAGCTTTTAGATCCTTCGCCTTTTTCTTCAAGTTCCCCACCACCAGCGCAGCGTCAATAGCTTGTTCAATCTCTGAGAGCAGAGCGTCATCTGCTTCCATCACTTTCCTAATGAGTTTGGCCTTGGCCGGAGATATTTCTGGCTTGGGCTGTTCATAGTCGTTTGATAGTAACTGCTCGGTAGTCATCCCTAACGCTTTAGCTAGTTTTGGAAAATGACTAGATTCGAGGGTGACTCCTGTTTCTATTTTAAAAATAGTGTTCTGTGAGACCCCAATACTTTTTGCAAGCTCAGCCTGTGTCAACCCTAAGAGCGCTCTCGCTTTGATAACTTTTTGTCCTATAGACATAAATTTCACCTCATTTTTTGCATAAGTTACACCTCCAGCTATAAATCATCAAAAAGCTTTAGCTATTGACATTTAAAACGCTTACGCTATATCATAGGTTCATGGAAAAACTTACTACGACACAGCAGGCCGTTATCGAGGCAACACAGCTTCTTCAATGTTCACAGGCAAGGCTTGCCAGCATGGTAGGCGTGTCACAGAACGCTATTTGGAAGTTAGCTACCGGTAAAAGTAAAACCGCTAATTACAAAACTGCGCGGGCAATTGAGCGCGTTACAAGCGGGCGTGTAAGTCGATTTAGATTGTTGGGTGACGAACAGGGGGCTACCGAACAGGAGTCTCAAGATGGCAGCACGGATGCTTCCAGTGACCTTACTCAGGCTACCGCCTGCCCTCGAGATGCAGTTTCGAGCGCAGGCAGCCAAGGAACGGATACCCATGGCGGTTCTGCTCCGCTTGTTGGTGGATGAATACGTCGATTCTGGCCGCTTGATCGGGCAGAGCGAGTTACCGCCGATAATGGGTCGAAAACGCGCTTGATGGAGCGCTTACATGGGCAGCTTTCACCCCTTGGGGAAACTGAATATGTACCAACGAAGGCTGCCCTTTTAAGTTTCTACGCTCGGGTCTGGCGGCTCAGGCACAAGGGTCGCCAGTTTTAAGGGGCAGGATTTAAGCATGAGAGAGGCCGCTACCAGTCAGGCCTGAAACGACTGGTTTAGGTTTCTTGGTAGTAGTCTTGGGCGGTCGCAAGGCCGCTGTTTTAAGTCTGCTAGATGACTAATGATTCACCCTCACCTTGGCGCTGTGTATGCCCACCAGCGCCCTTTTTGAGGGGTGTTAAGGATAGGACTTGAGCAACTCAACTCGAAAACAACATTGCCTAGCCTGTACTGCCGTTTTATTAGCGATTGCAGCCGCGGCTGCTTTCTTGGCGTTTTATGTGGTGGTGGGGTAGGGTATGAAGCTACCACCCCACGGCTGGAAACGCTCCTATAATCTCTTGGTACCTTTACCGAGCGGTCGCTGGATGCCGGTACATGATCGGCGTGAATTGGGGGCTCTGCATATTCAAGAGGCGATTCCAGCCGGTGAGAAAGACTGCTTCGGGAAAAATCCTCGGCCTTGGATTTTGGGCGAGCTTAATCGGCGGGCGACAGAACTGTTTTATAAACCTGCCCGCCATATTCAATGGTGCTTTCATAAGACGCAAAAATTCAATCAAACTTGGCATGCTAATGTGCGCTTAATGCGGTCTCAGGCGATTGATGCGATCATAGCATTGGTTGCCGCTATGGTTTTAAACATGGATTTGGCCACGATGTTGATCGCGCGCCGCGATGGAAACGAGCTGCATCACTATGATTTAAAGTGGTTAGCCGCACAGGCTGGCCTCACTTACAGCGCGGCAAAGCGGGCGTATGCATGGCTCAAAAAGCAGGGGATTATCACGACCGGCGATAAGATTTGTGAGGAGCATCCCGATGGGACGTTTTCCGGTCGTGCTTGTGCCAAGCTGGTTAGCCCTAGCTTTTTTGCCTACTTCGGCCTGAGCGCTGAACTCAAAGCCCAACGTGATTGGGCTTCAGGCCGCTTGAAAGAGCAGCCAGCAGGGCAGGGTAAGCAAGACCCTGCACAGCAGGAAGCGGTCGAGAATATGCAGCATCACGCAAAGATGGTCGAACTTGAAAAGTCGAACCGCCAAGCCGCCAAACAAGCCGAAAAACAGGCTGCTACGCCAGCAAAACCTACTACCCCTCATCAACCTACTTCCCCCGCGCAAACAAGTCACCAAGCCACCGTTAAGCGTTCTAATGCTGCCCAACAAATCGGTGACATCTTCAGCAAAATGGGCTGGCGCTAGACCCTCTGCAGGATAAATCCGTCCAAAATTTGTAAAATGCTCTAAAAATGAGCATTATAGTCTAATTTTTACCCTATTTTTATGAGCCGGTGCTAAGTCATCGGCCTTTTTTTGCCCTCAGTTAATCTTATCCACAGCCCTGAAAATTAACTGAGCCTTCAAACTTAATAAGTGAGCCACTCGTTTCTGTGATACCAGGTTAAGCTGGTTTTCCACAAGCTAAAATAGAATATCTGCGCCTTGAAAGGTCGACCATCTAGCCCTCGTTAATCAATGTTTTATATTCATAAGAATAAAAGGAGTCACGAGTTGCTGGCTAGCGCCAGTCGTGACGAACGCGCGCGGTGGAGGCGGGAAGGTTAGGTATTAAGGATAGAGTTGAGCAGCAGGGCTAGTTTTTATTTGCTTGCAGGCGCGAGGGAGGGCTTAGGTAATTGGGGGAGGGTGGCCGCGAATACCCACTATGTTCCACCCCCTGAATTTGCATAAATCTTCAGCTTCTCTACATAATCGGAGGCATGATTGATTGCGCAAGGAGTAGGGTATGGAAGCAATGACAACTATCGGTGCGTTAGCTGCTTGGGCTTGGCCAGTAATGTCAACGATGTCAGAAGGAATAGCGAGTAATGCGGCTTATGACGCTTTGAAGGCACTGTTAGGTGGGCGTTATCAGGCTTACGCAGAGCAGGGCAAGGAGGAGCTGTTTAAGGAGGTTTTAAGCAGTGTGTTAGAGCACGACCAAGCCTTGTTGGAGAAGTTGACGGCGTTGGCAGCGAAACATCCGCATCGTGCTACCACCACTACTATCACGAATAAGGTTGTGGGGAATATTACTACGAGGGATATTACTGCGGGTCGCGATGTACGAATAGGTAATAGTATTGAAGTAAAAAGGGACGAAGAGACTGATTAAACCAGTCTCTTCTGCGTGGAAGGTCTATTTCGCCTGTTCGAGTTTGAGGGCGATTTCTTTCCAATTCGGTCTTTCCGGCAAGCGCTGCTGGAAGGTCTTGGTAAATTGACGCCGTAATACACTCGTGAATGGCAAACCTTGGCCAAGATATTCACGCATCATGATTTTTTCCTGCTCCACCCGCAGGTCTAAATATTCATCACTGTATTGGTAAACTTGCTCCAGCAGTAATAAGGCTTTGGGGTAGTCCACCGCTTTAATCTGGCTTAAGTTGCTGGCGTTGAGATGGAAACGTAGCAGGTTTTGCATCCATTGGCGGGCGGATTCCTGCATGTGAAAAGGCAGGCTGGCTTGTTGAATCTTTCGTTCGATTTCGTGGAGTTGCTCACGGCTTAGGGTATCGCGCTCAGGCAGTTGGTATTTAAGGGCAGTTTCCATGCGGTTGAAGGCTTCCATGTAGGCGAGTTTGAACTGCATGGCTTTTGTGCCGGTGTAGCTCATGACGAGCAGGGTGAAGCCGTCGCGGGTGAGGAGGTACATGGGTTTTTTGACCTGCGCACCGATGCCGGTGGTGATCTCGTATTCTGAAAGTTGGAAGAGTTTCTCAATGACGTAAGATTTTACTTTATTGGGATTTTCAAGCACTTGCTCGATAGTTCGCTCAATATCTTTAAGAACATTGGCGTGAGCTTTCTCAAAATGTTCCGCAACTTGTAGGCTAGTGCAATAAATTGCACCGTTGATAACAGTTAATTCAGGAGTGATTGAGTCAGATTCAATAGTGTCATTGACGGGATAGTTATCCATAGCAGTAGTCTCTTTTGAAGATTGAACTACCCGCAGTCTGGTTGCAGCAGAGGTGCGGGAGCTGTACGAGGTTGCAACAACCGGCAAAAGAGCACCGGCCAACCCGAAGGTTGCCCCGTACAGTCCCACATAGATAGTTTTTTGTGACAATAGTTTAGCGTTGGCACAAAAAAACCACTTAAGCGTGGTTTGTACGCTCTTTTGATAGCGGGGTTGCAATCCCGATAAGGTTTTTTGCCTTATGTTTTAAAAATAGGCGTTTTTGCGGGGGGAGTCAAGCGGCGGTCTGCTTAAATAAATAGCTGTTCTTTTGAGCGAAATTGCGTAAACTACTAGCACTCACGTTGATTCGTGAGTCGGTTCTTTTACAAGCCAATGACTCGATTGTTTAAATTTTTGCCAAGACAAGTTTTTGACCTGTTGATTTTCCGCTAAGGGCCTCTGCAAGTGCTTGATTTAAAAGCCTCGCCAGACACGAGCCCTCTGAACCTAGCCCTGATTTAGAAGGGATTAAGACTCATCTTCTAGGATGTTAAAAACTCGACAGCCTGCCTCTGAACCTAGCCCTGATTTAGAAGGGATTAAGACGCTCTAACTAGTTCTCCCGCCGCCTTTTGGCGCGCTCTGAACCTAGCCCTGATTTAGAAGGGATTAAGACAGGTTTAGATTTACGCATTTTTTTTTAAATGCGCCTCTGAACCTAGCCCTGATTTAGAAGGGATTAAGACTGTTTTGTACCAGTCAAATACGTCTTTCAGTGTGCTCTGAACCTAGCCCTGATTTAGAAGGGATTAAGACTTAAAGGGGATTGACTCCCCGACATCTTCAAAGATGTCGCTCTGAACCTAGCCCTGATTTAGAAGGGATTAAGACTCATAAGCTTGTGCGGTTTTCTTGTCTGTGAAAGCTCTGAACCTAGCCCTGATTTAGAAGGGATTAAGACCACTTTTTTAATAACTATCGACGGTTAAAATTGCTCTGAACCTAGCCCTGATTTAGAAGGGATTAAGACCTAATTTCAGTGGGGCAACCGTCCGTGAATAACACTCTGAACCTAGCCCTGATTTAGAAGGGATTAAGACGATATAGTATCTGTACTTGGGTGATGGCTTCTGGTTTGAGTGGTTCCCTGTTTGAGAAGGGAACCCCTCCCAACCTCCCCTTATCAAGGGAGGCGTAAGAAAGGTGTGCTCCCTTCCCTGATAAGGGAAGGGCTGGGGATGGGTTGTTGGATCTTCCTGTTTTAGAAGGGATAAAGACTGTGAGTTGATCTTGCAGTATACAGGCTGGTCAGCTCTGAACTCAGGCCTGATTTAGAAAGCAACCCCTCCCAACCTCCCCTTGTCAGGGGAAGAATAGGAGTGGAATGGCTGGCTCTCTGTGTTTGTATTCGCTAGATGTGTTATAAATTGCTCAGTTAATCAAATAGGTATTCTTTAACTTTTTAGCTTATTCAATGAATAACGAAAATTATTATTTTATGTTTATATTTTAACAATTTTCATTTATATTTATCATATTTTAATGTATCTATATCTACTACTTTTAAAACTTTCATTCCAATTTTCTTACCATTGATATCACTTATATGTCGGATAAAATCTGAACTTGCTTTGAAGCCTTGTTCAGCAGTCAACCCATACACCGCATAGGCTTCGTACTCTTCAGATGTTGTGTTAGCTTGACTAGAGAAAGCCTCACCACAATGTGCCCAAATAGCAAAATGCTCACAGTTATTCTTAAATACTTTATAGTTCCTATTTCCCAGTTTTGATTTTGCTCTTTTAACAATTTCTAATGACCTGTATCGTTTCGTATACTTTTCATCGAAGGTCATTACTTCAATTTGAGATTTGACTTTATTAACAGATTCTTTTGTAAAGTATTTTAGGTTGGATTTCCTTATCTCTTGACTTTCAAAGTGTATGATTTCCTGATCACCAATATAAACAGCATAGTGATAATATTTCACTAATAAACTTCTATATGGGACTCTGATTACAGAGCCTACTGTTAAATAATTTTCACTCATTATAGCCATTACCCTTATTTTTATAATTTCTTTATTTAGTTTATTTTAAGATTTGGCATAAAGTCAATTCTAGTTTGATAAGTGGTAATTGCATTGAGTTGGTTTTTTAAATGGTTTTTTCGGTAAAAATTTATTTTAAAATATTAAAATAGTGTTTTTTAAATTTGCCGAGAGATTTATACAAAGTATCAAGACAACATTGATTAGTCTTCGTTAAGAATAATTTGCTTTCCAATAAATGGTCTTTCAGACAGTGTCAGTCTATTTGCCAAGTCTCAAAGCCAACTGCTTAATCGCCATGCTATAGGCATTAATCTCTCGTGGCAGGTCTAAGCGTGCTAGCGCTTGTCGAAAGCCCGCTAGATCAAAGTGCTGTAAATAGGTGGCTTTCGGGTCAAAGCGCAAGCTGCGGCGATCCCGTACCACACCCGCAGCTAGGGTATCCGCATCCACCAATTCAGGGAGCGGGCGATAGGCATAAGCAGGGTCTTTAAAGCTCAGAATATACACATTCTGCTCGCCCGCGAGCCGCACCGGATCGAGCAGAATCGGTGCATAACTGCCATCGGGTTTGATATTGCCTTCAATCCAGCCATCGAGCAGCCCCGCAATACTGATGTAATGCTGGCCTTGGGTGCTGAGGGTATTGCCAATAATGCGTAAATTGCGCGCTATCCCATCGCTCATAAAAATACATTGAAGCTTGCCTTTGGAGGCAATGCGGTTGCCATAGATTTTCACATTGCACAGTTCCGCAGCGGCAAATTGCAGGCGCTGGCCTTGGCTCGGCGGAATCAGTTGAATGGCATCGCGGTGGGCTAAGTGGGTGGCGCGGGTGTCGGTGAAGTTGCAGCCGATGACGCTCGCGGTTTCTTCAATCCGCAAAGCATCTTCGGTGAAGTCACTATAAGCGCGGGCGTGGAGCTTAGGCATAGCTCGTGCCGTCGGGCTTAATGGCTACTAAGGTTTTGATCGGTTCGCTAGCGGCGATCAGGGCTTGCAAATAAGCCTCCGCATAGCCTGCAATCAGGTCGTCTTTATCCGTGCCGTTGATCATGCGGCGTGCGCCCCAGAAGTCGTAAGTGGTAGCGGTGAAATAGTCCTCGAGTTGTTTGCCGGTGAAGTCTCCGTCTTGCATCCCTCGTACTAAAATGCGCGCAGCTATGTCGTCGCGTTCGGCAAGTTCCGGTTGGTTGATTAGGTCGAGGCCGAGTTTCTGGCTTTGCTTTTGGTAGTTTTTGCGGCCGGTGATTTGGACTGCGCCACGTCCAGCATATTTTGCGCCGTCGCCGGGTGTTAGATTGCCAAGTTCTCGGGCTGTCTTTGGTCGGCTGCCTTCGATGTCGTACATTTTGCTGTAATAAGCTTCATCGCCATATTCTCGATAGGTTTTAAAGCGGTCGCTCTCATGGTGAGCAGTAGCGAGTATGTAGGCGATGCCGTAGGGGTGGGTGTAGTCTGCGGATTTTATTTCGTCGAGGATGGCTTCAAGGCGGTTGGTTTGTTGCTGGGTTAAGCCCTTAAAGAGTTTGCCCCGTAAGGCTGCGAAAAAGGCGGTTCGGTTCATGGTTGCGCCCTCCAATTTGTCCATTTTGAGTAGGTGCGGACGGCGTAGTACATGAGTTTTGCCTGCCAAGTGGGGACGCCAAGGATAAGCATGGCCTGGTAAAATAGTTCATCGGCTTGAGGTCGGGAAATAGCGGGTGCTTGGGTCAGTAGCCAATCGTGTAAGATCGCTGCTTTGGCATAGCGCCCGTGGGGTGGGAGGAGTGACCAGAGCAAACGAGGTACGCTGGCAAGGTCGGTTTCAAAGCCTGCTGGGATGCGGTAAATGGTGTCGGGTGCTTCTTTTTCGCCGACGTAGAATAAAAAAGGTTCGATTAGGCGAAAATGGTAGTTGTCCAGTAGCTCGACGCTAGCCGGTGTTGTAAATGTGCTCATGCTGTCCTCACGACAGTAGGTTGTTTTTTATAGAGTATATGAATGTGGGATGAATTGGGGGTGAATAGGTCAATTGCACGGATAGTGCACGAAAATGCACGATTTCGTGCAGTGGGGGAAAGTTGGGAAGCTTAGGTGGCGTGGGGTTTGGAGGGGGATTCGTGCGGGGAATTTCGTGCAACGGATTTTGGCGACTGCCCCCCGCCCTGCACACGTTTTTAAACAGCCATGATAGAATCAAAACCGAAAACAGCACGGAAAAATAAAATGCAGCACATAAATTTAAGCGATGAAGAATTTGAACGACTAAGGCAAATGAGGGATGAAATTCGTAAAGCGGCCGAGGGTGTATCTGCAGCCGCCAGTGCAACGATGCTACGCGTCAAGCCGATACTAGATGACCTCGCTGTGATGCTACGAGAGCTGCAGTATCCGCCTATGCACGGTTACGACGTTGGCAAAGAGGACCGTGATAAGCATGAGCGCAGACGTTTAGCCAACAGCACAAAAACTCTCCCATACTATCGTCAGTACGAAAAGCAATCAGGCAAAAAAAAGCGGCGCTAGTCGCCGCTCGTAGTCAGACAATAAGAACTCACTCAGGCAGCTTAAACTGCAGTACCGGATGCACTGCTTCGAACAGCTTAGCTAACGGCACGATCTCATTCAAAATGAGTGCCTCCCGTGCTTCGGTGATATTACCAAACCCACCCGCGTTATTAGACTGCACCGCCATCATGTTGGGTGGTACTCGATGAGTCGCACACACATCCGCCATGCTCACCCCTTTAATGTCAAAGAACTTGTCTTGAGCCTGCGCCGATTCAACTGGGATCACTTGGATGCCATCCTTCTTACCTTTAGGCGCATACAGAAATAGATTACGAAACGCTCCAGGTCCTTTGGATTCTTTGAGCGCGAGCTTCAGGTTCTTAACATCATCTAACGAATGGGCAGGATCAGATAGATACAGAATAAAGCCTGCGTGATTCCCATTACGATAATACTTACGCCGGAATAGTGTGGCCTCTTCATTTAGCCAAGCGGCTTGTAGCCCGGCTAAGTAATACGGTTTGCCATAATATTCTTGCTCAAGATCATCTTCTTGCCAGTGATATACGCGACCCTGAAACGCTTTTAACTCAAATGAGTCTGGTGTCATATAACCGTATTTTGCATCATCCATTCGCCGCACATACATTGCATGCGCACTCTTAAAACCGTAAGCTGATAAATAGCTTTTGCTTGGAATTTCCTCCAGATAAGCATTACCCAGTACCAAAGCATTGAGCGCAAATTTTCTAAATTCGGGCAGCGGCAAATAATCGGAGGGGATAAACAACGCGCACAATAAATTAACCTTAAGCTGCATCGCACTGAGATGGTGAGGATTTGAATACTGCGTATTATATAAATGCCGAAAGTCCAGTGGCGTTTCATAGTAACGCCCATTGTGGCGGGACTTTAAGTAGTTCTGGATCAAATCCAAATTACTTAATACAGGGCTTGGATCGCCGAAGGTAAAGGCTTCCCACGGCAGCGGTTTCGATTCAGTGTGCCCAAAGCTTAATAGAGATCGTAAATTCATCATGCTGTCTCCCGACAGTTAAAAAAATAACAGCGATTCTTCATCACTGTTGCTTTCAGCTTGGAGTTCGATCAGTGTTTCAAACTCTGCGTTTTGCAAAGCGTGTAAGAGCGCCCATGCGACATCCGCATGACCTGTATCAGCTGATCGTTTAGCTGTATACGTCGGCAGTCCACCTCGTGTTCCGCTGCGCTGAATAGCTAGCAGGGCAGGCAATACATCGTCTAAAAACACATTATCAATTTCGATTAAGCTGCGTTTGAGCAGCGTTTGCAGCTTAATAATCATTTGCGTTTTTATCTCCGGGTCATAGCGTATACCTTCAGCAGTCGGGAATAATTTGCTGACCACTTGCTGATAAACACCCGACCCCTCGCCCTGATGATCAATCCCCATATAAGTGATGTTGTAACGCTTCAACAGCAACTCAACCTGCTCAAACTGCTGCTGGTAGTCCGCATCATCCATACGAATCACTTCAACCACTCGGTATTTTTTATAGTGGCCGCTGGGTGGGGCAATGACCACCAAAGCGGCGGCATCATCACCTTCGCCACTAGGATCGTAACCCAGCCAGCACTCGGTTTCCCCTAAGGGTCGAGTCTCTAAGGGTCTAACGTCCTTCCACTTTTCCGCGATTTCTACGAGCGCGGCATGGAGCAATTTGAAATTAAACACACTGGCCGCGTAGTCGATAAATTGGCACAGGCACAGCATTGCGTAGCGGGCAGGGGAGTACTTACGTTTCACCTTGTCCAAATTAAACAGGGAGCAGCCTTTGCGGATGGCATCTTCAATCGTGACAATTTGCCGCCAATACCCATCGGGGCAGTCTTGGCCGTCTTTTAAGGCTTCATGGCTAATATTGATGGTGATTTGATCATCTTTGGCTCGATCTTGATTGTAAGTAGCGCCCGTCCAAAATTTATAAAAATCATGGTCCATCGTGGAAGGTGTGGTGAAGTAGGTTTCTCGATACACCGCTTGCAGCGCCATTGCGCTCGCCACCTCTTGGATGTCCTCGAAGTTGCGAACCCACGCGCACTCGTCCAGATATAAATCCCCCGAATAGCCCTGCACGCTGGACACCTGAGTCCCTAGGAAAAATAGATAAACATCGCCTGCTTCGTGGTCGGGCAGGATCAAGCGCATCGGGTCGCCCTGCAGGTCAATATCTAAAACTTTTTTTACAAAACGGATGATATTGCGCCGGAATTGTGCAGCTTGTTTTTTGGACGCAGACACGAAAATCTGATTGCGTCCGGTGGTAATTGCAATGATTAAGGCTTCAAGGGCGAAATAATACGTCGCACCGATTTGGCGACTTTTGAGTATGATCCGACCATCTTTAAAGCGCACATCAAACCATTCGCGCTGATAGCTAAATATCGCCTCTTCAAAGGCATCCAAGAGAGCTTGGGTTTGATCCGCATCAATAAGGTTTTTTTCAGAGGCTTTGGGTCGTCCGCGCTTCTTCTTGGGAGCTGATTCGTCATGGGGTGCATCGGGTAAAGGGCTAGTTTCTAATGGTTGAGAGCGTATTCGTTCAGCCCGCTCCAAATAGCCCAAGTAACGGTCGATAACGGACTGTGACGCTGGTGAGCCATCGTCGTTTGCGAGCAGGTTTTGCAGTTTGTCCGCAATCGCATTTTTAACCCGCCCGGCTGCATCCAAGGCTTCCCAACCATACCGCCGCTTCCACGCTGCTATGGTATGCGCGGATACGTCCAGTGCGCGTGCTATGTCACTAATTCGCTCGCCTGCGAGGAACTTTTGCTTCGCCGTCTCACGACGGTGGATGTTAGGCATTTTTTATCTAATCATCTTGGTATGGCTTGTATTCACAGCTTTAGATTGGCAATTTGGGCAGCGCACATAGCGCGTCACTAAGGTTTCGCCTGCCACTGGGTCTACATGCCGCTCCGCTTTCGTGGCTATTATGAGCATTTCATTCCCGCATTGTGGGCAATCTGCCCCTGTTTTTTTACGTCTGAATGGGCGCTTAATTTGTTGTTTTTTGTTCATTAAGTACCTGTTTTTTATATAAAAGTTGTGCTTATTTTAACATTTCTAAACAAAATATTCATGCTTTCATAAAAAGCAGTAATGCGCACACTATGGGGTATTCACGTCGTGAGGACGTTTTTTCCCACTCGGCAGACGTGCCGACTTGATGGATTTTTTATGGCCACTGTTACTAAACGCATCGCCAAATCCGGTCTAACCATTGATGGCCGCGAACTCCCTAAACCCACGCTCCTTGCGATGGCTGCTAGCTATGATCAGCAAACCTATGCTGCACGCATCAACATGGAGCATTTGGTAGCCCTGTATCCCGACTCCACGTTTAAAGAGTATGGCACGGTGACAGCCCTACGCACCGAGGAGGCCCCTGCCAATGAGGTTTATTTGGTCGCGGACATGGACGTACTCGATGAAGTCATTGATTTTTGGGAAAACAAAAAACAAAAACGCGCCTTTAGTATTGAGTTGGATCGCAACTTAGCAGGATCAGGTAAACCGTATTTAACCGGCCTTGCGATTACCAGCACACCGGCCAGCCTTGGTACGCACTTCAGCGCCGCCAAACCTAATGTCACTCGTTACCAATTTATTGAGCGTCGTGTAGATGATCACGCCGACTACACTGTGGAGCATTTTTCTATGTCGATAGATACCCCAGCTGGCAATCCAGCTACCCCGCCAAAAACTGAACCAACAACGCCAGCGTCTGTACCGGATCAATTTGCGGCTCACTTGCAGCACTTTACAACAGAGCTAGCCGCCGTCCGCTCCGAACGGGATGCAGCGCAAGCTGAATGTAAGCGCGTAACGGATGAATTTACGGCAAAGCTAGCTGCCAAGGACACTGAATATGCGAATGCTTTGTCGGCCAAAACAACCGAATACACCAGTGCGCTCGCGGCTAAAGATGCTGAAATCGAAAGCTTGAAACAGCAAATTCCAGCCGATGGCTACCAATTTCGCCCAAAAATGACAGGCAATGAAGATGCGAAGGCTGCGAAGGGCGGCTTCCGGTTTTAAAAAAAAACAATAATTAGAACGTCGGGAGACGTACTGCAATGCGTAATGAAACAAGAGTTTTATACAACGACTACCGGCGCATCGTTGCGCAAGTAAACGGTGTCGAAGATGCCCGCGAAATGTTTACGGTGGCACCTCCCATTGCCCAATCAATGGAGGATACCATCCGCGAAGAAGCTGGGTTTTTAGACCGAATTGGCTCACAAACCGTCATCAACATGAAAGGCGAAACCATTGGTCTTGACATTGGAAGTACGGTTGCCAGTGTTACAAAAACCAGCGGAACTACCGAGGAGCGCGAGCCAGTCGAGGTTGTTTCGCTCGAAAAAACCAACGAATATGAAGTGGATCAGGTCGATTTTGACACTGCCATCCGCTACTCCACTTTAGATCAATGGCGCGTTTACCCCGATTTTGCGGAGCGCTATGCTCGCCAATTGGCTCGTCAAATTGGACGTGACCGGATCATGATCGGCTGGCATGGCGAAGGCCGCGCTGCGTTGAAATCAGATCGGGTGGTGAATCCACGTTTACAAGATGTAGCGAAGGGCTGGTTGGCAAAAATTAGCGAATTTGCACCAGATCGTATCCACACTGATCCGCTCACTTTGGGTACTGCTGGCGATTACAAAAACCTGGATGCTTTAGTCTACGATCTCATCGAAAACAAAATGGCTGAACATCATCGTGAAGATACTGACCTAGTGTGTATCGTCGGGCGCAGGCTGTTGCACGATAAATATCTCGGCCTGATGAACGATAACAATGCAGCTACCGAGCGGATCGCTTTAGATGTGTTATTCAGCACACGCCAAGTCGCGGGTATGCCAGCTATTGTCGTGCCATTCTTTCCGGCTGATGGAATCTTAGTGACTCGCCTCGATAATTTAAGTATCTACACTCAAGAGGGGAGCCTACGCCGCCTGATGCGTGAGCGGCCAGAAAAAAATCGCGTGGAGGACTTTATGAGCCAGAACATGGATTATGTCATTGAAGACTACACCTGTTTAGCTCAAGTAGCTGCTGGCGCTATCACCTTGGCGAACTAAGATGACACCGATCCAGCGCGATACATTACGCAAGCAAGCCGAACGTGAGCAGGCGCAGGCCATCATGCCTGCTTTGCAACCGCTCGACCGTGCCATGCGCTATCGTCTTGGTGCTGATCGTGCTCGTCTGAAAAAAATAGCATCCATGCAACGTAAAGCGGAAGTCAAGGCCGAACTAATATCAGACTACTTGCCTTATTTAGAAGGCATGATGGCAGCGGGTCGGGGCGATGAGGTCTTGACTCAAGTCATGATTTGGGCGTTTGACGCTGAGAACATGCCGGTATTTGAGCAGTTGGCACGCTACGCCTTGGACAATGGTATCGCCATGCCGACCGAGTTTGCCCGCCCCTTGGGGAGCTGGTTAGCCGAGTCGGTGGCGAAGTGGACGCTGCGCCAGTTTGAGGCTCAAGCAAACTCTCCAGTTGCCAATACTGTAAATCCCTTTGCACTGTGGATCAGCGAGCAAACAGCGCAGATGGACATGCACGACGAAATTCGTGCCAAACTCAAACGGGTTTGTGGCGAATTGCTAGTGAATAGCCTGCCTGCCATCGCTTTAGATTACTTTGAAGCGGCTATCCGTCTTGATCCTCATATTCGTATTAAGAAACGTATCACTGCCTTGCGTGAGCAATTGGCAGCCACCGAGTCCCCCTCCTCGCAGGGACAAGCAGCGGCTGGGGACACTGTTGATGTGATAACAACTCTTAAAAGTCCATCACAGATGATCCCCAGCCCCGCTGCCTTAAAGGAGCATCAACAATGACCGCGATCATTTTTTTACTTTGTTTTGTGTTGATGCTGTTGTCGCTATGGCTGTTTGCGAGCGGCACAGACTACCGCCGCTGGTTTTATTTGGGGCATGGGCTAGTGCTTGCGGTGGTCGGCCTAGGTAATGTCTTGGATATTTTACAAATGCAAGTGCTGGGCATTTTGGGGATGGCCGTGATGGTTGCTTGCCAGATCGTCGCGCGCTTCTGCATTGAGTATTTTGAGCAGCATGTGCTGACTCATATTGACGGCTACTAATCATGCAAGACATCGTGGCCGCCGCAGACGGTATCGAGCGCCTAGGGATTGTGGGGATTTTAGCCGGTATCTGCATCGTCGAGGCGCTGATCATTTTAAAGCAATGGAAGGCGTGGATGGCTTGCCAGAAAACGCTGCTTCGCGCAGTACAAGGCAAGGACATCGAATGAGCCTACCATCATTTATTGCTAACACGCCAGCACCCGTTCAGCCACCGATTATAAATAATGGTTTCTGGCCAGACCTGAGTGTACAAGAGTTTGAAAAAGCCTATCGCATTGACGAGAGCTTTGATGCCGCTAAGCGGCTGGCACGGTTAGAGCAAGCTATGCGACTAACTAATGCTGAGCTACATCAACAGTTTTGCGACTGGGCACGCAGGGGTTACGAACGCTTGTCAGAAGTACCGCAAGAAGATTATGGCGAGAAAAAAAACTTAATCGAAAGCTACAAAACGGCGGTGTTTGCGAAGGCGATGGAACTCATGAGCAATCGCTATCGTGCTACCGATACCACGATGCATGCGATACCACGGGCAGAAGCCCAAGAGAAAGTCGCGGATCAATACTTAATTGAATACCGCGAAGCGATTTTGATGTTGGCTTATCCCCAAGGCAGTTTTTCGTCTGTGGAGTTGATTTGATGCAAGCACGCCTACAGCGCCTCAAACAATTTCTAATCGAAACCGGTCTGGCCTCAGAACAGTTTCGTTTGGATATTGAAAGCGGGGATGCTGATTGCTCTTTTGACGAAATCGAGGCGTTTGAGCAGGACAACAGCACCCAGCCGATCACCTACACATTGGCAGAGCCTGACCTGCAGTTTTATATGACGGTCAGTTATCAGTTGAGTATTTATGTCGCTGGTTATGCGGGCGAAGTTGCGGATTTGTTGCGTAAAGTGGGCTGGTGGCTGCACAGCGAAGGGCAACGAAAGCAGATGCAATTTATGGCCGAACTCAATAATAACGAAACCGTCGATTTAATGATCGACCTCGGAATCGTTGAGGTCAGCAAAAACATCGGCGAGGAAGTGGTCACATGCTAATCGCTGACAGCAATCAACTCCCCGAAGCCCTCGCGATTTTATACCGCAATGCAGGGCCGGTAACCCGCCGCCGTGCTTTGAAAAAGGCATCTGCGTTTTTACAAGCTGAAAATAAAAAGCGAATTAAAGCCAATGTCGAGCCGGATGGTTCGCCCATGGCTGCCCGTTTGCCGTTTGAGAAAAAAGGACAGCGGCGGTTTGCTTATACCAACGAGCAAGGGCGGCGCAGCATTCGTACCGTGCGAGGGGCGGAGCATGGCGCATATTACGAAGGCTTTGATGAAAAAACCAAAAGCCTCCGCCGTTTCCGGCTGGATCGAATGCGCGAAGCGAAGCCGACCAAAAAAAGCCTGCGGATGTTCCCTCAATTTTGGAAATTTGTGGAGCGTCGCTCAGCGGGGAATGAGGAAGTCGGTTTTTACGAGCACAAAGCGGCTCGTGCCCGCGAATATCAAAACGGGGCAGGTTATATACCGCGCGAGTTATTGGGCATCAGCGCAGCGGACGTTGAAGCTATCAAGCGCATTTTGCTCGACGAATTGACCGAAAATACGGGGATGCACTGATGAATACTAAAATCGTTTATACACTCGCCGATCTCAGTCGCATCGCCAATTCCCTCCACCGATTCGGCACTATAAAAACACTGACTAAGAAGGGTGCAACAGCATGGGTGCAAGCGGCATCAGGACTGTTTGAAACGCCAGAGCTGCCAGTCATTAATCGCCCCTTGGGGGCAACAGTCGGAGAGCCGTGTTTGCTGATTGCACCACAAGGCAAGCCAGAGCAGGGTATCTTAGTTGGGCTTGGTATTGATACCAAACTGATTGAACAGATCACTGATACGAATAAGCGTTTAACGGTACTGGAGCAGTCGTGATCGCTATTACAAAAAATGTTGCTCCAAATAAGAAAGGTGAAAAATCATGCCATTAACCACGGCTCAATTACGTGACCAGCTGATTGCACAGCAACAAGCCGAAGCTGCCAATATCGTTAGTTTGATCGAAAGTATTGTCGATGGCCGCATCGGTGTTACTGATGTCAATATGAGCGAATTGGCTGCTAAAATTGCTGCAGTCAATGAATTATTAGATGGTGATCCAAACACCGAAGGTTTTCAGGCTTTTCAAGCGGCGGTAGCTCGCGTTTTAGCGTTGGAAACAGCCAGTGCTGATCATGCTTTATTAATTAGTGGTCTACGGACTGACTTAACAGCATTAGGTGTGCGTGTAGCTGCTATTGAAACAGCGATCCAAGAGTTTCCAACCCGTGATGAATTAAAAGCGTCCCATGAAAATGCTGCTCAAGCGTTTATCAATCGCTTGTGGGTGGGTCGTACTCGTCCAGCAGGTTTACTAAACGCTGATGGCTCGGTGAGCGTGTAAAACTATGAGTGACTTAACAGCTATTTATGAACAGATGGCAGCTCATGTAGCTGCTATCCTGCCGCCTGCGGCGGAGGTAGCTGCTTTAACGTCACTCCATCAAAAGTTGGATGCTGTATTAGCAGCATCCAATTTGCGAACGTATCAAGCCATCGTGCCACTTAATAATACGCTCAAACTTGTACCAAATAATCAGCAACAGACCACTTATCAGGGCATGGATTGCAACACAGGCCAACGCTTAACGGGTATAGATTATCTAACACAACGTGTCAGCGATGCTTTATTAACACCCAAGGGTAGTCAGGTCTTATTAAGAGCACGTGGAAGTGACTTATATCCACAGATGGATAAACCCATCAACGAAGCCACGAAACTCGCTTGGGTAGCAGCGATTGCAGCGGCTTTGGCTGATCCCCTAGCCGGTGTACCTGATTTTAAACTGAGCAGCATTAATATTAAGGCTGTCTCGGCAGGCTTGAAAGTACAGCTGACAGGTCTTTGGAATAGTGAGCCAGCGGAGTTGACTTTATGAGCAACAGCATCAACTTAGCCGAATTACCGAAACCCATCTGTATTACGCCCGTCGATTTTCAAAGCGAATTAGATTATTTGCTGGATTTATATACGCTTGGTATGCAAGAGCAGCTCAATGATCCAAGCTTTCCTTATCCCTTAGTCTCCGATCCGGCTTACCAGATTTTATCAACCGTAGCGTATCGCTTAGGTTTACAGCGTCAAGCGATTAACGAAGCGGCCTATGCCACTATGCTTGCCTATGCGGTGGGGAGTGACTTGGATCAAATTGGAGCAAATTATGGCGTAGAGCGCCTTACGATAGGTACTCAACCTGTAGTCGTCGAGTCTGATACCCGATTCCGTGCTAGAATCCAGCTCGCTCTAGAGGCATGGACGACCGCAGGTAGTCGGGGCAGCTATGAATATCATATTCTTAGCGCCAGCCCTGCCATAGTCGATGTCTATATTGATCGCCCACTATTTGAGCGTATAGCCGGTGCGGAATTTACGTTGAATACCCTTTACGATGCCCGCTTGACTGACCCAATACCTGGTGATGTAGCGATCACATTGTTGATTGATCCGAATGTCGACAGCTCCTCTATTGTAAGTTTAGTGACGGCAGCTTTAGATGCTGAAACCGTGATTCCGATCACAGATCGACCCCGTTTAATGCTGGCTGAAACCATTGAATATGCCGTGGTAGCTGAACTCTACACTTACCCAGGGCCATCATCGTTACCCATTGTAGAAGCTGCTAAAGCGGCGCTTGAGGCGTACACAACAGAGCATTATCGCCTGGGGCATGATATTGCCTTGTCCGGTTTATACGGGGCAGCCCACCAAGCGGGTGTCCAACGAGTGGTTCTCAATCTGACCCAAGATATTGTGGTGCAACCGTGGCAAGTTGCGCATTGCACTAGTATTGCGGTCAGTTTAAGGGGGCAAGATGTTTAAATATTTGCTCAACCATCACACGCCCGTTGAACGCCAACTGGAAAAAGTCAGTGGCGAGTCGGTTGAGGCGCTCAATGTCCAAATCATTCGCCAAATTCATTCGGCTGAACGCTGCCCAGCACCTTTGCTGCCTTGGTTAGCTTGGGAACGCTCGGTTGATTATTGGGATGATGCTTGGCCAGAGAGTACCAAGCGTGCTGTCACGGAAGCCTCGATTGCAGTCCATCGTAAAAAAGGCACGATTCAGTCGGTGCAACAAGCGCTGGCAGTCGCAGGTCTAGGGGGAGTCGTCGATATTCCTCGTGATCGGCCTGACTACGTACCGCATTCATTTCGCTTGCAATTGTCGACTGAACAGAATGAGCCAACCGCTGAGCATGCTCAAATCATTCGCTATCAAGTCGGGCACGTAAAACCCGCCCGGTGTACCTATAGCTTAAGTTTTAATGAAGCCGCCGCAGCACAAGCACCCGCCGCAACCGCGAGCCTGCTGATGATCGGCATAGAGCAACAGGCTGTTAACTATTACCAACATCAAGATCAAGGCTTAGCCCAGCACGATAGCTACGCTAGCGCTTTGATGATTTTGCGAGAGGCTGCATAGATGGCTACCGTTTTTATTCGCACCAATGAAGGCGCCGCCCATGATCATGAGGTGATGATGGGACGCTCTCCTGCCTCTGCACTGGCGGCCATTGTTTGCTATTCAAGCCCTGCTATCACTGATGTAGTTGCTATTAAGGTCTTAACTGCATCCTCAGCGGGGATTGAGTCCTATCGCATTGACGTTGAAAACATTCCTCAAACTAGCCTTGATCCAATGACTGATCTGTTAGAGCCTGAGCTAGCTGAGAGTGTGCATAATATCCAAGTGAATGCCTTAGGGTATTTACTCGATAATGGGGTACTTTGGGGCTATGCCCCTTACCGTCAAGACCAAGGCGGTTTACTAAAAACTAATGATTTCTCGTGGGTCATGAAGCTGGTTTGTACCAGCCGCAACGATTCACCTACTTTACAAATTGAATACAGCCCGCTGGATCTGCGCGCACTCAGAACGCAACTCGCTAATCAATTAAATGATCTTGTGTATGGTGCGTTATTAGACCGGATTCACAATACATTGATGCATGATTTCCGCATCTGTTTAATCGATGGCAATGAACCTTGTGATGCAGTGACCGGTGGGATACTCAGCTCAAGCTCCACGATTGATGGTGGGGCAGGTTAATATTTTAAAAATCATGTCGTGAGGACATTACAATGCCAATGAAAATTCAACTACGTCGCATCACTGATGCACAACGCTTAGCCTTAAATCCAGTCCCAGCTGCAGGTGAACCGATTTGGACTACCGATACGAAAAAACTCTATATCGGTGACGGTACGACGGCGGGTGGTATCGTGGTAGATACTAATCAAATCACCTTGGATGGGAATGGCAAAATTCCTGCGAGTTTCCTACCGAGCTTTGTGGATGATGTGCTCGAAGCAGCCAATCAAGCGGCACTACCTGCTACCGGTACCGCCGGCGTGCTTTATGTCACATTAGACACTAACAAAGTGTGGCGCTGGTCAGGCACGGCCTATATCGAAATTAGCCCAACGGCTGGGAATGCCGATACCGCCACCAAATTAGCCACAGCTCGTGCTATTACATTGACAGGTGTAGTGACGGGATCAGCGAGTTTTGACGGTAGTGCAAATATTAGTATCACAACCTCAAGCACGACATTAGCGCCGTTGGCAAACCCTGCTTTTACAGGCGCTCCCACCGCACCGACCGCAACAGCGGGTACGAATACTACCCAGTTGGCCACCACCGCCTTTGTGCAAGCAACTCTAGCTAACCTCGTCATTGATGGGGGCACTGCTTAATTATGGCCACTATTCGTCTTAGACGGCTCACGAACGCTGCACGGTTGGCCTTAACCACGGCTCCTGTTTTGGGTGAGCCGCTTTGGACGACGGATACTAAGCAGCTCTTTGTGGGCGACGGTACTACGCTAGGGGGTGTGCCTGTGACGGTGAGCAGTGTACCAAGTGCATTACCTGCCACCGGTGCGCTCTCTCCCAATAAAGCTTACTTTTTACCGGCTGCTAGTACTGCAACGATGCCTAGCACAGAATTGGTCGATGGTGATTATATTGAGTTTATTTATAGCGGCAATATGGTGAGCCAACCCGCAACTGTGGTGTTTGCGCATCCCGTGCAGACAGATACAGGTACCCAACTGCCTGCTGGTACGCATCAATACCAATCCAATCAGCATCGAAAGTTTATATTCAAGAATGGGGTGTGGTGGTAATGGGCAATTTATTTAGTTCGGGGTATGACCCCACTCAACTGGCGGCTGATGCAGCGGCAGCTAAAACGAGCGCAACTAGTGCAGATACGCTCTTAAAAAGCTCAAGCTATGGCTTATCCGCGTTAAAAGCAGCGATTGATGCTGTCAAAACAGCGGTCGATGCTACTAAGGCCCTATTAGAAAGCACAAGCAGCGGTCTAGGCGTATTAAAAAGCAAACTGGATGCTATGGATGGTACGTTAAACACCGTCAACGGGCATGCTGCCAGTATTCGTGGCACAGTTGATAGTATTTGGGGGGCTGCAAGCTACGGGCTGGTCGATGCCAGAAATGAGGCAGGCTATGGTCGGGTTGCGTTACGCACCCGTATGGAAGAAATCTTTAATGCGCAATGGAGTCATGGAAGCTATGGTCTAGTCGGTGCACGTGATGAAGCTACCTGGGGTCGAGTTGCTATTCGGAATCGTGTTGAAGATGTTTATGGGCAAGCAGCGGCAGCAAACAGTAATGCCTGGCATGCGATTGAGGCCAGATCGTGGATACATCAAATCACACATGGCAACAATTTTGCTTGGTCGCTCCCACAAATCCGTGCGCTTTTGGATGACATCCGCAACATTGCTATCGCAGCTCGTGATAATGCTGCCGCGGCGAACCCGAATTAATAAAATGAGTTTTAAAATGAAAAAATACATCACACCGAATCACATTTTGATTTATCTGCCTGATCACGATGCGGCCCCTGAAACAGCGCTCGCGGTGGCAAGTGCTGAGGAGCAGATCTATGTGTCGCCCACCAACGAATACGTTGTCGCGGCGGAAGCTCCAGCGGGTTGTTTGGATGTTACCACACGCCCCAACGGGCTGTATGTCGTCAACGATGGCGCGTGGGTGTTGCCGGTCGTCACTGCGCCTGAAATGGCTCCAACACCCATCGAGGATGGAGTTGTGTCCACTACCCGCTTTCTGCGCGAACTCTTAACCCTGCCGATCTACGGCTCAATGGAGGTCGCGGAAGTGGGCTTGTCTGCAAAATTCGCAGCAGGCCATGCTACTGAGACAGACATCCAACTTCTAGGGATGTTCCGTGCTGCTAAAGCTTGGTTGCATAGTGCCACAAGCCTGAACTTAAATGATCCAATGGTGAGCCAGGTATTGGATGCCTGTGTTGCTATTCCTCAAATTGGTTTAACCTTGGCAGACAAAGAGCGAATTTTGAGAAATGAGGTGAGCGTCTAGCGCTCATAGAATCCCCGTCGTGAGACGGTTTGATCCTAAAAATGGAGGCATGTATGCCAACAACTGAGAATTACTTTCATGGCCCACTCATCGAACAGGGTCAAACAATATCTACAGTGGCTATCACACCGGCCACCACGCCAATCGGCGTCGTAGTCACAGCCGATGATGCCGATGCCAGTGTATTTCCTGAGCTGAGCCTAGTTAGTGTCACACCTGACTTAATCGCCAAAGCAGGTTCAACGGGTACCCTAGTGAACGTCCTGAACGCGATTTATGGCCAGTCGATTGTGCCTAATATCATTGTAGTCAGGGTTCCTACCAGTACTGATTTAGCTGAGCAATCCGCTTATGTGGCAGAAGGTGCGAGTCTGTTGGCTCAAGCTCAAAGCCAATTTGACCTGATCCCTGAAATTTTGGGTGCACCGGGATTAGATGATGCTGACGAAGTGATCACTGCCCTCATTGAAGTCGCGGATAAAATTGGCGGCTTTGTGTATGCAGCAGTAAGGGGTGCTAATCGAGCGGCTCTCTTAGCTGTACGCAATCGCTTTAGTAGTAAACGTTTAATGCTAATCTGGCCAGAGTTTGAGCGCTTAGGCTCTATTGTGCATGCAACGGCCGTTGCCTTAGGTTTGCGCTCAAAAATTGATGCGGATACAAGCTTAGGTGGTCGCGCAAAAACCCTCTCGAACGTTCCTTTAGAGACCAACTTTTCTAGTGATTTACGCATCAGCACACCGGTTGATTATTTCGGTCGAGATAGCGAAGGCAATTTCCTCAATGCCAGCCACATTACTACTTTACGTCGGGAGCAAGGTGTCCGATTCTGGGGGAATCGTACCACTGCAACTGACCCGCTCTGGCACTATGAATCGGCGGTACGCATGGCCGATTACATTGCTAAGCGCATTCACTTTCATGAATTCGCACAAACTGATGGCTTAATCACTCAGCAACAAATCGATCATCGTATTGAGATGATCCAGCTTGAAATTGATGCTTTAGTGCGCAATGGACAGTTGTTAACTGGATCGCGGGTCATTAAGCATCCGAGTCTCAACAATACCGCAGCACTGGCTGAGGGCAGAACATGGCTCTATGCCGACTTCACCGTACCGCCACCTAACGAACAACCTGGTGTGGTCTTGCGGATTACCCAGGACTATCTGTTTAACTTATTGGCGGCCTAAGGAGTCATCATGAAAGCACCTTCTATTCTGCAAAATATGAAGCTCTATGAAAATGGTACAGAAGTCATTGGAGCTGTTGATGTCGGTTTGCCTAGTTTAAAGCTCAAAACCGAAGCTAAACGTTATGCGGGGATGTCCGCACCGGCTGAGTTCACGGATGGAACTTTGGCTGAACCCTTAAAAATATCGATCACAGCGGCTGAGCTACGAGCAGCCGCTTTAAAAGGTTTTGTTGGGCAATGCCAAGGTCTGCGCACCTTGAACCTACGGGCTATTTACAAGAATCCAGTGGATTGTGAAAAAGGTAAGCACAACATCATCGCCACCGGCTATTTCACCCAAGTAGACCTCGGTACGGTGAAAATGGGTGAAGACACTCAACGCAAGTATGAGTTCACGTGCCACAAATTTCGCTATGAAGTGAATGGTGAAATTCTAGTCGACATCAATGTAATGGAAGTGTCGGACGACGCTGACCGCAACTTCCTGGGTTAAGTTTCATTGCAAGCGCGCGGCGGCACAGCGTATGTCGCCGCTTTTTAAACTCGGCTCATCTTCGGGTGAGCCGATTTTTCCGAATTGATACCCGTCGTGACGACGGTTTAATCCTTATAAATGGAGGCGTTCATGCCAGCTACTACTGATACCACGTTATTGTCTGATTCTGTTATTAATTTTGCTGAGGCGAAAGCACAGCAAGACAAAAAATGCTATCGCTTGGAATACCCGATTACCACCGAAAAAGGCGAAGTGATTGAAGAGTTGTGGATGCGTCGTCCCTTGGTACGCGATAAGCAAGTGGCGGAGTGGCAGTCCTCGGAAGAGGCTCTCTTTGAGGTGACGCTGCGCCTATTGGCAGCGGTGACCGAACAACCGCTTGATGTGATGGAAAATCTGGATTCTGAGCTGGATATGGCTGAAATGCTCGACCTACTCAATAAATCCTTCAAGTCACAACCGAAAGTCGATGGCGACACACTGATTTTAAGCTATCCGATCACGATCAAGGGTAAAGCAGTGGAGCGTTTAACATTGCAACGCCCCAAGGCGAAGGATGCATTGACCTATAAAAATGAAAAGGTTCGTGAGGCGATGGCGCGTCTAGTCGGCTATCGCATCGAAGACTTATTGGAGATGGATTTGCTAACCGATTGGCTCGGCTTGGAGCAAATCTATCTATCTTTTCGCAAGCGCCAGCCTAAACGTCAACAGGGCTGATCTCCGGCGCTTGATCGTCGTACTGGCTTCGCACACGTCTTGGAGCTTGGCAGAGATCGGCGAGATGGAAATCTCGGAGCTTTTAGAGTGGGTTGAAGCCACACAAGAACAAAAATAGCAGAGGGAAACATGGCCGATAACAAACTGATTTTAGAAATAGGCGCTCGCCTCGAATCCACGTTTGCGACAGCCTTTTCCTCGGCTCAACAAAAGATCAACGCACTGGGGCGTGAACTCTCGGAACTCAAGCGTAAGCAAGAGTTGATCAAACGCTTTGACATCGACACGCAAAATGTCGAAACCGCCAAGCAAAAGCTGGAAGCTGCCCGGAAAAAAGTGGATGAACTGCGTCAAGCTGCTGCCAATGATCCTACGGGTGGACTGAATAAACAACTTGCGGCGGCGGAGCGTGAAGCTGAAAAGTTGGGTATTGCTTTAGGTAAGACCGAAGAACGCCTGACTCGCACCAAAGAGCGAATGGGTGAATTGGGCGTGAGTACCGAAAACACGGGGCAACAGCTCGAAACCCTTGCTAAGCAAGCTGAAAAAGTCGAAAAAGCCATTGCTGCTAAAAGTGATGCGATGGAGCGCAACGGGCGCATCATGGGTAAGTTTAAGCTCTCGGTGTTGGATGTGGCGGACGCGCATTCCGGGTTGGCGGCTAAATTGTTGGCGACTAAAACGGCTGTCGCAACGTTGTCAACGGTCGTGGCGGGTGCAGTGCCGGTATTAGGGCAAATGGCGACGAACGCAGGCATGGCATTTGGTACAGCATTCGCAACGGCCAACGTCGCGGCGGTATCCAAAGAACTTGAAAACCTGGCTCGCTCCACGGATATGAGCAAGCAATCGCTCCAAGAGTGGCGATTGGCGGGACGCTTTGAGGGGATTGCTGCCGAGCTGAATGAATTTGGGGATATGTCCAAGGTGTTTGGCGATATGAATCAATCGCTCAAATCACTAGGTACAGAAGATGGCAAAGCGTTTGCTGCGTCGATGCAAAGTATTGGTCTATCGGTCGAGGATTTAAAAGGGAAAAAGGCGGATGAGGCACTGCTAAAAATTGGGGATGCGCTCTCAAAAAGTAAGCTCACTGACGCACAAAAAAGTTCGATCTTGGCGGGTATCTCGGATGATGCCGCCAATTTATGGCCACTGTTGGAGAAAAGTGGGCAAAAACTCAATGAAATTACTCAGTATGCACATGCAGTCGGCGCTATCCAATCAGATGCCCAACTAGAGGCCATGAAGCAAACCAACACAGAGTTGTCCTACTTCAAGCTAGGTTTAGAAGGGGTACAAACTCAACTTTCTGCCGTCGGCTCCAACGTTGTCAACACCCTCGGCCCGAATATCCGCCAGCTTTTTATCGATGCGAAAAAGCCTATCGGTGAATGGGGTGAGGCCGTTGATAAAACCCTAAAAAAATTCAAATCCGACTTAGATAACGGCGGCTGGGGTGTCGCCTTTAATAATATGTTTAAGGCTGCTTACCCGACCTTGCATCAGTTTGTTAGCAGTGCAGCGGCCTTTGGTAAAGGCTACGGTCAAGCGTTTATTTCACCCATGCTGGAGGAACTGAAAAAAGGCTATGCAGGGATTAGTAGTGCCTTGGCCGGTGCAGGTGGCGCCGAAAGCTTAGGGCGGGGCATGGGCGAAGCCATGCAGCCAGTGATTGGGATTGTGCATAACGTGGTTGGTGCGGTGAAACTGCTGATTAGCAACTGGGACACGCTGAAAACGGTGGCATCCTTCACTCCAGTGGGGTTTGTGGTGTCGCATTGGGATGCGGTGGTGTCGGTGTTTAGTGCAGTCGGGAATGGGATTCGCAAAGTAGGTGAGGCTTTAGGTTTGCTTAATCCAGCTACGACAGCCAGTGCCACAGGGGTACAAATTTTCTTAGCCGCGTTGGGTGGCTTATTGGCTGCTAGTGCATCGACAAAACTAGCCTTGGGCTTAGTGGGTGCAGCAGTGAGCACTTTTTCCTTTGCTTTAGGGCCTTTGGCTTCGGCCATTGGGATTGCTGCCACTGCTTTTCGGGCTTTGGCGGCTGTTGCGATTGCCAACCCGATTGGTGCTGCGATTGCAGTGATTGCGACCGGTGCGGCGCTGATTTATGCCAACTGGGACAAAATCTCAGGGTGGTGGTCTGGCTTATGGGGTGGGATTAAAGCAACGGTGAGCGGTGCTTGGGCTTCCGTTAAGGCTTCAGTGGCCGATACTTCAATCGGCCAAGGGGTCATCAAAGTTTGGTCAGATGTATCGGTAGGCGTTAATGCAGCTTGGGGCGATATTAAACGGGGTGCTAGTGCCGTCTGGACATCTATAGGCCCCACGGTGACAGCTGGACTCAACGCCTTTCGGCAAGCGCATGTGGTTGCCTTTGAAGCGGTTAAAGGCTTGATCGGCCCCTTATGGTCGGGGATGGCGAATCTCACTAAAACTGGATTGAGCGTGATTAGTGGTGCAGCCGCTGCAGGTTGGGCGGTGGTCAAGCAAGGTGCAGAGCTGGCGGGGAATGGCATCAAAACAGTCGTGTCTGCATGGTGGGAGGGAGTGAAGCTCATTTTCTCAGGCGCATGGGCAGGTATAAAAGCCATCGTCAACACCGGCTGGGAAGGCATTAAAACGGTTTTCAAAGCAGCGACGCAAGCACTCCAAGGCGATTTTGCAGGCGCGTGGAAGACGATCAAAACGGGTGTGTCGAGTTTTATTGCTGATGTGCTAGCCGCGTTACGAAAAACGGTCGGTGATTTTGTAAGTATTGGTAAGGATATGCTGGCTGGTTTGGCACGGGGCATTGCGGATGGGGCAGCCGCTGCAGTGAGTAAAGCTAAGGCAGCGGCGGGTGAGGTCTATAGCAGTGTCAAAGGCTTTTTTCAGATTCACTCACCCTCGCGCCTAATGGCAGGATTGGGGGTTGAGGTTTCAGCCGGTTTAGCAGTGGGGATTGAGGACGCAGGCGGCAAAGCGGTACAAGCGGCAGCTAGTGTTTCGGTGAGTGTGTCGGATGAGTTTAGCCGCATGGCAGGGGATATTAATAAAACCCTAACGGATGCGTTTATGTCGCTGGATTTTGGCAATCTGGGCAAAAGCCTCGTGGGTCTATTCAAGCAAAACATTGTACAGCCCATCTTATCGAATGCTTTAAAACCCTTGAGTGATGGCATAGCTAGTGCATTTGGCAGCATTGGCAAAAGCTTAGGTAGTTTATTCAGTGGCGGCAGTGTCGCGGGTGGCGGCCTCTTTTCTAATCTTGGTGGGATGGTTAGTCAAGGCTTGGGTGGCTTAGGCTCTGCGCTGAGTGGCGGGCTGTCAGGGATTATGGGAAGCATAGGTTCTTTTGTGAGCGCTATCCCTGGTTGGGGCTGGGCTTTAGCCGGTGTGGCCGGTTTAGCTAAGCTTTTTGGTGGCCCGAGTGATCCCAAAGCACGCTTCACGCAAGGCTCACTGGATGGGCAGGCGATGCTAGGACAAGGTGGCTATGGCAACAATCCACATCGCTATCAAACGGCTTTTGGACAAATTGGTTTCACCGCCGATTCTGACCATATTGCTCGCAAAGAAGGCTTTGTAAAAGCGGCTCACGAAATGATGCAGCAAATGCAGGCACTGGATCAGATGATTGCAGACACAATGCCACATCATGTCGCTAAATTTACGTCTGCACTGAAAGGGTTAGAAACTTCGGGGTTCTCGACGGGTGACATGCTCAAGCAGCGCTATCAAACCGTGTTTTCAGCCTTGCCTGAAGAATTACAAAAAGCCATGGCTAACGGTCGGGACATGACCAAAGCGACGGCGGAGGAGATTATTGCCGAGTTTGGCAAGCTTGCTGAAGTAGCGAAATCGGGGCTAGTGACTAGCCTCCAAAGTCTGGGGCTGAATCTGGGGAGTACCAAGGATTCAGCACTGGCGGCCGCAATGGGTTTGACGAATCTCATGGGGGGGATTGATAAAGTTAAAGCCGCGAATGACTTTTTCTATCAAGAGTTTTTTAGTGAGGAAGAGCGTAAGCAGGCGGCCTTAAAGCAAGCGAATGCGGCAGTGTTGGAGTGGAATCGAAGCCTGGGTCTACAGGGGCAAGCGTCGATTCGTAGCCACGAAGCCTTTAAAAAACATGTCCAAGGCTTAGATTTAAGCACGGAAGCAGGGCGCAAAGCCTACGCAGCGGCTATGGCGGTGGCAGGATCACTGGATGCGGTCGCGGATGCGAGTAAAGCAGCGGCTGCGCAACATGCGGAAGTGGTGGCACTCACCAGTAAATTAGGTTTGAGTTTTGGAGGGATGGGTCCCAAAGCTATCGCTGCCTCTGAAGCGCTCGTGACCTTAATGGGTGGGATGGATAAATTCACCCAAGCTACGAGCTTCTATTACGACAATTTTTATTCGGACAAGGAAAAAGAACAGCTCACACTCGCGCAAGCAGCCGTGGATGTTCGCAACTTTAATAAAGGCTTGGGGCTATCGGGTGAGGCTGCGATTGATACGGCCGATGAATTTAGAAAATATGTCGATGGTTTGAGTTTACAAACTAAAGAAGGCCGTGAAGCCTATGCGGCGGCGATGAATGTAGCACGTTCGATGGATACGGTGGCAGATTCTGGGAAATCGGTAAATAAGCTGATGGCTGAATTGCCTAGAGAAATGATCAAGATGTTCCAAGGTGTGAAAAAACCTTTGGATGATGCTGGCACTAATATTGATAAAAACTCGAAGCTTGCGGCCGAATCGATGCAAAAGCTGAGTAACAAGGCGGAATTGGTCAGCGGACAAGCCTCTATTGCTAGTACAAATCTGAACACTATGAAAACGGCGGTCGTGGCGCTCGCAGATGTATTGGTCACAAAAGCGGGGGAGATAAGCGCGGCTACCGCTAAGACCTCGACGCCTACCACGACTACCACGACTACCAGTAAAACCGATGGTTCCCATGCGCTCGGCCTACGGAATGTCCCTTTTGATGGTTACCGTGCCATCCTGCACAAAGATGAAGCGGTGATTCCGGCGCGGGATGCGGCGATTTTGCGGATGGGCATGCCAGTGATGATGGATGCCCAAACCAATATTTTATTACTGAGTGCGGCGAATGATGAAAAGCCGGTGAGCTTGCCAGCGGGGGTGACACCCTTACCACAACGGGTCACACAGGTTGTGAGTCAGCTTAATCGGCAAACACCGGTGGAGGTCAGTGTACCGACTAACGCGCCTATTCATATTACGATTAATGCCACTGCGGGGCAGGATGCAGCGCAGATTGCTGCCGAAGTCGAGCGGGTCTTGAAGCGTGTACAAGCCCAGCAAGCGCGGCAATTAAGAGCACAGCACAGGGATGGGGTGGCGTGATGCAGGTCGCATTTGGTAATCAGTTTATTTTTGATGTATCGACCTTGCTGTTTGATCAGGTGCAGCGCTCCAGCCAACAGCGTTGGGCGAAGCAGGAGCGGCTGGGGCAACGGCCAGCCCTGCAAAATGTGGGGCCGGATACGGATACCGCATCACTTCCCGGGGTGCTGTTTAGCTGCTGGATCGGTAATCATAATGCGATGACGACACTGTATCAGCTCAAGGAGTCTGGCGAGCCGCAGGCACTGTGGACAGTGCGCAATGGGGTGGGTGTGCCGTATTTGCCGGGGCGCTGGGTGATTGAAGGGATTAGTGAGACGTATAGCGATTTGAGTGGTTCAGGGCAGCCGCGCAAAGTGGAGTGGACGCTCAATCTGTTGAGGTATGACTAATGCGGACATATACGACCCAAGACGGCGATGTATTGGATGCGCTCTGCTATGCGGAATATGGCGCGGAACATGGGACAACAGAAGCGGTGTTAGCGGTCAATCCTGCACTAGCTCAGTATCCGGCGGTATTACCTGCAGGGGTTGTGATTGTGTTGCCGAGTTTGCAGCCAAGTTCGCCGGTTAAAACGCAAGTACAGCTTTGGGATTGAGCCATGCAGCCAATTTTCAAAATTGAAGCGGATGGTGTGGAGGTGACGGCTCGTTTTAAACCTTATTTGGTTGAGCTGAGTGTGCACGATAGCAGCGGGTTTGATTCGGACACACTCGAAATTCGCCTGAGTAATGCGGGCGGCGTGATTGCCCCGATTCGGCGCGGGGTCGTGCTGAAGGTTTGGCTAGGGCAACGAGTAGCGGGGGCTCAAACGCTTTATTTTAAGGGGTCGTATTATGTGGATGAGTGCAGCGAGTCAGGCGCACCGGACGAGCTCACGATACATGCCAAGTCGGCGGATATGATAGGCGAAGGTAAAGTGCTGCGCACGCAAGTTTATCAGAGCACGACATTAGGCACGGTGCTGGAGGCCGTAGCGGGTCGTAATGGTTGGCAAGTAGCGGTCGGCGCTGCGTATCGAAACATTGTTATTGGTTGGCTATTGCAACAAGATGAGTCGGATTTGGCTTTTATGAGCCGCCTTGGAAGCAGTTATGGGGCGGTGGCGACGGTCAAAGACTCGCGGCTGGTGTTTGTGCAGCAAGGCGCCTTGCAGACTCAATCCGGCCAAAGCATGCCGCAGATTACGGTTAATTATGGCGATTGCAGCCAGTGGAGTTATCAGGAGCTGGGGCGGGGCGAATATGCCGGTGCAGTGGCGAATTGGCGGGATGATGAGGGTAACTCAGGTACGGTGACTCGCGGCAGTAGTCCGGTTTGGGTGTTGCGCGAACTATTCGACTCGGAAGAACGGGCGGGTGAGGCGGCTGATGAGGAGCTGCGGCGCTTGGCGGGTGGGAGCAATACGCTATCGCTGACGCTGGCTAGTGCGAATCCGGCACTCACAGCAGAAGCCGAGATCATTGCGCGTGGATTTAGGTCGCATATTGATGGGCAGCGTTGGGTTGCCAAGGATTGCACGTTGACACTCGGATCATCGGGGTTTAGTGGCTCGGTGGAGTGTGAGCGGTATGTGTAAATATTAATTAAAAATGAGAGCGATGAGCCAGTGCGGAAACACCAGCTCGTCGTCTTTGCTTGTGAGTGTTTGTCGGGTGGCTCGAAATATGGTGATAGCGTGTGCAGAAGTTGGCGGAAAAAGAATGGGAAATGAAGTTCATGTTTGCTCTAGGTTTTTCATATCTAACAACCTATAAACAGTATTTCGCGAAATGCCATATTTGGCCGCCAGCGCTTCCTTGCTGAGTAATCCTGCTGTGGCTTCTGCTTTTAGTAGTTGAACCTTATCGGGCGTTAAGGAAGGTCTACGCCCAAACTTCACGCCCTTTTGCTTTGCGGCTTCGCGTCCTTCCGCAGTGCGGGTATTGATCAGGTCACGTTCAAATTCGGCAATCGAGCCAAGAATATTCAGCAGTAGCTTACCGGTGGCATGGCTGGTATCTAAGCCTGCTTGGTCTAAAACCTTGAAAGCAACCTTCTTGACCTCCAGTTCGTGGATGATTTGCCAAAGATCACCCATAGAGCGTGCGAGTCGGTCTAATTTGGTAATGGTGAAAACATCGCCTTCACGCGCAAACTCGATGGCACGTTTTAATTCAGGTCGATTGTCGGCAAGTTTTCCACTTTGCTTTTCGTGAAAAATTTTCTCGCAGCCTTCATTTTGTAATTTAGCAATCTGAGTTTCTAGATCTTGGCCAACCGTACTGACTCGTGCATAACCAATTTTCATGTTTTAAAAATTCTAGGATTTATGATAATCAATTCTGGCACAAGTTTTGGTACATCTGCAAGTGGCGAAAAATGCAGGTTGCTGAAGACAAAGTGTGTGTATCGAAATTTGAAAGTTTTGGGACAGTAGAAACGGTCGCTGTTTTAGGCTAAAGTAATTGTAAGGTATTGTTTTTAAAGATGGGTAGTGTCTTGATTTAGGCTAAAAATTTATTTTAAGTGTCTGTTTATTAAAGTGATAGTAATTTCCTTAAAATCCCTCGGATGGTAACATCCGTGCCGGTTCGACTCCGGCTCTGGGCACCACTTAGTCATCTAAGAAAATCTAAAGAATACATAAAGCCTTGAAATCTAACGGTTTCAGGGCTTTTTTATTAACTAGCTCTTACGCACATTTGTACTCAGTTTTTAAAAAGATTGAGTACAAAAATAGGTCGTGCTAGATTTTAGTAATCGACCACAAGGGTTTAGTAATGGAAACAATCTTAGTGGAGTGGGCTAGCCTCGCCATACGTTGGATACATATCATTACCGCCTTTGCATGGATCGGCGCTTCTTTTTATTTCAATTGGTTACTGAACCATCTCCTTCAAGCAGATAATCCAAAAATTGCAGGCCAGCTTTGGGCCTTGCATGCAGGTGGCTTTTTCAATATTGAAAAACGTAATATCGAACCCGGCCAGCTACCTGCGCCACTGCATTGGTTTAAGTGGGAGTCTTATTGGACGTGGATCAGCGGTTTTACCTTGTTGGTGATTACCTACTATCTCGGTGCAGATGCTTATTTAATTGATCCCAGTGTCTTAGCTTTAGAGCCTTGGCAAGCAGTTCTGATCAGCTTAAGTTTCTTAGCAGGCAGTTGGTTAGTCTATCACTTCTTATGGAAAAGCGAGTTTGCGCGCAAGAAAACCAATTTAGCTAAAGTAATCACCGCAGGTTTTATCGTATTGCTGGCGATAGCACTGACACACATTTTTAGTGGACGTGGTGCCTTTTTACAACTGGGGGCGATATTAGCGACTTGGATGACTGGGAATGTTTTTTTCGTGATCATGCCCAGCCAACGTAAATTAGTTAAAGCCATTGTGGAGGGCTTGCCGCAAGACAAACGTTTAAGTGAGGAAGCCGGTTGGCGTTCGCTACATAATAATTATCTGACTTTGCCAGTGATGTTTTGCATGATCAGTAATCACTATCCTGCAAGCTTTGGGAGTAACTGGAATTGGGCAGTGCTAATGGGCTTATTTGTAGTCGGTGGCCTAGTTCGCCACTACTTTAATGCTCGCACTAAAGTGGGTAATTGGAGGCCTTTGTGGTTATTGATTCTTGGTTTCGTGATTTTTGCAGCTACGGCTCTGTTTGCAAGTTATCCGCAAATTAAAGTGAGTTTGGAACAAGCATCTGCAATTAGCTATAACCAAGTTCAACCAGTGTTTACACAGCGTTGTGTGACTTGCCATGCCGCCCAAACGACGCATCCTGCTTTTCCAGTAGCCCCCAAAGGTGTGCGGTTAGAAACCGAAGAGCAAGTTCGTCAGCAAGCCGCTTTGATTGCAATGCAAGTTTCTTCTAAAGCCATGCCTTTAGGGAATCTCACACAAATGACTGAGGAAGAGCGGGCTTTGGTGCTGAAATGGGCGCAACAGGTAAAGCCATAAGATTTGTGCTTACCCACTAAGCTTTTACAGAGGATAAAAATCGGATGACGGTAGTGACATCTTATCCCCGTGATTTAATCGGTTATGCTGATCAAGTGCCGCAAGCGAATTGGCCAGGCGGGGCACGCATAGCAGTACAGTTTGTTTTGAATTACGAGGAAGGGGGTGAGAACTGTATTTTGCATGGTGATGCTGCCTCTGAAACTTTTCTTTCGGAGATTATTGGTGCACGTGCTTATGAGGGCATGCGCCATCCGAGTATGGAGTCCCTCTATGAATATGGCAGCCGTGCGGGCTTTTGGCGGATTTATAACTTATTCGCTGATCGACAGATTCCCCTTACGATTTTTGGGGTAGCGATGGCTTTGGAGCGTAATCCACGCGCAGTTGAGGCCATGCTAACAGCAGGCTTTGAAATTTGCAGTCATGGTTGGCGCTGGCTTGATTATCAATTCATGGCTAAAGAGTTAGAGCATGAACATATGCAGCGGGCGATTGAGATTATCGAGCGTATGACAGGTGAAAAACCGAAAGGTTGGTATACCGGACGCAATAGCCCAAATACACGTGAGCTGCTGATTGAGCAGGGCGGCTTTGTGTATGATGCGGATGATTATAGCGATGATTTGCCATTCTGGGTAAAGGTACAAGGCAAAGATCATTTGGTTGTGCCTTATACCCTCGATACGAATGATATGCGCTTTGCTAGCCCCCAAGGTTTTAATAGTGGCGAACAGTATTTTCAGTATCTGAAAGATGCATTTGATGTCTTGTATGCTGAAGGGGCTACCACACCGAAAATGCTCTCGATTGGCTTACACTGCCGGATTGTTGGGCGGCCTGCACGCTTTGCGGCTTTACAGCGCTTTGTTGATTATGTACAGCGACATCAAGATGTTTGGTTGTGTCGACGCATTGATATTGCTGAACATTGGCGGAAAGAGCATCCAGCACCTGTGGGAACTGCAATATGAAAATATCAGTCGCGCGGTTAAATACTTTAGATCAAGCAGAGTTTGTCCGTTTACTAGGCGGCATTTACGAGCATTCACCCTGGATGGCAGAACGCACTTGGCAAGCTCGCCCTTTTGCAGATCAGGAGGCTTTACTACAAGCTTTTAGAGCAGCTTTGGGCAAGGCTTCAAAAGCAGAGCAATTAGCCCTCATTCGAGCGCATCCTGATTTAGCAGGGAAAGTGGCTTTGCAGGGTGAGTTAACCGTGGAGTCGAGCAAAGAGCAAGCGAGTGCTGGTTTGGATCAATGTAACGCTGAAGAGTTAGTGCGTTTTACAGAGCTAAATACCGCTTATAAACAGAAGTTCGCTTTTCCTTTTATTATGGCTGTGAAAAATGCAACACGAGCACAAATTTTGCAAGGATTTGAGCAGCGGATTCATCATAGTTCTCAACAGGAGTTTGCGACGGCCTTGGCTGAAATTAATCGTATCGCGGGTTATCGCCTGAGTGAATTGTTTGAGTAGATCATGGTAGTTCCGATAAATACCTTCTGAAAAATAAAGCAGTGAGTATTTGCAATGTCTGATTTATTAACCCAGTTACAAACTCAATATGTTGATCTAGCCCAGCCTCGCCTTGGCGCAGCAGCTATTTCAGCCACGGATGAGTTCTTTGCGCCTTTATATCGCTTATTGAATCCAGAACCGGCTGTCTTCATTCCTGGTAAATACGATGAAAATGGCAAATGGATGGATGGCTGGGAAACCCGCCGTAAACGTGGTGATGGTTATGATTATGCGATTATTCAACTATGTCCCGGCCTGATTCATGGTGTAGATATTGATACCTCGCATTTCACAGGTAATTATGCCCCTTCAGTGAGCATTGATGCCTGTCATAGTGCAAATCCACCCGATGCCACTACGCGCTGGACGCAGATTTTGGATGCTCGCGCGTTACAGGGTAATAGCCACAATGTATTTACGATTGACTCAAAACAAACTTGGAGTTATTTACGCCTCAATATTTATCCAGATGGGGGCATTGCACGCTTACGTGTGTATGGGCAGATACGGCAAGATTTAGCTGCTTTATCTGAAGGCGAAGAGCTAGATTTAGCTGCAATGTTAAACGGTGGGCGTGCTTTGTGTGCTAGCGATATGCATTTTGGGCATATTAGCAATCTCATTGCCCCAGGACGTGGACTCAACATGGGGGATGGTTGGGAAACACGACGGCGGCGTGAGCCTGGGTTTGATTGGGCGATTATTCGCTTAGCAGGTGTTGGTGAAATCTCACGTTTAGTGTTGGATACGGCTCATTTTAAAGGTAATTATCCTTATGAGTGTTCAGTGTATGGCACGCTCTATACCGATGGAAATGAAACTAGTATTGCTGCTCAAAGTTTGTATTGGCAGGAGTTATTGCCCCCCCAAAAAATGGCCGCGGATACTGAGTTTACTTTTGTCGAGCAGTTAAAGAAGATCGGGTTGGTTTCACATATTCGCTTAAATATGTATCCCGATGGCGGGGTAAGTCGTATTCGTGCGTTTGGTCAATTGAGAATGCAATAAGATGGCTTATATTCTAAAGCCTGAGCTACTAACGGCTGCTGCGTTTGCACCTTTTGGGGATGTCATTGAAACTACAGAGCGTGATTTTTACTTAATTAATTATGGCAAAACTGAGCGCTATAGCGATTTGGCAAACTTGGATACTTTAGATAATGCGGGTAAACCTACGGTTAGTATTTTTCGCTCGCAGCCCGTGCAGTTTCCTTTTCGTATTGAAGTGATGGAGCGCCATCCACAAAGTAGCCAAGCTTTTATCTCTTTAGAGCGTAAGCCTTTTTTTACAGTGGTTGCACCTGTCGGTGATCAACCCCTCTTAGGGCAGATACGTCTATTTCTAGTTGGTGCTCAGCAAGGGATTAATTATCGTCGAGGTGTATGGCATCACTATATGTTTAGCCCTGAAGATGTACGTGATTTTATTTGTTTGGATCGTACGGGTGGCACGGGAAACAATTGCGACGAGTATCGGTTTAGCGAAGAAATCCTAATTGAAGCCTGCTAATCTCGAATCTTTTAATCAAGGAGTCATGCAATGATCGTATTAACCAATAAAGATACTGGGATTGAAATCGGAACTATCACTGAAGTTCAACTACAGTTTTTAGTCGATCAACTGGAAGAAGAAAGCCCAAGCGATACCGATTATTGGCTCAACCGTGCTGAGCTAGAGATCTTTAAGGAAAATGGAGCTGATCCAGAGCTAGTGGGTTTATTAGAGCGCGGTATGGGGGAGGCTGAGGATATGGAAGTGAGTTGGGTACGACGCTAAAACTTATAACGATCTGCTATGCAGTCTTTATATGCACTTACTAAAAGAGTTACGGCTGGTTTTTATTTTAAAAGTAAGCAAACAGCTATAATTTATTATGTCTATATAAACCCCAATAAAGATTGGAGGCAACTTGTTCTAAGCCAACTTAGGGATATAAATAGTACTGGAGTTTTATCAGTAGCTGATTTGTATATAGTTGTTTCCAATCCATCGGGTGTGGAAAATATAGAGGCTTTCTTTACAAAAATAAAACCTCGCTATAAAAAAATTGAATATTATAGTGAGAATAAATTTGAATATTGGGGGGTGAATTTTGTTTGGTCACTTGCACAAGCACATAAGAAATATAAGTACTTTGTATACTTGCACACGAAAGGAATGACCCATTCCGAACCAGGGCGAATTAAGGTCGAGGAAATTTTGACGCGCTCTATCTTTAAAGATTGGCAGTTGTGTATTAAATTATTTCAGGAAAAGGATAAAATCAATAAGATTGGCCTGTTTCCAGCGCGAAAGCTTAAGAAGCTTAAAAATCAAGAGGAAATAGTTAGAGGTGGATGGATATGGTATAATTTTTGGTGGGCTAGAGCTTCTTATATCAGAAAATTGGAGCAACCAAAAATCGATCCTAAACATCGTTTTTACTATGAAGAATGGCTATCCTATACCACCCCAGATAATGCTGATAAACTTGTCGATAACTTTTCTATTTATAGTATGACTATGAATACTTATTCTAATCAAGAGGCTCTTGATAATACCGAAATTCTTATTAGAAATGATGCTGTGATAAGCGACCATAATTTGGATAAGGGGAATTTACTTCCCCTCTAAAAAATTCTGCAGCATTGCATGTCCATGCTCTGTCAAAATCGATTCTGGATGAAATTGTACCCCCTCAACAGGCAAATGCTTATGGCGCACGCCCATGATCTCGTCGATTCTGCCGTCTTCAGTTTCTGTCCATGCAGTAACTTCTAAACAGTCTGGTAGGCTTTCTTGCTCAATCACTAAGGAATGATAGCGGGTGGCTTCAAAGGGGCTAGGTAGATTAGTAAAAACACCAATACCTTTATGATGAATCATCGAGGTTTTACCATGCATAATTTCCTTAGCACGAATAATCTTGCCACCGAAGGCTTGACCAATTGACTGATGACCTAAGCAAACACCAAGAATGGGCCATTTACCCGCATAGCGTTCTAAAGTAGGGACTGAAATACCAGCTTCTGTAGGGGTGCAAGGACCGGGGGAGAGTACGATTCTTTCAGGTGCAATGCTCTCAATGGCCTCCACTGGAATTTCATCATTCCGCACCACTTGGACTTCAGTTCCCAACTCGCCGAAATACTGCACTAAGTTGTAGGTAAACGAGTCGTAATTGTCGACCATCAGTATCTTTTGCATAGCGATCTTCAGTTAGAATCTCAAAAGCTAAAGATTAACCTAGTCTGCGTAGAAGCGCACCTTTATCCTAGGTGAAATGCAAGGTTCGTTAGTGTGCCATTGCTTCAAAGTCATCCTTAATTTTGCTCATTATGAGGTTTGTATGCAGTTAAACTTACGCGCGCAAGCGCTGGCTTTTAGTGTTGGTTTGGGCGTAGTGATGACGACAGGGCTCAGTGATGCGAGCAGTGTACCGCTTAACCTAAACATATCTAAAGCCAGTACAGGCTTTCTTAAAGTGAGCGGAAGCCAAATTCAGGATGCCCAAGGTAAAGCTATCCACTTACGTGGAGTGAATATTCATACCTATTACTATCAATATCAATGGGATAAAACAGCACCTCTCAAAAATGCTACTGAAGCAGATATTAAATATCTGAAATCGCTTGGGGTAAACAGTATTCGTTTAGGTTTGCATTGGCAGTATTTTCAATCGGGCTTAGGTTATCAGCTGATTGATAATTACGTGAAATGGTGTGAAAACGCAGGTATTTATTTAATTCTAGATATGCATGTTGTTCCACCGGAAACTGCAGTTGGGCAAGGTAAGATTTGGAATAATACTGTCGCTAAGCAAAAATTCGTTAATCTTTGGAAAGCCATTGCCACTCGTTATGCCGATAAGAAAATCATCGCGGGTTATGACTTATTTAACGAGCCTAGTCCTGCAGATGCACAAAAGTGGTGGAACCTCGCTGATAGTGCTATCAGCACCATTCGCACTGTCGATAAAAACCATATGTTCTTTATTGAGCCTGCTTCTACTAAAGAATCTAGTTTCCAATTAGTGAATGATACTAATGTGGTTTACTCTTTCCATGATTATCAGCCCTATCTGATTAGTTATGCGGGCTATGCTGGCGCAAGTGACTCACCTGTACCCACTGACTATAACTACCCCGGTGTAGTTTTAAAGGATGTATATATAAGCAACTGGGGGAAAGGTTTTAATGTAATTAAGCCATTAACAAATTGGGAGCATTTAGAAAGTCATGAACTGACTGTGCCTGCAAATGTTGAGTTTGCTGCACTAAGCATTGCTGCTGTAAGGAATGTGGGTAATGTTTGGATTGATGATATTACTGTTACTCAAAATGGTAGTTCTTTTAATGTTGTGAATGGGAGTATGGAAAAGGCCTCCATTAATAATAATCAACAGCCTGCTAATTGGGTGTTTGCGGGTAATGGAGATTTTTCTGGTAGTTGGGATAATACAGTTAATCGGCCAGACGATGTCTCTGGCGGACATTCAAGCCTCAAAATAACTGGGAGTAATGGTGGTGGAACTTGGAGTCAAACGAATCAATTCTATACAGCCCCTTTAATTAAAGTAAAGGAAGGGGATAAGTTAAGTTTACAAGCTTGGTTCTATGCGCCAGAGTTAAAAAATGCTGAGTTTGGCTTAAGCTTAGCTTATCTAAACGGTAATTATGAGCTTTATACTAAGGATCAGCTAACTACCGATATTCAACCCTATGTAACTTGGGCAAGGAATAATAATGTGCCATTGTATGTAGGTGAATTTGGTGCTTTATCCACGGCTAAAGGTTCTTCGCGTTATAACTTGGTGCGCGATAAAATAAGTGTGATGAATGAAGCCGGTTTAAGTTGGTCGTTGTGGGCCTATAGAGACCTTGGTAAGCCTTATTTCGGTCTCTATTCAGATCAACAATTAGATAAGCGTTTAGCTGGTATTCTCAAAAACGGTTTACAGTAAGTAAAATTATTTATGCCTACCGTTTAAACCTGACAAGGCAGCACTGGCAGCGCGAAATACCGCTCTACCTTTGTTCATGGTTTCATCCCACTCCATTTGTGGGATGGAGTCATAAACTACACCAGCACCCGCCTGAATGTGTAGGGTCTCGTCTTTGAGAACCGCAGTACGAATCGCAATCGCCGTATCCATATTACCACTCCAAGACAAATAGCCTACTGCACCTGAATAAATACCACGCTTGACAGGCTCTAGTTCGTCAATGATTTCCATCGCGCGAATTTTCGGTGCACCACTTACAGTGCCAGCGGGGAACGTAGCCCGCAAAACATCCATCGCGCTCAAATTAGGCAAAAGTTTACCAGTCACATTCGAGACAATATGCATCACATGCGAATAACGCTCGACAATCATTTTCTCAGTAAGCTTTACTGAGCCGATTTCACTCACTCGACCTGTATCGTTGCGGCCTAGGTCAATCAGCATCAAGTGTTCGGCCAGCTCTTTAGGATCATTTAGTAATTCTTGTTCAAGTTCCTGATCACGCTGTTCGGTGTCACCACGCCGCCGAGTGCCTGCAATAGGACGTACTGTGATCGTATCGTCTTCTAAACGTACTAAAATCTCAGGTGAGGAACCCACAATATGAAAATCGCCTAAATTGAGGAAGTACATATAGGGGGAAGGATTTAAGCGCCGCAAGGCACGATATAAATCTAAAGGTGGAGCGGCAAAGGGAATGCTCATGCGCTGCGAGAGCACCACCTGCATGATGTCACCTGCCTTAATGTATTCCTTAGCAGTCAAGACCGCATCTTTAAAACCCTGCTCCGTGAAGCCGGAAATAAAATCGCTTTCTTCAACTTGGCGTGAAACAGGCGCGGCTTGATATAAACGCCGTGCTTCCTGTAATTGGCGTTCTAAAGCGTCTAACTTTTTCTGTGCTGGCGTATAGCCATCGGCTGCAGCATGCACAATTAAATGCAATTCACCACGCAGGCTATCAAATACCACCACTTCATCGGAGACCATTAACAGAATATCCGGTGTGCCAATCGGATCAGGCTTTTCTTTGCCTTTAGCCAGTTTCTTTTCGATATAGCGAATGGTTTCATAGCCAAAATAGCCCACTAAACCACCTGTAAAACGCGGTAAATGAGCTAAATCGGGGACTTTAAACTGCTCTTGAAACTCACTAATCCAAGCCAATGGATCAGTGACTTCAAAACTTTCCACTGCTTGATGGGCACGATGAATTTCTACCCGTAAGCCATAAACTTTGATGATAGTTTTTGCAGGAAGACCTAACATCGAATAGCGTCCCCATTTTTCCCCACCTTGCACAGATTCGAATAGATAGGAATAAGGCGCATCGGCAAGCTTTAAATAAGCACTCAGAGGGGTATCGAGATCAGCTAAAATCGTGCGGCTAACCGGAACGCGGTTAAAACCTTGGGTAAAATAGCTAACAAATGTGTCTTGATTCATGACAAGTTCCAAACAAAAGGATTAAGAAAATGGCTGAGTTTAGAGGAAACTCAGGGACGCCATCGTTGCAGTTTGTTTGGAAATAGAGTCATTATTCACACTGAATGAGAGTAGTTAATTCTTGGAGGGAGTCTATCACCGCATCTGGCTGATAGTCACGTATATCTTCACCATGATTATAGCCATAACTGACCGCAATCATTTTAAAACCCGCAGCACGTGCGGCCTGCACATCTGATTTGGAGTCACCCAGCATAATCGCTGCAGAGGCTGATACACCTAATCGTTCCGCAGCATACAAGAGGGGTAGGGGATGTGGTTTTTTTTCTGGCAACGTGTCACCACTAACTATCAAGTCAAAGCGTTCGAACAGACCTAAGTCTTTTAATAGTTTATGCGTAAACTGTTCAGCTTTATTGGTCACACAAGCCACTTTAAGCTGTTGACAGCTTTGTAAAAAGTCTAAGCCTTCTAGTACCCCTGGATAAATTCGGCTGCGTTGAGAGGTGTTTTCTGCGTAGATTTCCATAAAAACGCCTAAGGCTTGCTCAAGTGCGACAGGATCGGCGGGCTGATGCAACTCATTAGTTAAGGCTCGCTCCACTAAGGTCTTGACCCCATTACCAACCCAAGTACGTACCGCTGCTTCGCCACGTTGGGGTAAGCCTAAACGCAACATGGTTTGATCTACAGCATAGGCTAGGTCAGGAACGCTATCAACGAGCGTTCCATCCAGGTCAATTAAGACCAATTTAGCTTGAAATCGACTCATTAAATGGTCGCTTCAGCTAATTGAGCACGAAACTCGGCAAGAATACTGTTATAGCGTTGTGGATCATTGGGGTTGGCTGCACCAAATAGTGCAGAGCCTGCCACGAAAGTATCAGCACCTGCCTCTTTGATTGCGCGGATATTACTGGCTTTCACACCACCATCGATTTCTAAGCGAATATCTAAGCCAGAGTCATCAATGAGCTTTCGCGCTGCACGCAATTTAGATAGTGCAGAAGGAATGAAACTTTGCCCACCAAACCCCGGATTCACCGACATAAGCAAAATCATATCAACTTTATCCAAGATATAGTCCAGCACATTTAACGGCGTGGCAGGATTGAAGACTAAGCCTGCTTTACAGCCTTCAGCACGGATCAATTGCAGAGTGCGGTCAACATGCTCTGAGGCTTCTGGGTGAAAAGTAATGTAAGTTGCCCCCGCTTTAGCAAAATCAGGAATGATGCGATCCACGGGTTTAACCATTAAATGCACATCAATTGGTGCTGTAACACCGTGTTTGCGTAGAGCTTCGCAAACTAAAGGGCCAATCGTGAGATTGGGTACGTAGTGATTATCCATCACATCAAAATGTACAAGGTCGGCACCTGAAGCTAATACGTGGTCGACTTCTTCGCCTAAACGCGCGAAATTCGCCGAAAGAATCGAGGGAGCAATAAAATCGGATTGTCTAGACATGAATGTCTTCCTCAAGGCAAGGCTGAAATGCCCACACTCTAACCTAAGAGCGGGGAAATGTGCAGCCTTACTCTTGAGGTAGAGAATTTACAAGGTGGAATACATAAAGCCAACCGTATAGTTATTCGCGTCTGTTTCATGTTCAGAGCCTGAACCTGTGTTGAAGACATGCTCCCATTCACCGCGTACATGCAGGTTTTGATTGAGTTGATATTGCGCCCCTACACCCACTAAAGGGGAAATACCTTTATCTGTGGTTTCTTCACCTGCTGTATCGAGTGATTCTTTGGTGTTACGTTCCCAGAACATCGCCCCACCTTTACCCATAATTTCTAAGTTGGGCACAACATTAATCGGTAAATAGGCAACACCACTCAATTGATAACCTGCGACTTCATTTTTAACATACACATTTTCTGCTCCGACTTTACCCGCTTTCTCAGCAGTGCCTAACTTGGCATAAGCAAGCTCAGTACCAAACATGGGATTAAAGCGTGCACCACCAAATACTTTCCAACCAGCGGAGCCATCTTCGCAACTACCTTGGAAGAAAGGCATATTACAGGCATCACTTTGCATCGCATAACCCGCACTGACCCCTGCATACATTTTTAAGCCATTGTTAAAGCTAAAGTTGGAGTCAACCGGTGCAGTATTAAAGCCAAATAACCCTTCAGCTTGCACAGCTTCTGCCGTACTCAATAAGCCCAGTATTAAACTCAATAGCATGAGTTTTTTCATGACAAACCCCTCTTAATTCTTCTTGTTTTAACGAGTTCTTAAATCTTAAAAAGTCGAAAAAGTCACACCGACGCTCATTAGATCAATTCCGGTTTCAAAGGCGGTATCTTTAGTGCCAGCATTAAAGGCATGTTCCCATTCGCCACGGATATGCATATTAGGGCTAACCCGATATTGTGCACCTACACCAATTAACGGGCTGATGCCATCATCCGTAGTCGAGGATTTTTCGGCGATTTCTTTTACATCTTTACTACTATCTTGTGACCAACGGGCTACACCCGCTTTGCCAATTAAATCCATATGTGGTGCAACGGGTAAATAGCCAACGGCAGCGGCATAGATAGCGTCCATATCACTGGTTAAATCCGCTTTCAAACGACCATCAGGTGTGTCTTTTGATTCACCCTCAGCTTCGCCAATATGCATATAGCCGACTTCAGCCCCCAACATCCGATTGAATTTCATACCACCATAGACTTTGCCACCGACCGTTAAGCCATCATCAAATGCGCCTTGATTGCTTAAGCCTAAACTCCCACCACCATACAAATGCGCTTGTGGAGAAACTCCCCAGTTTTGTTTTTGGTAACTACCACCCGCCTCGACTGAAGAGGACATGAGTAAGCCTAAGCCCAAAAGCATAGAAGTCACAATGACTGACTTTGTAAACATGATCAAACCCCTATTTGATATAGTTTTATTATTTTTATTAATTTATAGAGAAGAAAAAGTCACACCCACTGACAATAAATCTAAAGGTTGCTTAGCCGTATTATCCTGAGAGATTTGATAGCGTTCCCATTCTGCTCGCACACCCATATTATTTCCAAGGTTATAATTTGCCCCAGCGCCCAGCAGAATGTCGCTGCCCTCCGTTTTGCTAGTACCTGTGGATTTTTTTTGTTCGTTTTTCCACCACCACATGCCTGCTTTACCGAACAATTCAATTTGGCTATTCAGTGGATAGGTAATGACACCAACGGTGTTATAACCTTTGGTGCTCGAACTAGTTTGGTTGTTGTTAGCATCTATACCTTGCTGTTCGCCAAATTGTACGTAACCCCCTTCAACGAAAATCTTATCGTTTAGGCGTACACCGGTATAAGCCTTCCAAGTATTATTAGTTTCACCACAGTTATTCAAACCAGTACAGAATTCTGAAGATGCCGTACCAAGGCTTGCGCCCATATAGTTGGGTGTAGGTGTAGTGACTGGAGTATCGTCATCCGCTTGAACAGCTTGAAAACAGCATAGACACCCAGCCAACACCAAAACTCGCCACGAAAGTGAGTGGTTCATGTTGCCCCTTAATTTTTATTATTTTTTTATTTGGGTTCTTACAACTGGAGTGTAAGGGAGGACAGGCGAAGGGTGAAGAATTTCAGATAAGCGCACTGATAAACGTAGATCTGCCCAAGAAATTTATGGGCAAATCATTGATTATAAATATTTTATTTTCCGGCTTTGAGTTTGGCGGCGCGCTCGGGGAAGTTAGCTTCTAGGACACGCATACTATCAGCTGCTAAATCAGCTTTGCCCAACTGCTGAGCAGCTTGTACTTTAATTTCCAAAGCATCAATTACGACTGGTGAGCCTTGATAATGTTTAATCGCATATTCAGCACGATTAAAAGCCGCTAGCCACGCACCACGCTGCATATAGTATTTAGCCACATTGACTTCAGATTCGGCTAAAGTATTACGCAGATATTGCACCCGTAATTGTGCATCTTTCGCATAAGGGCTATCTGGATAGCGATTAATCACGCGTGAAAAATCATGGAAGGCTTCTTTTTGGCGCACAATATCTAAGTCAGCAATCGAGCGTGGGAAGACACGATCAACCAAGCTGCTACCGCGATTGAAATTTACCAAGCCGCGCAGGTACAAGGCATAGGCCATATCTTTGCTACCTGGATTCATGCGGATAAAGCGGTCAACCATATCTAAAGCGGTATCTGGCTCATCGTATTTATAATAGGCATAAGCCGATTCCAGCTGAGCTTGTTGGGCATGTAAACCAAGCGGATAACGGGCTTCTAAGGATTCGTAAAGTTTAATCGCTTTTTGATAATCAGTGGCTTTGACAGCCGCTTGAGCTTTTTGATAAATAGCTTCAGCCGATAAGCCTTCAGTTTCGTCTTTTTGTTTGTCACTAGAAGAAAACATCGAGCAGGCACTTAGACTAGCGGCGAGCATAAGGCTTAAGGCAATACGAGTGAGAGTTCCTGGTGCTGTTCTACTTATCGACATTTGTTTTATAACACGTATGATGGAATAAAGTTGGAAGTATACCGCATTCATTGGTTTTAACATGCCCCAAGATCAGCAAATAGTTAGCATTGTCCCGCCAGAAATGGCACAACAGCGTTTAGATCAGGTTGTCGCCAGCCTATGCCCTCAATACTCCCGGAGCCAATTGCAAAAGTGGATAAAATCCGGACAGGTACTGGTCGATAATAAGCCGCTCAAACCCAAGGAGCGCTTAACCGGCGGCGAGCAGATTATTATCCATGCCACGCAAGAAGTCCAAACCCGTTCCGAAGCTGAGGAAATAGACCTCGATATTGTCTATGAAGACGAGGATTTGTTGGTACTCAATAAGCCAGCGGATCTAGTCGTGCATCCTGCAGCGGGTAATTGGACAGGTACTTTAGTAAATGGCTTATTGCACTATAACCCGCAATTAGAAATGCTGCCGCGTGCAGGGATTGTGCATCGTTTGGATAAAGACACTACCGGTTTAATGGTCGTCGCTAAGAGCTTAGAGGCGCATCACTCTCTAGTTGCACAACTGCAAGAACGCGATGTCAGCCGTGAGTACTTAGCCTTAGTCCAGCGGCCGGTGATTGCTGGCGGCACGATTGAGGCGAATATTGGTCGTCACCACATTGATCGCTTAAAAATGGCCATTATGGAAGGTGGCAAAGAAGCGATTACGCATTATCGAATTGAGGAGCGCTTCCGCCACCACACTTTATTGCGTGTGGCCTTAGAAACTGGCCGCACCCATCAAATTCGTGTGCACTTAACCGCGAATCATATGCCGATTGTAGGTGACCAACTTTATGGTGGACGTCCGCGTGTACCGGCCGGCATTAGTGAAGAGCTACGTGAAGCTTTAAGGACTTTCCCCCGCCAAGCTTTACATGCAACACACTTAGGCTTGATCCACCCTATCACTGAAGAAGCAATGGAGTGGGAAGTCCCTGTACCTGAAGATATGGAAGTGTTATTGGCACTATTAAGAATGGAGGAGGCTGTATGAAGGATTGGCTCAAACCTGATTGGCCTGCCCCTGAAAATGTCCATGCTGTCTGCACCACGCGCTCGGGTGGGATTAGCGTTGCACCGTTCGATTCCTTAAATTTGGGCGAGCATGTCGGCGATGACCCAATAGCCGTAGCACGTAATCGTCAATTGGTGGCTGAAGTCTTAGATTTGCCCAGTACGCCTTTTTGGTTGCAACAAGTACATGGTGTGAAAGTCGCGCGGCAGAATGTCGACAATCTGGGCTGCCCAGCAGATGCTTCTGTTTCGTTCAAAACGCATGAAGTCTGTGTGGTGATGACGGCTGATTGCTTACCGGTTTTATTCTGTAATCGGGCTGGCACTCGGGTAGCGGCTGCGCATGCTGGTTGGCGCGGTTTGTGTGATGGAGTACTTGAGGCAACAGTCCATGCTTTAGACTGTGATCCTGCAGAAATCCTTGCGTGGATGGGGCCAGCGATTGGGCCACAAGCTTTTGAGGTGGGCGATGAAGTACGTACAGCCTTTATGGCTCATGATCCACAAGCCACTAAAGCTTTCCAAGCTACTAAAACAGGTAAATGGTTGGCTGATATTTATCAGTTAGGCCAGCAACGCTTGCTAGCTAGTGGTGTGAAAGCGGTTTATGGTGGCGGTTTATGCACTTATACCCAACAAGATTTATTCTTCTCGTTCCGTAGAGACAACCAAACTGGGCGTATGGCTAGCTTAATTTGGTTAAATTAACCCCGTTTTTCTTGTCAAAACTTCACGATTAAGGGATGGAATTACTGTCCCTTTGGGATATACTTGCCCCCCTGAATCATTAAGATTGTCGACATTAGGCTTAAATAAGCATAACTAGCAGCATCTACTAGGAGCACGAAGGAGTACGGATGATGAGCCAACCAGGTAACGCCCTGCTCGATGAGTCTTTTCTAGATGGCGAGCAAGCCATTCTCTTGGAACAGATTTATCAGCAATATCAAGAATCCCCAGAAAGCCTGTCTGCTGAATGGCGGGACTACTTTAAAAACCTCGATCTCTTAGAGCAGAATGCTGGCCTAAATAGTGGTGGTAAAACCAAAGCTAATGGTGCTGCAGGCGCTGCCATGGCTGGCGGTGAGACTTATCAGCCACAAAGCGTCTTAGAACGTCGTAGTTTCCAAGTACGTGTGTCACGGTTAATTAACTCTCATCGTTATGTTGGTCACTTGGCAGCGAATACTAATCCTTTAGGGGATTATGGCATTCGCATGAATGTGCCTGAGCTAACCTTAGAAGCGAATGAGTTACAAGATACTGATCCCAATATTGCCTTTGATCCCGGTTCTTTCAATCTGAAAGCTACGCCGACTTTGGGGAATATTTTTAATGCATTAAAAGAAACCTATACCCGCACGATTGGTTTTGAGTATATGCATATTATGGATCTGGAAGAAAAGCGCTGGATTCAGGCACGGATTGAGCCTGAAATGGGGCGCGAAGTACTCAGCAAAGATCAAAAGAAAATGCTGCTTAAGCAGTTAACGGCCGCAGAAGGGTTTGAGCAGTATTTGCATCGCCGTTTCGTCGGTCAAAAACGCTTCGGCTTGGAAGGTGGTGAAAGCTTAATTCCAATGTTGCATCGCATTCTGCAAGAAGGCGGCGCGGCAGGCATGAAAGAAGCAGTGATCGGTATGGCGCATCGTGGCCGTTTGAATGTATTAATCAACGTCATGTACAAGCCTTCCGGCGTGCTGTTCAGTGAGTTCGAAGGCAAGGTTAGCGATGGACAATACACGGGCGACGTGAAATACCATAAAGGCTATTCTAGCGATGTCATGACCCCCGGTGGCCCCGTTCACTTGGCTTTAGGTTTTAATCCATCTCACTTAGAAATCGTCAGCCCCGTCGTCATCGGTTCAGTGCGTGCTCGTCAAGAGCGGCGTGGTGATCGTACAGGCGAACAGGTGATGGCGATTAGTATCCACGGTGATGCTGCGTTTGCAGGTCAAGGCGTGGTGATGGAAACCTTCAATATGGCACAGACCCGTGGTTATCGCACGCTCGGTACGGTCCATATCGTGATCAATAACCAAGTCGGTTTCACCACCAGTACCACGACAGACAGTCGCTCTACCCATTATCCCACCGACGTGGCAAAGATGATCAATGCACCGATCATTCACGTGAATGGTGATGATCCAGAGGCGGTTATTTATGCTGCGAAAGTGGCCTTAGATTATCGCAATCGCTTCAAGAAAGACGTGGTGATTGACTTAGTTTGCTATCGCCGTTTAGGTCATAACGAAGCGGATGAGCCAGCCATGACTCAGCCAGTGATGTATAGCATCATCCGTAACTTGCCAACCACGCGCACGCAATATGCAGATAAGTTGGTGAAAGAAGGTGTGGTTACTCGCGAAGAAGCAGACGCAATGGTTGCTGAATTCCGTGCGGTAATGGATGCCGGTGAAGTAGTGCGTGGTTATTTTGGTCAGCCTGTCGTTGAGGGCTTGCCCAATGAGCTACAAACTCACTGGAAAAACTATTTAGAAGGGAAATGGCGCGATAAAGTTAACACAGCAGTCAGTGCTGAACGTGTTGCGTCGCTTTCGGCGAGTTGGTTAAACAATATTCCTGCCGATTTCAAAGTACATCGCCGTGTACTGAAAGTGATTGAAGATCGAGTGGAGATGGGTAAAGGTGCAAAGCCTGCCGATTGGGGCTTCGGTGAAACCTTAGCTTATGCGACTTTATTAGAAGAAGGGCGTAATGTGCGCTTGTCCGGTCAAGACTGTGGTCGCGGTACGTTCTCACATCGTCATGCAGTCCTGCATCATCAAGAAGAACGTAAGCAATGGTTACCCTTATTGAATCTGACCCCAACGCAGGGTTCTTTCAATGTGATCGACTCGGTGTTATCTGAAGAAGCAGTATTAGCCTATGAGTATGGTTATGCCACTGCTGAGCCAGAAAATCTAACTATTTGGGAAGCCCAATTTGGTGACTTCGTGAATGGTGCACAGGTGGTAATTGACCAGTTCATCAGTTCTGGTGAGCAAAAATGGCAACGTTTATGCGGTCTAGTCATGTTTTTACCACACGGTTTTGAAGGCCAAGGCCCAGAGCACTCTTCTGCTCGTATTGAACGGATGGTGCAATTAGCCGCACAGGAAAATATGCAGATTGTGATTCCAACCACACCTGCACAAACTTTCCATATGCTACGTCGCCAAGTGCTGCGTAATTATCGTAAGCCTTTGATCGTGTTCACACCGAAGAGCTTGTTGCGTCATCCATTGGCTGTCAATGAGCTAAAGGATTTCACTGCGGGTGAGTTCCAGTTAGTTATTGATGAAGTGGATAGCAATATCACAGCAAATAAAGCGAAAGTTGATCGCGTGATCATGTGTAGCGGTAAAGTTTATTACGACCTCTTAGAAGAGCGCCGGAAAAACAATATGGACAATGTGGCGATTGTGCGGATTGAGCAAATTTATCCATTCCCTGCACCTGAGTTGCGTGAAATTGTTTCTGCTTATCCAAATCTGCAAACACTGATTTGGTGCCAAGAAGAGCCAGTGAATCAAGGTGCGTGGGACGGTATTCGTCACCGTTTCGAGGCTTATGAGTTGGCGGAAATCTCTTGTGTAAGTCGTCCAGCAGCAGCAGCGCCAGCAGTAGGTTCACTCTATGTGCACCAAGCTCAGCAACAAGCGCTGGTGAAAGAAGCTTTAGGTTTAGGTCAAAAGTAATTTTACCTAGATCACGAGTAGTGTAAGTACTACTCTTAGCTCAAATTAAAGGCATCTGTGCAAACAGATGCCTTTTTTGTTTACAATTCGGCATTAACTTTTTTACTTATTTGGGGAATAGCTGTGCGACTCTCGGTTGAAGATTACCGTCAATGGAAAAATAAAAGCGTTACTTTATTAGGCATGTCTGGAGTAGGAAAAACCCACCTTTCCACTACTTTACGGCAACATGATTGGTTCCATTATTCGGGTGATTACCGGATTGGTAAGCGCTATTTAGATGAAGCTATTCTTGATTTAATCAAAGAGCAGGCGATGAAAGTGCCGTTCTTAAAAGATCTTTTGCGCAAAGATTGGATCTTTATCACCAATAACATCACGATTGATGATCCGGGGCCAGTGCTGTCATATGTCGGTAAATTAGGTAATCCAGAATTAGGGGGCGTTGCACTTGATCAATTCGTGCGTCATCAAGCGGAATATCGCTTAGCTGAAATTCGCGCGATGTATGATGTACCGGAATTTATTCGCAAAGCGCATAGTATTTATGGTTATCCACATTTTGTGAATGATGTGGGTGGGAGTCTTTGTGAGTTGGATGAGCCGGGTGTGATTGAGCTATTGGCTGAGCATTCGCTGATTCTGTATATTCAAGTCACCACTCCCGCGGAAGAGCAAAAGCTGATTGATCGGGCTAAAAGTGATCCGAAACCTTTGTACTATCGCCCACAATTCTTGCAAGAACAGCTTGCGGTTTATTTACAAGAAACCGGTTTGAAATACGCGGCAGAAATGGACCCAGATGAGTTTACTCGCTGGATTTTCCCGCGCTTATTCCATTCGCGGATTCCACGCTATGAAACGATTGCGCGTAATTATGGTTATACAGTGACTTCAGAAGAGGTTGCAAAAGTGCGTAATGAACACGATTTTAATCAGTTAGTTGAAACTGCTATTCAACGTTATCAGGGTACTTAAGCATGCCATTGGTTGATCATTCAGGCTTACCCACCTTTCAACGCCTACGAGCAGAAGGGCAGGATATTCTTCGCGAAGACTATGCGGAACATCAGGATATTCGTGAGCTGCATATTGGCTTATTGAATATGATGCCAGATGCTGCCTTGGCTGCTACGGAGCGGCAGTTCTTCCGTTTGGTAGGTATGTCTAACCAGATTGCTCAATTCCACATGCATGTCTTCACCTTAGATAGTTTGCCACGAGGTGAAGCAGCCCAAGCGCATATTGCCCAATACTATGAGAAATTCTCTGATCTTAAGCAAAAAGGTTTGGATGCACTGATTATTACGGGTGCTAATCCAGTCCATGCGAGCTTAGAGGATGAGCCATTCTGGGAGGGTTTGATGGAGGTAGTCGAGTGGGCACAGGAGCATGTGACCTCAACTTTATGCTCCTGCTTAGCCAGCCATGCGATTGTGCAACATTTATATGGCATTCGCCGCCGACCTTTAGGCTTTAAACGCTGGGGGGTGTATAAACATGCGCTGACTATGCTGGAGCACCCGTTAGTCTCGAATCTGAATACACACTTCGATGTACCCCATTCACGCTTTAATCAAGTAGATCGTGAGCAATTAGAAGCGAAAGGTTTGCGGGTGCTAGCCGAGAGCCATAAGGCTGGGGTGCATTTAGCGGTGAGTCCTGATCTATTCCGCTTTGTCTTCTTCCAAGGCCATCCTGAATACGATGGTATTAGTTTGATGAAGGAGTTTCGGCGCGAGGTGAATGCTTGGTATCTGGGGCGGCGGCCGGATTATCCTCCCTTTCCACAAAATTATTTCCGCCCGCAAGTGAAAGCGATTTTGAATGAATACCGTCTTCGTTTAGAGCATGCCCGTGCGCAGGGTACAGAGATTCCTGAGTTTCCAGAAAGTAATTTGATCTCGCTCTTACCGAATACTTGGCGCGATACTGCTAAAGGAATGGTGAGTAATTGGATTGGTAAAGTGTATCAACTCACCAATAATGAGCGTCATTTACCCTTTATGGAGGGGATTGACCCAAATAATCCATTGGGTTTGCGCTAAACTATCTCTATGCTAAGACCTTTTTTATTCATTGTTGCTTTTGCTCTACTAGTTTATAGCCTCATGGCAGTCTTTAAATATTGGGACTTCACTGAAGTCCCAGTTGATATTGCTGCTTTAATGACTAAAACAGTCAAGCAAGCGGATTTAGAAGCACAGATAGAAACCTCTATTCAAAACGATAATCCAGATGACGCACGCATGTATTTACGCCTAGCCCAAACCTTTGGCTATAAACTCGATGCTGCACCCTTTATGCCGCGTATTGAGGCTTTAGAAACACCTTGGCAAGTGGCACGTCGGCAAGCGGAACAGTTTGCGAATGGCTTTATCGATGGCAGTGGTGAAACGGGTGCTGGGGTTGCTGGGGCCGTGACAGCTGATTTTACCCTGATCGGCGATGTTCGTGATCTGTATGAGCAGTATCAAAATATGCAAGCCGGTAAAGAGGTCAATGAGCTTATCACTGCTTTAGCTGGAGTAGGCGTAGGTTTAACCGCGATTGCGGTCTTAAGTTCAGGTACAGCCGCACCCGTAAAAACGGGTTCTTCTACTTTAAAGCTGGCAACGCGCGCGAATAAACTTTCTCCAAAAATGCAAGCTGTTTTAATCAAGCAAGCCACTGACTTGTTTGATTATAAAGCTTTTCTGTGGGCAACGCGTGGTGAGAAAAATTTAGATAATTTACGCCAAGCAGCCCTAAAGGCTTATAACCCAAAAGCACTAGATGCTCTGAGTGAAACCGCTAATCAAGTGAATACGATTCGTAAATCAACTTCCTTGGTGGATACTTTAGATATTTTACGCTATGCAGAATCAACGGATGATTTGCGGCGTTTAGAAAAATTAAGTATGAAATATGGTGCTGAAACCAAAGGAGTTTTAAAGTTTTTAGGGAAATCAGCGATTGGTACAGTGCGTTTATTGCGGCATGTCACTGAATTGATGGTCGCAGCACTCGCCAGCTTGGTTTCTTTACTGGCGAGCTTAATATCTTTAAGTGCTTGGTTACGCCCAAAAGCCGCTTAAATTAATGTACCACTCGCGATTTGCCATTATTGGTGAGAATTTTAACGCTATCGCCCACTTGAAATATTTCATCCGCGATTTGTGCTAATGCCACAATCTTGTCGTTTTGCAATTTAACTGTGATTTCAAGGCCGGGTTTCACTTCAGTAGCCCGATCAATCAAGCTACCGATCGCACCACCCGCCACAGCACCTGCTACACTACCCACTACTTGGCCTTTCCCTTGGCCTAAATCACTGCCCGCAACCCCACCAATAATGCCACCAGCCACTTGCCCTGTTTCTGAGCTGTTTTGCTGAATACTGACTGGGCGTACCGCAACTACAGTACCAAATTGCACTTCTTGCAAAGTACCTGCTTGAGTGGTGCTATAGATATTGCTGGAGGGTGCTGGATTCGAGCAGTTCGTTACGGTAACTGCTATCACGACTAAAGATGAGGCAATTAAGCCTTTATCCAAAAATGCTTTGAAGTTCATAATAAGCCCCGGTTTGTTATAGTTTCGCTCAATTCTAAAATAATTATTGTCGGCCTGAGTGCCCAAATCCACCTGTGCCGCGTGCGGATTGATCGAAATCATCGACCGCCGCCAATTCAACTTGCAGCACAGGCACAAACACCATTTGCGCAATGCGCTCACCCGGTTCTATGACAAAGCTTTGCTGTCCACGGTTCCAACACGAGATCATTAATTGTCCCTGATAGTCAGAATCAATCAAGCCGACTAAATTCCCAAGTACTACCCCATGTTTATGCCCTAGACCAGAACGTGGCAAAATGACGGCTGCTAAACTTGGGTCACCAATATGAATCGCAAGCCCCGTAGGAATCAGTTGAGTGTCCCCCGGATTCAAGGTTAAAGCTTGATCTAGGCAAGCACGTAAATCCATGCCGGCTGATCCACTGGTGGCATAAGTGGGCAAAGGAAATTCTTTGCCAATACGTGGATCAAGAATCTTATATTCAATGCGTGCCATCTTGCAGCTTCCAAATGTGATAACGGGCGCTGATCAGTTGCATCAACTCATGTGCAAGTTGCTTTTTATCCATTTCGGGTAAAGAAGTCGAGCCACCTTGCCATACTACTTCTAAAGCATTAGTGGCTTGATCAAAAGCTTTACCTTCACCCACTAAGTTGGCAGCGACCATTTGCAAGCCTTTACGCTCCAATTTGCTGCGTGCATAAGTAAGCACATCATTCGTTTCCGCTGCAAAGCCCACACTAAATAGTTTAGGGTTAGCAAGGCTCAAGGTCGCCAAAATATCAGTGGTTTTAGTGAGTGCTAAGCTTAAGTCATTCGCCGATTTTTTAATTTTTTGGCTGGCCACTGCAGCAGGTGTGTAATCTGCAACCGCAGCAGTAGCAATAAAAATATCCGCATCTTGTACAGCGACTTGGCAAGCTTCTAGCATTTGTTGAGCCGTTTCGACAGAAACGCAGTAGATGTTTTTGGGTACGGCTAAATGCACAGGCCCCGAGACTAAAGTCACTTCAGCGCCTAAATCCCGCGCGGCTTCTGCCACCGCATAACCCATCTTGCCAGAGCTGCGATTAGTGATAAAGCGGACTGGATCAATCGGTTCACGCGTTGGGCCTGCTGTGACCAGGACTTTACAGCCTGCTAAAGGCAAATCTTTCGGCTGATAAAAATCGAGCATTGCTTGTAATAATGCAGCCGGTTCAAGCATGCGTCCTGGGCCAATATCGCCACAAGCTTGTGCGCCTTGATCAGGGCCGAGAATCTGCACACCACGTTGCTGTAATGTCTGGATATTCTGCTGCGTGGCTGGATGTTTCCACATCTGTTGATTCATGGCAGGTGCAATACTTACGGGCGCTGCCGAAGCTAAGCAGAGTGTGCTTAAGAGATCATCCGCCATGCCAGCGACTAAGCGGGCTATTAAATCTGCAGTAGCAGGCGCAATCAAGATATGCTCTGCCCAGCGCGCTAGTTCAATATGCCCCATCCCAGCCTCTGCAGCAGGATCAAGTAAGGTCGTATGTACAGGATGACCTGAGAGTGCTTGTAAGGTGAGAGGGGTAATAAATTCGCAAGCCCCTGCCGTCATGCACACCCGCACACTTGCACCTGCTTTGGTCAGCAAGCGCGTCAGCTCCGCCGCTTTATAAGCAGCAATGCCGCCACTTATCCCTAAAAGAATCTGTTTACCTTGGAGTGTCATACAATCAGTCCGTTTTAACCCCGTCACTGAGTCTCATGATACCGATAAAAAATTGGCCAGTTGATGAACGCCCACGCGAAAAATTATTATTGCGGGGTGCTCAAGCACTTTCCGATGCTGAGTTACTGGCGATCTTTTTGCGCACTGGCACCCGCGGCAAAACAGCAGTCGATTTGGCTCGCGAATTATTGCACGAATTCGGCAGTTTGCGTGCTTTGTTTGAAGCGGATGAAGCGCATTTTTGTAAGGCTAATGGTTTAGGTCAAGCCAAATATGTGCAGTTGCAAGCCGTGCTAGAGATGTCAAGCCGCTATTTAAAAGAACGTTTAGCGCGTGGAGCAGCTTTATCTGATCCTGATTCGGTGCGTTTTTATTTAAGCTCACGTTTACGCCACAAACCTGCCGAAGTCTTTGCTTGTTTGTTTTTAGATAATCGCCATCAAGTGATTCAATACGAAGAGTTGTTCCAAGGTACGATTGATAGCGCTACGGTGCATCCACGGGAAGTAGTACGTAATGCGATTAAGCACAATGCGGCGGCGGTGATTTTTGCCCATAACCACCCTTCAGGGATTGCTGAACCAAGCCAAGCCGATGAGCGCATTACCCAAAAGCTTAAAGAAGCTTTAGCCTTGATTGATGTGCGAGTTTTGGATCACTTTGTAGTGGGAGAACAGGTAGTGTCGTTTGCAGAGCGCGGTTTACTTTAGGGCTATCTTACTGATTTTTCGGATAACCCTAGTAAGTTCGAAATTTATTTATTTTTCAGAATATCACGAATTTGCGTGAGTAATTCTTCTTGAGTTGGGCCAGATGGCGGTGCTTCAACAGGTTTTTTCACTTTATTAATGGCTTTGACCATTAGGAAAATTGCCATGGCAATAATTAAGAAATCAACGATGGTTTGAGCAAATGCACCGTATTTAATAACCACTTTGCCTGCATCATCTAAAGCAATGGCAAGATCGCTGAAGTTAACTCCACCTAAAACCCAACCGATTGGTGGCATAATAATATCATTGACCAGCGAGCTAACAATTTTGCCAAAGGCCGCGCCAATGATCACGCCAACAGCAAGATCGACCACATTGCCGCGCATGGCAAATTCTTTAAATTCACTAATTAAGCTCATTGATTAATCTCCATCTTGTTAGTAGACATATTTCCAAAAGACTGAATTGAAAGGCCGTTTAAAGTCTAGATAATTTGCTAGTAAAACATACAATTTGTCTGTAGAACTTAGAAAAAAAACGACAAACGGTAAATATTCACGAATTCACCTTTTAAGGCAGGCTAAGTGGTTTCAGTAATTCTAATAAATCATCTTGGTTAAAATTGTTTTCTGCTTGATTGGCTCCAGTATATAAACCATCGGCAAGCGATTGTTTACGTTCCTGTAGTTTGAGAATTTTTTCCTCAACGGTTTCTTCGGTTAGTAACTTGTAAACAAACACGGGCTTCTCCTGACCAATCCGATAAGCACGATCAGTAGCCTGTTGTTCAACAGCAGGATTCCACCACGGATCATAGTGAATGACGGTATCTGCTGCAGTTAGATTTAAACCTGTTCCACCCGCTTTTAAGCTAATTAAAAATACTTTGGCAGCGCCTTCTTGGAAATAATTAATCGCCGTCTCACGGTCACGAGTTTGCCCTGTAAGTTTGCTGAAGGGGATATTATTTTTAACCAGCTCGTGCTCAATTAATTCCAACATCGACGTGAATTGCGAAAAAAGTAAGACTTTGCGACCTTCATCCAACATCTCAAGCAGCATTTCCATTAGCATTTCAAGCTTAGCAGAGGCTTGGATACCTTGAGCACTATCAAGCTTGAGTAAGCGCGGATCACAACAAACTTGCCGTAATTTTAATAGTGCATCCAAAATCATAATTTGGCTACGTGCAAAGCCTTTTTGATTGATTTCCTCACGCAGCTTTTTATCCATTGCTAAACGCACGCTTTCATACAGATCACGCTGTACACCTTCGAGTGCAACGGTACGGATAATTTCTGTTTTTGGCGGTAATTCTTTAGCCACATGCTCTTTGGTACGTCGCAGCATGAAAGGCTGTAAGCGTTTACGCAGTTGGAGTTGTCGCTCAGGATCGCCATGCTTTTCAATCGGTACGCGGAATAAACGGCCAAAGCGATCTAAAGGTCCTAAAAATCCCGGCATTAAGAAGCGGAACATAGACCATAGTTCGCCCAAATGATTTTCCATGGGTGTGCCAGTTAAGCACAGACGATGCCGTGCATTCAGCTCGTAAATAACTTGAGTCGTTTTAGCCTTAGCGTTTTTAATTGCTTGTGCTTCATCCAAAATCAAATAATGAAATTGGTGCTGACGATAAAGTTCTTCATCACGCAACACGAGTGCATAGGTCGTTAACACTAAATCATATTGAGCTAATTGCTCAAAATGCTGTTCGCGCTCGGGGCCATGCAGTGTTAAAACTCTTAAAGAGGGCGTAAATTTCTCTGCTTCACGCCGCCAGTTACTCATTAAACTAGTAGGCGCAATCACTAAGCTAGGTCGATCAGCACGTCCGGCCTCTTTTTCAATCAGTAAATGCGCTAAAGCTTGCAAGGTTTTACCTAAACCCATGTCATCAGCTAGCACGCCATTGAAATGGTATTCACGTAAAAATTGCAGCCAGTTCAAACCTTCGTATTGATAAGGGCGTAAATCAGCTCTTAACTCTTTTGGCAAGTCGACTGGGCGAATCCCTTGGAAGTGCACTAATTGCTTGCTAAGGGTGCGCAACTCTTCTGCACCTTTCCAAATCAAACGTGAGTCATTCAGTAGATCCGTTAAGCCTAAACCCTGTACCTGATGGATGAGCAGATTACCCTCCGCATTCAAGGGGGCATGATCATAAAGCTCAATTAAGGTATCAAGAATTTTAGTAAGGCGCTGAGAGTCCAGTTTGACCCAATGTTTATCATCTAAGGGGATGAGTAAATGCTGTTGATCTTGTAGCAGTTTTTTGAGCTCTTGTGGATCATGCATTTGCGCAATCATATCGACTAGAATTGGCAGTAAATTAATGCGTTTGCCATCAACCACAAAGCCTAAACTAATTTCAAACCAATTTTCGCCACTGCTAGCAAGCTCAGCTTCCCAATCATCAATCGTGGTGAATTCAAGGCTAAAATTGTCCGAGTATTCAATCTCCCAGCCATCCAGCTCTAAATCAGCCAAACCTTTTTCTAGCAAATAATTCCAGCGTAAAGCTTGCAAGCTCGGGTTATCACTAGGCACGCGTAATTCGAGTGGGTTTTGCCCAGAACCTTCAAAACCTAAGAGCTGTAATTGATCTAAGGCATTTTGTTCGAAATCCAAATCACGATGAATGCGATAACGAATATTATCGTCACGCAGGGTTTGGATACTTTGCGTGCTGTAATTATGAAGGTGGTGGTCACCATATTTAAAACTGAGGCGAATGCGATGCTGCCCAAAGCTTGCGGTCTGATCAGCCGGAATATACAAGAGCGCATGGGCAACTGGTACTAAGTCGTCTAATTCAACAACTTGTGGATTCATACTAGCATCCGGGAGCGGAATTTCAGCTTCCGGTAGAATATCCAGCAAGCGCTGACTGACTAGGTTGGCATCACTAGTAGGAATGGGTGGTGCACTTAATAGTTTGAGCACTTGCACAGCAGTCATGGAGCCGTGTTCTAATACCCCACATTCACCGCGCAACTGATCAACATAAAACAGCTTTTCGAGCCAAAAATAATCCTGTATCGGCGGAATAGTGCGGTGCCGAATTTGGCTAGTATTACCTTTTTCTTCCCAATAAATATCTAAGTTGCGTGCTGCGCCCGCTTTAAGTGGCAGATGTTCAGTGGTTTTCCAAAAAGTACGCCCCGTTTTCAATAACATTTCTAGTGCAATTAAACCGACACTACCTTTGAGCTCTAATTGACGTGAGTTAGAGCTGTAATAGCTGGTGTGGGGAACAATCAATTGACTAATATCTGAGTCGATTTCTTGGTAGTGAAAGGGATGGTTTTTCCAAGCGTAAATTAAATCCTCAAGTTGCACTTGATAGGCTTGACCATATCCACCGCGCTTGAGGCGAGTTGCTTTCCGTGGAGTAATTTCGACGTGGTTACTTAACTTATTGCGCTGCTCTAAGAGATAAATCAAATCCATGCGCACGGCATCGGCAGATTCATCCACAGTATTATCTTCTGCTTCACGCGGTGCGGTATTGAGATCAGCTAACCACAGTTGAATAGCCGTGGGTTCTTCAAGTTTCTCGGTAATCGTTTTGGTAGCAGTGGCTTGAATACGGTCGCCAACATATTGGAGAAGAGTAGCAACCGCATGTTTACATTGATGTCCAACCGGACAGCTACAGTTACTGATGACTTGGTGATTATTTAAGTCTAATAAAACATCAGTACTATATTTACTATTGCCTAGCACTAAACCTTTCAAGCGCACTTCACTGAGGCTTGGGAAATCACTGCTGAGTTCAATGACACGCTTAGCTTCGAAATAGTGCACTCCCCGTTGAATGGTCGTGGCATCGAAACTAACCAACACCATTTCCGGGGGAAAGCCGTGTTGACGTAAGGCCCGTATGTGTTCAGGTCTCAACATAAAGATGTCGCGTCACCCGCTGGAAAAGCGGCAATATTCCCATTCATAGCTAAGCTAGGCAAGCAAGCCTCTCGGATTGTAGATGTGAATTTTCACGTTGATTTTTATTTAAAAAGCCCCGTAATGATTTTAAATCAAGCCTTAAATCAAGCCCTTGTACAGTGCTTAACAATAAAATTATATTCTTTATAAAGCACCAATGCGCTTAATTTCTAAATAACGATTAATCAATTGTGTCGATAACTCTGTTGGAGGTACGTCTAAGCACAAAGTTCCCGTAGCACGCACGCGCTCTAGGGTTTGTTGGCGTAATTGCAAATAATGTTGGGTGGCTGATTGCTCAAGCGTTTCTTCTAAATGATCAACTGGCTCGGTTAGTTTTTGGTCTAGAGCGAGTTCGCGCATACTGGCCAGCAAAAGCAAATGACGTTTGCGCAGTAAGTTTAAAGCCGGTAGCAAATCGTCAGTGTCCTCATCACGCAAATTGGTAATTAGAATGACTAGGGCGCGTTTTTTATGGCGAATTAACAGTTGCGCTGCGGCTTGACTATAGTCTGGTGCTTGTAGGGTCGGCTGCAAATCATACAGCGCATTGAGGATTTGATTTAAGCTGAGTTGTCCTTTCTTGGCAGGCAACCAACGTTCCGCTCCTCCAAAAGTGGCTAAGCCCACCGCATCACCTTGTTTCAAGGCTACATAAGACATCAGCAAAATTGCATTCAGCGTATGGTCAAAATGCGAAAGCTCGCCATCTTTAGCTTGCATACGATGTCCACAATCGAGCAAAAACACAATATCTTGATCGCGTTCATCTTGATACTCACGTGAGATAGCCTTATGCATGCGGGCACTGGCTTTCCAGTCAATTTGCCGTAAGCTATCGCCCGCTCGGTATTCCCGAAGTTGATGAAAATCTTGACCTTCTCCCCGCCGTCTACGCTTCATAATCCCTAAATGACTTAAATGGTTATCGGTGGCGAGCAGAGCATATTGGGAAATCGCCGCGAAATTGGGATAAATGCGTACTTCGGATTCCCGCTGGATTTTGTAATCATGCCACCATAATTGCAGTGGGGAGCGTACACGCACTTGTACTTGTGGAAAGATAAACTTACCGCGCTCTAAAGGAAGAATGCTGTAAACCGGTTCGGCATATTGACCGGCTGGCAAACTCAACTGCAAAGGCAAACCTTGTGCTTGCACTTGTTGCGGGTAATGATCATAAATGACTAAATTTAGTGCCTGTTTACCCGTATGGCGTAGACGTAATTGAATTAAACGTTTGATACCGACTGGTAAACTAGCTGGTAACTCCCGCTCGATTTCTAAGCCATGTTTCGCTAAAGACAAGAAGCCATCTACTATCCATAAGCCTAAACTTAACCCTAAGACCAGATACCAGACTAGCAATAAGTTAGGTAGGAAGCTGACTAAAACAGCTAAGGCAAGGTTAACAGCCAGCAGATAGAAGCTGCGGCGAGCAGGCAAAATCATTGGCGCGGTGCTTCCGTTGTTTCCAGTACGGAACTTAGGACATGATCGGTGTTATAACCTTCCAGTTCCATTTCGGGGGCTAGGGACACACGATGGCGTAACACAGGTAAAGCTACTTGTTTAATATCATCGGGATGTACAAAGTCACGGCCTTCTAATAAAGCATGTGCTCGCGCTGCACGCACTAACGCAATGCTGCCCCGTGGTCCTGCGCCAAAACGTAAACCTTGGCCTTTGCGAGTGGCTTGAGTGATACGCGCTGCATAATCAACCACGGCATGATCCACTGCAATTTGCGCGGTCACTTGTTGCATGGCTGAAATTGCCTCAGGGGTCACAATCGCTTTCAATTGCTCCAATTGGAAACGATCACCCACTTGCTGCTTAGTGACAGCATTCACCATCGCAATTTCTTCTTCTAGATTTGGATAGTCGATATATATTTTCAGTAAAAAACGGTCGAGTTGCGCCTCTGGCAGTGGATAAGTGCCTTCTTGCTCCAGCGGGTTTTGGGTAGCTAAAGTCATAAAGGGCAGCGGGACTGGATAAGCAGTGCCTTCAATAGTCACTTGCTGCTCTTGCATAACTTCTAGCAAAGCGGATTGGGTCTTCGCCGGGGCGCGGTTAATTTCATCCGCAAGGAGCAGATTAGTAAATACTGGGCCTTTGCGTACATCAAAGCGCTGATTATGCATATCAAATAGCACATGCCCACTAATATCCGCGGGCATTAAATCAGGCGTGAATTGAATACGAGCGAACTGCCCTGTAATCGTCTTGGCTAAAGCACGTACTAACAAAGTCTTGCCTAAACCCGGAACACCTTCAATCAGCACATGTCCACCCGCTAACAGTGCAATTAAGGTTTCACGAATCACAGTCTGCTGGCCGATGAGCGCTTTAGCGATTTCAGTATGAATTTGCTCAGCTAAACGGCTGGCTTGATCCAAACTCAAACTAGGAGTTGGCAGAATTGCATTCATGTTGTTTTCCTTAGCGAATTAGCAAGTTGTACCAATTTTATAAACTCAGCATCCGTTAATTGTGACGCTGTTAACAAATGGTGCAGAGATGAAGTTTGCTCCAAGGGGAGTTTTAAGTGCTGGGTTAATTGTTCGGTTTGTTGGGGTGCTGCTAACCATTGCCAGCCCGGAATCTGTGTACGTGCGGTTTGGCGAATAGCTTGACGAGTGCTTTCTAACAGTTGCTTTTTACCTTCATTTTGGCGCTTCCACATAAACTGACCACTGGCTTTAATATGCTCAAGAATACGCCGCCGCTCAGGAATAGGCTCTGGAATAAACGCTCCAAAGCGTGGAATTAAAGCCCAGAAACTAGCCAGTAATAATAAGGCGACCATCCATAATACTGGCGAAGCATATTGCATTAATAAGGTTCTTAAGCCGGGTAAAGTATCTTGATTAATCAGCCAAACTTGCTTGAAGTCAGGCTTATGGCTATGCAATAGCCACCAAAAAAATTCGGCGTGATCCACCTTATCAATCTGATGATTTTCAGCAAATTCTAAAGTCGCAGCTAAGCTAATTAAGCCTTGTCCATGCTTAATTTGCAGGAGGAAGTTTTTTGCATTGGCTTGATAAATTTGCGCATTGGGATTGTTAGTCAGTAGCTCGTTGAAGAAGCTTACATCCACCTTTAGGGACTTAGGCTGGGTTGCTAGTTGCAAGCTAAAAGGTAAGTCTTCTTCATCGAAGACTTGGCTAGTACCAATTTCAATCTGTAAAGCCTGTTGCAGATGATCACGGTTTTCAGTTTCTGGTTTGTGCTGCTCTTCGTCATTAGCTTCTTCTGTAGCATCTGTATAATCAACACGTGCACGCGTTACTAAATGTCCACCAGCTGCGACCCAATCTAAGAGTGTTTGAGTTTTTTGCTGTGTCATTGTATAGCGGTCAGTGTCTAGCACAATCACGGTATCTGTATCGGGTAACGATAACAAGCCATCTTGGCGCAGAGTAGGGATGCCCATGCGCTTTAAAAATAAGCGTGCAGCGAACAAGTCATTGCTACCAGCTTCACCTCGATAGCCGGTATAGCTATCAATTTCCTTCAATTCGTAGTTCTGTACAAACCAAAGGCAACCGACACCAAAGATGACGATAGCCAGTAGACCCACAACCCAACTTTCCCACTTGATCCTCATGTGCGCACCTCAACAGCGTTGGCATCTAAGCGAGGAGTTTGGAATTGATTCCAGCCTGTAAATAAAGGCTCAATTTCTTGAAAGCTTGGGCTACGATGGGCATAGGCAATGGTTTGCCAGAGCTTAGTAAGGGTACGCAAATAGGTATAGCGCTCAGCTACAGTGGTCGGTTTGGCAAGTTTGAGGATGTCACCTTCGGTATGGCTGGCTTGAATCGCTAAACCTTCTTCATGGGTCAAAATTACCAAAGCGCCACGATACAATAAGCTTAAAGCCTCGCGGGTTTTTCCGGCTTGCCATAATTGATGAGCAGTTCCGGCAATATCATCGGGTAAGGATTCGGGACGAATATCTAAACCAAATAAAACTTCCGGTGTAGTGATTATGTTGGTTTGTTTGCGCAAAGGTGAAAGATAAGCCAGAATTTTTTGACGGTAAATAATAGCTAGAATAACTGCCACAATGACGGCTACCCACAGCAAACCTTTAAAGATACTTGCAAATAACTGAATAAATTCATCTGAAATCCTATCATTTGACTGCTTGCTTTCTTGCTGATTTTTAGCCACCCAAGTTTTCACTTTAATGCGCTTATTTAACTCATCTAAAGCCATCACTTCTTGAATTTTTGCAGCGGCTTGCTCAGGAGTTAATCGTTCTTCAGCTAAAAATTCATGTTGTGATTCATAATATTGGGCATATACCGGAGTGTTAGTACTTAAGTACAAGCTACCAATGACTAAAGTTATTAAGAGGCTGGATAAAACAGAGCTACTAGTTTTAGCTAACTGATTTAAACGCCCACCGAGATTACGAAAAGCGATTTCTATATCCCAAGCTTCTAGTTGTGTACGCCGGTTGATATACAGCATAAAACCTGCTGCTACATAGAAAGGTTCAAGCACTAAAACGGCTAGCAGATAAAAAACAAAATCCATCAACATGCGCCAATATTGAGTATCAATATCTAGATCGCCGCGAAATAAACTTTTAATATGCTCCCAAGCAGCGCCAGTGGGATCAAGCATTAAAATTAAAGCATAAAGCGATAGCACAACGATAAATTCTAAATGAATGCAACCCAGAGTAAGCCATATCGCATTGCTATGGCCTTGTAAATACATCAGTTCTTTACGCTCTTTTAAGGGTTTGCCACGCAAACCTTCCAATTGCCAAATCGGTAAGACATAACTACGTGATAAAGAAAAGCGCCGATAAGTTAATCCACTCAATAAGCCTGTTTGGCGAATTAACTGCGGTAAAGCCGAGAAGGCTTCAGCGAGACTCGTCGTTTCATTAAACAACTGACGGCTAAGTATATAAAGTAAGAGGCGATCAAACAGTGGCTTAAACCACCACACTACTAAGCCTGCAATCGGTAAATAGGCTTCTGGTAACAATAACCAAATAGGCAGCGCGAGCATCAACATCAAGAGCGCATAGGGCAAGATTAGGGCTTTCCAATGTTGCTGTACAAAGGCAAAACCTAAATCAATTGCTTCCCAAGCAGAGCGTTGACGAACTTGAATATTGAGATCAGTTAATTTCATGCGCGCTACTCACGTCCAACACGCACAAAGTAGAGAATTACCAAGGCCCAGAGGCTAACTCCCACTGCATATTTAACTTGCGGAGGAATAATAGCTTGAGAGGACCAAAAAGCCTCAATAAAAGCGGCCATAATGAACAAGGTCGCAGCCGCGTAAACAATTTGAATAGCAATGCGGCTATTATCCAATAAAGCTAAACGGCGTGATTTACGCCCCGGCATAACTAAGGCTTCAGCTAATTTCAAGCCCGCTGCACCGGAAAGCACAATGGCTGTTAATTCAAATGCACTATGCCCCGCGACAAAGCTCCAGAAGGTCTCGATATAACCAATTTCGGTTAAATGCCCCGCGACTGCACCAATCACTAAGCCGTTATATAACAAGAAAAATAAGGTACCTAGCCCAAAGGTTAAACCACCCGCAAAGGTCTGAAAACCAATGCCTGTATTGTTACGAATATAATAGCCAAACATCAGCACATCACTATCGGCTTCACGTTCTCGCCCAAAACGTGAGGTGTTTTTGGGGTCGTACATCATCTCCATTCCCGCCACTTGCTCACCATCGATGACTGAATAAACCAGTTCGGGTTGGATTTGAATGGCAATAATCATGCTAATCAGGCTGCCAAAAAATAACGCCGCTGCTAAATACACAACTTTACGTTCTTGCCGCACCAGCTGTGGTAAGGCTCTTAAAAAGAACTCAACGAGGCGTTGCCAAAAATGGAGACGACTTGAGTAAAGGCGGTTATGCCCACGGATCACTAATTGATTTAACCGCTCAATCAATAAAGGGCTATACATGCGTGATTGCGCTAAAGCCAAGTGATGACAGACATGCCGATAAACTTCTGGAAAATCGAGCGTGGCCTGTTCAGCTTGTCGTTTATTGCGTTCTTTGCGTGGTAAGTCCTGAAAATCTAGCCAAGCTTCAAGTTGGCTCCACAAAGGCTCATTAGTTTGCACGAAAATAGATTGTTTCATGCTTGTTTTCCTATCAGCCAGCTAGCAATGCTGCGTAAATGCGCGGCTGGATCCTTTTTATTTTTCACTAAGCTTTCTGTGAACTGTGCAAGTTCTTGTTGGCGTTCGATGGTTAAAGTGGCCTCCCGCTGCGCAAATAAAATCAATGCTTGTTGCTCGGGTAAAGATAAAGACACATTCGCTGGCTCTGGGTTGGCTAAGATTTCACGTTGGCTTAAGACAGGTAAACTCTTATGAAGCACTACAGTATTTGCCGCTAAATCACCTAAACGCTGAAAACGTTTAGTTAATAATGTACTGGCTAAACCAAATCCATAAAAAAATGGTAGGAAATCAACCACCCGTAATAGATTCCGAACCACTGACGCTGCTGGTGAAATCGGGCTGGCATCAAGTTGTGCTACATAAATATTAAGTAAGCGTTTGCCTGGTGTTTGGCCCTGATAACGTAGTTCGAACCAAACTGGGTAAAACCACTCTAATAAAAAAATTAAAATCATGGCAAGACCCATACCTAGGCTGCCTAGGAAGGCTAATAGAATGAGGATGAGTAAACTGACACCTGCACGAATCATGAGATCCACTAACCACGCTAAGGTGCGTGGCACAGGGCCTGCTGGTGATAGCTCTAAAGCAATGCCCTCCGGTGTATTCACTGTATAAGTGGTATCCAATCGCATGATTAATTCTTGTTGATATCAGAGTGCTAGTTTTGGGCAAATGCCTTATGCTTGTAAATTCTTTAGCCAAAGCATGAAGTCAGGCTGCTGGCTTGTCAATTACAACACGATAAAGTTCACAATAAGTAGAGACGTCATTTTATGTTCACCTATGAAAAAACTGAGACGGCCATCCCTATTCGTTTAGTTACAGAAACTAGTTTAGCCGAAATTAAAACAGGTATTCATGAATCAGGTCGGAATTGGCTCACGGTGCAGGGTTATCGTGGCAAACCGAATACCGTTTCTTTAGTGCCTGATTCAGCTGGGCGCTTAGTACATGTTTTTTATGGACTGAATGATAGCGAGGGTATGCTCTGGGCTTTAGCGGGTTTACCCAACTTATTGCCAACGGGTGAATATTTCCTCGAAGGGGATTGGAACGATGAAGATCTCACGCAAATGTTGGTGGGTTGGGGTTTAGGCCATTATCGGTTTGATCAATTTCGAACTACAGAAGAACCCACCAAACCGATTTTATATGTAAGCCAAGGCGCTGCGCGTATTAATGCGATGGTTGAGGCGATTAGTTTAGTGCGTAATCTGATTAATATGCCTGCTAATCACATGATGCCACAGGATTTAGAGCAAGTTGCCCGCCGCTTAGCCGAAGTCCATGACGCAGAAGTGGATGTGATTACCGGGAGTGCTTTATTAAAAGAAAACTTCCCAACGATTCATGCGGTAGGGCGCGCGAGTGTGCATGCGCCACGCTTAATTGAATTAAATTGGGGGAATCAAGACGATCCTTTAGTCTGTTTAGTGGGTAAAGGGGTTTGTTTTGACACTGGTGGCCTCGATATTAAGCCTTCTTCGAATATGCGTTTAATGAAAAAAGATATGGGTGGTGCGGCGCATGTTTTAGGTTTAGCTAAATTAATCATGCAGCTTGAGCTACCCATCTGTTTACAGGTACTCATTCCTGCCGTGGATAATGCGATTAGTGGTGATGCATTCCGCCCTGGTGATGTGCTCCATACTCGCTTAGGGAAAACGGTTGAAATTGATAATACCGATGCGGAAGGGCGTTTAATTTTGTGTGATGCACTCGCTTATGCGGCTGAAAATGATCCGGATGTGATTATTGATTTTGCTACTCTCACAGGGGCTGCACGAGTGGCGATGGGAACAGAAGTTCCGGCCTTTTTTGCTAATGACCGTTCCTTGATGCAAAAGCTGCAAGCGGCGTCTACGATGAGTAATGATCTGATTTGGAATTTGCCATTGCATAAACCTTATTTAGAAAAGCTGCGTAGTCAGGTAGCTGATTTAAGTAATAGTGGTGATAGCTATGGTGGGGCGATTACCGCCGCTTTATTTTTAAATGAATTTGTCCCCAATCGGATTCCGTGGGCGCATTTCGATGTGATGGCTTGGAATTTACGCGCTCGCCCTGGACGTCCGATAGGCGGCGAAGCGATGGGCTTATTTGCCGTGTTTAAGTATTTAGAAATGAATTTTGCGGAGTAAAGCCTAAGCACTAGCCTCTCAAGACGGAGAGGCTAGTGCTTGTGAAGTTAGCGAATGCTCGCAAAAGTATCACAACGATTCATATCGCCATATTGCAAACCGGTTTTAAACCATTTAACCCGTTGCTCAGAAGTCCCATGCGTAAAGGCATCTGGGTTCACACGCCGTCCAGACATGCGTTGTAGACGATCATCGCCAATCGATGCAGCCGCTTGTAAGCCTTCTTCAATATCACCCGCTTCTAGTGTATTGAAGTTTTTTTGTGCGTGATTTGCCCAAACTCCCGCATAACAATCCGCTTGTAGCTCTAGTAGCACTGAAAGCGAATTTGAATCGGCTTCACTTACTTGTGACTGTAGGCGGCTAACTTTAGTAGAGGTTCCCATTAAGTTCTGCACATGGTGAGCCACTTCATGCCCAATCACATAAGCACGCGCAAAATCCCCGGGTGCACCTAAACGGCGTAATTCTTGGAAAAAACTTAAGTCAATGTAAACTTTTTGATCCGCTGGGCAATAAAAGGGGCCACTCGCTGCTGAAGCATAACCACAGGCCGATTCGATTTGTTCACTAAATAGCACTAGGCTTGGCTCTTGGTATTTGCGACCTGCTGCTTGGAACATCGGCCCCCAGACATCTTCAGTTTGTGCGACAATAGCAGAAACGAAGTCAGCATCTTCTTGTTCTTCAGGTGTAGGCTGTTGTACGGTCATAGTCGTGCCAGCGAGGTTATTACCCGCAATACCTAATAGCTGCATGGTGTCAGCGCCCATGAGCCAAGCCACGACCAACATCAAAATTAAACCAATACCACCCACTTTGGCGGGCGCACCCATGCCAGTACGTCTATCTTCAATATTGCTGCTGCGTCTGCCAGATTTCCAAAGCATGACTTACTCTCCTAATGAGGGTTTCGAGGAACTTTTGCCAAAGAATTCTTTCACAGAAAGAACTTAAACACTACTAGTGTCAACGTTTGGTGTGGTAAACCGTTATCAAGGATGAACCAAGCATCATGTTAGTACAAGGAATTCAACAACAAGGGTTCGTTTCTGGCGATAAGCTAGTCATGTCAGGCGACCCGTTGGGGAGTAAGGAGGCAAAGGAGCATGATCTGAGCTCAAGCATGACAATGAATCACTTCTTAGCAAGTGTAGAAAAAAGGGCTTTTATTACAGCGCGACTAGCCACTCAAAATGAAGAAGATGCTCTCGATATTGTGCAAGATGCGATGTTGGGCTTGGTACAAAACTATAGCCAACATCCACAAGCTGAATGGGGTGCGCTTTTTCATAGTGTCTTGCATAGCAAAATCAATGATTGGCATCGGCGTCGCCAAGTTAGGCAGCGTTGGCGAGTCTTTTTCAATGATTCTACCGAATCAGAGGAAAGACCAGAGCCTGATGAACTAGTTGCACAGACACAGTTTTTAGAACCTGACCGACAACTACAAAATGATGAGCTAAGCCAACGCTTGGTGGAGTTGATTGGCAAGCTACCTTTGCGCCAGCAGCAGGCTTTACTCTTGCGTGCTTGGGAAGGTTATGACATTGCAGAAACAGCAAAAATCATGGGCTGTTCAGAAGGTAGCGTGAAAACCCATTTGGCGCGTGCGATGCGCCAAATGCGCGATTATCTGGGAGAAAATTAATGGAGAACAGGCGGGATACGGAGAGCTTAAAAGCACTTGAACAAGGTTTAAACCGTGAAGCCGAGCATTTAAGCCCGCAGATTCAAGGCAGGCTACAACAAGCGCGGCAAAAAGCTTTATTAGAGTTAAATAAAGCGCGTACAGTTAAGTCTCAAACGGGCTTTGCAGCTTGGTTAGGTGCTTGGAGTTTCGTAGATGCTAGACCGAGAGCAGTGCTTGCAGGTTTAGTAGGAGCAACAGTGATTAGTTTAGGCTTGCAGCTATTCTTTAACCATTTGTCTGACAATTCTTTGAGCAATTCAGAGGTGTCGTCCAAAAATTCTGCAGATGTGCTAATGTCTAATGAAGACATTGAGTTTTTAGACAATATGGATATTTATGAGTGGCTAGCCGCTGAATACAGTTAAGCCGCTCGCTTAGGGAGCACATCATGTTAAGGAAAGGATTCCTTTCTCTCGGTTTTATCTTAGGACTGAGTTTATGGCCTGCTTATGCCGAAGAGTCGGCTGATGAATTAGCAGCGATGATTGAATGGTGGGACGACTACGGTCGCTATTGGAGTGAACTAGATAACCCTGATTCTAGTAGCGATACGATGATGTTTTCCTTATTGGATGGTGAGCGCGTTCCCCTCAAGGATGCGATTCAATGAAATCACTTACTGGGTGGCTATTACGTTTAAGCCTAGGCTTATGGCTTGGCAGTTTATGCACTTTTAGTTGGGCAGGAAGCCTAAGTTGGGAGAGTTTAAGCTCTCAAGAACGCAAAGTCTTACAAGAGTATCAGTCGCAATGGTCAGGGTTTTCGATTGAGAAGCAAAGCAATTTGAAGCGTTGGGCTGCTTTACCTGCTAGTCAACGTGCACAGATTCGCTCTCAATATACACAGTGGAAAAATTTACCTCTCACTCGTCGTATTGCTTTGCAGCAGAAATTAGATCATTACCGTAGCTTACCCACTGATAAGCGGGAAAAAATTAAAAAATGGCGGAGTTGGATCAAAAGCTTACCAATGGCAGAGCAGCAAAAACTGCGTGAACAATGGTCGGCTATGAGTAGCAGTGAGCGTAAGCGTTATATTCAAGATCTTGCTAAACAATACGGAGCACCGCCTTTATAGGCTTAGCTGTTTGTAACCGTTTGTCTCTAAAAACGGTCAGCTCCTCTGACTTTTTCTTGGCTTATACCTACCTATTAAAAAACAATCCACTTTGGGTATCTGCTGGCAGCGGCTTTGAGTATTGATCATGCTAATCAAGGCCAAAAATTCTCTCTATCAAACACATTTTGTATAATAAATTGTGTAGTTACCAAAATAAGTAGATTTTTTAAGAAAAAATCTAGAAAGCTTATAACTTAGCTATTTTTATATTTCAGCAAGCTTAGTGGGTTAGTCTGAGCAAAGAAGCTGAGTTTTACCAAATTTCCGATGAAATGCTGATTTCATTCAGCCTGCATTCAGATTAAATTTACAGCGATTTTTGACGTTTTTAATAATTCTCTATAATAATCATAATCTTGTATTTTTGTTAAGTTTTCGTTAAGGTCTTTAAATCTCGAAAGCTTTGTGCTACTTTGCAGAAAAATAAATAGGAAAGTTTAAGCTTAGGTGTCGACTGAGGGAGTCAAAAAGTGCGTTAACAACGCCATAACTAGCTTGTTGGCCTGATACAACCCCACAGAGGAGTGATGCAATGCATAGCCTACAGACTCATTCCAACCCAGAGGAAGAAAACTTCACTTTGGGTGAGGACGACAGCATTGAGCTTGAAGAGCTTGATGAGTTAACCGATGAGTCAGAAGATTTGCTAAGTGTCGATGGTTCCGATGTACTAGCTGATTCCACCTCGGAACGTGTTAGTCAATCCACAGAACGTGATGCTGCCCAATTGTATTTGCGTGAAATTGAGTTTTCACCCTTATTAACCCCTGAAGAAGAGATTCACTATGGGCGTCTGGCACGTGCAGGCGATGAGCTAGGCCGAAAGAAAATGATCACCTGCAATTTACGTTTAGTCGTAAAAATTGCCCGTCGTTATCTAGGTCGAGGCTTGCCATTACCGGATTTAATTGAAGAGGGTAATTTAGGCCTGATTCATGCGGTAGAAAAATTTGATCCTGAGCGTGGCTTTCGTTTCTCCACTTATGCAACATGGTGGATTCGGCAAAATATCGAACGTGCCTTGATGAATCAAACCCGCACGATTCGCTTGCCGATTCACGTGAATAAAGAGCTGAATGCGTATATGCGCAAATTGCGCGAAATGACGCAGCAATTAGGTCGAGAACCAAGTTTGCCAGAAATGGCTGAAGCTTTAGGACGCCCGATTGACAGTTTGCGTAAACTCTTAAGTTTCAACGAGCATGTTTCTTCCCTAGACACCCCAGTTGGCAAAGATGGCGACAGCCCCTTGGTCGATTTTGTTCCAATGGAAGAAGAACGCGAGCCAGCAGCGGTCTTAGAGGATGAAGACATCAGTCATTCAGTTGAAAATTGGTTGAGCCAGTTGGATGTGAAGCAGAAGGATGTGATCGTGCGTCGTTTTGGTTTGCATGGCTATGAACGTTCTACTTTAGAACAAGTCGGCGAAGAGCTAGGTTTAACCCGTGAGCGCGTGCGGCAAATTCAAATGGATGCTTTAAAACGCTTACGCCGTATCTTAGAAAATAAAGGTTTATCCGGCGAAAGCTTGTTAGGTATCTAGTCAAGTAACTGTTAGTCCCTTCATGCCCTATTTTTATGGAAATAGGGCGGCTGCCACAGTACGGCCTTCGACTAACAAAATTGTGTAAGTCCGGCAAGCGGCGTCAGTGGTCATCAGTTCAAATCCAATCCCATGCTCCACTAAAGCACGATAGATGGCGGGAGTGGGTAAACTCGCACTAGCACCGCAACCTATTAAAATGACCTCAGGTTTTAAAGCAAATAAAGGGTCTAGTTGTTCAGGGCTTAGTTCTTCAAAGCTTCCGGTCACCCAATCACTTATTAAAGTTTGCCCACTCACAATAAACGGCTGAGTTAGGCGCTGATTCTGGATTTGCACCCAACCCCTATCATAAGCTTGAATGAGGTAAGTCGCTTGAGGTTGATCTTCGCTAAACTGCATGAGTGGCTCCTCGGTGGCAGCATTGACAGAACTGTATAGTCGATTGTAATGTGACCGGCTGCAAATGGCCCCAGCGATGGGTAGTATTCATAGATGGGTTTCAATATCGTGCAAGACGATTTTCAACGAATAAACCGCTTACCGACTTATGTATTCAAGATTACCGATGCCTTGAAGCGCGAAGCGCGTGCACGTGGTGAGGATATTATTGATTTTGGTATGGGAAATCCAGACCAACCAACGCCTAAACACATCGTCGACAAATTAGTGGAAAGTGCTCAGCGGCCTGATACACATCGTTATTCCATGTCTCGTGGGGTGCCACGCTTACGTAAAGCCATTAGCAATTGGTATAAGCGTCGGTTTGATGTCGATATTGACCCTGAAACTGAAGCGATTGTCACGATTGGTTCAAAAGAAGGCTTAGCGCATCTAGCTTTAGCCACTTTAAGTCGTGGTGATACGGTATTAGTGCCCAATCCTGCCTATCCGATTCATCCCTATGGCAGCATTATTGCGGATGCGGATATTCGTCATGTGCCCTTAATTGAAGGCAAAGACTTCTTTGCTGAATTAGAAGCTGCCATCAAAAATTCATGGCCGAAGCCTAAGATGCTCATTATTAACTTCCCCGGCAATCCAACCGGACAGTGCGTTGAGCTAGATTTCTTTGAGCGGGTGATTGCGATTGCTAAAGAGCATGATATTTGGGTGATTCATGACATCGCTTACGGCGAGATTTGCTTTGATGGCTATCAAGCACCGTCGATTCTGCAAATTCCGGGTGCGAAGGATATTGCGGTCGAATTTTACTCGCTCTCCAAAACTTACAATATGCCGGGCTGGCGGGTGGGTTTTATGTGCGGTAATCCGACCTTAGTCAAAGCCTTAGAGCGTATGAAGTCTTATTTAGACTATGGCATGTTTGCACCGATCCAAATCGCTGCGATTGCTGCTTTAGATGGCCCACAAGATTGCGTGGATGAAATTCGTAGCATGTATGAAGCCCGCCGCAATGTTTTGTGTGATGGTTTAAATGCAGCAGGCTGGCAGGTAGAGCGTCCAAAAGCGAGTATGTTCGTTTGGGCAAAAATTCCTGAGCGTTATCGCGCGATGGGTTCACTTGAGTTTGCTAAAAAACTATTAAATGATGCGCATGTGGCGGTTTCTCCAGGGATTGGCTTTGGGCAATATGGTGATGACCATGTGCGTTTCAGTTTAATTGAAAATGAGCACCGCACCCGTCAAGCAATTCGCGGGATAAAACAAATGTTCCGTCAGGACGAGTTAAGCAGTCCGGCGCAATCATAAGTAAAAATTAGATTTAAGGAGTACACATGAAGCCTGTTAAGGTGGGTTTGTTAGGGCTGGGCACCGTCGGTGGTGGTACTGCAACGGTTTTATCACGTAATGCTGAAGAGATTGCCCGTCGTGCTGGGCGCGGTATTGTGATTGACTATGCGGCTGCTCTCGATACCAGTCACGCCGCCAAGCTCGGTTTATCGGGTGTGCGTCTCAGTAACAATGCGATGGATGTGGTCGAAGACCCGGATATTGAAATCGTCGTGGAGCTAATCGGGGGCTATAACTTAGCTAAAGATTTGGTCTTACAAGCGATTCAAAATGGCAAGCATGTTGTCACTGCCAACAAAGCACTGATTGCGCTCCACGGCAATGAAATCTTTGCGGCCGCGCAGAAGAAAGGTGTAATTGTCGCTTTTGAAGCAGCCGTTGCAGGTGGTATTCCGGTCATTAAAGCGGTGCGTGAAGGCTTAGCGGCTAACCGGATTGAGTGGTTAGCAGGGATTATTAATGGTACTAGTAACTTCATTTTGACCGAAATGCGCGATAAAGGGCGCAGCTTCGCGGATGTCTTAGCTGAAGCTCAAGCGTTGGGTTACGCCGAAGCTGATCCGACCTTTGATGTGGAAGGTGTGGATGCAGCGCATAAGCTCACCATTCTGTCCTCGATTGCGTTTGGTGTGCCTTTACAGTTCAGTGAAACTTATGTGGAGGGGATTTCTAAGATCACTCCAGAGGATGTGAGCTATGCGTCTGACTTGGGCTATCGGATTAAATTACTGGGAATTGCCCGCCGTACTGAAAAAGGCATTGAGCAGCGGGTACATCCGACCTTAATTCCCCGCAAGCAATTGATTGCAAGTGTGGATGGAGTCATGAACTGCGTAATGGTACAAGGTGATGCTGTCGGTTCTACCTTGTATTATGGGCGTGGTGCGGGTGCTGAACCAACAGGTTCTGCAGTCGTAGCGGACATCATTGATGTAGTACGTGCGATGACTTCTGACCCGAATAATCGCGTGCCGCATTTAGCCTTCCAAGCCAGCACTTTAGCCGATACACCGATTCTGCCTATTACTGAAGTGGAAACCGCTTTTTATTTGCGCATGCGAGCAGTCGATAAGCCGGGTGTGCTGGCGGATGTGACCCGCATCTTAGGTGATCGCTCTATCAGCATTGAAGCCTTCTTACAGAAAGAGCCTGCTAAAGCGGGTGCTGAAGTGGATATTATTATGCTGACGCAACGGGTACGCCAAGGCAATATGAATGAGGCGATTACTGCTATTGAGCAACTCGATAGTATTTGCGGCTCAGTCACTAGCTTGCGTGTGGAAGCACTGAATTAGCCCTCAACTAAAATCCATGAAAATTCTCTACTCCTCTCAATTCTTGAGGGGAGTTACAAGGTTCCAGTTATGAAATACATCTCGACTCGCGGTCAGTCGCCCGCTCAATCTTTTAGTGAAATTCTACTTGGTGGCTTAGCGCCGGATGGTGGTTTGTATTTGCCGGACAGCTACCCGCAGCTTAGTGATGCTGATTTAACTGCTATGCGCACGATGAATTATCGCGAATTAGCCTTTGCGGTGTTATCACGCTTTGCGACCGACATTCCTGCGGCAGATTTAAAAGCCATCATTGATAAAACCTACACAGCGGCTGTGTATTGCAATGTACGTGAGGGTGAAAATCCTGAAGATATTACACCACTACATACTTTAGAGCCGAATCTGCATCTTTTATGTTTATCCAATGGGCCAACGCTCGCGTTTAAAGATATGGCGATGCAGCTCTTGGGTAATCTATTTGAATATGTCTTAGCGAAGGCGGGGCAGGGAATTAATATTCTCGGTGCGACTTCGGGGGATACCGGCTCTTCGGCAGAATATGCAATGCGTGGTAAAAAGGGTGTGAATGTCTTTATGCTTTCGCCTCACGGCAAAATGAGCCGTTTCCAAACCGCACAAATGTTTAGCCTGCAAGATCCGAATATTCATAATATTGCGATTAAAGGCGTATTTGATGATTGCCAAGATATTGTCAAAGCAGTCTCGAATGATCATGCCTTTAAAGCTGATTATAAAATTGGGGCAGTCAATTCAATTAACTGGGGGCGCATTTCTGCCCAAATTATTTATTATTTTAAAGGTTACTTTGCAGCCACCACTAGCAATGACCAACAGGTAAGCTTTGCTGTCCCTTCTGGGAATTTCGGTAATGTCTGCGCTGGGCATATTGCGCGCATGATGGGTTTACCGATTAAGCACTTGATTGTGGCTACCAATGAAAATGATGTGCTCGATGAGTTTTTCAAAACAGGCGTCTATCGTCCGCGCGGTGCAGCGAACACTTATCATACCAGTAGCCCGTCGATGGATATTTCTAAAGCCTCTAATTTCGAGCGTTTCATTTATGATTTAGCAGGTCAAGATGGCTCGCAAGTCCGGGCGTTATGGACGAAGATCGAGCAAGGTGGAGCTTTTGATTTAGCAGCACAAGGCTTATTTAAAGAGGTAGGCAAATTTGGTTTCCAATCAGGTGCAAGTAGCCACGCCCATCGGATTGAAATGATCCGTAAGATTTGGCAACAATATGGTTTGATGATCGACACACATACCGCAGATGGCTTGCAAGTTGCGCTGGAGCTACGTGAAGCGGATGTACCTATGTTAGTTTTAGAAACCGCTTTACCAGCTAAGTTTGAAGAAACTATTCAAGAGGCTTTAGGCCAAACACCCATGCGCCCACAAGGGATGGAGCAATTGGAGCGTTTGCCACAGCGTTTTGAAGTCATGGCTGCGGATGCAGAAGCGGTGAAGCGTTTCATTCAGACACATATCTAAATTGATGAAAGAGACTCAGGTTTCTGCTGCAAATTTTGAGCAGCATGAAGCCCTAGCGATTAATGAGGTGCAGCTTCTGTTAGCAGAGAAGCGCACCAGCTTGTCGATTTTGCGCACCGGTTTGGCAGTACTGGTGCTGCCGATGACGGTGACTAGCTTTTTGATCGCAACCTCTAGCCATTATCAATGGTTGAATATCTGGTATTTTCTGCTGCCCTTAATGCTATTAAATCTATTATTAGTAGTTTTAGGGGCTTATTTGATTCTGCATTCGATGAAGAAAATGTTGCATTATGATCGCCTAATCCACCAACTTTGTTTAGAGCATCCCGTACTTAAGCATTTGCTTAATCCTAAACCATAGGATTAAGGCTGTTGACTTGAGTTTGAGGCCTGTTTTTTAGATGGAGTTAGGCAGTTAGCCTAATAATTTTATTTCTAACCATGATTTCCTTATGAGTTTAGCAAAGACCGTTTTTCAATCACCGATTCATATCACTGCTTTTGGCTTAGGTAGTGGCTTAGCACCTGTTGCTCCTGGAACCTTCGGTACTTTAGCAGCGATTCCGTTTTATTGGATTTTGTCGCTATTTCCGCTGTGGTTTTATTTTACCGTGATTGTGCTTGCCATTGTGGTTGGCATTTGGGTCTGTGGCGAATCAGCTAAACGGTTGGGGGTGCATGATCACGGTGGCATCGTTTGGGATGAATTTGTTGGTTTTTGGATTACGATGTTTGCTGCACCTAGTGGACTCGTTTGGGTCTTGGTGGGTTTCATTGTCTTTCGGATTTTTGATATTTGGAAACCTTGGCCGATTTATATTGTGGATGACAAAGTAGAAGGTGGCTTAGGCATTATGTTGGATGATGTGCTTGCCGGTGTGTATTCACTGGTGGTTATGCAGATTTTAGCGTTTGTCTTCGCTTAAGACGCAAATATACCAGTTTAGGTAACTTTTTTAAAAAACTGCCCTTGGCCTCAGCTAAATTTGGGTAGAGTTATTGTCGGCTGGCTGAATAACCAAATTTTTACTCGCAATTAATACTAACCCAATCACTGGTAAGCCAATCAGTGTGGTGAAAGTAAAAAAGCTCGGATACCCAATCGCATCAACCATCGTACCGGAATAGCCGCCAAGCACTTTAGGAAATAAAGACATGAGCGAGCTAAAAATGGCGTATTGAACTGCTGTAAAAGACACGCTGGTTAGTGCGGATAGAAAGGCGACAAAAGCTGCACTCGCAAAGCCCGCTGCTAAATTATCTGAGATCACAGCTAAATAAAAAATAGGCAAGTTGTGTCCAGTTAAGGCTAGGCCTACAAAGACTAGATTGGTTAAAGCCGCTAACATAGCCCCCCAGAGTAAACTTTTCATCACGCCAAAGCGTGTGGCGAATAGGCCACCTAAGATTCCACCCAAGACACTGACTAAGACACCTACTGTTTTCACAGCAGTCGCGATTTCCTCTTTGGAAAAATTTTGGTCTTGGTAAAACACATTAGAAGCAGCGCCGAGCACAATATCGCTAATCCGATAAAAGCCAATCAGGATTAATAAGAGGGTGGCAGTCTTGATACCATAGCGTTTAAAAAATTCAGCAATTGGAGCTACCCAAGTTTCAATAGCAATGCTGCGATCCACTAAACCCGCACGGACGAGTAAATAACCCGCTAGAAAAGCCATGCCTACCGCTAAAGCGAAGCGCAGAGTTTCTAAAATAAAACCAGTTAAGACCCCATCGCCAAACAGATTTTTTAAGTTGATAAAGATGTCATCGGTAAAGAAAAAAGTCAGGACAAAACTAGTAACGGTGCAAGCAAACACCAACACTAAGCGGAAATAATCTCTGGTGGTGTAAGCTAGCTGGCTTTCTTTATGCGCTGGCTCGGGGATAACCAAGGTAGTCAGTACACCGATTAGCATGATGGCGGCCATAATGAAGTAAGTCCAACGCCAAGCAGTGTAAACATAATGGTCTTTTTCTGAGCCAAAATAAGAGGCTAAATATAAAGCTCCTGCACCGGCCACAATCATCGCTAACCGATAGCCGACGATATAAGTTGAAGACATTAAAGCTTGTAAGCGGGTTTCAGCCGATTCGATCCGATAAGCATCAATCACAATATCTTGAGTAGCTGAGGAAAATCCGAGTAAAACCGCTGCAAAGGCCATTAAAGTGACGCTGTTTTTACTCAAAGCAGGGTCAATACTAGCCATCGCGATAATCGCTAGAATAATCATCCCTTGTGAGAGCAACAGCCATGCGCGGCGTTTACCTAAAACTCGGGTTAAAAAGGGCAAGGGGAGTTTGTCAATCAGTGGTGCCCAGACAAATTTGAAGGAATAACCCAAGGCTGCCCAGCTAAAAAAGGTGACTGCTTTGCGTTCGATACCTGCTTCACCCAGCCATAAAGACAGGGATGAGAAGATCAGTAAAATCGGAATCCCTGCAGAAAAACCTAAAAACAGCATAGTCAGTACGCGCGCATCTAAAAAATTGCGCAAAGTCTCGCTCCAGCTGATAGGGGTATTTGTGGCTTCAGTCATAGATGCAATCGCCCGCTTATTTTGTGATTGAGTTAACGGACACCAAGCCGCTAAAGTTTACTGTGTAAGCATGATTAACCAAAGATTTTAAGCTGTCACCTATTTTTGATCCTTTTCATATAAGCAGGGCACATTTCGCGTTATCATGCCGAACTTTTCCAGCGGTCAGGAGTGTTTCCATGCAGAGCGAGTTACTCAATTATCTACCCGCCGACGGGTTGTTACATGAGCGCGTGATTGTCGTCACCGGCGCTGCGATGGGGATTGGTAAAGCGGTAGCCATTCAGTATGCTCGTTTGGGCGCAACGGTTGTCTTGGTGGATAAGCAAGAATTGATGCTCGATGCGGTCTATGACGAGATTGTACAGGCAGGCTATCCTGAGCCAGTAATTTGTAAGTTGGATTTAGCTGAAGCGACGAGTGACGCTTATTCAAGTTTGGCTCTAATGATTAAGCAGGAGCTAGGGCGCTTAGATGGGCTACTCCTGAATGCGGCTTGGTTAGGCGCTTTTATGGCCATACGCCAGCATGATTTAGATTTGTGGACGAAAATGCTGCAAGTCAATCTGAATGCTAATTTCCTATTGGTGCGTGCTTGTTTGCCTTTATTAGAACAGTCGCCCGATGCTGCGATTGTGTTTTCTACTGACACGACTGACCGTGCTTATTACGGTGGCTTTGGGGTGAGTAAAGCCGCCATGAATGCTTTCTGCGATATTTTAGCCCAAGAATATGATGCTAAGCCTTTTATTCGGGTGAATCGGATTCACACGGGACCGGTACGCACTAGTCTACGCGTCTTAAACTTCCCCGGTGAGCATGCCGATAGCAATGTGCGCCCTGAAGCAGTGGTTGGGCCTTATTTATATTTCATGGGGCCGGATGCTGCGCAACGCACAGGGGAAAGTTTGCAATTGGATAAATTGCCTGCCGATTTTCGTTGGGTGGGTGAGCAAGGCTAGTGATGGCTACTGACTCTCCACGCGATCAGATTTTTGCAAAGCCGCAACAGGTGGTGGATTTTGCCTTTACCGCTGCGGTTGCCGATGTTTTTCCCGATATGGTGCGCCGCTCAGTACCCGGCTATGAAACGGTGATTAGCCAATTGGGGGTGTTAGCGCGGCGCTATGCTCAGGCCAACAGTGCAGTTTATGATCTAGGTTGCTCCTTGGGCGCTTCGACCTTAGCGATGGCTTTACAGGTGCGAGAGCCACAAGTGCAGTACATTTGCATAGACAATTCTGAGGCGATGATTCAGCGCTGTGAGCAGCGTTTGCAGCGGCAACTACCCGCAGGTAGCTTCCAAACACTTTGCGCAGATATTTGCCAAGTACCCATGCAATCCGCTTCGGTGATTGTGTTGAATTTCACTCTGCAATTTATTGAATCAGCTCAGCGCCAAGCTTTAATGCAACGTATTTATGAAGCCTTATTGCCGGGTGGAGTGTTGATTCTTTCTGAAAAAATCAAATTCACCGATGTACAGCAACAAGCTTTAATGACTGAGCTTTATATGGAGTTCAAACGCGCCAATGGCTATTCCGAGCTAGAAATTAGCCAAAAGCGTTCTGCTTTAGAAAATGTGCTGCTGCCAGATACTATCGAAATGCATCAAGAGCGCTTGAAATTGGCTGGGTTCGGTGAAAGCTTAGTTTGGTTTCAAAATTTCGTATTTGCGTCTATTTTAGCGGTGAAAGCATGAGTGCTCTACTCGATAAACGCTTGGCAGAAGCTTATCAGGATTTAGCAGCTACCCGCTTAGCAGCTTGGCTAACGACTTTGCCGCAACAAGTGCAGGCCGCAGTTTATGAAGCGCCGCATGGTAAACGCGAGCTTTGGTTAGAGACTTTAGAGCAATTACCGAAGTTAGCTGCTAGTAGTATCGATTTTACTCAAGGCACGGTAAGAATTGGGCAAGCAAGTGATCTAAATACAACGCAAGCCGTTGCACTAAGGTCAGCTTTAGAGGTTTTTATTCCTTGGCGTAAAGGCCCGTTTGAAGTCTTTGGGATTCCAATTGAGACAGAATGGCGCTCGGATTGGAAATGGGAGCGGGTTGCGCCGCATTTATCATCTTTGCAAGGACGCTTAGTCTTAGATGTTGGCTGTGGGAGTGGATACCATCTCTGGCGGCTGTTGGGCGCAGGTGCTCAGCAAGTGATTGGAATTGATCCTAGTTTATTTTTCTTGATGCAGTTTCAAGCTATCAAGCATTATGCAGGGCAACAGCCTGTGCATTTCTTGCCTTTAAAAAGCGAAGATTTGCCTGATTTCCAAGGCAAGGGTTTTGATACAGTGCTGTCGATGGGGGTGCTCTATCATCGGCGCTCACCTTTGGATCATTTGCAAGAATTAAAAAATGCCCTGCGTGTAGGGGGTGAATTAGTCTTGGAGACTCTGATTATTGACGGTGATGAGCGCACGGTACTGATGCCCGAAGATCGCTATGGTAAAATGCGTAATGTCTGGTTTATTCCTTCAGTGGCGATGTTGGAGTTATGGCTGCGGCGTTTAGGTTTTGAAGATATTCGTACGGTGGATGTTACCCCCACTACCACCGCTGAGCAGCGCTCAACTGATTGGATGCGTTTTGAGTCTTTAAAGGACTTTCTGGATCCGCAGGATGCCAAACGTACTATAGAAGGCTATCCAGCGCCTGTGCGTGCAGTGATAATTGCCACAGCCCCTAAGTGATCTGGGCAATTCACTCGAAGACGAGTAAATTATTAGTCTTGACCGAAATAATATGGAAGGATCGTGAACGCACAGCTTAATCAACTCGGCTTTATTGCAGCCGTGGGTGACTCTCAGAATCGCTTACAAACTCAATTGCGTCAGCAGATGGCGCATGCGTATCAGCGCTTTTGTCGAAGCTGGAATCAACTCTTGCCTGATCCTTATCTGCGCGATGGTGGGCGCTATCGCTTGCGCCGTTATTCAGTCTTCCATTGGCAATATGGCAAGTTAAAGCAGCTCCCACATGAGCCGCATTATCAAAGCAGTTACCACAATGCAGTGCATGGTGGTTTTAATCGCCATTTCCGCGCATGGCTGCCGACTACTGTGTCGAATCCTGTATTTAAAACTCTGATTGCATGGTCGATAGAGCAATTTAGTACGAATCCGAGCCAGCTCTGGCGGATTCAAGCGCATCAGTTTCGGATTGTGGCTTCTGCTTTAGCAGAGGGACGGCCAACACCGGAGGGTGTGCATAAAGATGGGGCTGATTACATCCTAATTATGTTACTAGATCGGCATAATGTGCAGGGTGGGGTGAGTCATATTTATAACAATCAGATGCAAGCGCTTGGTCAATGCATTTTGAGTACGAGTACCGATTTGCTTTTAGTGAATGATCATAAGGTTTATCACGGAGTGACACCGATTCTGCCTGAAGACAAAAGCCAAGCGGCTTGGCGGGATGTGTTAGTGCTTACTTTCCATCGCCAATAGGGATGCTAGGTGGTGCAGCTTGTCCACACTGCCAGCAGTTTTGAAATTGAGTTTCTAAAACCTCCTTGCAGTTTTGGCAAACCCAGACACCTGCGCTAGGTTGCTTTAAAGTTGCCTGAATTAATTCAAGCGCTTGTTGCTCATAGGCTTCGTCAACCCATAGTGAAGGCCAAGTTTCAACAAACGGCAATTCACCCATTGCACCATTCAAAAAATAATTACGTTGTTGGCAAGGAATGCCTGCATTTTCTAACACCTCTTGAATAAACCCCGGCATGAGTGGCGTTGCAGCGGTGTAAACTTTTTTTAACATAGAAACTGGCTCGGTAGTTTACGAAAGACTTAGCTGTGAAATTATTAGCAAGCTCTGCAAAAAATACCAAGTTATTTGGATAGGATTGATCTTTGGAATGACGGCACTAATCATTACGGAATCTTGAGCTATGTTCAGATAAGTTACATGCTAAGCTTCAACAGCTAGTTCTCAGTACCAACTGATTAGTTTTAATTGAATGTACTTTAAAAAATAGTGGAGTAGATAATGAGTTTAGTCAAAACCTTAGGGCGGGTTGCGTTTGGTTTAATTGTTGCACAAGCCTCGAAAAAATTATTAGGAGGGCGTGGTGGTGTCTTAGGTGGTTTATTAGGTGCAGTTTTAGGCGGTGGCGCGACTCGCAGCACAGCAATTGCAGGTGGGATTGGTGCCCTCTTAACCAGTATGCTGGCAGGAAAAACAGCTCAAGCAAGCAGTAGCTCAAATAGTAGTTCAGGTGGCAATATCCTTGGTAGCCTCTTCAATATGCTTGGCGGTAGTTCGCCCACTAAAAATACCGATATGGGTTCAGTCTTTAAAGCAGCCTTAAACGATGAGCCAGTGCATGCTACAGCAGAGGATGAAAAGCACGCTGCTATTTTATTGCGTGCCATGATCAGTGCCGTAAAAGCCGATGGCGTCATTGATGATAATGAACAGGCTAAAATTAAAGAGCACCTCAAAGATGCTTCACAAGCAGATATTGACTTTGTAACCACTGAACTAAGAAAACCTTTAGATTTGCAAGGCTTGATTCAAAATGTTCCACAAGGCATGGAGAAACAAGTGTATCTAATGTCTTTGCTGGCGATGACTTTAGATGATCCGCGCGAAGTTAAATATATGCAGGATTTATCAGCGGGTCTAAATATTTCTGTAGCAGAGCGTAATAGTATTCATGATCAGTTGAATATTGGGCGCTTGGCTTAATCAGAAAGATATTCACTTTAAGAAATTGATTTGACGAGAAGCAGGCAAGTTGCTTCTCGTCCTCAGGTTAAACCGTATTGATTGCGGTAGATGCTGCTATTAAGTGACGTACCGCTGGAATAGCTAGTATCTTTATCACCCATATTAATAAGAAGATGAAGCATGACACTCCAATAGCTAGGGTTAATGCCAGTAATAACTGGCAGATAGAGATGATGACTCTTTCAAACATATCCATGCTTACCTCCTTAAATATTTGAGTCGATAAGTGATTATTTGAGCTGCTGTTAACGTTCTCCTAATCTCGTTTAATCCAGCATTAAGCTCATTAAACTGGACATTACTGTCCTGGTCAAGTGCCTAAATTATTGTTTTAAAAAGAGTATTATCTAAAAACTGTCCTTAAATTCACTTAATAGGACAAGTATGTTCTTAAGTAAAAAAATCTCTCTCACCTTACGTGCACAAGATAGGCCATTAATTAGTTGCAAAAAGAACAAAAAACATCCAACTTATACTAAGTTGTGAGGAGGCATTGATGCTAGTAGACGAAAATGTGACTCGACGAGAAAACTTAAAAAAAATTATTCAAGAAAAGTTTATGGGCGATTACGCTGAGGTAGCAAGGCTCATTGGCAAGTCTGAGGGTACTTTACGCAAATATCTTATGCCTAGAAGTGGGCGGCCAATTTCTTTGGATGTGGCGCGAGAAATAGAAGAAGCTCTAGATCTAGCTAGTGGTTATTTGGAGGCCACTAGCCACGCTGATAAGAAAATTTATTATATAATGATTCAAGTTAAAGAGAATAATACTTACTCTTTAGTCAAATGGCTGTACGATAATGCTCCAGAAGTGGTGGATTGCTCAGCGGTACTAGGTCAGTTTGATGTCATTCTAAAAGTGTCGGTGGATGATTATTCTCATTTGGAGGATTTCTTTAATCGCCTCAGCCGCTTTCCCAAAATTAAGCGCAATGAAACCTTTTCTTCCATTGATTCTGCACGTTGGCAACGTAACCAAACCGCGCACTATCATGTTAAAGACCCGCATCAAGCTAAAACTTATTTAGACCATTTTCGTAATACGCGGATTGAAAGTTTGCTAAAAAAAATTTATGACCTTGAACAAGGTAAGGTCGAGTCCTACGACAGCAGCTTTGATCGTATTAGCCTATTAGACATGATTCAATCTACGCGTATTAGTTATGATTCTGTACGCGAGTATCAAGAAAATATTCAAGAATATCAGCAGTATGTCGCTGCTGAAAGAGAAAGAATTCAAGCAGGAGTAAAATCTCGGCGGATTTTTATTTTCCCAGATCAGCTTATTAAATTTGAACAGCATAAAACTGAGTTAGACTTATTTATGCAATGTGCAGCAGAGGTTGCTGCTATTGGTTGTGAGGTGCGTTTTATGGCAGAGGGCAAATGGCGGCATCGTGATCATCATGTTAAACCAGAATGCTTTGCGATTGTAGATAATGCTTTTGTATATGTTAGGGAAAAGCGCCTAGAAAAGAGTGTCTTACATGAAAGCGAAGAGGAGTTGAAAATATATCGTGCGATTTTTAAAGCCAATTGGGAAGAGGCGACGACTTATGAAACGATACAACTCCATTTAAAAGATTTTAAGTCCTAGTGGGAAAGTAAATACTCACACATAAACCTCGCCCAGTAGCACCTTGCTTAATTTGCAGACTCCCTGCATGCAATTCAACGATTCTTTTTACGATTGATAAACCTAAACCGCTACCAGTACCTGTCGTATCAGCGGGACGATAAAAACGCTCAGTAATTTTGGCTATTTCCTCAGGCGCTAAGCCTGGGCCTGTATCACAGATGGTTAGGCAAGCTTGCTGGTCTATAGAGCTAGCTGTGACTACAACTTCGGTGTTTGCTCCAGTATAACGAATAGCATTATCCAACAGATTGCGCAGTAGTACTTCCAGTAAAGTCGCTAAACCTTGAATGTGCACAGGTTCACCTTCGGCTAGTTCTAATTGGACACCTTGCTCTAACGCACTAGGAGCTAATTCGCTGATTTGCTGCTTGGCGAGTTCTTGTAAATCGCAGCTTAGAAAGCTGGTGCTGGCATTACTTTCTAAGCGGGCTAGCGTGAGCAGCTGGGCAATTAAATGGCTTGCCCGCTGGCAGCCTTGCAAAGCTTGTGTCAAAGCATGTTCGCGATTTTCTGCGGATAAAGCAGCTTGAGCGACTTGAACTTGCGCTTGGATACCAGCAATCGGTGTGCGTAATTCATGTGCGGCATCGGCAGTGAAGCGACGTTCATTTTCAATGAGTGCTTTGGTTCTGCTAAAAAGTTGGTTCAGACGTTCAACTAAGGGTTGTACTTCAACAGGTGTTTGTAGTGCGATAGCACTTAAATTGTCCGGTTTGCGCTGAGCGACCGCTTGAGTGAGTTTAACTAAGGGTTTTAAGCTAGTCGCAACTGCCCACCATAATAAAATCGCTAATAAGGGTAAAGTGAACCATAACGGCGTGAGTAGATTGGCAATAATACTATTCGCAAGTTGCTCACGTACGTCCTTGCGTTCGGCAACATGAATAATTAATTGATGATCATGCTCACCTTGAGCTTGGCTAGTAAAGACGCGCCAATCTTGTCCAGCAATCCTGATATCGCTAAAGCCGGTTTTTGATCCCGCCAGTGGAGTAGTGGGAGAATTACCGGAATGGAACAACAGCTTGTCGCTAGCCTCCCAAATTTGAAAAGCAACACGCCGTGAGTATTTGTGTAGCAGCGGCGCTTTTTCTTCCTCTAAATCATCTAATTCTTCAGTGCTTTGCGCGACCAACAAAGTTGACGCTTGGGCTAGATGCGCATCTAACACTTGTTCAAGTTCTTGTTTAGCATCCCAATAGGTAAAAACTGCTGCTGCTAGCCAGACTAAACACACGGTGCTTAGAACTAGAAGGAGTAAACGTTGTTTTAGGGACATGTCAAACCGTCTTTGGGCGGGGTAGCAAGTAACCCACACCCCGTACAGTTTGAATTAGTTCAGGATAAAGCTTGCGGCGTAAATGATGAATATGCACTTCTACGGTATTGCTTTCCACTTCTTGTCCCCAAGCGTACAAGCTTTCTTCCAGTTGGGCGCGTGACAACACTCGACCTGCTGCTAACATTAACGTATGTAAGACGGTAAATTCACGTCCAGATAATTCAATCATTTGCCCTTGATAACTAACTTGCCGGGCCGCAGGATCTAGTTGGACTTCACCGATTTGTAAATGCGGTTGGGTAAAACCGTGTGCACGCCGTAATAAAGCCCGTAAGCGGGCGCTAAGTTCAGCCATATCAAAAGGCTTGACCAGATAATCATCTGCACCCGCATCTAAGCCCTGAATACGATCTTGCACAGTATCGCGTGCTGTAAGGATTAGCACAGGTAATTGCTGACGGCGCTGCCGCAGCTCTTTTAAAACCTCTAAGCCGGAGCAACGGGGCAAACCTAAGTCTAAGATAACGGCTGCATAAGGTTCACTACTCAAAGCATGCTTAGCTTGCAAACCATCTCGCACCCAATCAACGGCATAACCAGCTTGGGTTAGCCCATGTTGTAGGGCATCCCCCAAGACCGCATCATCTTCCACCACTAAAAGACGCATAGGCTTAGCTTAAATAACTGACTAAAAATCCAAGGATAGCAGCAAGCATGAGTACAGCTAACCAGAAAAAGCTCTTTTGGATAGCATGACCCGCTTCACCTTGTTTGTAGCCAGTTAGCATTGACCTTGCTAAATTCTCATGATGTAGCCAACTACTAAGGATGACACCGCCAATATGCATGAAGACGACTAATAACATAAAGTTAGCACTCCACTCATGGGTTTCAGCAAAGAGGTCTTCCCAGTCGATTGAACCAAATTCCCAATCTAAGGCAAGGCCAGTGAGGCTAATGAGCAAACCTAAGCCTAAGAGTAAAAAGATGGCGATAGCTCCAGCAGGATTGTGGCCTATAAAATGCTGGACTTGGCGCTGTATCAAGGATTTTAGATAACTCACTACCGTACTTGGTGCAAAGCTAAATGCGCTAAAGCGGGCATAGCGTGTACCGATTAATCCCCAAATCATCCGAAAGAGCAGTAAGCCCGCCAATAGATAGCCGAGCGCTAGATGAATATCTCGATAACGCTCGGATTCTGCCGTGACATAAGCACCCGCAAAGCTTAGTGCAAATGACCAATGAAAGATCCGAGTTGGCCAGTCCCAAACTAGAATACGTTCCTGCATACCAACTCCTTAGCGGGGAATACGTACCGTGTCTTCATCGAAATTGCCTTGTTCGGCTTGCGTATGACAGGCCGCACAATTAGCAGCGCTTTTAATCTTGGGATTTTTCCAAGTCAGTGCCGAAATCTCATCATGCTCATGCTTAAACCACGCAGTTTCGGTGATGCGTAAGGTCGGTTCAGCACTGGATTTTCTTGGCTCTGGCGCTGCATTCGCTTCTAAAAACGGTAAAATCTCTTTAACGGCTGCTTCGTCAAGGCTAGCATCCGTGCCGAAATGTTTATCTAAACCGCCCATCATGGCTTGCCATGAAGAGGCTGGCAATAAGCCGGGCGGATAAGCCATGTGACAAGCACTACACTCGGCTTTCCAAGTCGCATTAGTCGCACGTAAACCCTGCATACTGCCTTCATGGTATGCGGTGCGTTCACGACCTTCGTGCTCTTCACCTTCTTCATCTTCATCAGCAAATACTTGCATCGCGCCGATTAATAATACGATGGCACCGAAAGTACCTAAACTCCACTTTTTCCAAGGTTGCATTTTCTGTTCCTTAAGGTTTGATCGCCATTAAAAAAGTCAAAATGTCGCCTTTTTCTAAAGCAGTACATTCACGGCTGAGCACATCATTGCAATTACGTTTAAACCATTTATCCACCTTACGGGTGCTAGTAAAACGTTCCGGATTCGCTGAAGGTGCTAGCGGATCAATTGCTTTACCAGTGGATGCATGTTTACCAGCAGCGGCAGGATTACTGGTGTGACAAGAGGCACAACTCCAATCATTGCCGTGAGTGGTTTTAAAGAACTGCTCACCACGTGTAGCTGAAAAGCCTTGGAAGTTAGCATCGGCTGCTTTAGCAGCTGTTTGATAAGTAGTTAAGAAATCTTGTGGAGTTTCCGCCTGAGCAAGATTCGCGCTTAAAACTAGAGCGCAGCTTAGGCTGGTGAGGAGTGTTTTTAGCTGGAACATGATTATTTACCTTCATCATTGTTGAATGAGTTGATTGTGAAGGGGGATTCTTAAGGGATTCTGAAATGGATGGGGTTAATTAGCCCCAAAAGCTCAGGGCTAATTTCAAGGAGAAGATTAAGACGCAGGCTTAGTCACGGTCACTGCAAAAGGCTCAGGACGTGGGGTGTTATTGTTGGAGGGTGGCAATATCGGCAAGGCAATCTGTGGTTGTTTGCCGGTTAAGGTGCGTAAGAACGCTGCTAATTGATTCACTTCTTCATCAGTAAATTGACGGCCTAGTTGTACATTACCCATCACCTTCACTGCTTCTTCTAAGGTTTTAGCACTGCCATCATGGAAGTAGGGGTAAGTCAGTTCAACATTGCGTAAAGTAGGCACTTTGAACTTCATCTTGTCTTCTTCTTTACCAGTCACGCCTGCTAAACCGGTCGCAGGGTTGTCGGTTTTAAAAGGTGTGACTAGCCCCATTTTTTGGAAGCTACCACTGCCCATCGGAACCCCATTATGGCAGGCCAAGCAACCGCTAGTTTTGTACAGTTGGTAGCCTTTCAGCTCAGTATCATTCATCGCTGTGTCATTGCCACGCAGCCACTGATCAAAGCGAGAATCGGGGGTTACTAAAGTTTCTTCAAAAGCCGCAATTGCATCTTGTACCATTGCAATATCAATCTGCTCTTTGCCAAAAACAGTCTTGAACTCTTGTTGATATTGAGGGATCGAGTTAAGCACACTGACTGCTAACTCATGTGTAGAGGCCATTTCTTTCGGGTTAGCAATAGGGCCACCCGCTTGCTCTTTCAAGTCTTTAGCGCGTCCATCCCAGAATTGCGCCACATTCGCACTTGAATTTAACACCGTAGGCGCATTGATCGGACCTTGTTGCCAATGATCGCCGATGGAACTAGTGATATTGTCAGTTCCACCCATCGATAAGTTGTGACAAGAGTTGCAGGAGATAGCACCAGATTTAGAGAGGCGTGGTTCAAAATAGAGTTTTTTACCCAATTCAACTCGTGCTGGGTCTTTAACCACATAAGGCTCGATAGGTTTAATTGGCTCATCACGCAAAGTAGCACCAGCGGCAGTTGCAGCGGGACTGGCGGCCATAGTACTGGCAGCAGTTGCGGGTGCATGAGTGCTGGCATCCGTTGCCCACACTAAACTACTGCTAGTTGTCATTAATAACACGCTAATTATATAAGATAGCTTCATGGATAACTCCTTGAATATTTAAAGTAAATTCCATTTGTTTTTTAATATTAAAGTTGCCCATAAGAGTGCAGACCCGACAAAAACATATTCACCCCTAAAAACGCGAATAGAGTGATAAACAAGCCAAGAATCGCCCACCACGCCATCGCTGTTCCGCGCCAGCCTTTGGAGAAGCGAAAGTGCAACCAAGCGGCATAATTCAGCCAGACAATCAACGCCCAAGTTTCTTTCGGATCCCATGACCAATAACCACCCCAAGCTTCCGCAGCCCACATGGCTCCCAGAATGGTTGCAACCGTGAAAAACGCAAAACCTAAAGCGATGGCCTTATAAGTCAGCTCATCCATTAAATCTAAGGAAGGCAGGGCGCGAGCGAAGAAATTCCCAGATCCGTGCAGGCTGGCTTCTTGTTTGATTAAGTAGGCAATGCTTACCATGGCGGCGAGCGCAAACGAGCCATAACCAATGAAATTCGCAGGCACATGGATTTTCATCCAATAACTTTGTAGTGCAGGTACTAAAGGTAAAATTTTGTGAGCACCCCGCTCAAAGCTATACCAAAGTAAAAAACCAACTGCCGCACTAATCACTAATAAAACGAAACCACCTAAACTAGGTTGTTGATATTCTTGCTCGTAATATAAGTACAATAAGCCGGTTAAAATGCAGAAAAGAATAAATACTTCATATAAATTGCTAACCGGAATATGTCCAAAGCTTGGGTCAATTAAATAAGATTCATACCAGCGAACCATTAGGCCAGTTAAACCCATTATGAGTGCTGCCCAAGTTAAATAGCTGGCAGTTTTTAAAGTGATTTCACTATTAGTAAATAAACCTAGAAAATAGGTGAGAGTTGCCATCACAAATAAGGTGCTCATCCACATAATTGCGGATTGGCTAGAGAGTAGATATTTTAAGAAAAAATTAGCCTCAGCTACTTCATGTTGACCGCTATATAAAAATAGGGCGAGTAGGCTTAAACTAATAACAGCTAAAGTGTAAGTTCGAATAGATTTCCAGAACCAACCTAAACCAATTAAAGCAGGGGTAGTGCCTGCTAAAATGGCTAGCTCAAAACTATCTAGCGGTTGTCTATAAAACCAGACAGCTGCACCACATAGAAGCAAGGCAGCCCATAGCCAATCTAGCCAGCCAAGTCTTTGTAACCAATGGCGGCTTGGCTCGAAGCTCAAGGGGCTGGTTGCTTTGTCAAAACTATTCATCACTCAAAACTCCACTACACCCCTAAGATTTGGGGATTGCTTACAAAACTTTTAGGCAAGGCAGCAGTGGTAGGCAATTAGGCAAATGTCTGTTTAGTCTCTTATGGGGCGCTAAGTGTTTGTTTTCTGGAACTTGAATTAGAGGTTTGTCCGATGTGCTTTTGAGTCATTTTTACTACCCTTTAAGGATAAATTTTTAATTAAAATAGGTGTAGTTTATGGATACTAAGCCCAGCAATAATCAACTTAAGGTCTGGGATCCTTTGGTTAGAATCTTCCACTGGACTCTAGTGCTTGCTTTCGCCACTTCCTATTTAACTGGGGACGAGTGGGAGGAGTGGGGGAGTGTACATGAAATCAGTGGTTATCTGATTTTAGGCTTATTGGTGTTTCGAATTATCTGGGGGTTTGTGGGGAGTAAATGTGCACGTTTTAGTGATTTTATTTACTCGCCTAAAGTAGTAATTGAATATTTAAAGTCTCTGTTAAGCACTCATCCACGCCATTATTTAGGGCATAACCCAGCAGGTGGTTGGATGGTAATGATATTATTAGCTTGTTTACTAGCAACTACAATCACTGGTTTAAAAGTATTGGCTGATGACCACCAAGAAGGACCATTAGCAAAGGTCGAATTACAACTGCCTAGTTTAATTTCAGTCGCGGAAGCACGGCGAATGGGCGGTGAACAGGCTGAGAATGAAGGGCGCGAGGGTGAGGAAAATGAAAGTGCTTGGAAAGAGATACATGAATTCTTTGCTAATTTCACTTTATTCTTAGTGATTGTGCATATTTTAGGTGTGATCGTTAGTAGCCATTTGCATAAAGAAAATTTGGCACGGGCTATGGTGACTGGGAATAAAACCCTTAATAAGGAAACTGATGTTTAAGCCAGTTTGGAATTTTCATAAAGTGAGCAAGCTATGCTAACCAGTTTCAACTTAGACTCTTGGCTGCAAGTTAACCAAGATTATTTAATTATGCTGATTCCTGCCTTGATCGCTTTAGCAGGTGGGGTTTTAGCGATGATTTGGAGTCCCAGTCGCCAAACCCGTAGCTTAATTCAACATTTTGCAGCGGGTGTAGTGTTAGCCGCCTTAGCTGTTGAGGTTTTGCCGGATATTCAAGGCGAGCATGCTTCTGGTTTAGTGATTATCACGGCCTTTGCTTTAGGGAGCTTATTCATGTACGCCATGAAGCTCTGGACGCTACAGTTAGAAGCAGGGGCTGAGCATGGAGCAAGTGATAATCTGTCCCATGGTTTGGTGATCGCGACTTTTGTGGATATTGCAGTTGACGGTTTTATTATCGGTGCAGGCTTTGCGGCTGGTGGGCAAACCGGTTTGATCTTGGCTTTGGGCTTATCCGTTGAGTTATTGTTTTTAGGCTTATCGCTTGCGGCTGAAAATACTAAAGGCTGGCGGATTATAGCTCTATCAGCCGCGTTAGGGGTGACTGTATTAGTGTTTGCTATATTGGGCAGTTGGCTCTTAGCCGGTGCTTCACATGATGTCATTGCAGCAGCTTTGGCGTTTAGTGCGGCGGCTTTATTGTATTTAGTGACTGAAGAGTTGTTGATTGAAGCGCATGAAGTTGAGGAAAAACCCGTTTCAACCTTAGTGTTATTTGCGGGTTTTCTAGTGTTTTGGAGTATTCAGCTCTTGGGCACACGGCTCTAGGTTTAAGCTTTAAGCTGAAAAAATAGGCAGCGGGATAGCCGCTGCCGAACTGCTTGTGGATCAATAACTTATTTTAGGCGAAGGTATCGCCGAATAGACTATTGGCCCACTCAAACATTTTTCGGTAATTCGAAGTGCTAGCACCACTTGAAGCACCATAGGAAGCAGGGACTAATTGCATTGTTTGGCTAGCTGGGTCATACGCAAAGGCTGCTGTTAACCACGATGCTGTCGTCGCACTGATGGGGCTATAACACGCTGAATTGGTCATCGGGGCAGCAAAAGGTTGGCTACCTGATAACAAACGCAACACGGCATCTGCACACACTTTCGCTTCCGCATTGGCTATATGACCGGCTTTTGGCTGTCCAGTTCCTTGTGAGTCACCAATAATATGAATGCCCTTAACAGCAGTAGATTCATAACTTAATGGATTTACATTTGCCCAATCCCCAGTGCTGCTATTGGCTAAACCACTATTGAGTACAATGCCGCCTGCTTGATGAGGCGGAATCACATTCAATACATCAGCGCGATAGTCGCCAAAACTGGTAATCGCCACTTTTTTTGCAGAATCGACAGATTGCAGGATGGTATTCGGTACATATTCAACGATGCCCGCATAAGTACTAGTGAAAGCAGCATTGAAAGTATCACGTTCAACGGTAATGTCTGGATTCCCGTCGAGTACAATGACTTTAGCCCCAAGTTTATTGCGTTTTAAATAATCGGCAATGACACAAGCCCGTTCATAAGGTCCTGGTGGGCAACGATAAGGTGCTTTAGGAATACTTAAAACATAAGTTCCACTGTTAGGAATCGCTTGGATTTGCTGGCGTAGCTGCTGTACCTGATTACCTGATTGCCAAGCATGTAAAATTTTAGTTTCATCTAAACCAGGAATCGCTTTGAATTGAATACCAGGCGCAAGAATCAAGCGTTCATATCCCAGTGTTTTGCCATTAGCTAGTTTGACAGTACGGTTAGCACTATTAATTGAATTGACTGTGCTGCGAGTGACCGTAATACCGTATTTTTGTGCTAGGGTATCGTATTTGAAACCAAGCTGGCTTAGCTGTTTCTGGCCACTTAAGACCAAATTACTCAGGATGGGCGAATAGTAGACTGCATTTGGCTCTACTAGAGTGACATCGACGGTATTATTCGACCATAGACGTAAATACTTGGCTGCGGTGGCACCTGCAAAGCCGCCACCTACCACAATCACGCGGGGGCGCAGTGCGGCTTTGGCGAAACTGATAGGTAGTGCAGTTGCCCCTAAACTTAAGCCTAAGGTTTTTAAAAACTTGCGGCGAGAAATATCGTTCATAATCATGATCTCTTCAGGCGCTTGGGGTTTAGGCTTAATCGTCGTGATGGCTAGTGCCACCACCGCTTACGCTAGCGAAATACGCAGCAATGAGTTGAATCTGGGCATCGGTATAAGCTTTGGCTTGGTAATGCATTAGATCGGCTTTGGTTTTAGCTTTCATTTCGCGCATTTCGTTGATGAGTTCAGCTTGGCTTTCCCCTGCAAGGCTATCGATACCTGTAGTGGATTTGCCATCAGTGCCATGACATTGAAAACACTGTGAGGCCAGTAAGCGTGCTCCATCTGGAACAACCACGCCCGCAGCAGTGATTTTTGGATTGCTTAATTGGCCGCCTGTATAATCGGCAGCAGTCGCATTAAAAGAAAAGCTTTGGCTCAAACCTATAAGCCAAGCACCTAAGTAGGGCAGTTTATTGTGTTTCATTCAACACTCCTTTTTTTACATGCTTGCCCCTAAGGGCAGGTTAGCTAGCCCAGCAGTACCAGTGCTGGGCTTTTTACTGACGCTCTAGTCATCTTCAGTATCGAGTTCTAAAGAGTCAGCTTTCAAAACTTGATTCGTCAATTGTGTACCCTCAACTTTCACCACGCTTTTTCCTGCAACCAGGCGTGCAAAAAAGGCAGCTTGGCTGACTTCCTCTGAATTCAATTCAAATTCAGTGTGCGTATCACTAGTCACACTTAGGCCTAGAATTTTTAAGCTACCTTGAGTTCGATCAATGGCAGTAGCGATACCTTTGATTTCTATATCCGGTGAGTTGAGGTCTTCAAGATCGCGCTCAATCCGTAAAGCGAGTAAACGCCCATCTCCAAGTTGGCGTGCTTTAATTTCTAGATGATCATTCAGTTGCAAATCAGCAAAACGCATAGTGGTTTCTTGGTCTTCGTTTTTCTGTAAAAGAATCGTTGAGGCATCTACAACTAGGGTATTACCAAGGAGCTTCAGGGTTTGGGTGGTAGGATCAATAGCAGTGATTTTGCCTTCTAGTTCAAGGGTTTGCCCGCGGCTGGCTTGGCGAACCGAAATTTCTTCCGCGATGAGTTCACCTTGATTATTGATTTGACCTTCAGCCTCAACCAAGGCATTGAGCTTAATATCGGTAGCAAGGCTATTTTCAAACTCGGTCTTGGCGGTGGTTACCACTAATTGCCCATTAATAGCAAAGCGGTTAGGGCTAATGAACGCAGTCACTAAGCCTTCTAGCTCGGCTTCTTCCCCAGGCACAAACTCTACAAACTCTTGGGCTAAGCGGTAATCACTAGCGATGAGCAGCTCATTTTGTAAGCTCTGTTTACTGGTGACACGCACATATTGATTCACCACTGGTAAAACTCCACGTGCTATTCGACTGTAATCAATTTTTAGGCCATTCACGCTAAATGTTTGGGTAAGAGGATCGACTTGGGTAATACGGCCTTCAATTAACTGTACAGAGCTACCACTGAGAAAACTGTTTTGTTGCAAAGTGAGGCTATTCGCACGGATTACTGCTTGTGCATCGCGTGCACCGGAAATTTGGACGATATTACCCACGGCTAAATCGCTAACCAGTTTGACACCATGTAGCAGGGTGAGGCTATCGACACGCACTAGTTGATTCAATACATATAAGCTTTTGCCATCCGCGCCTAAAGCGGTGATTTGCCCTTGTAAGAGGCTGCCATAATCAACTTGAGTGGCTGTGCCAGTGACCCCATCTGGGTTAATGATGCCTTGAATTTTGACGATTTCACCAATGCGATATTGGCTTTGATCGGGAGCAGTAACACCATCACGGGTAAAACGTGCTTGGCTCACATCATAACGCACACCATTTTGGATAATGCTCCCGAAGCCTGTGATAGGGCCGACCGAAATACCTGTACCACCAATGCCACCTTCAGCTAATTGTGTTTCAGCACAAGCCCCGAGAATTAGGCTACTCGCTAAAACGCCAATCGAGATAAGATGCTTAAACTTCATCTTGTTTATCCTGTTGAGCTGAGGAGGATTGCACAGGCTCCTCGAAATAATAAATACCTAAGCCTGCTCGCATGCGTCCACTACCACTGACCTGAGGGTTATGATCACGGTCTTGCTGTGCGAGCCAAGCATTTAGTTTGAGGAGTAAGGCCATAGCATCCTCATTCACCATTTGTTTGAACTGCGGCAAGGCTTCTGCAGGTAAATTGTCGTAGCTCACTTTCCGCTGAAAGCGGCGTTCCTCCGCTTCGCATAACAGATTATGGTTAATCGTATTCACTAGTAGAGCCACATCAGTAGCTAGGATCGATAGCTTTTCGGTTTCACTGCCTTGCGGGATATAGGCATCAGTTAATAGAGTTACGCTATCATCGCTGGCTTGACTCACAACTCCGGTTTGTAATAGCTCGCGCAACATGGCACGACAGGGCATATCACCGCTATAGCGCCCAACTAGGGTTTCAAAGCTTGGCAAAGGTCCTTGTAAAACCAAAGTAGCTGGTTGGCCTGTTGGTGTATTAAAGTCTGGATCATTAATCCAGCCACCAATCACACGCACACTGCGGTTATAGCGCGCCACATCGACCAAGGTTTCAGCATCATGCTGGCGTAATTGCGCAACTTCCTTGCGAGTCAATCCTGTACTGATCGCGATACGTGAACTGGTTGGCTTTTCTTCTGCCTGGGTTAACGCTTCTTCAGCAATCTCTACATATACTTTGCGTGCTAACAGACTGAACTCGCCAAAGGCTAAGCCTTTACGATGCAAAATGCGTATTAAAGGACGCAAGATATGCAGCACGATCTGATGCAAGGTGGTATTCATTTGTGGGAATTTATTCCCAAATTTACTATAATGCAATGAGATAAATGTCTAATAACATGGTTGGACGCGTAAACATGTTGAAATTTCGAAGTCAGGAAGTATTTTTTGTTGCTTTATTAATCTTAATCACAGTACTCACCACCAGTGATCTGATTAGTGACTATTTAGAAGGGACAGAGGCTTGGCATTTAGCCATTGAAGCTTTAGTAGTACTGATGTCGGTGGGAGGCATTGCCTACTTATTGCAGGCATTTAGTAAGCGTCAGCGTGAACTAGAAACAGTCAAAGCCCAGTTGTTGGAAACTAAGGACAATTTGTCTGAAGCACGAGCACAAATTAGTGCAGTGGGGCAAGAATATTCGCAGGTGATTCAAAAGCAATTTGAAACTTGGCAGCTTACTCCGAGTGAAAAGGAGGTTGCCTCGTTATTATTAAAGGGCTTGAGCTTTGACGAAATTGCCAATGTACGCAATACCAAGGAAAAAACAGTACGCCAACAAGCAACAGCGATTTATCGTAAATCTGGTTTAGGCAGCCGCCATGAGTTTGCAGCTTGGTTCTTTGAGGACTTTTTGTAGCAACTATTTTTCCTTTTAGCACTCATTCTCCTAATAGCCTATTTATTCAACATCCCTTACTCTGCTAGGCCTATAACAGGCAGGCTGACCGCTTGTCTATGATTTGTATATAAAAAGTAGCTTTTTTATACAATCTTATTTCCTTCTAATAATGCAAAATAATAATGGTGGTAAAAATGTCTACTCATCTAGTTTGTAGCTGGCTAAGGCAGCGATTATTAGTCTCTGCTACTTCTTTAGTTTTATCATCAGTGGTTCTTGGTAGTTCAGCTGTGGTGATTGCAGCAGGCACTCCTTTAGTTGGTGAACCGATTAGCCCTTTACCAACGCTTGATTCCTTACAATTAGATCCTAAGAAAATTAAGTTAGGTGAACGCTTATTTCAGGATACCCGCTTTTCTAAGGACAATAGTACCGCTTGTATTTCCTGCCATAATTTAGACAAAGGTGGTGCTGATGGGCGGAAGAATTCAATAGGTGTGCGTCAACAACTAGGTACAATTAATACACCGACTATCTTTAATAGTGGCCTCAATTTTCACCAGTTTTGGGATGGGCGTTCAGACAGCCTAGAAGATCAAGTCGATAAGGTTGTCCATAATCCCCATGAGTTGGATATGAATTGGGATGACTTAGTAAAAATTTTAAAAAGTGACGCTAATTTAGTCGCTGACTTCAATGCTGCTTACCCGCAAGAGGGGTTGCAAGCCGCTAATATTCAAAATGCCTTAGCCAGTTATGAACGTTCTTTACTAACCCCCTCTCGTTTTGATCGTCATCTATTGGGGGATGCAAAGGCTCTAGATCAGGACGAACTAAAAGGTTATCAGCTATTTAAGGACTATGGCTGTGTCGCTTGCCATCAAGGCGTCAATGTCGGTGGAAACATGTTCCAGAAATTTGGCGTCATGGATGATTATTTTGCTAAGCGCGGGTCTGTCACTGAAGCAGATTTTGGTCGTTTCAATGTGACTAAACAAGAGGCCGACAAATTTGTATTTAAAGTTCCATCCTTACGGAATGTTGCTTTGACTGCCCCTTATTTCCATGATGGTTCGACTGATACCCTCAATGCTGCTGTTGATGTGATGTTTCGTCATCAATTAGGCCGGACAGCCTCTGACGAGGATAAACGCTTGATTGTAAAGTTTCTTAATACCCTGACTGGAGAAAACTTGGGAGGTAAATCATGAAACCTTCCTTACGTTACGTGCCACTATTCCTAGTGAGTGCCGGTTTAATTGCTATCTTAGGGGCTTTGATACAAAAAACTCGATCTATTGATACCACCAATATTCAGCAAATTAATGGCCAATTGCGTGAACTGAAACAGGTCGACGCGACTTGGAACTTGGACATCTTACGTTCAAAAATTGGTATCAATAAAAACTATGACCAAGTAACCACTCCTTTACAGTGGCTACAGAAAAATCAACCTATCTTAATGGCAGAAGTTAAGCAGGCTGATGTAACTGCTATTAAGCAAGCAGCAGATGAATTAAAGACCGCAATTAATGAAAAGATTAGTTTGGTTGACCGTTTCAAAATGCAGAATGCATTATTGAAAAACTCACTGCGTTTTTTACCTACTGCCGTTGGGCAACTGCGTGATCAAGTTGAAGCAGTGAATTTATCTGCTGATTCAACAGTCTCTAATAATGCTACAACTCCCTCACTGCCCAAAACCTTTAGCCCGAACTTAACGAAGTTAGAGGTGACGGCGAATGAAATGTTAACTGAGTTATTAAAGTATAACTTGGCTCCGGATGAGGCTATTAAAACTCGGGTGACAGGTTTGCTTGACAGTTTAACTGCAGAGCCTAGTAGTAAGTATCCTGAGCAGATTCAGACTCAAGTCAATATGATTGTTAATCATGCGCGCACTATCTTGAAGCAAAAAGAAAGTGAGGATCAAGTCCTGACTAGTATCGAGCAAGTGCCTATTACAGCGCGTATTGATCATTTGGGTGCTCAATTTGAGCAGGGCTTTAATCTGGCTCTGCAAGAAAAGGATAAATGGCGTCTTGCTTTAGTGAGTTACTCAGGAGCATTGCTCTTGTTATTAGCACTTGCCATGTTTGCAGTTTGGCGTAGTTACCGTTCTTTAGACCAAGCTAATGCCTCTTTGGAGCAAAGAGTTGATGAGCGTACTCGTGATTTATCCACAGCCTTAGGTAATTTGCGCGAATCTCAATTGCAACTCGTACAATCCGAAAAAATGGCATCGTTGGGGCAGATGGTTGCTGGGGTGGCCCATGAGATTAATACACCTTTGGCTTATGTAAAGGGCGGTTTAGAAATTCTCAATGCGCGGATGAAAGATGTGGATACGCTGGTGAATGCAACCTCAAATTTGATGACTTTAATGACTAAAGACATTGAAGGCGATGAGGAAGCTCATGAACAGCAGTTGGCAGAGCAATTTGCTTCTGTGCAAGATTTGTCTAGCTCATTTATAGAAACCGAAGCAGTTAGTGAGATTAAAGGTCTGTTAGGCGATGGTTTACATGGTATTGGACAAATTTCGGAAATTGTTAGTAATTTGAAGGACTTTAGCCGTCTTGATCGTGCTCGAGTGGCTGAGTTTAATGTGAATGATGGGGTGAAGAGTACTCTGAAGATTGCTCATCATATTGTCAAACATCGCCGTATTGAGCAGCAATTAGGTCAGTTACCATCAATTCTGTGTTCACCTTCACAAATTAACCAGGTTCTACTCAATTTAATCACTAATGCTTGCCAAGCAACTTCCGACCAAGAGGGTGTAGTTACTATTATTACTCAGGCAACTGAGCAGGGTGTGTCGATTCAGGTCAAAGACAATGGCAGCGGTATTGCTCCAGAGCATTTATCGAAGATCTTTGATCCGTTCTTTACCACCAAAAAAGTTGGGGAAGGTACAGGACTCGGCTTATCCATTGTGCAGCGCATTATTAAAGAGCATGGGGGTGAGATTAGTATTGATTCTAAACTCGGTGTTGGTACTTGTTTTACCATCTTGTTGCCGCGTGAGTATCAAGCTGAGTCTAATCAGGAGTTCAATGAATTGAGTCTAGGGGAAGCAGCATGACCCAAGTAGCAGCTACCCCACCGTCACCATCAAGCATTGTTCAGGCAGCGCGTTTGCGCCGCCTTTCACAAGAAAAAGTGAATGCTGTCTCTAAGCCAAAAATTCTGTGTGTAGATGATGAAGAACGCATTCTTAATAGCTTGCGGGCTTTATTTCGGATGGATTATGAGGTAACCGTCACCACGGATGCCCATCACGCACTAGAGTTGCTTAAGCAAAATCATTATCACTTGCTGGTGAGCGACCAACGCATGCCACTGATGCAAGGGGTTGAGTTACTGCGTCAAGCCAAGGAAATTTCTCCGCATACAGTCCGTATTCTTTTGACGGGTTTTGCTGATCTGGCGGCAATTGTCGGTTCGATTAATGAAGGGGAGGTCTATCGTTATATCTGTAAGCCTTGGGCGAGTGAGGAGCTGCAAGAGGTTGTGGGCAGTGCAGTGAAGATTGGCCTAGAGCTGGCTGAACTAGCACCTTTGTCCAAATTAGCCTTGGTGGAAGCGAATGGTGCCCATCCCAAAATAGAACCCAAGCTTACTGAGCAAGCGTCTACTGAAGCAGAAAAGCATGGGTATGAACCCTTGGTTTGGCCAGACAATTTATCTCTCTTGTTTGTTGATCAAGATTTGCACTTGTTTAATACCTTCAAAGAGTTGGGTATTGAAGGAGGTAGTGGGCAGGTATTAGGGGCACGTACACCAGAAAATGCTTTAGCGTTAATGGAGCATCATGAAGTAGGCGTGATTGTTGCCAGCATTGATGGAGTAGATCGGGATAATTTTGGGTTCTTGTGCTTGTTAAAGAAAGAACATCCTCATGTCGTATCTTTAGCTGTAGCACGTTTAGGTGACTCAGAAACTATTATTGATTTGGTTAATTCAGCACGGGTGTTTAGGGTTATTTTCCATCCATTACGCCCTAAAGTGCTGCGCCATCATTTAGAGGCAGCTATCAAACAAGTCAGTGAGTTTCGTGCGCAGCCAGAGTTACTCAAGGTGCAAGCTGCGAAAGAAATCGCTCCAACTAGTTCGGTGCTGACAACACTCAGCTCCCGCATTAAAACTCGCTTGAGTTCAATTAAAAGTTTCTTTAAGCATTAGATAACACCTAATAAACAAAGGTTAGACTGGTACTAACCTTTGTCTAGGTAATTCATAAAGAGCGTTTTATTATTCAATTAGAACTCTAAGCCAGTCCCAACCAAAATTTGGTAGTTGTCTATTTTGCCCTTTGCAGAGAAGGGCATAGCAAAATCAACATGAATAATCTTGCCACTACTGGAACGGGTTGGAATGATTCTTAAACCAATACCTGCATCCCCAAACCAAGCTGCTTTCTGACCGTTGCCCCAAGTAGTGCCTGCATCAATAAAGGCAGCAGCTCCTAGCTTAGCTACTCCAAATAAATTTTTCTTAAAGTAAAAGCGGCGCTCAGCACTCACTAAAGCACTATGTTCTCCTGAACGATAGCCAGTTGGATAACCACGTAGACCATTATCACCACCTAAAAGCAGTTGCTCACCCTGTTGCAGGTTATCAGCCGTATGGTATTCGCCACTTAAATGCCAGCTCGCACGCGAGTCATTATATAAATTCCATTCAGCTTTAAGGTTAGCGCGCAAGCCACGATAAGAACCATCACCTATCCATGCAGTCGCATCAGCCGCGACTAGACTGAGTTGATTACTAGCAGGGCTATAACCTTGGCTATAGCGACTGAAGAGCTTTAAATAACTATCATCAGCACCAAAATTGGGATGTAAAAAACCTGCTTCAACTAAAAACTGCTGCCCCAACGCAATATCTTCGGTACGCCCCATCGTTTTGAAGTTTTCACGTTTAATATAATGATCTTCAAGCAGTTCATAACTAAGCCACGGATAAGCTTGCTTAGATTCAGGCTGGATTGCAGGGGTCGATTGGGTTGGGAAATAGCTGCGACTTTCTTGCTGCCAACCTAAGCGATAGCGCTCTGTCAGTTGCGGTGTTTTGTTCTTTGCCCAGCCATAAAAGATCGAAGCCTGTTTAGTATCTACACCGATTTTATGAGTGACTTCACCATCACGATAGTGTGAGACTTCTTGGCGCAAGGCAAGGCTTTCTAAGCCCCAAGCTCGTTGCTCAGCCAACTTATAAAAGGGGAAACCAATACTGAATTGGTGTCCTTTGCCATCGCTATTATTTTGTAAACCTAGCAATAAATGGTAGCGCGTACCTAAAACCTGTGGGTCGTTATAAGTCAGTTTAGTTTGATTGCGTTCGGCATCTTGCTTAAAACTCAAACTCAGTTCTTTACCTAGTCCTAATAGATTATGTTCTTCTAAGCTAATACTTTTGGAGTTATTCCCGCCTGAGCGCCCAAACGATAGGGCTGGCGCAAGCGTCCAATTATCCGTAGTAATGACACGCAAATTCACTTGTTTGCCACAAATTTGTTGAATACGAATTTGTGCATCTTTTAAGTGTTTGCGGGCGCGTAATAGGCGTTCAGATTCAGCAAGCAGGCTAAAGTCAAAGGGATCACTTGTTTTGAATAGCAAGCTTTTGGCAATCACTTTATCTTGAGTTTTAAGATGCAGTTGATTAGTGAACTGGTGATACCACTGGTTTTCTTCTGGTAAATTTGGATTGAAGACATTACCAGCTTCAATTTGAATAGTTCCAAATCTTAAGTCTTTAGCTTGCAAATCAGTAGTTTGCCACGCTCGACAGGTAATTTCTTCGGCCTGTAGTCTCACTAGACTCGAAGCTAGATAAATGCCGAGAATCAGCTTAGCCCTTAAGCTGAATTCATTTAGTAGTTTGTAATGCATTTAGACGTGCTGCCGCTGTTTGATAATAGGCGATTGCTTCATCAGTCGCGGCAGGGTCTGCTGGTAGTTCAGCACCTGTTTGTGCATCAATCACTTGGGTACTTTGTTTGGGCATCAATTCAATCACTTTGCCATTTTTTAAATAGCCTACTGTGAGATAGTTGGCCATAAAAGCACGTGGGTTGTGTGCAGCCGCTAAACGAATATCTTGACCATAAAATTCAGACACATAAGGAATATTCAGTAAGCCTAAGATGGTCGGAGCCACATCGATTTGTGAGGCTAGAGCATCAATTTTTTGTGGCTGAATAAACGCTGGCGCATAGATAATCATCGGAATTCGATAGTTTTCAGGTGGCAAATCAGTGCGTCCCCGTCCATGCGAGGTATGGTCAGCCACAAACACAAATAAGGTATCTTTAAACCAAGGCTGCTGGCTGGCTTCTTCCATAAACTTACCAATCGCCCAATCGGTATATTTCACTGCTCCATCGCGTCCGCTACCAGAGGCAATATCAATTCGGCCTTCTGGATAAGTGAAAGGGCGATGATTTGAGGTAGTCATAATATGGGCAAAAACCTTTTGGCCTTTAGCAACTTGCTGGTTAATCACGCCAATCGCATGGTGCAAAATATCTTCATCGGCAATACCCCAAATGGTTTCGTGATGAATATCGGCGGCAGCGACATCCGTGCGATCCACCACTTGATAGCCGTTACCAGTAAAAAAGTTTTCCATATTGTCGAAATAACTATAACCGCCATAAATGTAGAAAGGCACATAGCCATTTTGCTTGAGCACCCCTCCTAGGGTTTGCAGACCTGTATTATGCTTACGTGCAGGAACGGCATGACCGGGGGTAGGCGGGATTGATAACGTGAGTGCTTCTAAACCACGCACAGTGCGTAAGCCTGTGGCGTAGAGTTGATTGAACACTATGCCTTGTTGAGCAAAGCGATCTAAATTCGGTGTTAATCCAGCTTTACCCCCAAAGGATTCGACAAAATCAGCGCCTAAACTCTCAATAGAAATTAGCACAACGTTTTTTTCTAAAGGCGCTGCATCCGGTTGAACTGCATGTGTAGCAGGCATTGAGTTGGGTATAAAGTTCAGTGCAGGCTGACCCTTTTGAAAGGCTTGTTGTAGTACTTGATTTGCTTGCGCAGTGGGCAAAGTTTTATAAAACTTAAAATAATCTAAGTCATTAGTGCGGAAAGCGCGCATGAATTCATAATAACCATTGCTGGCTAATTCACGTTCAGCAGGGCGAGTAAAGCCATCGCGTAAATGATCATTTACTAGCAAAAAGCTGGCTACAGGCAAGGATAACAACAGCAGGCTTATCACTAAGCGTTTCGGTAAATTGCCTGTTTCCGCAAGTGCTGCACGCCAAAAAGGTTTACGTACCAGCCACAATAAACCTAAGGCAATCAAAGCGAGGCCAAGTAATAGCCAAGTGACTGGATAGGATTGCCAAATATTCCCCATCACTTCGCGCGTATAGATCAAATAGTCCACTGCAATAAAATTAAAGCGCGAGGAAAACTCATTCCAGAACGTCCCTTCGGCTAAAGCAGTGAATAAAAAGCCAAATACTGCAATCGCTAAGAGAGCTGTGGCCGAGACTGCAAACAGCCAGCGACGTCTAGGACCGTCCCCAAACAGCAAAGCTAAAACAATAAATGGGATTAATACATAAGTGGCTGCACTCAAGTCATAAATGAAGCCACTGAATAAAATTTTGGGGAAGATATTGAAAGCGAAGTTATTAGCATCGCCCTCAAACAGCATTAAGCCAATCCGTGTTAAGAAGTTAATTAGTAGGAATAACAACAATACCCAAAATAGAGTCCGATAGCGCGGTGGGAGAAAAGCCTTCTCCGTGTTACTGTTTAGAGTCATTATGAGTTACCAACAGCCCTGTTCGTTTGCCCGTCAGCATAGTACGCAATAAGGGAATGCCTGTCACTTTCGTCATTATAACAACAGCAGCTACATGAATGCCAACCAAGAACATGGTGAGGTTAGCAGCGATTTCATGAACGTCTTGCAGCCACTCTTCGCCCCAAAACCTATCCCAAGTTTGCATCCAGCCAGAGAGAGTAATGATGGCTAACATTAATAATAAGAGAATAACCATCGCTCCTCCCATGGGATTATGACCCTCACGTGGGTCTACACTATGTTGTTTTAGATCTATGAGGTGCTTTTGGACGCGCTGTGGAGTTGGGAAAAAACTGGCAAAGCGGGCTGTATGTGGGCCAATAAATCCCCAGATAATTCTTAAGATCAGCAAGATGCCAATGGCATAACCAAAGATTCGATGTAACGACCAGCTGCCATCGTCTTCAATCAGCCAGAAGTCGAGCATAAACATAAGCACTACAGACCAATGAAAAAGACGTACAAATAAATCCCACACTTTAATTTCTTGTGCTTGCATGACTGTTATTGCTCCTCGCTGATGAATGATTGCATTGTGCGTGCGTGATAGCGCCTTACTCTATTGGAGATAGGGGCAGTAAGCCTATAAAACTGTTAGCTTTAGGTCTGTAAGACAAATGTCCTATAGGTAGTTTGATAGACTAGCGTTTAAGTTCTTTGCTTTAATCGCACAGTTATTTAAGAGTCAATATGAAATTAAACCTGGTATTAGAATGAGTTTGCTTGCTGTATGGGTAACATCTTGTTCAGGCCATGAGCAATCTGGAGTCAATCTAGAACCTGCAGATTTAGCTAAAGTGAAGCATCCAGGGATAAAAGTTTATCAATTGGCTTGTATGAGTTGTCATCCTTTAGCAGCGAAAAAAGAGGGGATAGCACCACCGTTATTTGGTGTGAAAGATCAAGTGATGAGGGCTTGTCCAGAGGGTACAGCTTTTATTCAACGGATAGTTGCTGGGGTTAAAGCGCCAAATAAGTACTGAGTAGCAAAATCCTCTCCGAGGGTTAGGAGAGGAAACTCGGGTGACTATCAGGGAGTTGATAGTTGAGTTGCTGATGATTTAGTCTTTTTTCTTTTCAGTGATGCTCATATCCACAGGATTGAAGTAGATTTCGACTTTTTCCATTTCGCCAGCAGCACCGCCTTCTTTAGCGCCCATCCCGTAAATCTCATAACAAGCCTGTTCGCTCTCTTTAAACTTATAAATTACATAACCCATTTCACCAACGATTTTCTTTTGCGCATCTAATTCACTCATCCACTTGTCTTTGGGTTCTTTAGTGCAAGTCGGTTCTGCAAAAGCAGCTTGAGCAAATAAGGCAGTCATGGCAACTAAGCTGAGTAATACTTGTTTTTTCATTTTCAAATCTCCTGTGAGTATTAAGTTCTTGAACTGTTTAGTACCTGTTTCAACAGGAGCCACTATGTAACCGCAGCTAGTTTGTGACTAGTGGACAGATGATGGATAGCCAGCGGGTTCTATCCGGCATCTCTCTGTAGGGATAAATGCCGGATGACTGAAGTATTAAGGTAAACATATGCGGTTTAGGGGTTCAGGAATGACCCCAATTTCCAATAGTTTTTTCATAGACCTTGGGGTCAACTGCGGTAGGACGACTGATAGCTCTACTCTGGTAGTTAGCAGGATCTACATTTATCCCCCTACTAATTGAGAATAGAGCTAACTAGGTCAGAAGCTTAGCTTAATTGACCTTAAGCGTATAACTAACATCTAGTGCAAAGTCATTCACCTTGGCCGTAAAACGAAGTTTGTGATTCCCAACAGGAAGGGGAGGGAGCATCACCCAATAGCCATCAGAGATTGAAATGTCACGTGTACCTGGTATCTCTTCGTATTCAGTGACTAAAATAGAGTCAGAGTTAATCGTAAAAGGCAAGCTATCAGATTGAGCACGCACAATAGCGTATTGCCAAGCACAATCTTGTCCATCAATTTTACAAGTATAATTGAGCATTCCTAAGGATTTTCCTGCTTTTCTGCGGCAATCTAGCTCATCTTTGCAGCCAATATCAGTGCCAGGGGCGGGTGTCCACCAAATACTGTTGTAAACAGGGAAAAGCAAGGCCTTTCCTTGTGGGATAGTGCAAGATCGCTGACTGGTTTCGCCAAAATTACCGGCTAAGAACCATACTTTACCCTGTTGCCCTACTGAGCAATCCATCACTCCATTTTTAAACAGAGGATTCGTTGCTTTAGGGACATTAAAAGCCCAGCTCCACCAAGCATGTCCCCAGTTACCTATCGTTTTACCATAGATTTTGGGGTCTACCTCACTGGGGCGAGTCAATCTAGTGAATTCAGCTTCGAAATTTGTAGCATTTGTAGTGGTTTGTTTAGGCAAAAATGCTGTATCTGCGGCTAAAACTGTTTGCTGGCAGGCTAGGACAATTGTTGCATAGGTAATAAGTTGCTTCAGCTTCATTGATTACAGTCCTCGCTTAATGATTAAGCTAATAGCATCCTCCAAAGAGATATGGGTTGTCCTGAAAATTGGACGAAAAATTTCCGAAATGAAACAGTTCGAATCGGTTCTATTTTTCTAAGACTGCATTATCCAAAAAATGACTAGAGGTAGATTGGTCTACCTCAGCTAGCGCCAACTCGCTACAATAGGCACTTTTCTTTGACCCCGGATTCAAACCCCATGACGAGTTCTGCTAATCAATCTAATTTGCCTGTAACCCGTGCTTTATTAAGCGTTTCTGATAAAACAGGTATTCTCGAATTTGCTCAGTTTCTACATGGACAAGGTGTTGAGTTACTCTCCACTGGTGGTACTGCTAAGCTTTTAGCCGATAATCAAATTCCTGTGATTGAAGTCTCTAGCCATACCGGGTTTCCAGAAATGATGGATGGGCGTGTAAAAACATTACATCCGAAAATTCATGGTGGCATCTTAGGGCGGCGTGGGACTGACGATGCTGTGATGGAAGAACACGAGATTGGGCGAATTGATTTAATTGTCGTCAACCTCTATCCGTTTGAAGCGACGGTGGCTAAAGCCGATTGCAGCCTTGAAGATGCCGTAGAAAATATTGATATTGGTGGCCCCGCAATGGTACGAGCCAGTGCCAAAAATCATGCGCATGTCACTATTGTGGTTAATCCAAGCGATTACGCACGGATTCAAGCTGAAATGCAGCAAGATGGCGGGCGAATTAGTTTAGCTACACGTTTAGATTTAGCGATTAAAGCATTTGAGCATACTTCACGTTATGACGGCATGATTGCTAATTATTTTGGCTCACGAGTAGCTGGTGGTTCGCACGAGCAGCCCTTGCAATTTCCGCGTACTTTTAATTTACAAATGAATAAGTTGCAAGATTTACGTTATGGTGAAAATGCACATCAACAAGCAGCTTTTTATGCTGAGACTAGGCCACCAGTAGGGAGTATTGCTAGTGCAGTACAAATTCAGGGCAAGGAGTTGTCTTACAATAATATTGCTGACACCGACGCTGCCTTAGAATGTGTAAAACAGTTTGATGCCCCTGCCTGTGTCATTGTTAAACATGCTAATCCTTGTGGAGTAGCCGTCGGCGCTAATTTATTAGAGGCTTATAACCGTGCTTATAGCACTGATCCAGAATCAGCCTTTGGTGGAATTATTGCCTTCAATCGGCCTTTAGATGCAGAAACTGCGCAGGTGATTGTTGAGCGCCAGTTTGTTGAAGTGATTATTGCTCCGGGGGTAGTTCCCCAAGCAGTAGCAGTGGTAGCAGCAAAGAAAAATGTGCGTTTATTAACGGTAGAACAGTGGCAAGCTAGCGAGCAACCAATCATAGATTTCAAACGAGTGAATGGCGGTTTATTAGTCCAAACTGCAGATACTGCTTTATTGGATAGTTTAACGGTGGTGACGCAACGGCAACCCACTGCAGCTGAATTAAACGATCTACAGTTTGCTTGGCGGGTGGCAAAGTTCGTTAAATCCAATGCGATTGTGTATGCCAAGGATAATATGACGATTGGGGTGGGAGCAGGGCAAATGAGCCGAGTCAATTCAGCACGGATTGCTGCTATCAAAGCTGAACACGCGGGTTTAGTCGTGACGGGTTCGGTAATGGCTTCAGATGCCTTCTTCCCCTTCCGTGATGGGATTGATAATGCAGCCGCAGTAGGTATTAAAGCAGTGATTCAACCGGGTGGTTCAATGCGTGATCAGGAGGTGATTGATGCTGCGAATGAGCACGGAATTGCCATGATTTTTACAGGTATGCGTCATTTCAGGCACTAAGTTTTTATAGACCAACTCGATCTGGGTTGCTGGCTAGATCGAGTTGCTCCCTAAGTCTTAACGTAAATTTAAGACGAGATTGTGTTTGCCGCCTTCTTCGATAGTAACAATCTGGGTCTCTGTTTTATTTCCTGCAGTAGCATTTACTTGGTATTCACCAGCTTCTAAATCGACCACTGCTGAATGGCGTGTAATGGTTACTTCTGTGCTATTAGTATTCCGATTCATAGGTTTTATTGGTCTTAAATGCCATACTACTTCCCGAAACGCTGGTTCTCCATTAATGGTAGCCAACAATTTCAGTTGACCTGTTACTCCTCTAATGATTGCGGCCGATGAAGCGCTGGACATCATTAATAAGATTATCAGACAAAGCCAGCTTACCCTTTTATTGTGTGTACAGATTTTCATAAATTCTCCCTCTACAAGTTGTTGTTTTACCACGCAAGTGATGGGTTTTACTTTTAGTTTGCTATTATTTTAGCCAATCCACTGCTAAGTAGTAATCTGATGAAAAAAAGTTCAAACCAATTCTTGTTAATCTGGCGTTAGGTTTGAAGTAACAGACGCAGTGACACGAGTAACGACACAATTACTAATAAAGGTCGAATCAGGCGGCTTCCATGCTTAATTGCTAGTTTTGAGCCTAAATAACTACCAATTATTTGCCCTAAACCCATGCCTAAACCCAATAACCAAAGTATATGGCCCGAAAGTGAGAAGAGTATCAGCGAGGCAATATTGCTAGTAAAATTAAGGAGTTTGGTGCCTCCAGTTGCACGTGGAAGGCTGTAACCTAGTAGCGTAACAAAGGCGATAACAAAAAACGTTCCTGTTCCAGGACCAAAAAAACCATCGTAAAAGCCAATTCCGAAGCCAGCCATCGCAGCAAACATATTTTTACCGATGCGTTGGTGTCGCTCTTCGTCACCAAGCTTGGGCGCAAACATGAAATAAAGTGCAAAACCCATCATTAGCAGGGGGATGAGTTTAGCTAAAAAGGAGGAGTCGATCTGTTGGACAACCCAAGCTCCACAAGCTGCCCCTATAAAGGTTAAAGCGATAGCTAAACAATGTTCGGAAGGATTAATTAAACCTTGACGGGTGTAAGTGTAGGTCGCAGTAAACGAGCCAAAACTAGCTTGTAGCTTATTAGTCGCTAAGGCTTGAAGGGGTGGTAGGCCTGCCCACAATAGAGCGGGGATAGTTAACAAACCACCACCACCCGCAATGGCATCAATACCGCCTGCAAGCGTAGCCACTGCGAATAAAATGATGAATAAGTGCAGGTCAATGGAGTTTAGGCTAGTGAATACATCCATAATGGTGTTTTTAGATTAAAGCAGGCAGGATAACAGTCGATTAGCTGGAAAACTAAACGGAAATTGCTGATTGTTGGTATTTAGAAGATAGAAATTAAAAAGGCGCCAATGATAGCGCCTTTTTAGAATAAAAAGCCTTAGAGACTATTGAGCTTGTGCAGCCATCCAGTCTACAGCAGCTTTTACATCCGCATCAGACAGGGCAGGGTTGCCACCTTTAGCGGGCATAGCATTCAAGCCATTTAGTGCATGTTTATAAAGTGATTCTTGACCAGCAGCAATCCGTGGCCCCCAGGCTGCTTTGTCACCTAGTTTAGGTGAGTTAGCAATACCAACATCATGGCAAGAGAAGCAAATACTACGGTAAACTTTTTCACCATCAGCAGTAACACTTGACGTAGTTTGCTGAGTGGTATTTGCTGCCGCTGGAGCTGCTGCCGCTGGAGCTGCTGCCGCTGGAGCTGCTGCCGCTGGAGCTGCTGCC
>NZ_CALFHZ010000003.1 GCF_937876535.1 uncultured Thiothrix sp.
AGATCCAACACCTGGCGGTCGCTCAGCAGCATGAACATGACCTCACCCTCGCGCGACAACAGCCGCCTCGTTTAGCGAAGAACGCCTTAGGTGTGGTTGACTTAGGTTATCAAGGTTTAGCCCTAGAAGGGTGTCGGGTGGTGTGGCCGTTTAAGAAGCCGAAAACACGTCAGCTGGAGCCAGAAGAGAAGGCCTTTAATCAACGCGTGGCTCGCCTTCGGGTCAAGGTGGAACACCGTATTCGTTCGTTAAAGATTTTTCGACTCTTGAAAGGGGTTTATCGCGGACGGCGGCGGCGGTTTGAACGGCAGTTACGCTTGATCGCAGGACTCGTTAATCGCATGATCCTTCAATAAAACTTTCGCAAGAGGTCTATTGATTATTAATTATAAATAAAAGCCACTATCTAAAATAAGAGCAACAAAAAACTTTTTTAATGTGTTGTTTTTACTGAATAAATAAAATCCATTTTAGACAGCTTTTTAAGGCAAAAAGCACGATATTGTTCTAAAAATTACTGTAAAACTCTACCATGTCAACAGACAAAATGAGAGAAAGAAGCTACTGCATCTCAAACCTCTACAAAAGTCTTAATTTGGCTCTCAATCTCAGTATAAATATCAGTCTCGGGAGTAGTTAAAGAAATAATGAGTGAGTACCTAGCACTTTTAGTCCACCCTTGATGCTTTTTAAGTTCTTTCCACCAACCACTCAACGGATAAACACCTATATACTCTCTTGAGGCAAGCTCTACGGCTGTGCCTATCCAAGTATCAGAATGAATTGAACCTGTTTTTCGTAAATTACTTCCAAGTATCCAGTGTCCTGATTCTTCCACGTTGTTTTTACTATTAAATTCCTCGTCTCTGGCTTGTTTATTTATACGCTGTTTAAATGCATCAAGAGTTTCTAGTGAGCGTTTAACATCAAACTGTAGGCGGTGTGAAGCATAGGAGTATTTTGTTCCCCAACCACGTTGCCCTGGGTTCGGCTCAATAAAGTAAGATAATGTTACTTTCATTTCTACGATGACATTTCCTAACTCCTCCAATGTTTCTTTTGGCCAAGGTATTCTGTGAAAATTGATATCTTTAGTTTCGATATCTTTCTTACCTTTAAAAAAAGGCTGTAAAGTATCTTGAGCAATTAGAGTAAGACTATTACTTGCACTCCAAAATAACTTCTCCTCATTCGGAACTCCGTACCCATAGCACTGCAATAATGGCCTATATGTAGTTTTTTTATTCTTTTGAAGGTTTTTGTTCATTACAAATGTTTTTAGCATTGATCCAGTCCATTCGGCGGAATGAACAATTAAGGCACGCACTGTTTCTGGCCAAAAACTCGGGTATCTAACCAAGACCATTGCTGCCAAACGAGTAGCTAATGCTGTGGCCGCGCTGGTCTCTCTAAAATTTACTAATAATTTATTATTAAAATCATGATGTGTAGAAATCAGCTCTAAGTCATCGATACAGGAGGCAAAGTTCAACGCTCGATCTATACCAATATTGCCTGCTTCCATGACAATATCCGGCTTAAATGGCCAATTTTTGCTATCCCATGTCATTGATGTGCAGCTACTTGGTGCTAAATCACCTGAGCACGCTAATGGTAGATAACCACCAAGTCTAGGGTCTTCAATATGAATTTTTTCCGTATAGCCGCCAACTACTAAGGCATTCCATGCTTGCCCAGGGTCTTGTACAGAACTCGTATAGTTGCTACAAGGATAATCTACATAATATCCAGGATCTGCATCACCAGCAGCGAGAATGATAAGGCGCTGAGTTTCATCGTCTGCACCGGATGTTAAATTATCAACAGTAGCTGACCATGAGGATGGCTTACCACGTTCTCTTCCATCGGAACTGACTGCCATACAAAATACACGTTTGCGTTCGGGTATTATTTCTACTCTCGAAATACTCTCACGAGTAATAGCACCGTATAGCCTTGGATCATTTTGAGGACTGCCCGAATTAGGCAGTATTTTTACAGATTCTAGTCTATGATTTAGTTCGACAGATCCATTAGAAACTAGAACACCCGTCAAATCACCATAAATTGCCAGACCCGCCATTGGTGTACCATGTCCACTGCGATGTCCATCATAAGTTCCCCAAAAATGTTCATAACTGTGCATATCCCCAGCATCAGCCACCAAAGCTAGCAGTGGATGTGGATGATTAATTCCTGTATCTAATAAACAAGCATAGACATCTGACTTTTTATTTACTTGAACCCTAGAAGAGAGATCATCAACCCACTCACTTTGGTCTAAAATGGTCAATTCCGTGAAAAAACCACCAACCTCTTTTGCTCTGCGTAATTCAGCCATGACCCCCAATAATAGAATGGAGCGAGCCATAGCCTCTTTCGTGCCATAAGCCAAAATAATTGCTCGATCTATGAACTTAACGATCTCCCTTGTATTATCTTTAAGCCTAAGTCCTAGTCGCCTAGCATGCTCTTGAAATAAAGCCACATTATCTGAGCTGTCAGATAGTCTTATCCAAACTTCCCACCAAATAGCTTCATTTGAATTTACAGGTAGTAGAGCAGATACATCTGTCCATAAAGCATCTAGAACTGCTAACTTAATGTCAGTAATGCTCTCCACCAGATCTTGATTCTGAGGACTGACCGTGCCGTTTTCACGTGGTTTAGTGTTCTTATCTTTATAATCAATGACTTTTTTAAGGAAATAATCAATTTTACCTTCAGGAATAAATACTGTAGCTGTTGTTGCTCCCTCATCATTCTGATGGGTTGAACATAATTCAATTCCACGTTGCTGAAACTCTAGGCTTTCTAATTTTAAAGTCAGTCCTGGATCACTAAGAAACTCAATTTGAATGCCACCTGTTTCAATGCCATGAGCACGCTGCTCATCAATCAACCCTCGTTCTTTCAGCTTAAGCTGTTCAAGTTGTACAATAAGTTTATGAGCATGAGCCTCGCGCTCTCGGGTTGGTAACTCTACCTCACCACTGCCCCCCTTTTTAGGGGTTTTAAATCGCTCCTTTTGAGCTTTGATAGGTATAATTAGATGCGGAAGATTAGGGTTAATTTCAGGCATGTACTACTCTCAACTCAATGTGCTTCTTACCCAAATGACAATGCAACATTTGAGCAGCAAGAATTTACCGTGAGCTAGTATAATGAGTAGAAATTATTCGATCTTCAAGGGAATTTATGATATCAGCTTGGGATATTTTGCTTTTATCATTGATTAAAATATGTTTAATGGCATCATCACACGCTTGTGATATTTCCGAAAAGCTTAGTTTGTTAGCTGTTTCTGCTAAAGCTTTCCAGTTTATTCTTCCCTTTGGAATATTTGTGAGTTTATTTTTTAAAGTAAAAATGATCTCTTCTTCTGTTGGAAGATGATATTCAATTACATCATCAAATCGACGGAAGAGCGCATGATCGAGTAGATCAACATAATTAGTGGCAGCAACAATAATGCTGTCAGACTGTTCCCCCTCTAACATGAGTAAAAAGCTATTTAAGACCCTACGAATTTCCCCAACATCATTGCTCAGGCCGCGATGCGAACCAATGCTGTCAAACTCGTCGAACAAATAAATGCCACGCACCTGCTGAACAGCATCAAAAATCAATCTTAGCTTAGAGGCGGTTTCACCCATGAATTTAGTCATTAAGCTATCTAGCCTAACAACGAATAAAGGAAGCCCTAACTCACCTGCTAATACAGAAGCAGTTAGCGTTTTCCCTGTACCAGGAGGACCTACTAAGAGGATTTTCTTTCTTGGAGAAAGATTATAGGAACGTAGCTTGTGTACTTGTTTATGTTCATTAATTAGACGATTAAGACGCTTTTCTATATCAGGTGGCAAAATAATATCGCTTAGGCGTTGTTTTGGATAACTTGCCACAAGAAGCTCAGAAAGCTCACCCTTAGGTTTTACTAAAGGAACAATGGCTAGTTCTTTTTTATAGCGATTACGTTTAGCCTGATCAATCAAGTCACGTATTTCGGCTGCTAACTGACTGTGACCTTGCTTGGCCTCATGTGCAGCAAGTTGCATAGCAATTGAATAAAACTGTGCATCGTCACCTTCAATGTGTGAGCGTAGCAAAGCTTTAAGTTGCTGCGACGTGGCCATAGATTAGTAAAAATATACCTTGCTGATGATGAAAAAAACCCCTCCAGTCAGCTTACATAATAGCCTTTTTTGTACATTCAGTCGATTTTCTTATGGAGCTTTGTGGTTGTTTGAGCATGTTGAGCTGACAAGCTAACTGCTCCTCTCAGCAAAACGAAAGTTGGATTTTGAACTCTGTAAAGCTCACTCAGCATGGTGTTTTATTCCTAGATTTAGTAAAACTCCTTTCCTAAATTTCTGATGCGTTTTGAAGTAAGCATTACAAAACCGTCTACTAAATTCTTACCACGATTCGCAGGTAGGGAACCTCACATGTGCACACGCCAAACTGAAAGCTATTTACACTAACGACGAACTAAAACTGCTACCCATCCTAAACTGCGCTAAAATAGCCGAGTTTTAGACAGCTCCTCTGCATATTAGACAGTTTTCCATATAAATGATTGATTCTAAAGAAATAAATCAACACACCCCGATGATGCAGCAATACCTGCGTCTCAAAGCCGAATACCCCGAAATTCTGCTGTTCTATCGCATGGGTGATTTTTACGAGATGTTTTATGAGGATGCCAAGCGGGTGGCGCAATTGTTGGATATCACGCTAACCGCGCGCGGTAATTCGGCGGGTGAGCCAATTCCGATGGCGGGTGTACCTTATCATGCGGTGGAGCAATATTTGGCGCGTCTATTGAAGGCAGGTGAGTCAGTCGCGATTTGTGAGCAGATTGGTGATCCAGCCAAATCGAAAGGCCCAGTAGAACGCAAGATCACGCGCTTACTCACACCAGGTACTTTAACCGATGACTATTTGCTAGAAGACCGGCGCGATAACCTGTTGATCGCACTGCATAAAAATCAAGAACAATTTGGTTTAGCTGCAATTGATTTAAGCAGTGGGCGTTTTACCGTGCAGCAAATCGATGGGTTAAGCTCGCTGCAAAATGAAATCGAGCGCCTACAACCCGCTGAAATTTTGCATGAAGAGGATTGGCGTTTGGAATTTGTGCGCAATCGCGTCACTACTGCACGCCCCGCTTGGCATTTTGATTTAGAAACCGCCACACGTTTATTACTCAAGCAATTTGCTGTACATGATTTAAGTGGTTTTGGTTGCGAAAATCTGCCTTTGGCTATCGCCGCAGCGGGCGCTTTGCTCAATTATGTGCAAGAAACCCAGCGCACCGCCCTACCCCACTTAAATAGCCTAAAGGTTGAACAAAGCGACGAAGGCATTATTCTGGATGCAGCTAGTCGGCGTAATTTGGAGCTGGAACATAGTTTAAGTGGTGAGCATAAAAATACGCTGGTTTCGGTGCTAGATAAAACCTCCACCAGTATGGGCAGTCGTTTATTGCGCCGGTGGCTAAATAAACCGCTGCGTGATCGTCACGAGTTGCGCCTGCGCCATCAAGCTGTCGGTACACTACTAGAAAATTATCGCTACGAAGGTATTTTAAGTACCCTGCGTAGTGTTGGTGATATGGAGCGCATTGCCTCGCGCATTGCTTTGGGCACCGCACGTCCGCGTGATTTATCGACTTTGCGCGATTCGCTTGCGGTCTTGCCAGAAGTGCATAAAGCCATTGTGCAACTCGATGATTTGCAACTGGCGCAATTACAGCGCCAACTCGATACCCACCACGAACTCCATGAGCTATTAAAACGTGCGATTATTGAAAATCCGCCCGTAGTAATTCGTGATGGTGGCGTGATTGCCGAGGGTTATGATGCCGATTTGGATGAGCTGCGTAATTTAAGCGAAAACGCGGATCAATATTTGCTGGATTTGGAAACCCGCGAAAAACAACGTACTGGCATTGATAAACTCAAAGTCGCTTACAATCGCGTGCACGGTTACTACGTGGAGATTCCGCAAAGCCAATTGCACCGCATACCCGCCGATTATATTCGCCGCCAAACCCTAAAAGGCGTGGAGCGTTTTATTCTGCCCGAACTGAAAAAGTTTGAAGATAAGGTTTTATCAGCCCGCGAACGTTCGCTAGGGCGTGAAAAAGCTTTATACGAATTGCTGCTGCAACAACTTGCTGAGCATCTCATTCCACTACGCCAAACGGCGCAGGCGGTGGCTGAATTAGATGTGCTGGCTAATTTTGCAGAGCGCGCTAATACTTTAAATTACAACTGCCCGAAATTGGTGGAAGGTGCGGGCATTGAAATTCTGGGTGGCCGCCATCCAGTGGTCGAACGCACGCTGGATGCGCCCTTTGTGCCGAACGATCTATACATGGATGCACGGCGGCGCATGTTGATGATCACCGGCCCGAATATGGGCGGCAAATCGACCTATATGCGCCAAGTCGCGCTGATTGTGCTGATGGCGCATATTGGCAGTTATGTGCCTGCTGAATCCGCGCGGTTGGGCAATATTGATCGGATTTTCACGCGCATTGGTGCACACGATGACCTGAGTACCGGACGCTCCACCTTCATGGTCGAAATGACCGAAGCCGCGAATATTCTCAATAATGCCACCGCACATAGCCTCGTATTAATGGATGAAATTGGGCGCGGAACTAGCACCTTTGACGGCTTATCATTGGCTTGGGCATTTGCTGATTATCTCGCACGTGAACGTAAAGCCTTTACTCTATTCGCCACTCATTATTTTGAGTTGACGCATTTAGCTGAACAGATTAGCACCATTGCTAATGTACATATTGACGCAATTGAACATGGCGACAAGATTGTATTCTTACATGCGGTCAAAGATGGCCCTGCGAATCAAAGTTATGGACTGCAAGTTGCGCAATTAGCAGGTGTACCGAAAACAGTGATTGGGCAGGCCAAGAAAAAACTCATTTCACTGGAAAAGAACTCAGCGAATACACCACCAGTTGGGCAAAGTTTGGCGCTGCAATTTGGCGCTCCCACCGAGCCGAAAGATGAAACTGCCCAGAAAGTGAAGGCTGCTTTGCAAGCTTTGGAACCAGATGAAATGACGCCACGACAAGCACTAGAGGAGTTATACCTTTTAAAAAGGATGTTGAACTAGTTAGCCAGTCTACCCTAGCTAAGATAGCTCTAGGGTAGACACAAATTTTGAGTTAATGTACCTTTTTATAGAATCCATTAAAACTCACATTCAAACCACCACAACGATTATTATCATTTTTAACGTCTAATCCGTTTGCTTTAAACACGATAGTAAATTTGCAGGCGTATTCATCATGATAATAAAGCCTGTTATTGCTAATTGGAAATTCGCCTTCAATATTGCCTAAATTCACATTGCCACTAGCCGCATTGCCAATCCAAATACTATCTCCCGTAATTTTCGCTTTATGCTTATCCACTGCTATAATTTTTAAGGTAGCTGTATGCTCATCGGGTTTACCTTGATCATAGCGTTGATATTCACCGAAGATAGTGCTTTGAATAGTTTGTAAATCTGCAGTCAACTCAGCCAAACGAATTTGATAAACCTCTTGAATACAATACTCAGTTCGGCAAGGGTTACGCACTTTAGCTAGCCAGTCTTTTTGCTCAGCTTGCAACTTAGCCTTATCGCTCGTTCTGCTTAAAGCTTGGGTATAGGCTTTGCCCAAAGCCTGATCCAATTGCGATAATTTGGGATTCGCACAAATGGCTTTTTCCACTAAAGTCGCGGCTTTTTTGCAATCAAAACTAGCGGCTAAGCTCGTCGCACTCATTAACACTAAGCCTAAGCCAGCACTAAAACGCAGCACTGTAAATTTCGACATAGGAACTCCAAAATTTTTTTATTAGCGAGCTATTATAACGCTTTAAGTCTTGAGCCGGAGTACCTGCAGATTAACTGGCAAATTGGCGTATTGATGAGCTTAAAGCTTCAACTAAAATTAGAAAATCGCATGAAGTCTTAGAAACGAGATAGAATATATTTATAAATATCAAGGTGCTAAGCTCTCAGCAAGCTAGCTTATGCATAATAGTAAGTGTTTCCATGGGAAACGGCTCAAATAAAAATAACTGAGCATTCAGGAAGCCTGTTACCCGCGAGAACTGATTCCTCCTCCAATCAAGAACGTAGTCTCCTAAGCGTTAATTTCAGAGGTTTCAGGCTTCCATTTTCTTTTAAGTTCAAAACCCAAGCACTATTATCGACTTAGCCCTGCCACTTATAGTTTTTCGTCTGTGAGGCTCGTTCTGTAACCTTTAAACTTTTAGTTGACATTTTCTAGAGCACTAAAGAATAAGGAATCAGAATATGATGAAGGGAATTTTTAATTATCAGGTGCCTGGACGAGCACCTAGCACGAATGAAACGAATACCACTAAAAATACGCCTGTCTCAGCTAGCACTAGTGCCCAATTTCAAAGCAGCACTAACAGTAATTCAGAACAACTGACTAATATTCAGTCATTCATTATGAGCCTCTTACAAGGCATCCTCCAAAAATTAGGTTTAGGTAGTGGTGAAACTCCAGTTATACCACCAAAGTGCGATGATGGCGCACAAAACACACCGCCAAAATGTGATGACGGCGCACAAAACACACCGCCAAAGTGCGATGATGGCGCACAAAACACACCGCCAAAATGCGATGATGGTAGCAAACCTAATTGTGGAGTAGTAACTACTCAAGCAGTAGGCGAAGAAGATGGTGGGATCAAAGATCCACCCACGGTCACTACCTTAGCTTTAGGCGAAGAAGATGGTGGACTAACCACTCAAGCTGTCGGTGAAGAAGATGGTGGGATCAAAGATCCACCCACGGTCACTACCTTAGCTTTAGGTGAAGAAGACGGTGGACTAACCACTCAAGCAGTGGGCGAAGAAGATGGCGGAGGTACAACTAAAGCCTTTGGTGAAGACGGCGGGTGCTATCTCCCAAGCTCGCCTTGTAAAGAGTGAGCATCTACTCAAGTAATTAAATAGAGCTTGAATTGAGGAGCCTAAGTGCTCCTCTTTATGCCTAGTTAGATAAACAAACTATGACAATAAATATCTTAATTATTGGTTATCCACAGCAAATCCAAACCGCACATCAAATTAAGACGCTGCAAAGCTTAGGTGCTCAAGTCATCACTTTAGATCCCTATGGGCAAGACGGTCGCTACGCACCGTTGACTTGGCAAGGCCAACAGATTACTTGGCAAGGACAAGATATTAGCCCTCGCACAATCGGTGCCGTCTTAGTTTGTGCGCAAGCCCCTGATATTCCCACCGAAGCAGCCTTTCGTAGTAGCGAACAGCAGCATTTGAATTGGGAAACTTGGTTTCAGCATTATGGTTTACAGCGTGACCGTAGCGATACTTTATTAAGCCTGTTATTACTATATGAACAGGCTGGCGTCCCGATGTTTAATCCGCCCTCCCAAACTTTGCTTTCACGACGAAAACCTTATCAACTACAACAATTACAAGCAGCCGGCTGTCACTTGCCAGCTAGCTTAGTCACTAATGACCCTGCTGAAGCGAAACGTTTTATCGTTGAACAAGGCGAATGCATCATTAAACCAGCAGCGGGCGGTTCTCTGACACTGTCGGCTAATCAGCTATTAGAGCAAAATAATTTAGACAATTTAGTGATGGCACCTGCGATTATTCAACAACGCATTCAGGGTGAAGACTTAAGGATAGTAGTAGTGAATGATGCGGTTGTCTCTTGTGCCGCAGTGGGTGTACCAGAAGGCACCATTGATTTTCGTGGTGAGCAAACTTACCAACAAGGCAAGATCACCTATACCGAAGTTAGTCTGCCGCGCTTGATTGAATTGCAATGCAGACGTGCAGCCGCTTTACTTGGTCTACGCTATACCGGCATTGATATTAAGCTCACACCAAAAGGCGAATATTATCTGCTCGAATGCAACTCCAGCCCTATTTATTTGGATGTCGAATATAAACTCAAACATCCAATTACGGAGGCTTTGTGTATGGCCTTAGTCAACGCGAGCTGAAGGCACTGCTAAGACTTTAGCCACTTCTTGTAAGTAGGCTTCTGGTGTTGTTTGCTTCTCTCTAGCCAATTGCAAGGCTTCTAAACCCAACAAACGATAAACTTCAGCTTCTAAAGGCAAACTAGCCTTTAAGGCAGCTAATTGCTTAGCCACGACTCCAGCATCACCACGTGCAATCGGGCCTGTCAGCGCGTCAACTGAGCCAAGCTTAAATAGATTGGCTACGGTATCTTGCACAATCGGTTGTAAAATTTTTAAAGCCAGCTCTTGCTCCACACCTGCCAACGCAAAGGCACGCAAACTGATACTCTGTAAAGCCACCAAATAATTACACGCAAACACACTGGCAGCATGATAGAGCGTTTTTTGCCTCGCATCGATTTTAAAACTAATGCCACCAATTTGCTGAAACCAAGGCTCTAAGACAGCTAAAGCCTCTGCATCCCCTTCTACCCCACAGTAGGTTGGTTGAAACGAAAGCACCGCTTGCTTGGGTTGAGCAAAACTTTTAATCGGATGCACACTCGCAATATAAGCACCCTGTTCTTTCAAAGGCTGCAAAATATCTGAGGCAATTGCCCCACTACAATGAAATACAATAGTGCCTTCGCGCAGCACCTGAGTTTGAGCTAGCTCAGCACAGCAAGTTTCTAAAGCTTTATCAGGGCAACCAAGCAGATATAAATCTGCTGGTTTTAATTCGGAAATAGTTTCTATAGCCTGACCTTGACCGATAAACCTGACAGCTGCTTGGCTACTCAGCAACGAAGTATTCAGAACCTGTCCAATGTTTAAGCCAACTTGTGCCCAAAGATAAGCTAGGGTTTGACCCAGATGGCCGCAACCTATGATATTGAGGCGAGTGGTAGGCTTAGTTTGGGACATGGCTAACTCTCTCTTGCTAGTGTGGGTGATTTGTTAAGGATTTTAAAAATAACGACGTGCTTGCGTTTTGCCTGCATAGCCCCAGTCTGTAGCGGGTGTGTCACTTAAAACAATATAACTTGCTTCCTCTATTCCGCCCAGAACAGTTGCTAGCAAGCTATGCAACTCCAGAATGGCCTGTTCTTTCTCAGCTTCTGTATTCGTCCCCGCTGTTATATAAGCCTGCATAAAAGCAGTTTGCGTAGCGATGGTTTGGTCAGCAATGAACCATTGATCAAGCGGTAAATATTCAACTGAAACAGCCACTAAATGGCGCTTCTTACGCAAAGTATGCTCCATGACATCAGTTACCCCTTTTATCAATTCCTGAGTTTGCATGCTACTCAAAGGTTGTGCTAGAGCGAGTTTGACAGTGATATAAGGCATCAGCTTCATCCTAGTAGTAAACGATGGCTTTACCTTAATGGAGATTTATGATCTTATCTAACGATGTATTTTAATTAATTTAATCGCAAAATCCAATGAATAACTCAGCTCACTTTAAGCTTGCCAACCTCAGTACTGAAGTATTGCGTAGTTTTGTTACCGTGGTAGAACAAGATGGTTTTATTCGGGCAGCTGATTACTTATTTAAAACCCAATCTACCATTAGCCAACATATTCAGCGCTTAGAACAAGAACTGAACACCACCTTATTCATGCCTCTAGGACGCAAACGGGTTCTAACACCTAACGGTGAAATTTTCTTAGTCTATGCAAAACGTTGGCTGAAACTGCAAGAAGAAGCTCAATTAGCCCTTGCACAAACGATGCTTGAAGGTGAAGTCCGGATTGGCATTTCTATGAGTATGGGCGAACAGTTTATTCCGGAACTGCTGGCACAGTTTGCCCAAACTTATCCTGCTTTACGCTTATTAGTTGATACCGGACATAGCTACAGCTTAATTCAAGGCTACCACAATGGTGTGTATGATTTAGTAGTGACTTTAGAGCGTGAACCTAAAGATGGGCAAATTCTAAGCGAAGACAGTATGGTATGGATTGGGCGAACCGCTTATGAATGGAATCAGCAAAAACCCTTACCACTAGCCGCTTATGCTCCCCCTTGTCAATTCCGTGATGCTTGTACTCAAGCACTCGACCAAGCAGGGATTGCTTGGCAGATGATTTACAGTGCGAATAGTTTAAATAGCTTAATGGCCTCAGTAGGTTTGGGCTTAGCGATTACGGTGCGTGCAAGTCATACGGTCATTGCAGAAACTGAGATTCTCACCCCACGCCTAAATTTACCAAGCTTACCGAAAATTAAAATCGTTTTAAGAAATCGCAATCTTACTGATGCCCAACGCTTAGTCAGTGAGATCATAACTAAGCAAGCTTTTAAGATTGTTTAACACTTTGTTAGTATTTGTTGAATAATTTGTGCTGCCTCCGCTGCCCCGCTAGGTACTACGCTCGCTTTAGTCCATTTCGTAGCCAGTAAACTTTGTAGCTGTCCAACAAACTTACCGGTTTGAATCGCTTGCCAATCCACAAAAGCCACCTCACCATGCTCCTGATGCCAAGCAAATAAATAAGGTTCTTCTGGCCAATCACCACGCTGCACACAGAGCGCTGGAATTTGGTTAACCACTGCCTCTGTTTGCATACCATAACCCGTTTTAGTGAGAACAACATCACAAGAAGCTAGTAAATCGATATAACTCAAACCAAAGGACGAAACTGGCAACAAATCTTCCCGCTGTACATGCAAACTTTGGTCATCAAAAATCCAAGCGATACCGCTAAGCTTTGGCCAAGTTTCTAAGGGATAGCGCATCCCAATCCCACCTAAACCAACTAAAACAAACTGCTGAAACTGTCCATGCGTTACAGCCTTTAAGTGCTCAGACTGCCTCCTACCTAAGCTAGCAATCGGAGCAATACTATGTTTATTGGCTAAGCTTGGCATGGGCATAGAAGGTGTAGGCTGTAGAAAACAGTTTATCCCTTGATAAGACTGTAAAATCTCTGCATGAATCGCAGCTGCACCTGTTAAATGCCCGCAATAGCTTTGAAAAATATCAGCCCAGTTCAAAGAACATAAAGCCAGCGTTGGTAAGTTTAATTTGTGTGCTGCCGCTAAGCTCAGATAAGGCACATTGGCAAACAATAAATCAGCTTGCAAAACCACTAAATCAATAGCTGCCTGCTCTACTCTAGCGACAAAATTAGCGTGAAAATTTTGATACCAAGCAAAACTTTTCGGCACATCTACTTTCAAAGCATCTAGCATCACCATGCCATTATCTTGCTGATAAGGAATTAGTTCAAAGGGCAAATGGATACGCTCTTGCAGGATCGCTAAGGGGGCTTTTGAGCGAATGGTCAGGCGCAAATTCGATGGCTCTAAAGCATTAAGCACAGCAGTAGTTTGCGCTAAATGGCCAAAACCATGCGCAGAAATATCCACGACTAAATGCGGCATAAGGACTAAGGTTTCGCCAGATTTACATTACGTTGCCATTGGCCTGTATGGGCATCTAGGAATGACACCACCGCCAAGGTTTGGGGATCATTGCTGCATAAACTGGCAAAGGCCAAACGCTGTTGATCAGCACTGATGTCATCAGCGACAATGGTGCGGCAATTGGCAGGTAAATTTAAGGCCAAAGGCTGTGACTGCTGAGTGCTTAAATCCAAACGCTGCAGCCCTTGTTTGCTGGCAAATAAGAGGGCTTCATTATTAGCCGTAAAAACCGCCGAACCGCTAGCGCCCTTCACGTTAAACACTGCTTCAGTTTGTAGATTAATCACTTGCGGCAACAGAGCGACATACCTGCCATCCTGACTGAATACCACTGGCTGGCTAAAGGCGGCGGGTGCTTGGATCTCATAGGTTTTCACGGTAGTCTTTTTGAAAAGATCATAGACCTGTAAATCGGCTTTACCTACCTTGCCCTGTGTGACAAACGCCAGTTTATTCATATTCGCATCTAAACCTAAAGCCAATAAATGAGCTTTAGGTAGCTCGACGGTGGCGAGTTCTTTGCCATTGCCCGTGTGAATCACATGTAATTGTTGGGTTTGAGCAGCATAAAAAACTTGAGCAGTGCCCGATGCATTGGTAATAGCCATAGCCGGCTGATAACTACTAGCGGGTTTAGGTAAATTCGGCACTTGTAAAGTGCGTAAAGTTTTGCCGGTTCGATGTAGAATACTTAGACCTGCAGCCTCCAATAAGGCCAGTTTAAAACCATCTGGTGTAAAGCCCATAATTAACTGCTCAGGCTTAATAGTTAAATCTACACTCTTTTCTAAAGCGCCCGTCTGTCCATTGAAAGTGTTGATACTAGGGCTAGCGCCGGTCTGCAACCACAAAATCTGTCCCTGTTCTTGGCTGAGCGCTAGATAATGGCGCTGATTAGGCTCAGCCAAAGCTTGAGCTGATAATCCAAGTCCTAATATAGCTAGCCATAAGTAATTAAATTTAACCTGCTTTTGCATGCCCGCCCCTTATTTAACTGATTTTTTTAAACTGTCAGTGGCTGAATAATCCACTTTAAATGCTGAAAACTAGTCTAAGCTTAATTGAATTTCACATTGTTTCTTGAGCAGGCAGCGTATACTGTCTAAACGAAATCAACAACACGCTGGGGAGCATATCATGGTAGAACTTGCCGCCGGGCTGCCACGTTTAGCCGACAATTTACCCAAAGATGCCGGCCTAACCCTTACTGATAAACGCATACTCGTTGACCAAGCCAAGATTTTGATTGAGCAGGTCTACGCACATATTTATCTAAAAAAAGCCTTATATGCGATTGATCCAGTACAGCGTTTAACTCTATTGCAATATCGCCTTGAAAATCCCAGCGATCCCGTCGTGAAAAATGAGCTGGAATTTCATCGTGAACTCTTATCCATTTTCACTAGCCTGCATGATTTACATACGAATTATGTCTTACCCGCGCCTTATAATTCATTGACGGCGATTTTACCTTTCTTAGTGGAAGAGTATTTTGATGATCGACAACAAGCCCATTATTTAGTCACTAAAATCAGTAGTGCAGCTCCAGCCTCCGATACCTTTAAAGCAGGGGTGGAATTAATCGCTTGGAATGGTTTGCCCATTGTGGAGGCCATTCGCTTAAATGGTGAACAGGGGGGTGGGAGTAATCCAGCAGCACGTTATGCTGTAGGTTTACGCTCCCTGACGATTCGGCCTTTAGCGATTAATCTGCCACCTTTAGAAACACGTATCTATCTGCAATATAAAACTGCAGATGACAAATTACTCGAAACTTCTTTTGAGTGGTTATTGATTAAACCCAGTAGCGGTTTAGGCGTTGATTTAGGGGCAGCCCCTAGCCCGGATATTTTACTACCCATTCGTCCTGATCCATCCACGATTTATCGCGACTTTCTGCTAGGGAATCAGCTTGAAGGCGAATACATCAATCAAGCGCGTAAGAAACTATTTGTCGAAATGAAGCGTGCTGAACGCAGAGTTTCAGGGCGGCGAGCAGCGGATAGCACCGAAGTAAAATCCTTATTGCAGGACATCACTGCGCGCTCAGTGACGACTCCGAGTGGGAATTTTGCTTATCTGCGCTTATTTTCGTTTATGGTGCAAGACGATCAAGCCTTTATTAATGAGATTATTCGCCTTTTACAGCTCCTACCACAAACTGGCTTGATTCTCGATGTGCGTGGTAATCCGGGCGGCTTAATTACCGCGGCCGAGCGCTTGCTGCAAATTTTCACTCCACATCCGGTGGAACCCGAAAAAGCGCAATTTATTAGTACCCCACTGGTTCGTGAACTCTGTATCCGTAACTCACCCTCACCGCTTGCACCGCAGATTAATCTCAAAGATTGGGTGCCGTCCCTCAAACAAGCCCCTGTGACTGGGACGCTTTACTCCACCGCGCATGCCATCACTTCTGTGGAAGAGGCCAATGATATTGGGCAAGTTTATACTGGCCCTGTGGTTTTGATCACTGATGCGCACTGCTATAGCGCTACCGATATGTTTGCAGCGGGATTTAGAGACAATAAAGTCGGCAAAATTTTAGGGGCAAACGATAATACAGGTGCAGGTGGGGCGAATGTTTGGCAGCATTTAGTTTTACGTGTTTTAGCCGAAGCGCCTGGGCGAGCTGAAACGAATGCTCTCACAAACATTTTTACTGAATTACCACGTATGGCTGATTTTCGTGTGTCTAGCCGGCGGATGTTACGAGTTGGTGAGCAGGCTGGCTTACCTCTCGAAGATTTTGGTGTAGAACCCGATGAACGCCACTATATGACGCGCACAGATCTTCTAAGTACCAATCAAGATTTGATTAATCACGCAGCTAAGTTATTAGTGGCTCAATCACATTATCAACTCAACATTAAAACCAATGCAGCGAATTGTGAATTACAAGTCACTACGGAGGCGATTGATCGGGTGGATTGGTATCTCAACAATCGTCCGGCTGGTTCACAGGATGTGAGCAATAATGCATTAACTATCACCCTGCCGAAAGCAACTGGTGAACGGAGAGTTCGGGTGGAGGGTTTCGCTAAGGATGTGAAAGTGGCTGCTACTAGTGTTAGCTTAAAATGTAGCAGCTAACTGGTTGGTATAAGCTGGGCTATTCAATAAGACTAGCCCAGCCTCTAACTCAGCTAGACAATACGCCCGTCTTTTAAGAAAACCTGCACATTATCAATTAAACGAGCTTTTCCCATCCAAGCCGAAGCCAGAATCACTAAATCCTCATCACCTTTATTCGGAACTTGTAAGTCATTGGCACGGCGCACTTCAAAATATTCAGGGCGGAAACCATGTTCGGCTAAATGCCCGATCATAATTTGCTGAATCGACTCAAATCCTTCTTCAGTCACTTTACCCTGAGCGACAATTTGCTGAGCCGCCTCTTGCAGAGTTTGATGTAAATACGGTGCTTGTTGACGCTGTTCAGGCGTGAGATAGCCATTACGTGAGCTCATCGCTAAACCATCCGTTTCACGTACTGCGGTGACACCAACAATTTGCACATTGATATTGAGATCTTTCACCATTTGCCGCACTACTAGCAATTGTTGGAAGTCTTTTTCACCAAAGATCGCAATATCAGGCTGCACTAAATTAAATAGCTTGCAGACCACTGTTGCTACCCCAGTAAAGTGGCCGGGGCGCTTTTCACCCTCGAGAATATCGCTAATCCCGGGCGCTTCGACTTTAGTACGAAGCTTGCCAGTGGGATACATACTTTCTGGGGTCGGTGCAAATACTAAATCGGTATTTAGTTTAGCTAAATAACCACAGTCAGCATCCAAAGTTTTGGGATACGCCGCCAAGTCTTCAGCACGATCAAATTGAGCGGGATTAACGAAAATCGAGACGACAACTTTCGTCCCCATTGCTTTAGCCCGTTGCACTAAAGTTAAATGCCCACCATGTAAATTCCCCATCGTTGGTACAAAAGCAATGGTTTCCCCGCTAGTACGCCAAGCGCGAATCTGTGCTTGTAGCTCTTCAATTTGATGCACTAATTGCATGCTAAGTCCTCCTCAATCTTTTTAATATTTACTAAACAAAACAATGTGCATCAGCAGGAAAATGACCACCTTTTACCGCTTCCACATAAGCACGAATAGCCTGCGGAATAGTTCGGCCTTCTTGCATAAAATTTTGCGAGAAGCGGGGTGCACGTGGGGTAATGCCTAACATATCGTGTAACACCAGAACCTGCCCATCACAGCCACGCCCTGCACCAATCCCAATTACGGGTACTTCAACCGCTTGAGTGATAGCAGTGGCTAAGACTTCCGGTACACACTCCAGCAGAATCATATCGGCACCTGCATCTTGTAAAGCTAGGGCATCGGCTTGCATCTGTTTAGCCACCGCATCTTCACGGCCTTGCACGCGGTAACCACCGAGTTTATGGACTGATTGCGGTTGCAAACCTAAATGCGCACAAACAGGTACACCATGATGGGTGAGCTGTTTGACCGTTTCGACTTGCGGTGCGCCCCCCTCTAACTTCACCATATGCGCATCACTTTCTTGCATCAAGCGTGCGCAATTGCGTAAAGCCATTTCTGGCGAGGTATAACTCATAAAAGGTAAATCGGCTAAGACTAACGCCGTTTGCGCTACCGCAGACACTGCACGGGTGTGATAAATCATGTCATCAACAGTGACCGGAATAGTCGTCGGATGGCCTTGAATCACCATGCCGAGCGAGTCCCCAATTAGGATCACATCGACCCCCTGCTCATCTAAAACCCGCCCAAAACTGGAATCATAAGCCGTGAGCATGACAATCTTTTCGTTATCTTGCTTCATCTTGCGTAGTGTAGTGACGGTACGGCGCTTAATAACTTTAGCGCTTGAGCTATCTTTTTGATCCATAGTAGGTACTTCCTCCGAACGATGGAGGCACAGTATAACCCGAAAAATCTGCTACTATTCAAGCTATTTTGCGCCGCACAACTAGAGGTTTTCTACCGTCTGGCGTCAATAAAAATTGCTCGAAACTGTTGCACTAGACATCCTAACGAGCACATAGTCTAATTCTTGCATTGCAATAACTGAAAAAAGCTAAAAAATTATGAGCGATACCAGCCGACCCCTGAATTTTATTGAGCGCATCGCCGAAGATGATCTCGCTAACCAAGTGGTGAGTGAAATCAAAACGCGCTTTCCCCCTGAACCCAATGGCTATCTACATTTAGGCCATGCTAAGTCGATTTGGCTGAATTTCGGTTTAGCCCAACGTTATGGGGGTAAATGCAATCTGCGTATGGATGACACCAATCCGGTTAAAGAAGACGAAGAATATGTCGAGTCTATTCAAACAGATGTGCAATGGTTAGGCTATCAATGGGATGGCAAAGTACGCTATGCCTCGGATTATTTTGATCAACTCCATGCCTGGGCGGTGTATTTAATCGAACAAGGTAAAGCCTTTGTCTGCGACTTGAATGCCGAACAAATGCGCGAATATCGTGGCACTCTGACTGAACCAGGCAAAAATAGCCCGTATCGGGAGCGTTCAATTGCAGAAAACTTAGCTCTATTTGAAAAAATGCGCGCGGGTGAGTTTCCTGATGGGCATTGTTCCTTGCGTGCCAAAATTGATATGAGCTCACCGAATATCAATCTGCGTGATCCGGTTTTGTATCGGATTAAGCATGCCGCGCACCATCAAACTGGGGATAAATGGTGTATCTACCCGTCTTACGATTATGCACATGGGCAAAGTGATGCGATTGAAGGCATTACCCACTCGATTTGTACTTTAGAATTTGAAGCGCATCGGCCTTTATATGATTGGTGTATTGATAATTTGCCCGTGCCTGCCAAGCCACATCAATATGAATTCTCGCGCCTGAATGTGAATTATACGGTCACTAGTAAGCGTAAACTCAAACAATTGGTCGATGAAAAGCATGTGGATGGTTGGGATGATCCGCGCATGCCCACGATTGCCGGAATGCGTCGTCGTGGTTTCACCCCAAAAGCTTTACGCGACTTCTGCGAAATGGCTGGCGTGACTAAAGTCGATGGTGTGGTCGATATTAGTATGTTAGAGCATGCTCTGCGTGAAGACTTAAATGCGCTGTCACCGCGTGCGATGTGTGTGCTGCACCCCCTCAAAGTGACTTTAACGAATTATCTTGAAGATAAAACCGAAACCATGCTCGCGCCGATTCACCCACAACGGGAAGATTGGGGCCATCGTGAACTGCCGTTCTGCCGGGAAATTTATATTGATCAAGATGACTTCCGTGAAGAAGCCAATAAACAATATAAACGTTTAGTGCTCGGCAAACGGGTACGTTTACGTAATGCTTATGTGATTGAAGCGGATGAAGCGCTTAAAGACACTAACGGTAAAATTATCGAAGTGCGCGCGCGGGTGATTGAAGATACCGTTGGCAAAGATCCCGCTGATGGAGTTAAAGCTAAAGGTGTGATTCATTGGGTCTCTGCACGTGAGAATCTTGAGTGTGAAGTGCGTTTATACGACCGCTTATTCTCTGATCCCGCGCCCGATGCGGGCGATAAAAACTTCTTGGACTTTATGAATCCACATAGTTTAGACATTCTGCAAGGCTGCAAGGGTGAAATTGGTTTAGCCAAAGCCACTGTAGCAGATCGTTATCAATTTGAACGTGAAGGCTATTTTATTCTCGATTCACGTTATTCCAGTGCAAGTAAGCCCGTGTTTAATCGGATTATTGGCCTGAAAGATACTTGGGGTAAGAGCGAGCAAGAGGCTTAAACCTTGCATTAAGCCACCTGATTTAGTTTAGGTGGCTTATATAAATAAACACTCACTCACAAAACTCCCTAGCTTACAAAACCTGAATAAAGATTCACTCAGCATCCCCTAAATAAGGGAGCAGCCTTCCGTTTTCTTTCCACATTTAGCGCATTTTTGCCACAAATTCAGTGCGTATCTTTATCCCTGTCGAAACAAGAAAACTTTAAACCAAATTACAAGGGAAACATCATGAAACTTAAAGCTCTACTCTCAAGTTTATTAGTTGTGGGCGCAGTACTAGGCTCTTCTGCAGCCATGGCATCACCAAGCTCTCACTCTAACACTGTCAATTTAGGTGCTTTAGAAGCCCGGATTGATAGCGGTGTCGCAACCGGCAAATTAACGCGTGGTGAAGAACGTGTACTTCGTTCTGAATTAAAGAGTTTACGTTATTCACTGAAAATGGCTTTAAAAGACCAGCGTTTGACTAACAAAGAACGTACTTCGCTAGAACGCAAGGAAAGCAGCCTAAAACGCAATATTTATAAACTAAGCAATAATCGGATTGTGGCACGTGGTTATGATAATGACCGTCACCATGACCGTTATGACGATAATAAACGCGGCCATGACGACCAGCACAGCAGCTATCGCGGCGCTAAAAACGACAATACTTTTGTAAGTATTAGTGCAGTACCTAATGGTTCAATGGTTTATGTAAAGTAATACAAACAAGGGCAACTTAGGGACGTTTGAGGGGCTAGAGCCGGCTTTCATGAGGAAGCTGGCTCTTTTTTATTTTATCGGGCGTTTAAGCACTAACAATGACTGGGCGTTCTTTAGAAAGGAAAGCTGCTGCCAAAGCAAACAGTAAGGATAGACCCACTGCCCAACGCACCACTTCCATCAAACCGGCGTAATGTTCAGGAGTAATTTTTGCCTGCCCGATCATCAGTGACATCAGCAAAGTAATGATAGCTGTGCCAAACATTTGCCCTAATAGGCGCGATAAATTTAATAAAGCCGAAGACATGCCTAAACGCTCTGGTGGCACAGAACCCAATACACTATTGCTATTCGGAGTGGAGAACATCCCAAAGCCAATTCCGAAGGCGATTAAGCAAATTAAGATAATCCAAATCGGGGTAGTTGGCCCTACTGTTACCATCAGTAAAGCTAAGCCAGCCACCATCGATAGACAACCCAAAGTTGCCAGCAACCGGGGGCGATAACGATCCGATAAACGTCCAGCCAAGGGAGCTAAAATGGTCATGACAATAGCTTGTACCATTAAGACCTGCCCTGCCTCAGTCGGTGTCATACCGCGGTTATACTGCAAATACAGGCTCAATAAAAACACCAAGCCATAATTACTCGCATACACCATAATCGATGCACCCAAAGCGCGCGAAAACGGTTTATTTCCAAGTACCAATTTTAAACGTACTAACGGGCTAACGGCTGTATAGCAATGACGTACAAAAATCACTATAAAGCTCAGTCCTAGTCCTAACCAAAGAACCGACTTCCAATCCGGTAAGGTGCTTAACCCGACAAACGTACCAATCATTCCCAAGGCCATGTACAAAGTGCCGATAAAATCTAGGCGTTCAGGCTGAGCATTTCGCCATTCACCTTTCATTTTCAAACTAGCAAGCAAAAGTACGATCAGCATTAAAGGCAGCGGAAACCAAAAAACTGCTTGCCAGCCAAAATGTTCCGTTACCCAGCCACCTAATAAAGGCCCACAAGTTAAACCTAAGTAAATCGACGACACTAACCAGCCTAAAGCCGCACCACGCCCTTGTTGGAATACACTGGTAATAATCGCCATACCAGTTGTGAAGAACATAGCACTACTAATGCCCTGCACGACGCGGCTAAATAACAAGACTTCAATGCTTTGCGCGAAACCTGCAATTAAACAGCCGATACTAAATAACACCCCACCAATTAAAAAAATTCGTTTGCGGCCATATTGATCCGCTAAACGTCCAGCAGGTAGCATCATTAATAAATTACTTAAGAGGAAAGCGGCCGGAATCCAACTGGCATAGACCGCATTGACATGCAGGTCTTCGGAAATAGCGGGCACTGCGACAAAAGAGCCTGATAAAGAAACAGGGGTTAAAAAGCTACTAATACATACAATAATTAAGACTGCATAACGGGCTGCAGGATTTTCTTGATAGTAGCGCTCGGTTTGTTGACTATCCAAAATACCAGCTCAGCAAAAACATAAACGCGCATCATAACATGAGTCTAACAAGCACACGGTTTCTAGGCTTTCTCCGTTTAGATGCTAGCTATTTTTTTATTAAAGCTTAGGTAGTTGGTGCTTAAGCTTATTCAGCACATAACTAGACGCTTCGACGCTTAAATGCCCTTGATCGGTATACATCAACACCCCATCTTCTCGACGCATTTGGCATTTAGCATTCGGGCAAATTGTTTCGGTCAGATCAACAAATTTGGCCGCTTTAGCTTGTTTAGTAAGTTCTTGGAGTCTAGCCACTTTTTTAAGTTGCTTAGCACTGACTGCAAAGTCACAGGATTCCTGTTTAGCAGTCAATAGTGGCAAGTAATATTGTTTGACTAAACAGCGCCCAACATTAAAGGGAGCATCAGGAGTAGGGCCAAGCAGCAATACAGGTAAACCTTGCTCATTGAGATTATGAATAATACTACTTAGCGAAGCATAATAATCCTCATCTAAGACTCCATTAAAAGGCGAGGACATAACGACTAATTTAATACTCGGTAAGCTTTTAATAGTCTGGAGGGCTTGTTTATAAAAATCGATACAGGTATTTTGATTTAAGGCAGGATCCTTCTCAATCAGGCCTATCTCACAACCTTCCTTAGTTAGTTGTAAAACCCCAGCCTCTGCATATTGTTGAGTTAGATTTTTCGAAAAATGCATCATATAGCTATTGCCAAGAGTGGCTACTTCGGGGGCTTGAGTAGAAGCGCAGTCAGCCTGATATTGAACATTACCATTACACTGCTTACCAAAGCCTACATTGCTTGCTAAGCGTTGGAACAGCTGACTACGATTTTCAAAACCATTCGTAAATTGCCCCAATACCCCTAAACTCATTAAAACAATACTCACAGGTGCTAGCCAGCCAACTAATTGCTTGAGCGAAACTTGTTGTTTATTTCTGAACGGTCGTTCTATTAACAACCAAGTTAGATAAGCTAAAACCAACATAATCGGTAGTAATACACAGAGCTTGGCAAATGTACTGAGCGAGCCGAGCATAAGCTGTGTATACACTAAAATCGGCTGATGCCACAAATACAGACTATATGAAATTAAACCAAGCCCTACGATCCAGCGTTGACTGAGAAAACGCTGTGCCCAAGCACCTTCTTGCGCAAATACCATCACTAATACACAGCCTAAGACGGGAATTAGCGTATACAAGCCGGGCGTAGGCGTGCTGGCATTAAAAAGAAAAATAGGTACCACAATGAGCATTAAGCCTAGCATACTCAACCAATCATTCATGGGTTTAGGTTTTATTACCTGACCACTTAGATAAAATGCAGTTAAAGCGCCTGCTAATAACTCCCAAATTCTAGCGGGTAAGAGATAAAATGCGGCCAGAGGTTGCTGAGCAAGTTGCCAGTTGGCGACTAAGATACTGATAACAAAAGTACTCACTAAAATAATGAGTAGTTTATTTCTATTCCGCCACAGCCATAAAAGCAGTAAGGGAAATAAAATATAATATTGCTCCTCAACCGCTAAGCTCCAAGTATGGAGTAGTGGATTTTCTTCCTCACCTAACTTGAAATAGTCTTTATTTTGAATAAAAAAGAGAATATTCGAAGAAAATACCAAGCTACTAACTACATATTGCCCAATAGCACGGTGCTCATCAGGTAGCATAAACAACCATGAAAAAGCATAGGTGGCTAAAAGCACAATTAATAAAGCTGGTAAAATACGCCGTGCCCGCCTTTCATAAAATCTTGCTAAACTAAATTGATTACGTTTTAAATCACTAATAATTAAACTCGTAATTAGATAACCACTAATCACAAAAAATATATCCACCCCAATGAAACCACCTTGGAATAGATCAAAACTCATATGAAATAAGATCACAGCTACGACTGCAAGCGCGCGTAGGCCGTCGATTTCAGGGCGATAGTTCACTAAGCTAGACCTTAGTCGTTAGTTAATTATAAATTCAAGCAATTTAGTTTAGAGCTTAAGCTAGCTTGAATTAAATCAGCTTAGAAAATAACTCCGATTTGTGGCTTAAGCTTTAAGATGATTGAAAAAATAGCGGAAATTTTACAGATCAAAGGCCTAAGCCGATTGTTAACTTCCTTATTATTTGCACATTGCCTAGCGCATTTTCTACGCAATTTCTCTTTAGACTTGTATATCAATAAGACAGTTTGTGCGTTATTAAGCTTACCCAACCACAAACCAAGGAGTATTTGCATGAAAAAATTCTTATCTCTAGCTATTTTCAGCACCAGTTTACTGCTAGGTAGTACGGGGGCTATGGCCTCGCAATGTGGCCTAGGTTATTCAGGCTATCATCGTCCTGCTCCTACCCGTGCTGCGGTGGTGCATTATCAGCGTCAAAATCATCGCGTCGTTAACTATCGGAATAGTTGTGTACGAGTTGATGGACGAGTTACACGAGCGGAACGCACTTGTTTAAGTAACCGTCATTATCAACGCCCAATGCCACGGCAGGGTGGCTACACACAGATTCGCCATGTACCTAATCGGCATCGTTAAGCTTAGTTAACGACCTACACAGTCTCTTTCTGCATTTTAGGCAATCTTCGGGTTGCCTTTTTTTATGCCATTTAAACGTCTATCTGCTTATCTTGGTCTTATGCCAATCAGCCAATAAAATACCAATCAGCCTAGGCTACACTTAAGTAAAGTATTCTAACTAATGATTCGGCGAGGGGATCAGACCAATGAATAAGCGTTTCACGTTCAGCACTGCTTTATTCTTAGGTTTAAGCAGTTTTGCGGTTCAAGCCAGCGATAAAACTATTTTAGTTTTAGATGCCTCGGGCAGTATGTGGGAGCAAATTGATGGCAAGCCCAAAATTGAAATTGCCCGTCAAGCGCTCAAATCGATTCTTGCGGATTGGCCTGCTGACCAAGAGTTAGGTCTAGTAGCTTATGGGCATCGCAGCAAAGGCGACTGTAAGGATATTGAAACCCTTATTCCTGTTGGCCCACTCGATGCTGCCAAAATGGGCAAAACCGTCGATAGCTTAATCCCTAAAGGTAAAACGCCCTTATCCGCTGCGGTCAAACAAGCCGCCGAAGCGCTTAAATACACGGAAGAAAAAGCCACCGTCATCCTCATCAGCGATGGTAAAGAAACCTGCGCTATGGATCCGTGCGCACTTGGGACTGAACTGGAAAAAGCGGGCGTAAATTTTACTGCACATGTAATTGGCTTTGATGTAGCTAAAGTCGAGGATCAAGCGGGCTTAAAATGCTTAGCTGAAAATACCGGCGGGAAATTTATCGCCGCTGCCAATGCCAGCGAACTCAATAAAGCCTTGGTTGAAACAGTTCAAGCCCCCGTCGTTGAAGCCGCTGCTCCCCCACCTGAACCACCCAAGCCCGAACCAGCGCCGCCCCCCAAGGCAAGCATTACTGCCCCAGCTAGTGCTGAAAAAGGCACTCTGATTTTGATTGAGCATCAGGCTGAGAAGCCGGGGATTGAAGGCCATGTGTATATTTATGCGCAGGGCAAAGAGCAAAGCATTACTTATAGCTCTGTACATCCCGATGGCGAGAGTTATAAACCCACGGAGTTACGTTTACCAGCCACCGTGGGTGAATATGTGCTGCGTTGGAAAGATGGTCAGGAACAATTGCTCGCAGAAACTAAGCTTAACGTGACTGAAGCGAGTATTGCTTTGAAAGCGCCTGAATCCGCGCCCAAAGGTACGCTCCTAAAAGTGGGTTTAAGCGCCCCCGCTGATCTTGAAGGCCACGTGCATATTTTCGCGAAAGGTAAAGACAAAAGTATCACCTATGGTTATGTGCGCCCCAATCCGCAAGGCGGTTATTTAGATGCTGAACTCCGCTTACCTGCTGAACCAGGAGACTATGAAATCAAATGGCTCACTGATCGTAATGAACTCTTAGCGCAAGCACCCCTTCAAGTCACTGATAGTGAAATTAAGCTTACAGTGCCTGCTTCAGCCTCTAAAGCTACTCTGTTAAAAGTCGGCTTAACTGCCCCCGCGCATCTTGAAGGCCACGTGCATATTTTCGCGAAAGGGAAAGACCAAAGCATCACTTATGGTTATGTGCGCCCCAATCCTCAAGGTGGCTACTTGGATGCCGAATTACGCTTACCTGCTGAACCGGGTGATTATGAAATCAAATGGCTATCGGATCGTAATGAATTGCTTGCTGCTACTCCGATTCAAGTGACTGACAGTGAAATTAAGCTCGAAGCGCCTAGTTCTGCTCCCAAAGGCACTTCACTCAAAATAGGCTTAATTGCCCCTGATGGTTTGGAAGGTCATGTACATATTTTTGCTAAAGGTAAAGATGAGAGCATCACCTACGGCTATGTGCGGGAAAATGCCATTAAGGGTTATGATCCGGCTGAACTCAGTTTGCCCGCTCAGCCTGGTGATTACGAACTGAAGTGGATCTCTGATCGCAATGAAGTGCTGGCCTCAGCACCTATTCAGGTCACCGATGCAGAAATTAGCCTATCCGCGCCTGAGCAAGTGCAAAAATCCACTGAAATCCAAATTGCACTCAAAGGCCCTGATGGTTTAACGGGGCATGTGCATCTGTTCGCGAAAGGTAAAGACCAAAGTATTACTTATGGTTATGTGCGCGCGAATAGCACCCAAGGCTATGAGCCAGCGACTTTAACCGTGCCAGATCAACTCGGTGACTACACCTTGCGTTGGCTAACCGAGCGCAATGAAGTACTCGCCGAAGCACCCTTACAAGTTGTGGAACAAATTAGCGAATAGACTTTATCTAAGATCACTAAATTGCATTAGCTCTAGCCCTTTGGCATGATCAAGTAGCCAGCTTAGTTCATAACTAAGTTGCGCTTCCAGACTGCTAGAGGAAAAAGCATGGATTTAGCCGCAATTCGCGCCTTTATTGCCCAAGAGTTTCCACAGACTAATGTGGTAGTTGAAGCGGTAGGTAATAAAACCTGTCGTGTGCGTCAACCAGTGGATCATAGCCATTTGCGCCCTGGTGGCACGGTATCTGGCCCGACTCAAATGCTGGTCGGCGATATTGCCATCTATATAGCCATCCTGCATGAACTCGGCCCAGTAGCCTTAGCAGTCACCACTAATTTGTCGATTAACTTCCTTAACAAGCCTGCTGCTAATACGGATCTTGTTGGCGAGTGTAAGCTCTTAAAGCTTGGTAAGCGTCTAGTCATAGGCGAAGTCTATATTTACTCAGTTGGTAATGCTGAGCCAGTGGCTCATGTCGTCGGTACTTATTCGATTCCTCCCGGAGCGGTTCAATGAGCCAATATGCACATAGCCCACAGCTACTAAATTCGCATAAACGTATGATTGATTTGCGCAGTGATACAGTCACTCAACCAACTGCAGCCATGAAGCAAGCCATGGTTGATGCACCCTTGGGTGATGATGTTTACGAAGAAGATCCGACCGTCAAAGCCCTTGAACAACGCTTGGCCAGTATGCTGAATAAAGAAGCGGCTCTATTCTTTCCTAGTGGCACACAAAGCAACCTAGCAGCTTTACTCTGCCATTGCCAACGCGGGGAAGAAGTCATAGTCGGCGAGCAATATCATACCTTTTTACATGAAGCGCGGGGGGCTTCGGTACTGGGTGGGATTGCCATGCATCCACTCCCTACTAGTAAGCTAGGACGGATTGAAATTGAAGATATGCTAGCGGCTATTAAGCCTGACGACATTCATGATCCGATTAGTAAATTACTCGCACTAGAAAATACCGTTTCTGGCTGTGTACAAGAGCAAGCTCACTTGAATGCACTGGCTGAAGCGGCTCATGCACGCGGTTTAACTGTACATTTGGATGGTGCACGCTTTTTTAATGCGGTAGTTAAACAAAACCAAACGCCCGCCGAATTAGCCGCACCAATGGACTCAGTTTCCATCTGCTTATCCAAGGGCTTAGGCACACCCGCAGGCTCAGTTTTAGTAGGTTCAGAGAAGCTGATTCGTTATGCGAAACGCCAACGTAAGATTTTAGGTGGTGGCATGCGTCAAAGCGGCATGTTAGCAGGTGCCGGTCTCTATGCTTTGGAAAATAATATTGAGCGCTTAGCCACTGATCATGAACATACCCGAATCATTGCAGAGGCTTTATCTGAGCTACCCCAGCTAGAAGTCGATCAAGAGCGCTTACAAACCAATATGTTCTTTATTAAGCCACGCCCTGAAGACCATGCACCTTTACAAGCCTTCATGACAGAAAATGGTGTGCGTATTGGCTGGCAACAACCTTGGATGCGTTGTGTGCTGCATTTAGGTGTTTCAGCGGAGGATGTGACAAGAATTATTGAGTTGTTTAGGCGCTATTATCAATCCTGAAACCTACTCTAGTTGATCCATTTCATTAGCATGCCTAAATTGACGTGCTAATTCCTGCACCTCAACAGCTAGACTCTCTGACTCATTATGTTCTGGATTCTTAGGCACTAGCAAAGCCTGCTCGATTTTACCCTCTGACATCAGCAATGCATACCAGAAAGCACGTCCATAGCGAGCTATTTGTTCAGCACGGTCTAAACGATTCACAATGCGGCGGGCATTATACCAGTCGCTTTCCTCACGAAAATAATGCCGCAAAGCTTTGCCTGTGAATAAGCCATTAATCATACCTTCGAACAAAATGCTCGTTGCAACAGTTTGCTCTAGCGCCAACTCAGGTTGGCTCAACAAATCGATCCCAAGCAACTCACTAAAACGCAGATAGTTTGCTTTCCAAGTTACTTGTACAAAACCACGACCATAATAAATCTGCCCTGTTTCAGCATCAGGTGTACCATATTCACGTCCATGTCCCTGACCATACTCATCAATTGGCTCCATGGTAAAAGCCGTTTCATGGTAAGCGGTCGCCAAAATATAGGCTAACCAACGTATATCCTGTAATTGACGCTGCTGCCATTCATTTAAGATAACTTCCATGCCATGCACTTGGCGCTTACTTAATTTGCCATTTGAGGGATAAGTGCGTGCACAATCGAAAAATACTTTTCTGTCCATATTCTTCTCCACTAAATAAGAGCTTCTCTACACTCATAAACAAGTTGCTTAATACCTTCATCAAACTCTGTTGGATCTGACATATCCACAAAACGCTTATAACGTAGACGTAAGGAAAGCTTCTGCATATCACAGTCACGATATAAAACCCCAATTAAACGCTTATTTTTACCAGCAACTTGGCTAGCTTCTGTCTCTAAATGCTGAGCCATTAAATTCTCTAACTCAGTAAAACCGCTATTCTCATAATCGGGAGTGAAAATGGCTACGGTATAGCGGCTCTTTTCGACAGCTGCTTGCATAGATTTCACAATGGGTTCACCAGCACGAAAACACTTATAATCACCATCGAAACAGACGTTTAATCCAGCATTCGTTAAAGCAGGAACTAAAGTCTTCTTCACCCACTGCTGATCGGGATCAACATGCCGATAACTTAAAAATAGATCATATCTATAATCATCACCTTGGGCTTTGGGTAGTACCATTACAGGTAAATTGGTAACCAAAGCTACTGGAAAATTCTCCTCGACTTCAGCTTTAATGAGTGGATTCTGATTAGGCTGTTCTGCTGTTACTTTGGGCTGGAGGTAACTAAATAAATCAAAGACACGTACATATTGACCTGTTACTAAAGCCTTACCCTGCAATCCCTCTAATAAATGCTTAGTAAACAAACTATTTTTATCGCCCTGATACACATAAGAAACCTCATTCGGTCGGGAAGATGCGATAATCACCCGCCCCCAACCTTTAGATAGAACCTTATAATACTCCTCCGGCAAACCCGCTTTTGCTTCAGTACCATAAGGGCTTTTAGTTTCACCAATACCGCCTGAATGACAGCAGTCAAAAATAACTAAAACCCTTCTTGAGCGTAATTGACGCAAAGCCTCGCTAAACTCCTTACCCGAAATAGCAGTAGCTGCCAACTCCTCATCTGAGCCATAACGTACATCGACGGGCAAAAGATAAGCTCCGGCCTGATCGCCAGCAAGAATCTGCGCGCCATGACCCGAGAAGTAAATTAAGACGGTACTATCCGTTAAGCAATTGTTTGCTAATTTAGCTAAAGCCGCCCGGATAGCAAAACCTGTTGCCTCAGTATCTGTTAAATACAGGACATTAGCCGAGTCATATAAACCTAAGCTTCCATTAGAGATTAAAGCATGGATGCTGTTAGCATCATTGGTCACACTAGCTGATAGGGGCTTGATATGTTGGTAGGCGGAGATGCCAATGATTAGAGCGCAATTACTCACCATAACACTTACCTCTCGTTTAATTCTATTACTTGCAGCATATTTTTTGTGGTCTCTAATTCTGAAAATTTTCTAGTTTTTTGCAAAGTAATTATTTGCTCTGAAAGGTTCATCTTATATAAATCAACTTCCAAATTGTTATTAATAATACTAATTTCATTAAGCTTATTATTAATAAATTGATGAACAACATTAGCTTCAGTTAACCTTTTCTCTTTCCTTAACTCAACGGCAAATTCTATTAACTCCTCTAAAGGAACTTGTTCATTTTCAATGATTCCATTTAATTCATCGGTTATTACTTTAATAATTTGAGGAGTCAGCCCCCTCGAGCTTACAACAACTACACTATCCAATTTGCAGCACTTATAATTTTTATTTACCAGCTTTCTACAAAAATCCTTTATTGACTCACCGTCACCCCGATTACAATCACTCATTTTTATTCACCCTTTTTCAAACAATCAATATTTAAGCCATCTATATACATTTTTCTTTTTTCAGCAAGATAATCATATTCCAAATTTTTTAAATAACCATTCCAAAAGTTACAAACACTCTTACTGTCTTTTTTATCTTCATAAGCTAACCCTAGCAAATAAAAAATATCAACTTCCATCTCATAAATACCAATTCCTCCATCAAGTGAAATACTATCATTAGCTTTTCTTAAAAAATAAATTGCCTTATCAATATTTTTTATATTTAGGTAATACTTGCCCATATTTTTATAAAAATAAATTTCGTCAATAATATTAACTTGATTGAAATTCAAAAAATCCTCCATCTTTTCTAAGAAAGGATATGCTTTTTCGTTAAGGTAAAAGTCGAGATAAGCATTCACTAAAAAATTATAATTTCCAAATAAATTACGATCTTTATCTATAGCTAGATTAAGCACGCTTTCTACTTCTACAGATAAAGAGTCTTTACCAGTCGCCATATTTTGTTTGTGCATTGCATTAGCCCACAATCCTAAAAGCAATGAACTGGGCACTAACTCACTAGCTCTCTTATATGATTTAACTGCTTTATCATATTGATGTTTTTTAAGGAGGACTGTACCTAAAGTAGAGTAAGCCTCTGCATAATTTTTTTCATAGGCAATGGATTCATTAGCCAATTTTTCTGCGTAATCTAGATCGCCTTTAATGTAAACCTCTAAAGCTTGTGTGTTTTTAGTATACGCTTGACAAAAAGCCTCACTATATACCCCCTCTGTATAATCGTTAAGAATAACCCCTAATTTATTTAAATTTGGAATTTTTTCTAGCACCCTATAAATTAATTCTGAACTATAAACACAAACAGGCATTCTCTCATCAATTGAGTGAAAAAATTCAATATTTTTTTCTTCCTTTTCATTTAAATTCTTAATACTTACTTTAAAACCTTCTTGATCATCTTGATTAACCCTGTTAAAACTAACACTATAATCAAAATAATAATAACATTTAGCATAATCTGAATTCGATAAAATACTATAACTAATTTTATTAGAAAAACCTAATGCCTGTGTTACCAACAAATTAGTTATTAACTGCTCTTTATTTTCATCATCTAAAAAAGCAATATTTAAATTACTAACCTCATCATTCCTTATATAACCACTTTTATCACAAAAGTTTCTATTTTCTATTTTTTTATAGGAAACCAACACCAAAACTGAGCAACTAATCATGCATAGAGCTAACCCGAAATAAAAAATTTTCTTTTTATTTATTTTATGACTATATTTCTTAAATCTATATACATTATCTCTTCCTTGAAACCAAATAACAGCAATTAATACCAAACAAAAAAAGAACAGTGTTATTAAAATAATTTTAATATAAAAATCTGATAAATTTATGACAAAAGAAATAAAGATAATAATAAATAAAATAAACTCAAGACTTATAATAAAAATATTAATCAATCCTAGCGAATTCCATCCCGGATCAATTAATTTCTTACTAAAAAATAAAAATTCTTCTACTTCAACTCCAGAGCCAAAAATTTTAAAAAGCGAATCACCTACTATCAGCTCTGCTTCTTTTAATTCTTTTTTATCTAAACTACCACCCTCATTTTTACCAAATCTTTTCCATTCCATAAGTTTAAAATTAAGCAATCTAATTTTAATTTCAAAATCTTTATATTCTTTTATCCATTTAGTCAGCATGGGCCAAGCATCTATTAAAGATTCATGCACAATATCAACCGTAGAATCGTCATCTTCCTCCCCACGATTAATAGTTAATAGCCGATAATTCTCTGAAGATAAATGCTTTAAAATCCCCTCAAATACAGCTTGATTATCTTGATCACTTCGTAAGTCTGAAATAGACTGTTGTCGTCGAGTGTTAGGTTTTCCTTGGCTAAACTGAATTAAACGTAAAAAAATTCGCTTAGTAATATTCTCTTCTTCAAAACGATGTTCTTTATCTATCGAAATTAAAGCCTTATAAGCTGCATCTGCTTTCGCAGCAATTGAAGCTTTTAACCCTGAGCCTGAATTTCTTCCTAAATTTTCATAAGCTTCCAAGCCAATATAATTCTCATAACGCTTCTCCCATAAATCACGCAAGGTCTCTTGCACAAACGGTAAAATCCCTGGATCATCACCAGCTTCAGTTACTAAGCGCTCCACTAAACGTTCATCAATATATACATATTTTTTTAAGGCTGGTTTAGTAATGGCATCAGTTAAACCCTCACGACTTAATGCATTAATTCGCTGTAAGTAATTATCAAAATCAATATAAACTTGACAGAACGCAAGTTGGGGGTAAAACTCTGCGCGTAAAGTGATTAGTAAATAAAAACCAGGAACTTGCTTTTTCAATTTTACTAGCAAACTTAGTAGCTGCTTAGCTTTTATACTGAGTATGAAGTTTGATCGATCATCTGGCTCGACAGAAAATAACTCTTCAAACTGATCAATAAACAATAAAAAGCTCTGATCAGGCTGCTCTAAAGAAAGAAATTGCTTGATTAGTTCATCACCATTTTTTAAAGCAGCTTCAGCTTGCTCTAACCAGCTATCTAAATCATTATCAATTGGTCGAACCGTTTTAACCAAAAAGTGATGTTTAGCTTTTAAGCGAGGAATGATACCTGCTCGGGCTAAAGAGGATTTACCACAACCAGAAGCACCAGTTAGCACTAAAATATGTTCATTCCTTAGGGCTTTAAGATATTGGTCAATTTCTTCTTCTCGCCCGAAAAATCGACTAGCATCTTCTTCTTCAAAGGTTTGCATACCTGGATAAGGCGATACATCTAACTGTTGTTGTTCTTCTTGACTACGTGGCGGAACAGCAAATAAGGCATCTAATTGCTCTTCACTTTGATACTGAGTCAGATTGACTCCATTGATAAAACGTAAAAATAACTCTAAATCAACCGATTTCAGTAAAAGCGGTACAACAGGCCACTCTCTGCGCTCTACACCTTTGGTAAAAGCCATTAATTGCAATAAATGATGGCGCTGGCTTGTACAGTATTGCGGGGTAACAACGACGAGTATTTTCTCACTAGTTTCAATATTAGCCTGCAAATCATCGATCCATGCATTGCCCGTGATCTCTCCTACTAAAACAAAAGTCTTACCACTACGCTCCAATTTTGGAACTAAAACACCATGTACCCATTCCTTTGCATCGTCCGCAAAGGAAATAAAAAAATCATATTTGGTATTTTCAGCAGTGTTACCCATAAAACAACTAAACCCTTCAAGCTGCTTTAAAGTTCATCCATGAGTATTAAATTTCTTGAATTAATCCTTGATCAAGAAAAGTGAAAACTAGTACTAAATTTCAAATGGTATTTGTTGATCAAAATGAGGATCGCTCATACCAACTACTGAATGGTTCGGTGATTGAATAGCTGGCATGCGAGCTAGAATTTTCTTGTGAAATTGCTGATAGTTACCCTGAAAACGCCCATCTGCCCAGACTTGTAAAAGCTGCGTGGTAAAAGCACCATTTTGATCGCCATCATAAGAATATTGATTATCCTGACAACCTGATAATAAACGCACACTAGCTTTGATATCAGGTGTAGCTCGTGGCAAATCACGCACTAAACTGGCATAGAAACTTTCGTTCGCTTTCCAAGTTTCTTGCATTTGCTTGAGCGGTAAAAATCGTGGGGTTTGTTGGGTATAAGTTATTTCAGCTTCAGCAGGTTTAGTAATAGTGCCACTATGACAACTATCTGACACCACTAAAATTCTTACACCGGCTTTAAATCGAGACCAAAACACATTTAACTCATCATCAAGGAGTTGGGCATCATATAAACACCAACTTTCATCCATGCCGTCATCTTCATCACGATTGGTATCAGGCACACGGCTCCCATGCCCAGAATAGGAAATAAAAAAAATATCACCTGCCTGCAAGCTAGCTGCTGCTTGGTTGATAGCGCGAATTACATTTTCGCGCTTAGCGCTTTCATTAAGAAGAATTTGCCCTTTAAATCCCTGCCCTAAAGCTAAGTGATTCATAGCTTTAGCATCGTTTACACAGCCTTTTAAAGCACCATCTGATCCATAATGTTTGGCATCAATAAAGTTCACGCCAATATTTAAAGTAAGTCCTTGTGCCATGATGCTCCCCTTCCAAATAAAGTCCAAAAAATCCCAGCCTTTTTATTGTATAGAATAAAAATTAGCTTTTTTGTTGAAAAAAAGCATAATTTATGTAAGGTTTTTTAAATGAAATTTAACAATTACTGAGCAAAAAACAGATAGTTCAATGACTTAGAGCACTTTGAGAGGACTAAGTAGGTTTCTTAGTGTGTAAAAACTTAAAGGAGATAGCAATCTATCTCCTCATAAAATTATTTATCAAATCAAAAATCTACTTAAATTTTTTCGTATGGTAGGCAGTAGAATCACCACGACCTTGCTGACAGCGCCAAGCTTTTTTACCTTTAGTAATTTTCCAACTCGCTTCACCAGCTTTGAACATTAATTGATATAGCTGTGCAGCAATCGAATCATCGCTCACGCCTTCCAAGCGATAGGTGCAAATCTGAGTATCCTTTACTTTTTTTGCACACCAGCTGTAAGCCTTACTGCCTTCGTTTTCATTCGGCATCGCTTGCAGAATCCTTAAAGGTGAAGCAGCCGCATTAGGATTAGCCATTACAGCGGCATCTAATTTCGCATTAAAAGCTGCAACTTCTTGTTTAGAAATGGGGGTGACGCTTTTGATGGGATAAGTAGAACTAGCCATCAAAGAACCCGCAGCACAAACCAAGAATAAACCTTCCCTAGCATACAAATATCTCCTAGTAAAAGCTGATTAAAAATCATATTTAGTATTAAAAAATCTAGGAATGGGAGTAGATCACCCTTACCCTAGCTAACTTTAGAGGCTTTTTCTAATTATTATGGATTTATTTTAAGCAGCACAGCCATCTTAAAACACCCCTTATTTAAGGGAGGCTTATTCAGCAGCTAACTAGACTTGATCAATTTAAATTCTACTTAGGTGAAGGAAGGCGAGTACAGAAAAATAAGGCAACTTTAAGAAACAGCACTAACTTTAGCGCTGGCAAATAGCCGAATCATTAGGCTGCTCAACACTTTTCACAATCGTGTCAAGGAACTGATTAAACTCCTCAAGGCTGAGCACTGAAAGAATTCGATTGACTAAGGCGGGGTCGACTTGTGCAATCGTTTGCTGGCCATTAGCTAATTGCAAATAAAGGCCAGCGGCTGTTTGTGCATTTTCATCCTCGACCGCTTCTTCTAATAAGGCTTGGTCAGCAATCGAGAGTTCATCATATAAATCATCTAACTCATCCCAAAGTGGCTGCCCAATTGATTCAGGAATTTTAAAGACTATGGCCTCTTGTACTGCTTCAATTTCCTCTTGGTAATCAACAGAGTGCTCGCTCAAAGCAGAAGCAAATTGATCAGCTATCGCTCTGGTAAAAAAGAGATACTCTAAAACATCGCTCATGATTCGCTCCCTCTATTTTCTTTACCCGACACTGCCAGCAAAACCTTGTCGAGTAAGCTTGTGGGTAATAAGCGCTTACAAACATAAAATAAGCTACTGGGAAAAGTGACTCGATACCGCGCTTTAGGAGATGCACTTTCCAAAGCGTGAATCACTTTGGCTAAAACCGCTTCAGGAGGCAAGGTAAAAGGCGCAGCAGGGCCGACTTTCTCTAAGCGCTTAATTGCGCCTTTATATTTGTCACGATGTACGCTTTTTTCAATATCCACATGGTCTAGGAGCGATTTCAGGGCATTCGCCCGAAAGCGGCTTTCCACTGGCCCTGGCTCAATCAAACAAACTTTAATCTCAGTATCATAAAGCTCTAAACGTAGAGTATCGGCTAAGCCTTCAATAGCGTGCTTACTAGCGTTATAAGCCCCCCGAAAAGGTAGGGCTATAAAACCCAGTAGTGAGCTATTATAAATAATGCGTCCGTAACCTTGATGGCGCATGAGGGGCAGTAATAAGTTGGTGAGTTGATGCCAGCCGAACACATTAGCCGCAAATTGCCGCTCTAAAGTTTCGCGACTTAAATCCTCCAACGCTCCTGCTTGCCCATAAGCCCCATTATGAAAAACTGCATACAACTCACTATTAGTCCGCAGCATCAATTCATGGGCACAAGCCTCTACACTTTTAGGATCAGCCAGCTCCAAAGGAATAACTTTAAAGCCTTCTGTTTCAAGGCGTTGTATATCCTCAGGTCTGCGAGCCGTCACAAAGACTTTATAACCACGCTCACGCAAGCCTTTAGCTACACAATAGCCAATACCACTTGAGCAGCCAGTGACTAATACATTGCGCATGTTTGCATCCTATTTATATCGGGGTAAAGCATCCTTAGCCATCTTGAATTTAGTGATGAGCGTCCCTATTATTGCCGCACTTGAATATCAGGAGAGACTGATTATGCCTATTTATGCTTATCAATGTAGTTCTTGTGGTCACGAAATGGAAGCGCTGCAAAAAATGAGCGATGCCCCTTTAACGGCTTGCCCTAGTTGCCATACTGCTAATCTGAACAAAAAGATTACTGCAGCTGCATTTCGTTTAGGCGGCGGCGGTTGGTATGAAACTGACTTCAAAAGTGACAACAAAAAGAATTTAGCAACTAAAGAAACTAGCTCTGACACAAGTGCTGCCCCTTCACCTGCTTGCGGGACGGGTGCCTGCCCTGCTTGTCAATAAGCAGTTTCTGACTTAAAACTGCCTGTCGAGTTTCATTAAAACAGACAGGCGGATTGTTGGCTACTAGCTTTATTTTTCCAGTGTTTTTAGCTCCCCCACTCATCGGAAAGTCTTACCTTCAAACCTGCATAAGATTGCAAATTGCTGCAAACCCACTGAGAATTACTATCATCAATATTTTTGATAGACCAATTTAACTAATAATTAAAAATAAACAAAAACGGGGTCAACTAACATGAAAAAACTCTCTATGTTCTCTCTGTTCTCAGCAGCTCTGCTGACAGCAGGTAGTGCATTTGCTGGCGGCGGTAGCCTCTTAGGTGGTGCAGGTGGCAGCAATATGGAAGTCGGCACCATGTATGGTGGTATCAGCGCTGGCCAAGCTAGCACTAACTGTATGATGAATGACGGTAAACTAATTGAGGGCGATAAGGATTGCCGTAATCCTGGTTGGAAAGTCTATGGTGGGTATAAAGCCACTGATATTATCTCGATTGAAGGTGGTTATTACAACCTTGGTAGTTCTAAAGAATCTCTCTCTGGTAGTGTCACTAAAGGAGACTACACTGTAACCAATCCTTCTGCAGAGGGCAAAGCTTCCGGCCTAGGGATTACTGCAGTAGCCTCTGTACCTGTAGTGGATAACTTCGAAGTATTTGGTAAAGCGGGAGCAATGATTTGGCAATCTGAGGCTACAGTTAAGGCTGATTCGATTACTAATAACGCAACGGGTGTCACTTGTCCTGCAGCTAACTGCACATTATCTACCGACAAAAACGGTACTAGTCCTTTAATTGGTGTGGGTGCCAGCTATAAAATAAACGATAACTTTGGAGTTCGTGGCGAGTATGAGTATTTTCAACGCCAAGATGTCACCGACAAAGATCGTGCAGTGGGTATCATGTCGGTTGGAGCTACCTTCTCAACTTTATAAAAACTAGATTCAGGGTGTTAGGCCACCCCGCTTAACACCTCTCCCTACCCCATAATTAAAACCACACAGGGAAAAAATATGAACAAGTATGTACTGAGCAGTGCATTAACTCTGCTTTTGGCGCAAAGTAGTGTCTTCGCCTATGACTATTCCTATACTGAAAATACCTCTAAAGATGGTGCCGCTGATTTTTATGTCGGTGCAGGTCTTGGTGTCTTAGGCGGTGACGCTGCCGATGTTTGTGATGCTCGAAATTTAAACTGTACCTCGTGGAAAACCTTTGTTGGTTATCGTCCCTTAGAGAACTTTGCTATCGAAGGTGCTTACCAGAATTTATTTAGTGGCCGCTTCACTGGAGAAGACGGTAATAGCTATAAAGTAGAATCCACAGGACTTAGCGCCTCTGCTCTAGGCATTATGCCCTTAAAAGACAATCTAGACTTCTTTGGTAAGCTCGGTTTCCTAGCTTGGGAAGGACGCATTAATGGAACTGCCCAAGCAGATGGCACCGATATGCTTTTAGGTGGCGGCATTCAAAGCAAGATTAACGATAACCTAGGGCTACGTGGCGAGGTTGAATATGTAGGTGGTGATTTAGATAGCACCAATTATAGTGCAGGACTGACTTATTCAACTTTCTAAACTAGAAGTAAAGCCAAGAGAAAATTTTTCTTGGCTTTTAAAAAGCTATTGAGCGGCTTGTAAAGCAGCAATACGCTCTTCTAAAGGGGGATGGGTCATAAACAAACGACTTAAACCCTGACCACCGGCAATCCCAAAGGCCTTCATTTCTCCAGGTAAATCATGCGGCTCATGTACACGTTGGAGGCGTTGTAAGGCAGCAATCATTTTTTGGCGACCCGCTAAATCCGCTCCAGCTACATCAGCGCGGAATTCACGATAGCGTGAGAACCACATCACAATAATCATCGCCAAGAAGCCCAATAAGATTTCAGCGATCATTGAACCAATAAAATAACCAATCCCTGGGCCGCTATTTTCTTGATTATTTCCACGTAGCAAGCCATCGATAAACATACCAATGACACGTGCGAAGAAGAACACAAAGGTATTCAACACACCCTGCAATAAGGTTTGAGTGACCATATCGCCATTCGCAATATGTCCAATTTCATGCCCCAATACTGCCTCAACCTCATCGGGCGTCATGTTTTGGAGTAAACCTTGGCTGACAGCAACTAAAGCATTATTTTTATTAGCGCCAGTAGCAAAGGCATTTGGATCAGGCGAATAAAAAATACCTACTTCAGGCATGCCGATCCCGACCTTATCCGCTTGGCGACGCACGGTTTCAACTAACCAGCGTTCTTGATTATTGCTAGGCTGCTCAATAACTTGCACACCCATGCTTTTTTTCGCCATCCATTTGGACATGAGCAAGCTAATAAACGAACCACCGAAGCCAAAAATCAAGGCCATGAAAAGCATACCGCCCATGCTGCCTTGAGACATATTGATGCCAAAGAGCGCTGCGAGCACGTTCATGGTCACAAACAACACTGCCATGACAGCGAAGTTAGTGAGCACTAATAGAATAATTCGCATCATTTTTAATTAATACCTCTCATTAAGACTTATACTTAGGCTCAATCATAGGGTTAACTTGCACAGATGCAAGTATCCCTTATCCACGCCCCTGGCTTTCTAAAGCACTTACTTGTTGAAATCCCTTAGGTAGTAGCTTGCCGCGCTGTGCACGCTCACCACGATATTCAGCTAATTCAGCGCCTTTCAGTACCAAAGGTTTTTTACGATTATCCACTTGTACTACTAAAGGATCATTCTCCGCTAATACCAACATGAGGGCTAACGCTTCATCGGCAATACCCAAACCACCTTTTTTCAGGTTAATTAATTTATTACCCTTACCTTTTGCTAAAACCGGCAGCTCTTTAGCTGGAATAAGCAGTAAATAGCCTGAAGTCGAAACGAGCGCGAGCCAGTCTTTTTCCACATCACGCACTAAAATGGGTGGCAAAATTGCTGCATTATCGCCTGCTGTTAGCGTCACCTTGCCAGCTTTATTGCGGCTTTGCATATCTTCAAACGAGCAAATAAAGCCATAACCCTCAGCGGAAGCGAGTATATACTGATCGCTTTCTTTACCCAGCAAGGTATTAATAAAACGTGCCCCACTTGGTAAAGTGAGCTTGCCGGTTAAAGGTTCTCCCTGACCGCGTGCGGACGGTAAGGTATTGGCCGCTAAGGAATAAGTGCGCCCCGTACTATCCAGTAACACTAGTTGCTGATTCGAACGCCCATAAGCAGCCGCTAAAAAGCCATCGCCTTGCTTATAACTCAAGGATTCTGGCTCAATATCATGGCCTTTAGCAGCGCGAATCCAGCCCATTTTCGACAAAATAACCGTGATTGGCTCAGCGGGTGTCAGCGCAGTTTCATCCAAAATTTGTGCTGCTTCCCGCTCTATCAAAGGTGAACGGCGCTCATCGCCATACAGTTTCGCATCTTCTTTTAACTCTTTGCGGATCAAGCTGGTGAGCTTCTTGTCAGAGCCAAGTAAACCTAATATCTCTTCGCGCTCCTTTTCCAACTCCGCTTGTTCACCACGAATTTTCATTTCTTCCAAGCGCGCTAATTGGCGCAATTTGGTGTCGAGAATATATTCGGCTTGAATATCGCTAAGTTTGAAGCGTTTGATTAATTTGGGTTTTGGCTCATCTTCCGCGCGAATAATCCGAATCACTTCATCCAAATTGAGGAAAGCAATTAACAAACCCTCCAATAAATGTAGACGCTTTTCGACCTTATCCAAACGCCACTGCAAACGGCGCGTCACAGTTTGGCGACGATATTGCAACCATTCATTTAGAATCTGCAGCAAGTCTTTGACTTGCGGGCGACCATTCAAGCCAATCATATTCATATTGACCCGATAGCTTTTTTCCAAGTCGGTGCTGGCGAATAAATGCGACATGAGCTGCTCCACATCCACCCGATTGGAGCGTGGCACAATAATCAAACGTACCGGCTGCTCATGATCCGACTCGTCGCGCAAATCTTCCACCAAGGGTAATTTTTTAGCCTGCATTTGCTGGGCGATTTGCTCCAGAATTTTTGAGCCAGACACTTGATACGGCAACGCAATAATGACTATATCGCCATCTTCCACCTCATAACGCGCGCGCATTTTGAAACTGCCATTGCCCTTTTCATAAAGGCTCAGGAAATCAGCAGCAGGCGTAATAATTTCAGCTTCAGTCGGGAAATCAGGCGCAGGGATAAACTTACATAAATCCGCTAAGCTGGCCGTTGGGTGATCTAATAAATGAATACAAGCATTCACCACTTCGCGTAGATTGTGCGGTGGAATATCGGTTGCCATCCCGACCGCAATGCCCGTTGCACCATTCAATAGCACATTTGGCAAACGTGCTGGCAAAGTCACTGGCTCTTCTAAAGTGCCGTCAAAATTGGCCTGCCAGTCAACCGTACCCTGCCCTAACTCTTGCAATAAAACCTTCGCATAGGGCGTGAGGCGCGATTCGGTATAACGCATCGCCGCAAAGGATTTGGGATCGTCCTGCGAACCCCAGTTGCCTTGTCCGTCCACCAAGGGATAGCGATACGAAAACGGCTGCGCCATCAAAACCATGGCTTCGTAGCAAGCTGAATCACCATGAGGGTGATATTTACCCAACACATCGCCCACAGTACGCGCTGATTTTTTGTGCTTGGAAGCGGCCGACAAACCCAATTCAGACATAGCATACACAATCCGGCGTTGCACCGGCTTTAAGCCATCGCCCAGATGCGGCAAAGCCCGATCCAAAATGACATACATGGAATAATCTAAGTAGGCTTTTTCGGTATAAGTTTGTAGCGGTAAAGTCTCGATCCCGTCGTAATTCATGCTAATCCTGCTTATTTTTGGCTGTGCAGATTATAGCAAAACTAAGGTTAGACAACGAACACGCTTAGACGATTACAGCTGATTGACAAGTGATTTGTTCTTAATTTTTCAACGATTAAAACTATTGCTACACCAAAAAATCAGCCACCACTTCAATCTGCTCAGGCATTGCCAAAGTCGGCGCATGTCCTACCTTAGTAAAGGTGACTGCCTGTGCATTCGCTTCAGGTTTTCGTGCCAACATTTGTTCAACTTGCTCAGCCGAGAGTAAATCGGACAACTCACCACGAATCACTAAAGTTGGGCAGATAATCTGTTCCCAAAGCGGCCATAAAGTAACTTCACCATTGTAATGATTAAATGGTTCCACTAAGCGCACATCATAATGCAAAGTGACTTTCCCAGCACCCGTCCGCCGCGCTGAAGTCATCGCCATCCGCCGCCAGAAGGTGTCAGTATTTTCGCCAAACGGAATATAAACTTGGCGTAACCAAGCCTCTAATTCGCTGACATTATTGAAACTAGGTTGTGAGCCTGCATAAGTACGAATGCGCTCCACGGCAGCCACTGGAATTTCAGGCCCTACATCATTGAGCACCAACTTTTGGACACGTTCTGGAGCAATTGCGGCTACGACCATACCGATCAAGCCCCCCATCGAAGTACCGACCCATTTAAACTGCTGAATACCTAATTGATTGGCTAAATCCAAAGCAATTTGCGCATAAAACGGCACAATATAATGCTCTAGGGGTGAATCACTCCATTGTGACAAACCACGGCCGGGGGTATCGGGGCAAATTACTCGATAACGTGTGGCTAAAGCCTCCGCCAACTCATCAAAATCCCGCCCTGTACGGGTTAAACCATGCCAACAAATTACCACCGGAGCATCCACTTGCCCCCATTCGGTGTAGTGAATTTCAAAATTTTGACAGTTAAGAAAATGATGACTGGGCGACATGGCGCATCCTTAAGAATAAACAGACCTAAGCATAGCGAGATTTAAGCTTTTTTGACAACCAAATACACCCCAGCCACAGTGAGACCAATGGCTGCAACCGCTAGGAATGGTAAAGACTCATCAAATAATAACCAAGCTTCAATGCTGGTAGCAGGAGGTACTAAATAAAAATAACTAGCCACTTTAGCGGCTTCGCCCTCACGAATCATATACATAAGTAATAAAATCGCACTGACAGATAAACCTAAGACTAACCAAGCCAAAGCAAAAATGAGTTGTTGATCCCAAACCACTACGCGAGTTTCAAAACTATATGCCAGAATTCCCATAAAGACTGCGGTACTCACATATTGCCAAAGTGAACCAGCTACTAGATTGACACTACCACCAAACCGCTTTTGATAAATGGTACCGAGGGCAATCGCGGCCAAAGCAATTAATGTGGCTGCTATCGCTGGCCAAGTTAAATCAAACTTGCCATAACCGCGCGTACTAAGAATCACAAGGGTCACGCCGATTAGACCTAAGGCCAAACCTAGCCATTGGCGCGGTAACAAGCGATCACCAAATAAGCGCCAACCTAGAACAGCAGTCAATAAGGGCTGAATCCCAACTACAATGGCAGTAATACCCGCAGGCATCCCCCATTTAATCGCTGCAAACACGCCACCTAAATATAAACCATGCAGCAATAAGCCGGTCACCATTTGATGTCCAGCCTGTTGCCAACTCGGCCATTGCACTCGCAGCACCACACATAGCAGTAAAAATACTGCTATGGTCCAGAGCATACGAATAAACAATAAATAGAAGGGTTCAATAAAGGGCAACGCATACTTCGCGCCAATAAAACCCGTACTCCATAAAAATACGAAAAGAAATGGAATAGCTTGGATAAAGACGCGATGTAAGCGAGTGTTCAATCCCTAAATCCTTTATTGGGGTGTTTGCCCATTCATTTGCTGCAATTGCTTGAGCATTTCAAGCGTTTCTTTTGGCACATCATCACTTTCTTCTAACTGCTGCATAATTTCCGGCGTCATCCCTTGCTCTTGAATTTGCTTCATCAGATCAGCAGGGATACCTAAATCAGCAGCCGTATTTTGCGGCATACTAGGCATTTGTGGGAAAAACTTTGCAGGTAAGTCAGCAAACTCAATAGGACTACCATTTAACTCAGCTTTATCACCTAATAGTTTTAAATCGAGTTTATACTGATTATTCGCTTCCACTATGGTTTTGTTCTCAAGTGGAGCAGCTAGCATCATCCCCATCTCTTCAGGCACAACTGCTTTATCAGCAGCCAAACTTAAACTACCTTTTACTAAACGTCCCCAATCTTGTGGGCCATACAGCATCAGATCATTCAAGGTGAGTGGTTTAGCACTCCCTGTATAAGTCAAATCTGCCAAGCCATTTACCTTGCCCTTATCTAAAGTCAGGCTTAAGTCATAACGTAGTTTAGATTGGCCAGCTTGCAACACTTTATTCAGGATAATATCCAATAATTGCTCAGTGGTTTGCTGCATTTCTTGCGCTAATTGCTGTTGTTGCTTTTGTCCCTCAGGTAACTCTGTAGCTGATTCATCCACTTTCATTTGCTCTTGCAAGCTTTGCATTTTTGCTTGTAAGGCTTGAATCTCTTTTAAGCCGTCCAATTTGAAACCCGCATAGTCAACTTTTAGATCAGCTTGTTTAACAGGTACTTCAGGTGCCCCTTGAATATTAGCGATTTGGAAAGAACCATTTCCTTGTATACTACCATTTTGCTCACTAGTGGTAGATTGTGCGGACAAGTCTAATTTGACAGGTTCAGTTTTCCCCGCTGTGAGGATACTGATACTAGGAGCTTTGAGGTTAAAACTTTCTAAACCACCGACCACTGAACCTACTTTACCCTCCAGTTCAATACTAGGCACAGTAAATGTCATATCCGCATCACGCACCTCAAGTGCGTCTGTTTTAAGGCTAAAAGGCCCAGCATTTTGTGCTGCTGAAATATCTGCTGTTAGGGTTGCGCCTGCAAACTTTAATTTGCCACCACTTTCTTTAAGGCTCATTTCCATTGGATTAACTAGCATCGTGGTATGCATAGTATTATCAAAACCAATTTTGGTAGTAGCCACAAAGGCCTCTTTGTTACCATAGGCTTGTTCTACAAACGCTTTAGACTCAGCGGGCAAACTTGCCGTATCTAAATGAGACTGCCAATACGATAAGCCCATACCTTGCCCACTAGCTAATAAGAGCGGACCATGCTGGATTTTGTGAGCAAACTGCGCAGACCATTGCCCGGTAACAGGCTCAGTAACCGTCAAGCGAGTCACTGCCTGTGCACCGAAAAGTGAGCGTTCATAGCTGACCAATTCTTGGCTAACCCCATGAGCGGCACTCGCTTTATTCGCTTGTTCAATTTGGGCGCGTACAAGCTTTTCAGTTTCCCCACCGATATACCAAGTGGCACCTAACCAAGCAGCCCCACCCGCTGCTAATAAAGCAGCAATAACAATACCTAACTTTTTCATTCACTAATCTCCGAATTTTTAATATTAATTGAATTACTTAAGCTGAAAATAATTCAGCTCGTTTTGATCCTGAGGGCGGCGCACTCAAACATTAACGTCCAAGCATTTGCCGGAAGGATAAACCGGTTAAACGCAAACTCAGAAAATAACTGACCATCGATAAACCAATTAAACCTGCTAAGGCACTTAAACGCAGGCTGGTACTTGCACTCTGCCACCAAGATGCATCTGGCAAGACTAACCACACCGTTACCCCCATGACTACAGAGGCAAGAGCAATCCGCAGTAGATGTTTGAGCCAACCACCTTGCGTGGCAAAAATACCCTCTTTATACAGAGTCTGGAACAATAAACCTGCATTCACATAGCCTGCTAAAGCCGTCGCTAAGGCCAAGCCAGCATGCGCTCCGGCAATACCAGAAAAAAACCAAGGTAGAACAATGAGTATATTCAAAGCCATATTCGCAAAAATTGAAATAATGCCAATTTTTACGGGTGTTTTAGTATCTTGGCGCGAATAAAAACCGGGCGCTAAGACTTTTACTAAAATAAATGCTGGTAAGCCAAATGAATAGGTCATCAAACTTAAGGCCGACATTTCCACATCGCTCCATTTAAAGGCACCATGCATCATTACGGCTGCCAAGATTGGCTCAGCTAGGAGCATTAAACCTAAGGTAGCGGGGATTGAAATGAGCAAAGCTAAACGCAAGGCCCAATCCATAGTACTACGAAATTGGCTGGCATCTGCTTTGGCATGATCACTAGACAGTTTGGGTAAAATGACTGTACCCAAAGCCACCCCAAAGATCGCTAAAGGCAATTCCACAAAGCGATCAGAATAATAAAGCCACGAAATACTCCCCACCACCAAATAAGAAGCAATAATCGTATTAATGACTAAATTCAGTTGTGCAACCGAAGAGCCAAACAAGGCTGGAATCATCAAACGCATTACACGTTTAACACCTTCATGCGCACGCTGTACTTTAAATTTAGGCAACAAACCTAGGCGCATTAAAGCAGGAATTTGAAACAGGAACTGCACTACCCCAGCAAAGAACACCCCCCAAGCCAAAGCCACCACAGGCTCAGCAAAATAGGGGGGTCCCCAAATAGCAAAAGCAATCATCACCACATTCAACAAAGCAGGGGTTAAAGCAGGAATGGCAAACTTACTAAAAGTATTCAGGATGCCGCCTACTAAGCCGGCTAGGGAAATAAATAAAATATACGGGAAAGTAATCCTAAGCATCTCTGCAGCCAGCTCAGGACGAGCATCAGCTTGCTTAGAGAAGCCTGGAGCAAAAATCTCGACCACTAAAGGTGCGGCAATCATCCCTAAAGACGTAATGACGAGCAAAATTAAGCCTAGAGTACCGGCGACATAATCAATCAGATCTTGCAGTGCTTCGCGGCTTTGTTTTTCTCTGTATTCCGCCAGAATCGGTACAAAAGCAAGAGAGAATGCACCTTCTGCAAAAAAACGCCTTAATAAATTGGGAATTTTAAAGGCTACGAAAAAGGCATCCGTAGCACCATCGACCGGAAAATAGCGCGCGACCACTACATCCCGCAATAAACCCAAGACCCGCGAGATCATAGTCATCGCGCTAATTACCGCACCCGAACGCAATAAGCGACTCATAAAATAGCAGCCAGTCCTTTCAATTGAAGGCGCTGATTCTGCATCAAAGCTGTGCAAAGGTCATGCAGAACCTGTGATTTTTTCTGTGACTAGGTACACAAGCGCATCGATGAACAATTGCAGCTAAACACTAGATCAGGCAAGCTGCCCGTTTTTAAGAAGGTGGGGTTGCTTTATGCCCTTTTTAAATGGAATTACCGCTTTATTGATTTATCAGTTAATTGGCGAAGTGCTGGTACGCTGGCTTAAGCTATCTATTCCGGGGCCTGTACTGGGTATGACTTTATTATTCATTAGTTTGCTCCTCTATAAACGGGTGCCACTAGCCTTGGAAACAGCCTCAGCCGCTTTACTCAGCCATTTATCTTTGCTGTTTATTCCGGCTGGTGTTGGGCTAATCCTGTATTTCGATGCTTTATCTAAAGAATGGCTGCCGATTTTAGTTACTTTAGTGGCAAGCACATTAATCAGCATGGCACTTATTGGTTTAAGTATGCAGCAATTGATGAAATGGTTTAAACCTAAAGCAGAGCCAAACGATGAGTCAAACTGAGCTTTTAGAGATTTGGGTTTATCTTTCTACGTCACCCTTATTAGGTTTGACTGCCACTCTGCTAGCTTATGTATTGGCTCATCGATTTTACTTACGTTGTAATGCTTCACCACTCGCCAATCCAGTTGCAATCGCTATTGCTATGTTGATTAGCTTATTGGTACTCACTAAAACTCCGTATAAAGATTATTTTGATGGGGCAAAATTTGTCCATTTTTTACTTGGCCCGGCGACAGTCGCTTTAGCTATCCCTTTATATAAGCAGCTAGAAACGATTAAACGTGTCATGTTACCACTACTACTGTCTTTACTGATCGGCGTGTTGGTAGGTGCAGTGACTGCTATTTACATTGGCAAGGTATTTGGTGCCTCTAAACCAACTTTATTATCACTCGCACCTAAATCCGTGACCTCACCCGTTGCTATGAGTATTGCCGAGCATATTGGAGGCTTACCTTCACTTACTGCGGCCTTAGTCGTTTCTACCGGCATTGTCGGTGCAGTATTTGGCCCAAGCTTATTGAAAGCCTTAAAAATCGACGATGCACGCGCGATGGGAGTGGCTTTAGGAGTAACTTCACATGGAGTTGGTACTTCAAGAGCTTTCCAGTTATCTGCACAAATGGGGGCTTTCGCCGGTTTATCAATGGCTCTTGCGGCTTTAGCTAATGCCCTACTTTTACCGTGGATTGTGAGCTGGCTACCCTTTTAGCAAAACTTGCCTGATTAAAGTGAAGCGTCTAAAGTGATGCCCACCTTTTGAGCCTTGGAAACCCACACATGAGTGTCTCTGCTGAAATTGTAAGCTTTCCACGCCGTATGGCCGCTGTTTTCTATGACACTCTGCTAATCGGCGTCACTACCGCTATTCTTGGTGGCATTATAGCAACTAGCATTGCGCATTTAAGCGGTATTCAGTTACAACCAGGCTCTCCTCTATCTAATGCTTTATTTATTTTAGATTTGATTATTGCCTTTGGTTTATTCGGCTGGTTTTGGACACATGGTGGGCAAACTTTAGGCATGCGCGCTTGGAAAATTAAAGTGATCACCGAAGATGGTTCACCTTTTTTGTGGACCCATGCCTTTTTTCGTTATGTTGGTGCTTTATTGAGCTGGATGGCGCTCGGAGTAGGTTATTGGATTGCTATTTTTGATCCGCACAAACTCACTTGGCATGATCGATTTTCACGCACTTATTTAGTACGCACAGCTCGTTAAGCTTAACAAGCAACCAGTTAATTTTTTAAGCATTAAAACTGTTAATAATACCCAAATAGAGGTACTACACGTCCTAGACTTAATTAGCGTTATACTACACCTGCTTTAATTTTTTCATAGACCCTTAACTTAGAATAAAGAAACCGTAAGGATTCGGCATGAATTATCAATTTCAGACCCATGCGCAAGCCGCACAGGTCAATGCAGATTGCGTAGTGGTCGGTATTTATAAATCGAATGAACTGTCAGCTGCAGCTCAAGAATTAAACACGGCTAGCTCAGGTGCTATCACGGAGCACTTAGAATTAGGTGATTTTTCAGGTGATAAACAACGCTTTAGTATGTTATATCAACTACCTGGTGTGGCTGCTAAGCGTGTTTTATTAGTAGGTTTGGGTGAACGCGACAAGCTCAATGTAGACACGCTGGTTCAAGCCACTCATCTGGCTGCAGCCAGTTTAAAAGCAACTAAGACCCATCAAGTTGTTTCCTTCTTAACTGATGAAGCGGCTCAAGAAATAGCCGAAAATGCGGTTCGCCAATCAGTGGTTGCAGTGGCTGATACGTTTTATAGCTTTAATGACTTCAAAAGCAATAAAGAAGATATTCCAGCTCCGAACTTGGAAAATTGGATTTTTGCTCATCATACTGAAGCTAATTTAGAGATAGCAACCCGCCAGGGCGCTGCGATTGCTGAAGGTATGAAGCTTTGCCGTGATCTCGCTAATAGCCCGGGTAATCAATGTACGCCGACCTATTTGGCCAAAACGGCACTTAAATTAGGTCACTCACAAGCAAATCTTGAAGTAGAAGTTCTCGAAGAAGCCCATATGGCTGAATTGGGAATGGGTTCTTTCCTCTCAGTCTCCAAAGGCAGTGAAGAACCGGGCAAGATGATTATCCTACACTATAAAGGAGGCCAAGCTGAAGATGCACCGGTTGCACTTGTAGGCAAAGGCATTACCTTTGATACCGGTGGGATTTCACTCAAACCAGGTGCTGCAATGGATGAGATGAAATTTGATATGACAGGTGCAGCGAGCGTCTTAGGGACTTTCGCCGCTTGTGTGGCTATGCAATTACCGATTAATGTCATTGGCGTCTTAGCTGCGGCTGAAAATATGCCCAGCGGTAAAGCCAGTAAGCCCGGTGATATTGTCACCAGTATGGCCGGTAAAACCATCGAAATCCTGAATACCGACGCGGAAGGTCGCTTAGTATTGTGTGATGCTCTGACTTATGTAGAGCGCTATCAGCCTAAAGCGGTGATTGACATTGCGACTTTAACCGGCGCTTGTATTACCGCTTTAGGTCATCATATTTCTGGCTTACTCAGTAATAATGATGAGCTAGCGAATGAAGTCTTAGCTGCTGGTAAACAAGCGAATGATGAGGCTTGGCGTTTACCGATGGGTGAAAAATATCAAGATCAGTTGAAAAGTAATTTTGCCGATATGGCGAATATTGGTGGCCCACCTGCTGGAACGATTACAGCGGCTTGCTTTTTGGCGCGCTTCACCGAAAGCTATCCTTGGGTACATTTGGATATTGCTGGTACAGCATGGAAAAGTGGTGCCGCCAAAGGTTCAACCGGACGCCCTGTACCCTTGTTATGCCAATGGCTGATTAATCGGGCGCAATAATTGACGCGCATCGCTTTTTACGTTGGGCAATCCAGTAATTTACAGGCACGGCTACTGCTGGCCTGTAAGTTGGTGGAAAAAGCACTCGCCCAAGACCTACACATCTATATTCATACCGATCATCTCACCACCAGTACTCGCATGGATGAGTTACTCTGGACTTATAGCGATTTAAGCTTTATCCCCCATGCCATCACACCCAACACCGAACAAGGCTTAAAAGTCTTAATTGGGCATGATAACGAACCGCCAGAACCTTGTGAGTTTTTGATTAATCTTTCCAACGAGATACCGAGCTTCCTTGAACGCTTTGAGCGTATGGCCGAAGTGCTGGATCAGGAAGAAACTATTTTAGTCGCTGGTCGCAAACGTTACCAAATTTATCGCAAGCAAGGCTATAATCTAGACTATCATCAGTTGTGATGATCAGAGAGACTGCTTGCATAAAAAATACTATTGGCATACGAGATGAGTAGCAGACAAGATTTAGAAAGCACCATACGCATTCCAGTGATAACCGACTTAGTGCGCCCCGGCGACAGTGAAGTGATTAAGCGCGCGAAAGCAGGCACGAATGCAGAATACCAAAAACACTTTGAGCGTCGCTTAAAACAACGGATCGAAGAGCTACAATCGGCGACAGGCCAGGATGAATATACTGGTTTAGCCCGTGCTCATGCGATTCGCTCTGAGCAACAGGATAGCGACAATGTGTTAAACCTGAATCAAAGTTATGAACAAGAAATGGATCAACGTCGCCAAGAATTACTGCGCGAATTGTCTTCGATGTTAAAGTAAAAATTTTCTCCTAATCGCGTTATAATCCGCTCTTTTCAGTATTTTTGATAAAAGAGCGGACATGGATAAGACCTACCAACCTCAAGCAATCGAGCAACGCCTCTACCAACAATGGGAGCAACAGGGCTATTTTAAGCCCAGTGGCGTAGGTCAGCCGTTCTGCATCATGATCCCCCCGCCGAATGTCACCGGCACTTTGCATATGGGGCACGGCTTCAATCAAACCGTGATTGATATTCTCACGCGCTATCATCGGATGCAGGGTAATAATACTTTGTATCAACCCGGTACGGATCACGCAGGGATTGCCACGCAAATGGTGGTTGAGCGCCGCGTCAATGCTGAAGGTAAAACACGCCATGATTTTGGCCGCGCTGCCTTTATCGAGAGAATTTGGGAATGGAAAGGCGAATCTGGCGATACCATTAACCGCCAATTACGCCGTTTAGGTACTTCTCCTGATTGGAGCCGCGAACGCTTCACGATGGATGCGAACTTATCCAAGGCTGTGGTTGAAGTCTTCGTGCGTTTACACGAAGAAGGTTTGATTTATCGCGGCAAACGCTTAGTCAACTGGGACCCCGTGTTACATACCGCCGTTTCGGATTTGGAAGTTATTTCTGAGGAAGAAAATGGCTCGATGTGGCATTTCCGTTACCCTATTGCGGATGCGAAGGGTCAAGCCACAACGGACTACTTAATCGTTGCCACCACGCGCCCCGAAACCATGCTAGGTGATAGCGCGGTCGCGGTACATCCTGAGGATGAGCGTTATAAGCATCTGATCGGCAAGCAAGTCGTACTGCCTTTAGTAGGACGCTTAATTCCGATTGTGGGCGACGAATACGCTGACCCCGAAAAAGGCACGGGCTGCGTTAAAATCACCCCTGCCCATGATTTCAATGACTATCAAGTCGGCAAACGCCATAATCTTGAGCTGATTAATATTTTCACCAAAGACGCGCATATTAATGAAGTCGCGCCAGATAAATATCGCGGCTTAGAGCGTTACGCAGCACGCAAGCAAATCGTGGCCGATTTGGATGCTTTAGGCTTATTGGCGGAAATTAAAGAACATAAACTCATGGTGCCGCGCGGTGACCGCTCTGGCACGGTGATTGAGCCGTATCTCACCGATCAATGGTATATCGACTTAACACGCGACACACTGCCGGATGATCGTTTGGGTGGAAAAGCAGCTTTGGCACAACCTGCGATTGATGTGGTGGCCAATGGGCAAGTACGTTTCATTCCCAATAACTGGATCAATACTTATAACCAGTGGATGAATAATCTGGAAGATTGGTGTATTTCGCGCCAACTTTGGTGGGGACATCAAATCCCAGCTTGGTATGATCAGGCAGGGAATATTTATGTGGGGCGCAATGAAGCCGAAGTACGCAGCAAGTATCATTTAGCGGCTGATCTTGAATTACGCCAAGATGAAGATGTGTTAGATACTTGGTTCTCCTCAGCACTCTGGCCTTTCTCCACTTTAGGCTGGCCAAATAGCGACGATCCTGCTTTAAAAGCCTTCTACCCCACTAGCACTTTAGTCACAGGCTTTGACATTATTTTCTTCTGGGTCGCGCGCATGATTATCATGGGCAAAAAGTTCATGGGGGAAGTCCCGTTCCACGATGTTTATATTCATGGTTTGGTGCGAGACTCTGAAGGCCAAAAAATGTCCAAATCCAAGGGCAATGTGCTGGATCCTTTGGATCTGATTGATGGGGTTGATCTGGAAACCTTGGTGAAAAAACGCACTACTGGTCTGATGAATCCTAAGGACGCGGCCAAAATTGAAAAGGCTACACGCAAACAATTCCCTGATGGGATTGAAGCTCATGGAACTGATGCCCTACGTTTTACCTTTGCTTCTTTTGCCACGGCTGGGCGGGATATTCGCTTCGATTTACAGCGCTTGGAAGGCTATCGTAACTTCTGTAATAAGCTCTGGAATGCAGCGCGTTATGTCTTGATGCAGTGTGAAGACCAAGATACGGGTTTAGATGCCAGCTTGCCAACTGAACTCTCAAGCTCGGATCGTTGGATTATTGGTAAACTGCAAACTGTTGCCAGTGAAGTAAAAGATCACTTCGACAATTATCGTTTTGATTTGGCCGCGCAAGCCTTGTATGAATTCACTTGGTATGAATATTGTGACTGGTATTTGGAACTCACCAAGCCAGTTTTGAGCAAAAATAATAACAATGAAGCCGCAAAACGTGGCACACGCCAAACTTTAGTCAGCGTTTTAGAAGTCACTTTGCGCATGCTCCACCCTATTATGCCTTTCATTACTGAAGAAATTTGGCAAAGTATCAAGGGTTTGGCGGGTAAAACTGGCCCTACGCTTATGCTGGAAACTTGGCCTACTAACGATCAAAGTAAGATTGATAATGAGGCACTGGCTGAAATTGAATGGCTCAAAACCTTCATTATGGGTATTCGCCGCATTCGCTCTGAAATGGATATTAAACCCGGACAAGTGTTGGATATTCTGCTGCAACACTGGAGTGAATCAGACAAAGCACAATACGCGAATACCGAAAAAGAAATTCAAAGCCTCGCCAAAGTGGGCAATGTGACTTGGTTGTCCAAGGATGCAACTGCACCTGAATCAGCTACTGCTTTAGTGGGTGAAATGCAGATTCTGATTCCTTTAGCGGGTTTGATTGATAAAGATGCTGAAATTGCACGTTTGACGAAAGAAATTGAAAAAATCGAAAAGAATTTAGCTGGTGTGGAATCGCGTTTAAATAACCCAGCCTTTGTGGAAAAAGCCAAACCGGAAGTGATTGAAACAGCAAAAAAGCAAGCTGAAGAACAACGCGTAGCCCTAGAGCAATTGCAGGGGCAATTGGAGAAGATGAGGAGTTTGTAACTCTATTTAATTAGGGCGATTTTTTTAAGTCGCCCTACTTTATCACAGCCGCTTAGCACTTTTATTAGAGCTTAATTTATCGCTTTCTGTAAGATTAGCTCTCATAGAAAACTATAAGATAATTTATGAAGCGCTACTTCTTACTTACTTTCGTTTTATTAGCGGGCTGCGAAGATAAAAATTTTCATACTACATCACCGCCACCCTTAAATACTGTATCGACCGCTAATACACTACCAGCAAAATCTAGCTTACCTCAAGCGGAGCTTAGCTCCAATGTAGCTCTCCTGAATCAACATCAACAGGAAAATACCAGTATCTATCCACGTAATGACCTGCAGCTTGCGGTAGATCAATCACTTAAAACCATCACAGCCCCTATACAACAAGATTTATTAGATATTATGGGAACTGAATTACAAAGTATTGATACCCAATTTAATGAGCAGCATATTACCTTTCAGTATCAAGTGTGGAAAATCAAACATCAATCAGTCTGTATTCAAGCCCAACTCAACGCCATGCAATTTTCAGAATGTACCCAAGCGGCTAAAGCGTTATTTCAAACTATGTGCAATGAACTACCCAATACACACCCACGCAATCAGCAGTTGAAACGCATGTATTGCCAAGCTGCAATTGATTTTAAACCTACAATTGCACAAATCTCGCGTAGCCAAGCTGATAATACTGATAAAGTTCAAAGATTACGCACAAGCTGCAATGACCTAATTTTCAAAGCGAAAATATCGGAAAGTGCTAGTGACGAGAGAGCCAGAGACCAAGCCTGCCAAAAATATAAAAAGGCCGCTAAGATCAATTAAAGACTAGATCCCTTGCACCGGTTTTTTTAGACAATATGGCTGTTTGAAACCACTGTTTTATGATTCAACCTCACTCGCCAAATCAATAAACCAATTAAAATTACCGTACACCACAACATAGTTTGTGGCAAAACACTACTTAATAATAAGAGAATAGCTGCGATGGGATAAGCCATTTTTTGCTGAGGTGTCTGCATGCGATGTTGCTCATGACAATACCATAAGCCAAGCAGGTAAAAGGCTAGGGGAATGGTCAGAATCAAACCTAATAGAGTGTCATTTAAACTAGCCTTGCCATCTAATATATCTACAGTAGCCGCTAAAGCAGCACCCACAGCAGCGGCTGAAAAGAAAATCACATAGTGCCCATAACCCCATGCAAAAGCGATATTTTTATTTTCTTTTAATAGGTCATGCACAGGCTCATTAAAATAAAGCCACCACAAACAGAATAAAATAGCTAAACCGGCCAACATAAATAAACCACGTTGCAGGCTTATATCGCTAAAACTTTCGGTCGCTTGTAAAGCTAAGGATAAGGATAAAACTGACTCGCCCAATACAATCAAAGTTAATAAACTATAGCGTTCGGCAATATGTTCAGGATGCCAAGGAGTACGCCCTGCACTTTGCGCCCAAACCGGAACCGATAACTCTAAGGCTACCATAATAAAAAACACCCAAATCGGCGTATAAGGTAGCGCTAAAAGACTTAACCAGCCGATTTGGCACAATAAAATGCCAATAACATTACGCAGGGCATTGGTGCGTAAATGCGAATTGACTGGCTGTGAATAATAAGTACGCAACCATAATCCCACTAGCCCCAAACGCATAATAGAATAACCAATGGTAATTCGTTTCAGACTATGCTCCTCAAACACATCTGGCACGCCTGATGCGATGACTAGCGAACCAAACATCTGAACAAATACCAAAATTCGATAAGGGGCGTCATCTACATCAAATGCCGAGGCAAACCATGTAAAGCCCATCCATGCCCACCAGATAGCAAAAAATACCATGATGAAACTGATGGAAGCTTCCAATGCGTGATTCGCAATAAACCCGTGATGTAATTGTGCTGCCGCTGAAGCCACTGCCACTACAAAAACCAAATCAAAAAACAACTCAAGAGGAGTCGAAGCACGGTGATGCTGATCTGGCGAACGCCCCGTCATATTAAAGAGTGATCTCATCATTATCTTTGCCTTCTGAAATTTGTAATAAGTTCAAGAATTATGGGTACAAAAACTACCATAAATTTCACCTGATCATACATACGCTTTCCCTTAAACCTACTACTCCCCCTTACCATTCCTTAAACCACAGCTTTCGGAAAGCATGCTATTATGCGCGGATACCAGTTCATCTAAAACAACGGCAGTTTATATATACTGCATTTAATCTCTGTAAAATAATGATTAGCTAGAGGGCTAGAGCTTTGAAACAGTCAGTGTTGCAGGTATGGATGCGTATTCTAGGCTTAATAGTCTTAGTCCTGCTGTGCACGAATACCCAAGCAGCCAGCAAATTATTTCCCTTTGATACCAATACGGCCAATCAAGAAACCGCTCAACAAGGTGACCCTCTGCCACCGGAACAAGCGTTTGCACTTACTCCGCCGCTCTATGATGGCAAACAGTTGCTCTTACGTTGGGACTTGCCAGAGGCGAAATTTTATTTATACAAAGAAAAATTCAAAGTTCGGGTCTTAACCCCTGACTTGAAAGTGGGTGAACTACAACTACCTGCTGGAGAACTTAAACAAGATGAGTTTTTTGGTAATGTACATGTCATTCACCATTCAGCTGATTTGAAATTACCGATTGATCTAAATGGAAAAACTAGTGGCAATTTACAAGTTGAAGTGGGCTGGCAAGGCTGCGACAGTGATTTAGGGGTTTGTTATCCGCCCGAATTAAAATACTACAGTGCTAATATTCCTAGCGACCCTGCTCAGCTTGCACAAGGCTTTATTCTCGAACCTAGCGAGCCGCCTGCAACCGGTACAGTCGCTAACCCCAGCCAAGCAACCCCCACCAATTTACCACCTGCAGTCATTAAATCCGAGCAAGAACAGATTGCAGATACGCTGGCTTATGGCAACTGGGCTTTGACTTTACTGACCTTTTTGGGGTTTGGCTTATTGCTAGCCTTTACGCCGTGTATTTTCCCGATGATTCCGATCTTGTCAGGTATTATTGCTGGGCAAAAAAATCTAAGTACGCGCGGTGCTTTTTTGTTGTCCTTAACTTATGTACTTGCAATGGCTGCAACTTATACCTTAGCCGGTGTTTTAGCCGGTTTATTTGGTAGCAACTTACAAATCCTGTTTCAAAATCCTTGGATTTTAGGAGTTTTTAGCGCTGTTTTTGTCTTACTTGCTTTATCCATGTTTGGCTTTTATGAGCTACAAATGCCTGCTGCCTTCCAGCAACGCTTAACCGAGTTAAGCAATAAACAAACGGGTGGCAACTTAATCGGGGTTGCGATTATGGGCATGCTCTCTGCTTTAATTGTTGGCCCTTGTGTGGCTGCTCCTTTGGCGGGTGCTTTAATTTATATCGGGCAAAGCGGCGATGCACTGTTAGGCGGTGCTGCTTTATTTACACTCAGTATGGGGATGGGCATTCCCCTTCTGATTATTGGCACTTCAGCCGGTAAATTTTTACCACGTGCTGGTGCATGGATGGAAAGTGTTAAAGCTATTTTCGGGGTGATGTTGCTAGGCGTAGCACTCACTTTGCTAGAGCGTATTCTGCCTGAAATGGTCAGTATGTTCTTATGGGCGGCACTGATTATTATCTCTGCAGTCTATATGGGTGCACTCTCGCCCTTGCCTGCGAATAGCACAGGTTGGCGTACCTTGTGGAAAGGTTTAGCGGTCTTATTTTTACTGCATGGCAGCTTAGTCGCTATTGGCGCTGCTGCGGGTAGTACGAGCCTAATACAACCTTTAAAAGGTGTCTTTAGTGGCGAACAAGCGAATGAATTGATTTTCCGCCCAATAAATAGCCCTACCGAACTTAATCAAGCTTTAGCAGAGGCTAAAGGGAAGCCAGTCTTATTTGATTTCTATGCTGATTGGTGTGTGAGTTGCCGTGAAATGGATAAATATACTTTCACTGATCCAATAGTACGAACGGCCTTGCAAAACTTTGTATTGTTACGCGCGGATTTATCTGCTACCACTAAAGCCCATCGTGAACTTTTAAAGCAATTTAATTTGTATGGGCCACCAGGGATTATTATCTTCGACACCAGCGGCCAAGAGCGTAAAAATTTGCGAGTGGTAGGTTTTATGCGCGCTGAGCCATTTGCGAAGCATGTCAGTCAAATTCAAGCGCCGTAATCGATTACTTAGCAAAGCGAAATAACAAAGCTGTAAGCCATTTACAGCTTTTAAGCTTTAACCATAACGCGCTTCACCTTGGCGGCGAAAATCACTGGGTGTCATGCCTTTTAGCTCCATAAAACGCCGATTGAAATTAGCGATATTATTGAAGCCCACGTTATAGCAAATCGTACTCACATATTGATCGGTTTCCATCAATAATTGGCAGGCACGATTGACCCGTAGGCGATTCACAAAGTCGGTGAAGGTATTCCCCGTAGCACGGCGGAAATACCGTGAAAACCGGCTTTCACTCATACTGACTCGTTTAGCAATATCGATCAGAGCAAACTGATTCGAGTAATTCGCCGTAATATAATCTACGACTTCGCTGATTTGGCGTAAGGAAGCATCGTCCTCAAAGCTTTGTAACTGCACATTGGAGAGCAAGCGATAGTCATGGTGGCGCGCTAGTAAGCTCAATAAAGCCACAAACTCACTGAAACGCTGCAAGCCGGAGGATTGGCGAATTTTTACAATACTTTCATAAGCTTGTTCGCTTAAGCCCATGAACTCAATGCCATGCTTAGCCCGCTCTAAAAGCGGTAGCGCTTCACGCAACTCGGATAAATGTTCACTAGCTTGACGCAGTGGCTCATCAGAAAATTGCAGGACTAAATCACGTACGCGCACGCCTTCTGCGGGTAGCTCACTCGAAATCCAGTTATGCGGCAAACGTGGCCCAGTCAACACTAAATGCCCTGGCTCAAAGCGTCCAATATAATCACCAACAAAAACTTTGCCGGTCGTTTCGACGATGAGATGTAGCTCATATTCTTCGTGATAATGCCAGCGAATCAAGGGGTTGGGTGCTCCATGCTCAAGGCAACGGATATAGCCATACGAACCCTCAGGTTCATAACCCAAGACCGGATCGCGCTGAAAATCACGCTCAAGCTCTGGTGAGCGTGGCGAAATTTTTTGTCGAGCTAGACTACCCATAATTCTCTCCTACCCACTCCACTCTCTACGACATCACATTGCCGCCATCAACATTAAGCGTCTGTGCTGTAATATACGCTGATTCATCACTTGCTAAAAATACCGCTGCTCCGGCAATGTCTTGTGGCACTCCCATCCGCCCTAAAGGTACCGCTTTACCGACTGCAATTTTCTTTTCACCGGGCTGTAGGCCTTCATATTTAGCAAATAGGCCATCAACATGCCCCCACATCGGCGTATCAATGACTCCGGGGGAAATGCCATTGACGCGAATGCCATGTGGAGCCATTGCCAAAGCAGCTGATTGGGTATAACTAATCACAGCGGCTTTAGAAGCACAATAATGGGACACTAAACCCTCACCCCGCCGCCCAGCTTGCGAAGCAAGATTAATAATGCTGCCCGTTTGGCCGGCCTCCACTAACCCCTGCAACACCGCTTGCATGACAAAGAACATGCCCTTGACATTCACTGCAAAGATCTTGTCATACATGGCTTCATTAGACTCCAATAAGGGAGCCATATCGAAAATCGCTGCATTATTAAATAAGACATTAATCGTGCCTAACCGCTGATTCGCTTGCGTTACCAACGCTTTAACTGCAGCCGTATCTACCACATTCAAGCTATGATATTGCAAGCGGCTGAAGTTGTGCATTAAAGCCTTCAGCTCAGCACTTGGCTCAGCGGCCAAATCAATCGCAGTACAAACTGCACCCTCTTTCAAGAAAGCCTCAGTGACTGCTAAACCAATGCCACCATTCGCGCCCGTGATGAGCGCGTGTTTATCTTGGAGACGTTGTAGGCTCATGAATGTTTACTCACAAACTCGTCCACACGTTGTACTGCTTTGCGTAAGGCTATTACCAAGCGCTCATCACCCGCTATCGGCCCAAACAACACAGGTTCAGCCGCAAAGGCCGCAATAGGGTCGCTAGAAGAGCAAATCGCTTGAGCACTGGCTGGAGCCATCGCTTGGTCTTCGTATTTGAAGGGAATTTCACCACGTTGTTGACGCTGTAAGAAGCGCAAAAACAGTGCAGGCAGCATTGCGACCGCATCAATACTCCGATTCGCGCCCAAAGCCTCCCGTAAAGTCGGCTGAATAAACCCCGGAATCTTCGAATAGCCATCCATTGCCACCCGTTGATTGGTATCCAGAATATTCGGATTACTAAACCGATCTAGCACCACATCCCGATATTTAGGTAAATCCAGCGGATAAGGCTTAGCGGTATCCTCAAGGCAAGGAATGACATCATCGGTGACATAATCACAAGCCATTTGGCGAATTTCAGGGTCGAGCGTGCCCTCGTGAATATATTGATAACCGCGCAAAGTACCAGCCCATGCAATACAACTGTGAGGCGCATTCAGCAGACGAATCTTCGCCTCCTCATAGGGCATCACGTCCTCAACCATCTCCACGCCAACCTTTTCCCATGCAGGTCGACCGTTAGCGAAATGATCCTCTACCACCCATTGAATAAAGGTTTCACCCATTAAAGCGGCTGGATCATCGCGGCCGGTAGCGGCTTTAACACGCTCACGAATCTCGGCAGTAGGGCGTGGAGTAATACGATCCACCATTGAGTTAGGCGCGGTCGTATTCGCAGACACCCAAGCTAATAAAGCTTGATCGTCACGTTTGCCTAAAAATTGTTTTAAGCCACCAAAGAAACGTTCACCATTACTGCGTAGATTATCGCAATTGAGCAAGGTGACTTTACCTGCCCCTGCTTGCATCCGTGCATGCAAAAGTTTGCTTAAAGCGCCATAAATAGTCGAACAGGTTTTCCCCTCTAAATCAGAACGCAAATCCGCAAAGCCTTCATCTAAGTGATTGTGCGCATCCAGATAATAGCCTGCTTCGGTCACAGTAAAGGATATAATGCGAGTATTAGGGTCTGAGGCGATCTTAACTAAACCACTCAAGTCTTTATCCCAGCTAATCACCTCTTGAATCGAGCTAATAGACTGATAAAAACGCTCACCAGCGGTATTCACCGTTTCTAAAGTATAAGCCCCGTGACTGGCTTGCAGTGCCGCTACCGTTTCGAGCATATCGGGGCGCAAATTGCCTCCAACAATACGCCAAGTTTGATCGCCTTGATCGTGCAAAGCTTGCATATACACCGCTTGATGGGCGCGATGGAAAGAGCCTAAACCTAAATGCAGTTGAGTTAAAATAGCGGCGCTCATGCTGCAACTCCTGAAAATTGATTCAGGCTAGCAATCGCCTTGCCATCTTTGTCAAAACGGTGCAAATGCACAGAGTCAAACTGCACACCCACTTGCTCACCCAGTTGTGAACGGGTGCGCTCATATTGACGTACAATAATCATCGCGCTGCCTAAATTCACATGAATCAAGGTTTCATTGCCCAGCGCTTCGATCAACTCCACAGTACCCCGCAGTTGCCCCTCGTTCGCAGCCACAATAGTTAAATGCTCAGGGCGTACACCAATCTCGTGTGCACCGCCTGCTTTCGGGAACATACTCGCTGGCAAAACATTCATTTGTGGCATACCGATGAATTGCGCCACAAAACGATTCGCCGGGCTATCATATAGCTCCAGTGGCGTACCGACTTGCTCGATCATGCCATCACGCAACACTACCACCCGATCCGCTAAGGTCATTGCCTCTACCTGATCATGGGTAACATAAATCGTCGTTGCACCTAATTCACGGTGTAATTTAGCGATTTCTACGCGAGTTTGACCCCGTAAAGCAGCGTCTAAGTTGGATAAAGGCTCATCGAATAAGAACACTTTTGGCTGGCGGACAATCGCACGCCCAATCGCTACCCGTTGACGCTGACCACCTGATAAAGCCTTGGGGGTACGCTGTAAATAAGAGGTCAGATTAAGCTTATCCGCCGCTTTCGTTACTTTATCCTTAATCACATCCGGTGCGACCTTTGCTAAGCGCAACGCGAAGGACATATTCTCTTCCACCGTCATATGTGGATAGAGCGCATAAGATTGGAAGACCATAGCCAAGTCACGCTGTGAGGAAGGCGCATCAGTAATATCCTTGCCGTCTAACATCAGTTTGCCGCCATTAATGGTTTCCAAGCCTGCAATCATGCGCAACAGCGTGGATTTACCGCAGCCAGAAGGTCCGACAAAGACAATGAACTCACCTTTTTCAATCGTTAAATCCACACCTTTGATCGCACGGAGTTTGCCGTAAAACTTCTCAACACCTTTTAAGTCTAAAAATCCCATAATCTATTCCTTCCTTTATTTCACTGCGCCAAAGGTCAAGCCTTGTACTAACTGCTTTTGACTGAACCAACCGAAGACAATAATCGGGGCAATCGCCATTAATGAAGCAGCGGATAATTTCGCCCAGAACAGACCTTCAGGGCTGGAGTAAGAAGCAACCAAGGTAGCCAAAGTACCTGCTTGTGCCGCCCCTAAACTCAATGCCCAGAAAGCTTCATTCCAAGCTAAGACCAAGCACAATAGGCCGGTGGACGCTAGGCCACCCATTCCTAAAGGTAATAATACATAGCGGAATTCATCCCATAAGTTAGCACCATCCATTCTGGAAGCTTCTAGAATTTCATGCGGAATATCTTTTAAATGGGAGTACAGCATCCATACCATAATCGGCAAGTTACTCATTGTGAACAGAATAATCAGCCCAAACTTGGTATCCAATAAGTGTGTGTACTGATAAAGCACATAGATGGGTGCCAGAGCACCTACTGCTGGCATCATTTTGGTGGATAGCATCCACATCAGAATATCTTTGGTGCGTTTGGTGGGACTAAAGGCCATGCTATACGCTGCGGGTGCAGCAATCAGTAGGCCTAAAATAGTCGACACCACACTAGTAACGATTGAGTTCCAAGCATAAGTAAAATAATCACTACGTGCTTGTACTTCATGGAAGTTTTCTAAAGTCGGTGTGAAAATCCACAAAGACGGCACTGCTATTGCTTGCCCTTCGGTCTTAAACGCAGTAACCGCTAAAAATAACAGTGGGAAAAATAAGATTAAAGCCACAGTCCAAGCTGCAATGGTACGAACAATCAGTTGGGTAGAGCTAGAGTTAGGTGAAGATTGCATAGTCTTAGTCCAAGTTCTTGCCGATCATACGAATCAAAAATACCGCCACAATATTGGCGAGTACTACCGCAAGTAAGGCACCTGCTGAAGCAACCCCAATATCAAAGCTTAAACGGGCTTGCTTAAAGATCAGGAAGGCTAAGTTGGTGCTAGCATTACCGGGGCCGCCGCTAGTAGTGGTATAAATTTCAGCGAAGATGCTTAATAAGAAGATCACTTCAATCATAATAACCACCGAAATGGATCGTCCCATGTGCGGCATATACAAATACCAAAGTTTTTGTAGATAAGTCGCGCCATCCATCCCAGCCGCTTCTAATTGCTCACGATCCATCGATTGCAAAGCAGTCATGAAGATCAAACAAGCAAAGGGTAGCCATTGCCAACTCACCATAATGATGATGGAAAACAAGGGATAATCAGCGAGCCAATCAATCGGCTGTAAGCCAAAGAAGGTCCATATCTGTGCTAAGACTCCATAGACAGGATTCATCATCATGTGCTTCCACAATAAAGCATTCACAGCCGGCATGACGAAAAATGGAGAAATTAACAGGATACGTACTACCCCTTGCCCCGGGAATGGATCATTAATTAACAGGGCGATGGCTAAACCTAGCCCAACAGTGATGAATACGACGCTACCTAATAGAATTAAGGTGTTCCAAATAGATGGCCAAAAATCGGGATCAGTTAAAAAATAGCTGTAATTCTCTAAACCAACGAAGCCAGTTTGATCTGGCTGCATTAAGTTGTAGCGCATTACAGAAAAATAAATAGTCATCACCAGCGGCACAATCATCCACAGAAACAAAGTTATCACTGCGGGCGACATCAAAAGGCGGGGTAACGACCGAGAACCTGCACGTGTATGTTCTGCCATAACGAGACCTGTCTGTGGTGTTAGCTATCATGTAAGAAAGGCCGCCATTTGGACTTACCAGCAGAAAAATGGCGGCACTTAAAGGGCAACAGTGGTGCTTTGCTACCCGACTTGGAGGAACCTAGTAGTTACTTGTAGTAACCTGCCTTACGCATTTCACGATCAGCAGCTTCTTGACTGGTTTTCAGTGCAGCATCAACCGTTTCCTTACCTGCTAAAGCTGAACTCATTTGCTGACCCACTGTGACACCAATGGATTGGAACTCAGGAATAGCAGCGAACTGTACACCCGTATAAGGCGATTTTTCTAAAGTCGAATCATGTGGATTCGCACTTTTAATTGCAGCTAATTCAGCATCCGCAAATTTAGCAGCGGCTTTAAAATCAGCGTTGTCATAAGTGGATTGACGTGTACCGGTTGGCACATTGCCCCAACCTACTTCTTTACCGACTAAATTGACATAGTCTTGAGAAGTTGCCCATTGAATGAACTTTTGTGCTTCTGCGGATTTAGTAGAAGACTCTGGAATCGCTAAAGCCCAAGCCCATAACCAGTTAGCACCTTTTGGCGTTTTTGCAGTAGGTGCTTGAGCAAAGGCAACCTTGTCAGCCACTTTACTTTGCTTAGGATCAGAAATGAAAGATGCTGCAATCGTGGCATCTACCCACATACCGCATTTGCCTTCATTGTATAAAGCTAAAATTTCATTGAAGCTATTGTTCGCTGAACCAGGAGGGCCGTATTTGGTTAACAAATCAACATAGAAATTGATCGCATCTTTCCAAGGTTGACTTTCTAACTGTGGCTTCCACTCCATATTGAACCACTGACCACCATAAGTGTTCACTAAGGTGGTTAAGAAGGCCATATTATCGCCCCAACCTGGCTTACCACGTAAGCAGATACCATAAACACCTTTGTCTGGGTTATGAATTTTGGCAGCGACTTGAGCAACATGCTCCCAAGTGGGATTCGCTGGCATGTCCATCCCAGCTTCTTTGACTAAATCAGCACGGTACATCAGCATCGAGCTTTCGCCATAGAAGGGGGCTGCATACAATTTGCCTTCAGAAGAAAGACCATCACGCATGGCTGGTAACAAATCATCAACTTTGTAGCTGTCATCGAATTTCAGCTCTTTCAGCCAACCTTTCTTCCCCCAAATCGGTGTTTCATACATACCGATGGTCATCACATCAAATTGACCACCTTTAGTAGCCACATCAGTAGTCACACGTTGACGTAATACGCCTTCTTCGAGGGTTACCCATTTGAGTTTAATATCAGGATTCGCTTCTTCGAAATGCTTGCTGAGTTTTTGCATTTCGATCATGTGGCCGTTGTTGACGGTAGCGATGACTAATTCGGTCGCTGCTTGAGTAGTAGCTGCTGCACACAGAACGAGGCTGCCCGCAATAGCAGCTAACATACGATTTAATTTCATCTCTCATCTCCTCCAATGGATGGGCTAACTGCCCGCAAATAACTAGCTTGAGGAGAGAATGGTATTTTATTGCAGATTTTATCCGCCTTCCCCCTCTCTCTTGCGAAATAGAGTAGCATTAGCTATTTAGAAAGGAATATACCAATTCGATTAGATCAGATACTTTATTGCATTTTTTATAGAAAAAACCCTTATAATTTCGCATGAAACTATTATTTCTAATATAAAATCATCGAAAAATCTAAATTACTTAGTTTGCAGTGCAGCAAAAAAGTATCAATTTAGGTTATTAAATTCACCAAAATTGGATCTGGAAGCAAGCCAGTACTAGTAGAGCTGTATTAAATAAAAAATAAGGTCGTAAAGCTGAGTAAATCAGTATCTACTCAGCTAGATTTGAAAGATCCAATCAAGGTTTAAGGACAAAACCTTGTTCAGTTAATTGCATTTGCTCTAAAGCTAAACCACTGGCTGCAGCACCTTCCCGTACCGCTGCTTGTACGGCTTGTTGGCTAGTTTGATCTTGTCCTGCACGATTCATAGCGGCTTGAGTCAATAAGGCTTGAATTAATAAAGCCTCTGCCAAGGCCTGTTTATTTGTATCAGTTGCTTGTGCAAGCTTGGGATTCGCTAACCAAATTTTTACTGCTTGTTGTTTAACCGCTTGTGCAGTTTGTTTATCAACATAGCTAGTGCTGCCCTCGGAAGCTTGCCAAGCAGTAATCCACCATAAAGTATAAGCATCTGCAATATTATTGATTTTCAAGCCAAAAGGCTCAATCGTTTGCTGAACTGCATCAATAATCTGGGTTGAACTCAGTAACTCCTCTAAATCTTTAGCCCCTTCCAAATTTTTAACTTGGCGCTGCTCAGCCAATTCACTTAAGTTAGTTTGGCGGCGCTCTAAAGAGGGCGTGTATTCAAGCTGAGCCATTAAAGCTGTGGCTTCTTGGACAAACAAATTGCTATTGGTATTAATGGCAGCTGTTTGCGTAGCTTTTAAAGTTTTAGCAATTAAATCACTCGTGACAGGTTCGTTCAAAGCTAGAGTGAGTTCTAGTGAACTTGTCGCTAGCACCGTGGAGGAAAAACAAATAGAGGCTATCAAGCTCGCCCATAAGCTGCGCTTCAAGAATTTCATCAGCATGCCTTCATTAAAGTATTAACACTCGATGCGCTTTATACTAGCTAAGCTAAGCTTTGTCAGTCGGCTATTAACTAGACGAAAGCACCTAAAATCCTGCTAATACCAATATCGACGAAATTAATTCAGTTGATTGACATTGCGGCATTAAAGTTATTTAACTATGGACGATCTTGTTCATTTCTTGTCCGTGGCAGCCCTGTTTATCTTTTACGGTATTGCTTAAGCTTTGCTTATCATACGAGGCAGTAAAACCCTGCCAGATAGTAATGGAAAGCTACCTAGACGTATTGAATAGTTATTAGTTGAAATTGCTGAGACTCATTATTCAGTTAGAGTATCTCAAGTGCTTAGGCCGCTTTCTTGCTTGCGCAGAATCCTGTCAGGGCTTAACATTTCGGCCTTTGCTAAGACATATCAGATTTCAGGAATAATAATTATGCGTAGTCATTATTGCGGGCAGGTTGATGAATCCTTGCTAGATCAGAAAATTACTCTCTGTGGTTGGGTCAACCGGCGGCGTGATCACGGTGGGGTCATTTTCATTGACCTGCGCGACCGCGAAGGACTGGTACAAGTTGTTTTCGATCCTGATCGGGCAGAGGTGTTTGCCACGGCTGAGCGCGTCCGAAATGAATATGTCTTACAAGTGAAAGGTCGCGTGCGTAACCGCCCTGCTGGTACGACCAATGATAATTTACGCAGTGGTCAAGTTGAGGTCTTAGGTTTAGAGCTGACCGTGTTGAACGCTGCGGAAACGCCACCTTTCCAATTAGATGAAACCGGCGTTGGCGAAGAAAAGCGTTTAACTTATCGCTATATTGATTTGCGCCGTCCAGAAATGCAGCAACGTTTGCAATTACGTGCCAAAGCCACGGGCTTTATGCGTCGTTACTTGGAAGAAAATGGCTTTCTCGATATTGAAACGCCGATGCTCACTAAAGCCACACCTGAAGGGGCGCGCGATTACTTAGTACCAAGCCGCACTCATCCGGGTTCATTCTTTGCCCTGCCGCAATCCCCCCAATTGTTTAAGCAATTGCTGATGATGTCGGGCATGGATCGCTATTTCCAATTTGCGCGCTGCTTCCGTGATGAAGATTTACGTGCCGACCGTCAGCCTGAATTTACCCAGCTTGATATCGAAACCTCCTTTATGACCCAAGACCAGATCATGGGTATGGTGGAGGAAATGATTCGTAGCATGTTTAAAAGCTTGCTAAGTGTCGAGCTGCCTGCGCAATTCCCGCACATGACCTATGAAGAAGCCATGTTCCGCTTCGGTTCTGACAAACCGGATATGCGTATTCCGCTCGAATTTGTCGAAGTCAGTGATCTGATGCAAGCGGTAGAATTCAAAGTATTCGCAGCACCTGCGAAAGATCCTGATAGCCGTATCGTTGCATTACGCTTACCCAATGGTGGCGATCTAAGCCGTAAAGAAATCGACGATTACACCGCTTTCGTAGGCCGTTATGGCGCGAAAGGCTTGGCTTATATCAAAATCAATGATCTTGCGGCTGGCTTAGAAGGCTTACAATCACCGATTCTGAAATTCCTCCCCGAAGAGGTGGTAAAAGGCATTTTAGAGCGTACTGGCGCACAAACTGGCGATTTGATTTTCTTCGGTGCAGACAAAGCCAAAGTGGTAAATGACGCGATTGGTGCCTTACGGATTAAATTAGGTCACGACCGTAAATTACTCACTTCGGAATGGGCGGCTTTGTGGGTTGTTGACTTCCCGATGTTTGAATACGATGACAAAGACAAACGCTGGGTCGCTTTACATCACCCCTTTACCGCCCCTAAGTGTTCACCTGAAGAGTTAGCAGCTAATCCGGGTAAAGCACTGTCGATTGCTTATGATATGGTCTTGAATGGCACGGAAGTCGGTGGCGGCTCAGTGCGGATCCATCGCCCCGAAATGCAAAGCGCAGTCTTTAGCTTATTGGGTATCAGCAAAGAAGAAGCCGAAGAAAAATTCGGTTTCCTGCTCAATGCCCTCAAATACGGCTGCCCTCCACACGGCGGCTTAGCTTTCGGTTTAGATCGTTTAATCATGCTGATGACGGGCAGCCAATCGATTCGCGACGTGATGGCTTTCCCGAAAACGCAAACAGCCGCTTGCCCATTGACTGATGCACCAGCCCCTGTCGGACTGCGCCAACTACGTGAGCTGAATATTCGGGTGAAGTTGCCTGAGAAAGATGGTGCTTAAGTAGCTCGATCTTAAGACACAAAAAGCCACCTAAATGGTGGCTTTTTTATTTAATTTAGATCGTTTTAATGACTTTTAGAATGCGCTGAGCCACGGTACCGCTGATGCGACCGCTTCGTCTGATTAGTAGCATTAGGATCAGGCTCAGGTTCAACACGCTCTAAATTGTTCTCTTCAAACATATACGCTATCGAAGCGGTAGGTCGTGGGCGTGGCACACTCGAACTTGAGGAGTCAGCCACAACAGCCTCAACTGCAACAACCGTTGGCAGTGCAGAGTCAATGACTGGAACTTGTGAAGTTACTGATGCATCTTTTTCTAGAGTGGATGGCTCATCAGTTGGGCTAGATGTCTGTTGAATAGGTTGCTTTTCCCGAGGTTTCTTACGCTGTTCACGTTCATGACGCTCAGCTGGCACAACAGAGCGCGTTTGATGTCCACGTTGCGGACGTTGAATTTCCGGCAATAAGTCTGGGCTAATTGCAATCACAGGCAAGGTTTTACCGGTATAGTTTTCGATCTCTGGCAAATAAAAGGCGGTATCCTCACACGCAAAGCTATGTGCTTCACCTGAAGCACCTGCACGTGCAGTCCGGCCAATCCGATGTACATAATCCTCAGCGAGCTGTGGCAAATCGAAATTGAATACATGTGATACGGCGGGAATATGCAAACCCCGTGCGGCCACATCCGTCGCAATTAAGACTTGATAGCGGCCTTCACCAAAATCTTTCAAAAAGCGTTCGCGTTTGTTTTGGCGCACATCGCCAGAAATCATCGCGGCTTTGATTTGATTAACTTTTAAATAAGCCTCAATCCGTTCAGCATTATGTTTAGTGTTTACAAACACAATGGCTCGTTGCGGCTCAAGCTGACGAATTAAGCCGACCAATAAAGGAATTTTTTCCGAGTTAGCCGGAAAATAGATCGACTCGCTAATATTATCCGCACTCACTGAATCTGTTTCGATTTTAACTGGCACCGGATTATTCATATGCTCATACGCCAGCTCTAGCACCTTCTGCGATAGGGTAGCGGAAAACAGCATATTCAAACGTTCAGTGGGTTCGGGCAAACGCCGCAACAAGAAACGAATATCTTGAATAAACCCCATATCAAACATACGATCAGCTTCATCCAAAACCATCACTTGCGTATGTTTAAAATCGAAAACGCCCTGCTTCCAATAATCAATTACCCGCCCCGGCGTACCAATCAATACATCAACGGCTTGAGTAAATTGCTGACGCTGCTTTTCATAAGCAGCCCCGCCATAAACCAAAACATTATTTAAGCCCGTATATTTGCCCAAAACCTCGGCATCGCGTGCAATTTGGATAGCTAGCTCACGAGTGGGCGCTAGTATCAAACAACGCACAGAACCAGACGGCGCATCAATCAAAGGTTGCGATAATAAACGTTGAAAGGTCGCAACTAAGAAAGCGCCCGTTTTGCCCGTGCCCGTTTGTGCCTGACCGGTGATGTCTTGTCCATTTAAAGCAATCGGCAAAGTCTCTGCTTGGATACGCGAACAGTACTCAAACCCGGCTGCATTCAGAGATTTTAAGATTCGCTCATCAAGGCTAAATGAGTCGAAACGTATTGAGCTTAAATATTGATTTTCCATGTCGTAATCATACCACAAACCATAAAAAACAGCTAAGTAGGCACATAGGCTTCCCTCTTAGACGACAAACGCACTGTTTAGTGGCGTAGAATGTCGCAATCCACAAGCTATAGTATTTATTTTACAAGTCGAAATAACGCAAAAACTCTCAAAACCGCTTATACTACGTTGCCCTACTGAACGCCGCCCGATTAAAAATGCTGGCTTCAGTGCAAGTTGATTTTTTTAGCATGGAAAACATCATGACGGTTAACACCAAGCTCTCTGCACACCTAGAGGCTACTTTAGGTTTGGCTCAAATCAAGGATATTTTTTGGAATCAATCTGCGCCGGCTCTGTACGAAGCAGCGATGCGTCGCGGTGAAGCACATGTGGGCAAAGGTGGTACTCTGGTAGCCTACACTGGTTCATTTACTGGCCGTGCTCCTAATGACAAATTTATCGTTGATGAAGCTAGCAGCCATGACAAAGTGTGGTGGGGTGAAGTTAACAAAGGGATTAGTGAAGAAAATTTCGATAAAGTCCTAAAATCAGCTCAAGCATTTTTAAGCGGCAAAGACCTCTTCGTACAAGATTTATTAGCGGGCGCTGATCCCACCACTGAATTGCCAGTACGGGTAATTACTCAATATGCTTGGCATGCCTTGTTTGCGCAAAACATGTTTATCCGCCCAGCAGATTTGCAGCGTAGCTTAGGCATGGATGAGCCACGTTTTACGATTCTGCATGTGCCTGATATGCAAGCTGATCCTGAGCAACATGGTACACGCTCCGGGGCTTTCATTCTGCTCAATTTCGCACGCAAATTAGTCATCATTGGTGGCACACATTACGCGGGCGAGATTAAGAAATCGGTATTCTCTATTATGAACTACCTCCTACCACAACAAGGGGTTATGTCCATGCATGCCTCTGCCAATGTGGGTAAAGCAGGCGACGTAGCAATTCTATTTGGCTTATCGGGTACAGGCAAAACGACTTTATCCGCAGACCCTGAGCGTTTATTAATTGGCGATGATGAACACGGTTGGAGCGATCAAGGTGTCTTCAATCTAGAGGGCGGCTGCTATGCGAAAGTCATCAATCTTTCCGCTGAAGCAGAACCTTTAATTTACGCCACCACTCACCAATTCGGCACTGTATTAGAAAATACGGTCATGGATATGGATAGCCGCGAACTTAATTTAGATGACGCTAGCCTCACTGAAAATACCCGCGCCTGCTACCCCATCACTCAGATTCCTAATGCGCTTTATCCTGGTAAAGCGGGTCATGCTAAACATATTATTATGTTGACTTGCGATGCTTTTGGGGTGTTACCGCCAATTTCTAAGCTCACTACCTCACAAGCCATGTATCACTTCTTGTCGGGTTACACTGCTAAAGTCGCAGGTACTGAGAAAGGGGTGACTGAGCCAACGACTACTTTTAGTACTTGCTTTGGTGCTCCGTTTATGGCGCTACACCCTTCGGTTTACGCCGACTTATTGGGCGAAAAAATCAACCAAAACAAAGTTTCTTGCTGGTTATTAAACACTGGCTGGAGTGGCGGCCCTTATGGCGTAGGTAACAGAATGAAAATTCGCCATACGCGTGCCATGCTGAATGCGGCTTTACAAGGTGATTTGGATAATGTGGACACCCGCACTGATCCAATTTTTGGTTTGAATATTCCAGTAAGCTGCCCCGATGTCCCCAATGAAGTTTTAGATCCAGCTTCTACTTGGGCAGATAAAGCGGCTTACCAAGCGAAAGCGAATCAATTAGCGGCAGCTTTCCATCAAAACTTTGCTCGCTTTGCCGATTATGTTACTGAAGAAGTACGTAATGCAGGGCCTTTAGCGGGTCGCTAAGCACCTAGTTAATAATCTCCCCCAAGCAAAATCAAAAATGGGGGAGATTGTTTCAACCGTCTAGCCCTATTCTTGTTTAAGATTAATGCTTCCCACCAGTTCCAGCCGGACGGCCTGCTAAGAACTCAGTCAAACTCAAAGTTTTGCTAGCATCGGTATCTAAAGCTGCAAAGCCCCAGATCGAGCCGGTTTTATAGCCTTGTAAAACGGTAAACTCATCTAAGCTCAGCGCTGAGTTATTATCACTATCGGCTAAGGCAAAAGCATTACTGACTGCGGTTGTCACCGATGTATTCGCAGCAAACTCGCTGAGGCTTAAAGCACTGTTCAAATCAGTGTCTAAGACTTTGAACATCGCTTTGATTTCGCGGGTTTGTGTATTGGTTTCGAGGTTCTGATATTCAGCTAAAGAAAGAGTAGCTGAACTATCGGTATCCACTGCATTAAAATCAGCAGTGCGTACTGCAGTGACTTCAGCAGTTGTCACAGCGCCATCACCGTCTGTATCATAAATAGCAGTAAAGACAGAAGATTTGCCGGAAACTCCAGAATGATTAGGAGCGCCACCTTTGGCAAAGCTGGCCGTAGAAATAGACAATAAACTGCCTAACAGAATGATAGAAGCTGTTTGTATACGCATGGACTGAACTCCATTTAAGTTTTTCTAAAAGTCTTACCTAACTTAGGTAAGTCGGTCGACCCGGTGCTGAACCACCGGGTTTTTTCATTCGCTAGCAACAAAAGGCTAGCACCTTGAAAATTGCTTATAAACTACTGAGGCAGTTGATCAGGCCGCCCACCGCGATCCAGTCGTAAGACATGCCAAGTTCCGTCAGCGAACTGAATCACTGTGGCTTCGATGTAATCACCCACCACCAAATCCTCAAACTTAGTCACCTCATGATGACCACTACGCTGGGCTAAACGTTTAGCAGTTTGCGAATTTTTCAGCAGCATGCTGCCATTATCTAAATACAGAATATAACCAGCTAAACTAATCGTATTCAGTGTCTTATCAATCGCAGTGATTTGCCCGGCCAATTCCTTGCCATTACTCGAAGACACATCACGTAAGATCACTCGCTCCGCTTGCAGATTGCCACTGGAATCCACATTGCCCTCCACTTCTAAGGTCAAACCTAGGGCTAAATTACTCGCACTTAAACCAATAAACTGAGTGCTAGCAGTCGTGATCACGGTTTGCCCTGCTAAGGTAAATTGAGTGGCTGCAGTGATCGCACTGACAATCCCTTCCAACTCCAAACGTGATTTATCTGGATACTGGCCTTGAGTCGTTTGTAAGCTTAATTGCTTAGCCGCTAACACATTACTCACTGGTAATGCGCTGGCTTTCACTTGCACGATTTGCCCATTGGCTAAAGGTTTATCATTCCAACCGACCAAATTTGCTGCACCATAATTCACCGTTAAACCATTCAACTGGAAGGTTTTCTGTGGCGGATTCAAAGCACTGATAGCGCCAACTACTTGTAAGCCGTCCGTCGTTTGATAGCTACCTGCTATTAAACTGATACTGGTGGCTTTAATCGCAGCATTAGGTAAACGATCGCCGGACACTTCTACTAAATTGCCTAGCTGCAAATCACTAATCTGATCAAAACCATGTAGCACGGTTAACAAATCAATTTGGACGGTCTGTCCCAGTACCTTAATGCTCTTGCCATCAGCCGCGATGGCTTCCACAGTGGCCTTTACCAAACCATCAAACTTTACTTGGCTAGCAATACCGCTAATCCCATCGCTATTGAGTGAGCCAGTCACAGTAATAAACTCGCCTGCAGCAAAGCTGGTTTGATCCGTCACTGGTGCGCCGTTGCGATAAAATAAGGCATTATCGACATCGTAGTGAATGCCATTCACATAAATACTGCCAAAGCCAGTAATCCGCCCTGTTGTAATACCCGTTCCACTCATACCACCTTCAGCGAGGGTAAGTGAGTCCCCACAACTGACTAAAAACAGAGCAGAGCCGACCAACAGAGCCGTTAATTTAATTTTCATGATTGGCTTCCTTGGTAGCAGCTGGCTGCTCAAAATAATAAATACCTACCCCTGCTTGCATGCGTCCTGTACCCTGCACCGTCGGATTGCTATCCCGATCATGCTCATATAACCATTGATTAAAACGCAGCAAAAGTTGATGAGCATCCTTGCGGACAAAGGCTCGAAACTCAGGCAACACTTCAAGCGGCAAATTGTTATAACTGACTTTGCGTTGGTAATAGCGCTCATCAGCGGATGCAGTTAAATTATGATTAATTGTCATGACTAGTAGCGACACATCCGTACCTAATAATTGCAGTTGAGCTTCATCCTCAGCATCGGGGATATACACCGCACTCAAGAGGCGCACTGAGCCATCCTCTAAGCTTTCAACCAAATTCATCCGGCGCATTTCATCCAGCATGGCGAAGCTCGACATATCGCCACTATAACGCTGCACTAACTGCTCAAAACTTGGCTCAGCTCCACGAAAAGCTAAGACGGCAGCTTGACCTTCACTATCTAAAAACGCTGCATCATTCAACCAAGCATTCACCACACGTAACACCCGATTGAACCGCGGTGGCACTTCACTCAGTTCAGATTGACGTAGTTGCGTAACTTCTTTGCGAGTTAAACCCGTAATCACTGCAATTCGTGTGGTCGTAGCGCGTTCTCCGACTTGGTTTAACTCATCCTCTACTACATCGATATAAGCCTGCTTGGCTAATTGCGTAAATTCACCAAACGCCACGCCCTTGCGATACAAAATTCGCATTAAGCCTTTGAGGATTTGGTAGAACGCAGCGCGCAGTGTATTGCTCATGGAATGGGATTTTATTCCCATTATAACAAATAGGGCAAGAGCAAAACGACTAATGGGTGGGAAAATTTTCCCGTTTATAACAAAAAACCCTCCACTGGAGGGTTTTCTATGTGCATCAAGTAGCTAAGCTTAACTAAGCATTAGCTAGGCTCTTACTCACAATTTCATACACATCTGCAGATAACCCTGGGTGAGCTTGAATGCGCTCAAGTTGAGCCTTCATCAACCCACTCCGCCCTGTTTCATAATGCCGCCAATTCATCAAGGGCCGTACCATGCGTGAGGCAACTTGGGGATTACGCTCATTCAGCCATAACACTCGTTCTGCCAAGAAAGCATAACCGCTGCCGTCTGCAGCATGGAAATGCCAAGGGTTACGCATCGCAAAACTACCCACGAGCGCACGCACTTTATTCGGATTCCGCATATCAAACAGCGGATGGCTCAAGAGTTGTTCAACTTGCTGTAAAGTATTCGGCAATGAGGAGCTTGCTTGCAAAGCAAACCACTTATCCATCACTAATGGATCATTCTGCCAACGCTCAAGGAAATGCGCTAAAGCAGCCGTGCGTTCTGGGCAATCCATATCATTTAATACCCCTAACGCTGCTAGCGCATCAGTCATATTATTCGCTTGAGCATATTGCTCAGCACATAAAGCAGGAATTGCCGCATCCTCTAAATACCCCAGATACGCTAAACAGACATTTTTCAAACGGCGCTTACCCATGCTGGTTGCATCAATTTGATAGACACCACGCTCTTGGTAAGCTTGAAAAATCGCTTCGAAATCCAAGCGTAAAGTCTTTGCCAGAGTGCTTAAGATAAAGTCGCGTACTTGATGAATAGCGGCGGGATCAGCAGGACGAACCAACTCAGCAATATCGGTCTCCGAGGGCAGCGTCAAAGCCTCAGCCCGTAAAGCTGGATCTAAACTTTCATCGGTTAATACCGCTTGCCAAGCGCTGATAAATTCATGACTTAAACCTAAAGGATCACCCTGCTTAAGATCAGACAATAAATTTTGAATCGCCCGTAGCGCTAAGCGTTGGCCTGCATCCCAACGATTGAAGGCATCGCTGTCATGCTTCATTAAGAAAATCAGCTCAGCTTCGGTGTAGGGATAGTCTAAGCGCACGGGCGCAGAAAAATTACGTAAGAGTGAAGGTACAGGCTGCTCGGTTACTTGGGTAAAGGTGAAACTTTGCTCGGCTTGCGTGAACTGCAAAATACCATTACAAGTTTGCCCCTCTAAATACAGCGGCAAGTCAGTACCCCCTTGAGCTAATAAACCGATTTGCAATGGAATGAGTTGAGCTTGTTTCTGCTGGCTTTCTGGGGTCGGTGGGCAAGTCTGTAGGCAATGTAAGGTGCAGGTTTGTGCGGCGGTATCATACGTCATAGTCACTTTGACTTCCGGTGTACCAGCCTGATCATACCAACGCTGGAACTGGTTTAAGTCAGTGCCATTCGCATCCGCCATTGCCGCTAAGAAGTCTTCCGTGGTAACGGCTTGACCGTCATGGCGTGCAAAGTACAAATCCATCCCCTTGCGGAAACCTTCACGACCTAAAAGGGTTTGATAGAGCCGCACGATTTCTGCACCCTTTTCATATACGGTCATGGTATAGAAGTTATTGATTTCCATATAGGAAGCGGGGCGAATTGGATGCGCCATCGGGCTTGCATCTTCGGTAAATTGAAAGGTACGCAACATGCGTACATCTTCGATGCGTTTAACTGCTCGTGAATGTAAATCAGCCGTAAACTCTTGATCACGAAACACCGTTAAGCCTTCTTTTAAGGACAATTGAAACCAATCGCGACAAGTGACTCGATTCCCTGTCCAGTTATGAAAATATTCGTGACCAATCACTGATTCAATATTGATATAGTCTTGATCGGTAGCAGTTTCAGGGCTAGCGAACACTAACTTAGAATTAAAGACGTTTAAGCCTTTATTCTCCATCGCCCCCATATTGAAATCATCGACCGCGACAATCATATAAATATCAAGATCATATTCCAAACCAAACCGCTGCTCATCCCAACGCATAGCACGCTTGAGGGACTGCAGGGCATGATCGCATTTATTGATATTATGCGGTTCAGTGTAAATACGTAGGGTTACTTTGCGCCCTGAGCCTGTAGTATAAAAATCTTCCACATGCTCTAAACGACCCGCAACTAGGGCAAACAAATAAGCAGGCTTGCGATAAGGGTCAACCCAACGCGCCCAATGCTTACCCTCTTCTAATTCACCACCAGCTATCAGATTGCCATTAGATAAGAGCACCGGATACTTAGTTTTATCGGCAATAATATCGGTAGTAAATAAGCTCATCACATCGGGGCGGTCAGGGTAATAGGTGATTTTGCGAAACCCTTGTGCCTCACATTGCGTACAGAAATTACCACTCGACTGATACAAGCCTTCCAAGGCTGTATTCTTTTGCGGATAAATGCGGGTAGTCATTTCGAGTGTGCCCTGCTCTGGCATGTTTAAAACCTGCATACCTTCCGCATTCAGACGATAGTCCTCCCCCTCTTGCAAAACTCGCCCGTCTAATTGAATACTGACGAGTTCTAAATCCTCACCCTGTAGCTCTAGGCTATTCGTCGTAATATTACGTGCATCGCGCTGATAGTGGGCGGTACTGGTCACTAGGGTAAATTCGTCACCTAGTTCAAACTTTAATTTAAGGGTTTCAACTTGATAAGCAGGAGGCTTATAGTCTTTTAAATAAATCGTAGTGGGCTGCCCTTCTCTCATTTTGACTTCCTATCGCTAATCGCTGATCTCAGCATATAAAGCCTGCTGAATAGCGGCATAATCTGGATCAGCTTTGGTTATAAATCCGTGTCGTAACAACAAATCAATATTGACTAGATTGCAATTATCTTTAAATGCAGTCACGTGTGCGGTTAAGGCTGCTACTTCAGCCAAGGGAATTAATTGAAACTGCTCGACTTCCCCATCGGTATTTTCTGGCTGAAAATCCTTTGGTAGCCACAAATCGTAAATAAATAAACTCGAATTTTCTAAACCGCGGCTTAAACTTTGGCGATAATGCAGGGTACTGACTGCGACTGCTTGTTTGGCTAGTTCTGTGGGAATATTCGCCTCTTCCTGCGCTTCTTTGACTAGGTTCTCTAGCAAATTCAGACCAACAGGCAAGCCACCTGCAACCATTTGATCGAGTTTCCCCGGCCAAAAGGGTTTACGTAAAGTGCGGGTGCCTACCCAAACATACACCCCATCAGACTTCTCTACCAAACCGTTGACATGAATGCCGAAGCTTTTGATTCCTAAATAAGCAGCTGCTGCCCGCTCAACTGTTAAGACAGCTGTTTGTTGATAACCCAAACAAACCGGATAACGCTCCCCTACCCAGGTATCAATCACGCCTTGCTGATGTAAGCTCCACATGACTTGATCAAGCGCTTGAGTACGTTGCTCAGGCGTTTGCAAAGTAGTGGAGAGTGTAATTTCCTGCCCTGATTGTTGAAAAACCTCAGGATACGTTAGTAAGTGTACGGCAAAACTAGGGCTAATCCAGCCATAGATGCGGCCATCAATACGCCAAGCCATATAATCTGCTAGCTGTGCATTGTTGCACAGGCGGATGCAATCGAGATAAGCCATGAATGCCGCTTATTAAAGGAATTATGTATTCAAAGATAATGGTAGATGAGTACTAACGCAATTCCCAATGCAACTGATAAGGTTGCCAAAGCCGCTAATTTGCTTAACCGCGGAATAAGGAAACGCCGATTACCATCATCCAAGCGTTCATAAGCAATCCGCCCCTCATAATCCTGGGTAAGGTTGAAAGGCCGAAAATCAACCGTAACTAGATCACCGCGTACTAAAGGAGTGAGTGCTTCTACCAGTGGAGACTCACGGTTGTAGATTGGTTTGATAGCCTTGACGACACCTTGATCATCTGTATCAGTGATGCCCACTACTTTACGCGGCACACGGTTTTCATCTGTTACTAACCAAACAATTTGACCTTTGCCCGGTGAGGTTTGAGTAGCCTTAACCGCATGTACCAAAAAGGTCTTAATCATATAGCCCAATTGCTCGCCAACCTTAATTAACAAGCAATAGCCTAACATAAATAAATTTAATAACTTAATAGCTACTAGAGTAACGGCTAGGTTTTTAGGTTATTGAGTTGAATAGGACTAGTAGCATTTAACTTAGCGGCTTTTTGCGCTAAACGACGCTCTCTGAAAAAGGCTTGAAGTTGTTCAGTACAGGCCTGCTGTAAAACTCCGCCTAGTAACTGTACTTGATGATTATGCCGCTCATCTAATAAGGTATTAAATACGCTCCCAGCTGCACCCGTCTTAAAGTCATAAGCACCAAATACCACCCGCTCCACTCGCGCATGCAACAAAGCGCCGGCACACATCACACAAGGTTCTAAAGTCACGTACAAAGTCGTGCTTGGCAAACGATAATTACTAGACGCTAAGCCTGCTGCACGCAAAGCTATGATCTCGGCATGAGCTGTAGGGTCGTGTTGGCTAATCGACTGATTCCAGCCTTCTCCTAAAATTTGATTATCACGGACTAAGACTGCCCCAACCGGTACTTCACCTTGTTGATAAGCACGCTTGGCTAATTGTAAGGCATGTTGGAGCCAGTATTCGTTTGTATAAAATTGTGAACTTATAAGCATTTTTGAACTTGCTTTAGTGTAAACCCATAAAAAACTCAGTTATTAAGAACAACATTTAACGTAAACTCAAGGGTAAAAAATTAGCTAACTTGCACGAATTCAATAAGGTTCATCAAAATTTATGGCTGGCTCAACCTTTCAAACTAATCCTATCGATTTATACAAACTACTTACCGACTGTCATAAAGGTATTCTTCAGCTACCCGATTTTCAACGTAGTTGGGTTTGGGATGAGGATCGTATCAGAAGTCTTATTGCTTCTATCTCAAGAGCTTTTCCGGTGGGGGCTTTAATGACTTTAGATAGCGGCGGTGAAGTTAACTTTAAACCACGGCCTGTAGAGGGCACTCCACAAGAGGCTAAACTGACCGAGCCACAATCCTTACTCTTAGATGGTCAACAGCGTATGACCTCACTTTATCAAGTTACACTTCGCGGTAAAGTTATTGAAACCATTACACCTAAAAATAAAAAAGTTAAACGCTGGTTTTACATTGATATTCGCAATGCTTTAGATAATTCGCTTGATCGTGAAGAGGCTATTCTGAGTATCCCACAGGATCGAATTATCCGTACAGACTTTGGCCGTATTGCAACACTAGACCTATCTTCAGCTGAAAAAGAATATGCCAATTTAATGTACCCTGTTGCAAAAGTATTTGATTGGGACAGCTGGCAAGATGGCTTTGATGAGTATTGGCGTGGCAATGATGAAATACGTGATTTATTTCGAAGCTTCAAGCGTAATATTCTAGAAAACTTTAAATACTATCGTGTACCTGTCATTGCTCTTGATCGTTCCACCTCTAAAGAAGCTGTTTGTGTTGTATTTGAAAAGGTAAATACTGGAGGTAAACCACTGGATGCGTTTGAATTAGTAACAGCTATGTATGCTGCCTCAGGCCATGAATTACGTAAAGATTGGTATGGCGATGATGCAACAAAAGGGCGGCATAAGCGTTTTGCTGACATCTCAAGGGCTTTTGATGCAGACGCTGGTATTCTTGCCAATGTGGCTAACACAGACTTTCTACAAGCGATTTCTCTTTTTCATACCCGTGATAAACGTCGAACTGCGGAACAACTCGGAAAAAAAGGCAAAGAGTTACCTGCTGTAACTGGCAATCGTGCAGCCTTATTAAGCTTACCATTAGATGCTTATAAGCGTTATGAAGTGCTCGTTGAGCAAGGCTTTATCCGAGCCGCAAAATTCTTAAATACTTTACACATTTATCGAATTTTTGACTTACCCTATCAATCGCAAATCATTCCATTAGCCGCCATTCTGGCTGATATCGGTGATGGTATAGATCATGCAGCTAATCGTGAAAAATTAGAAAAATGGTATTGGAACGGGGTATTTGGTGAGTTGTATGGTTCGGCAGTGGATTCACGTATTGCGCGGGATTTTATGGAGGTTCCAGTTTGGTTAACAGGAGGATCTGAACCCACTACAGTAAGCGAAACCTTATTTCGCGCTGATCGTTTAAAAACGATGCGGATGCGTTTATCAGCGGCCTACAAAGGGGTGAATGCACTGTTGATGAAAGAAGGTGCAAAAGACTTTCGCTCTGGGCAGCGTTTTGACCACACAGCTTTCTTTGGAGAAAATGTCGATATTCATCATATTTTCCCGCAAGACTGGTGCAAAAAACAAAATATCAAACCAGCCATCTTTGATTCAATTATTAATAAAACACCGCTTTCTTATCGGACTAATCGCATGATTGGCGGAGCAGCCCCTTCTGAATATTTGGCTAAATTAGCGCAGGGAGATCGTAACTCACCACCGATTGCTAACGAGGTTTTAGATGAGCATCTTCGCTCCCACTTAATTGACCCCATACTGCTAAAAACCGATCAATTTGAGAGCTTTATGGAGAATCGGCAGAAGCGCTTACTGGATCTAATAGAACAGGCAATGGGTAAAGCAGTTTATGTTAGTAACACAAACATTGAGGAAGAAGGTGAAGACATGGAACTTGATGCCGAAACTATGGAAATTGAGTTAACCATGTCCGCAAATAATAAACTTAAATCTTAAATAGCTACCAAAAAAATCCCCATCGTTTGGGATGGGGATGTAAAACTTACTTCATAAGCTTTTAGAAACTACAAACTACTAATAGCTTGATTCAAAGTCGCACTTGGACGCATGACCGCACTGGTTTTAGCGGGGTCAACATAATAATAACCACCTAAATCCACTGCTTTACCTTGCACACCATTCAATTCAGCAACAATTTTCTGCTCATTCTCAGTGAGGGTTTTAGCCAAAGGTGCAAACTTAGCTGCCAATTCAGCATCTTCAGTTTGATTCGCCAATTCTTGCGCCCAATACATGGCTAAATAGAAGTGACTACCACGATTATCGATTTCGCCCACTTTCCGAGAAGGTGATTTATTGTTATCGAGGAGTTTTTCGGTAGCATGATCTAGCGCATTCGCTAAAACTTGCGCCTTTTTATTGCCGGTCTTGTGAGCTACATCCTCAATGGATACCGTCAATGCCAAGAACTCACCCAAGGAATCCCAACGCAGGTAGTTTTCAGCAACTAGTTGCTGGACGTGCTTCGGTGCAGAACCACCCGCCCCCGTTTCAAATAAACCACCACCCGCCATTAAAGGCACAATCGAGAGCATTTTCGCACTAGTGCCTAACTCGAGAATCGGGAATAAATCAGTGAGGTAGTCGCGTAAAATATTACCTGTTACCGCAATGGTGTCAAAGCCACGGAAGGCACGTTCTAAGGTGAAACGCATCGCGCGTAACTGCGACATAATGTGAATTTCAACCCCAGTTAAATCATAATCTTCTAAATAACGATTAACCTTTTTAATCACTTCATTTTCATGAGGACGATAAGGGTCTAACCAGAATACTGCTGGCGTATTTGATAAGCGTGCACGAGTCACTGCTAATTTCACCCAATCGCGAATCGCCGCATCTTTCGCTTGGCACATCCGCCAAATATCCCCTTCTTCCACGTTTTGCACCATGAGCACATTGCCTTGATCATCCACAATGCGTGCTTCACCGGCCTCAGTGATTTCAAAGGTTTTATCATGTGAACCGTATTCTTCAGCTTGTTGTGCCATCAAGCCTACATTCGGCACAGTACCCATCACCCGTGGGTCAAACGAACCATTGGTTTTACAGAAGTTAATCACTTCTTGATAAATCCGTGCGAAGGTACTTTCGGGCTGGACGGCTTTCGTATCATGCATCTTGCCATCAGCACCCCACATTTTACCGCCATCCCGAATCATCGCTGGCATAGAAGCATCTACGATCACATCATTCGGCGCATGTAAGTTGGTAATACCTTTGTCAGAATCAACCATCGCCAACCGTGGGCGCTGAGCTTCACATTCTTTAATACAGGCCAAGATTTCATCTTGTTGCGCTTGGGGCAGCATTTTGATTTTCTCATGCACACTGCTCATACCATTGTTTGGTTTGACGCCAATTTGCTTGAATAAGTCACCGTATTTTGCAAACAAATCTTTATAGAACACTTTCACCGCATGGCCGAACACAATCGGATGAGAGACTTTCATCATGGTCGCTTTGACATGTAGCGAGAAGAGAATGTCGGTTTCTTTTGCATCTTGCAATTCTTGTTCATAGAACTCGCAAAGTGCCCGCTTACTCATAAACATACTGTCGATGATTTCGCCTTGGAGAAGATGGGTTTTCTCTTTCAGCACAATCACGCGCCCATCCTTTGTCACCAAATCCATCTTCACATCACATTCGCGCTCCATGGTCATGGATTTCTCGCCGTGATAGAAATCGCTATGCGTCATATGCGCTACATGCGTGCGTGAGGCGTGACTCCATTTGCCCATTTTGTGCGGATTATTGCGCGCATAACGCTTCACTGCGGCAGGTGCACGCCGATCAGAGTTACCTTCACGTAAAACTGGATTCACTGCACTGCCAGATACCTTGCTATAGCGTTTAACAATGGCTTTTTCTTCGTCAGTTTGTGGGTTCTCAGGGTATTCTGGAACCATATAGCCTTTAGAGCGCAATTCTTTAATCGCTGCAGTCAATTGCGGCAACGAAGCGCTAATATTTGGCAATTTAATAATATTAGTTTCAGGATTTTGCGTCAGAGCACCTAACTCTGCCAAATTGTTCGGAACGCGCTGCTCCTCAGTCAAGAAATCGGGAAACTCCGCCAAAATGCGTGCTGCGACCGAAATATCGCTCGTCACCACGTCAATCCCCGCAGGCTTCGCGAATGCCTGAATAATCGGCAAGAAGGAATAAGTCGCCAATAGCGGGGCTTCATCAGTCAGGGTATAGATGATTTTTGGATTGTTAGTCGTCATGATTGTCCTTGGTGATAGCTCGTAAAATGAACGCAAGCCGCGCGACAGCTTGGTATAAAAAATCTCCTCACGCTTATTCTACTATATACAACAAGAGATACACAAAAGCGCAGCAAAAAGATTAATACTTGCACAATAAGCACCAAAATAGCGCAGACTCAACCGATGTAATAAGTAACCTTACAAGTCATCTTTGGAGCTGATTTTAATGCAAGTCGCCATTCTATTAGCTAACCAGTTCATTATGCTGAATCTTGATCTGGTAATGGATATTTTGCGGATCGCGAATCGAGTAGTCAGTCCAGCACCATTTCACTGGCAAGTATTAAGCGTCGACAATAATCCAGTCATTTCTTGTAATGCTTATGTAGTTCAGCCCGACTGCACTTGGTTAACTTGCCAACCACCGGATTGTATTTTGGTGATTAGCGGTTTTGAACCAGAACAGCATTTACACGCACCCGTACTTAGTTGGTTATACCAGCAATATCAAAAAGGTGTGCAAGTCGGTTGCATGGATACAGGTGCTTTTATCCTAGCTGCGGCGGGCATTAAACCGACCGTCCCGATGGCTATTCACTGGGATTCCGAAAATAACTTTCGCCAGCAATTTCCACAAATAACGCTGACTACCCTGGGTGTCTCCTGTGGCAATAGATTCTTTAGTGCGTCGGGCGGGTTATCAGTGGCTGACATGATGCTACGTTTATTAGCCAACTCTTTAACCCCTATCCAATTGGCAGAAGTGAATCAGATTTTGTATTGCCAAGGCCCGGTTAGCCATAATACCACTCAACGCCCTAACCCTATGCCTACTCAAAATCGTATTGAGCGCGCCGAAGCTTATATGCGTGCCACACTCGCACAACCTTTATCCTTGGCGACCTTAGCGCAAATGGTAAATATGCACCCACGTACTTTTAGTCGCCAATTCACTGAGCGTTATACCACTAGCCCGATGCAGTATTATCGTCAACTGCGTTTGGAACATGCACATCTACTCTTACGCCAAACTTCATGGCCGGTGGGACGGATCGGTGAGTTATGTGGGTTTAGTGAACTTACTAACTTTTCTCGCTGCTTTTCCCAATTTTATGGACTCTCTCCGCAACAATTACGTACCCAAGCTAACTAGACTAATAGAGTTTATGTCTAATTTTCATAAGTATCTGTCTAATTTTCATATTTCTAAATCTATTGACTCTTTTTAAACTGTCGCATCCATTCTTAAAACATTTTACCCACACTCAAGTAGCACGGAGCTAGCCATGACAACTGCAAACCCTCCTAAACATGCCTCAGTTTTAATCATTGGTGGCGGTATTAGCGGCTGCTCCATCGCTTATCATTTGGCTAAACGTGGAATCAAAGATGTGGTTTTGTTAGAACGTAAGCAACTTACTTGTGGAACAACTTGGCATGCAGCCGGTTTAGTGAGTATGTTATGGCCAACACCTACGTTAACGAATCTCGCAAAATATAGCCATCAACTCTATGCCGAACTGGAGGCTGAAACCGGTCAAGCTACCGGTTATCGACGTACCGGCAGTTTATCCCTAGCTCGCACTGAAGAGCGTTTGGAAGAGTTATTACGCACCGCTTCCGTCATCAGTGGCTTTGGTGTCGAATGTGAAATGATTTCCTTGGAGCGTTTAGCTGAACTGTATCCGGGCATTAGTACGGATGGCGTTTTAGGTGCTTTACATATTAAAACCGATGGGCAAACTAATCCGATTGATACCACCATGGCATTGGCAAAAGGTGCTCGCCATTATGGTGCACGTATTTTAGAAAATACGGCCGTTGAGGAAATCCTTGTTGAGCATGGCACAGCGGTGGGTGTACGCACTGCTACAGGGGTGATTCAGGCAGATAAGGTGGTGCTCACTGGTGGTTTATGGTCACGTACCTTGGCCAGTCAAATTGGTGTGCAACTTCCACTGTATGCTTGCGAACATTTCTATGTAGTCACTGAGCCGGTTCCCGAATTGACTAAGCGCCCAGTGCTGCGCGATTTTGATAAAGGCGTCTATTTCAAAGAGGATGCCGGTAAATATTTAGTCGGCTGGTTTGAGCATAATGCTAAAGGCTGCCCAATGGAGCGGATTAGCCCTGATTTTTGTTTTGACGAATTTCCCTGTGATTTAGAGCATATTGAACCGTATTTGATGGCAGGCATTGAGACTGTGCCGCAGCTGGGTGAAGTCGGTATTAATACTTTCTTCAATGGCCCAGAAAGCTTTACCGCAGACAATTTGCACCTACTTGGCCCGACCCCTGAAGTAGATAATTTCTGGGTCGCTTGTGGCCTCAATTCCAAAGGAATTGGTGCGGGTGGTGGCTTAGGTAAGATCATGGCTGATTGGCTGATCGATGGTTATCCCTCCCAAGATATTCTCGAATGTGATGTACGCCGCCACCAAACTGCACAACGCACCCAAGCTTATGTAGAAGCACGTATCCCCGAAGCACTGGGGCATACGTATGCGATGCATTGGCCATTCTATCAATATAAGACAGCGCGCAATGCTGTCATCTCACCTTTACATGAACCTTTACAAACAGCAGGCGCTTGCTTTGGTGAAGTGGGTGGCTATGAACGCCCGAATTGGTTTGCGCGTAATGGGGCTAAACCTGAATATCAATACAGCTATAAGCGTCAGAACTGGTTTGAATTTTCCGCCGCTGAGCATCGTGCCGTGCGTGAAGCCGTGGGTCTGTATGATGTTTCGTCGTTTGGTAAATTCCGTGTGACTGGCCAGGATGCCTTAGCCAGTTTACAGCGCTTATCTTGTGCTGATATTGATGTGCCTGTGGGCGGGTTGGTCTATACCCAATGGCTGAATGAACGTGCCGGTATTGAAGCGGATTTAACGATTGCGCGCCAAGCTGAAACTGAGTTTTTAGTGATGACGGGTGTAGCCTCGACTTATCGAGATGGCTGGCATTTACGCAAAAATCTTTTAGGTAAAACTGTTTTTGAAGATGTCAGTGCTAGCTATGCCTGCCTAGCCATTCAAGGCCCCCAAGCTCGAAACGTATTAGCTAAAGTCACTGATTGTGATTTATCTAATCCTGCTTTTGCCTTTGCTACAGGCTGCTTGACTAAAGTCGCAGGAATTGAGGTTTGGTTACAACGGATTTCGTATACGGGTGAATTAGGCTGGGAATTATTGATTCCTGCTTCTAATGCAGCGCGCGTTTACCAAGCCTTATGGCAGGCTGGCCTGGCTGAGGGTATCTGCAATGTTGGTTTGCATGCCGTGAATAGTTTGCGCTTAGAAAAGGGTTTCCGGCATTGGGGACATGATATAGGGCCTGCGGATAATTTGCAGCAAGCAGGTTTAGCCTTTACGGCAAAACCAGAAGCTAAGGATTTTATTGGCCGCGCTGCTTTCTTGGCTACTAAAGCAGCCGGAGTATCCGAACGGCGTTTAGTGCAATTCCGGTTACAGGATCCTGAACCCTTGCTCTATCACCATGAGCCGATTGTGCTTGATGATCAAATTGTCGGCTATCTAACTTCAGGTATGTATGGACATAGCTTAGGCTCAGCTATCGGTATGGGCTATGTCAATTTACCGAATTTAACCGCTGAGAAAATTCGCAACGGCTCATTTGAGCTTGAAATTGCCCGCAAACGCTTTACAGCGGAAGCTTCTTTACAAGGCTTCTATGATCCAGCGGGTGCAAGAATGCGCTCTTAAACAACGGCATAAGTGAAAAAATATAATTTTTTTTCATCCCACCCGTAAAGATTTCAAAACTCCTTCGTCTGTAGTGATGAATGCGCTGTTAAGCAGCACAACTATCAAATAATCGAAGGAGTTTTCTATGTTTGTCTCAGCTACCCAACACTTAAACCGTATCGCTAATACACTGCTCTGCAGCAGCCTCATTATTTGGAGCAGCACTAGCACAGCTGAAGTTTATGAAAATTATGATCCCTGCAAAGATTATGCGGCTAAAGCGGTTTATCAATTTCGCTCCCAACAAATGTTGAACTGTGGTTTTGCGGATGCCCGTTGGAATGAGGATGGCGCAGGGCAACATAATTGGTGTCGCACAGTCCGCCCGAAGGAAACTGAAAATGAAACTAAAGCACGCGCTCAGCTCTTACTAAAATGTATGAATCCACACAGCAGCATCAATCAAAATGACCTAACTGTTGATAGTGACCATCTAACACAAGAAATGTTAGTTGCGGCAGGACGCGGTGCCATAGAGCGTTTGCAACAATTGATTGCAGCAGGGGCTAATTTAGCGGGGCAACAAGAAACTATCATGGATTATGCTTTAAGTTCTCGCGAACTAAAAACCTTAAGCTTTTTACAGCATGCAGGGATTCCTTTAGATATAGGTCGCTCTAATCCACTAGAAAACTATATTGGTTACGGCTCTGATCCCAAGGCTAATGCCTCTGACTTAAAAATGCTTGAATGGCTATTAAAAAATGGCGTTGATCCGAATGCAGTCAGTCAAGTCACTGATGGGGGTACCCCTCTAGCAGTAGCCGTTAGGCACCAAAACTTACCCGCCATTAAACTGCTACTCAGTGCAGGGGCTAATCCTAATCTAGATATTCGGGGTCAAGCTTGTAAAACTAATATGCCTTTAGATTTAGCTATTGATCGAGGCGATGAAAAAATTATAACTACTTTGCGCCAAGTGGGTGCTAAAACTCAAGCGCAATGTAGTGGTGGTTAAGGCAATACTCTAACCACCCGAAATCCTAATACATAACTACGATCTAAGACTGATGCGGGGCTGCGCGCTGCTGACCGAGCGCTGGCGGGCACATTATCCCATCCACCGCCGCGCCGTGCTCGGAAAGCATTTTGGCTGCAAGTATCTTGGGTACTTGCAGTGGTTTGATAATTTTGTTGCCAACAATCAGCCGTCCACTCCCAGACATTACCCGCCATATCATGCAAACCAAACGGATTGGCAGCAAATTGACCAACTGGTGCAGTTTGTGCCCATTGATCAGTACCCTCTACTCCACTCACATTCGCAAAATGCCGATCCGGCTGGTTACCCCAATAAAATGCGGTGATTTTGCCGCCACGCGCTGCATATTCCCACTCAGCCTCAGTGGGTAGGCGATAATCTTGCCCCGTTTCTTTGGATAACCACTCCGTATAAGCCTGCGCATCCTGCCAACTCACACACACTACAGGATGGACTTGCGTTTGAGGAAAACTAGGGTTGCGCCAATTATGTTCAGAGCTAATCACCCAAGCACTCAGTTTCTGTAAATCTTGAATGGCACAGCCCTGCTTTTGAAATTCCGCCGTGGTCACATAATTCGTCGCATCGGCAAAACGTTTAAACTGCTGCACGGTAATTTCATGCCGCGCTATGGCAAAAGCCTGCACTTGTACACTATGCGCCGGATACTCATTCTCACGGCAACCACCCAATTGATCATCCCAACCTGCTGTGCAGCCCATGGTGAAACTTCCTGCGGGCAGATCAATCATTTGTGGCATATCAGTCGGTGGTGTGGCGGGAGGAATAATCGGAATTGCACGACTGCTTAAACTAACTCCATTCGTTATGGGCATAGCACTAGAATGTGACAACCACCAGCCCAAACCTAACCCCGCCCCCAATAAGCCAAGCCCGACTAAAACCAATAGGCTAATCGTTTTGCTACGCGAGGATTTCAAACGTTCACGGCGTAGCTTTTCACTGCGCTGATAAAAAGTAGCGGCTTGCTCAGGCGTAATGACAGCGGTTTGCTCACGGGCTTGGCGCCACAATAAAACTTGGCGCACCGCTTCAGCCTCTTCATCATCACGCTTACCCGCAACCGGCAAACGCTTGCCCGATACGACTTCAGCCCAATCGTTTGGCTCGTGCTCATTTTCGCCTGCCATTAGCACAACTCCTGTTTCAATTGCCAGACCCGCTCGCGCAAACCCGATAAACGTTTGGCAATCGCGCCCATCGTACGCCCCGTGCGCTCGGCAATTTCACCATTGCTCAAACCTTGCACATAAGCGGTATAAATCGCCATATCCGCTTCCCCTGTTGGCTGGCGCGCAATTTCATCAAACACTCGTTCCAAGCAATCGACTTGGTTATATAAGGCCTGATCCGCAAACGCGAGTGAGATGGTATTTTCTTCCGCGATAGGCACCAGTGTCCCATCTAAATCTGGCTCAAAGACTTTTTTCTTAGACTGGTATTGACGCAAACGATCAATATATTCATTACGCACGATTGAAAATAACCAAGCACTGCAATTACCTTGTAACTGCTGAGAATGATTGAGAATTTTAATCGCAACTTCTTGCAAAATATCCTGCTGATCCTCAGCACTAAGCGGGTAATGGCGATAAGCACAAGATTGAATATAGCTCGTCAGTACGGATAAAAGCTTGGCACCTTTATCGCCGCGCTGCTCGACGAACTGCAAGAGCATTTCACGGCATTGCACAAGGTCATTTGTTGTTGGGTTCGCGCTCAATCCTAGACTCATTTAACAATCACTGCCTGAATACTAGCGCATTTCTGCCGTTTTACCCGCCTAAGAACGCAGATACACACCAAAACAGCAGACTGTAGTAAACTCTAGCCATGACTGAATCAGCCGCTCCCAAGCTCTTGTATCAACCCGTTACCGCTCTTAAAGGTGTGAATGAAGCCACTGCTGAGAAGTTGTTGCGCTTAGGGATTTTGCGGGTGGTCGATTTGCTGTTTCACTTGCCATTACGTTATCAGGATCGTACTCGTATCTATCAAATTGGTAGTTTGCGCGTCGAGCAAGAAGTCACTATTGAAGGTGAAATTGAGCTGACTGAAATCGTCAATCGCTCGCGCAAAATGCTGCTTTGTCATATTTCAGATGGCACCGGCCTACTGACTTTGCGTTTTTTCCACTTCACCAATGGGCAAAAGCATAGCTTGAGCCAAGGTGCTTATATTCGCTGTTTTGGCGAAGTGCGCCAAGCGGGTGGCAAACTAGAAATGGTGCATCCTGAATACCGGATTGTGAATGCAGGGGATTTACCGCCGTTAGAAAACACCCTCACCCCCACCTATCCGAGTACAGAGGGAATGCAGCAACGTAGCCTAAGTCGTTTGATTAAAATGGCTTTAGAGCAAGTCTATGAATTAGAGGAGCTGCTACCTGCACCACTGGTGCGTGAGTACAATTTTCCACCCTTAGCTGATTGTATTCGCTTACTTCATCAACCACCGAGTGAAGTGGCTAGCCGCCAACTTTTAGAGGGGAAGCATCCAGTTCAACAGCGTTTGATTTTTGAGGAATTATTGGCACATCAACTGGGTGTACAACAAGCGCGCCATCAAATTAATCAAGTTAAAGCGCCGCTCATGCCAGAGTCTAACCGACTCTTTCAGCAGTTGCTTAAACTGTTACCCTTTGCTCCCACTAAAGCCCAAACTCGCGTCATCCAGGAAATCAGTCGGGACTTGCAATTGGGTAGCCCAATGAATCGCTTAGTCCAAGGGGATGTTGGCTCAGGCAAAACTTTGGTTGCGGTCGCTGCGGCTCTCCATGCGATCACCAATGGCTATCAAGTCGCTTTAATGGCTCCCACTGAATTATTAGCCGAGCAACATTATCGGAATTTCTGTGCTTGGCTCGAACCATTAGGCTTGGATGTAGTTTATATTTCTGGCAATCAAACGGCTAAGCAACGTCGCCGCCAAGTTGAAAACCTCTTGCTAGGTATTGGGCATATTGCCATCGGTACACACGCCCTGTTTCAACGCACAGTCGAGTTCTTGCAGCTTGGTTTAATTATTATTGATGAACAACATCGCTTCGGCGTACATCAACGCTTGGAGCTACGTGAAAAAGGTAAACAAGGCGATTATTATCCGCATCAATTAGTCATGACCGCAACACCGATTCCGCGTACCTTAGCTATGACCGCTTATGGTGATTTGGACTATTCGATTATTGATGAGCTACCCCCCGGACGCACACCGATCAAAACGGTGCAATTGAGCAATGACAATCGGGATCGTTTGATTCGCCGTGTTGAAAAAGCTTGTCAACGCGGCTGCCAAGTGTATTGGGTTTGTACCCTGATTGATGAATCTGAAGTCTTGCAATGCCAAGCCGCTGAAAATACCGCCGAACTCTTGCGTGAAGAATTGCCCGGTATCGAAATTGGCTTAATTCATGGTCGCCTGCACCCGAGTGAGAAAGAACGGATTATGCAGGCGTTTAAAGCCAATCAATTGCAGCTGTTAGTGGCGACCACTGTGATTGAAGTTGGGGTCGATGTGCCGAATGCCTCGATTATGATTATTGAAAATGCAGAGCGCTTAGGGCTTTCGCAATTGCATCAATTACGCGGACGAGTTGGGCGTGGTAGTGCTGAAAGTAGTTGTGTACTGCTTTATCAAGCCCCCTTAGGTAAGACCGCACAAAAACGCTTAGAAGCCTTGTGTAATAGCACCGATGGCTTTGAAATTTCGAATATTGATTTAGAGCTACGTGGCCCTGGCGAAGTTTTGGGGACTAAACAAACGGGGGATGTGCGCTTACGCATGGCGAGCTTACTACGGGATCAGCATTGGCTACCTTTAGTGCAAGAAGTAGCTAAACAAATTGTGGCGCATGAGCCTGATAAGGTAATTGCCCTCACCCGGCGCTGGTTACAGCAACCGGGCGGGGATACCGCAATTCGCTTCTTCCAGAGCTAACTAGACTAGATCTTTCAGACGCTCAAAACGATAGTTATCTTCGTCGTCACGACAGACAACAATATTGTACAGATGGAACAAGACACCTTCGCCTTCAGCTAAAGCACTGACATCGCCACTGACTACCACACGTCCAGGCTTAGTCACGCCACAATGTACTGAACCAAGTTTGCCGTACAAGCCCGGTTTAAGCACTAAGCTTTCCTCACCTTCAAGTACGCCACAATCATAACCACTGTCGCTATCCCAAAGCTGACTGACTAACTTAGAGCCACGCCGATCATGACTTTCTTCAATTAAGCGTTGCAGATTGATGCGTAGCTTATCTTCAGTCCAAGCTAGATCCGGCTCAAGCCTATCAGTCGGCTGAGATTTAGTGACTGGCAACACAATCTCTTGCACTGCATCGACAGCAGCGTTTGCTTGAGCAGCCACTCCAGCACCTACTGCTGCTACCGCTGCTTGAGCATTAGTTACCCATGAACCAGTAGCTTTAGGCTTAGAGAACTGTTTAAAGGTATAAACATCACCGGCGCGCTCGACAAAAATCCCATAGAGTTTTGAGACAGCTGTCTGACCTTCGGCAATTGAACCCACAATCCCGCCTAAACTGACTGAGCCGGTTTCATTTACCGCGCAAGATACTAGACCTAAATCACCATATTGACCTTCACGGAGGGTCAATTGATAACCTGCAGCATGCTCAACGGCCTGCGGATCATTATCCCAAACTAGATTGGCTAGCTCGTCAGTATGCTCAGAAAAATCACCTGATTTGATCCAATCGGGTAGCCATTTAGACAGACTTGAGAACACATAATTGCCATCGTCATTATGAGTAACCGCCATATTGAAGAGATTCGAGCGCATAGCATCGCCTGCACTTAAATCACCTTCCAAGCCCCCTAAGGACACGCAATTAGTACCGGGCACTGAACAAGTCACCAAGCCTAAGCGCCCTGTTTCTCCCAGACGCAAAATCAAAGTGTGTTCTAAAGCAGCTAATTCAGCAGGACTCAATTCACCATCCCAAGCTAATTTAATCGCTTCAATGGCATCGGACTCATCCACAATCATTGGTTGTGCACCGGATTGTAAATTAGCTTGCACTGCTGCTACAGTCGCAGCACCTGCAGCAGTCAGCTTCAAACTTGTCAGGGCATCCGTATTTAAACCTTGGCCTAAACTGCCGATCTCAGTGACACTCAAGCCTCTTGGATTGAGCACAGCTTCAGCGACATTTTTACCAGCTTCAATCACATCGGATTCATCCACTGGCTTAGGCTGAGCGGCTAAGGTCTGCTCCACCGTGTTGGCTAACACCTCTTTAACCGTTGTATGTGTAGATGCCGTTGTATCCAAACTAGCTAACTGCGCAGGAACTTGGCTGGGTAGATTCGTACCGACTGCTGTAGTCTCGACACCGCGCTCCCAATCATCGCTAAGTGTTTTACCTACTTCGATTAAATCAGACTCATCCACAGGTTTAGGCATACCTGCTAACCCCTCAGTAGCTTTTGCTGCCACAGCACCCACGCCAACCCCTACCGCAGCTTTCTTCAGCGTATCCAGTAAATCGGCGCTTAAGCCTCCACCAATTGAGCCAATCTCAAGGCTAGATAATGGTGAGGCTTTCGCCAAGGCTTGCTCAGCAGCACCCGCTAAAATGCTATTTCCTTGCGCTAAAGCAGCGGCTTTTAAGCTTGCTAACCAATCTGAATTAACCAAACCTGTTTGCATAGTGCCTAGTTCAACACTCTGTAGCTCAACACCACTAGCCGTCTTATCTAGAGTAGCCAAGCTCACCTGCCCATTTGGATCAGTGGCTAAACCTGCAAGCTGCACATTACCATCCGGCTTAGTCAAGCGCAGCGCAGCCGCTATTTCTTGAGAATCCAATGCCTCTACCTTAGCACCTTCTACCGTGTATAAACCGTCGGGGGTATTTAACTCTACTAAGCCTGCACCAACCTTCACTTGTTCGCGCTCAATACCCGCTTCAGGTAAATGAATCGAGGTAGCTGGAACATCGACATGTAAGGCGGTCAGCTCAGTTTTGCCTTCTGGGGTATGGATATTAGCTGCAGCTAAACCCAAATCCATATTTGGCAGCTTAGCTTCAGGCAGATCGACTGCTACATCAGGTACATTCACAGTTACCGCATCGACACTAGCTTTTGCATCATGCCATTCGACTGCTGAGAGGTTCGCTTTAGACTCGGGGACTTCTAAGTGCAGCGTCTTCAAATCCACATCCACTTCAGGTGGTTTGACCAGCTCACTCACGGTTAAATCAATATCACCATCGGGTGCTTTGATTTTAGTAGCAACTACCCCTAAAGCGGCAGCCCCCAAGCCAACAACACCCGCTGCGATGTCTTTCACTTCCAATTTAGGGGTGTCGACTTCAGGTAAATTGACTTCAGCTTTTGGCAAATCAATAGTTGGAATCTCAACATCCGCTTTAGGTAAACTCAAATCTACCTTTGGTAGATTCACATCCACTTGCGGCAAATCCATATCAATCTTGGGTAAACTTACATCGACTTTAGGCAAATCAATAGTTGGAATCTCAACATCGACCTTAGGCAAATCCAGCAGTGGGGCTTTCACTTCAGCCTTGGGTAAGTCGATATCAAGCTTTGGCAAATCCACATCAACTTCAGGAGGGTGAATCTGCATTTTCGGTAGATTTACATCTACTGGAGGGACATCAAGCTCAACTTTTGGTAGATCAACTGCTGGCAGTTTGACATCAACTTTCGGCAGATTAACATCCAACTTAGGTAGATCAACTTCCGGAGCTTTCAGATCTACCGTAGGTACAGTAACGCTCACCGTTGGCGCTTTGACCTCAACTTTTGGCAGTTCAATCTCTGCCTTCAAAGGTGTCACGGTGGTTTTAAGTTCTGGTGCTTTTGCGGTTACTATTGGAGCTTTTATCTCCGGTTCTTTAACGCTAACTGTCGGTTTGACTGGCTCGCGTGAGCGCGCTAAAGCCGCCGTAGCTGCAGTACCAGCCGCTACAGCGGCGGTAGTAACAGGCACACGTAAATGAGTGGATTGAGTTTCAAGTTGGGTTTGGGTCTCAACTTCACGGTGTTTGCAAACTCTACCCTTTAGCCAACGGCCAAGCCCATAACCTAGGAAAAAAGCAGCCAGTAGCCATAACAGCGACTGAATTAAGAACATAGTCATGTTTATTCCCCTCTGCCTGAACGTGAAAACCAACCCATGACCAAGCCGAAGATAAAGGTGAGTAGTAACCAGATAAATAACTTAGAAAATAGATACATCATGGGAAGGCCTCACTTCTGAATAATGTCAAAGGAAATACGGCGGTTTTGCGCCCGCCCAGCATCAGTGTCATTGCTAGCAATCGGTTGCGTTTCACCATAGCCAACACCTTGAATCAAACCTGCATCCACGCCTTGTTTGCTCAAGTAATCCTTGACAGCATCAGCACGCTGTTGGCTTAAGTTTTGATTATAAGCATCTTCGCCACGATCATCGGTGTGGCCACCCACCCGAATGACTTTGTCAGCCAGAGCCGCTTTGCATTCATTCGCCACCTTGGCGAGATTATTCAATAAACCTAGGCTTGCTGCCTTAATAGTGGCTTTATTGGTCTCAAATAAAATCTGCCGACCATTTAAAGAGCCACGCATTCTATCTTGGCAAGATTGCTGCTCAGAGGTCAGTTGTACAGGAACTGGGGGGGTGGGCGCTGCGCTAGGCTCAGGTGTTGCTGGAGCCGGTGCTGCCGCAGTAGCAGCTGGCTCAGTGAGTACAGGAGCCACCACGGGTGTTGCAGGTTCAGTAGTTACTGGTGTCGTAGTAGCTGCTGGTGCGGGTGTAACAGCAGCAGTTGCTGTAGTTGCAGCTGCTGGAGCAGGTTCAGCGGCTGGAGCAGTTACGGCGACCTCAGGTAGCTTTACAGTCAGTTGATTGTCTAACTGCGCACTACCTAATAATTGCTGAATTTTAGCCGCTGCATCTGCTTTAGCTTGGTCAGAACTTGCTACACCGATTAAGGTAAAAACCCCATTTGCGAATTTTAAGCCAGACTGCTCCAAACCAGCTAATACCTCTTTTAAACCACTTAACGAAGCTAACCAAGTTGCGGGAGCAACCGTACCCACTGTTAATTGATTAACTACCTTGCCTGCCCCATACATTTGCTCAGCCGAAGCCACCGCTTGCTTAATCTCTTCCTGAGAACTTAAAGTGCCTTGTAAAAGCCATTTGCCATCTTGTGGCAGTAAAGCAAAGCTTGGCTCAACAACAGGTGGTACTACAACAGGAGCTGCCGCTACCACAGGTTCTGGAGTAGCAGCGGGCGCACTAGTTGCTGCAGGCGCAGGGGTAGCTGCTAGAGTATTAGCTGCTGCAACTGGCTCAGTTGCTACAGTAGCTGCAGCCGTTGCCGTGGCAACAGGAGCTACCACTTCAATTGCATTATCGACCACACGAATCCCGTCAGTATCTTGTACCAGCTTAACTGCCTGCTCACGTTCCGCATCACTAGCAACTTTTCCGGTTAATTGTGCATCACGACCCCGATGATCTAAATTAACCTGCACATCGTTTAAAGAGGCTGCCTTTAAACCGTCCGTGGTTCTGGCTGTTAGATCAGTTTCTACTGGCAATTGGCGCGAATGGATCATTAACCAAAACAGCAGAGGTAAGCCCAACAAAGTGAGTAGCCACCACCATAAGGCTGGCAATGCACCACAACAACACGAACGTTTTTCACTCATTGCTATTCCTTGATAGATTACGTACAAAAGAACTGTTTAAAAGTATAGTGCAGATAAATGCACTCTATAAAAACTTAGCTAACTCAGCAGCACTTTGACTCTCAGCTTAAGCGCTAGCTAAAGAAAAATTGATTTAGCTCAACCCTAGTGAAGCCCTATGTATAAAACTTTAATCAACACCCAAAGCTTAGTCGCAAGACTTGGGCAAAAAGATCAGATTATTTTTGATTGCCGCTTTAATTTAGCTGATCCGTCAGCGGGAGAATGCGCTTATCAAGCTGGCCATCTCCCTGGCGCTTTTTATTTACATTTAGATGCTGATCTCTCCTCTCCAATTCAGGCTAACACTGGGCGACATCCCCTGCCCGTTGTAGAAAAATTAGTTAATAAACTAGCAGCTTGTGGCTTAAATAGAAATACACAAGTAATTGTTTACGATGACAATAGTGGAGCTTTCGCAGGGCGGGCTTGGTGGCTTTTGCGTTGGCTAGGACATGAAGCTGTCGCCGTTTTAGATGGTGGCTTCAGCGCTTGGCTAGCAGCTGGTGCTCCTTTAGAGCAAAATCAAGCAAATAAACCCGAGCAAATGGGTAATTTCAAAGCCCACATTCAACCTGATTATTTCCTGACAACGGAAGCTTTAAGCCAATCACATCCTTATCAACTCCTTGATGCACGGAGTCCAGAACGCTTTCGCGGCGAACTAGAACCCATTGACCCAATGGCTGGCCATATTCCCGGTGCGCTTAACCGCCCTTTAACGGATAACTTAAGCAATGGTCAATTCAAATCCGCAGAAACTCTTAAACAAGAATGGGAAGCTAAGCTAGCAGGCAAATCAGCTAATGAGATTGTGCATATGTGTGGTTCAGGAGTGAGTGCTTGTCATAATTTGCTAGCAATGGAAATTGCCGGTTTAAGCGGTTCGCGCCTTTATGTCGGCTCTTGGAGTGAATGGATTCGTGATCCAAAACGTCCGATTGCAACCGGAGAGCCTTAGGTTTTCGGATAAATGCCCACCACTAGACGCAACTCATCACCTAAATAAATTAAAGGTATTCGCTCCCGCTCCCAAGGCGGGATACCTGCCGTTTGGAACAAGTGCTTTAGTTCTAAAGAATAGCCTTGCTCTCGCTGCAAGCGTTCCCCGCCTTGGCGAAAGTGTACTGTAATTGGTAAATTCTCAGCTTTAGCTTGTTGCTTTAAGCTTGGTATTAATAACTCTTTACTCAGCCAATAATCCAAAGAACTGATATATAAGTCCTGTTCCCAATCCTCCCAAACCAAAACCTGTTTAGGATCATGTGGACTTAAAGGTGATAAGGCATATATGTCATCGCGATAACGTCTTAACTCACAGCCCTGCCATTTCACACAGGGCCTAGCGTCACTCGCAGCTCCTAGCACATCGGTTAAGATATGCTGTAATTTTTTCGCTGACGGCAGAGTAAAGCTTAAGCTATGTAGCCATTGTCGAATCAGTGCTTTTTGCATAAGCTCATCAACTGCCTTTAAAGCTTGCACTGACAAGGTCTGCGCATGGCTACCCGCGAATGGCGGCAATTGCTGAGCTAGTAACTGCTCCAAAATTTGCTGCTGTTCGGCCTGCCAAGCCGCTGCACGACTTAAAGTTTGGCTAGTGGCTGGCCAACGGGTTTGTAAACGCGGCAAAATCTCATGGCGTAGATAATTGCGATCAAATTGCGTTTCAGCATTGGTGGGATCATTTACATAGTCTAATTGATGTTGTTCAGCATAAGCCTCCAACTGTACTCGGCTAAAGGCTAGTAAAGGGCGTCCAAGTTGGCCTAAACCTAAACTACGCACCTTTGGCATCGCTGCCAAACCCGCTCCACCACTACCGCGTAAAGCATTCAACAAAAAAGTTTCAGCTTGATCATCCTGATGATGTGCAGTTAACAAGATTTCATCCGCTGCTAAACACGAACTAAAGGCTTGATAACGAGCTTGACGGGCAATAGCTTCTAAACTTTCACCTGCTACAGGTTTCAGGTTTAAATAAATGAGTTTTAAAGGCAGGTTTAAGCCAGTACAAATCTGCTGAGCATGCTCTACCCAAGCATCTGCAACAGCTTGTAAACCATGATGAATATGAATGGCTTCGAATTGGAAGCATTGGGGATATTGTGCTTGAAGTGCTGCACAGGCGTGTAACAGCACATGAGAGTCGAGACCAGCGCTATAAGCTAGATAATACTTATTAGCCGGCTGAGCTTGTAGGAAGGAAAGTAAGCCTTCCTGAATCATTAGGCCTCTTCGTATTGACCGAAGCTCAATAAGCGCTGATAACGCTTCTCCAAGAGCTTGTCGATACTCAGTGCTTTTAATTCACGTAAATTGGCTTCAAGTGCCTCGCCTACTGCTTGTGCGGCGACTGGCATATTCCGATGCGCACCCCCTAAAGGCTCAGGGATAATTTGATCTATTAAACCTAAAGACTTCAAACGATCGGCAGTAATTCCCATGGCATCCGCCGCATCAGCCGCTTTCTCTGCACTTTTCCATAAAATCGACGCACAACCTTCCGGAGAAATGACTGAATAAGTCGCATATTGCAGCATCATCACGCGATCACCCACGCCAATCGCGAGTGCTCCACCAGAACCACCCTCACCCACCACCGTACAAATAATCGGAGTCCGCAAATGCGCCATTTCATACAAATTGCGTGCAATCGCTTCGCTCTGCCCACGCTCTTCCGCACCAATACCGGGATAAGCACCAGGCGTATCAATGAAGGTAATAATCGGCAACTGAAACTTTTCCGCCATATGCATTAAGCGTAAGGCTTTACGATAGCCTTCAGGGCGCGGCATCCCAAAATTACGTTTAATATTTTCTGCAGTATCACGGCCTTTTTGATGGCCGATGACCATAATCGATTGCCCACGGAAACGTGCAATCCCACCCACAATCGCATTATCATCGGCAAAAGCACGATCCCCATGTAACTCGGTAAAGTCAGTGAATAAAGCTTTGACTACATCCAGCGTATAAGGACGCTTCGGATGGCGGGCTAATTGAGAGATTTGCCGTGGACTGAGTTTCGCGAAGATAGAACGGGTCAGGGTTTGTGCTTTTTCTTCTAATTTGGCGATTTCTTCGCTGAGATTAATCTGCGTATCATCTACAAAACGCAGCTCTTCGATCTTTGCTTGTAATTCGGCAATCGGCTGCTCAAAGTCGAGAAAATCCGGATTCATTATATATAAAAGTCCTGACCAATTAATAACTTGTAGTCACATTGCTAAACTTTCAACAGCAATGTGGGCGTTTATTTTAACTGCCCTCACGCCCACATGCACTGTTTTATAGCATTAGTTTTGAATACGATACTCTGCCGAGTTCGCATGTGCGATTAAACCTTCACCACGTGCGAGTACTGAAGCAATCTTACCTAAGTCACTAGCCGCTTGTGCTGAACAATTGATTAAAGATGAGCGCTTTTGAAAATCATAGACCCCTAAAGGACTAGAAAACCGAGCGGTACGTGAAGTGGGCAATACATGATTAGGCCCCGCACAATAATCACCTAAGGCTTCAGCGGTATAGCGCCCCATAAAAATAGCCCCCGCATGGCGAATCTCTTTGAGTAAAGCTTGGGGATCAGCGACGGATAACTCTAAATGTTCAGGTGCAATATAATTCGCTACTTTGGCTGCTTCCGCCATATCTTGCACCTGAATCAAAGCACCACGTGTTGTCAACGAGGTATTAATAATCGCTTGACGTGGCATCGTTTGCACCAGCTTTTCAATACTCGCCTGCACTGCTTGAATAAAGTTTGCATCTGGGGAGACCAGAATAGCCTGAGCATCTTCATCATGCTCAGCTTGCGAGAATAAATCCATCGCAATCCAATCAGGATCAGTTTGCCCATCACAAACGACTAAAATTTCGGAAGGGCCAGCAATCATATCGATGCCGACTGCACCAAATACCATACGCTTGGCGGTTGCGACATAAATATTGCCGGGGCCAACGATTTTATCCACTTGTGGAATCGTTTCAGTGCCATAAGCCAAAGCTGCAACGGCTTGTGCGCCACCAATCGCAAATACCCGATCTACCCCTGCAGTAGCCGCGGCTGCGAGCACTAACTCATTGACCTCCCCATTTGGAGTAGGCACCACCATAATTAACTCAGGTACACCCGCGACTTTAGCCGGAATTGCATTCATCAATACAGAAGACGGATAAGCCGCTTTACCACCGGGTACATATAAACCAACCCGATCTAAAGCGGTCACCTGCTGGCCTAATAAAGTGCCATCTGCCTCAGTATAAGACCAAGACTCTAGCTTTTGCCGTTCTGCATAGCGACGAATACGCTCCGCAGCTTGTTGTAAGGCTATACGCTGATCAGTAGGAAGCTTTGCTAAAGCGGCTTGCAAACGCTCTGGAGCAATTTCCAGCTCTTGCATAGAACTTGCTTGCATACGATCAAAGCGATTGGTGTATTCGACCACAGCGGCATCACCACGGCTACGCACCTGTTTGATAATCTCATTCACGGTGCCAAACACGGCATCATCCGAGACATTCTCCCAAGCCAGTAAAGTATCGAGTTGCTGCCAAAAGCCTTGATCTTGGGTGGATAATTGCTGAATCTTCATCACACTCTATGCCTTTTTAGTCCGACGCACGCGCACTGCTTCCGCTAAAGTATTTAAAACTCGTTCCGTGGTATCCCAATTGATACAAGCATCGGTAATACTTTGGCCATAAACTAATTCTTCACGAGTTTTACCCTCGGCCTTTTGATTGCCTTCCACCAAATGACTTTCAATCATCACGCCACAAATAGCCCGTTGGCCTTCAGCGATTTGATTAGCCACATCATGGGCAACATCCACTTGACGACGATAATCCTTGCAACTATTGGCATGACTGAAATCAATCATTAAATAAGGGGGTAAACCTTCTTTACGCAATTCCGATATGGTATTGGCTACGCTGCCCGCATCATAATTAGGCTCTTTACCACCGCGCAAAATCACATGGCAATCTTCATTCCCACGTGTTGCGAAAATTGCCGTATTGCCATCTTTGGTCACCGACAAGAAATGATGTGGGCGTAAAGCAGCGGCAATCGCATTAATCGCGATATTTACATTGCCATAAGTACCATTCTTGAAACCAATCGGGCAAGAAATCCCTGAGGATAACTCACGATGGCCTTGGCTTTCCGTAGTACGTGCGCCAATCGCCCCCCAACTGACTAGATCAGCGACATATTGCGGACTAATGAGATCCAGGAACTCAGTTCCTGCCGGCATCCCCATATTGGCTAAGTCTAATAAGAGTTTACGTGCAGTACGCAAACCTTTATTGATATGGAAGCTATTATCCAAATCAGGGTCATTGATCAAACCTTTCCAACCGACACTGGTACGGGGCTTTTCAAAATAAACCCGCATAATGATGTGCAAGTCTTTATTGAGAGACTTGCGCAGTTCAGACAAGCGTTGGGCATAGTCCATTGCTGCATCTACATCATGAATCGAACAAGGCCCTACCACGACGAGTAAACGATCATCACGGCCATGAATAATTTCATGCGCCTGTTGGCGACCTTTATACACAGTCTCGCTGGCCACTTGATTCAGTGGCAGTTCCTCATGCAAGACTCGAGGGGGAACTAATTCATCCACGCCAATAATCCGTAAGTCATCGGTTTGATATTTCATTCTTACTGCTTCCTCTGCGCCACTACTGACTGAATCTGGGTCAATAGTTCTTGAATGGAGTCGTGTTTCAGTTTCATCGCTGCTTTATTCACGACCAAACGCGAACTAATATCAGCCATATGTTCTAGCGGTTCCAAGCCATTCGCTCTTAAGGTATTACCGGTGTCAACTAAATCGACAATGCAATCTGCCAAACCCACTAGAGGTGCTAACTCCATCGAGCCATACAATTTAATAATGTCGACTTGCCGCCCTTGGCTTGCAAAATAACGCCGCGCACAATTCACAAATTTAGTGGCTACTTTTAAATGGGTATCCGGTAAAGGGCGATTCGCAAACCCTGCCACCATCAATTTGCAATTGGCAATTTTCAGGTCGATCATCTCATAGAGGCCATCGCCGCCGTGCTCCATCAGCACATCTTTACCTGCCACCCCTAAATCCGCTGCACCATATTGCACATAAGTCGGTACATCGGTGGCACGAATAATTACAATTTTTACATCGTTACGACTCGTATCGAGCACTAATTTACGGCTGGTTTCAGGATCATCTAAAGGCTCAATGCCAGCAGCCCTTAATAAAGGCACGGTATCTTTAAAAATCCGTCCTTTAGACAACGCAATTGTCAGCGTTTTACTCATCGCTTAACCATTTACCCGTTGGATATTAGCGCCTAATCCGGCCAGCTTCTGCTCAATGCGTTCATAGCCACGGTCAGTATGGTAAATCCGGTCAACTATCGTTTTACCTTGTGCGGCTAAACCCGCCAAAATCAAGGAAGCGGAAGCACGTAAATCCGTTGCCATCACTGGAGCACCTTTTAGATAAGGCATCCCTGCTACAATTGCGGTGTTCCCTTCCAAGCGAATATTGGCACCCAAACGCATTAATTCCGCCACATGCATCATACGATTCTCGAAAATGGTTTCGACAATCACCCCAATCCCTTGTGAGCAAGCATTCATCGCCATGAATTGGGCTTGCATATCGGTTGGGAAAGCAGGATAAGGATCAGTACGAATATCCACCGCTTTTAATGTGCGGCCACGCATATCCACCTCAATCCAATCCTTGCCAGTTTGTACTAAAGCGCCCGCTTCACGGAATTTATGTAAGACTGCATCTAAAGTATCTGGTGCTGCCTTCGTAGTGCGCACTCGACCACGGGTAATGGCAGCCGCTGCTAAGAAAGTACCCGTTTCAATCCGGTCAGGGAGTACCGTGTAGTCAATGCCCTTGAGGCTTTTGACACCTTCAATAATTAATTTATCTGTACCGATCCCACGAATCTGCGCACCCATTAGATTCAAACAATTCGCTAAGTCAGTGACTTCAGGCTCGCGGGCAGCATTTTCAATAATGGTTTCACCTTCCGCCAAGACTGCAGCCATCAGGATATTTTCAGTACCGGTGACGCTTACCATTTCCATGACAATATGCGCACCCTTCAAACGCTCCGCACGCGCGCGAATATAACCTTCTTCCACTGTTACTTTCGCGCCCATTGCTTCTAAGCCAGCAATATGCAAATTGACGGGGCGAGTCCCAATCGCACAGCCACCCGGCAGCGATACCTCGGCTTCCCCAAAGCGCGCAACCATTGGCCCTAAGACCAGAATCGAAGCGCGCATGGTACGGACTAATTCATAAGGTGCGCTGAAGCGATTAATACTACTGGTATCAGTATGAATATTATTTTCAGCATCAAAACTAACCTTGACTCCCATACCTTCAATCACGGCCGCTAGCGTTTGTACATCTTTGAGCCGTGGCACATTACGAATCGTCATCGGTGTTTCAGCTAGTAAGGTCGCGGCTTGTAAAGGTAAAACTGCGTTTTTTGCACCCGAGATGGTTACTTCGCCGTCAAGGGCAATGCCACCTTCGATTATGAATTTTTGCATGGTTAGGCTAGTCCGTCTGCTTGTCCAAGATGCTGAGTATCAGCGAAAGGATGGCATAATATCGAAAAATTGCTGCAGGTTCACATGGAATCGGAACTTATGCCGCTAAAAAGCAAAAAACTTTCTAAAAACTTAAGCTTGTGCAGCTTACCTTCTCCGCTTAACAGTCTGAGGGGTAACCCTTTCGAGCCAGTATTGAATCTCAAAATTTATTTAAATAAGAATACCACTTAATCCTGATCTACTGCCGTTTGATGCATGAATAATACCGTTTATCTTGGTACTTTTAGCGCTTAGGCTGCGCGACCTCTACCCTAACTGCTAGGGGTTAAGATGCAACATGAAGTAAAAAAATGGGGAAATAAAAATGCATCTTAATCCTGAATTAAGCCTTGAAAGCGTTACATTCACCTATCTAAGCATTTGTTAATTGCTTGATCAGCATGTTTACTCCAAGTCAATGTAAATTTTCACTTAACTTAAAATATCTATTTGTATACTCAGAAAATTTTGCATTAAAGACTGATTAAAGTATGTGATCTAAATACTTCATGTATTGAAATTAATTTGTATTTTTTGTGACTCTTGCTTATATACAGGGCACTGATCCGTTATCAATCATAATCAACGATCAGTATGGTGGCTCACTCACCCTCTTATTACTTAATTAATATAAATTCATTAAGGAGCTTGCTATGAAACGTTACGCGGCTGAGTTAATCGGCACGTTTTGGTTAGTCTTGGGCGGTTGTGGTAGTGCTGTACTTGCAGCTGCTTTTCCTGAGGTTGGTATTGGCTTATTAGGTGTCTCGTTAGCCTTCGGTCTAACCGTACTTACTATGGCTTATACTATTGGACACATTTCTGGTTGTCATTTGAATCCGGCAGTTTCGATTGGTTTATGGGCAGGTGGTCGCTTCCCTACTAATCAATTAGCCCCTTATATTGCTGCACAAGTATTAGGCGCTGTATTAGCAGCGGCAGTACTGTATGTCATTGCTAGTGGTGCTGTAGGTTTTGATGTCACCAAAGGCTTTGCTTCAAATGGTTACGGTGAACACTCACCTGGTGGTTATTCGTTAGTATCAGCTTTAGTGATTGAAGTAGTCATGACTATGTTCTTCTTAATCATTATTATGGGTGCTACTGATGAACGTGCACCTAAAGGCTTTGCACCGATTGCCATTGGTTTAGCTCTCACCTTGATTCATCTGATCAGCATTCCTGTTACAAATACGTCAGTCAATCCTGCTCGCAGCACCGGTGTGGCACTCTTTGTAGGCAATTGGGCTATTGCACAATTATGGTTGTTCTGGGTAGCTCCGATTGTAGGTGGTATTTTAGGCGCAGTTACTTATCGCTTTATTGCTAGCGAAAGCCCTGCTGTCGAAAATTATCAAACAGCTAACGATCACTCATAAACATCTAGCCCCCTTTAGCTAGTGAGCAGCTAGAGGGGGTTGTTGTTCCCTTAAAGTTACTAAGCAAAGTTATTGACTTTGTAGTCCTACACTACACTACTCTTAAAAACCTAACCGCCTATCCTCCTACGCTCTTAATCCTTCCATTTATTTACTTATTATCAAGTCCTAGCTCGTCTCTTTACCTACTTTCATTTTAAAATTTAATCTTTAAAATGCTTATTTATTAAATTTTATTATCCAAAAATAGAATTCACTTAAAAATAATTTATTAATTTTAATTATTTTCCTTATAAAAAATAAGCATAAATACCTTTAATTTTCATATACTTAAAAATATTTAATAATTTTAAAAATTGTAAACCTCAGTTTACATAATTCAATCTACTATTAATTTAGTATTATTTTTTTCAAAAAAATAACCCCACTAAATTAAATAATTTGATTGTTGAGTGATCTCTATGAATCCACAAGTCAAGCGCTTGGCTTTATTCATTTCTTTTTCAGCAGCCTGCTTAGGCATCCCCTATTCGGCAATAGCCGCTGACTCAGCAGCGGTAGATAACACCCAAACTCAGGCAGCAAGAGCAAGGCCACCACGTGATCTAACACCGCCAGTGATTACTTTAAATGGTGATGCTGTCATGACCGTGTATCAGGAAACAGCCTTCATTGATCCGGGAGCCACAGCTATTGATGCCGTAGACGGCCCTATCAACGTCACGGTTCGTGGTACACCACTTACCTCTAGACCAGGAACCTATACAGTTACTTATAGCGCCGTTGATAAAACCGGCAACAAAGCAACTGTTCAACGTAAAGTTATTGTCCTTGCAGATACCATCGCACCAGTGGTTACACTGAATGGTGACAGCACCATGAGTATGATTGAGAATGGCGTTTTTGCTGACCCGGGTGCTACTGCGACTGATAATTTAGATGCTTATCCAAGCCTAAGAGTGCTTGGCCGAGTTAGACGTAATATTCCAGGTACTTACACCCTGACTTATGAGGCAACTGATAATGCAGGTAATACAGGCCGTGCAATCCGCACTGTCACCGTTATTGCAGACACTACAGCTCCCGTAATCACCCTGAATGGTGAAAGCAGCATGGCTATCACTCGAGGATCTAGCTTCAATGATCCTGGAGCCACCGCCACTGATAATAGTGCTGCACCAGTTACTATTTCAGCTTATGGTCGAGTCAACACGAGTCGTTTAGGCACTTATACCCTCACCTATCGAGCACGAGATCGTGCTGGAAATATCAGTACCGCCACCCGTACAATAACCGTCATCGCCGCTACCCCTACTGATACAGTAGCCCCAGTGATTACTCTAAATGGCGCTGCTACCATCGAAGTGAATGTGGGTGGAACTTATACCGAGCTGGGTGCCACAGCAACGGATAATGTGGATGGCACCGTCACAGTGACGACTACAGGCTCGGTGAATACCACTACTGCGGGTACTTACACCATTACCTATACCGCTAAAGATGCAGCCGGTAATACCGCGACGGCAACTCGTACTGTTACTGTTAAACCACTTCCTAATGTCGCACCTACCGCTAATGCAGGTATGGATCAGACCGTGAATGAGCAAACGGCTGTCACGTTGAGTGGGTCTGCTACTGATAGCGATGGCACGATTGCAAGCTATGCTTGGGTACAAACCGCCGGTTCTGCCGTAAGCTCAAGCAATCCCAATCAAGCACAAGCGAGCTTCACTGCACCGGAGGTGGCTACCGACACTACCTTGAGCTTTAAACTGACCGTCACCGACAATCAAGGCGCTACCGCTGAAGATACCGTCACCGTTCTAGTTAAAGCCGTCGATAGTACTAAACCCGTTATCAGTTTAAATGGGGCAGCTACCCTCGAACTGACCGTGGGGGATACGTATACCGAAGCAGGAGCTACGGCTACCGATGATGTGGATGGCACCGTCACAGTGACGACTACAGGTTCAGTGAATACCACTACGACCGGCACTTACACGATTACCTATACCGCGACGGATGCTGCGGGTAATACCGCCACGGCAACTCGTACCGTTACCGTTATTGCAGTTGGTAATCTGCCGCCTACGGTTGTCATTAGTGAGCCGAGCACCATAGAAGCCGCATCTGATATCTCTCTAAGTGCTATAGATAGTAACGATGCCGATGGATCAATCACCTCCTATGCTTGGACTCAGACAGGCGGTACACCTGTTACTCTAGAAGGTGCTAATACCCATACGATCCATGCAGTAGCACCTAGTATGGCAGCTAATGATCCACCTCAAATTTTAAGCTTCAAAGTAGTAGTCACAGATAATGCAGGTGCTACTGCTGAAGCAAGTACAACAGTCACCGTTAAGTATGACAATACAGCTCCTAATCTAATGCTCTATGGCTCACAGGAAGAAGCCGTTGTAGTCGGTAGTTCTGAGAATTTCATCGAACCAGGATTCAATAGTTGGGACAATATTGACCCTGAGGTTAATGTTACCATCTCAGGTAGTGTTGATATGCATACAATTGGCAACTATACCCTAACGTATACGGCCACTGATGATGCAGGTAACTCGACTACCGCTACACGTCTTGTAAAAGTTGTGGCAGCACCGAATATGCTCCCCACCGCTGCGACAGGCTCCCCACAAACCGTCACTGGCAATACAACAGTCATTCTAGACGGGAGTAGTAGTACGGATAGTGATGGCACGATCACGAGCTACGCTTGGACACAAGTTAGTGGCTCGCCTGTAACCTTAAACGATGCGGGGACGTCGCAAGCTAGTTTCTTAGCACCCAACTCAACTGAAGATCAAACACTAGTTTTCCAACTTGTAGTCACTGATAATCAAGGTACCGCTAGCGATCCAAAAACTACCTTTGTACAAATTAAAGGCAGCTCCACAACCATCACACCTATTACCTTAAATGATACTGGGATTACTTTATGTGCCAGTGCAAGCTCTAGTACGGAAACTTGTTCTAGTAATCATGTAAATCAAGATGCTCAAGTGGGTCGAGACTTTACTCACAATGATGATAGTGATGGACATGCAGGCTTCAGTTTCACGAAGCTAGACTCCCAGGGTCAAGCTTTACTGGATCAAACTGCTAGCTATACAACTACCCCTTGGAGCTGTGTTAAAGATAATGTAACCGGACTTACTTGGGAGATTAAAACGGATGATGATGGTTTACACGACCTCGATTGGACTTATTCTTGGTACAACCCTGACTCCACCAAGAATGGGCGTAATCCAGGGGTAGAGTCCAATGGTGTATGCAATACTACCAGTGATACTGCTAGTTGCGATACGCTCAAGTATGTTCAAACGGTGAATGCTGAGAACCTCTGCGGTGCTAATGATTGGCGCTTGCCTTCAGCCAATGAAATGATCAGTTTATTCCACTACAACTACAATCAATATACACCAGCGGCTACTGATCTAGATCCAAACTATTTCCCTTACAGGCTACAAAGTACCTATTGGACCTCTACTTCAACAGCAAATTTATTTGGTGGTGTCTCTAATAATGCGTGGACGATTAACTTCCGCTCACGCACAGCTTATCCTTATGGAGATAAATCCGTAAACAATAGAGTTATGTTAGTCAGGGGAGCTAAATACTAGAGCTTAATCTCAACAAAATTTAGTTCATGAGCCTTTACCGCTAAAAATAGGTAGAGGCTCGCTGAAAACTCATCAATATAGGAATTAAACTCAATGTTTACACTGAAACACAAACTAGCTCTAAATTTTATTTTTTTTCTATTGATCACCAATAGTGTTCATGCGGAACAATCTTGCTCTAGCAATATGGAACGCAGTAACTCTTTGAATCAATTTCAAGATAATGGCAATGGCACTATTAGTGATCAAAAAACTCACTTAATGTGGCAAAAATGCCCTATAGGCCAAACTGGAAACGATTGCTCGGGTGAGCCAGAAGTATTAACTTGGCTTAATGCTTTAAATAAAGCAGTTACTTTAAATAATAATAATTATGCAAATTATAGTGACTGGCGAATGCCTAATATGAAAGAGCTTTCCACACTAGTTGAAAGAAGTTGTATGTATCCTGCTATTAATTTAGAAAACTTCCCTAATACTGGTGGCTATCAACTATTTTGGACATCCACAACGCTAATCGGCAACCCTGGATCAGTGATCGGAATTAGCTTTACTTTTGGGACCCCTGAAGCTGCTTCAAAAACATCTACACGTTCGTTACGCTTAGTACGTAACCTGTAGATTCATAAGCAGATCCAATTAATTTAAAAAATACAATAGCAGTCCTCTAAATTAGAGGACTCTTTTATTTTTAATTTAAAAATATAATTAACATAGAGGCCTCCAAAAGCATTTCCTGGCCTATCTGCACCATCAATTTTTTAGTCATCAACCCCTAATACTAATCCATTATATGTTGAGCAAGGTTGTTCAAAAAGGATAAGAATTTCATTCTCAAATATGATTAATAGCTGAATCTACTTTAGACCACTTATCAGATAAATAAACCATTCTTCTAAATTTATCTTTTAATCAATAAAAAATTTGAATTAATTATTGAATTTCTACGTTATAAAATAATCATACCTGCTTCTTTTATAAAAAAATATAATTGTTAAATTATTAATTTTGTAAACTGCAATTTACATTTTTCACTCTAAAATTAAACTGATTTTTTCTAAAAAATAACCCCGCTAAATTAAATAATTTAATTATTGAGTGATCTCTATGAATCTACGAGTCAAGCGTTTAGCTTTATTCATTTCCTGTTCGACTGCCTGCTTAGGGAGTCCTTATTTGGCTATAGCCGCTGACTCAGCAACGGCTAGTGGTGTTCAAACTCAAACTGAACGAGCGCGTCCATCTAGAGATAGCACCGCCCCTATCATTACCTTAAATGGAGGTACCAAGGTTTCTGTCCTCCAATATGTTGATTTTAATGATCTGGGTGCTCGCGCTGTCGATGACATGGATGGCCGTGTGCCAGTATTTAGACAAGGCCAAGTCAATGTAACCCGTTTGGGTAGCTATATTTTGACCTATCGAGCCACTGACCGTGCCGGTAATACGGCAACGGTTACACGTACAGTGACGGTCATTAAAGATACCACACCACCCAGTATCAATTTACTAGGTGACTCTGAAGTCACTTTATTTCAAGGCAGTCGTTTCAAAGATTTAGGGGTTTCAGCTTCAGATGATAGTGGTGTCGTGCGAATTTATAGTACGGGTCGAGTAAACACGCATAAACTAGGCGAGTATGTGCTCACCTACACAGCTATTGACCGCTCCGGTAATATCAGCACTATCACACGTACAGTCAAAGTCATCGCGCCTACACCAATTGATACCACCGCACCAGTGATCACCTTAAATGGGGCTGCGACTATCGAATTAAATGTAGGCGGAACTTATACCGAACTCAGTGCTACTGCGATGGATAATCTCGATGGCACAGTCACTGTAACTACCACAGGTTCGGTAGATACTGCTACCGCTGGTACTTATACTATTATTTATACCGCCAAAGATGTAGCCGGTAATACTGTCACTGCCACTCGTACCGTTACTGTTAAGCCACTTCCTAATGTCGCGCCCACCGCTAATGCAGGGGCGGATCAAACTGTCAATGAACAAACTACTGTGAATTTACTAGGTACTGGCACAGATGTTGATGGAACTATCGACCAGTATCAATGGACACAAATCAGTGGTGAAACAGTTGAGCTAAGCAATCCTACTCAAGCTCAAGCCTCTTTTGTGGCACCCGATGTTAGCACTGATACTGAACTGACCTTTAAGCTGACGGTCACGGACAATAAAGCAGCCACGGCTGAAGCTACTGTGAAAATCACGGTTAAGAGGGTAGATAGCACTAAACCAGTGATTAGCTTAAATGGTTCAAGTTCGATTGAATTGACTGTCGGTGACACCTATACCGAGGCAGGTGCTACTGCCACCGACGATGTGGATGCAAGCGTTACGGTAACCCGCACTGGCTCAGTTGATACAACTCAAACGGGCACTTATACCGTGGTTTATTCCGCCACGGATCAAGCTGGCAACCAGGCTGATCCTGTTACACGAACAATAGTAGTGCTACCAAAAATTTATAGCCTTAATGACACTGGCGTGTTTACCTGTGGGGATCTAAACAATAACTTACTAGCTTGCCCAGTAGCCGGTTATCCGAATCAAGATGCTGAGTATGGGCGTGATTTCACCGACAATGATGCGACTGATGGAGAGCTAGGCTTTAGCTTCACTAAACTTGATGCGAGTGGCCAGGCTTTACCTGACCAAACTACCGATTACACAACTACACCTTGGGCTTGCGTGCAAGACAAAGTCACTGGTTTAGTCTGGGAAGTAAAAACCAATGATGGCGGTTGGCGCGATATGCATTGGAAATACTCTTGGTATCAACCTAATAGTGCAAATGGTGGCTTAGTCGGTTATCCCACGCCCTATGGAGGTGATGCTTGCGATCAAGCAGGCAGTTGTAACACCTCAGCTTATGCAACAAGGGTCAATGCAAGCAATCTCTGCGGCTTCCATGATTGGCGCTTACCCACAACGGAAGAATTATATGGTATTACCTCCTTACAAACGCAAAATCTGGATTCTGCTTATTTCCCGAATACCGATTTAGGCTATTACTATTGGGGAGCAGAAACCTTTGCACCTGCAGCAGATCTTGCTTGGCAAATTGACCGAACCTCTATCCAGTACATGACTAAAGGCCAAAACTCGCCGGTGAGGTTAGTACGTGGACAACCCTAAACAGCCTCAGCCATGCAAGCGTATTCAAACTCTATTCTGCCAAGGTGAACAATGAAAATTAAACTATTGACTCAGCAAGCTCTGACACTAGTGCTTGCGCTCGCTAGCCTCTTGCCCCTAACCAGCTTAGCGCAAATGTGTAATTCAAACGCGCTGATGACCACGCCCGCTAGCCGCTTTATTGATAATGGTGATGGCGTACTGATAGATACTAAAACCCATTTAATGTGGCAAAAATGCGTCGACGGGAAAACTGGTTCTAGCTGTGAAACGGGAACCACACAAACTTATTCTTGGCAAACTGCCTTCCAACGTGTTGAAAGCTTAAACAATACGACTGGCTTTGCGGGTTTTGTTGACTGGCGTTTACCTAATGCCAAAGAGCTACTCTCTATTATGGAAAGAAGTTGTATGGCGCCTGCGATTAACTTACAGCTCTTCCCGAATGTGACCGCGGATGTTGCAGACGTATGGTCATCTACACCTTACTTTGCTCCAGGAAATTTCAATGATAGAGCTTTAGTAGCAGGCTTTAGTGGCTTAGGCGGAATCTCAGAAAACATGAAAACTTACAGCCGAGCGATTCGCTTAGTGCGTACCGTACCAGAGTCAGCTAACTTAACCGCTAACTAACTCAGAAGCTAACAAACAAACGCCCTCAAAAGAGGGCGTTTTTCTTGCCAAATTTAGCTTTGAGGCTTAGCCCATCGCTAGCATCAATTTATTCAAACGATGCACAAAACCGGCTGGGTCTTCTAATTGACCACCTTCCGCTAGAATCGCTTGATCTAACAACACACTCGCCCATTCAGCAAAGCGCTCATCATCCGTTTCAGCTTCCATGCGTGCTAATAAAGGATGACTTGGATTTACCTCCAAGACCGGCTTAGTGCTAGGCATTTCATGGCCCGCCTGCTTCAAGAGATGCTGCATATACAAGGCCATATCGTGCTCATTCAAGACGATACAAGAAGGCGAGCTGGTCAAACGGTGCGAGACGCGCACATCCTCTACTTTGTCATTAAGCGTTTCTTTGATATGGCTAATCAAATTTTTAGACTGCTCTTCGACTTTTTTCTGCTCTTCTTTATCTTCTTCGCTATCTAGTTTACTTAAATCCAAAGCGCCTTTAGCGACGGATTGCAATTGTTTGCCTGCAAACTCATGCAAGCTATTCGTCAACCACTCATCCACCCGATCCGACAACAATAAAACTTCAATGCCTTTCTTGCGGAAGACTTCCAAGTGTGGGCTATTTTTAGCAGCAGTATGTGAATCCGCCGTGATGTAATAGATCTTCTCCTGCCCTTCTTTCATCCGACTAATGTAATCATCCAAAGAAACGGTTTGATCTGCACTGTCGGTTTGCGTCGAAGCAAAGCGCAATAATTTCGCGACTTGCTCACGATTACTAAAATCTTCACCCGGGCCTTCTTTCAAGACGCGGCCAAATTCTTTCCAGAATTTTTGATATTTTTCGGGTTCATCTTTTGCCATCGTTTCCAATAAGCCCAGCACTTTTTTCACTGAACCACTTTTCATGGAATCAATGATTTTATTGCTTTGCAGAATTTCGCGCGAAACGTTCAAAGGCAAATCGCTAGAATCAATTACTCCGCGCACAAAGCGCAGATAACGTGGCATTAAGTGCTCAGCATCATCCATAATAAACACGCGCTGCACATAGAGCTTAATGCCATGTTGTTGTTTTTGCTCATAGAGATCAAACGGCGCACGCGAAGGCAGATATAAGAGCGAGGTATATTCTAAATTGCCCTCAACCCGATTATGCGACCAAGCCAGAGCATCTTCCCAGTCGTGGGAAATATGCTTGTAAAACTCTTGATATTCTTCGTCTTTAATTTCATTTTTGGAGCGCCGCCATAAAGCATTGGCTTTATTGATGACTTCCCATTCAGTACTGGTTTGACCCTCTTCCTCAGCGGCTTTCAGCATTTTTACGGGCAAAGGAATATGGTCGGAGTATTTACGAATAATCGAACGCAAGCGCCAATCATTGGCTAAGCCCTGCTCTTCTTCTTTAAGGTGCAGAACAATTTCAGTGCCACGGGTTTCTTTCGTGACATTTTCTAAGCTATAACCTGATTGAGCATCTGATTCCCAACGTACTGCTTGATCTTTTGGCAAACCAGCACGGCGCGTCGTTAAAGTCACTTTGTCAGCAACGATAAAGGCTGAGTAGAAACCTACCCCGAATTGACCAATTAAATGCGCATCTTTTTTCTGGTCACCAGTGAGTTTTTGTAAGAAATCTTTCGTGCCAGAGCGGGCAATCGTACCGATATTGCTAACGACTTCATCACGACTCATGCCAATACCATTATCACGAATCGTAATGGTGTGAGCGGCGTTGTCGAATGCGACTTCAACACGCAAATCGCCATCGTTTTCATACAAGCTATCATTGCCAATTGCTTCAAAGCGCAGCTTATCGCAGGCATCCGCCGCATTCGAGATTAGCTCGCGTAGGAAAATTTCCTTATTGGAATACAGCGAGTGAATCATCAAGTGCAGCAGTTGGTTCACTTCCGTTTGAAATTGTAAATTCTCTTTTTCAGGTGCACTCATGGATGCTCGTCCCTCTAATTAGTTAGTTTCAACAAGAATGCGCAATAGATGGGGTAAAAGTATGGGATTTCAAGAGTAAAAAAATTAACTTGTTTATTTCCATATTTCAATTATAATTGAAATATGGAAAAGACAAAAATTATTACTGCTCTCGCTGCACTAGCCCAAGAATCTCGTTTAGAGGTATTTCGTGTACTGGTACCAGCAGGGCCTGAAGGTTTAGCCGCTGGCAAGATTAGTGAACTGACGGGGATCGCTCCTTCTTCACTCTCTTTTCATTTGAAAGAATTACTGCATGCCAATTTGGTGAGCTCGCGTTCTGTAGGGCGTTTTATGATTTACACAGCAGAATTCTCAACGATGAATCAGTTGCTTAGTTACTTAACTGAAAACTGCTGTGCTGGCTCCACTTGCCTAGACCATCACTCTTGTACACCTAAGGAAAATGAATGATGAAACGTATGCATATCCATCTTTTATGCAAGATACGGTTGCTCGCCTTGTACTCAGATAGAGCCGAAGCCATGACTTCTCTAAAACTTGTTAGCATACTCGTCATCACCACACTGATCTCAGCCTGTGTAGCTTCAAATAAACCTACACCTGAAGAGCTTCAACGCCTCGAACATCCACCCACTGCGGTACAAGCTAAAATTGATAAGTTTTTCCCAGCAGCTCTAGCTTGGTATAACCAAACTGAGCAACAGTTACTCCCCAAAGGCCGAGTACTCACCGCAGAGGAGCAAGCTATGGCTCAACAATTAGGTCTGAAACACCCTGACAAAGTACGCATTCTTGCCCTAGAAAGCTTTCCTTTACCGGAAGATAAGACCTTGCGTGCTGAAGCAGAACGTTATGGTTTAGGTAGTCCACAAGAGGCTGGACGTACAATAGGCCATGCGGTGTTATTAAAAGCAAAATATGCTAGCGATAAAGCCTTGCTGGCTCACGAATTAGTGCATGTCCAACAAATTGAGCGCATGGGACAAGCTGATTTTCTGAAGCGCTACTTACTAGAAGTGGAAACCTTGGGTTACACCCGTGCACCCTTGGAATTAGAAGCTTATGTTAAACAAAGTTTAAAGCCTTAAAAGCTTAACAGCCCTAAACTAAAAAATAATCATAAGTTATTTATATAATAAGCTGCAGTAAACCAAAGTTTTAGTTATGATTAGTGATATATTAATAATCATAATGAGCAAGCCAGCATGCAAGCTGCCCGAATTATTTGGCAAACATCGTCGACCCAGGATCCCTGCCCACTTTGCAATAATGGGCAAGATAATCAGATCATTTTGCAGAGCCAACACTTCCTTGCAGAACGTGGCTATTTGGATTTAGTGAAATGTAGCGTTTGTGAAAGCACGTGGTTTCCTGAAGCCACTAGCAAAAATGTGTCTTACCCACCGGTTGAGCAAGCCCTACAAGATCCAAACTTTATCTATCTAATTCATCATTATTTAGAAATAGTTAATGGATTGAATTGGAAAGTGCCGATGCTAGAACGCCTGCCTTTTGAGCAGTTTAATTCAGTTTTAGAAATTGGCTGTAATGCAGGTGTAGCGCTAGATTATTGCCGTACCCTTTGGCCTGCTAAACAAGTCGTGGGCTTAGAACCCTCTGCCTATGGCGTGCTTGGCTCAAAACTCTTAGAGCTGCCTATTTTGGCCTGTTACTTAGCCGAAGCTAGCTCTTTAAAAAGCAAAGTATTTGACTTTATTTATGCGACTGAAGTCTTGGAGCATGTCGCTGATCCGGTACAGTTTCTACAAGAGTTAAAAGCCCATTTAAGCCCGAATGGGATGATCTTATTAACCACTCCACGTGCTGAAATCTTGCAACCTAAGACTGCACCGGGTGAGTTATATGCAGCTTTATCGACTGGCTCGCATTATTTTGTGGCTTCAGCTAAACAGCTGGAGCAATTGGCTTATCAAGCCGGTTTTAGTTATTGCTATGTAGAAGCTTTAGGAATGAGCCATTTGGCTGTGATGGCTGATCAAGCTGTCGAGTTGAAACCCTATCAAAATCAAGATGCCAGTATCTGTGAGTATTACCAAAGAAAAGCTCAAAGCGATACGCTGTATGCGCGCACCCATCTGGGATATTTGCTGAACTATCACCAGCAAGCCTTAGTCTGTGCTAAACCGATTGAGCCAGTACTAATTACTGAGATTGAACAACTGCTTAAACAGTGTTTTGAGCTAGATCTGCAAGCCCCCGAAGCATTTATTAAGCGTTTGTTAGAAACAGACCATCTGATCAGTTTCGGCAAACTTATGCCCTATTCCCTACCCTTTTACTTAACCGCACAGGCGCAAAGTCAAACTGATTGGGGGTTTAAGGAACAAGTGTATTTAGAATTAGCACGCTTCATTTGCTTACAAGGCCTAAAAACCGATTTTCAAAACCTATTTGTGTACCATTTGCTACTGGAACAAATCGAAATAGCCTTGCATCCTTTTACTAAACTTAATCTAGATCATCCTTTAATCAAGGAGTTACAACAAGTAGCTAATCAATTGCAAGCTAAAATTCCAGAATTGAATCAAGTTGCACCTAAAACAGTCGCCATTAAAAAGGCGATTAAAAAGCGTACTAAACTTAAGTTTTTTAGGACACTTGAGCAATCTTTTACTAAGCTAAAACAGCAGCTTGCTTAGTTTTTTTGCTTTCGCTCAAAACTAACAAGAGGAGTGGATTAAGCTCTTAAAACATGCTGCTGCGGTAAGCGCTACAGAGGGAATATGTTTACCGAGCTAAAACCTTTATAAAAAGAATTAGTTTTCTATTAACTAACTTTTAATTTACCACTACGAGGAGAATGGTATGTTGAGTTATATTGATATAGAAGCCTTTGCCACGGCTAGCTATCGCACAGTAGCTAAAACCATGAGTTCAGATACCCATCAACCCGAAGAAACTGCTGCATCTAGCTTAAGCACGGTAACAGCCGCTAAAAAGCAGAAGCAAGTGGCTAAGCGTATGATCGCTAATGCTCAAGCTAATAAAACTAAGCGCGTGATTGCGGCTGCTTAGCTGTTTTACCAATCGACTCATAAACTTTATTCGTTTTAAGCTACGGATGCGCCGCGACGTGTCCGTAGTTTTCAGTGCATAATGCGTTTTTTTCTGCGTTATAGTTGCCTATGCATTATCGTACCGAAATAGATGGCCTGCGGGCACTGGCTGTATTACCTGTAATTGCTTATCACGCAGGCTTTGCGGGGTTTAGTGGCGGGTTTGTGGGTGTAGACATTTTCTTTGTGATCAGTGGCTATTTAATTAGCTCGATTCTGCTCGACGAACTGCAAAACCAAAAATTTAGTTTATTAGGTTTTTATGAACGGCGGATTCGCCGCATTCTCCCTGCTTTATTTTTAGTGCTAGCCTTTACCGCCGTAATAGCTTGGTGGCTACTCTTACCACATGAAATAGCTGCTTTTGGGCGCAGTTTAATGGCAGTAGTAGTGTTTGCTTCGAATATTTTATTCTGGAAAGAAAGTGATTATTTCGCGACCGAATCCGAATATATTCCGCTCTTACATACTTGGAGCTTAGCGGTTGAAGAACAGTATTATGTAATCTTCCCACTACTATTGGCTTTCTTATGGAAATTTGGACGCAAACCGATTTATATCCTTTTGGGTTTACTCACTCTGATCGGAATTGCAACTTCTGAATGGCTGTGGCGGGTAGATGCAGGTGCCAACTTTTATCTCTTGCCAAGTCGGTTTTGGGAGCTATTGATTGGCGCTTTAGCTGCAGTTTATTTGAAAAATAATCAACCCGCTGCTGGCTGGCTAACCCAACTATTGAGTTTGCTAGGCGTTGCCTTAGTCCTAGGTTCTATTTTTTTACTGAATAATAGCCTGCCTTTTCCTAGTAGTTATGCTCTCTTGCCTACTCTGGGCGCTGCTTTAATTATTCTGTTTGCCTCCCCGAATAATCTTGCGGGGCAAATCTTAGCGCTCAAGCCTTTAGTCTTTGTGGGCTTGATCTCTTACAGCGCTTATCTCTGGCATCAACCCTTATTAGTATTTGCACGCATGCAGCCTTATGTAGAGCCAAATTTAGAATTAATGGCTGCCATGGCTTTTTGTAGTTTATTGTTCGCTTGGCTCAGTTGGCGCTTCGTGGAACGTCCTTTCCGTAATCGCCAACGCTTCACCCGCAGCCAAATTTTTATATTTGCCGCGGTTGGAAGCGCATTCTTTTTAGGTTTAGGTTACTGGTTTGCGCAAGCCAATCAAGTTGCTTAAAGCACATTCAAGGGAACTGAATCGCTTGTTAGTAATCTTAGCTAACGAGCCTTAACTCTATGAAGATCGATTATATGAAATACCTCAGTCTATTATTTACAAGTTTAATCGCTGCCAGCAGTCTTCTCACCACACCCAGTTTTGCTGATGACAAACGCGATGCGATGGTCAAAGCAGCGGATAATGAAGCGGGCGGAACTTATGTGCGTACTCGCTATTTAGAACTCGCTAAAAAACCCTTTGATAAACAAGATACACGTAAAAAAGCTTTAATTATTGGTGACAGCCATGCTCAAGATTTCCTGAATATGGTCTTGGAAAATAAAGCCTTAGCCAATTACCAAATTCGTACTCGTTATATTCCCAATATCTGCCAAATTTATTTAGGTGACGAAGACGTTTCGAGTTTCATTGAAGAAAAGAACAAGCAAATCTGTGCGGAAGCTGATCATTTGAATGCAGCTAAAGAGCAAATCGCTGAAGCCGATCTAATTATTATTGCCTCCAGCTGGAAACCGTGGGCAGCCGAGCGGATTACTACGACTTTAAAAAATCTAGGCGTTCAACCGAATCAAACTGTGAAAATAGTGGGCCGTAAAAGCTTTGGCAAAATTAATGTGCGCAGCTACTTACGCCAGACTGATGAAGATTTGCTAAAACTACGTAATCCTGTGGATGAGCAACAAATGGCAGTTAATCAGACTCTACGTAATCAAGTGGGTGCGGCTAATTTCGTGGATATTCATCGCATTGCTTGTGGTGAAGGCAATACCTGCCCTTTATTTACCCCCGATTTAGAATTAATTTCCTTTGATGGTGGGCATTTAACCCAAGCGGGTGCACGCTATATGGGAAATCTATTATTTACGAATGCGCCTTTGGCTGAATTAAATAAATAACCGTGTTGAATTTAGCTGGCCTAACACTCTAGGCCAGCTCGCCACTGCAAATTAAGCCCTTAACTCTGGCTCATCTAAAGTCAGTAAAGAGGCATTTCCCCCTGAAGCGGTGGTATCAATCGTCACTACTCGTTCAGAGCAGAAACGCTCTAAACCTGCATTCATAGAAATACAAGGTACACGAACTCCCGTTCTAGCGGCTAAAGCTTGGCGCATAGCGACTAAGTCTGAACCAGTGGCTTCGCTTGCCACTAAAGCCAACTGTGGGAAGTTTTTTAAAGTCTCGTGAAGCTGCTCAATTTCAACTACCGCCACTACATCTTTAGACAAACCAACCTTATAAAAAGCAGTGACTAAGTGCTTAGCTAGGTCTGTATTCGGCAAAGCGACTGCATTTCCAGCCAATAAAGCAGTGAAAGCTTGTGCCAATAAAGCATATTCGGACTGCTCGCCGCCACCTAAACATAAAGCTAGGCCGCGACCATGTAAACTTAAACGATTCGATTCACCTGTAGGTCCTGGTAAAACAAGCTCTTCCACTGATTCAGACTGTAAATTAGTCAAAACCTGTTGTGCTGGCTGTTTAAGCCCCTCTGGTAAGAAACTGCTAGCCGCTGTGAGTAAAGCTGCACGCTTTAAAAATAACTCATCCCAAGTGCTTTGTGCAGACTTTGCTTTAGCGGCAAACTCTTGCACACTCAGTAGCGGTAAGCTCGCCGTATAACTGGGCACTTGTATAGCTTGCAGCTTTAACGTAGGCGTTTGTACCTGACTAAAGCGCGCGAGATAATAAGGCCCTCCGGCTTTTGGCCCTGTGCCCGATAAACCTTCACCACCAAAGGGCTGCACCCCCACTACTGCACCGATTTGATTGCGATTCACATACATATTCCCGACATGCGCTTCGCTGGTCAGCTCTTGCACACGATCATCTAAACGCGAATGCAAACCTAAAGTTAAGCCATAGCCACTGGCATTAATGGCCGCCAAGACTTGCTTAATCTCGGTCGATTTAAAGCTAATTACATGCAAGACCGGGCCGAAAATTTCCCGCTCTAAATCGCTGAGCTGATTCAGAGCAATCGCCATTGGGACTACAAATAAACTATCTCTCGCTAGTTGGGCTGGATGCTTAAATAACACTTTATTCTGCTTAGCAAATTTCTCGCAGTGGGTTTCAATCATTTGCTTAGCGTCTGGATCAATCACCGGGCCAATATCGGTTGCAGGCTGCCACGGATCATCAATGCGTAATTCCCGGGTTGCGCCCTCCAACATTTGCAAGACTTTGGCGCGAATATCTTCTTGGATAAATAAAACCCGCAAAGCTGAACAACGTTGCCCTGCACTTTGGAAAGCCGAATTGACCATATCGCGCACGGCTGCCTCTGGTAAAGCGGTAGAGTCCACAATCATCGCATTTAAGCCGCCGGTTTCGGCAATCAACACCGCTTGCGCATTGCCTGAAGCCGCAAGCGAACGATCAATCAAACTGGCGGTTTCAGTCGAACCAGTAAAGCACACACCCGCAATCCGCGGATCACGTGTTAAAGCGGCTCCCACCACTGCACCATCACCGGGTAAAAGCGCAATCACTTCAGGTGGCAAACCCGCACTTAGCATTAATTGCACTGCACGATAGGCAATCAAAGGAGTTTGTTCAGCAGGTTTAGCCAGCACGGCATTACCCATCACTAAGGCGGCTGCAACTTGTCCGGTGAAGATGGCTAAGGGGAAATTCCACGGCGAGATACAAACAAATACACCTAAACCCTGCCGACTATTATTTTCAGGTTTGCGGGCTTCAGCGGCGTAATAACGTAGGAAATCGACTGCCTCACGTACTTCTAGCACTGCATCTAAGCGGGTTTTGCCGGCTTCACGCGAGAGTAAAGCCATTAACTCTGAGCTTTGTGCTTCGTATTGCTCGGCAATTGCATCCAAAATGGCAGCACGAGCTTCCGCTGTTTGCGCTTGCCAAGCAGGAACTGCGGCTAAGGTTATTTCCAAAGCTTGCGAGACTTGCTCAACCGTGGCTTCAATCACTTCACCCACTTGGTCAGTTGGTTTGGCTGGATTGAACACAGACTTTTTAATACCCGCAAGGGCTTCCCCTCCTACCAAAGGTGCAGCTAACCAGTGCTTAGACTGGAAATGGTCCATGCCTAAGGCTAACTCACTCGCCATTAGAGGTTGATTGATATTCCAACCTTGTGAATTTTGCCGCTCCTTGAATAATTCAGGCGGTAATGGAATTTTAGGGTGCGGAATAAGACTCAGACTTTCTACTGTACTAATCGGGTCTTGAATCAGAGTGCTAATCGGTACATCGGTATCCAATAGCTGATTTACAAAGGAAGAATTCGCACCATTCTCCAATAAACGCCGCACTAAATACGCCAATAAATCTTCATGCACTCCCACAGGTGCATAGATCCGCACTAGTTGTTGAGTTTGCGCATACACCAAATGATGTAGCGCCTCGCCCATGCCATGCAAACGCTGGAACTCAAAGCCACTTTTATCCGCACCAGCAATTTCGAAGATGGCTGCTAGGGTCTGGGCATTGTGAGTCGCAAATTGCGGATAAATGTGCGCACGATGGCTTAACAGAAAACGTGCTCCCGCTAAATAAGACACATCCGTCGAAACCTTGCGGGTAAAGACGGGATAAGCTGGTAAACCTAAAACTTGAGCCTGTTTAATCTCTGCATCCCAATAAGCGCCTTTGACTAAACGTACTGCAATTTTGCGCTGTAACTCAGTGGCTAAAGCCGCTATCCACTCTAAAACTGGCAAGCAATGCTTGGCATAAGCCTGCACCACAATCCCAAAGCCTTCCCAGTTGGCTAGTTTTGGATTGCGCAAGGCCAGCTCAATCACGTCTAAAGATAAATCTAAGCGTTCGGCTTCTTCCGCATCAATATTCAGTGGAATATTGGCAGCACAAGCTTGTTCAGCTAATGCATTGAGTTTAGGTACTAACTCAGCCAACACTCGCTCACGATTCACTGACTCATAACGTGGATGCAAAGCCGAAAGCTTGACGGAAATACCTGAATTAGCATGTACATAGCTTTGACTCGCTTGCGCACCAATTGCTTTAATCGCTTTAGAGTAGGACGCGAAATAACGTTCGGCATCTTCTGCGGTACGCGCTGCTTCACCCAACATATCAAAAGAATGTAAGAAACCTTGTGGATTATTCGCATTATCCAAAGCCTCATCAATCGTGCGCCCCAGTACAAACTGCTGCCCCATGACTTTCATCGCTTGTGAAACAGCCGTGCGCACCACAGGCTCACCAATTCGTTGCACTAGTTTACGCAGCGAACCACCTAAGCTATTCGCATCCTGATCTTGGCGCAGCAGTTTACCCGTGAGCATTAAAGCCCAAGTGGAAGCATTAATCAGTAAAGAGTCTGCGCCTTGCTGATGCCGCGCCCAATCGGCGCTGCCAATTTTATCGCGAATTAAGGCATCCAAAGTAGGCGTATCGGGCACACGCAAATAAGCCTCCGCCAAACACATCAAGGCAATACCTTCATCGGTAGAGAGGCCATATTCAGCCAGAAAGCTTTCCATTAAATTCGGATGCGGATCAGCGCGTAACGTAGTAACCCAACTAGCAGCTTGGGCAGTGATCGTTTGGCGAGCTTGGAAATTTAAACCATGTTGCTGTAAACGCGCTTGCACCACTTCTGTCTCAGGGTGAAACCAAGCTTCGTTAAGCTGATTTCTTAAACTAGTTAAAGTGGGCGAGCTACTAACTGTGGACATAAATGACTCCTACTAAAAGACCAAATCGGCCTAAGCTAAGTCTTTATAGCACAGCCCTGCTTGACTTAAAGCCAGTCGGAGGGGTCAACGCGATAATAAGTTTTCAGTTGTTCAAATAACGCTGGATGTTGAGCTGCTAACTGTTGAGGCTGCTCAAAAAACACTTCGGTCACGACCGCAAAGAATTCAGCGGGTGCAGTCGCTCCATAATAATTAATTAAACTCGGATCACCCTGAAAGGCGGCTCGACACAAAGCTTCAAACTCGGCTGTTAGTACTTTTGCCCAAGATTCGTATTTTTCTGCATTCGCTAAAACCGGCACACCATTGGTGCTACCGCTTTCATTGTCAAGTTGATGCGCAAACTCATGCAAAGCGACATTACTCCCATCGCCAAACTCACGATTGCCTTTGAGTACATCTTCCCAAGAGAGAATAATCTTGCCATTACTCCATGACTGACCGAGCATACCTTTCGCTTGCATACTCACCAAACCCGCATTATCAACCTCCTCCTGTTCCACTAAAAAGGCATTTGGATACACCAAAATATATCGCAAACCTGCATACACATCAGTGGCTCGATTCAGAATTAACAAACAAGCACTGGCGGCAATCGTCACCCGCACTTCATTGGTAAGCTCTAAACCTGCACAGCCAGTAAACTGTTTTTGATGCAAAAACAGCTTCATCCGCTGGCGTAATTGCAATTGTAAATCGGCAGGCATACGGCGATACACTGGAAAATTCTGCGCCAAAATCTTGCGCCACTCAGCAGGAAAAGGCTCTTTTAAAGCTTGCTGACGTCGATAGGCTGGCCATAACCAAGCCGCAACTGCACCCAAAATAATGGTTAATAACAACAAGAAAGAAGCGGTCATGCAATCTGCTCAATCACAACTCATTAATGAGTCTATTGAGTAGTAGATATTGGCAGTTTTGGGGTTTTCAATCTTTTGAGGAAAGGATTGATGGGGTTTTAGATTATCGGTATTAAAACGATAAGAGTTCTTAATGAAAAACCAGTAAAAAATAGAATTGCTTTATAGCTGAAAATTTTTAACTAATATTAATTTGCGTTTTAAACTTTAGATGGTCGGAGTGAGAGGATTTGAACCTCCGACCCCCACAACCCCATTGTGGTGCGCTACCAAGCTGCGCCACACTCCGACCGGAAAGGAAAGCAAAGATACTCTATCCTGACTTTGATCTCAACTAGAAGTTTAAGATTTTAAGGTCACTAGAACATTTTCTAAGCTTAGGATGACTTGCTCAAGCACATCAGTAGGTGACTCTTCAGTAGGTGGGGCTAACGGCTCATCGCTACTGCCTAATAATTTCTGCCGTGCACCACTAATCGTATAACCTTCTTCATATAAAAGGCCACGAATTTGGCGAATCATCAAGACATCTTCACGCTGATAATAGCGGCGATTGCCTCGACGTTTCATCGGTTTGAGTGAAGGAAATTCCTGTTCCCAATAACGTAAGATATACGCTTTTACGCAGCACAAATCGCTAACTTCACCGATGGTGAAGTAGCGTTTTGATGGGATTGGAGGCAGCTCACTATTCGGTATCTGCGCTTCCTGCATAAACCTCAACTCGTTGTTTTAGTTTTTGGCCGGGTCTAAAGGTGACGACACGCCGCGCGTCGACCGGAATATCTTCCCCTGTCTTGGGATTGCGTCCCGGACGCTGGGTTTTATCACGTAACATAAAATTACCAAAACCTGACAATTTTACATTTTGTCCCTGTCCTAAGGCCAAGCGGACCTCCTCAAAAAACATTTCCACCAAATCCTTGGCTTCACGCTTATTGAGTCCGAGTTCTTCATATAAATGCTCGACCATATCCGCTTTGGTCAACGTCGTCACCATTGTTACTTCTCCTTATTAACGTAGGGTAGCACCCGTCTTATCCTGTAATGACGCCACAACCTCCCCTACGATCCGAGTAATCTCCGTGTCCTCAAGGGTGCGGGAAGGTTCTTGTAAAATCAAGCTTATCGCGACACTTTTTTGATGCTCTGCAATACCTTTACCGGTATACACATCAAAAATCTCCCAATGAATTAAGCTCGGCGGGGCTACTTGTGCAATCGCTTGATCCAAAGCAATCGCTAATACCGTGCGATCCATCACCAAAGCTAGATCGCGGCGAATCATCGGGAATTTACTTACTGCTTGATACACTGGCAAACGGCGACCTTGCAGTACTTTTAAATCCAGCTCAAACAAGAATACATCTTGCCCTAGCCCTAACTTTGCCTCTAAAGCAGGATGCAAAGCACCTACCCAGCCGACCACTTCTTTATCAGTAGCGATTTCGGCGGATTGCCCCGGATGTAAAGCAGGATGAGCGACGGGGACGAAATAGCATTTCTGCGCACTCGCCTGCGCTAAAATGGCTTCGACGTCACCCTTAATATCATAGAAGTCTACGGCGCGATTGGCTTGGCCCCATTGTTCAGGAAAGACCGAGCCGGTAATAATACCCGCAATTTTATCCTGTTGTTGAATCCCAGCCTCAGTTTTGCTAAACACCGGCCCCACTTCAAATAGCCGAACACGGGTTTGTTGGCGGTTTAAGTTGTACTCAAGGGCGCGCAATAAACCAGACCAAACGGTGCTACGTAGATGGCTCAATTCCGCCGAAATCGGATTCGCCAACACAATCGACTCATGGCCGGGCGACAACAAACCTTCAATAGTTGGATCTACGAAACTATAAGTAACGGCTTCCTGATAGCCATTCGCTAATAAAGGCGCACGCAACTCACTTAAGCTTGTTTCCGTTTCCAGCTTAACGGTGAGTTTCGGCTGCATCGCTTTGAGTACTGCTGGAATATTGTCATAGCCGTAAACACGCGCTAACTCTTCTATCAAATCTTCTTCGATAGTGATGTCAAAACGACTATGGGGCGGTTTAACTGCCCAACCCGTTGCATTAGCAGTTACTTCACAGCCTAAGCGTTGGAGAATATCAACGACACTTGTATCCTCAATCGTCACGCCTAAAATGCGGGCAATGCGCTCACGCCTTAAACTCACGACTGGACGATCTAATAAATGATCATCCGCGCAGACATCCACCACAGGCCCCACTGAACCACCACAAATCTCGACGATCAGTTGTGTAGCGCGCTCTAAAGCTAAACGTGGTAAATCAGCGGCTACCCCACGCTCAAAGCGATAGGAAGCATCCGTTTGTAAGCCATAACGACGTGCTTGCCCACGCAACTTTTCAGCGCGAAAATGCGCACTTTCTAAGAAAATATTCTGCGTGGCATTACTCACTGCGGTAGCCATTCCACCTTTGATACCTGCTAAAGCAACCGCTTTTTCATCATCAGCAATCACTAAGGTATCGCTAGTTAAAGTGACGGTTTGGTCATCTAATAGAACTAGCTGTTCACCTTCAGTTGCATAACGTGCTTGAATGCCACCTTGGAGCTTATCCAAGTCAAAAGCATGCATCGGTTGACCCAGCTCTAACAGTACATAGTTAGTCACATCCACGACCGGCGACAAACTCCGTGAACCTAAGCGGCGCAACTTTTCCTTCATCCACAACGGTGTTTTCGCATTAGGATTGATATTGCGAATAATCCGTCCTGCATAACGTGGGCAACTATCGGCTGCAGGCAAACTAATTTTTAAAGTATCAGCGTGTTGAGTAGCCTGTTCTGAAGTTGCAGGTGGCGTTAAGCTTGTACTCGTCAAAACGCCCACTTCGCGGGCAACGCCTGCGATGCTCAGCCAATCACCACGATTCGCGGTTACATTTAGCTCAACCGCTTTATCGGCCAGCTTCAAATAATCCTGCACAGCAACACCCAAAGGCGCATCTTCTGGCAGCTCTAATAAACCCTCGGATTTTTCCGCCATGCCAAGCTCAGCGGCTGAACACAACATTCCACAGGACTCAATACCACGTAACTTGCCTTTTTTAATTTTTAAAGGCTTACCATCTGGCATGGGTAGCTCAGCACCGATTAAAGCCAGTGGCGCTTTTAAGCCAGCACGCGCATTCGGTGCACCGCACACAATTTGCAGAATTTCACCGCGGCCATTATCCACTTTGCAAACATTGAGTTTGTCCGCATCAGGATGCTTGGCAATTTCGACAATTTGCCCGACAATCACATCGCTAAAAGCGGTCGCGACGGGTTCAACGCCCTCGACTTCGCAACCTGCCATCGTCAATTTATGGTTAATTTCATCCAAGCTCAGCGCAGGATTAACCCATTCACGCAACCATTGTTCACTGATTTTCATGTTTGAATCCTGTTAACTCTTAGTGAAATTGCCGTAAGAAACGGACATCATTTTCGAATAACACCCGCAAATCATTAATCTGATAGCGCAGCATTGCTAAACGCTCAACACCCATCCCAAAAGCAAAACCAGTGTATTGTTCACTATCAATCCCGACATGCTTTAAGACATTGGGGTGCACCATACCGCAGCCCATCACCTCTAGCCAGCCAGTATTTTTGCACACGCGACAACCAGTACCGTGGCAATGCACACAAGTAATATCCGTTTCAGCCGATGGCTCTGTGAAGGGGAAGAAACTCGCGCGGAAACGCATTTTGATGGCATCATCTTCAAAAAAGGCACGGAAGAACTCATCCAAAATGCCTTTCAGATTTGCGAAAGTAATATCTTTGTCCACCATCAAGCCTTCGACTTGGTGGAACATCGGGCTATGCGTCATATCCGAGTCACAGCGATACACTCTTCCAGGCGCAATAATCCTAATCGGTGGCTGATGCGCCTCCATATACCGAATCTGTACTGAAGAGGTATGCGTTCTTAATAGCAAAGGCTCTTCCGTACCAAAATTTTCTAAATAAAAGGTATCTTGCATCGCCCGGGCAGGGTGATTAGCAGGTACATTTAAAGCTGTAAAATTATGAAAATCGTCTTCAACTTGTGGGCCTTCAGCTAAAGCAAAACCAAGCTGAGCAAAAATTGCTTGCATACGCTGAATAGTCAAGGTGACAGGATGCAGCCCACCCGTATCCATCCGCCGCCCCGGCAAAGTCACATCCACTGACTCTGCTTCTAAGCGCATATTTAAGGCTTCGGCTTGTAAGCTGTCACGGCGCAAATCAATCGCATTCGCCAAAGACTGCTTGGCTAAATTAATTTCTTGACCCGCTGCTTTCCGCTCTTCTGCAGGCAACTGACCGAGTTGCTTGAGTTGCTCAGTAATCAGGCCGGCTTTGCCTAAATACTGCACGCGAATCTGATCAAGGCTGGCCAAATTGCTGGCACTGGAGATTTGCTCGTGGGCAGTACCCATCAGTTCTAGCAAACTTTGCACAATGCTTTCCTTCTAATGACGATTTTCAGAAAAACAAAAAGCGGGAGAGGCAAAAACCTTCCCCCGCTTTTCGTAGTAGTAACAGCCTTGCTTTACAGCAGGATGATTAAGCAGCTAGGGCAGCTTTTGCTTTTTCAGCAATCTGTCCAAAGGCAGCAATATCATGCACTGCAAGATCAGCGAGAACTTTACGGTCAACATTGATGTTAGCTTTCTTTAAACCATTCATGAAACGGCTATAAGACAAACCAGACAAACGTGCTGCCGCATTAATCCGGACAATCCACAGAGCGCGGAATTGACGTTTTTTCTGACGGCGGTCACGGTAAGCGTATTGACCCGCTTTGATGACTGCTTGATGGGCTACACGATAAGTACGACTACGGGCACCATAGTAACCTTTCGCCAACTTCATGATTTTTTTGTGACGGGCTCCTGCCTGTACACCACGTTTAACTCTTGCCATCTATCCTGTCCTCCTTAAGCGTACGGCAGCAAACGATTAATCATTGGGGTATCAACCGCAGCAACGCGATTCTCGCCCACGCGTAATTGACGTTTACGCTTAGTCGTTTTCTTAGTGAGGATATGGCGTAAATGGGATTGTTTACGTTTAAACGTACCATTTGCAGCCTTTTTGAAGCGCTTAGCAGCTCCGCTGCTGCTTTTCATCTTAGGCATCTTAGTCTCCTTTAACAGAGGATTAAAAAAACACCCAGCAAGAGTGCCTAACCTTGCTTGGATGACGAAAAGCTTAAAGTTACCCTTAAGCTTCTAGATTTTCTTCTTAGGTGCCATCACCATAACCATCTGCCGGCCTTCGAGCTTAGGAAACTGCTCGACAACACCTAACTCAGCTAGGTCAGTTTCTACACGCTTGAGTACTTCCATACCCAATTCACGGTGAGCCATTTCACGTCCACGGAAACGAACCGTTACTTTAGCTTTATCACCCTCTTCCAAAAACTCAGTCAGTTTTTTCAATTTAATCTTGTAATCACCATCGTCTGTGCCGGGGCGAAACTTGATTTCCTTGACCTGAACTTGCTTTTGTTTTTTGCGTGCTACGGCTGCTTTTTTGCTTTCATCGAAACGGAATTTACCGTAATCCATGATTTTGCAAACAGGTGGCTTGCCAGTAGGCACAATTTCCACTAAGTCTAAGCCGGCTTCTTGCGCCATAGCTAAGGCTTCAGATGTGGAAACGATCCCTTTATTTTCATTATCTACATCAATTAAACGAATCTTGGGGATTCGAATATCTTCATTAATGCGATGTTCTTTTTCCAGAGCGATAAGTTTATTCCTCCAAATCAATCGTGCTGTGATTGGCGATTTCTGCTAGCAATTTTTGCTGGATTTCAGAAATAGGCATGACCCCAAGGTCTTTACCAGAACGCGTGCGCACTGCAACCGATTGTGTTTCGACTTCACGATCCCCAATTACTAATAAATAAGGGACCCGCTGCATTGTATGTTCGCGGATTTTAAAGCCAATCTTCTCATTTCTCAAGTCTGCAACGGCGCGAATACCCTGATCTCTCAACTGTTTTTCTACCGTTTTCACAAATTCAGCCTGATTATCGGTAATATTCAGCACTGCAACTTGCACCGGCGATAACCAAGTTGGGAATTTTCCTTCGTAGTGCTCAATCAAAATACCAATGAAGCGCTCGAAAGAACCCAGAATAGCGCGGTGCAGCATCACGGGTATTTTACGTGAACCATCTTCTGCCACATATTGCGCATCTAACCGAGCTGGCATCGAGAAGTCCACTTGAATCGTACCGAGTTGCCAATGCCGACCTAAGCAGTCTTTCAAAGTGAATTCAATTTTTGGTCCATAGAAAGCCCCTTCACCGGGTTGCTCTTCCCAAGGTAAGCCTTTGGCATCCAAGGCATCCGCCAAAGCCTGCTCAGCCTTATCCCAGACCTCGTCAGCACCAACGCGCTGTTCAGGGCGAGTCGAGAGTTTATAAATAACATCGGAGAAACCGAAATCTTTATAAACGTCATGCAGGAAATCGATAAAGTTGACGACCTCAGTTTGAATTTGGTCTTCAGTACAGAAGATATGCGCATCATCTTGCACAAAACCACGAACCCGCATTAGACCATGCAAAGCCCCAGAAAATTCATTCCGATGACAAGATCCAAATTCGGCTAAGCGTAACGGCAAATCACGATAGCTTTTCAAGCCTTGATTATACACTTGAATATGGCAAGGACAGTTCATCGGCTTCATCGCGAAAGAGCGCTCTTCCACATCCACCACGAACATATTCTCGCGATATTTACCGGCATGCCCTGAGCGCTCCCATAGAGAGAAATCCACCAATTGAGGCGTTTTGATTTCTTTATAAGCCCGCTCACGCAAATTTTTGCGCATGTATTGCTCAATGGCTTGATAAATCGTCCAGCCTTTTTCATGCCAAAAGACTTGCCCAGGCGCTTCATCTTGTAGATGGAATAAATCTAATTGGCGGCCAATTTTGCGATGATCACGCTTTTCAGCTTCTTCAAGGAAAGTTAAATAAGCCTGCAAATCTTTCTTATTCGCCCAAGCAGTGCCATATACGCGCTGCAACATGGCATTTTTAGCATCACCGCGCCAATAAGCACCGGCTGCTTTCATCACTTTGACAGCAGGAATTTTTCCAGTACTTGGCACGTGTGGGCCACGGCAAAGATCAATGAAATCGCCTTGGCGATACAAAGACAAAACTTCACCAGCAGGAATACTTTCGATGATCTCTGCTTTATATAGTTCACCCATATTCTTGAAGAAACTAATGGCTTCCTCACGTGACAGGGTACTGCGCTCTACCGGAATATCTTGACGAATCAAGTCTTGCATGCGCTCATCAATCGCTGCTAAATCTTCTGGCGTAAATGGCTGTGGACTCGCAAAGTCATAGTAAAAGCCATTTTCGATGGTCGGCCCAATGGTCACTTGTACGTTAGGAAACAGCTGCTTCACCGCTTGCGCCATCAAATGCGCAGAAGAATGGCGAATCACATCCACACCTTCTGGATCTTTAGCCGTGATAATCGCTAATTGGCTATCTTGAGCAAGTACAAAACTAGTATCGACTAATTGACCGTTGACTTTGCCAGCAACTGCAGCCTTGGCTAGTCCAGCGCCAATATTAGCCGCCACTTCAGCAACAGAAACAGGGTGATCGAAGGAGCGCAGGCTCCCATCAGGTAGAGTAATGGCAGGCATTATTATTCTCCAGTGGTGATCCATACCAAGGATCACATAGTTTAATTAAAAGCAGGCAGCATACGCAGGTATGGGTTTGGCCGCAAGTTTTATGCCATATTCGCGTTGATTTTACCGCCAAACGTCTGAAACCTAGCGTTTAAACCAATTTAAGAATCGATCACTTAAACTAGTAGGAGCACCCTCATAAGGAATCCATTCTGGTTTGAAATAGGCGCGCTTCTGCTTGCTATGACCGGGTCGCCAAGGCTTAGCACCTTCAAAATAATAATGGGTTACTTGAGACTGGCAGGTTAAGGTTTTATTAGTTTGTATAGCACCACCATTCAATAAATTGGCTGCCCAAACTAAGGCTTGACCTTTTTTCATTAAGCCATAAGCCGCCTGCATATGCTTGTCTTTAATTAACTGAGCAATGAAAGCTTCATATTGTGGATAATAACTATAATTTGGCTCTAAGCCTGCTTGCTCAAAATTAATTTCTGGAAGCTTTTGACTACCGGGGTATAAGACTAAAGGGCCTTGTTCCCTACCAATATCTTCAAAGGCTACCCAAACTCCACACATTAAACCGAAAGGCTCCGAGTTAAAGTGAATATTATCAGCATGAATCGTTTGCTCAGTACCTTTGTAAAAATTCAAGGTCTGAAAAGGTCTAGGCTGTCGACCATACAATGTTTTCAAAACAGCTAAGATAGGCGGAAACACTGCAATCGACTTGATACCTTTATCGATTCGCCAAGCATCTTGAATCCGATTAAAGTCTGCATACGTTGCACCCTCAAACTTTTTGCCATCATGCCCCCAGTAAGGTGCAAGCCTTTTACTAATGGCATCTAAAGTAGCTTCTGGGAGCTGGGTGTCAAAAATTAAATAGCCATCTTCTTTAAATTTATTAATTTGTTCAGCTGATAAGGTCATACATTTATACTTAGTTAAATAACAAAAAATCTTATAAAAATTGCCACTACTCTAAACGACTAGGAAAACCCTCTGCGCGCAGATCCGTCTGCAGCACATCTTCTAATAATTTAACAATTTGTGTGGATTGCGCTTGGCCACCATAAGCGGCTTTCCCCTTCACAAAGGTTTGTTGGGTCAAGCCTGCTAAATCCAAGGGTACGCCAAATTCACGACCAAAGCCGAGCGCAAAACCTAAATCCTTCAGCGCTAGATCCATGGTGAAGGCAATATCATAACTACCATTCAGAATCAGCTGGCCTTCGGTTTCGTGCACGAAGCTATTGCCACTACTCGCTTGAATAACAGCCCAAGCTTGAGCTAAATCTAAGCCACCGCGCTTGGCTAGCATCAGAGCCTCACCGTCCGCCAGCAAATGTATGAAGGCAAGCATATTCGTAATTACTTTAATGATGGCAGCGCTGCCTAAAGCCCCCATGTAAAAGATCCGATTACCCATCGCCTCAAAGGCTGGGCGATGTTGTTCAAATAGAGCTTGCTCGCCACCCACTATAACCGTAATTTTACCTTGAGCGGCTAAATGTACACCACCCGTTACGGGCGACTCTAAGACTTGAATACTAGCTGCTTCAGCTTGTTGGGCTAAAGCTTGAATATCATCGCGCCCCAAAGTAGACATTTCTAGCCAATGCAAACCCGACTTATTCGCAGCGATTAGCTCTTGTAAAACACTGGCACTCACCACGGGCGAAGGTAGACAAGTGAAGACAGCATCCACTTGTCGGGCTAGCTGCGTTGGACTCTCCGCCCATTTAGCACCTAAAGCTAAATGGCGCTCTGCTAAGGCCGGATTTTTATCGTAAACCGTAAGCTCAAAACCAGCTTGCACTAAACTTGCGGCTAAATGCCCACCTAAATTACCAAGGCCAATGTATCCATATTTCATTTGTCTACTCTACTGTGGTGTTAACACTACTTAACCAATGATCGCTTTGGTTTCTAGAAAATCACGCAGCCCCCATTGGGCGTATTCACGACCATTACCAGATTGTTTATAGCCACCAAAGGGCGCATATAAATCCCATTCAGGATAATTGAGCTGCACTTGCCCCGCTCTAAGTTGGCGAGCAATCCGCAAGGCGCGTTCACGATTTGTACTTGAAATATAGGCGGATAAGCCATAAGGGCTATCATTTGCCATCTCAATTAATTCTTGTTCACTATCATAAGGAAGCATGACTAAGACCGGGCCAAAAATCTCTTCACGCGCGATGCGCATCTGTTGGTGCACCTTAGCAAAAAGGGTAGCTTGCACATAATGGCCATCAACTAAATCAGCACGCAGATGCTTTGGCTTACCTAAACCACCACAGATGAGGCTTGCCCCTTCATCTATGCCAGCCTGAATCAGTGCTTGAATACGATCATATTGAGTTTGGCTAATCACTGGCCCTAAATTCGTATTTGCATCTTTAGGATCACCAACAACTAAGCTTACGGCAGTATTTTTAGCAATCTCAATCGCCTGGTGATACTGTGGCCGTGGCAGATACATGCGCGTTGGAGCATCACAAGATTGACCACTATTACTCATACAGAGCAGCACACCTTGTTGAATAGCTTGCTCTAGATCAGCATCGTCCAAAATAAGATTAGGTGATTTGCCGCCTAGCTCTAAAGTCACACGCTTAATCGTATCTGCTGCCGCTTTGGTAATCGCTTTGCCAGCCCGTGTAGACCCAGTAAACGAGATCATATCAACCTGTGGATGTTTCACTAATTCCTGTCCTACGCCCTCACCATCACCGTGGAGCAAATTGAAAACACCTGTGGGTAAATCGGTAGACTGGATGATCTCGGCAAATAAATTGGCACTCAGTGGTGCTAACTCGCTGGGTTTAAGTACGAGTGTACATCCTGCAGCTAAGGCAGGAATTACCTTAACCACTAACTGATTCATTGGCCAATTCCACGGGGTAATCAACCCAACAACACCAATCGGCTCATGCACAATCTGCGAGGCTCCAGAGGGATACTCAAAAGCAAATTCCCGCAAGGCCTGCAAATGCGAATCAAAATGAGCTAAGCCCGAAGCCGCTTGTGCATTCAAAGCAAAGTCCTGAGGCGCTCCCATTTCCAAACGAATCGCCTCAGCAATCTCTTCCAGACGTGCAGCATAAGCCGCTCGTAGTTGCTCTAGATAATGAATACGTTGTTCAAGGCTAGTTTGGGAATACGTTTCGAAAGCTTCAACCGCGGCAGATACAGCTAACTCAAGCTCAGCTTCTGTGCCTAATATAACTTGAGCAATAGCTTGATTATTCGCTGGATTTCTAACGGCTAAGACAGACCCTTGAGGGCGAATCCATTGACCGTTGATATAAGAAAGCAGGGTTTGCATCTAGCCTCTCCACCTATATAGAGTCTTATAGGGTGTTAACTTGGGCGAAAAAATGCAATGGATTTGTGGTACTGAGTAGTTTGTAAATGGTTTTCATGAGTAAAATAGTAAGTCCTTGGGGTCGAAAGTCTTACTCTCTACATAGACTCGTCTAGTTATTGTGCAAACCTATCTCAAACCGCTGGCACGTTCTATGACTTTTTCACCTATTTTGTAATTTTGAACAACTGCTCACGGATGCCTTCCGAAAATGCCGTGTGATTCACCTGCCCTACTGCGGTGAAGATTTCTAGGTGGGAGTCGATATACACAATCCACACCTCTTCCGCACCGGCTTCAAGATACAAGGTGGTTTTGATCTGCATTTCTTCCCGCGAGTTGGAGGGTGAAACAATTTCTACACAGAGTTCGGGTGCGCGTGGAAACGGTGTCACGGTTCCCCACTTTTCTATAAACGCATCGGAAGCCCAAGCCACATCCGCGACCTTAGTCCCTTCTGGGGTTTGGATGGAGCATTCGGAAATAGTCACTCCATTGGGGTGTTTGTTCGTGAGCAGCGCGCCGATTCTGCTTTGAGCAATACCATGTTTATTCGAGGCAGGACTCATTAATAATTTACCAAATCGGTTCAGCTCGATCTTAAATGGCAAATCTTTTAAGAGGGGGTTGTCGATGACTTCTGACCATTCCATAGGAGGCTCCTGCTAAATTAGCTTAACCGAAAAGTTGGCTATGACTACCAATACGCACTAACTTGACCAATTCACCTTCCACGCGATAGATCACTAGCACATCACCACTAATATGGAACTCCCTAAAATCTTCCCATTCGCCCGTGAGTGTATGGTCTAGGTATTCGGCAGGCAGTATCTTTTCTTGCGAAAGCAGATAAACATACTCCACAAATCGCGTGAAATGCTTGTCGGTCAGTTTGACCTTGCTGCTGTCCTTCACGAAGGACTTCAATCGCACCAGTTGCAGCACCATTAGGTCAGGCTGTCACGTAGTTGGTCAAGGGTCACGGGATCACCTTGTTCCGTGCGAGCGGCTTTTAGGGCAGCAATGGTTTCTTCATTGGGCAGGCGTAAGCTAAACGGTATGCCATTGTTTAGTTTAATTTGCTCAAAGTACATGATGATAGCCTGAGTAGTGGTGATACCCAAGCGGGATAAAATGCTTTCCACTTCTTGTTTTAGTTCAGGGACTACCCTTGCATTAATGATGGCTGTTTTCATAGTGGCTCTGTAAATGTATTTCAATTGAAATACATTTTAGACCCTATCCGCCCCCCGTCAAGGTGGAACGATCTTAGCCGGATGACTGCATGGGTTCAGCGGCAGGTATGCGGTCGATGCTTGTTTCAATTTTTGAAGGCTTCTTTCTTAGTGCATCACCAGAGCGCGCGGCATCTAACGCACTCCTAACCCATTCTGCAATGGATAAGCTCGCTTCTTCATGCGAAAGTTTTATTGAAGGATCATGCGATTGACGAGTCCCGCGATCAAGCGTAACTGCAGTTCAAGCCGACGCCGCCGTCCGCGATAACCCCCTTTCAAGAGGCGAAAGATCTTTAACGAACGATACGACTCGACCACTGTCTAGGGCTAAGCCTTGATAACCCAAGTCTACAACACATAAGGCGTTCTTCGCTAAACGAGGTGGCTGTTGGCGCGCGAGGGTGAGGTCATGTTCATGCTGCTGAGCGACCGCCAGGTGTTGGATCT
>NZ_CALFHZ010000004.1 GCF_937876535.1 uncultured Thiothrix sp.
CGGCCTTACTACAAGGTGGTGATCGCTATCAGTTGGAGGGGGTAATGAATGGGGTAGTGAGTGAACCCGAACGCCAGTGGGCAGCGGAAAAGATTAAGGCGCGGCAAAGTTAAGCAACTTCTGCTAATGTATTTACAAAAGCAATACGAGCATTATAACTAATGGATGTTGTGTATGCCTTAAATGGTATTACCTTTGTATGGAATGCCACGAAAGCCACACGGAAGGAACAAGAATATTATGAAAATTGAAGTGCTCAAAAATCGCTTAGTCAAAGAACGCCCGATGACAACGATCACCTTGCGTATGCCCGTTGATGTGGTAGAAGACCTCAAGCGGATTGCGCCAAGTTTAGGGTTTACGGGTTATCAAGGTTTACTAAAAACCTATGTTGGGCAAGGTCTACGGCGTGATCTTGATCGCTTGGACAATGACGCTGTGACCGCTTTAGTTTCCAGCCTCAAGCGCCGTGGTGTGAGTGAGTCGGTGATTATGGAGGCTTTGAATGAAGCAGTGCATGACTAGCGATGAATCTGCTTTCAGCTAAAATTTGGATAGGAAAATAAAACGATGAATTTAGCGATTGATTTACCGGATGATGTGTTGGTTTTGGTCAACAATCTCCCTGATCAACGTAGTTTTTTGATTGAAGCCATTCGGCGTGAATGGCTGCGGCGTAAAGCACTGGCACAGCTTAACCGTTTAAGTGAGCAGGTGAGTAACCGACACCCTGAGCTAACAGATCAACAACTAGACGATTTATTGAATGACTGAGCTTTCATTGCGTGTGGTGGTGGATACCAATGTATTGCTGAGTTTTCTCATGAAACGCTCATCAACACCCGGTAAGTTATTGACGCATATTCTTCAACATCATCAATTGTTAGTGTCGAGTGCTACCTTAGAAGAGCTGATGGACAAGTGCAGCCGCGAGAAATTTAGACCTTATTTTTCACAAGAAGAAGGTCAAGTGTTTGTTAGTTTATTGCAGCAGTTGGCCGAAAAGGTCGTGGTTAATCTAGTCATTAGCGATTGTCGAGATGCAAAAGATAATAAGTTTCTGGAGCTAATGATTGCCGGTAATGCCGATCTATTAGTCACAGGCGATAAGGACTTGCTGGTTTTGCATCCCTATCAAGGTATTCCCGTTCTAAATGCTCACGATAGCAGTTTATATTTGGAAGTAGCCCTGTGAAGCGGAATGAAGCAGTAAACGATGTGAACCAGAATTCATAAAAAGTGGTGAACTATGAAGGTGAAACGGTAAAGGCGCTCCAAGCTGCATTTGAAGAGGCGGTTTATGATTATTTAGCAGGCTGTGAAGCTAAAGGCTATGAACCAGAACTACCTTGTAAGGGGAGTTTTAATGTACGAGTTGGGCATGATTTGCACCTAGCCGCGATGTTAAAAGCCAAGGAGTTAGGGATCAGTTTGAATGATTTTGTCCGTCAAGCTTTGAATCAGGCTTTGCCACTCAGTCATTGAACAGGTCGTTGATTTTTCAACTTTCCACCCCAGCCGGACACAATCCGGCTTTTTCGTTTCAATAGGCTAGGTGATGGATATGGATATTTTAAGATACAAAGGCTGCATGCTGATGGTGGAGCTGAATAAAGAAACCTTGCTGTATCAAGGTAGGCTCTTGGGGCTTGAAGAGGCTTGTGGAAACAAGTTAGTTGTTTTGGATTTTGAAGGGGATAGTTTAGAGGCATTAGAGCTGCCTTTTTATGAAACCGTTGATAGCTACCTGCAATGTCCATTGCCTGTTGAAGAACTCCCCAAAACTTACTCAGGTGTGTTGAGCATTCGAGTATCCCCCACACTTCACCAGCAAGTTGCTGAGCAGGCAGCAAAGCAAGGTATCAGCATGAATAGTTGGTTTATACAGGTCGTTGAGCAATCGCTTACCGCTCAATAGTGTCGTATAACTTCTTTAATGCGTCCCTATGTAAAAGTGAGAAACCCTTATGTGACGGCGTTTGTAGGCTGTTTATGTCAGTGTATAAAACTGCTGGAAAAAACGGCAGTACATAAATGTGTCGTATAACTCGCTGACATGCATAACCTGTAAAAAGGTTTTAGACTCTATTTATAATTGAGTAGTTTATAAACAGTTGATCGCCCGATTTTCATTTGTTTGGCTATTGCGGTAGCACCTACACCTTCAGCATGCAATTGCTTGACCTTTGCACTGTCTATGCTGGGTTTGCGCCCAAATTGAATACCCTTGGCTTTGGCCTCTAAACGTCCTTCATTAGTACGCTCTAGTATCCGTGCTCGTTCTGCCTCAGCAACAGCAGCAAGAATAGTAATCACCATCTTACCCATAGCACCCTCTGTGCTAATGCCATCATCCAGAAAGCGAATACTCACCCCTTGATTAGAGAACTCTTTAATCAGATTCACCATATCGGCGGTATCTCTACCTAAGCGGTCTAGCTTCTTGACTAAGATCACATCCCCTTGTTCTACCTTCTGTCTCAGTGCTTCTAGTCCAGAGCGCTCTGTATGGCTTCCAGTAGCCTTATCTGTGAATAGTCTATGTTCTGTTACACCTCCATCCTTTAAAGCTTTTAGCTGTATTTCTAGTGATTGCTGGCTAGTGCTTACCCGTGCATATCCAAAGAGTCTCATAGTGTTTTCCTTGTTTCTAAATTCGATTAGTAGACAGTATAGTCTATTAAATACCTGAAAACGATTTAATAGACGGTGATTTTATAGCTGAAATAGCTGTCTATTAATTTATAAATTAGTAGACGGTATTACAGGGTGAGGGCACCGCTTACCAAGCTTGAATAGGGGTGGGTGGTCGGCAAGAGGGTTGGCCTCTGCCTTGCTAAAGCTGGGTACTTGAATATCTACATGGGTTCACACATGCACCACTTACTTACTGTGTAATGGCCGAATGAACACTAAAAAACGTCAGCACATGCAATAGTCTGCTGTTGTTTAATGGGTTTTTAGTAATCAAAGGGCGTACTTTAATGACTGAAAATAAAGCAAAAAATCCAAGACTTGCACTTCATTTGGGTGAAGAGTTACGAGCATGGCTCAAAAATATGGCTAAAGAGCATGGTCGCAGTATGAGTTCTGAGGTTATCCAAATCTTAAAGCGTGAGAGAAACCGCACACAGTCATCACAAGCCTATAACGGCCTAGAGCCATTCTGAACCTAAGGGGAATAATAATGAGTCAATTAATAGAAACAACTCAACAAGAAATAGATAAACGCTTAGGCTTAAATGTGATGTCGCCTGCACAGCGTTTTCGTGCCACCAATGGCTGTTTATGTAGTGAAAATAAATTATTAGCTGAGCGTGCTCTGCAGTTGTTTGATAAGGCTAATTATAACCGTTTGTTAAATGAATCTAGACTACTTTCTTCTGGAGGAAATGGCACAACATCAGATAGTAGCATGCCAGCAATATTTGAAAGAACTTTAGTTCGAGAGGCTTATTATAATCTTGTCGGTGCACAGTTTGTTCAGGCGAATGTAGATGATTTCTCGGCTTCTTATGCCATACCGTATAGTTATCGTAAGAATATCGCTGGCTATAATGGTGTTCGTACTTATGAAGGTGCAGGAATTAGTCGTTCTGGCTTAGCTCAGGGGACGGAAATAGCTTATCCCATCCCGCAAAAACTAAGTTTTGAAGTATCAGATGAGCTGAACTATCTAGCTACTAATAAAAAAATGGATTGGGATATTGTTACTGAAAATCTAAAAAATGCAGCACGTATTATAGGTGAAGATACAGATACCCTAATTTTTAATGAGCAAGTTCAAGCCTCAGACGAGTGGCAGGCTATGCCTGTAGTGGAAGATTTAAGCGATAAGAGTAATAGTTCTAAGATCGTATTGTTGGGTGAGAAAGTAACGACAGTATGTAGACCAAGAGTGATTCGTGGTTTGGAGGGTAGCCAAATTGGAAACACCTTAAATCCAGTTACGGTCACCATTGATGGTGTTGCAATACAAGAGTATCAGTCTTATTTAGTTTTATCGTCAGGTATTTATTATGTGCTGAACTATGATATTGGTGAGATATATCTGGTTGATCATAGTGGTAACTTGATTGATCCAACAGGTAAAGCTTGGACGATTGCTTATAGCCGAGTTACTAATGTTGATTATTTTGATATGGATGTACCTGCAGGAGTTAAATCTAAAGAACACTGGGATAATTTCTTAAGAGTTTATGCCTTACGAAAAACATTAATTGAAGATGGTCGCCTGCATCAGGCGATGTTTGGTTTGATGTCAGGTGTACTAATGACTGAAATTGAACAAGCTGAAAAGTTTCAGGCTTCTAATCGAGTAGTTGCTACTGATTTGGCCGTGACAGGTAATCTGGGTTTAGTAAAGGGTGTGCCTAACTGGAAAACCAGTGCACCTAATCTCTGGTTAGGTGATCGTCGTGTGATGATCGGTGAGATAGTGACTCGCCTAAAAATTGTTAAACCTTGGACGATGGGACAATTAGAAAATCAACGTGATCAACATGGGCGCTTTACAGGTCGGAAAGAGGCTTATGGTGATCAGTTTATAGCATTGCTTACTCCCAAACCTTTGAAGGGGGGACTCACCAGTATTGTTGTGTATAACGCTTCAGCGCGTGTAGCTCGCAATAATCCATAGTGCTGCTTTATAACAGCAGTACTCGCTAATTAAGGGTTTGTGTTTGCCTTGGTTTTAGGTGGCTTAATGTAGCTACCTCTTTTTAAAGATTAATGCAGGTAATTAAGTGAATGATTACATCTTCCTCCCTCGTTGGTGAGCAGCAAGGTAAGGTTTCATGGTGGCCGCTTACGTGGTTAAAGCCCTTTAGTTTGTTCTTCACTGCAAGTCGGTCTGATTTATTAAAGCTGAGCGATTTAACGCCAGTAGCTCATAGTTCTTTATTAGCACTGGGTTATGAAGCGGCTGAAGCGGATTTTATTTGGGAAACACTCCAGCATGATTTAGGCGCAAGCTATGCTAGTCAGTTGGTTTTCATTGAGCAGGAGCAAGCCCCGTATGGATAAACCTGCTTTACTGAATTCAGTGCAACTGGAGCTGGCTATTAATGAAGCTAAGCAAGAGGTTTTTAAATATGATCGTGGGAACTTGTACCCAAGGTTGTTGATGCAATTGAAGAGAGAGTTAATCATTCATGTTTTACAGGAAACCGAAGGTAACTATCGGCGTGCAGCACAATTGCTGGGATTAAGAGCGGAAACACTAAGAAAATACCGACAACAAGTCTTATAGAAGTTTGTATATAAAATTAAAAAGGAGAGCTGCGAACTCTCCTTTTTTGTGTTTACTGAAATATCGATTCAGGACTACCTATTGTGCAATCTAATGAAAGCATCATCAACCCCGATATTGAAAATTTACCTGCCACTGAGCAGGAGCTAATCAAGCTATTACTCACAAAAGTAAAAAATGGTGAAGCATCCATTGACGAAGCGGCAAACTTGCTACGGCTAGAGTGCGTTCATCTGCTCGAAATAGAGCAGCTAAAAAGCAAAATACAAATTCCAGAAAATCAAAAAAATCTCAAAAAACCAAGAGGTAGACCTAGAGGAAAAACACAGCATGTACTTGAGAGAAATAAAAATATTTTAGCGCTATGGATTGACTGGGTAGAGGAAGGTCAACCAATGCGTGGTGGTAAGGCATTTATGAGAGGGCATATAGCGAAGTGGTGCCGATGTGATCCAACCGAGGTTGATCGTGTAGTAGCTGCTTGGAATGGTTACAAAAAAGGAATTGACTACCTTAAAGAGCAAAATATCAAGATTGTTCACTATGGTTTAGAGCGTGAGGAAGAGTTGCTGGCAGTTATTGAGACTATTGCTCGTTATGTGAGAGTTGGTCGAATTAAGCCTGAGACTTTAGATGATGGGGGCAAAGTAATTCAGGTTTTCTTTAAAGATGGTGGTTTTTACTTGAAGGAAAGTGAGTCTTTCGTTAATTCAGTATTTTTTCAAAAAAATCATATACATAAAACGTGGGAAAATATTTAGCGAATATTTTCCTGATGAACTGCTTATGCATTGTTTGAGATAAAAACACCTAGAAAAGAAAAACCCGCCTTTTGAGCGGGTTTAAAAATGAATAATTTTTAGAACTTACAAGGTGTAAGTATATGCGCTCAAACGAATATGGCAATTCCGAAAAATCCGCCAATCTTCCCTTGACGGTAAAACCATCACTTGCTAGCCTTAAACACGTACCGAGTGAACGCACTCGGCACAACATTAAGCAAACAAGCGGCGGCAATGTAAAGAACACTGAACCGCCTATGAGCGGTTTTTCTATTTCCGCTACACTAGACGATTCTAACGAATTGCCGAGAGTAGCAAGGAATACAACACCGCTTCGCGGCAATACTTGCAGCGTTTCCGTTTGGACGCTTAATGGCTCTCGGCAGCTTTATAACTGCCAACACATTAAACAATCAGACGAGAACAACGCCATGCAAAACATGCATACACCCGCTATCGGTGCGCCTGCACACTTAGCGAAGGGCTTAAACCCTGAATCTATTTGCCTTCTTTCTCTCCAACACGCCTTAGATGCAATCCAGCAAGCACACACTGACAAATCTACCAAGGGCAAAGGTCAAGCCTATCACCGGCTTTTAAACGCCTTCCACCAAGCCATCCTCCCCTTATTTTTTGCCGAAGCGAAGGGCAACTTGTCCGAAGTTTCCCGCCTCATGGGCATTCACCGCGAAACCATCACCATCTGGTGCAAGCAATTGGGCTTGAATAGCCGTGTGAATGAGGAGGTGCAAGCATGAAAGCCCATACCTTTGACCAAAAACTGCAAAAGGCACAACAGCGCATCAGCAGCCGTTTAAGTCATGCCCAACCGGAGCGCGTGAATGGCCTACGTGCTCACTTGTGGATGCAATGGATGAAGCAACAAAACCTGTTCAGTGCATCCAGTGCCAGCCGTCACCAAGGAGGTCAGGCATGAACCCCTTAAGCATTGATCGCCATTGCACCGTTGAACGTCTGCACGACGATTTAGAGAGCATTTATAGCTTACTGTGGCTGGCGATTGACTCGATTGAGCAACACAAACTCACTGAAATTGATCACGTCACCCACGGCCTCCGCCTTGCCACCGATAAAGCGTGGGCGCAAATGAGCGCTGCAAAAAAGCTCCAAAATCAATTGTACCAAGAGTTTTTAGAAAGCAACCAACCCAGCAAGCGCGCTCAGCAGGAGGTGCAGGCATGAACACCTTCATCCTGATAGCCCTAGCGGTCATTATCCTTGCCGCCTTGGCTTTATTCCTCTACGCCAAACGTCTGGCTAGTGGCGAACCCGCGAATGCGTCCCTCCTCTTGATGGTCAAATGGCCGCTACTGTTTGCCAGCGCGGGCTTCAACTGCTTTTTCACCTATAACGTGTTCAGCACCTTTAATGAAGCCGTGGCTATTT
>NZ_CALFHZ010000005.1:5000-243465 GCF_937876535.1 uncultured Thiothrix sp.
CAGACTTAGCAGCACTCACTGCAGAGCCTGAAAATGCCAGTCTCTTGTCTAATCTACAGTCTGGGAATAAAGTTTTCATTCAAGTCAGTGATGAAGCAGTTAAACAAATCATTTATGCCACAGGCAAACGCACCGCTTACATTATTTCTCAACAAGACGGTAAATACGTAGGTCGTTGGGATAATGAGGTTTTTGAAGAACAGCAAAACCGAGTTGCTTTCACCGTCCATAACCCTTTCCATTATGAAGCAAATAAAGCTGGACTCCCGATTTCGATCACGCGCCAACTAAGTAAAGTGTTTAAAGATGATTTCGACTTTCGCCAGATTGCGATTGGTGATCAAGTGAGTGTAATTTTTGAAGACTTCTATTATCAAAGTGAGCGCATTTTCTCGCAAAATATCTTAGCGGCTGAATTCAATCATAAAGGAGAAAGCTATCAACGCATTCGCTTCCAATTGGATTCTGGTAAAACCCGCTATTTACGTCCAGACGAAGAAACTGAGCTGAAACAAGTAGCCTTCAATCGCCTACCGCTACAAGGCGCAGGTCGACTATCTTCTGGCTTTGGCTCGCGAGTGCATCCTATCTTTGGCTTCCGTCGGATGCATGCAGGCACTGATTTTGCAGCCCCTTACGGTACACCCATTTATGCTACAGGTGATGGGACAGTGCAGTATGTGGGACGTAAAGGCGGTTACGGCAAAGTGATTGAACTAAGTCACGGTGATGGCATTAGCACTTTGTACGGACATATGTCTGATTACCAAAAAGGCTTAGCCGATGGTGATTCAGTCAAACGGGGCGATGTGATCGGCTATGTCGGTTCTACGGGAAGCTCAACCGGCAACCATGTCCACTATGAATTCAAAATCAATGGGGAAGCCCAAGACCCAATGACTGTAGCTTTACCAGAAAAAGGTGTCTTGAGTCCTGCAGAAATGCAAGACTTCAAAGAATATGCACGTAATCTCACTGATCAATTAGTGAGATTACGTGAAACGGCTTCGATTGAGCGCAATGTGCGTCGTGAGTTTGGCGGCTAAACACCAACCGTGAAGAGGCTAGTCTAAATCAGCCTCTTCAATCCAAGCCATCTGGATCGCTTCCAAAATCTTTTCATTTGAGCGGTTTGGATCATCCGCAAAATTACTTAAAGCTAATACCCAAGTATGTAAATCGGTAAAGCGAATATAACGCGGATCAACCTCAGGATGATTCTCCAGCAACTCTAGCGCAATATCTAAAGTATCAGTCCATTTTAAAGCATCCATCCCCTACTCCTTAATGCGTCCCTTCTGACACCATATTAATCGTGTACTTGGGAATTTCGATCACTAAATCCTCTTCACCTACTAAAGCTTGGCAACTTAAACGCGAATCAGGATCGACTCCCCAAGCTTTGTCGAGATAATCCTCCTCCTGCTCAGAGGCTTCCTCTAAAGAATCAAAGCCTTCACGAATGTAGACATGGCAAGTAGTACAAGCACAAGACTTTTCGCATGCATGCTCTAATTCAATGCCATGACTCAAGGCAGCATCACAAATGCTGATCCCTGCAGCAACCTCAAACAAAGCGCCTTCTGGGCATAAGTCTTCATGGGGTAAGAATATTAATTGTGGCATGGACGATTGAACCCTGTATCTGCTGAAAACTCATCGACTTTGTGACCAGCCATTGCAGCACGAACTGAAGCATTCATACGGCGCGCAACATAAGTTTCGGCAGCCTGCTCAAGTGCTTTAATCGCTTGGTGAATAGTATTCACTTGGCCACTAGCACGAGCGGCGGCAAGTTCTGTACGTTTAGTGAGTAAAATCTCACGTTCTGCTACCGTTAAAAGTTGCTCACCGTCAGCTTGCAAAGCCGAATCCAAAGCCTCTAAAACCCGATCTGCCTCAACTTGCTGCTCACGCAAACGTCGTGCTTCCATGTCTACCCGTGCATTTTGCATCGAATCACACAGCATCGTTTCAATTTCAGCATCACTTAAACCATAAGAAGGCTTTACCTCAATGCTGGAGGTGACACCAGTCGATTCTTCACGCGCACTCACACTAAGGAGGCCATCAGCATCGACCTGAAAAGTTACTCGAATTCGCGCTGCGCCCGCCACCATCGGCGGAATACCACGCAGAGAAAAACGCGCTAAAGAACGACAAGCATCGACAGTTTCCCGCTCACCTTGCAAGACATGAAGCGACATCGCCGTTTGCCCATCTTTGAAAGTGGTAAATTCCTGAGCACGTGCGATAGGAATAGTGGTATTTCGTTGAATAACCTTTTCTACCAAACCGCCCATGGTCTCTAAACCTAAAGACAGCGGAATCACATCTAACAGCAGCATCTCTGCATCAGGCTTATTCCCTGCCAAAATATCCGCTTGAATCGCAGCCCCTAAGGCCACTACTCGATCAGGATCAATATCCACCAGTGGTTCACGTTCAAAGAAAGCGCCAACTTGCTCGCGCACTGCTACGACTCGCGTCGAGCCACCCACCATGACGACTTCTTGAATCTGCGTTTTTTCTAAACCCGCATCCCGCAAAGCACGGCGGCAAGCCACTAACGTCTTTTTGATAAGACCAGCGATTAGCTCATTTAGTTGATGACGACTTAATTCACCTCGCCACTCATTTAGTTGAATTGCAGTACTTTCGGCATTACTTAAGGCTTCTTTAGCCTCACGAGCTGTTACTAACGCTTGGCGTAGTATTTGTGCATCTTGCGTATTAGCAAGACTGGCTTGCCCTAAAAGCCATTCAGCCACGACATGATCGAAATCATCACCGCCTAAAGCTGAATCACCACCGGTTGCGAGCACCTCAAATACACCTTTATGCAAGCGCAAGATAGAAATATCAAAAGTGCCACCACCTAGATCATAAACCGCAATTACTTTACCTTCAGGACTAGCAATGTCTTGACGATCTAAACCATAAGCGACTGCGGCTGCAGTTGGCTCATTTAATAAGCGATACACATGCAAACCCGCTAATCTGGCAGCATCGCGAGTGGCTTGGCGCTGCGCATCATCGAAATAAGCAGGAACAGTAATTACCGCACCAGATAACTCACCCCCTAAACTTGCCTCAGCCCGCTCTTTCAATACGCGCAGAATTTCCGCTGACACTTCGACAGCCGTCACCGCGCCTGCACTAGTTTGAATGCGTGGCACATTAAGCTCAGCATCGAGCAATTGATAAGGTAATTGACCACTGAGCGTTTGCAGATCGTTGGCGGAACGCCCCATTAAGCGTTTAATTGAGGCTAAGGTATTCAAAGGATCTTGCAGTGCTTGCTGTTTCGCCTCCCAGCCCACTTGGGGTCGCGTAGTTGCCTGATAATGTACTACTGAAGGTAATAAATGCTGGCCTGCATAATCAGGAAGCGTATCAGCAACTCCACTACGCACTGTTGCAACTAGCGAATTAGTTGTTCCTAAATCAATCCCCACCGCTAAGCGATGCTGGTGCGGTAAAGTTGCCATGCCCGGTTCGGCAATTTGCAGCAAGGCCATTACAATTCATCCTCTAAGCACTCTAGGCGGCTTTGTGTATCTTCCAGTAAGCGTTCATAAAAACGCATTTTCAGTAGAGTGGTTTTCGCCGCTGTATAAGCTTGTGTTTGCCAAGCACTAGCGAAATTTTGCTCTAAACTTTGCAACTCTGTATTTAAATCTTTGGTCAGCCGCTCTAAAGCCTCTAAAGGTTCATTGGCTTCTTCAGCTTCTTCAATCGCTTCGCGCCATTCAATTTGCTGCATCAAGAAAGCTGCATCATTGGTAGTATCGCGCTCATCATTAAAGCTAACACCTGCTTGCTCTAATAGATAACGTGCGCGCAACCGTGGCTGACGTAAACTGCTATAGGCTTCATTCAAGAGGGAAGTCATTTGCAGCGCTAAGCGCCTTTCCTGCTCAGAGGCTTGCGCATAACGATCAGGATGATAACGTGTTTGTAGTTCGCGAAAGCTTTTGGTTAAAGCAGCTTGATCAATTTCAAATTGAACTGGTAGACCAAACAGGGCGAACCAGTCACGTGGCAAATCCTGTAACATAGCGCCCCGTTTTAATTAGACAGTAAAGCTCTCGCCACAGCCGCAGCGTGCTTTTTCATTCGGATTCGTAAACTTGAAACCTTCGTTCAAGCCTTCACGGGTGTAATCCAACTCAGTTCCATCCAGATACACTAAGCTTTTCGGATCGATAATAATTTTTACCGCACCCGCTTCAAATACCGTATCGGTATCCTCCAGCACATCGGCAAACTCCATAGTGTAAGCCATGCCTGAACAGCCAGTGGTTTTTACCCCTAAACGCAAACCAATACCTTTACCACGCTTTGCTAAAAAACTCTCCACGCGCTCGGCTGCTTTTTCAGTCAGAGTAATCGCCATCGCTTAGCCTTGTTGCTTACTTTGATAATCTGCAATCGCCGCCCGAATTGCATCTTCGGCCAACACCGAGCAGTGGACTTTCACCGGTGGTAGCTCTAATTCCGCAGCAATATCGGTATTTTTAATCTGTTTAGCTTGCTCTAAAGTTTTACCTTTGACCCACTCAGTCAATAAGCTAGAAGACGCAATCGCTGAGCCACACCCATAAGTTTTAAACTTAGCATCTTCAATAATACCTTCTGCATTCACTTTAATTTGCAGCTTCATCACATCGCCACACGCGGGCGCGCCGACCATCCCAGTACCAATCTGCAAGTCGGCTTTATTAAAGCTGCCCACATTGCGTGGGTTTTCATAATGATCAATAACTTTTTCGCTGTATGCCATATTTCACCTCAAAACTTAATGGGCTGCCCATTTCACAGTACTTAAATCAATGCCTTCTTGGTGCATTTCCCACAAGGGTGATAATTCCCGCAAATGATTCACTGCATGATGCAAACTTGCTAATGCCTGATCAACATCGTCGACGGTAGAAAACCGTCCAAAAGTCATGCGCAAAGAGCTATGTGACAACTCATCGCTCCGGCCTAAAGCACGTAGCACATAACTTGGCTCTAAACTCGCACTGGTACAAGCTGAACCTGAAGACAAGGCTAGATTCTTTAGCGACATTATCAAGCTTTCTCCTTCAACGAAGTTAAAGCTTACGTTTAAATTACCCGCAATGCGCTGCTCTAAATCACCGTTTAGATAAACTTCATCAATATCTTGCAAGCCTTGCCATAAACGATCACGTAGCATACGCAAACGTTCGTTTTCAGCAGCCATTTCTAATTTAGCGATACGGAAAGCCTCACCCATGCCAACAATTTGATGGGTTGGTAAAGTGCCGGAGCGCATGCCACGCTCGTGTCCACCACCGTGCATTTGAGCCTCAATCCGTACACGTGGCTTACGGCGCACATACAAAGCACCAATCCCTTTGGGGCCATAGACTTTGTGTGCTGAGAAGCTCATCAAGTCCACTGGCATGGCTTCCATATCAATTTCCACTTTACCGGCACTTTGTGCAGCATCAACATGGAACACAATCTTGTGAGCGCGACAGATTTCGCCGATAGTTTTAATATCTTGAATCACGCCAATTTCGTTATTCACATGCATCACTGAAACAACCGTGGTATCCGGGCGAAGCGCAGCTTTAAATTTCTCTAAATCCAATAAACCATTTGGCTCTGGATCTAAGTAAGTCACCTCAAAACCTTCGCGCTCTAGTTGGCGACAGGTATCCAGCACCGCTTTATGCTCGGTTTTGACCGTAACGATATGCTTACCCCGACGCTCATTAAAATGAGCAGCGCCTTTAATGGCTAAATTATTGGATTCGGTAGCACCGCTAGTCCAAACGATCTCTTTAGGATCAGCGTTAATTAGAGCCGCAACTTGAACACGTGCCTCTTCGATGGCCTCTTCCGCTGCCCAACCGAAAGCATGGCTGCGCGAAGCTGGATTGCCAAACACACCATCCATCGTTAAATACTGCATCATTTTTTCAGCAACTCGCGGATCAACCGGTGTGGTTGCAGAATAATCAAGATAAATAGGCGCTTTCACTGGGCTCATAGCTGGTAACACTCAACCTTAATTAGCAAGGTATTAATGGGATAGGGAAGATAAAAACTCAATTTTCTGCTTTTGCCGCTGAGCCGTTTCTTTTACCTCTATCCGAGCAGTCATATCAGCCAAGGTAATTTCCGATAAAAACACCCGAATTTGATTACTTAAATCTGACCACAAATCATGAGTTAAGCAACGCTTATTACCTTGACAATCACCTAGGCCACCACAACGGGTAGCATCGACACTTTCATCGACCGCTGCAATAATATCTGCAATTGCAATTTTTGCAGGATCACTACTTAATTGATAACCACCACCTGGGCCACGCATGCTAACGACTAAACCTGCTCGCCGCAATTTTGAAAATAATTGCTCTAAATACGAAAGAGATATATCTTGGCGCTCAGAAATTTCCGCTAGCGAAACCGGTTCACCCCCGGTATGCAGCGCTAAATCCAGCATCGCAGTGACCGCATAACGGCCTTTGGTTGTCAGTTTCATTGCATCGACTCCAGTAAGATGACAACATGCTATCAATACCCGACAAAACCAGTCAAGTATTGATGTCATTATTAGTTTTATTACCTTCCCTAAATCATCAGTGGCATTATTGCCAGACTTTCGTTTTTCCCATGCAAACTGCTCTGATTTGGATTAATTTCTAAACTTATCACCAACAGCTTAATTGCTAAGGAAAGCAAACTATGCGACCCATTGCTCAGTTTATTATTAATTTATTTATTTTTTTGGGTATTGGACTCAGTACCAATACAGTATTTGCAGCTACTTTTGACGTTCTTGATGGTGAGTACAAATTACCCGCATCCATTGATCCTGCTGTAACCACGAAAGCCAAAACAGAGTTGTGGGCACATGTATGGCGACCTAACACCGGCGGTCCGTACCCCTTAGTAGTTTTTCTTCATGGGAATCACGGTACTTGTGGAAAGTTCATTCCGGAATTAGGGGTGCGCGACGATGACCGTATAGACTACACCCAAACTGGCAAATGCCCTGAAGGCTATGTAGTAACCCCCAATCATCTCGGCTACAGCTATCTTGCACAGAATCTAGCAACATACGGTTTCATTGTAGTTTCGATTAATGCCAATCGAGGTGTCACTGCTGCTAATCCTGAAGGCAAGGATACAGGTCTTAATCTACGCCGTGGACGCCTTGTTCTGCGTCATTTGCAAGAACTTGCTACATGGAATGCTAAGGGTGGAACACCCGCCTCTTTAGGTTTTGAACTGAAAGGAATGATAGATTTTACTCAAGTCGGACTAATGGGGCATTCACGTGGCGGGGAAGGTATGCGTGCAGCGGTTGCCCAATTCAACGATCCTGATAGCCCCTGGCCTAAACAAATTAACAGACTAAAGTTCCGCTCTCTGTTTGAAATAGGCCCTGTCGACGGACAAACTAATCGCATTCTGAACCCAAAGGGCCTGGTATGGAATGTATTGCTACCTAGTTGTGATGGTGATGTATCGGATCTTCAAGGGATCAAGCCTTTTGACCGGATGCTCCAAGATAAGACCGAAATCAAACGCTTAACTAAATCAAGCTTTCAAGTATTTGGAGCTAACCATAATTTTTACAATACCGAATGGCAAGTCTCTGACTCTCTAGGTTGCCGCGGGCAAACGCCTTTGTTCCCGTTTCTTGTAGGTTCAGCTACACAACGCAGTACTGCCCTACAAACCTTGATTCCATTCTTTCGTTCTAATTTAGGACCTACTCCCCTGCCAGTGTTTGCACAACGCTTCGATCCAAGCTACCCATTACCCGAATCCCTCACTGAAAAAACCTTCTATGCCAGAGGATTTGCACACAATCCCTACACATCGAAAGATTTCATTCTGGACGACTTTGACCACGATACAGGCATCTCTAGCCAAAATGTGGAGAATCAAGCCTCAGGCTTATTAGACTATGCACATGGAGCGACCAGCGGTAATCATGATCTAACTCAAAGAGCAGCCTTAGTCAGTTGGAACCAGCCGGATGGATTTCTGCAAATTAATGCAGCCACCGGACAAGGTGTAAATATTAATAACTATCGCACTCTCGAATTTCGAGTAATGCTTTCTTGTTTCGATGAACGTTTCGAGCAAACCTGCCTTATTCGATCCAAACCAACGGGAGATGTCAACTTTTCAATCTCACTCGTTGATGCTGATGCTAAGTTATCTGAGCCAGTTGCCTTAAAGGACTATGCTGCAGTGCATCGACCCGGTGGCTCAGTTCAATATAGCCCAACAGCCTATATACGAAATGAAATCCTCCAAACCGTTCGTATTCCACTGTCAAACTTCAAAAATATTGATTTATCTCGATTTATTGGTGTTCGCTTTACCTTTAACCGTAGTGAGAAAGCCGCCATTTATCTAGCAAACTTACATTTGACACGAACTCCTACTAATGAAAATGCTTCAATAGCAGCGGTGGATACCTCTACAGAATTAACCACTGTGGCACAACCAGCTCTGTGGAAAAACACGCCAATGGAACAAAATAAAGTGGTGGATATCCGGCATTTGCGCACTGAGGCATCTGCAACAGAAAGGTCATCCTCAGTAGTAGAGATTGAATTAGCTTCAACTCGCCCTTTCACTGTAGGCAATGCGCTACCCACCCTCATGATTAAAGACAAAGCCTTCAATCTAGCTCATTACCCGACAGGAGATACTCACCAATTAGTGTTCACCCTTGAGGAAGCAGAATTCGCAAAAGCTCAAACCGGTGATCCGCTGATAGTTCATATGGGTGGATCCCGCCCTTGGGTATTTGGAGCACTGGATAAGACAGTTTCTCACTGATCAATCTTATCAACTTTTATAGGACGAACTGAGCTTTGAGTTATCAAGGCTCTTTTTTTCCAAAACAATCCGCTTCTAATTTAGGCATGGGCTTTATATCAAGTTGCCCACCTAAACGGCGAACCTCAGCACATAAGCAATCGGTGCGCTCTTCCATTAAATGGATATGATCCAGCATACGATTCACTGCATTCGCAACGGGATCAGGCATATCTTGAGTAGCACCATAAGCGTCAAAACCCAATTTCTCAGCTAAAGCCTCACGGCGCTTTTCGTCAGTTGTGCGGCTCGTCACTTCCCGCCCCGGAATCCCCACAACCGTGACATTTTCGGGTACATCTTTGACAACTACTGCATTAGAGCCTACCCGCGCACCATTATGTAAAGTAATCGGGCCTAATACTTTCGCACCCGCCCCCACCACCACATTATTTTTTAAAGTAGGATGTCGCTTGCCTGGTTTCCAGCTCGTACCACCCAAGGTCACACCATGATACAACGAGCAATCATCGCCAATTTCAGCTGTTTCACCAATCACAATGCCCATACCATGATCAATAAAAAAGCGCCGCCCAATCGTCGCGCCTGGGTGAATTTCAATGCCGGTGTACCAACGGGGAATATTCGATAGGAAGCGCGCTAGCCACTTAAAATTCTGCTGCCAAAGCCAATGATTGAAGCGATGCCAAGCAATCGCATGTACACCCGGATAAGTTGTGACAATCTCAAACACATTGCGTGCTGCAGGATCACGGTCAAAGATGCATAACACATCTTCACGGATACGCTTGAACATAAACCAACCTTTCCTCATTGAATGGGGGTTTATGGTAGAGCAATCAAGCAGACGGGTCTATTCACTTAACGTGAATCTGGTATTCAAAATCTGTTAAAGGGTTTGCCTATTTCCCTTGCCAAACCGGAGCGCGCTTCTCGGCAAAAGCTTTAAAGCCTTCCAAATTATCCTCGCTATCATATAACTCATCGACAGTCGCAAATTTACGCTTGGTAATATAATTCATCGCATTTTGGAAGCTCATGGCTTCGGCCTCACGGGCTACTTCTTTAATGGCCGCAAAAACTAAAGGCGGCCCTGCAGCTAATAAACGCGCAATTTCCCAAACCCGCTGCCTCAACGCTGCCTCATCAGCCAGAATTTCATTCACTAAACCCCAGCGATGCGCTTCTTGCACATCCATCCAGCGCCCCGTAAACAATAAATCCATCGCCACATGATAAGGAATGCGTTTAGGCAGTTTCACCGTTGCTGCATCGGCCAAAGTGCCAGCCCGAATTTCGGGAAGTGCAAAACTGCTATGTTCAGTGGCATAAATTAAATCGGCTGACAGTGCTAGTTCAAAGCCACCACCCACCGCCATGCCATTTACCGCTGCAATCACCGGTTTATTTAAATCACGCAATTCCTGCAATCCCGCAAAACCACCAACGCCATAATCCCCATCGACCGCATCACCATTGGCTGCGGCTTTCAAATCCCAACCAGCGGAAAAGAATTTCTCACCTGCTGTACGCACGATGGCTACGCGCAACTCAGGATCATCGCGAAAATTTTTGAAGGTTTGCCCCATTAAGCGACTGGTGGCAAGGTCAATCGTATTAGCTTTCGGACGATCTAAAGTCACTTCTAAAATCGCGCCCTCGCGCCGTGTTTGAATTACCGAATCACTCATCGCTTAAACCTCCTGCATAGCCATACTCAATAAGGCATCAGCAGCATATGCGCCCTGCCCCTGAGCACAGACAATCAATGGATTAATATCTAATTCTTGCAAACTGGCAGCGTGTTGAATAACAAAGCTTTGAATATTCAAAATCGCAGCCACTGCCGCAGCCAAATCTGCTAGAGGCTTGCCGCGATAACCCTGCAATAAAGCCGCACCTTTTAAGGCTAAGAGTGCTTGGTTAATTTCCGCGGCACTACTGGGTAGCAATAAAGTTTGGCTGTCACGCAAAAGTTCGACCCAAATACCACCCAAACCTAAGGTCATCACCAAACCAAAACAGTCATCACGATTAAAGCCGACTAATAACTCAGCCGCGCCACCTTGGACCATTTGCTCTAAGTATAAACCTGTGCCGAGCTGCTCTAACTCAGTGAAGGCAGTGCGTAATTCAGCATCATTACGCAGGTTTAAACGTACTGCGGCTTGCTCCGTTTTGTGCGCAATACCCAACGCTTTCAACACAAGCGGATAAGTAAACTGCTCTGCGGCGGCTAAGGCTTCCGCCACTGTTTTCACTACCTGTCCACGCGGAATCGGCACCTTGGCTTTGGCTAATAAAGCTTTTGCCTGCGCCTCGTCCAAAACCTGTTTCGGCGCTTTGACACTTGAAACCGCTAGCAAAGCCGCAGCGCTCGTTTGCTGCCAATACGCGCCAATATCCGCCGCAATTTCCGCCGCTTTGATCGCCTCCTCAAAACCACTTAAAGCGGCAATCCCTTGATAATTTAGGCGCTCGACATAAACCTCAGGCAAGTTTTCCGGCAAACTCGCCACTAAAGCAGCTTTTTGTTTAGTCACTTGCACGGCAGTTTCTAGGGCACGCAAAGCCACTAGCCAATCATCGTGTTCACAGCGTTCAGGATGCGGAAAATCCAGCACTAACAAACTCAAACCAAAACCAAGTTTCAGCAAGTTAGTGAAGGCCTTCGCCATATTGGCCTCATCGCCCCACACATAGGTTTGATAATCCAGTGGATTATTCACCGTGACTTTTGAGCCTAGCACGGCCTCAATTGGCGCTTTTTGCTCAGCGGTTAAACTAGGAAAATAAACTTTATGAGGGAGTGCTGCATCCGCAATTAAACTTGCCTCCCCACCCGAACAGCTCAAGGACGAAAGACTATACGCATTTAAACTGCTATGCACATGCAAGAGTTTGAGGGTTTCCAAAAAGCCGGCAATCGAATCGACTTGGCCAAAACCTAGGCGCTTTAAGAACGCAGACGCTGCTGCATGAGAACCCGCTAAAGAAGCCGTATGCGTCAGTGTGGCTTGCTGTGCTTGACTACTTTTGCCCACTTTTAAGACTACAACTGGCTTCTGTAGGAAGCGCGCTTTACACGCTAACGCTTCAAAGCCCTCAATCGAATCAAAGCCTTCAATATGCAAGCCTAAAGCGGTCACACGGGGATCATCGAGCACAGCTAAAGCCAGATCAGACAAACCAATTTGCATCTGATTGCCCGCAGTCAGCACATAAGCTATCGGCAGGCCGCGCTGTTGCATGGTGAGATTGATGGCGAGATTGGAGGATTGCGCGAGAATCGCCACGCCTTTTTGCTGCGCTGCTAAACGTTGCCCGCCATGTTGGTCTGGCCACAATGCCACACCATCGATATAGTTAATTAAACCATAGCAGTTCGGGCCAATGACAGGAATCGTCGCCGCCGCTTGTAGCTCAGCTTCTAAACGTTCGCCCTCAGCATCCGCCTCACGAAAACCAGAGGCATAGCAGATCACGCCACCGGCATCTTTAGCCGCTAACTCCGTAACCAGACGAGGGGTGAGTTGACGATTTACGCCGAGAAAACAAGCATCGGGCGCAGCAGGTAAATCAGCCACACTCCGATAAACGTTTAAACCTGCCATTGCCTCACGAGTGGGATGAATCGGCCATAACTGACCGTCATAAGCCATGCGCTGGCATTGCAACAGCACATTCAAAGCCGAATTACCACCAATCACGGCTATCGACTGTGGGCGCAATAGACGCTTTAAATCAAACGGGCGCTGCATTTAACACCCCAAGGGGCGCAGTAAATGACGCGAAATAATATGGCGCTGAATCTCGGAAGTGCCATCCCAAATCCGCTCCACCCGTGCATCCCGCCAAAAGCGTTCTAAGGGTAAATCGCTCATCAAGCCCATGCCGCCAAAAATCTGCAAGGCTTGATCGGTGACACGCGCCAGCATTTCGGTGGCATAGAGTTTAGCACTGGAAATTTCGCGATCTGCATCCAAACCTTGATCCATTTTCCAAGCCGCCGCCAACGTCAAATAATCCGCTGCATCAATCTCAGTAATCATATCCGCAAGCTTAAAGGACACGCCTTGGAAGCGACCAATCGCTTGACCAAATTGCTTGCGCTCAGCCGCATAAGGCAGGGCTAATTCAAAGGCTCGGCGGGCGCGCCCAACACAAAACGCTGCCACAGTTAAGCGCGTGCCATAGAGCCATTTATTGGCAATATCGAAACCTTTGTGCACTTCACCTAGCACTTGTGTAGCTGGAATACGGCAGTTATCGAAATTCAAAATGCAGTTGTGATAACCACGATGGCTAACCGATTGATAACCTTTGCGGATTTCAAAACCTGTGGTATCGCGATCAACCAAAAAACAAGTAATGAGCTTTTTCTTGCCTTGCGCGGTTTGCTCTTCGCCAGTGGCAACAAACACAATCACGAAATCGGCAATATCGGCATGGCTAATGAAATGCTTCGAGCCATTAATCACCCAATCACCGCCATCCTGTTTGGCATAGCATTTCATCCCGCGCACATCTGAACCTGCATCCGGCTCAGTCATCGCTAGAGCATCAAAACGCTCACCCCGCACTGCAGGCAATAAATAGCGTTCACGCTGCTCGCCTTCGCAAGCCATTAAAATGCCGGAAGGTCGACCGAAGAATACGGATAAGGCCATTGAAGGGCGGCCTAATTCGCGTTCCAATAAGGTGAAATCTAAATGGCTTAAACCGCCGCCGCCGACTTCCTCCGGCATATTCGCGGCATAAAAGCCTAAGTCACGGCATTTGTCACGGATTTCTAAACCTAATTCCAGCGGTACTTCGCCGGTGCGTTCGATTTCGGCCTCGTGGGGATACATTTCATTTTCCACGAAGCTACGCACCGTTTCGACAATTAGCTGTTGCTCAGTGCTTAAACCAAACTCCATGATTAAGCTCCAATGGCGCGACCTGCTCCGTCCGGTTTGGGTAAATGCGCTTGTGCTTGGGCAATCTCAGCGAGCTTCTGCGCTATGGCTTCACTGGGTAAACTGGAGCTACGCGTTTTCAGACTGACATGAATCAGCATATGTTCCGCTGTGGCTAATAAGCGTCCATCGGCGTGCTGAATGCGATTGAATAAGTGCAGCTTTTTACCGCTGCCATTCAGCACTTGGGTAGTCACGACAATCGGTTCTAGGGCGCGTACTTCATCCAAATGACGGATGTGAGTCTCCACCGTGAAATAAGAGCCGCCCGCTTCCACATAAGCGGCATCCACGCCAATCAAGCGCATGAACGCATCCGTTGCATCGCTCGATACCTGCAAATAGCGGCTTTCATTCATGTGATTATTGTAATCCGTCCAATCGGTGGGCACGGTACGCTCCACGGTTTTGATTGGCTGGCTATAATCGACGGCAGTTTGTGCTTGGCTTGCGGCTGCATCGTATTGAGATTTTTCATACACCGCTAAAGCTTTGCCTGCGCCCCAATCGTGGGCTTTGAGGGCTTGCAGAATCGCAATCAGGTTATTGTCACGGATGCGTTCTAGTTGGCGAATGCTGTAATGACCCGATTGCGCATCGGATTGACCAGCAATCAAATCGACTAACTGATCATTAAATTCGGGCACATCAGTCAGCTTAGTCCAAGGCCAGCTCAAGCAAGGGCCGAATTGCTCCATAAAATGGCGCATCCCCGCTTCGCCGCCCGCAATCCGATAGGTTTCAAATAAACCCATTTGCGCCCAACGCAAGCCAAAACCATAACGAATCGCATCATCCACATCTTCAGTGCTAGCAATCCCATCACTCACTAGCCATAAAGACTCACGCCACACCGCTTCCAATAAACGATCCGCGATGAAGGCTTCGATTTCCTTTTTAATATGCAGCGGATGCATGCCAATACTGCGGTAGAAAGCTTGAGCACGTTGCACCGTATCAGCTGAGGTTTGTTTGCCACCGACTAACTCAACCAAGGGTAAAAGATAGACGGGATTGAAAGGATGCGCGACCAACAAGCGCTCAGGATGCTGCAAACCGGCTTGCAAATCAGTCGGTAAAATCCCGGAGGTTGAGGAGGCGATAATAGCACTATGAGGAGCTGCCCCCTCAATCTCACGGTAAATCTTTTGCTTTAAATCCAAGCGTTCAGGCACGGCTTCGACAATCCAATCGGCCGCTTTCACCGCGCTGGCAATGTCTTTTGCAAAGCTAAATTGGCCTTCGGTGCGGCGTGGCGCCATGGTCAATTTGCTATAAGCGTGACGACTATTGGCGAGCACGGCATCGATCTTTTGTGGTGCAGTCGGATCAGGGTCATAAATGCTGACATTAATGCCGTTTTCAATCAGGCGTGCGACCCAACCAGCGCCGATCACACCACCACCAACAACGGCTGCTTGCTTAATTGTTTGCATACTCGACTCCTTACCAGCGCTTTTTCAGTTGCATTTTTTGGCGCACTTCATCTGGCGTCATAATCTTGCAGCCCATCCCTTCAGCAATGGTCACGGCACGTTTGACCAAATCGCCATTGCTTGCGAGCACACCTTTATCCAGCCAAATATTATCTTCCAAACCGACGCGAATATTGCCACCGGCGAGGACTGCCATTGCTGCATACGGCAATTGATTGCGACCAATCGAGAAGGCCGAGAACGTCCAATCTTTGGGCACGGCATTCACCATCGCCATAAAAGTAGAAAAATCATCCGGCGCGCCCCAAGGAATGCCCATGCAAAGCTGAATCATGCCCGGATCTTCAATCAAACCCTGATCTTTTAACCATTTGGCGAGCAACACATGCCCCGTGTCGAAAGCCTCAATTTCAGGCCGCACCCCCATTTCTTTGATTTGCTTAGCCATTTCTTTCAAAGTAGCGGGCGTATTCGTCATCACATAATCGCCTTCGCCGAAATTCATCGTGCCACAATCGAGGGTGCAAATTTCAGGTAAGAGTTCACGCACATGGGCTAAACGCTCAGTTGCACCTGCCATATCAGTGCCCACTTCGGCAGGCGGTAACGGCTGTTCAACGCTACCTAAAGTTAAATCACCACCCATGCCAGCGGTTAGGTTCAAGACCATATCTACGCCGGATTCACGAATATAATTCACCACTTCACGGTATAACGCAGGATCGCGCGCAGGCCCACCGGTTTGTGGATTGCGCACATGAATATGCACCACCGCAGCACCCGCTTGGGCAGCTTCAATACAGCTATCGGCAATTTGACGCGGGGTAACAGGAACTTTATTCGAGCGGCCAGTGGTGTCGCCTGCGCCAGTCACGGCACAAGTGATAAAAACATTGCGGTTTGGCTTAAGCATGGTGAACTCCTCAATCTCACTGCACGCATCATGGCATGCCGTTTTGCGTTATGATTGACTTTATTCGCAATCCATTTTGCAAAAAACGCAATGAATCTATTCACTCGCTCTACAGAACCACTGAAAATTGCTCTGATAATTGCTTCCGAATCCTCGCTCATGTCTTTGGCTTGCGTCTTGGATGTGATGCGCGGCGCGAATCGTTTGGCACAATCCAAGCTTTTCGATTGGCAGCTATATACACCGAATAATCAAGCCGCTACCCTCACTTGCGGTCTGAACATTCAACCGGATGCACCATTAGATACGCAAATCCAAGGCGATTTATTATTGATCATTGCAGGCTTTAATAATGAGCAGCATTACCACAAAAACTTGCTGCGCCAATTGCATAAATTGATGCCGCGCTTTCGTTTGATCGGTGGGATCGAAGCCGGTAGTTGGGTGTTAGCGCGCATGGGTGTGCTGGCGAATAAAAAGGCTACGACTCATTGGGAGGATTTGGAGGATTTCGCACTCCGTTATCCAAATGTGCAAGTCATGCCTGACCGCTATGTATTAGATGGCAATATCTTCACCACCGGTGGCGCATCACCCAGTTTTGATTTCATGCTGCATTTGATTAAAAGTCGTTATGGGCAGCAGCTCGCTTTAGAAGTAGCCAGTATCTTCATTTACGACACGGTACACACCGGCAATGATGCGCAACCTTTGGTGTCTTTGGGTTTATTAGCCCAGCAAGAACCGCGCGTTGCCGAAGCGATTCGCGTCATGACCGAGCATTTAGAAGAACCGCTTAGCCTAGGGCAAATTGCGGAACAATTACCCCTCTCGCTACGCATGTTGGAGTATCTATTTCGCGAACATTTACGCTGCTCACCCGCACAATACTATCTGCACCTACGGCTCCAAAACGCACGCCGCTTAGTCACGGACACGCATCTACCAATTCAGGAAATTGCCCTACGCACGGGTTTTAGTTCGCTGGCTAGTTTATCGCGCTGTTTTCGTGAAGCTTATCAATTTAGCCCCGCCCATTATCGACGGCGCTTTCGGCAAGAGTTGAAGCAATAAACTCAGCATTTAAAGCTCCATACAAGGCATTACAAACGAGCAGTTGTTGCGCTTGGCTTAGATCGTCTGGGTATAAAACACGCTCTTGCGCTTTAAGCTCTGTGAACAAAACCGAACGCTGCACCCCCGCTAATAAACCGCAAGATAAGGGCGGTGTATACCATTGCCCATTGAGCAAGACAAATAGATTGCTACGTGAGCCTTCAGTCATTTCACCCCGTTCATTGCAGAATAAATAGTCGAATAAACTAGCTGCCTTCGCCTCAGTTAGGGCTTGATTATACAAAGTACGCGCGGTGGTTTTATGCTGTAAGAAAGGATTATGGGAATCAATCGCTGTTTTAGACAAAGCCAGTTTTACGGGCTGCTGCACTGGCTCTAAAGCACTAGTGGTAGTATTTAATTGTCCTGCTGCATTCAAGCTAAGGCGCAAGCGAATCGGTTCAAACTGACCATTTACCGTGGCAAAGGCTTGCTCAATACAAGCTTGCACCATTGCCTTAGTGGGCTTATCCCAACCAAAAGCCTCCGCACTTCGCTGTAAGCGTTGCAGATGCCTGTCGAGCAAAGCTACGCTACCCTGCTCAAGCAGCATAGTTTCAATCAGTTCAAATGCCTGTGTATGGCGAGTAAAGAATCGAGCTTTGAGTAAAGACTCCTCCCATTCAGCTTGCGCCTCTGAACCATAAGTAATTCCCGCACCGACTGAGAGTTGCAAAGGCCAGTGAGCGATATTCGCTGCATCAATCCTAGGTTTATCTCTAGTTTGCAGGGTACGAATCGGCACATTCAGCACCAAGTGCATTTGCTCATTCGCCAGTGGTTCAATAAAGCCAATCGCCCCACAATAAGCACCACGCGCATCTGGCTCTAATTCATCAATAATCTGCAAGGTGCGACGTTTGGGCGCGCCAGTAATCGAACCACAAGGAAATAAAGCATTGAATACGCTCAATAAACTCGGTTGCTTACGCAAACTTGCTTTCACCGTGCTCGTCATTTGTAACACATTTCCGTAACGCTGCACTTCAAATAAGTTCGGCACGGTGACTTGCTGTACTTCTGGCAAACGCGCTAAATCATTGCGCATTAAATCGACAATCATCACATTTTCAGCGCGATTTTTGGGGTCTGTTGCTAATAATTCGATGCGTCGCTCCGTTTCCGCCTCCGTATCAGCAATAGCGGCTGTGCCTTTCATGGGGCGGCAGATCATTTCATTGGCAGTCATTTCGACGAATAACTCGGGCGAGAATGACAGAATACTGGTCTGTGGCAAGCTTAAGAAAGCGCCATAAGCAATATTCAGATTGCTAACTAACTGCGCATAAAGTGCGGCTAAACCTGCATCCTGATACGTGCTCGCTAATAATTCGCTCCGCAGTGGAAAGGTGTAATTGACTTGGTAAGTATCGCCTGCCGCAATCAGCTCACGAATGGCTTCAATGTGCTCGACAAATTGCGCTTGCTCTATAGCAGGCTGTGCTAGGGTCAGATGTGTTGTTACCCCTTGCCCCTGAATCTGTAGCCAAGCCAGTGCTTGTTCACGACTCAAAACTTGCGGCGCAGGGAAAGCTAAGGCTTGTAACCAAGGTGTTTCACTGGATTTTTGCGTTAATGCCAAACCCTCAGCCACACTAAACGCTTTAGTTGCTTCAAACGATAAGGCTGCTACAACCTGCCCTTTACCTGCTTTTACCCAAGCCTCGATTTCATGTAAAGCGCGATGCAAATAATCGCGGGCATCCATTTCATTGCCTTGAATCATCCAAACTTTAACAGGTTGAGTGTATAAACGACTCTGAGCTTGCGCATGGCTTGCATCGAATAAAAGAGCGGTACAGTGCTGTAAGGAACGCATAGATTTTTTAGATTATCATTGAGCAGGCCGAATCTTAACAGAGCCGGCGAATTAACCTAAAACAACTGCATTCAGCAGGGACACTACAGGCGCACTCCATGAGCAATAATCGACACTGGACTCACGAAGCGATTAAAAAAATTGAGGCCGATATTCAACGTTCGGCGGATACCCATTTAATCAAACTGCCGATTGCCAGCTTTCAAGGCATTGATATTTATCTCAAAGATGAAAGTACGCATCCCACTGGCTCCTTGAAACATCGTTTGGCACGTTCGCTATTTTTATTTGCCTTGTGCAATGGTTGGATTAAGCAAGGTACGCCGATTATTGAATCGTCCTCAGGCAGCACTGCCGTGTCTGAGGCCTACTTTGCCCGTTTATTAGGCTTGCCGTTTATTGCGGTGATGCCGAAAACCACTGCTCGCAAGAAGATTGAGCAGATTGAATTTTTCGGGGGTAAGGCGCATTTAGTGGAACGTAGCGATCAGATTTATGCCGAATCGCATCGTTTGGCGCAGGAGTTAAACGGGCACTATATGGATCAATTCACCTTTGCCGAGCGTGCGACGGATTGGCGTGGGAATAATAATATTGCCGACAGTATTTTTAGCCAAATGGAGTTGGAAGATCACCCGATTCCAGCGTGGATTGTGATGAGTGCGGGCACGGGTGGTACTTCCTCCACGATTGGGCGCTTCATTCGCTATAAAAAATATGCGACACGTTTGTGTGTGGTTGATCCTGAAAATTCGGTGTTTTTCGATTATTACCACTGCCACGATAAGGAGTTAAAACTCAGTTGCGGTAGTAAAATTGAAGGTATCGGTCGACCGCGCGTCGAGCCAAGTTTTGTTACTGGCGTGATTGATGAGATGCGCAAAATTCCCGATGCGGCCAGTATTGCGACCATGCACTGGCTAGAGCAACGCTTAGGACGCAAAGTGGGGCCGTCGACGGGTACGAATTTATATGGTGTGTTGCAATTAGCACGCGACATGCACGAGCGCGGCGAACAAGGTTCGATAGTGACTTTGCTTTGCGATAGCGGCGAGCGCTATTTGGAGACTTATTACAATCCTACGTGGGTGCAGCAGCAGATTGGTGAGTGCACGCCCTACCAACGGGAGCTAGAGCAACTCAGCTAAATGAAGCTACTCTTATAAAAAATGCAGGGGATCAATCCAGCCTATCCCCTTTCATCGCCTAGCCTACTCAAGCGCTTAAAATCCCACTTATACTCTTTAATTTTTGGGCAAATTCATTTTGCTAACTTTGCGGGCTGATAATTTCAACGCACTTTCTAATTAATCTATATGGCTGCTAATAACAAGAACAAGCATAGCCCACTCAAAACTCTAGTTTTATGCTTAGAGTCTTGGCTATTTGTATTGTTGCTCTTTCTATTTAGCTCACCTAGTTATGCCATCACTTATCCAATTTCAGCCTTGCGCAGTCAATTAGTGATTAATGAGGTTCTCTATAAACAATCAGGCGCTAATACCCTGGCTGAGAATGATGAGTTTATTGAGCTTTATAATGCAGGTGCTGCTGCCATTGATTTAACGCGCTTACGTTTGCTTGATGGCAATTTATTTACTAATGAAATAGATGGTACGGCAGGGAATATTACAGGTAATACCAGTGCCTTTACCTTCAGTTGTACCACTACTCAAACTTGTTCTGGTGCTAGCTTGCTCCCAGCTAAAAGCTATGCTGTGATTTGGATTGGGCAACAAAGTGCCAAAACCTCAGCGCCTTATGCCAGTTTTCAAGCTTGGCTACGCAATGTGCCCAAACTCAATGATACGGGCGACGATGTGTGGCTGTATGAGCAAACCAGCACGGGTTTAAGCCTTGTTGATTATGTCTCGGTTGGCTCGGGGACGGCGGTGAATACCAATGTACCGAGCACGATTTGGGATTTTACCTATAACACCGCCTTAGCCAATTTCACTAAGGGACAATCGCTTAGCTTAAGCCCCAATGGGCAATCGAGCACTGGCGCTTGCTGGGAACCAACCACCAGCGGTCTAGCGAGTACCCATTGCCCTAATTATTTGCCTACTTTGGACACCGATAGCTCCAGTACGCGTATCAGCAGCCAAGGCAATGCGAATACCACTTTGCATTTCATTAGCGGACGGGTGTTTCAGGATCTGAATGTGAATAGCCTAGATGATAGCGAATCGGGCTTAGGTAAGGTCAACGTCGTTTTATATCATCTTGCCAATCACGCTTGTGAAACCCGCCAAACCGATGCTTCAGGAGCTTATCGCTTCACCGGCCTAGTCAATGGCGATTATGTGGTTTATGAGGCTGCTCAAGGAGTTGGGGCTAGCAACGCTTGCCCACCAGTTGCCAGCGACCCGAATCAATACCACTCTACTAGCAGTAATCAAGTAGCGCTGACCCTCGCTAATCAATCAGTGACAGGGATTAACTTCGCCGATGTGCGCGAACCTAGTTTCAGTTTAGATAATCGTCGAGTGATTCAAGCCAATAGTGTCGTGATCCATCCACATCTATTCTACGCTTATACGGCGGGCACGGTATCCTTTAACTTATTCAATCAAACCGCAAATCCAAACTTAGCTTGGTCAAGCCAATTATACCGTGATCTCAATTGCAATCAGGATTTAGATGTAAATGACATACCACTTACAACAGCTATCAATCTCACAGCAAATCAACAAATCTGCTTAGTGGTAAAAGTGATTAGCCCAGCCGAAACCAGTGATAATGCGCAATATAGTTTCCGGGTGCAAAGCGAATTTATATTTGGTAATGGTAGCTTGATTAACACAGCTATTTTACAAAATCATCAAGACCTCACTATTGCCTCAAGTGATTTAAAGGGTGCAGGCAATTTGACCCTGACTAAAAGTGTTTGGAATGTCACGCGGAATATAGCGGGCAATAAAGCACTGCCGAATGAGGTTTTGCGCTATACCCTGCAGTATTATAATAACGGCAATGGTGTTATTAATGAATTCAAGCTACATGATACTGTGCCTGAATTTACCAGCTTATTAGGACTACCGCAGTGTGGTACTTTGCCTAACAGCTTGAGTAACTGCCAAGCCTTGGTTAATGGTGAAACTTTAGAATGGCAGTTTGCGGGGCAACTTCAGGCTGGCGCGAGCGGTGAGGTTTCATTTGAAGTGCTGGTTAAATAAGCGCTAGCAGCTTAAGCTATACAGCCCCAATCCCCAAACCATAGCCAAGCCAAGCCAAGCCATGAACCAAACTATTTATCAGAACCTTTCGCAACTCGGTGGCACAACTAAACTACCTGAATCACCTGAAACCGCGATTTTAGAAAGCGTGCAAAATCCACAAGCCGATGTGGATTATGTGGTGCGCTTCACTGCGCCTGAATTTACCTCTCTCTGCCCCATCACCGGCCAGCCCGATTTCGCGCATTTAGTGATTGATTACATCCCCGACCAGCTGTTGGTCGAAAGTAAATCACTGAAATTATTCCTCGGCTCGTTCCGCAATCACGGCGCATTTCACGAAGATTGTACCGTGAGCATCGCACGTCGATTGATCGCAGAAATCAAACCGAAATGGCTACGTATTGGCGGCTATTGGTATCCACGTGGTGGGATGCCGATTGATGTGTTTTTTGCGCAAGGTGAAATTCCGAAGGGCGTTTGGGTACCGGAGCAAGGGGTGGCGGGGTATCGGGGACGGGGTTGATTCTTGAGTGCCATTTTGGCACGCCACTTGATTTTATTAGTAGTTAGAACCATACTCTTATCATGTGCCACTTTGTCACATCGGAGAATAAATTATGGCTACTTTATCACCACGCATTACCGCTAGAGTTGATCTTGAAACCCAAGACTTGCTGAGTCGTGCAGCAGCTTTAGCAGGAATGTCGAGCATTAATTCTTTTGTGTTGAGTGCTGCAGTCGAAAAAGCCAATCAAATTATCGAGCGCGAACAAATACTTAAATTAAGTAAACACGATGCCATGCTGCTAGTCGACGCGCTTGATCAACCTGCTAAAGTTCATAGCAAACTGCAAATTGCCGCTAAGCGTTATCGCACTAAAAAGCAATGATGCAAACCGTATTGCTTGATAAAAATAAGCACAACAGAAATCGCTTTGATTGCAGGATTGAGGCGCTGAATAATTATTTGAAAGTGATGGCTAGCCAACAAGCCAAGAAGGACAACACGCGGACTTTTGTGCTGGAAGACGCTCAGGATGAGACACAAATCATTGGTTTTTATACCCTGACTTTAACGCCGATTGATTTAAAATCATTACCTGCTGCCTTACAGAAAAAACATCAATCTTCTACTTCAGGCGGCTTGATTGCTCGTTTGGCAGTTGATCAGCGTTATAAAGGCCAAGGTTTTGGCGAATGGCTGCTGATTGATGCATTAAAGAAACTACTTCAAGCCAGTGATAGCGTCGCCTTTCTTTTAGTGCTGGTTGATGCCAAAGAGGGCGCGAAAGCCTTTTATGAAAAGTATGGGTTTACGGCTTTTCGAGATGCGGAGAATAAGCTGTTTATTACGATTGCGGATGTTCGGGATAATCTAAGCTAAAACTTTTACAGACTTTTTATTTTAGCCCCAAACTCAACTGCTCCGGCTTCCAAGGCTCGGCAAAATGCACTCCAATCCCCAATAAACGTACCGGCATTTGTCGCCGTTCCCACGCTTGTTTTATCAAAGGCAGAAATAAACGCTCCTCAACCAATGAGGTAGTGGTTTGCGTTGTGGTCAACATAAAATCATGGAAGCGGATTTTCACCACTAGGCTTTTGGGAACTAAACGCTGCGATGCTTGGGCTTTAGCTAAACGCTGTTCCAAAGCGCAAAATAAGGCGGGTAATTCAGCATAACAAGCGGCTAAGTCGGGTAAATCGGTGGCGAAGGTGTCTTCCACACTGATGGATTTGTAGCTATTGTCGACGCTCACGGGGCGATGGTCAATGCCGCGTGCCAGTTCGTATAAACGCTTACCGAAGCGGCCAAATTCGGTACAGAGCTTGTCCACCGACCATGTTTGCAAATCCGCGCAAGTACGCACACCTAATTCACCCATCCGCTCTGCGGTGACTGTGCCGACGCCCGGAATTTTTTTCACCGGCAAGCCCAGCATAAACTCGGCAATCATCTGCGGGCGAATCACGAATTGCCCATTCGGTTTGTGCCAATCGCTTGCGACTTTAGCGAGGAATTTATTCGGCGCAATCCCTGCCGAGGCGGTGAGTTGCTGCTCTTGCCAAATACGCGCACGAATTTCTTGCGCAATCAAAGTCGCACTACCTTGCTGCTGCTGCGCTTTGCTCACATCGAGGTAGGCCTCATCCAAAGACAGCGGCTCAATCAGCTCAGTGTAAGCCGCGAAGATCGTGTGAATTTGCTCAGAAACGGCTTGATATACCGCACGGCGCGGTGGCACACGAATCAATTCAGGGCATAAACGTAAGGCGGTTTTCATAGGCATGGCGGAATGTACACCAAACTTACGCGCTTCATACGAGCAAGTCGCAACCACACCGCGCGCATCGGGCGAGCCACCCACTGCCAGCGCTTTGCCGCGCAAGGCTGGATTATCGCGCGCTTCAATCGCCGCGTAAAAACAGTCCATATCGATGTGAATAATTTTGCGCAATGCCGTATCAGTCATGCGCACAGCATAACAAAACTTACTGCTGCAAATTAACTGACACTCAGATACGCTAATCTCATTAAAAAATCAGGAGAGAACCCGCACCATGTCCCAACCCAATTTCCTAATTTTAATGGTCGATCAAATGACCGGCTGCATGTTGGACGAGTCCATGCTCAAGCACTTACATGTGCCGAATATGAAGCGATTAATTGAGCAAGGGGTGAAATTTGAAAATGCCTATTGCGCCAGCCCTTTATGCACGCCTGCACGCGGCAGTTTTATGACGGGGCAATTGCCATCACGCTCAGGTATTTATGATAATGCGGCAGAATTCCCTGCCAGCACACCGACGTTTGCGCATTATTTACGCTTAAATGGCTATCAAACCGCCTTAAGTGGCAAGATGCATTTTGTCGGCCCCGATCAATTACACGGCTTTGAAGAGCGTTTAACCACGGATATTTATCCGGCTGATTTTGGCTGGACACCCAATTGGCACGACCCGCTCACGCGCATTGATTGGTGGTATCACAATCTGCATTCAGTGACCGAAGCGGGCACGGCGGAAATCAGTAATCAGCTCGAATTTGATGATGAAGTGGCTTATTTCGCGCGCTTAAAACTGCATCAATATGCTCGTCGTTTAGACACACGCCCATTCTGCTTGACGGTGAGTTTCACGCATCCACATGACCCGTATGTGGCGCGCCAAACATATTGGGATTTATACGAACATGTTGATTTGCCGATGCCAAGCGTGGCAGCGATACCTTATGCGCAACAAGATCAACATTCCAAGCGTCTTTACGATGCGGTGAACTACACCAATTACAATATCACCGATGAGCAAATCTACCGCGCGCGCCGTGCCTATTGCGCCAATATTAGTTATTTAGATGACAAAATCGGCGAACTGCTGCAAGTGTTAGAGGATTGCGACTTTTCGGATAATACCGTGATTGTATTCTGTGCGGATCACGGTGATATGCTCGGCGAGCGCGGACTATGGTACAAAATGTGTTTTTATGAATACGCACTGCGCATTCCGTTGGTGATTCACGCACCGAAACAATTTGCCGCGCGGAAGATCAATACGCCGGTTGCAGCGCAAGATATTCTGCCCACTTTGGTCGAATTAGCCGGTGCTGATCCCAACAAACTGGCTTGCCCCATTGATGGCATGAGCTTGGTCAGTTTAGCGCAAGGCCAAGAGCAAGCGGATCGGGTGGTTTATGCTGAATATTGCGCGGAAGGCTCAGTCGCGCCGATGATTATGATTCGCCAAGGCCAGTTTAAATTTAATTATTGCGAAGCTGATCCGGTACAATTATTCGACTTAAACGCTGACCCGAAAGAACTAAATAATTTAGCCAATGATCCGGCTTATGCGAATGTACTGCATAAATTCCAGCAGCAATTAAACCAGCGCTGGAATCTGGCGCAATTCAAGCAGGACGTACTTCATAGTCAAGATGTCCGCCATTTAGTTGATGTGGCAAATCGCCAAGGCAAATTCAAGTCTTGGGATTTCCAGCCGCAGCAAGACGCCACTCAACGTTATATGCGCAATCACTTAGATTTGAATGTACTGGAGGCGAATAATCGCTATCCGAAACCTTCAGGCCACTAAATCTTTCAGCACCTGTTGAATCCGCCTAAAACTTGCACGGGCGGATTCAACCGAGTGGCGCGCATGTAGATAACCGTGGGTTAACCCCTGTTCGTGATACCCAGTGGCTTGACCGCCAGCCGCGTGAATCTTGTCGCAATAAAGGCTTGCTTCGCCTACTAAAGGATCAAACTCAGCACTAAAAATCACAGCATTAGGCAAACCGCTAAAATCAGCATCCGCGAGTGGAATACCAGCCAATTGGGCAGGAATATCCTCCTTGCCCAACCACAAGCGCCAATAACTCATCATGCTTTCTGTGGTGAGCATGGGAGCCAACGCATAACGTTCATAGCTGTCTAAACTAAAATCTGAACCTAAGACCGGATAAATTAATACTTGCGCAAGCGGCGTTTTGGCAAATTTGCGGCTTGCGTGCGCTACGTGTGCGGCTAAACATCCACCAGCACTGTCTCCCATCAAAATAATCGGCAAAGTTTCTTGCTCAGCAAGGGCTTGATAAGCCAACACGGCATCCTCTAAAGCGGCTGGAAATAAATGCTCAGGCGCTAAGCGATAATCAACCGAGGTAATTTTCAGCCCCGTACCAGCACATAAATCCGCACAAATACCATGATGGCTATCCAAACCACCCAAGACAAAGCCACCGCCATGAAAGTACACCAGATGCGCTGCTGGCGCTATCCCCAGCCTTTGATAACAACGAATCGGTAGGTAAGCTTGAGCCGTTGGTAGTTGCTTATCTTGAACCGCTATGCCCATGTCCACTGGATCTGCCGTCACCAAACTAGCCAGCATAGCGTTATAAGCAAGGCGTTGCTGCTCGATGCTATTTTGCTCCACATCATCAGGAAAATAAGTATTACTTTGATGGATAAACGCCCATAGATCCGCGCTCAGCAAATGCGTATAAGCATCTGTTTGAATTCTACTAGACATTATTTTCTACTACCCCTCTACTTTTAATTAATAAATTACACTGTTAGAGTAATTTATATGAGGAGCATAGTGTGTTTGAAAAATCATTGTAATAGATGAGTTTTCAGCCAACGGGTTATTAATTAAGCATAACAACTTAGTCTTAGCCCTATCAAAACGCTAGTGGAGGAGAAATTTATGACCGATTTAAAACAGCTCGATCTTGAACTGAGAGCTGGTCGTTTATCCAGACGTGATTTCCTGAAAGCAGCCGCTCTCTTTGGCCTCAGTGCTGCAGCCCCTTCTGTTTTATTAGGCAATCCTGCCTATGCAGCCGCTGAGCCGAAAAAAGGCGGGCATTTAAAAATTGGTACCGGCCACGGCTCTACTTCCGACTCCCTTGATCCCGCCAGCTACGAAAATAACTGCATGCAGTCAGCGGGTAAAACTATTCATAACTACCTAACTCAAGTGGATGCGAAAGGCCAATTAGGCTCTGAACTAGCCGAGACGTGGGAAGCTGCTGATGGCGCGAAAAAATGGACTTTTAAACTGCGCTCCGGTGTGGAATTCCATAACGGTCAAAAGATGACTGCTAAGGATGTTATCGCCTCCTTAAAGCATCATGCTGGCAAAGATAGTAAGTCAGGTGCAAAAGTTATTGTCGATGCGATTGCTGATATGCAGGCGGATGGCGATAACACCCTGGTGATTACCTTGAAAGAAGGCAATGCTGACCTTCCTTATCAACTCAGTGATTTCCACCTCGCGATTATGCCCGCTGATGCTGATGGTAAAGTTGATGCCAAAGCTGGTGTAGGTTGTGGCTATTATAAGCTGAAGAAATTTGATCCGGGTGTTAAAACCACGGTCGAAAAATTCCCGAATCACTGGAATGCGGGTGCAGTGCACTTAGATTCAGCGGACTTCATTACCATTGCGGATGTGACCGCCCGTACCAATGCTTTAACCACGGGCGAAATCGATGTTGCTGACCGTTTAGATGTAAAAACCCTAAATCTATTAGCGCGCAATAAGAATGTTCGTGTGATTGAAACCAGCGGTAATGCGCATTATTCCATGCCGATGCGTTGCGATACTGATCCGTTCAAAAATAATGATGTACGTTTAGCACTCAAGTACGCAGTTGATCGCCCCGCTATGCTGGAAACTGTCCTACGGGGTCATGGTTATATTGGTAATGACCATCCGATTGGACGGGCGAATCGTTATCTGGACAAAAACCTTGCCCAACGTGCGTATGACCCTGAAAAAGCTAAGTTCCATCTGAAAAAAGCAGGTGCTGAAGGCTTAAAAGTTCAGTTAAGTACCTCGGATGCAGCCTTTGCTGGTGCAGTCGATGCTGCTGTACTTTACAAAGAGCAAGCCGCTAAAGCAGGTATTGATGTGGAAATCGTGCGTGAACCCAGCGATGGCTACTGGGCTAATGTGTGGATGAAAAAGCCTTTCTGCTTCTGCTATTGGGGCGGTCGTCCGACTGAAGACTGGGCGTTCTCTACCGCTTATGCTGCTGATGCCGAATGGAATGATACGGCTTGGAAAAACGAGAAATTCAATCAGTTGCTCCTACAAGCACGTTCTGAATTAGATGAAGCCAAACGTGCTGCCATGTATGCCGAAATGCAAGCTATTCTCAACGATGACGGCGGTACGATTATCCCAATCTTCAACAATTATCTAACCGGTGTAACCGATAAAGTGGGCACACCTGAAGTGATTGCCAATGACTGGGACTTAGACGGTCAACGTGCTGTGTTACGTTGGTGGAAAACAGCTTAAGTTTTACTCACCCTAGTCAATTCGTTTCTCCCTCTGTGATCAGAGGGAGTGTTTAAGAGCAGGTGCTTTTAAAAGGAGCCCTAGCCTATGCTTTCTATATTGCGTCTAACGCTCCAGCGTCTTGGTTTGGGTGTGTTAGTGTTGTTTGTAGTGTCATTGATTATTTTTCTTGGGGTTGAACTTCTGCCTGGCGACCTCTGCCAAGCCATTCAAGGCCAATCTGCTACTGAATCAACCGTCGCGGCTTGCCGCAAAGACCTCGGTTTAGATCAATCCGCACCGACCCGCTATGTCCACTGGCTACAAGGCATTGTAAAAGGCGACTTTGGCAAATCACTCGCCAATGGACGGCAAATTTCCGAATTAATTAGCGTGCGCTTACAGAATACATTTTTTCTCGCCATTGTTGCTGCGGTCATCGCAGTGCCTTTGTCATTAACCCTCGGTATTCTAGCCGCGCTCTATCGAAATAGTTGGTTTGATCGAACAATTAATGTGTTCACCTTATCGTCCATTTCCTTTCCTGAATTTTTTGTGGCTTACATTTTAATTTTAGTGTTCTCAGTCAAATTAGGTTGGTTTCCTAGCCTTTCTGATGTTAGTCCCGATACCCCTTTTTTCGAGCGCTTATATAAAGTGTTCTTGCCAGCGCTAACCCTCACTTTAGTCGTTATGGCGCACATGATGCGCATGACGCGCGCAGCGATTATTAACCTGATGGCTAGCCCGTATATTGAAATGGCCAAATTCAAAGGCTTGAGTCGTGGACGGATTATTTTACACCATGCTTTACCAAACGCGTGGGCACCGATTGTGAATGTAGTGGCTTTGAACTTGGCTTACTTAATCGTTGGTGTAGTGATTGTGGAGGTGGTCTTCGTTTACCCCGGTTTGGGGCAATTGATCGTTGACTCAGTACAGAAGCGCGATATTCCGGTAGTACAGGCTTGTAGCATTATTTTTGCAGCCACTTATGTTGTGCTGAATTTGACCGCCGATATTCTCTCTATTGCCACCAACCCAAGGCTGTTACATCCACGATGAATACCAATATTTCACCCAAGGTACAGCCACTCGATGCCTCGCAAATACCAGCAGCGCGACCTAGTAAATTTAAGCTAGCCCTGCGTGAATTATGGCGTGCGCCACTCAGTGCGAAATTCGGCATTTTAGTGGTATGTGGCTATATTTTTATTGCGATTTTCGCGCCGTGGCTCACGCATTATGGCGAATCCGAAATCGTTGGCGGCCCCTTTGAAGAATGGGGTAAAAAATTCCTACTCGGCACCGATAATCTAGGCCGCGATATGTTCACGCGCTTACTCTATGGCGCACGCAATACTATTGGCATTGCCTTCGTCACTACTTGTCTAGCCTTCTTAATTGGTGGGATCAGTGGCATTCTTGCCGCTATCCTAGGCGGCTGGCCTGACCAGATTATGAGTCGGGTGGTTGATATTCTGATGGCGATTCCCTCACTGATTTTCTCTTTGCTCTTACTGACGATCTTCGGCACTTCGATTCCGGTCTTAGTCATTATTATTGCCGTTTTAGATTCAACCCGCGTGTTCCGCCTAGCGCGCGCGGTAAGTTTAAACGTGGTGGTGATGGATTATGTGGAAGCAGCCCGTTTGCGTGGCGAAGGTTTAGCTTGGATTACTTTGCGTGAAGTCTTACCGAATATTATGCCGCCTTTAGTAGCTGAATTTGGCCTGCGTTTCTGCTTCGTATTTTTAACCATTGCGGCTTTAAGTTTCCTCGGTTTAGGAATTCAACCACCCACTGCCGATTGGGGCAGCATGGTGCGCGATAATGCAACCTTGATCTCTTATGGCGACATCACCCCTCTTCTACCGGCAGGCGCAATTGCCCTTTTGACTGTGGGCGTAAACTTCATTGTGGATTGGTTCTTACACAAAACCAGTGGATTAAAAGATGGCCAGTAATACTTCGAACGCAGCGAATAATGATGTTTTATTGGAAATACGCGGCCTGCGCATTGATGGGATGCGGGATGAAAAATGGCACGAAATCGTCAAAGGCATTGATCTTACTCTGCATCGTGGTGAGGTTTTAGGTTTAATCGGTGAGTCCGGCGCAGGCAAATCAACTTTAGGTATTGCCGCAATGGGCTATGTGAAACCGGGTTGTCGCTTTTCGGGAGGATCAATTACCTTTGATGGTATTGATATGATTGCTGCCAGTGAAGAAAAGAAGCAAGCCTTACGTGGTATGCGCATCGCTTATGTAGCGCAAAGTGCCGCTGCCTCCTTCAATCCAGCGCATAAACTGATTGAACAGTTTGCCGAAATTCCGCTCCAGCATCAGAAAAGCAATAAAGCCGAAGCCTATGCGGATGCCAAAGATTTGTACGGCAAATTACTGTTACCTGACCCCAACCGTATTGGCTTTCGCTATCCACATCAAGTATCAGGCGGGCAATTGCAACGCGCCATGACCGCAATGGCCATGTCCTGCCGTCCTGATTTGATTATTTTCGACGAGCCAACCACGGCACTCGATGTGACCACGCAAATCGAAGTGCTGATGACCATGAAGGATATTGTCGAGAAATTTAATACCGCGGCGATCTATATTACGCACGACTTGGCTGTGGTGGCGCAAATGGCAGATCGGATCATGGTGCTGCGCTATGGCGAATTAGTGGAAGAAGCACCGACACGAATAATGCTTGCTAATCCCAAACAGGATTACACCAAATCTTTATGGGCGGTGCGCTCCTTCCGCAAGACACCCGCTTTGAATCTTGGCCAAAATGATAATCAGCCGATTATTAGCGTGCAAAATGTCACGGCTGCTTATGGCAGTTTAGATATTCTGCATGAGATTAGTTTCAACCTATATCGTGGACAAACGGTCTCCGTTGTGGGCGAATCAGGTAGCGGCAAAAGCACGACCGCGCGCGTCATCACCGGCTTATTACCCGCCCGTCTCGGTGAAGTATTATTCCAAGGCCAAGCGCTACCGAAAGATTATCGTCAACGCAGCAAAGATCAATTGCGCCAAGTGCAGATGATCTATCAAATGGCGGATACCGCAATCAATCCACGCCAACGGATTCGCGACATTATTGGCCGCCCGCTGTCCTTTTATTTAGGCATGAATGCTAAGCAGTGCGAAGAACGCACGCGCGAGCTGCTGGATATGATTGAGCTGAAACCAGATCAATTTATTGATCGTTTTCCAAGCGAACTTTCTGGTGGGCAAAAACAGCGTATTTGTATTGCGCGCGCCTTAGCCGCCGAACCAACTTGCATTATCTGCGATGAAGTCACTTCCGCACTGGATCAATTAGTCGCCGAAGGGATTTTGCGCTTGTTAGATCGTTTGCAGCGCGAATTAAATCTAGCCTATATGTTTATCACTCACGATTTAGCAACTGTAAAAGCAATTTCGGATGATGTGGTGGTGATGCTCAAAGGGCGGATTGTAGAGCAAGGTAGTAAAGATGATATTTTCTCACCACCTTATCCGGAATATACCGAGAAACTGCTCTCGTCCGTGCCGCAAATGGATCCGGATTGGATGCGGAATTTGCTTGCAAAGCGGAGCTAAGTTGGATAGCAGATAGCGGCATAGTCTCGATTTTGTTCAATCTGAATTAGCAAAGCATATTTACTACGTATTCAAGACCCAAGGTAGCGAGTTCTGCTACCTCATCCCGTCCGATTGGCACATTCGCTTAAAAAATCGTATGGTGTGCGCATTGATAAAATAACTAGCTAATTCCGGAGGACCTTCCCATGTGGGACGTGTTACGCACCCGTGGTTTTTTCGCCTTTATCAGCATGGCATTTCTGAATGCCTTTGTGGATTTAGGGCATAAAATTCTGATTCAGAACACTGTGTTCAAGCTGTATGACGGTCAAGAACAAATTGTGCTGTCGACCTTAGTTAATGCTTTGATTTTGTTGCCATTTATTTTGCTATTCACCCCAACTGGCTTCCTTGCGGACAAATACCCTAAAGTGCAAGTCATGCGTTACAGCGCTTGGGCAGGCTTGGGGATTGTGCTGCTCATCACCTTTAGCTATTACCTGGGTTGGTTCTGGTTTAGCTTTGCCCTGACTTTTTTATTAGCAGTACATAGTGCATTTTATTCTCCAGCGAAAATGGGCTATATCCGTGAATTACTAGGTGATAAGCAGCTCCCGCAAGGGAATGCTTTTGCTCAATCAACAGTAACGCTCGCTATTTTGATGGGCACTTTAGTCTTTTCGGTACTGTTTGAGCTTGTACTGCCAAATAACCAAACCTTCACCAGTGCCGAAGAGATTTTCCGTTATTTTGCCCCCTTAGGCTGGTTATTAGTATTGATCACTGGCGTGGAAATTTGGCTGTCTTATCAACTACCGAGTACCCGCAGTACTGATCCCGAGATGAAATACGTCTGGGACGAATACTTAAAAGGCAAAACGGGTTTAGCGACCTTTTCATGGGTCAAAAGCCAGCAGTTGATTTGGTTATCCATTGTCGGTCTATCCGTGTTTTGGGCAGTCGCGCAAGTGATTCTCGCTACCTACCCTGCTTACAGTAAAGAATACCTGGGCATGACTAATGTCGCCCTAGTGCAGACTTTGATGGCCTGCGCAGGGATAGGTATTGTCTTAGGTTCACTCTGGGCAGGGCGTTTATCACGCACCCATATTGAAACGGGTTTAATTCCAGTGGGCGCTTTAGGTGTGATGCTGAGCGTGGCTTTAGTCACTTGGTTTGAAAGCCCGATTTGGCAAGCTGCTAACTTCTTATTGTTAGGCGTAATGGGTGGGTTATTTATGGTGCCGCTCAGTGCTTTGATGCAATACCACTCACCCAGCCAACATTTAGGACGAGTACTAGCGGCTTATAATCTGGTCAGCACTGCTGTCATGTTGCTCTTTCTATTGGTAACGATGGCGTTGGCTTGGTATGGCATCGGTAGCAAGCTCTTATTCTTTGTGCTGAATGTAGTAGTGATTGCGGGCGCTTTGTATACCGTTTATCAACTGCCACAATCCCTATTACGCTTTATTGCTAGCCGCTTTTTCCATGCAGCCTATCGCTTAAAAGTGATTGGCTTTGAAAACCTGCCTACCAGTGGCGGCGTACTTTTACTGGGCAATCATATTAGCTGGATTGACTGGGCTTTAGTGCAAATGGCCTCACCGCGCCAAGTCCGCTTTGTAATGGAGCGTGGCTATTACGAGCGTTGGTATTTAAAAGGTGTACTCGATTTATTCGGTGTAATTCCGATTGCTAGTGGCTCCAGCTCTGACTCTTTAGCTGAAATTGCCCGCCTTTTACAAAAAGGTGAGATGGTTTGTCTATTCCCAGAAGGTGCGATTAGCCGTACAGGTCAGCTATCCGAATTCAAGCGCGGTTATGAAAAGGCAGTACAAGGTACTGAGGTCACTATTATTCCGTTCTACTTACATGGCTTATGGGGCAGTCGTTTTTCACGTTCCAGTGGCTTTTTGCGCGAGGCACGTCAATCTGGTTTGAAGCGCGATATTATTGTGTCCTTCGGCAAACCTTTACCAAGTAATACACCGGCTTATCAACTCAAGCAGCATATTTTCGATCTATCCTTTACCTCATGGGAAGCTTATTCACACATTATTGACCCGATTCCAGTCAGTTGGGTGCGCTCTGCGAAACGCTTGAGTTTCCGTATGGGCGCAACCGATGTAATTGGCGAACCACTTGGGAATAATCGCTTTATGACGGCGGTGTTTAGTTTTGCAAATATCATTCGTCAGCGTAGCCCCGAGCAAAATATTGGAATCTTACTACCTACCAGTAGTGGTAGCGCTATTGCAAATATGGCGGTACTGACCCTAGGTAAAACCGTAGTTAATCTTAATTACACGGCTAGTGCCGAAGCGCTGTACAGTGCATCCCAGCAAGCAGAATTAAAAAACCTTTACACCTCCAAACTCTTCCTGAAAAAGCTTTTAGAACGCGGTATTGATATTGCCGCTGCCTTACCGAACTTGAATCTAATTTATATGGAAGATTTAAAAGCGGGGATGACTAAAGCACAGTTAGTAATGACTATGCTTGCGGTGGTAATCTTCCCTACTCGCTTGCTGCAGCTTTTATATCTGCGGCCTGTGAATCTCGATGACACGGCAGCGATCTTATTTTCGAGTGGCAGTGAGGGTGCACCTAAGGGAGTGGAGCTTTCACATCGGAATTTAGCAATTAACTCTCGCCAAATTGCCGATATGCTCAATACCCGCGAAGATGATGTCTTAATGGGTACTTTGCCGGCTTTCCATGCTTTTGGTTTATTAGCAAGTACCTTTATGCCGCTATCGGAAGGTATTCCTATCGTTTGCCATCCTGATCCTACCGATGCGGTGAATATTGCTAAAGGTATTGCGCGTTATGAAGCGACAGTTCTATTTGGAACGGCTACTTTCTTGCGCTTATATGCACGTAATCAGCGTGTGCATCCTTTAATGTTCAATTCCTTGCGCTATGTAGTCGCAGGGGCGGAAAAGCTCCCCCCCGAAGTACGGCAGTTATTTAGTCAGCGCTTTAATAAAGCGATTTTAGAAGGTTATGGCACGACTGAAACTTCACCCGTTGCGAGTGTGAATGTTCCTGATAAATTAGATCCAGGGAGTTGGCGCGTGCAACCAGGCAGCCGCGAAGGTACTGTGGGTATGCCCTTACCTGGGACTAGTTTCCGTATTGTCGACCCGGTGAGCTTAGAGCAATTGCCAACTGGTACGGATGGCTTAATCCTGATTGGTGGCCCACAAGTGATGAAAGGCTATCTGAAGAATCCGGAAAAAACCGCAGAAGCTGTAGTCGAGATTGCTGGGCAGCGTTGGTATAAATCGGGGGATAAAGGCCATGTGGATGAAGATGGCTTCCTCACCATTGTGGACCGCTATTCACGCTTTGCCAAACTAGGCGGCGAAATGGTAAGCCTCACGGCGGTTGAACAAACCATTCGTCAAGCCCTAAAAGAACCTGAACTGGATTTAGTCGCCGTGAATTTCCCTGATGAGAAAAAAGGCGAAAAAGTTGTGCTCTTGATTGGTGGAGAATACGACCCGAAAGCGGTGAAAAAGCAGCTGATTGAAAGCGGCATGAATCCCTTAATGATTCCTGCTGAAATCTATGAAGTGGAAGCAGTGCCTAAATTGGGTAGTGGTAAAACCGATTTCGCGACCGCACGCAAAGTGGCTCAAAGCGCAATGGCCTGAAAACCATTCAGAAGAGCTGTAAGCTAAACGCTTTACAGCTCTTTACGGAGTGCAATCAAACGTCCAAAAACCCGCTGCGCCCATTCAAGACAATCTTCAGGACGCTCTTCTAGTGGATGTCGCCCTCGATAGAGCAGGCGATATTCAGGCTTAGAGCCTTCGCCTAGATGATAACTATTACCCGCCCACTCATCTTGTCCCGCTCTTAAGGCTACCTCGATAGGCGCATTCGAGCCTTTACTTGCCATTTGCCAAGCGCATTTAGGGAAAAACGGTAAAGGTTGCTGCAAACCTTGCCAATAACCTGCCAATAAAGAACTTAGCTCTTCAGCTGCATCAGGAACTTCAGTAAGCTGCCAAATTTTATCTACCGTATAAAGCTGAGTGACTGCTGCCCATTGTGCCGGGCGCTCAGCTAAATTCAAAGCAAGATGCTGAATCCATAGACTCACCCACTGCCAAACTCCCAACTGTCCAAAATGATAAGCCTGAATTCCTGCAGGACTGACTCCAGAAATTTGCCCCTGCAAACTAAATAACCCAAGTTTTAGATTCAAATCGAGAGCGCACTGCTCAGCTGGTTTAGGTAAGCGCTCGAATAGAACTTGGACTTGTTCCATCTGCTCTTCAAACAGTAACTCACCCGGCTTGCCATGTGGGAGCAAACCTTGAGCACGTAGGAGGGGTTGCATTTGTTCTAATTCCCCACCCTTTTGTAAATGCCGCAAGGCTTGTTCACTAATCAAACTATCCGTGAAGGACTCTAAAGCAAATGGCTCACGTTCTGCTAAGTCCTCAGCCGTTTCAGTAATTTTTAAATCAAATTGGCGCTGTAAAAACACGCGAGCTGGATTGCGATAAAAATGAATCAACTCATTTAAACTCATTTGCCGCAAAGACGCATCAGGCTCGGGCAAAGCCGCACAATCCCAGAAAAAACTAGTCATTTTCTTTTCAGTTTCTTGCTGTTGCAAAGCAAGATAATGCTGGGCATAAGTAAAGAGCGTACCTTCCGCTTGAAAATACCGAGGACTAAACGCCTGTAAGGGATGGCGCACAATCAACTCATCGGCTTTTAGAGCAAAACGTTTTTCTAAATAATCCAGTAGCTCGCTCACCAATACTGACGGCATCAGTTCGCTATTATCTTGAATACTTTGCCCCACATAACTGATGTAGAAATAGTCACGTGCTGACAGCAGGCTTTCTAAGAACAAATAGCGATCTTCTTCGCGCCGCGAGCGATCCCCCTTACGCTTTTTATCCGCAGCTAATAAATCAAAACTCAAGCGCGTATCTTGCCGTGGAAAACCACCATCTTGCATACCTAAGAGCGCCACAACTCGAAACGGTACACTACGCATCGGCATCAAATTACAGAAAGTAATCCCTTGCCCTAAAAAACCGGACTCTTGGCTAGTTTGCTCAAGCTCACGCCGCAAAGCAGATTTGAACACCGACCAAGCGACTTTTTCCGTAAATTCTGCCTGTTGAGCCGTAGTGAGCACCTTGTCGATGCCACGAAACACTGTTTGGGTTTCAGATTCACGTGGAAACAGCTGCTCAACAATCTTGCCAAAGCGCGTTGCCCAATCTTCTAAGCTAGCGCGTTGATTCGCCCATTTCGACATGGAAAATAAAATATACAAACACTGTTGAAAACGTTCTAGGACTAAAGCTTGGCTACCTTCTAATTCATTGTAAGGTAAAACACCGCCCAAAAGTTGCTCGCCAGGCAGTGCAAAACCTAGTAGTAAACGATCTAGGCCATACATCCAAGTATGCTCAAAGGTAGTTTGGCGGGTAAATTGCCGACGAAAATCAGCATCTACACCCCAACGAATATTAACTGCCCTCACCCATTCGCGACATTGCTGGACTTGTGCCTCATCTAAGCCAAAGTGCTCACGAATCTCGGCATACTCTAATAGGGTAAATACACTCTCCGCCTCAAAACGCCCTTGCGGTAATTCTAATAATTGCGCACAAGCTGCACTAATCGTCATCGCTTGCGAGAAGCGCTGATCGGCAATGCTATAGGGCAAACTCACACTAGAAGCATTAAACACCGACTCAATAAACGGTGCATAAGCATTAATATCGGGTGACATCACCACAATATCCGCAGCAGTTAAATCGGAATGCTCCTCTAGGATTGCCAATAGCTGATCATAAAACACTTCCACCTCACGCATTGGCGAATGGCAGGAATGAATAGCAATTGATTGATCCTGTTGCTTGAGTGTTTCAGAAAAATCTTGATGTTTAGGAAGATCTGCTAAATTTAAAATATCACTCTGTAGAATATGTAATCTGCTTGCAAGATCAGGCTCTAGAAAATACTCCAATTCCTGCGGATAAGGATGAGAATTACGGATGATTTCAATAAAGTCACGCCCTTGAATACCCCACGAAGCTAGTAATGGGTTACCTACCAGCACATAATCTTGTTCGGTCGGTTTATAACGCATACGCCGCTTATTCGATTCAATATCACCCCAATAATGCATCGAAGGATTCATCATAAAAAAATGAATATCAATGCGTTCCGCCACTTTAGCGATTAATTCAATATAGGCAGGTGATAAAGCAGGAATAGAAAAGAAAATAATCTGCGCAGGTAGCTCTTCAGTAGCAACATCGGCAAATGCGTGAATAAACTGCTGCTGTAGATTAACCCAGTGTTCTAATTGAGGCTTTGCAATTACTACTTGCCAGAGTTTCTCTTGCCAGCTCTCAGTAGTGGTTTGACTTTCCCATTTACGCACCCAGTCAGGCCGAAAGAATAAATAGCCATCAAATACCCCCGCAAGCTGCTGAGCCAATTGCCAAGCATTATCATCTTGTCCAGCTTGTAAATAATGCCCCAAATAAGCTTGATGCTGCTCAGCATGAAGCAAAAACTCTTGTAACAAGCGCCAACGTAAGACCTCAATCGCACAGGGATTGTGATCAGCAATGGTTAAGACCCGGCGTAATAAATCCCAAGTGAGCTCTGCTGGAAACAAGTATTTGAGATTAGCCGCAATCCCAGTGAATTGTGCTAACTGCATAGACAACCAACGCCCCATCCCAGCATTTTGCACTATGACAGAAGTTGCTTTGAAAGGATCTGACTTAGTTTGGGCAAGATGCTCCGCAAAACTAGCGGCTAACGTTTCAAGACGATTACTATGATGCACATAAAGCATAAGGGATCTATCAAGCGCTGAAAATCAATCTAGATTATGACATAAAGCACAGATTCTCTGACGATTTTTGCTGTTGTAGATTCACAACATGCAATCCTACCTTGCTATTGACTGCAGTTTTCTGGACAATTCGCAATGCTGTTGGCTCTGAGCAATTCTTATAACAACAAACCTTACCCCAACTCCCTAAATTTAACCGTTCTTTGATACTGTCCTGTACACGGTAGGGCGGTAGCGTTCTTAAAATATGTCTGCAAATTTAAGAAAAACCTTAAGTTTATTAATCGCTTGCGGCTTGGCTTGGCTAAGCGTGGCTTTTTGCCTAGGCGGTATCGTGCCTTATGATTTTGTAGAGTCAAAAACCCCACCTAGCGCACTCACTGATAAATGGAGAATCCTCGGTGCAGACCAACTAGTAGCATTATCCGAACGTGCTTTATTAGGGAATAACCTCAATAAAGCCGAACAAGCTGCCACCAATGCACTACTGCGCGATCCAACACACGGTGGCGCTGCTACCCAGTTAGCACTCATTTATTTGCGTCAAGGTAAAATCTTAGAGGCTGATCGTATGGCTGAGCGTGCTCAGTTGCTGTGGCCTAGCCGTTGCTCGACTAATCTTAATTTAGTGCGTTTCTGGAAAGAACGTAAGCAACCGGAAAAGGGCTTAAAATTATTACCTGAAGGATGTAAACAATAATGCGTGCCTTACAGGAAAATCTATTAGTTTTCATAGCTTCAGCCTTAATTATATTTGCCCCTTTATTTCGTAGTGGTAAAACCTCATTAGCCCTTATGACTATGGAGCTAATGGGTATTGCATTACTGCTCATTATTTTTTGGGGCAATTTAGCTAAAGGACGATTAGAAAAGCCTGTCTTGTGGTTTTTGCTGGGGAGCTTATTATGCGCTCTAGCTTATTTAATCCCAATACCCGATGTAGCGTGGGAGCAATTACCAGGCAGAGCTTTTTATGCAGAACATCTAAACTGGCTTAATACAAGCTCTATTGCCTGGAACTATCAGGCACTCTCTTTAATTCCAATTCGTACTATATCTGGACTACTGGCTTTATTAGCCCCGTTAGCTATCTTTCTTACCGTTGTGAGCTTACCTTCACGTAAGGTCTTGTGGTTAGTAGTAGCTTTATTACTTACTGCCTTTTCTCAAGCTTTATTAAGTATGGGTCAATATTTCATCCAAGACCAAGCTTTATTTTTTAGAATTTGGTCAGATGGCGTACCGTTAGGTACTTATATTAACCAAAATCATTTTGTAGCCTTTATGGAAATGGTTGAACCTTTAGCGATTGGCTTAATGATGATGGCCATTCTTAGCCAAAATTTAGGTAAAACTCTTAAAATTAGCTTAGCTACTTTATTTGGTCTTATTTCACTAGCACTCACGTTTACCCCGCTACTGACTACCTCAAGAATGGGCGCTGCTTTATTGATCTTAAGTATTTTTTTATCTTTTTGGGCAATGACTACTCCAGAAATTCGCAAAAAAGTAGCAGCACCTATTTTTGCTTTACGCTTTATACTACTTTCCTTAGCGATTATTATTCAACTTAATCTCTTGCAACGTATAGTTACTATCACTTATGCCGATCGCTTAGATTCAGATGCTGCACTAGGTGACTTACGGTGGTCATTATATAGGACTAGTCTAAGCGCTATTCAAAGTTTTTTCCCCTTTGGTGCTGGACCTGGTACGACTCCACAAGTCTATCAGCTTTACCAGCCTACCAGTATTAATGCTTTTGTAAACCATATCCATAATGACTACTTAGAAATACTTTTAGACATGGGTATATTTGGTATTTTAATAATTGCTGGATTATTTTTTATTTATATAAATCGCTGGAAGCAAGTTTGGCAAGATAAACCTTCAAGCTTTAAACTCATAAAAACAGGTGCTGGTGTTGGTATCGTTTTAGCCTTACTTTATAGCCTCACTGATTTTGGCCTACATACCCCTGCTAATGCAGTTTTCTTTGCTTTCTTATTCGGTGTTTTCCTGCATAAAGAACAACTAACTCAAACTAATCTAAGCACGCAGCATGAACAAACATCATAAGGCTAGTTGGAATTTAACTGCTCGGCAGTTATGCGATTTAGAAATGCTACTCTGTGGTGCCTTTGCTCCACTAAAAGGTTTTTTGAATAAACCTGATTATGAAAGCGTGGTTATGACCATGCGTTTATCCAATGGTAGCTTATGGCCTATTCCAATCACCTTAGATGTTAATGACGCTTTTGCTGCACAAGTCCAAATTGGTGAGATTATCGAGCTGCGTGATCCAGAAGGGGTTTTGCTGGCTCATCTGCATATCGAGTCAATGTGGACGTCTGATAAGCAACTTGAAGCACAAAACGTATTTGGCAGTAATGACCTTGCCCACCCCGCTATCTATTATCTTTATCACAAAGCAGGCTCGGTTTACCTAGGTGGAACGCTAGAAAAAGTTGAGTTACCTCAGCACTATGATTACCGTCAACACCGACACACGCCCACTGAACTCAAAGCGCTCTTTAAAAAACTGGGCTGGCATAAAGTAGTTGCTTTTCAAACCCGCAACCCTATGCACCGTGCCCATCAAGAACTTACCTTCAGGGCAGCACGCGAGCTGGAAGCCAACTTACTTATCCATCCAGTTGTTGGAATGACCAAGCCGGGAGATATTGATCATTTCACGCGAGTACGCTGCTATGAGCAACTCATTAAACATTATCCTGAGCAAACTACTTTTCTGAGTTTGCTGCATCTAGCCATGCGCATGGCGGGGCCTCGCGAAGCGGTTTGGCATGCGTTAATTCGCAAAAACTATGGCTGCACACACTTCATTATCGGACGTGACCACGCTGGACCTGGCAAAAATAGCCAAGACCAAGATTTTTATGAGCCCTATGCAGCGCAAGAGCTAGCAAAAGAATTTGAAACTGAGATGGGTATTCAAATCATTAGCTTTGAGAATATGGTCTATGTACAAGATCGAGCTGAATACTTACCCGAATCGGAAGTAAAGGCTGGTGAAACGGTTTTAAGTATTTCTGGCACCGAATTCAGACGGCGTTTACGTGAAGGTTTAGAAATTCCCGCTTGGTTCTCTTACCCTACGGTCATTAAAGAACTAAGGCGCTCCTATCCACCCCGCCATCAGCAAGGCTTTACGGTATTTTTCACCGGCTTATCAGGCTCTGGGAAATCGACAGTCGCTAACGCACTCATGGTTAAACTTATGGAGCTGGGTGGGCGGCCTGTCACTCTTTTAGATGGCGATGTAGTTAGAAAAAATCTTTCGAGTGAACTGAGCTTTTCTAAAGAACATCGTGACTTGAATATTCGCCGTATTGGTTTTGTAGCAAGCGAAATCACTAAAAACGGTGGCATCGCTATTTGTGCACCGATTGCTCCTTATGCGGCAGTGCGTCGTGAAGTGCGAGAACTCATTGAAAACCACGGCGGCTTTATAGAGATTCATGTCGCGACACCGATAGAGGAATGTGAACGGCGTGATCGGAAAGGTTTATATGCTAAAGCTAGAGCGGGATTAGTGAAGGGATTTACGGGGATTGATGATCCTTATGAAGCACCGGAAAAACCTGAACTAAAGCTTGATACGAGTGAAATTACACCGGATGAGTGTGCACATAAGGTTTTGCTGACGCTTGAGCGGTTGGGATTTATTAAGAGTAAATAGTTTTATGAAAAAAATTATCCCAGTTATATTATCTGGTGGCTCAGGAACTCGCTTATGGCCTTTATCTAGGCAACTACGACCTAAGCAGTTTTTAGCGATTGTGGGTGAAGACACCCTGTTCCAATCGACTTTAAAGCGTCTGCAAGCATTAGAAGGATTATTGGATCCAATCATTGTCTGCAATGAAGAACATCGATTTATGGTGGCGGAACAATTAAGAGAACTGGGGATTAAAGGCCATTCTATTTTACTAGAGCCTATTGGTCGAAATACTGCTCCTGCGATAGCTTTAGCAGCTTTACTCGCTGAACAGAAGCAACTTGCCGATGCTGCTTTATTAGTCCTTCCTGCTGATCATGTGATTAAAAATGAACTAGCTCTCCACCAAGCCATTCATCAAGCATTGCCCTTGGCACAGTCAGGCCAGTTGGTTACTTTTGGCATTGTTCCACAATGTGCTGAAACAGGTTATGGCTACATTCAACATGATGGTGCTCACCAAGTCCTACGCTTTGTAGAAAAGCCGGATAAACCTACTGCTGAAGCTTATGTGAACAGTGGTGAGTACTTATGGAACAGTGGCATGTTTCTCTTTAAGGTAAGTAGCTTTTTGGCAGATCTCCAAAACTATGCAGCGGATGTTTTACATAGTTGCCAAGTCGCTTTAGAGCATCCACATACTGATAAAGATTTTATTCGTATCAATGCTGAAAGCTTTAAAAGCTGCCCGTCGATTTCGGTTGATTATGCAGTGATGGAAAAAGCTAAGAATGTGGCTGTTATCCCATTAGATGCAGGTTGGAGCGATGTAGGTGCATGGTCTGCGGTTTGGGAAGTGGGAAGCAAAGATACTCAGGGTAATGTGTTGCGTGGTGATGTCCTGACTAATCAAGCGCAGAACAATTTGGTTTATAGTGAAGAGCGCTTAGTCGCCTTAGTCGGTGTTGATGACTTAGTGGTGATTGACACCAAAGATGCAACCTTGGTCGCACAACGTGACAAAGTACAAGATGTGAAGAAAATCGTTGAGCAATTGCAAGGCCAACAGCGCTCTGAGGCCTTACTACACCGCGAAGTGTTCCGCCCTTGGGGCAGTTATGACTGTATTGATGGCGCAGACCGTTTTCAAGTGAAACGCATTACGGTTAACCCAGGCGAGCGCTTGTCACTGCAAATGCATTATCACCGTGCTGAACATTGGATTGTCGTCAAGGGTACGGCTGAAGTACGCTGTGGTGATAAAACCATGATTTTGACAGAAAACCAATCCACCTATATTCCTTTAGGCGAAGTTCACCAACTTGCTAATCCTGGCAAAGTTCCTTTAGAAATCATTGAGGTACAATCGGGTAGCTACTTAGGTGAGGATGACATCAGAAGATTTTCAGATAATTATGGTAGACTGACCGAAAGCTTATAATAGACCTCTTGCGAAAATCCTTTTTGAGTACTTTATATGAAATAAAGTTTATCAGATTTAGCATATGGCCGATAATCAGCTTTAAGAAGGCTTTTAAGTTTTTTTGATTTTTGATTTTCTTAAAAAACCTAATAATTAATAAACAGACTTATTAACACTTACTAATTAAATACTTATGATACAAAAAAAGAATAAAGTTGCTCTTATAACTGGAGTAACTGGTCAAGATGGTGCATATCTAGCTGAGTTCTTAATAAACAAAAACTATGAGGTTCATGGATTAAGAAGAAGATCATCGTTATTCAATACACATAGAATTGATCATCTTTATCACGATCCACATGAATCTGGATTTAACTTAACTTTACATTATGGTGATTTAACAGATTCAAGTAGTTTGATTAGAGTCATTCAAGAAACCCAACCAGACGAAATATACAATTTAGCTGCACAAAGTCATGTAGCAGTCTCTTTTCAAGAGCCTGAATACACTGCTAACTCTGATGCATTAGGTACACTAAGAATTTTAGAAGCAATTAAAATATTGAAGTTAACTGGAAAAACGCGATTCTATCAAGCATCTACTTCAGAACTTTATGGATTAGTGCAAGAAATACCACAAAGCGAACTTACACCCTTTTACCCTAGATCTCCTTATGCAGTAGCAAAACTTTATGCTTATTGGATAACGGTAAACTATAGGGAGGCGTATGACATATTTGCTTGTAATGGTATTTTATTTAACCATGAATCTCCTATAAGAGGTGAAACATTTGTCACACGTAAAATTACAAGAGCTTTATCAAGAATAAAACTAGGGCTACAGGATAAGTTGTACTTAGGGAATTTAGATGCTTTACGGGATTGGGGGCATGCACGCGATTACGTAGAAATGCAGTGGCTTATGCTGCAACAAGCAGCACCTGAAGACTATGTGATAGCTACTGGCGAGCAACACTCTGTTAGAGAATTTATAGAAATTGCCGCTGATCAACTAAATTTTAAGATTGATTGGCAGGGTAGTGGAATTAGTGAAAAAGGATACGATACAGTATCAGGGAAATGTATTATAGAAGTTGATCCAAAATATTTTCGACCAACAGAAGTTGAAACCTTATTAGGGAACCCAGAAAAAGCAAAAAATAAATTAGGTTGGATGCCTAAAACCTCCTTTGAAGATTTAGTTAAAGAAATGACGCATGAAGATTTTAAAGAGGCAAGTAAAGATTTCTTAATAAGAGAAAATGGCTTTAAATACTTTAATCATCACGAATAACTCAATTTAGGTAAACACCATGATTCCTGTTTATAAACCATTTCTTAATGGAAATGAAAAAAAATATGTCACTGAATGCCTAGATTCATCTTGGATATCTTCAAAAGGTGCATTCATAGACCAATTTGAAAGAAAATTTTCATCATATATTGGCTCACCTTACGCTACTAGTGTTAGTAATGGTACTGTAGCCCTACACTTAGCCTTAAAAACATTAGGAATTGGTAGTGGTGATGAAGTAATTGTTCCATCATTAACATATATAGCATCTGTTAATACTATTATTGAAACTGGTGCAAAACCAGTTTATGTCGACTCTCTGTTAAGTACCTGGCAGCTTGACCCTGACGATATTGAGAAGAAAATAACTAAAAAGACCAAGGCTATCTTAGCAGTTCATTTGTATGGATTACCTTGTGATATGGATAGCTTAGTAACTATATGTAAGCAATATAGAATTTTGTTAATAGAGGATTGCGCTGAGGCTTTTGGAAGCTATTACAAAAATAAACATGTTGGGACTTTTGGAGATATTAGCACTTTTAGCTTTTTTGGTAATAAAACAATCACAACAGGTGAAGGAGGAATGGTTGTATCAAATCAAAAAGACTTGATAGATACAGCATACCATTTGAAAAACCAAGGGGTTTCAAAAAAAATTGAATATTGGCATGATTCGGTAGCCTATAACTATAGGATGACAAATATATGTGCAGCCATTGGTTTAGCACAACTTGAGCAAGCAGATACTATACTTGCACGAAAGCAAGCGATTGCAAATAACTATTTGCAATCGCTTGCTCAACTGCCGTTAAAAGTACAATTCTCACCATCTTTTCTAAAAAACTCTTATTGGATGTTTTCGATTTTAGTAAGTGACTTAGAAACTAGAAATAATTTAAGAAAATTCCTAGCCGATTTTCAAATCGAGACTAGACCTGTTTTTTATCCCTCTCATCACTTACCTCATTGTAAGACTGATGATTATTTACCAAATGCTGACTACATAAGCCAAAGAGGAATAAACCTCCCTAGTTTTCCTGACTTACTAGAAGATGAAATTAAATTCATCTGCCTTAAAATAAGTGACTTTTATAAAAATTAAAATAATATAAATAAATCATTGAAGAACGGCTTATGAATATATTAAGTAAAACTATACCCTATCTGTTATTATTTTTATTATTCCTTATAATTATAAAAAACTTTGACAATCTACCAATTAACTACTTGTGGTATGATCACGCCGATACTTTACTGATGGATAATATAGCAAAGGACTTAATAAGTGGCGCTAGCATACTTGACTTTCGATTAACACAAGCACCTTACTATTTCCCTGATATTGCTTTCAGCTATTTATGGCATATCAATTCACTCCCCTTTAATTTAGATACGTATGTTGCGCCATATTTTCACTTATTCGGCCTTGTAATAGGATCCTTAGGTTGGTTTTTCTTGGCTAAATATCAATTAAATAGCCGTGTTTTAGCTAGAAATTGCGCCTTTTTCTATTCTTCACTTTATATCTTATCTTTTCTCTTAATACCATCTCAATCAGAAATAAGTCTATACTTTGGTTTGATTGGCCACCATAGTTCAATAGGAATTATGAGTCCCTATTTAATAATGTTAATTTTTTATTCACAAAATTTTAAGAGGGAAAATATTTTTTTTTCGTTTTTAACTATTAGTATATTTTCAATACTATTTTCTATTTTTTCGATCTCAGATCAATTATTTTTACTTTCCATACTATTACCTTTCTTGCTAGCCATAATAATATTAAGTCTTTTAAATATTATTCAATTTAAAAATTATTTACTTACAATTTCTTCCGTTCTACTTTCTATTTTATTGACACAACTATACAATAGGTCAATCCCCTATCCGCAGACTGTTGAATTTACGAACTGGATTTTAAGTAACTTCATACAAAACTTCCCGAGAGGAACCTTTGATTCAATTTTAAAATTTTATGACTTTTTAAGTTTATCTAAGATCAATTTAACATTTATAATGGTTTCATTACTTTGTGTGCTTTTGATCATTATAAAAATTATTAGCTCTAGAAAAGCAATCTTAAATCACTCTGATGATAAACTTACAAGGCCACTTATTATACTAACAACACTATCAATTGGTATTACCTTAGTAATTTCTACTCAAATAACTCTTGGATTATTTACCTCATCTAGCTCGTCAAGGCAGTTTGCGGGCACAATAATATCTTTAATTACTTTCAGTAGCTCTTATTTTTTTTCAAAAAATAGACCCGAAATTAATTTCTCCATTAAAATGATAATATTAATATTTTGCTTTACGCAAATTTCAAATATTAGTAAGAATAAATTTATCAGCCAATTTGACAATAAAGAATTTCATCAATGTCTAACTTATCTTAATCAATCTAAAAAAAGCTTTGTGGCAGACTTTTGGTTAAAAGTTCCTCTAGAAAATATTACAGTTGTAAGAGGTGTATCTTTGGAAACCCTAGATATTGCTTTCACAAATGGCCAAAATGTAAAAAAAACCAGGAGTTCAAAGCCTGAAATAGCAATTACCAATGGAACTTTTTCAAAAAACATTTTCATCGAAAATTTTGGCACCCCCTATAACATTATTCAATGCAGGTCCGATATTACTTTATTGGACTACAGTAATAATAAAAAATTTATTGAACACTTTACTAAGATTTCTTTAAACGCAAAGTAAAATAAAAATGCCTTTACCAGATAACCTCTCTAAAATATTAGTTGTTGATCTAGATGGAACATTATTAAAATCTGATATTTTAATAGAAAACGTCTTAATTTTTATTAAAAAACACCCTTTAAAAATTTACCAATTATTTTTTTGGCTTTTGAGGGGAAAAATAGAATTAAAAAGAAAATTAGCAGAAAAAATTGACATAGACGTAACACAATTACCGTATAATAATGAAGTTTTATCTTTAATAAATCAAAGAAAACAATTAGGCCACAAAATAATATTGGCAACAGCAACATATAAAAAATACGCGATATTAATAGCTGATTTTTTAAAGTTTTTCGATGATACTATTTATAGCGAAACTGATAATTTATCTGGTAAAAACAAGGCAAAACGACTAAACCAACTTTTTGGCTATAAGAAGTACGATTACGTGGGTAATTCTTTTAAAGATATATCTATATGGAAATCATCTTTAATTTCATATGTAGTTCCTTCTGAGATCGGATTAAAAGCATTAATTCATTTTTTTATAAATGGAAATATTATATTTTTAAGTAAAAATCACAACCCCATTAAATCTTGGCTAAAGGAGCTTAGAATACATCAGTGGGTTAAAAATATTCTAATATTCATACCTTTAATTACTAGCCATCAGCTTACAAATATAAATCTCATACTAAATGGCATTATAGCTTTTTTCTTGTTTAGCATTTGTGCATCGAGTGTTTATATTCTTAATGACTTATTAGACTTGAACGAAGATCGTCAGCATATAAATAAAAAAAATCGCCCGTTTGCATCTGGTGATTTAAACATTAAATATGGATTATTTTTATTTCCTTTTTTTCTTTTCCTCAGCTTTTATTTTTCATATAGGCTTTTACCTGAAAAATTTTTTTTATCAATGGTTTTATACTACATTATAACTTTTTTATATTCATTTTACTTAAAAAAGGTAGTACTAATAGATGTGATAGTACTAGCATCATTATATACAATAAGAATTATAGCCGGTGCCTTTGCGTTTCAACTCAACTTGACATTTTGGCTATTAGCATTTTCAATGTTCATTTTTTTAAGCTTAGCATTAATAAAACGATATACTGAATTAAAAGACTCAAAAAACTCAGGAAAAACTAATGCGGGCAGAGGCTACTGTGTAGATGATTTGGAGCTAATATCATCATTAGGATCTGCGGCAGGCTATATATCAGTACTAGTACTAGCTTTATATATAGATGACATTAATACAGTTAAGCTTTATACATACCCTCAACTTATCTGGTTGGCATGTCCTCTTCTTCTATTTTGGATTAGTCGAGTCTGGTTACTAGCGCATAGAGGGCAAATGCATGAAGATCCTATAGTGTTCACCATAAAGGACAAACCTAGTATATTAATTGGACTCTTGTTTATTCTGGTACTTTGGTATGCAGCGTAAAGCAAAAAGATTAAAATCTTGGGCTAATTACCCAAACTTCCCTCAAATTGAACACGCAATTTATTGGCGGGAAAATATTTTCAATACAATTCATCAGCTAAAAACAAGCGTTTATACAACTCTTCCCTTTGGCAATGGCCGCAGCTACGGTGACAGCTGCTTAGCGACAAGCGACCAAGTACTTAGCATGCGCCTGCTCGACCGTTTCATCGACGCTGACTGGAGAACTGGGATCATTTGCGCAGAGGCAGGTATAACACTAAACGAAATTTTGAAACTGGCAATTCCCCATGGTTGGTTCTTACCTGTTACACCTGGTACCAAGTTTGCCACTCTTGGCGGCGCTGTTGCCAATGACGTACACGGTAAGAACCACCACGTGCGCGGTAGCTTCGGCTGCTACGTGCGGCGCTTCGGGCTGGTACGCTCTGATCGCGGCCGGCTGGACATCGCGCCGGGCGACACCGACGGCCTCTTCTCTGCCACCATCGGTGGACTCGGACTCACTGGCATCATCGACTGGGTCGAGCTGCAGCTCATACCCATCAAGAGCAGCCTTATGGATGTGGTAAATATCCGCTTCGATTCGTTGGACGAGTTTTTTGCTCTGTCGCGGGAGCTCGACGGCCAGCACGAATACGCCGTCGCCTGGATCGACTGCGCTGCCCGCGGTTCTTCGGCGGGGCGGGGCATCTACATGGTGGGCGACCATGCGCCTGAGGGCGGGCTCGCCTACGACGACAAGCCCAAGCTCAGCGTGCCGCTGGTACCACCGATCTCGGCGATCAACTCGGTGTCGCTGCGGGTCTTCAACCATTTCTACTACAACGCCACCAAGCCTGGCAGGCATCCGAGACGGGTGGGCTACGAGCCGTACTTCTACCCACTCGACCGCATCCTTCACTGGAACCGTATCTACGGCCCCAAGGGCTTCCAGCAGTACCAGTGCGTGATTCCCGAGTCCGCCGGCGGCGCCGCCATCGGCGACATGCTGGATGCCATCGCCGTAGCCCATAGCGGGTCCTTCCTGGCGGTGCTCAAGCGCTTTGGCGACGTGGCCTCGCCAGGCCTGTTGTCTTTCCCCGAGGCTGGCACCACGCTGGCCCTGGATTTCCCTGAGCACGGCAACGCCACCGCGAAGCTCTTCGCCAACCTCGACGCCATCGTGCGCGCCGCCGGCGGACGCATCTACCCGGCCAAGGACGCCCACATGGGCGGCGAGTTCTTCCGCGCCTGCTACCCCCAATGGACACAGCTCGAAGCCCTGCGCGATCCAGCCCTGTGCTCCCGTTTATGGAAACGAGTCACCCAAGCATGAAAAACATCCTGATCGTCGGCGCCACGTCCGCCATTGCCGCTGCCTGCGCCCGGCGCTGGTGCGAGGGCGGGGTGCGCTTCTACCTCGTCGGCCGCAGCGCCGACAAGCTCCGCCAGGTGGCGGATGATCTTTCCGCCCGCGGTGCCGAGGTGCACACCTGCGAGCTCGACCTGAACGTCCTCGAAAGCCACGCTAGCCTCGTGCGTGAAGCCTTCGCCTGGCTCGGCCGCGTGGACGTGGTGCTGGTTGCCCACGGCACCCTGCCAGACCAGAAAGCCTGCGAGCAGGACGCCGAGCTGGCGATCCGCGAATTCACCAGCAACGGCCTGTCGCTCATCAGCCTGCTCACCCATCTCGCCAACCCGATGGAAGCCCAGGGCTCCGGCAGCATCGGCGTGATCTCGTCGGTGGCGGGCGACCGCGGCCGGCCATCCAACTATCTGTACGGCTCCGCCAAGAGCGCCGTCACCGCCTTCTGCGGCGGCCTGCGGGCGCGGCTGTTCAAGGCCAGCGTCAATCTCACCACCATCAAGCCGGGCTTCGTGGATACGCCGATGACCAAGGGCTTGCTGCTGCCGGCGCCCCTGGTGGCGACGCCCGAGCAAGTGGCCGCCGATATCGCCAAGGCCATGGACGCCGGCAAGGGCGTACTCTACACCCGCTGGTTCTGGCGCTACATCATGCTCATCATCACCCACATCCCGGATCGCATCTTCCGCAAGATGAGCATGTGACGAGCGCCGGCCCGTCATCCCGAATTCCGAACTGCAGAAATCCGAGCCGACACCCATGAACAAGAACATGAAGATCGTCCTGCCCGGCGGCGCTGGCCTGGTGGGCCAGAACCTCGTCGCGCAGCTCAAGCGCCAGGGTTATACCAACCTGGTGGTGCTCGACAAGCACGTCACCAACCTGGGCATCCTGCGCAAGATGCACCCGGACATCGTCGCCGAACTCGTCGACCTCGCCGACCGCGGCGACTGGGAGAAACACCTTGCTAGCGCTGAAGTGGTGGTGATGCTCCAGGCCCAGATCGGTGGCACCGACTACACCGAGTTCGAGCGCAACAACATCACCTCGACCAAGAACGTCATCGAGGCCATGCGCGCCCATCAGGTGCCGTACTACGTGCAGATCAGCTCGTCGGTGGTCGAATCCGTGGCTGACGACTGGTACACCAACACCAAGAAGGCCCAGGAAGAGATCGCGCTCGCCAGCGGTTTCCCGCTGGTGGTGCTGCGCCCCACGCTGATGTTCGGCTGGTTCGACCGCAAGCACCTGGGCTGGCTGTCGCGCTTCATGCGGAAGGTGCCGGTGTTCCCCATTCCCGGCCACGGCCGCTACCTGCGCCAGCCGCTGTACGTGGGCGATTTCTGCCGCGTCATCATCAGCAGCATCGAGCACCACACCCAGGGCGTGTACAACATCTCCGGGCTTGAGGAAGTCAACTACATCAACATCATCCGCGAGATCAAGAAGGCCACCAAGGCCGGCTGCTGGATCGTCAAGATTCCCTACGGCCTGTTCCACGCGCTGCTCGCCACCTGGGCGCTGTTCGACAAGATGCCGCCCTTCACCACTCAGCAGCTCGCCGCGCTGGTGGCTCGCGATGTGTTCGAAGTCATCGATTGGCCGGGCATCTTCCAGGTCAAGGCCACGCCCTTTGCAAAGGCCATCGACGAAACCTACAACGACCCCGAATACGGCTCGGTCGTACTGGAGTTCTGATCCATGGACAAACAACGCATTGCCGTGCTCGGCGCCGGCCCGATGGGGCTGGCGGTGGCCTACCAGCTGGCCCGCGACGGACATCAACCGATCATCTTTGAAGCCGATGACCGGGTGGGCGGCATGACCGCCACCTTCGATTTCGGCGGCCTCGACATCGAACGCTACTACCATTTCCACTGCATCTCCGACACGGCATTCTTCCAGGTGCTCGACGAGCTGAAGCTCGCCGATAGAATGCGCTGGGTGTCCACCAAGATGGGCTACTACTACCAGGACAAGGTGGTGCCCTGGGGCAACCCGGTGGCGCTGCTCAAGTTCCCGGGCCTCAGCCTCGTGGCCAAGTTCCGCTACGCGCTGCACGCCTTCCTGTCGGTCAAGCGCGATAACTGGAAGCCGCTGGATCACCTGGAGGCTTCTGCGTGGATCCGTCGCTGGGTGGGTGCCGAGGCCTACGAGGTACTGTGGCGCCGGCTGTTCGACTATAAGTTCTACGACCATGTGGGCAATCTGTCTGCTGCGTGGATCTGGAGCCGCATCCGCCGCATCGGCCGCTCCCGCTACAACATCTTCAAGGAAAAGCTGGGGTATCTGGAAGGCGGTTCCAATACCTTCCTGTCGGCCATGAAGGCTGACATCGAGGCCCGTGGTGGCGAGTTCCGCTTCAGGCAGGCCGTTACCCGCGTGCGCATGGAAGGTGGCGCGGTGAAGGGCGTCGAGACGGCCCAGGGCTTCGATGCCTTCGACCGCGTGGTAAGCACCATCCCGCTGCCCTACGTGCCCGGCGTGATGCCCGACTTGCCGGCCGATGTGCTCGCTAAGTTCAAGGCTCAGAAGAACATCGCCGTAGTGTGCGTGATCTGCAAGCTCAAGAAGCCTCTCACCGACAACTTCTGGCTCAACGTGAATGATCCAGCGATGGACATCCCAGGGCTGGTGGAATACACCAACCTGCGCCCGCTGGATCACAACATCGTGTATGTGCCGTACTACGTTCCGGGCGAGCATCCCAAGTTCCAGGAGCCTGACGAAGCATTCCTAGCCAAGGTGAAATGCTACCTACAAAAAATCAATCCGACCCTTGCGGACGACGATTTCATCGACATCCGCGCGAGCCGCTACCGCTACGCCCAGCCCATCTGCCAGCCGTCCTTCCTCGACAGCCTGCCGCCAGTGGCGTTGCTGGTGAAGGGTCTATGGGTGGCAGATACGTCCTACTACTATCCCGAAGATCGAGGCATCTCCGAGAGCATAGGTTTCGGCCGCAACCTAGCGAAGCAGGTTATAATGTGATCCGTCAGTTTGCCTCACGTCAATTTCTAGTATTTCTACTTAGTGGCGGCTTTGCTGCTGCAGTTAATTTTGGAAGCCGTATAATTTACAGTCAATGGCTAGATTTTTCGACAGCAATAGCTATAGCATACCTCACAGGCATGGCTACAGCCTTCATTTTGAACAGAATATTCGTATTTAAGAATAGTGGAAATTCTATTCACCAGTCTCTCTTATGGTTCGCTGTTATAAATATCATAGCTATTTTTCAGACTTGGCTTATTAGCATAACGCTAGCATACTATCTACTCCCTTGGCTTGGAGTACATCAATTTACTCCAGAAATTGCTCACTTAATAGGTGTTGTTATACCTGTGTTTACTAGTTATATAGGTCATAAGCATTGGACATTTCGTTGAAAATTTATATTTGGCTTTTAAATATAAATTATCAATAAATTTTTAACCTAAAACACATTAGACCTCTTTCATAAATCAAAAACTAGCCACTCTTAATCGTGCTATAGAGGCCAGTGAGTGAGCTAGAGGGAAGGAATAAGTACTTCAATGTCTCTTTTCTTAAGGTACTCCACCAACTCTTGTGAGTCATAGTTCCTATCACCCAATAAGACTTTAAGAAGAGTCGAGATAACCAAGGCTTGAGTATGCCGCCATTTGACCGCGGAGTCAGTAGGAAGCGCCCAGTTAATCCGTTAAAGCATAGATTTTACATCTAAAATCACCACAAGAACGTCTGAGTGCTTCGTCGGCTGCACTACTCTTTTTGCCCCTGTTGAGCAATCATAGGCATAAACAATCGCGCTGTTGATACAACCTTATTGAAGGTCAGGCTCCACTTGGGTAGTTTCAACCACACTCGCCCATACGCCCAGAGCCGCCCAACGATTATATTGTTTAAATATAGACCATACGCCGGTGGCAAACTACGCCTCTGACTCTCCAAACGTAGTATATACAAGACCGTGTGGATGAACAAACGACAACGCTCTGGCGTCCCTACATACACACGAGTATGTTGCAGAAAGAATAAACCAGTGGGTCATGATTTAAAGGAGTTGAAGACTCATTACTGGAGCACTATCGTTAAAGGCTCTTGCTATTAGGAATAGGTCTATGGTTACCGTACCCGTCTACTGCCGTTACTGTCAAAGCGCGTCTCTTTATAAACATGGCTATGCAAGGAGTGGTGAACCCCGTTACCGCTGTCGGGACTGTCAACGTAGCTTCCAGCTTTATTACCACAATGTGGGCAATCGCGACGGCATTCCCGAAAAAATGGTTGAGATGGCACTCAACGGCTCAGGGGTGAGAGATACCAGCCGTATTTTAGGGGTGAGTATCACCACAGTGATTGCTCACTTAAAAAAATTAAAACCGGCCACTGTGAATCGCTTACCGATTCAAGCCCTAGTCGAACGCCATGAGGTTGAACTCGTGTGTGAAATGGATGAGCAGTGGTCTTTTGTTGGTCATAAGAAACAACAACGTTAGCTGTGGTACGCCTGGCAACCGCATTTGAAAGTAGCGCTGGCTTATACGTTTGGGTCGCGAGCCGATAACACCTTGAAGCAACTCTTGGACCTATTAATGCCTTTCAAATTCGCCTTGTATTGCACGGATGATTGGGGGGCTTATGAGCGTTTATTGCCGGAGGATAAACACTTAATCACTAAGCGCTACACGCAAAGCATTGAACGGCAACATCTGAATTTAAGAACATGGATTAAGCGCTTAGCACGCAAAACGATTTGTTTTTCTAAGTCCGTTAACCTTCATGACAAAGTCATAGGCACATGTAGTGAAAGACGACTCTTCAACTCCTTTAAATCATGACCAACCAGTGCTCATCTGTTAATGTATAGCGATTAGTCATAACACTCTGTAATCATTTACATTTAGCAAAATGTATTTCCAATATGTCTACAGAATCTAAACAAAAAATATATACTTCTTGAAAATTCGATTTATTAACATTTTTATAATTTTAAACGGCTTAAATTTAGTATGAACTACATAAAAAATATTTGGATAACAAGATATTTTTGGATAAATTTAGCGCTATCTGATATAAGATCTAAATGGCGACGTTCTTTTTTTGGAGTTTTATGGACTATCATTCAACCATTAGGTATGACAATTTTACTATCAGTTGTTTTTAGTAAAATTTTTAACACCGATGCTACTAGTTATGCACCTTATATCTTATCTGGGATGATAGTATGGGAATTTATAACACAAGCATTAATGTCAGGGTCAATGTCATTCATACAAGCAGATGCTTACATTAAACAGTACAAAACACCATTAGCAATATATACTTTACGCGCTATCTTGACAAACTTAATTACTCTGCTTCTTGCTAGCATTAGTCTAATAACTTGGGCCCTAATAACTAATCCACAAAACTTCAACTATAGCTGGTTTGCAGCGTTTCTCATTTATCCAATACTCTTACTAATATCTTGGCCATTATCAACAATTTTGGCCTACTTAACAGCACGATTTCGAGATATACCATATGCTTTGACTCTAGCTCTACAGGCAGTTTGGTTTATTTCACCTGTATATATACAGGATACAGTTTTTAGGAGTAGTGGCTTAAATAGTTTAATCGATTACAACCCGATATATCATTTATTAGAAATAGTGCGTGCACCTATTCTAAGAGGCTCTTTTCCAACAATAGAAAACTTCACTTATTGTATAATAGTAATAGGCATTTTTTTCCTTACGGCATTTTTGTGTGGTCGTCAACTAGAAAGAAAAGTAATTTTTTATTTATGATTAATCAAATATTACTGGATAGCGTAAATTTACATTATCTATCTGCAGCATTCAAAGAAAGATCTATAAAAGCCCTTATAGGGAGAGTCTTTGATATAAACTCAACAAAAGAACGTGTGCAAGATATTCATGCTCTAAAAAATATTAGTCTAAGAATAGACCCGGGCGAGCGTGTAGGACTGCTCGGCTCGAATGGTGCAGGCAAAAGCACCTTTCTAAAAATGATTGCAGGTCTTTACCCTACTTCAAGTGGCTCAAGAATCGTTAATGGCACTATAAGAGCATTGTTTGATTTAAGCTTAGGCTTTGAACCCGATGCATCAGGTAGGGAAAATATACTATATAGAGGTTTACTTTTAGGCCTTTCTCCTAAAGAAATAAAAAACTTAGAGGAAGAAATTATTACCTTTACTGATATTGGTGAGTTTATTGATTACCCTCTTAAGACATACTCTGCTGGCATGCAGGTTCGTTTAGCATTTGCAATTTCAACAGCTGTTCATGGTGACATACTATTACTTGATGAGGTAATAGGAGTAGGAGATTTACAATTCCTAGAAAAGGCAAAAGCTCGAATTAGTAAAATAGTAGAAAGATCAGAAATTTTGATATTAGCCTCACATGATTTAACCGCGCTAAGCTCTATATGTTCCAGAGGGATTGTTTTAGATCATGGCAATTTAGTATTTGACTCTAATATTGATGAAGCCATTAATTTTTACAAAAATCGCAATATTACTGTATGAATACGATAAATCAAAATTTAAGAATATTTTGGTTACCTAATCCATTATTAGCCAGTAGCTTTGATATTCATTTTTTTAAAAAATTAGGTAAAATATTTTTATATTTACCATACGTCAATATAAAAAACGAAGATATCGAATACTTAAATAAAAAAAAAGAATTTGATTCTTTTTTAAAAATAAAAAAAGAATCCCTAGAAATCCTTAATGTACAAAATTGGTATTACCAGCCAACTAAAGAAGCTTGGAGCATAGTAGAATCTGAGTTTGATTTAATAATAATAAATAGCTTGCCAGATCAAGTATCAATGTATATAAACAATTGCAGAACACCCTTAGTTTATCGATATTTAAAATTTTTTGACGAAAATCTTAATCATTTAACTACCTTCAATGAAAAAAAAAATAAGTATAATATAAGAGAAAATGATAGCAGACTTTTAATGGCTAGTTGTTTTTTAAAAGAGGATCAATCTAATATAAGTAAATTATATTTACCTAATATACTTCAATCTCAAGGCTTAAGAAAGCTTCAAGAAACAAATGCCGTTATAACATTTTGCTCATACATAGAAACATCTGCTTTCGCAAAAAAATCATATACTGACTTCTTACTATACTTTGGAGAAAAGAATTACTTTATACTTGGGCAGCAGCTAATTGAAGTCAAGAATAAAAAGGTAATTAACGATTTATCGATGTACCTGTATGTAGATTTCTTGAAAAAGGCCAGTGTCGTACTTTTTAAAGACTACCAACCAGGGCAACTTGATTCTTATGCCTTTGAAGCAATGAGGATGCATATACCAGTTATTTATTTTGCTAATGAAGAGTTGGATATAATAATAAATAATAATAACTCATCCGGCAGAGCTGTATCTTATGAAGAAGCATACAAAAAAGTTGATAAAGTCCTAAAAAAAGACCATGTCTTCATTAATAGAATTCTAGCTGATCAACAAAAAATACTTAATAACCTTTCATTTGACAGGAATGCAGGATATTGGTTGAACTTTCTTACAAACTTTGAAGCTATTTTAGCAAAAAATAAAAATAACTATGATCATACATCATTAAAAGTAATTCGTATTGCAGTTATCGTGAATGAACCTTCTGATAACTTTAATGACCATATATTACTTATGCAAGCGCTTAAAAATAGCTGCAAGCGAAAAAATCAAGATATACAACTTATTTACGCTTATAGTGATAGCATTAGGCCTGCGAAAGAAAAGATAGCTCACTTTGGACATATTAAAAAAGTATTAGAAGAGCATCAAGGATTATTTGAGCCAAGAAAATTCGAATGGAAAATACTTGACAAAACTGATGCCCAGCGATCTATTCTTTATTCTAAACAAAAGAATCATTTATCTTACTCAGTTTATCAAGTACCCGATGATGGAATGCAACAACTAACTGATTGTAATTGTTGGATTTTAACAGAGGGTAATTTTGCCTATCCACTGCTGCCACTGAGACCCTATATTCTTCTATCACAAAATAGCACCTCTTTTACTAAAGAAGCGGTGCTAAATCTAGAAGTTTTTGCTGGAATAGCTCAGGAAGCTTATAAGGTTATTACTAATACTGCTTATGAAAAATTAATTACCCAACAATTTTTAGGTATTTCTAGTAAAGATATATCTATGATTCCACCTTTGATTCCTACTAGGCCTTTTGATCATGCCCATAATGAGCATCAACAGCACCTCAATGACTACTTTATAATTAGGATAGGCTCTATATCTAAAGAATCTTTAGATTTAATTCTAGATGCTTTATTTAAAATATATACGGAAAACAATACCAGTCAAAAATGTATAATTTTATCTAACGATGAAAATATTTTTGTATATATAAAAAAACTACTAAAGAAAAGGAATGAAAATAATATTCCATATAATAAAATTTATTTGGAATTAGACTACAAGCAAAAGAAAATTAAAAAGCTGCTAAATGATTCTAAATTTATATTTTATATACCTCATGAAAATGAACGGACTAATGTTATTTTAAATATCTGCTTCCAAAAAAAACCTATTCTTATCCCTGACCAACTTTTATATAAAGATTTAAATGAAATACTAAATTTAAACTTGTTTTTAACAAAATTCGATTCAAAAGAAATATATAATAACCTAAAAAATCTTTTAGAAAGTAATTGTGGGATAACATGCAATTCAAAAATTTTTGATGAATCCTACATACAGTACATAGAAGATTCTTATTGGAATGAAGTTTCAGCATGTCTATAAAAAAATATGGTATATATCTAGCATACCCACCACATGTTGACTTAAGACATGAAGGATTAGGTAGGCATCTATCTGAGTTCCTTAAAGGCGCTCAAAGTAAAGAATCTGCAAAATTTGTTATTGCTTGTCCCAGCTGGATGCAAAGTAACCTTATTGATCTATTTATTTCAGCTAACATAGCCAAAGAAAATATTGAATTCATTTCACCAAAAAAACAACCTTTAATATTAACTTTATATAATAGATATATATTATTTTCCAAAAAAAAAACAAGATCTATAAATTTTATATACAAAATAAAAAAAATAACTCAAAAGAACACTAATCTTTTATTCTATAACACAAAGAAATCTCTATTAAATATAAGATCTTTGAATTTAATTAATAGCATAGCTCTATTACTATTAGTTATTTTATTACCTGCCTTAACATTCATTTATGTATTTATAAAATTTATTATCTTAATGGTAAGAAAAATAATCACTTATGCATTAAAGCCAATAAATACAGACGAAATTAATAGACTTATTTTAACACCAAGGAATTTGAAAAATAACTTTACTATTTCAAGTCTCTACGACATTTTAGAGCGTAATGAAATAGAGCTTATTCAAAAAGCTATTAATACAAGAGTTGATATCAACGTATGGTATTGCCCGACATGTTTTTGGCCTCATTTTAATTATATTAAGGGTCCAAGAGTTACATGCGTACCTGATGTAGTTTTAACAAATTTTGCCGTAGGATTTTCATTAATTGGTGGAGATAGATTCTCTGAAACATTTAGGGCTGTTGAGAAATCAATTTTACAAGGTAAATATTTTATTACATATAGTGAAGATGTGAAATGGAGAACTCTTGTTGAGAAATACCATATAAACCCTAAAAATATTACAGTTATTAGGCATGGTGCAAATAGACTAGATGACTTACTTCGGATTAAGGGCAGTCAACTAGGAATAATTGAAGCGAGTGACTTGTGCTTCAATTATTACTTAAATAGTTTAAAGAAAAGTATTGGAAATAGCTTTATAGACTCTTGGAGGAGCAAGGAAATAAACTATATTTTTTATGCTAGCCAGTTTAGACCGAATAAAAACATACTATCTTTACTAAAGGCATTTAATTTTATCGTAAAAAATCATAATGAAAGTCTGAAATTAATTATGACTGGAAACCCTCTTATATTGCCTGAAATTAATGAATATATAAACAATAATAAACTTCATTCTCAAATTCTTTGCCTTCATGGACTATCTATTCAAGAGCTGGCATCTTTGTACAAAATGGCTAAACTAGCTGTTAACCCTAGCTTAAGTGAAGGAGGCTTTCCATTTACATTTACAGAGGCACTATCCGTTGATACTCCTGTGGTTATGGCTAAAATAGCTGTAACTGAAGAAATAGTCACTTCAAGTGAACTAAAAGATATAATGTTATTCGATCCATATAATTGGTTAGATATGAGTCAAAAAATACTCTGGTCTCTAGACAATCAAGAATACTTGCTTGAAAAGCAGAAAATCCTATATGAACAACTTAAATCAAGAAATTGGTCAGATGTTGTAAATGAACACCTAAATACTTTCGATAATGTATCCAATGACCATCGTGAGTAGTATGAAAAATATAATATTATTGGGCTGTGGAGGACATGCAAGAAGCATTGCCGATTTAGCACTTCACATAGGATTCCAAAAAATTTTGTTTGTTGATAAAAACGCTAAACCTGGTGAGGCAATTTTAGACTTTCCTGTTCTACCCAATGTACCGGCAAAGTTAAGCGGTAATTGGTTATACTTCGCAGGTTCAGGTAATAATAAAATTCGTTATGAACAATTGAGCTTAATAAAGAGTAAACGCTTACCACTAGCTAAATTAATATCTCCGCTTTCCATATTAGGTAAAAATACGACCGTTGAAGAGGGATGTTTTGTTGGCAACCATGTATATGTAGGACCTAACTCAAAAATTGGTTTAGGTAGCATATTAAATAATCACTCTCTTATAGAACATGACTGTGATATTGGCTCGTTTACACATGTATCTGTAAATTCTACCGTTGCAGGAAATTGCAAGGTAGGTAATTTCGTCATGATGGGAGCATCATCTACTTTAATAGACAATATCAATATAGGTAATAATATAGTTATAGGTGCTGGAGCTGTAGTTGTCCGTGATTGTAATATTGTAGGAACTTATGTCGGAGTTCCTGCTAAGCTTATAAATTAAATCACTAGACCTCTTTCATAAACCACAGATTAAGCAATTGGCGATTGTAAAGACCCGCGATTAAATTAAAACGTAGCATCAATCGTTTTCGCCGATTTTGGTAACGCGTACTGAGTAGTTTAAAGACTTTCAAGGCAGCAAAGGCATGCTCAATCAGAATCTGTCGTTGATTAATTGCACGATTCACCGCTTTTTGCTCAGGCGTTAAACCACGCTCTTTGGGTTTCTTGAAAGGGATGAGTGCCTTAAAGGGTAGGTTCTGAATGCCTTCATATGCCTTATCCATGACAAAGTAGGGACGATAGCGCCAGGTCTTAACGGTGTGTTTAAACAGGGTAAAGTCGTGAACCGAACCTTCGATCCCTTGAGTATTGAAGAGGCAGCCTGTCCTCAAGTCTAATGCTACTTGAACTTTGAAGGTAGGGCACTTCTGTTTACCACTCTACCAACGCTTTTGTTTTTTTGGGACGCTCAATCGGTAGTTCCGTCACATCCACTAGGGTCTGGACTGGTTTCTCTACCCCAGTACCCGATGGAGTTTTAGGCAGCGACAATAGACCACTCTGCATCAGTCGCTCTTCCACGCGTCGCACCACCCGCCACGCACTGGTCTCACTAATTCCGTACTGGGTGCCTAGGGTTAACAAGGATGGATAGTCCCGCCAATACGTCAGACTCAACGTTAACTGCGCTTCGGCCTCTAGCTTGCAAGGTCGCCCTCGGGGGCTTTGAAAGCTCTGTAAGTAGGACAATAGCTCGGCAAACAGCGGACGGCTAATGCCCAAGACCCGTTTGAATTGAGCGTCGGTTAAGGTGTTAAATATTGTTGGTTTCATTTAACCTCTAGCTCACTCCCTGGCCTCTATAGCACGATTAAGAGTGGCTAGTTTTTGATTTATGAAAGAGGTCTATTAGACCTCCTGCAAAAGTAATTTAAAAGTGCTTATAGTCAAAAGATAACCTATGAATCTATTCAATCATTATCCGCTGCCGCCTTTAGACGAAGCGTGGGTTGACCGAGAGTTATTCCACGAACTGGTGAAGGTGTTAGCACAAGCGGAACAGCAAAAGAAGAAGTCAGGCCGCCCGAGCTTGAGTCTTGAAAACCAACTGTACTCAGCGTTAAGTTACTGGCGGGAATACTGCACCTTTTTTCATTTAGGCTTGAGTTTTGGCGTGCATGAATCCAATGCCCAACGTATTACCTGTCATGTGGAAGAACGCCTAGCGGCTTCTGGTTATTTAGACTTAGTGAAGCCGAGTGTGAGTCATGATAAGGGAGTGGGAGCGGATGATCCCCTCCGCGAGCGAATAGTGGATCGTAAGAAAAGCGAGTATCTTTCCCATGAACTGAAAAGGTACTTAACGATGAGCAAGACCAATCCCTCAGCCCGACAAGCACGACGTATAGGCATCACAGCCACGAGTACAAACAAGAAGCGTTGAAACTTGCCAAACAGATTGGCGTTGGCAAAGTAGTGTTACAGTTGGGTGTGCATGAATCCCAGTTTTATCAATGGCATAAAGCATTTCAGCAGGCACAAACGGTGAGTGAACATGAAACGAGTTTGGTGATGGAAAATGCGCGTTTAAAGAGTGAGTTAGCGGAAGTGCAGGAGGAAACTCGCCATTGCAAAAAAGGCGGCTACCTACTTCGCGAAGCAGCTGAAGTAAATTACGGTTTCATGAAATAACATCAATCAACGTATAGCGTAGCTGTACAATGCCGTTACTTTGGCGTATCGCGTAGTGGGTTTTATGCGTGAACCGCAAACCCAGTGCCCGTTTGCAGTGGAAACAGCGGTTAGATCAAGAGGTTAAGCAGTGTTTTGAACAGCATAAATAACGTTTGGCGCACAACGCATTCAACGTGAACTGTAACGCCAGAACTAGCCGTATGACATCAAAACTATCGCAGCCAGCCTGTGTCGTCAAGGGTTAGTGGCAAAAGCGGGACGCAAGTTCAAAGCCACGACCAACAGTCGACACTCATTACCTGTATTTGAAAACCTGTTGAATCAAGACTTTACTGCTTGACAGCCGAATCAAAAATGGGTGAGTAAACTCACATATTTAGCCACGGATGAAGGTTGGGTTTACCTCACGGTGGTGATTGATCTGTATTCACGGCGCGTCATTGGTTGGTCAATGGCAGAACGCATGACCACCGAACTGGTTTGTGCGGCCTTGCGCATGGCGATTTTTCAGCGGAAACGCCCAATTAACGTCATCGTGCATTCGGATGGGGGCAGCCAATATTGCTCTCACGTCTATCGTGAATTACTGGAAAAACATCAGCTTATCGACAGCATGAGTGCGAAAGGCAACTGCTACGACAACGCCTGTGCGGAAAGCTTTTTCCATTTGTTCAAGGTTGAAGCCATTCACGGTGAACATTTCGCCACCCGTGATAACCTCAAACAAACCGTTTTCGAATACTTGGAGGTCGATTACAATCGAACACGATTATACGCTGCCAATGACTACCAAAGTCCGGTAAAATTTGAAATAGCAACAAAACGAAACCTCGCATCCTAAACTGCTCAGGGGATCAAATACCTTATGTATCGTTGACTTGGGTTATCAAGGCTTAGCCTTAGAAGATGGTCGAGTCGTGTGGCCGTTTAAGAAGCCGAAAACACGTAAACTGGAGCCAGAAGAGAAAGCCTTTAATCAATGATTGGCTCGATTTCGGGTCAAGGTTGAACACTGTATTCGTTCGTTAAAGATCTTTCGGCTCTTAAAAAGCGTTTATCGTGGACGGCGACGACGATTTGAACGGCAATTACGTTTGATCGCAGGACTCGTCAATCGCAGAATCCTTCCATCAAACTTTCGCAAGAGGTTTAATAAGTGAGCAAAAAATTAATGGTTAGTAATGGTGTAATCTTCTATTAAGTTGTAAAAATAAATTAAATTAATAGCTGCTAAGTATTATTAGTAGAAAAAGCATTTAATCGAAAAGATAATAAAATGACAATTTTAGCGCTCCATATCTACCGTACCTACTTTCCTGATCCTCCTGGTGGTCTTCAAGAGGCTATTCGCCAAATCACAATATCAACAAAATCCTTTGGTATAGAGTCAAAAGTTTTTGCTTTATCCCCCCATCCAACTCCAAATTTAATAACCTTAGAGGGAGTAGATATAGTTCGCTCCCGTTCCTGGGCTACCTTAGCCTCTTGTGACATTGGTGGGTTGGACTCCATCCGACGATTCATTTCTTTGTTCAAAGAAGCAGACGTCATTCACTACCACTATCCGTGGCCATTTGCTGATTTCATGAATTTGTTAGGTCAGCAGCCTAAGCCAAAAGTAATGACTTATCATTCAGATATTGTACGACAAAACATCTTAGGGAAACTTTATAACCCTTTAATGAGACATACACTCAAGACAATGGATCGAGTCATCGCAACATCATCGGCATATACTCAAACGAGTCCCACGCTTTCAAAGTACGTCAATCCTGAAAGAATACGTGTCATACCATTAGGTATAGATGAAAATAGCTACTCCCACACTACTTCAGAAACCTCTACACGCTTTAGTCTTAAATCTCACGTCCCATTTTTTTTATTCATTGGTGTGCTGCGTTATTACAAGGGGTTACACACCCTTATTGAGGCAGCTACACAAGTAAATGCTTCAATAATTATTGCAGGCACAGGCCAAGAAGATGCACGCTTACGCAGGAAGGCTGAGTTATGTAATGCAACAAATGTGATCTTTGCTGGACAAATTACTAATGCGGAAAAAATAGCATTACTCAAAGCATGTTGTGCTTTAGTGCTTCCATCCCACCTGCGCTCTGAAGCCTATGGTATGGTACTAGTTGAAGCCAGTATGTTTAGCAAACCGATGATCAGCTGTGAAATTGGTACAGGAACGTCTTTCATTAATAAAGACCAAGAAACGGGCTTCGTTGTACCACCAGAGTCCCCAATCATACTAGCTAAAAAAATGAACGCTCTACTAACAGACAATGAACTAAATAAAAGCTTCGGCAGAGCAGCACGACAACGCTATGAAACCTATTTTTCTGGTCCTGCATTGGGCAAATCATATGCCGATTTATACTATGAAGTTTTAGCGAAAAAATAATGACACCCAAAATAATCTTAGCAGAACAATACCCCCAAGTGGTTTTTGGTACGAGCGGAGTACGTGCATTAGTATGCGATCTTACGCCCCAAACCATATCCGCTTACATTTATGCATTTATGCAGCGTATGCAACACACACACGCTATTACTAATAAAAAAAGCATTGCTGTTGGGATGGACTTACGCCCCAGTAGCCCCCATATTGCTGCAGCTGTTAGCAATGCATTATTAAACTTAGGTTATCAAACTACTTTTTTAGGATCATTACCAACTCCTGCGCTTGCCCTTCATTGTCTATCGAAAGGCATACCTGGCATTATAGTCACAGGTAGCCATATCCCATTTGATCGTAATGGGCTAAAGTTTTACAGCCCAGATGGAGAAATTCTCAAAGAAGATGAACAAGCTATATCGACCTGCGTTATACCTAAACAATGGTTAGATACACTAAAACTGTCTTATAATCTATCTATTATTGATAAAGCGGCTAGCCAAGCATATATTCAACGTTACGTCACTCGTTTTGGTAAGATTTTAGTAGGATGGCGTATTGGTCTCTATGAACATAGTGCAGCAGGTCGTGATCTAACTAAAGCTGTTCTACACAAGTTAGGTGCAACTGTTATCTCATTAGGTAGAAGTGATAAATTTGTTCCAATTGACACTGAAGCCGTAAATGATGATGATTTACACCAAGCAGAATATTGGTGCAGTCAACATCATTTAGATGCTCTAGTATCGACTGATGGTGATGGAGATCGCCCTTTAGTTTTTGATGCTAATGGGCAGTTTATACGTGGTGATATTCTTGGTTTGCTATGTGCTAAGTACCTTGGCTTAACCACACTAGCAATACCTATTAATTGCACTACTGCTATTGAAAAGACTCAAGCATTCAAAAATATTCTACGTACTCGTATTGGGTCACCATATGTGGTTCAGGCCATGAATAATGTTCAAAATCAAGACGAATTTGTAGGAGGTTTTGAAGCTAATGGAGGTTTCTTACTACGCACCAACTTACCCGGCTTAAATTCACTACCTACTCGCGATGCTTTATTACCTATCGTCACAGTTTTAGGAAACGCTGCCAGACAAAACTTAACTTTAAGTATGATGTTAGAGCAATTACCAGCTCGTTATACTTATAGCGCTCGTCTCAAAGACACACCCTTTAGTTACTCTAAATCTTTATTGGATCGCCTTCTCAGTGATCACGAATATATTAAGAATCTATTCCCCGAAAAATTTGGCTTATCAAGCATTGATATTACAGATGGCGTTCGCTTGACTTTTGATGACGAAGATATTGTTCATTTACGACCATCTGGAAATGCCCCTGAATTACGTTGCTATACTGAAACTAGCAGCTTAGAATCAGCGAAATTACTTTGCATAACAACATTGAGTCATATTCAAAGCCAACTTAACCATGTCTTAGACTAATTGAAAAAGTATGTAACGATAGATTAGATATTCTGAATATGTTGCTTTTTCAGCAGTTAGATAGGTAGTAAACTAAGGGCAAACGCATGAATAAGTTAGTAAAATCAATAGCGAACGATTAACGCTCAAACGACACATCCTGATACCCCCCCTTTTCATCGAAGGGATACACTCATGCAAGATTATGACCTGTTTAACCACTTCTCCATCATTCAAGACTACCGGGAACCTCTAAAAACTCCCTAATACCTGTACAAATTTGAGAAAATGCCCACCTGAGCTTTCACTCCATTACTAGCTCCAAGAAAAGTGCTCTCAAAACCAGCTTGTTTGCCGCCGAAGAGGGTGAACAGAAACTCGACCACAAAGGCGACCTGCTGTCCACGCTGAACCAGCACGTCAACTTTGTCGCCTTAGCAGCAGAAATTGATCGCATCGCCCCACGCCCCAGTGACCAGCGAGGAGGCCGTCCGTCCTACCCAACGGAACTGATGGTACGGGGTTTGGTATTGCAACAACTGTACAACCTGTCGGACGAGGAATTGGAATGCCAATTGCTAGATCGGCTGTCGCTCCAACGGTTCTGTGGTCTGCGGCACTCCAGTACGATCCCGATGCCAACACCTTGTGGGTATTCCGTGAACGGATCAGTGTGGCAGGTGGTGCGGATGCACTGTTTGATGCTGTGCAACAGCAGTTACAACAGCACGGTTTTATAGCTCGTGGTGGTCAAATCGTCGATGCCACGTTGGTGGAAGCCCCTAAACAACATGTCCACAAAGAAGAAAAAGTGCTGTTAGAACAAGCGGCAACACCCGCTGGCTGGACACCGGCGCAACGTGGCCAAAAGGATACAGAAGCAAGTTGGACGAAGAAACACGGCAAAAGCTACTACGGTTAAAAACTCAGCATCAGTGCCGACCGGAAATATAAACTCATCTGCAAACGCCACATCAGCACTGCCAAAGAGCATGACACCAACCATTTTGAAATGGTGCTTGACCGAGCCAATACCTGCCGTGATGTATGGGCAGACAAAGGTTACGAAGACCCATCCCGTGAACAACGTCTCAACCAAGGTCGCTGGCGGTTACACATCCAGCACAAAGCCAAGAAAGGCAAACCGCCATCTGACTACCAGAAACGCCGCAACACCCACATCGCCAGACCCCGCGCACGGGTTGAGCATATGTTTGGGTCAATCGGTGCAATGGGTGGCAAAGCCATCCGTAGCATTGGGTTGGCACGGGCAGTATTCGGACTCAGTATCAAGGCTGCCGTGTATAACCTGCGGCGGCTTTGTTCGCTCAAAGCCAGCGGAGTTGTGCCCATTTGAGGGGGAAATCCCCGAAAGAGCCGCAAAAATGCGGGAAAACAACCTGAACATTGAGATGGTTTGATATTTTTTAATAAAATACCCATAGGCCAACGCTAACCACTGCAATATTCCGGGTTTTTAGAGGTTCCCTTCCGTCAAACGGGAAAAATTGAACACAAACTCAGCGATATTTTGCTCTTGTCTATCTACGCAGTTATTTCGGGTGCCGAGGGCTGGGAAGAAATTGAAGACTTTGGACATGATCGACTCACTAGGTTTACAAGCATACGCTGATTTTGATAACGGTATCCCCAGCCAAGATACCCTTGCTCACGTGATAAGCTTGATTAACCCACAACAATTCCAACACTATTTCGCTAACTGGATGCAAAGTTGCCATAAACTGACTGACGGGGACGTCATTGCCATTGACGGCAAAACCTTACGCGGCTCTTACGACAAGCGCCATAGAACAGGTCCTATCCACATGGTTACTACCTTTTCAACCGCGAATGGCGTGGTGTTAGGACAAGTCAAAACCGATGAAAAGTCCAATGAAATCAACGCCATTCCTGAATTATTGAAGCTTTTATCGGTGTGTGCAAGGGTAACCAGAAACGGCTTGAAGAAGCCTTTACGAAACATTTTCCGTTGAGTCATGTTGCACAGTACCCAGATGAGTACTTCAATACCATTGAAAAAGCACACAGCAGAGAATAAACCCGTTTCCATATCGTGAGCGGATTTCGTAGCGTTAAGTGCCGATTGGTCTGAGTCAAAAACGCTTGGTATCGCTTTGTCGTTCCGCACCACCACAGAGGAAATACCTGAAAATGCTATAATCCGCTATTACATCAGCTCTGCAACTCTCACCGCCAAACAATTCGCGAATGCTATCCGCAAACATTGGATAATTGAAAACCAGTTCCACTGGCGATTAGATGCGGCAATGGGTGAAGATGACTATCGCATTCGCCACGACAAAGCCGCCGAGAACATCGCTGGAATATGGCATATTGCTTTTAACGTATTGAACAGCTAAAACCTTCAAAGCAGGCATAAAGCGTAAACAGAAGAAGGCTGCCATGAATACTGACTATCTTTATAAGATATTGATGATTAAGGAATTTTCGTAACTTTACTGGGCTTTATAGGCAGAAAAGACGATAGCGAACCGAGGGCTAAAAGCATCTGGCTGGTCTATTTCACGAGTGCTGGACTCCATTTATGCCATTCAGATGGCTAGTGAGTTGGGGAAGGGCTGATTTGTGTATAAAGAGAGGCAGCGCCCGAATAAAAAATCATTAATTGATAAATTAATCACTGAGGGCTTTCAGTTGACCCCATACACGCAAACGGAGTCGACCACAACAGTTCTTATTATGTTTTAATTTAATCGTCGGGTTCTACAACTATGAATTGCTTATTGTGAGAGAGGTCTTTTGAACACTTTAATAACAGGAGCCAATGGATTTATTGGGCAACATCTAGAAAAAAAACTCCTAAGTACAGAAAAAACTTTAATTTTAATGTCTAGAGCAAAATTAAAGACTGTAGTAAGCCAAAACTACCAATGGTATCAATCTCAATGGCTTGAAAATATACACTGTATTATACATCTAGCAGCATTAGTACACAGTGCTGATCAGACTAAGCTTACTTTAAAAGACTATAGAGCGACTAATACTCTCGGAACACTCAACCTTGCTAGACAAGCAGCAGCAGCCGGGGCCAAACGTTTTATTTTTTTAAGTACCATTAAAGTAAATGGGGAAGAAAACCAAACTCCCTATACGGAAAAATCAACCCCAAATCCTAAAGATTATTATGCTATCTCTAAATGGGAAGCAGAGCAAGGCTTAAAGGAGCTTAGTAAAGAAACTGGGATGGAAGTTGTAATTATCCGCCCACCTCTTGTATATGGTTCCAATGTTAAAGCCAACTTTCTGAAAATGATGCAATGGGTTGATAAAGGCGTTCCCTTACCCTTCGGTGCTATTCATAATCAGCGTAGTTTAATTTATGTAGATAACCTAGTTGATTTTATAATTCATTGCTTAGAGCATCCTCAAGCTGCAAATGAAACATTTTTAATTAGTGATGGACAAGATCTTTCAACCACAGAATTACTAAAAAAATTAGCTTACTACTTCAATAAAGACAACTACCTTCTACCCATGAATCCTAGTTTATTAAATACACTACTTACTTTAATGGGTAAAAAAGCTGAAGCTCAACGTCTATTAGGTTCACTGACTATTAACTCCAACTATGCTCGCAGTCAGTTAAACTGGAAACCTCCTTTTTCTGTAGACGAAGGCCTTGCAAGAACTGTCCAGTCTTATCAACAAAATTAATAATGCTCTATTTAGCCATATCAACCTTTGTCGTTAGTCTTTTAATAACAGCCTTAGTAAGAAAATATGCTTATCAGCTTAGACTCACCCGAGAACCTAATCACCGTTCTTCACATACTAAAATAACACCACATGGTGGTGGTTTAGGTATTGTAGCAGGCACAATTTTTTTTACACTATGGCTATTCTTTCAAAATAATGTTCAATATTGGGTTTATGGCTTCACTAGTGTATTAGCTATACTAATTGCGGCTAAGGGCTTGATTGATGATATCTATCACTTAGCCCCCAAAATACGCCTACTTATACAGATTATAGCCTCCTGCTCCTTAGTCGTTATCATTCAGAGCATTCCTATTCCTGGGTTTGAACCTATTCTTAACTTACCTATGCCTCTTACCATAGGCTTTATTTTATTCGCTAGTCTATGGTGGCTAAATCTTTTTAACTTCATGGATGGCATTGATGGCCTAGCGGCTTGCCAAGCAATTTTCATGTTGTTATCCGCAGCCCTCTTAATAGCACTCAAAAGCCCTGAGTTAGTTAATCTAACACTTTGGCAATGGATTATTTATTTAGCTATCGCAGTATTAGGCTTTTTAACATATAACTGGCCACCTGCTAAGATTTTTATGGGTGATGTTGGTAGTAGTTTTTTAGCGTTTATGTTACTGGTCATAGCATTGACAACCATTAGCCTACATTGGATGAACTATGCAACTTGGGCCATTTTAGGCACGCTTTTTATTAGTGATGCGAGCATTACATTATTGAGACGGATGCTAACTGGGCAAAATTGGCTAGAAGCACACCGCACCCATGCCTATCAACGTTTAGCTCGACGCTGGCAATCACATAAGAGAGTAACTCTTAGTTTTATAACTATTAATCTAATTTGGTCATTACCCTTAGCTTATGTCTCATTAAACTATCCAGATAGCTCTTGGCTTTTTCTACTAATCGCCTACTTACCTATTATAACGCTAGTGATACTATTAGGCGCAGGTCGGCCCGAAAACTAAAGCCGAATAATATTAAAGATCACCAATTTCAGCTTGGAGCACAGATGGCCCAATACATCTACACCATGAACGGTGTCGGCAAGGTCGTACCGCCGAACCGTTTTATTTTAAAGGATATTTATCTAAATTTTTTCCCGGGTGCGAAGATCGGCGTACTCGGTTATAACGGTGCGGGTAAATCTACACTGCTACGAATTATGGCAGGTGTAGATCAAGAAATCGTTGGTGAGGCACGTCCACAACCTGGGATTAACATTGGTTACCTGCCACAAGAGCCGCAGTTGAATCCTGCTAAGGATGTGCGCGGTAATGTGGAAGAAGGCTTAACAGTCATTAAGGATGCTCAGGAAAAGTTAGAAGCTGTGTATGCTGCTTATGCTGAGCCTGATGCAGATTTCGATGCGCTAGCCGCTGAGCAGGCACGTTTAGAGAATATTCTGCAAGCTGCTGATGTACATAATCTAGAGCATACTTTAGAAGTCGCTGCGGATGCTTTACGTTTGCCGCCTTGGGATGCGGATGTATCTACCCTATCCGGTGGTGAGAAACGGCGTGTTGCTTTATGTCGTTTATTACTTTCATCCCCTGACATGCTGATTTTGGATGAACCGACCAATCATTTAGATGCTGAATCAGTCGCTTGGTTGGAGCGTTTCTTACAAGACTTTCCAGGTACTGTGGTTGCAGTTACACATGATCGCTACTTCTTGGATAATGTAGCCGGTTGGATTTTAGAGCTAGATCGTGGACAAGGTATTCCTTGGGAAGGCAACTATTCTTCTTGGTTGGATCAGAAAGAGCGGCGCTTAACTCAAGAAAAGAAAGCTGAGCAAGGTCGCCTAAAAGCGATGAAAGAGGAATTGGAATGGGTACGCTCTAACCCCAAAGGTCGCCAAGCCAAAAGCAAAGCACGCATGCAACGCTTCGAAGAATTATCTTCGAGCGATTATCAAAAACGTGCTGAAACCAATGAAATCTATATTGCCCCAGGGCCACGCCTAGGTGATTTGGTCATTGAGGCCAATAATATTAGTAAAGCCTTTGGTGATCGTGTTTTGTATGACAATTTAAGCTTCAATTTACCGAAAGGTGGGATTGTTGGTGTGATCGGCCCGAATGGTGCAGGTAAAACCACTCTCTTCCGCTTAATCACTGGCCAAGAGCAACCGGATAATGGTGAGTTCCGGGTAGGTGATACAGTTAAGATTGCTTATGTCGACCAGTCGCGTGATGCTTTAGATGCAAATAAAACCGTATTCCAAGAAATTGCTGACGGCCATGATCTGATGAATGTGAATGGCTACACTTTACAATCTCGTGCGTATATTGGCCGTTTCAATTTTAAAGGTGAAGGCCAGCAAAAACGGATTGGTGATTTGTCAGGTGGTGAGCGTAACCGTGTGCATCTAGCTAAGCTCTTGAAATCGGGCGGCAACTTACTGCTACTGGATGAGCCGACTAATGACTTAGATGTGGAAACCTTACGTGCTTTAGAGGAGGCGTTATTAAACTTCCCTGGTTGTGCGGTCGTGATCTCGCATGACCGGTGGTTCCTCGACCGGATTGCTACGCATATTTTAGCCTTCGAAGGTGATTCGCAAGTTACTTGGTTTGAAGGTAACTATAGCGATTACGAAGAAGACTATAAGCGCCGTCACGGTAATGAACTATATCCACAGCGCATCAAGTATAAGCGCCTCAAAACGGCTTAAACTTACTAGCTTCACCTACAAAAAAAGCCCTCACTCGAGGGCTTTTTTATTTCTATTCTTTCATTCCAAACTGCATTCAGAAACCTTGAGCACCTGCTCAGGTTTAATCACTGCACGTTTTTCTTCCATGTCATTATAGCGCTTGATCATGATTTTCGAGGAACCTGTGACCTTACTGATGCGGTCAATGGAATCATTATCTTTGACGGTGTAGAAGAAGGTGCGAATGCCTTTTTTATCTTTGTAGGAGGTGGACTTATTGAGCTTTTTGGAGGCTGATTTACAGCTAGGGAGCAGGCGTTTTTCGACGGACTTAGGGGTGAGAATACGTTCAACGCTACTCGATCGTAAGTACTTACCAGTAATCACTGGTTCTGTCACTTCTGCTTCAGATTCAGCCGCAACGGGGTACAGTTGATCTTCAATCAAACTAGCCCGTTGAAACTGGGCAGCAGCAGCTAAATTGGGGGCAAACAAGACTTGGCTATTGCGATTAGCTAATTTGCGATAAGCATTTAATACCTGTACTAAATAACGGCGTGTTTCTTGATAAGGCACATTCCAACCATATTGATCTACAGTGCCTTCCCCTGAATTATAGGCCGCTACTGCATGATAGATGCTGCCATCATAACGATCTAATAACCAGCGCAAATACCGTGTGCCTGCATGCACATTGTGCGTCACACTTTTATCGGTGGCTCCGAACCGGCGGGCGGTGGCAGGCATTAGTTGCATTAAGCCATAAGCACCTTTATGGGACACTGCAGTTGGACGGAAACAAGTCTCAGCCGTGATCACCGCTTGAATAAGATCGGCACTGACGCCATATTGCAGTGAGACTGCATTGATCAGGTTTTGATAAGCACTCGCTTTTTGGCGAATGATCGTCGGGCTATTTTGATCACAGGTTCTTAAACCTGCTTGAGTAGTAGTAGTGAATGACACTCCTGTCACACATATTAAAAACTGCACACAAATCCATTGGGACAGTCTCTTTCTCATCTTTGGCATCTCTCTACTTTATGCTGCAAAGCACACAAAATCTACGCTTGTCAAGATCACACAGATTTAGCCGCATTCAATGCTTCCTGAAAAATCATGGCTTTATATAACAAGCCCCTATTAAGTCGCTAATCTTTATTTTCGATTGAAAATTAAATTTTCTAATAGTTTTTATCGAAAACAAGTCTACTAGCGCCTTAGGAAGTTGCTAAGCTAAGGTTGAGTAAAGTATTTTTATAGCCTGCCAAAAACTTCAGCACGAGATTTGAGCGTCAAACTCAAACATTAAATTTTATGTTGCCCGAAATTTACCCTGCAAAAATTGAACTTGATGTGAATGGTTTGCCCTTCGCAACTGATTACGGTGATCGCTATTTCTCTCGTGAAAGTGGTTTAGACGAAACTCGCCATGTGTTTCTACAAGGCAATCAGCTACCTGAAGCTTGGCAAGGCAAGGATCAATTCATCATCGCTGAAACAGGCTTTGGTACTGGTTTAAATTTTTTAGCCACGTGGCAAACTTGGCAAAATGATCCGAAACACTGCACAAGCCTCCATTATATTTCTTTTGAAAAACACCCCATTCCGAAAGCTCAACTGGCTGAGCTATTAGCGACTTGGCCAGAATTAGACAAACTTACACAGGAACTTCTCCTACAATACCCCCCTGTGTTGGCAGGCTTTCATCAGCTTAAGTTTGCTAATCATCAAGTAAATTTAACCCTGTGCTTTGCAGATGCAGAGAGTGCACTCAAGGATTTAGTCGCGAAAGTAGATGCTTGGTATTTAGATGGCTTCGCCCCTACGAAAAACGCAGAACTTTGGTCAGCTCCGCTATTTCAAGCCATCGCTGCACATAGTAAACCCCACAGTACGCTAGCTACCTTTACGGTTGCAGGCCAAGTACGCCGCAATCTACAAGCTGCAGGCTTTACTTGGGAAAAACGTACAGGTTTTGGACAGAAGCGGGAAATGTTGACCGCAAGATTAACTGGAATAAGTGCTACTCACTTAGAAGCCGCTTGGTTTAGCTTACCTGCACCGCAATTTAAAGAACGGACTGCCACCATAATCGGTGCAGGTGTTGCAGGCTGTCAAATTGCCTATGCTCTAGCCTTACGTGGCTGGCAGGTGCAACTACTAGAACAGCAGAGAGAAATCGCTCAAGAGGCTTCAGGCAATCGTGCCGGGGTACTCACGCCGAAAATGACTGCTGAACCGGATTGGGGTGAGCGCTTTTATCGGCAAGCCTTTTTATATGCAGCACGCCAGCTACAAAGCTTGATTCAAGAGCCTGCAAACAAAGAGTTAGAATGGTTTGCCTCCGGCTCTTTACAACTCAAGCATAATGCTAGTGAAACCAAGCGTTGCCAGGCTTTAGAAGAACGCGGTTTGCCCAGCGATTTTATTCAGCTACTAGATGCAACAGAAGCTTCGAGCTTAGCTGGGATTCAACTAGCAATGGGCGGCAGTTACTTTCCAAAAGCAGGTTATTTATATCCACGCAGCTTATGTAAAGCACTCACTCAACATCCTTTAATTAAGCTGCAAACCCAAACTGAAGCCTTGCATCTTATCCAAACAGCGCAAGAAACTTGGCAAGTGCTGAATGCAGCCAATGAATTGATCGCTGAATCGGCTGTCGTTGTATTAGCGAATGGCAAAGATGTAGCTCAGTTTACCCAAAGCAATTTCCTCCCGTTTTTGCCAGTACGAGGGCAAACTACTCAAGCAGTAGCCAACGTTTACACTAGTCAACTCCAACTCTCTTTAGGGCATGAAGGCTATTTAACCCCTGCCATTGCAGGTCAACATATTTTTGGTGCGAGCTTTGAGCGTGGGGAAGCACTAGCCTCCATCAAATCTAGCGATGATGAACTTAACTATCAGCAATTAGCACACTATCTACCTGAATTCGCAGCTAATTTAGGTACTAAAGCCAGTAGCCATGCAGCCATTCGGATGACTACGCCAGATCGCTATCCTTATGTTGGGCCTTTACCTGACCCTGATTTATTTCGGCAAACTTATGCTGGTATTCAACATGGGGCTAAGTACAAAACTTGGCCGCAAGCCCGCTATCAAACAGGTCTATTTATTAGTGCGGGCTACGGTTCACGAGGTTTAACTACAACGCCTTTGTGTAGTGAATTATTAGCCGCACTCATCACTGGGGAACCATTACCGCTTGAACTGAGTCTTTATTACAAACTGCATCCTGCACGATTTTTATTGAAGAAACTGCAACAACAACGTGATTGAACCGTGAATGGGTTACAAATCCACAAATACCCGTCTATAGTTGATAGTCATGTTAAGTTTCTGAGACTCAGTTGCTTTTCTAAACCCCAAACACAATCAAGAAGGAGAATCCCCATGAAAAAAACTTGGCTGCTGACCTTGGCTTTATGTGTGGTATCGGGCGCTGCATCTGCCCAGCAGTGGGAAGCCAAATGCACCGATGGTAAAAACCTGCATTACCTACAAACACTTAGTGGTGAAGGCTATTTATATATGACGGTGAATTTGCCAACCAATGAGAAGCGGGTATTCCCTTTCGCACGGATGCGTCAAACCATGTTTAATGGGGAAGCGGTTTGTGGCGAGATTGTGAATGGTCTGAGAACACGCTCAAATAAACCTGTGACACAATATTGTGTCAATCGGGTCTCTAAACTGATCTATCTGAAATACCAAGATCCCCTTGAACAGCAACCCTTGGTCAGCGGTAAATTCTGCGACGCCACTGTCTTACAACGTTAAGGCTGTAAGCCAATCCGCCATCGGTGATGGTGGCGGATAATCATTAGGGCTTAATTGGAGCTGTAGCTGTCTCAGTAGTTTGACGTACTGCCTCAAGTTGTTTAGTCAGCTCTTGATTACGCTGCTCTAACTCTACCATTTGCTGTTCTAAACGCTGACGCTCAGAGGTAAGTTGAGTAGATTGGTCGCGTAGTGAACGCAAATTTTCTATCATCTTTTCATAACGTTTCCGTTCTTTCGTGGATAGTGCTTTTAGCTCTTTCTCCGATAACACCAAATTGTCAGGAATCGCTGCAACTTCAGTCGTTTTTGCAGGCGCTACACTTACTGGTTCTGACTTAGGAGTTTCCGTTGGCTTAGCCGTTGCTAAAGATTCTGCTTGAACTGCAGATGGTGTAGCTTCTTTGGCTGGCTCTAAGGTTGGAATCGGACTCACTCCATTTTCAACCACAGTCGTATCGGGTTGCCTAGCGGCTAATTGCACAGTTTCGCCAGCATTTAAAGCATTTGAGCTAGCCAAGTGAGTTTTATTGCCCAACAACCATAATAAACTTAGTGTAAGAACCAGTAGAGCCAAAAATAGGCTAATTAAACGGGAATTGCTGAGGTACACGAAACTTTTTCCTTATTTATGACTTGCGAACAACTGCTGCCACCAACGCCGGCGATTTTGGGGCATGGGTACTGTGTGCGGCAAATCAATAGGTTTTAATTTAGAGATAATCCAAGCCGGTAAAGGTTGTACACCTTTACTTCCACACATAGTGCCTAAATTATGCGGATCAAAGATTTTAATCAAGCTAGGCTGCTGAAAATTATCCACATACACAATCCCACAATAGTCTTCTGCATGTTCACGCCGCAATAAACGATCCACTTCCTGAATAAACTGTTGAACTTGTACAGAGTTTGCTACCTGTTCAGGTGGCTCCTCACCAACGGCATACAGATACCACTGACTATTTGAATCATACAGAACAGTAGCCCATAATTGATCTAATTGCGGCCAACGCAATACGCCTTGAAAACCACCTCGAAACACATGAAGAAAATCAAGGTTTTTCGCAGTTTCGTCCATGCACCCCACCGATATTTACCTGAATTTTTTTACCTATAATCCCAGTAATCACAGATACTTAGCTTTAGGTCTTATTGCATCTGCACAAAATCTGCAAACTCATGCAACTAGCCTACGTATCTATTAATGAACGGTAATTGACAGCTCTAGCAAAGCTCCCTAGGATGCGCACATCCCACCAAAGTGTGCTGAATCTAACTATTTTCAGGCATTTAAGGTGATTGCTAGCGGCAATTTAGGGCTAATTTAACCTATTTTTTTGATTTTTGGAGAATAATCTTATGAAAAATGTTACCGTCAGTTTATCCGCTTTAATGTTAGCCTTAGGTTTGTTAGCAGGTTGCGGTGAGAAAGCTGAAAATACAGCTGCACCTAGCCAAACCACTGAAAAAGCAGCACAAGACGCTGCAGCAGCGACTGAAAAAGCTGCGGATGCTACTACAAAAGCCGCTGACGCGACCGCTGAAGCAGCCAAAGCAACAGCTGATGCTGCTGCTAAAGCTACTGAAGATGCTGCTAAGGCTACAGCTGCCGCTGCCACTAATGCAGCTGAAACTGTAAAAGATGCTGCTGCTACTGCAGTAGAAGCCACTAGTGAAGCAGCTAAAACTACTTTAGATGCAGCACAAAACGCAGGCCAAGCCGCTGGTGAAGCGGTAAAGGATACTGCTCAAGCTGCAGGTGAGGCCGTAAAAGCAACTGCTCAAGACGCTGCTGCTGCCACCGCTGCTGCTGCGGGTGCAGTAACTGAAGGTGCTAAAGAAGCAGTGAAAGCGACTGCTGACGCAGCTAGCGATGCCGCTCAAGGCGCTGCTAACGCTGTCACTAATGCTGCAGATGCGACCAAAGCAGCTGTTGAAGATGATGGGGATGAAGAAACTGAAGGCAAAAAACCAGAAGGCACCACTGAAGCCCCAAAAACTAACTAGTTTTAAATAAGAACCGGGAGCCACGCGATGAAACAGGTTGTTGTCAGTATATCTACCCTTTTCCTTACAGTCGGCTTATTAAGCGGCTGTGGCGAGAAAACCGAGAAGGCCGCCACTACGACTCCAACCACGGAGTCTGCGAAAGCTACTACTGACACTGCCACGCAAGCAGCTCCCGCTTCTACTGAAGCAGCCAAGTCAACGACTGAAGCTGCTGCAGCACCCACTGAAGCAGCTAAACCGGCTACGGAAGCAAGTACATCAGCTACTACAGAGCCAGTAACGCCAAGTGTTACTGCTACAACTGCAGAAAGCAAACCAGTTACTGAATCTGCCACTACCACACCAACTGAATCAACAGCCACTACAACCGAAGTAGCTAAATCAGCGAGTGCAACTACTGCGCCAGCTGCCGCTGATCCTGCGCAAACCACTACTACTGTGACAGAGAATGCAACACCAGCGGCAATAGATACTACTAATCAAGCCGCAACTGCCACAACAGAAACCGTACAAGCCGTCACTGAAACGGCTACTAGCACTGAAGCCGCGAAAGTAAGCACTGAAACAACGTCAACAGCGACAGAATCAACTCAAACTGCTACAACAACGGAAGCTACAAAAGCCACAACCGAAGCAACTGCACCTGCCGCTAGCACTGAAACTCAAGCTACTACAGAGACAGCTACGCCAACTGCTACACCCGCAACAGATACAGCTGCTAGTCAACCCGCAGCAGCGACTGAAGCCACCACCCAAACTACCCAAGCAGCAGTCGAATCGACTCCGACTGCTGCTCCAGCAACGACTGAAGCAGTAGCTACTGAAACTGCCAAGCCTGCAGAGGCAAGCGCAAGTACTGCTGAAACAACAACACCTGCTTTAGGTGGAATGAGCATCGACGGAAGCACCAGCACGCCTACAACGGCTGCGTCACCGGCAACTGAAACAGCTAACACAGCTACTGCGCAACCTACTGCTCCTGCTTTAGGCTCAATGACCATTGACTCCAGTGCAAGTAATTCTGCTCCAGCAGAAGTTGCACCAGCTGCTAGTACAGCTACAACAGCCACTACCACTGAAACAAGTACAACTACTCAGCCTGCCGCCCCTGCTTTAGGCTCAATGACCATTGACTCTAGTGCAAGTACGACTGCTCCAGCAGCAAACACTGCCACGGCTACTGCTCCAGCAGAAGCTACACCAGCTGCTAGTACAACTACAGCAACCACTGCAGCACCAGCCACTACCGAAGCAGCTAAACCAGCTGAGTCTGCTCCTGTAGCTGCTCAGAGCCAAACACAGACACAGACTACAGCTGCACCAGCTACGCAAGCAGCACCTACCCCAGCTATCAATGGTGAACAAATTTATCGCTCTTTATGCTTTAGTTGCCATGATATGGGAGTTGCCAATGCGCCTAAGCTAGGCGATAAAGTTGCTTGGGCACCACGGGTTGCTGCTGGTATGGACTCGCTCTATACCAACTCACTTAAAGGCAAAAACGCGATGCCGGCTAAAGGTGGGAATGCCGCTTTAAGTGATGATGAAGTCAAAACAGCGGTTGATTTCATGCTCTCTAGCGTGAAATAAGCAGTTCAATTCACATAGAAAAGCCTCCTTTTTGGAGGCTTTTCTTTTTTCCGCTTCTGTCCTGTATACTCAGTTTTTTTAGCTAACTTGTGCCCCTGTCCTTAGCATGAACAGTGATTTAAACCAGCTTCACCCCTACCCCTTTGAAAAAATTCGTCACCTCCTCAAAGGTGTGGCTCCAGCCAACCAGCCTGCTGTCTCCTTAGCGATTGGCGAGCCTAAACATCCTACACCGGACTTTATTCATCAAGCAGTCACCGAGCATTTACAAGGCTTAGCCACCTATCCCTTAACTAAGGGTGATGCCCATTTACGCCAAGCCATTAGTGCATGGCTTACGCAACGTTTTCAGTTACCTACAGGCTCCATTGATCCTGAGCAACAGGTGTTACCCGTCAATGGTACCCGTGAAGCCTTGTTTGCTTTTGCCCAAGCGATTATTGAGCGTAAAGCTAAACCTGCAGTACTCATGCCCAATCCCTTTTATCAAATTTATGAAGGGGCTGCTTTTCTTGCAGGGGCTGAACCAGTTTATCTGAACTGCACAGAAGAACAGGGTTTTATCCCCGCTTTTGATGCTGTTTCGCCTGAACTTTGGGAACGCTGCCAATTACTGTATATCTGTACACCGGGCAACCCAACTGGCGCTGTCATGTCGATTGCACAATTACAAAGGCTGATTAATTTAGCCCAGCAATATAATTTTGTGATTGCTTCCGATGAGTGTTATTCGGAGCTATATTTCGACGAAACCAAGCCACCAGTAGGCTTGCTCCAAGCGGCAGCACAAATGGGGAATAGTGCGTATAAGCATTGTGTGGTATTTCATAGCTTATCCAAGCGATCGAATGCACCAGGCATGCGCTCGGGATTTATTGCAGGTGATGCGGAGATTTTAGCGAAGTTTTTGCTGTATCGAACCTATCATGGCTGTGCAATGCCCCCCCCTTTCCAAGCCGCTAGCGTAGTGGCTTGGAAAGATGAAGCGCATGTCCGGGCTAATCGTGATCAATATCGAGCTAAGTTTGCGGCGGTTCTAGAAATTTTGTCGCCCGTGATGGATGTAAAAAAACCAGATGCGGGTTTTTATTTATGGCCAGTCACGCCCATCGATGATCAAGCCTTTACTAAAGAACTAGTCGCACGGGCAAATGTACATATTGTCCCCGGCAGTTATTTATCACGTGAAACTGCAGCGGGTAATCCGGGGCAAAATCGCGTGCGCATGGCCTTAGTTGCCACCCAAGAAGAATGTATCGAGGCGGCGCAACGCATCCGCCATGTTATTGAACAGTTATGAGATTTGCTTTGGAGAGATCAATGTCTGATTTGCAAGCTACCATCGAAGCCGCTTTTGAGCGCCGTGCGGAAATTACCCCGAAAAATGTTGATGCCACCACACGTGATGCAGTTAACTCTGCTTTAGCACTACTTGATAGCGGTAAGGCGCGTGTTGCAGAACGCCAAGAGGTCGGGAAATGGGTAGTGAATGAATGGCTGAAAAAGGCTGTGCTACTCTCTTTCCGCATTAATGACAATGTGGTAATGGCGGGTGGCTGCACTCAATACTATGACAAAGTACCGTCTAAATTTGCTGATATGACCAGCGAAGAATTCGCAGCTAGTGGCATTCGGGTCGTTCCACAAGCCATCGCTCGGCGTGGCTCTTTTATTGCGGCTGGCACGGTATTAATGCCCTCCTATGTGAATATTGGCGCGTATGTTGATACAGGTACAATGGTTGACACGTGGGCAACGGTAGGCTCTTGTGCGCAGATTGGTAAGAATGTACATCTGTCAGGCGGTGTAGGCATTGGCGGCGTATTAGAACCATTGCAAGCAGCACCGACTATTATCGAGGATAATTGCTTTATTGGTGCACGTTCAGAAGTGGTCGAAGGCGTGATCGTTGAAGAAGGCTCAGTCATATCAATGGGTGTGTATATCGGTCAAAGCACCCGGATTTATGATCGTGAGAATGACGAAATCATCTATGGTCGTATTCCCGCTGGCTCCGTCGTGGTTTCTGGCAACTTACCGTCGGCAGATGGCAAATGTAGCCTTTATTGTGCAGTCATCGTGAAGCGTGTCGATGCTAAAACGCGTGGCAAAGTTGGCATTAACGAGCTATTACGCGGAATCTAACTTACATCCTGCATAGTGGCTGGCGGATTGAGTAATTGATCCGCCTGCTCTCCTCAGACGGGTTGCAGCCATAATTTAGGCTTCAACTTCCCTCAGAAGCACTCGCACGTACACCATGTTCAACTGCCATTACCGCAGCCGTAATTCGCGAACTTACATTGAGTTTGCGCAAGATGGCTTTCACATGCAGCTTTACTGTCCCATCAGAAATGCCTAAGTTACGGGCAATCACCTTATTACTTTGCCCTTCTGCTAGCAGAGTAAGGATTTCATATTCCCTTGGCGTCAGTTCTGAGAAGGGATTATCCGCTTTACCATCATTCAGATCCCCGTTTTCGCCACGTACAAAGCGAGCGAGTACAGGCGTTAATTCGGGAGCGACAGCGGTATGTCCTGCTAGCACATCCCGCAAAGCTACAACCAATTGATCCGGTTCAATATCTTTCAATAAATAACCGCGTGCGCCACTGCGTAAAGCTTCGACTAAATCATTTTCATTGGTACTCGTAGTGAGCATAATCACTTTGAGAGTGGGATGATTTTTGCGTAATTGCCGCAAAACGGCTAAGCCATCCATATGCGGCATACGCATATCTAAGAGCACAATGTCAGGGTTCAACTCAGCAACCTTGCGAATCCCCTCTTCGCCACTCCCGACCGCCGCGACTACATCAATTTCCCGCCGCACCAGCAAATCTTGCAGGCCGGCACGAAACAAAGTGTGATCATCAATCAGCAATATTTTCTCATTCATCTTTAGTTCCTCCTTGCAGATTGACTCAATTCGCATGTGCTTGCTTCCCCACTAACTCTGAAAGCTGGCGCACTGGTGGCGCATCAAAGCTGAGTTGCATTAAAGTACCCCCCTCATCGGGATCACTTTCAAATTGGATTTCACCGTCAATTTTCTCGGCACGCTCATGCATAATGCGCATACCAATATGTTCACCTGTGGCTGGATTCGGTTCAGGCAAAGGCTCAGGCAAGCCAATTCCATCATCTTCCACTAAAATACTGCAACGGCCTTCTTCTGAACTATACATCAGAATCCGCACGGTACTGGCTTGACTATGCTTGCGCACATTGGTCAGCGCTTCTTGCACGATGCGGATCACTTCAACTTCCACATCTCGATCTAAGTCTTGTAGATTCCAGTTGTGATAAAAGAAGACATCCAGATTGGTTTCTAGCTTAAAACGCTCGGTCAGCTTTTCTATCGCACGCACTACCCCTTTACCATCAATCGGTGCACGGAAATGCGTAATCAGGCTACGTAACTCTGCATAAGCTTCATCAATATTCTTTTCTAAGCCCTCTAGCTCTTGCCAGATGATCTTCTGATCACCGCGTTGTAAAGAATCATCAAATAAACGCACTTTAAAGCGTAGGCTTGCCAAAGTTTGAGCTAAAGAATCATGCAGCTCATGCGCCATCCGTGTGCGCTCTTCCATGATCGAGAGCATGCGTGCATCTTCTTCCACACTGGCTTTTTCAATCGCCATGCCTAAATGTTGGCCGATACTGGTTAATAGCTCATGTTCTTCTTCAAGGCGTACAAACTCGTCACGCGAAACAAATAGGTTATACATACCTAACACTTTCTCGCGGTAACTCAGCGGAATCGCCAGCATTTCAATCTGCCGTTCTTGCTTAAACATCGGCCGGCCTAAAATCAAACCACATTGGCGCATATCTTCCCGCGCAATAATCACCTGCTCACTCGCAGCACGCCCACAGAGACAATCCGGATGGGGTAATTTTGATTCTAAACCTGCAATATGGTTTTCTAAGCCTACATAGGCGACTAACTTCATCTGCCCTTCTGCATCCAATAAGCGTACTGCGACGGCTTCAGCTTTGAACACATCCTGTAAAGTAGTTAGAAACCCCTTAAGCAACTCATCTAAAGTATTCGAGCGGTTGACACTCGCAGCGACATCATACAAAACACTAAGATGATGATTTTTCTGCGCAATAAACTGTTCTTGCCGATTTAAGCGTTGCTGCTGCATACGCGAAACCGCTTGATAATCGTCGGTAATCGCATTGATTTGCTCGCGAATGCGAATCGAGGGGCAACCACGCCGTGAGGTGGGCATGCGAACCGTTAAATTACCCTTGCGTAACTGTTGCGCCCAACGGGATAAGTCAGTCCCAAAGAGCACAAACTCCGACCACATCCAATACAGCAAGGTAAGTACGCCAGCACCCGCAACCAACCAAAGCAAACTCATCACCGGAGGAATCCAAGCAGCCTTAGCATTGGTATGGATGACCCAAAAATACAAAGCACCAATCCCAATAAACCAACTGAGTAAGACGGTGAGGGCAATACGAGCACGTAAGGGGAAGGCAATAACCGGTTTACTGCTTTGTGGTTTATTCAAGGATTGAGCGCGCAAACCGACGGGACGCGCATTATTGGTAGACTCAACAGCTAGGTCTGTTTGAGGGCTGTCAATACTACTGCCCATAGGTTTCAAACCTGAGGGGGGCGATAATGGGGATCATTCGGATTCATAAAGACAAACTCCAGACGCCCCTCCAAATCGACAAAATCCAACCAAGCGCCTTTTAATAAGCGGGCAGAGACCGCATCAATAATCACACTGACACCCTCCTGTGCAAAGACTACATCACCGACTTGTTGAACCTCATCAAAACCCATTTGGTAATGAAAATGCCCATCTGCTTTACGCTCAGCCGCAATTCTTAAAGGTAAACCCTGTGCTTGTGAGTGCTGGGCGGACAATTGAATTTGCTTTGCCGCCTCCGGCGTAATCGTCATCATGCCGCTTGTTTCCTCACTTGTCTTTGCTGCCGCACAAACTCCATAAAGCGTTGTGCCCAAGGATAGGCTTGGGTATGGCGCAAATGGGTATAAGACGCTAACAGATTTTTATACACCCAACCATCATGCGCGCCATCAATCCCTTGACCCCGCAGGACTTTGTAAGCGTAATGGCCTTGCTCGCTTAAATTCTCTAGGCGCGAATAATGGAATTCATGCGCTGGCACCTTTATATCCGTGGTCAGCCTTGGCCAAGGCATCGCTGGGGTTTCCTCCAAATATACATAACCGCGGCCTTGTGGCTTAGGATACATCATGGCATCCCCTGGAATAATGCCAACCATCTCGGCGCGCTGTCCACGCCAGTGCAAACTACGCGCTAAATACATTAAACCGCCACACTCTGCATAAGTAGGTAAACCGGCTTCAATCGCCTGACGAATAGAGGCACGCATACTGCGATTAGCTTCCAATTGCTGCATCTGGGTTTCAGGAAAGCCGCCACCAATGAAAAGACCATCAATGCTCGGTAACTGCGTATCCTGCAAGGTATTAATCGGCACTAACTCAGCACCGGCTTGCTGCAAAGCTTCCAAATCGCCCGGATAATAAAACCCAAAGGCAGCATCTTGGCAAATACCAATGCGTAGTTTGCTGGGATTGGCAAATGATTTGCCAATCCCAGGCTGCATGACAGTCGGCAAACTCGGCGCTTGTTGAGCCAGTGTAAAAAGCTTAGTTAACTCAACCTGCTCAGCCACTAAAGCGCGAATGCGAGCAATTTGTTGCTCAGCATCGACTTGCTCATTGCTCGGCATCAGACCTAAATGGCGCTCTTCAATCTGCATATCAGCAGCATCTTGTACCGCACCCAATACTGGAACATCCGTAAAATACTCGACGGCTTGACGTAATTTAGTGGCGTGACGTGCCCCACCCACCCGATTTAAAATCACCCCAGCGATATTCACTTCCCGATCAAAGGCTACATGCCCGAGCAAAATCGGCACAATCCCGCGGGTCATGCCACGGGTATCTAAGACTAATACCACAGGTGCTTGCAGTAATTTGGCAAGGGCTGCATTGCTATCTGAACCGTCTAAAGACAAGCCATCATATAAGCCTTTATTCGCTTCAATCAGGCTTAAGTCAGCACTTTGCCCATAATGCTGGATGCAATGCAGGATTTCATGCTGGCTAGAAGTATTAAAATCCAGATTATGACAAGCCTGCTGGCTAGCAGCCGTGAGCCACAAAGGATCAATATAATCAGGGCCTTTTTTAAAAGGCTGAACGCGCAAACCTTGCTGCTGCCAAGCCGCGCAGAGGCCAATAGACAAAGTAGTTTTGCCAGAAGATTTATGTGCTGCGGAAATAAATAATCTTGCCATTTATGCAGTGTAACGCAAGTACTTGCGAACCTGACCTTACCCAAAAGAGAGAGTAATTTGGCCGATAGAGATAGAAGAATTTTAAATAGGCAAGAAAATAGAAAATTTATTTTAATTTTTAGCAGAGCTAGCAATTAAATCACTAGCTCTGTTTGCTTGATTACAGCTTATTTAACGTCTAAGAGTTCAACATCAAAGACTAGGGTTGCATTCGGTGGGATTAAGCCACCACCGGCACCCGTTTCGCCGTAAGCTAAACTGGCGGGAATAGTTAAAGTACGTTGACCGCCCACTTTCATCCCAGCGACACCTTGATCCCAACCTTGGATCACTTGACCACCGCCTAAAGAAAACTCAAAGGGTTCATCACGATCATAGGAGCTGTCAAATTTAGTACCGTGTTTGTCGGCTGCTTTTTCATCGTATAGCCAACCTGTGTAGTGCACACTAACGGTTTTGCCCGCGACGGCTTCGGCGCCTGTACCTGCTTTCACATCATTAGATTGTAAGCTAGTAATAGTAGAACTACCCGCAGCAGGAGCAGCGGCAGCGGCCGGTTCAGGACTCACTGCTGTGGTCGCAGGATCAGCAGACTTGGCTGCTTCAGTCGCTGGAGCTTCTGCCGGTTTAGCCGCTTCAGTAGGGGTTGCAGTTGTACTAGTCGCTGCAGGTTCGGCAGCTTTAGTTTCAGTAGCTGTCGTTGTACTTGTATTAGTGGTAGCCGCTTTATCACCACAAGCTGCTAATAAAGCCCCAACTGATAATAGAGTTGCTATCGTTAAACTGAGTTTTTTATTCATTCTCAAAGGTGTCCAGAACATGAAAGACAAAGGGTATATTATGCCCCCTTTTTATTAAGTTTTGCACATAAGCTTTGTAAAATGCTCTTTCCTAGCCTGCTAAACCTAACCAAGTATTTTAGCGCTTCAATAAAACGTAAACAGCGCCTGTGCCCCCATCCACTGGGCGCGCTGAATGAAAAGCTTGTACACGATCATGTTGGCGCAACCAATGATTCACTTTGGTTTTGAGTACCGGACCGCGATGATTAGAGCGATTGCCCTTCCCATGAATGATACGTACACATTCGCCTTGTAAAGGATAAACTGTCACCAAAAATTCGGCTAAATAAGCCTGTGATTGACGGATATTCAAACCATGCAAATCTAACTCAGCCGCAACTCGATATTCACCACGCCGTAACTTATTAAATACCCGATGTTGTACACCTGGGCGCAAGTAGCTGAGCATATCGCCTGGTTGCAATTCGGTCGGGTCATATTCATCCGAAAACATGTCCAACAATACTTGTTGTTCGTCTTCAATAGTTTTCAAAGGAATTGCAGGCGGCTTATGAATCGCTAGTTCCGCTTGATTTAGCGGTTGCAGGGGCGCGACATCCTGCATAGACTCCCGAAATAACGCTAAGTCCTCAGCGGGAGGTGACTTGTGTTCGTTTTGCATTGAGCATCCTCCTGCTAATTTCATCCATTTACTGTTTGCTTAGGACATCATGAATATATTGCTGAGCAATGATGACGGCTTTCAAGCCCCCGGCCTCACTGCTTTACGCCTCGCCCTCTCTGCGCAGCATCAGGTGATTACGGTTGCACCTGACCGCGACCGCAGTGGTGCTAGCAACTCGCTTACCTTACTCAATCCGCTCCGCTTACGCCAACAAGGCGATAACTTATATAGCGTAAATGGAACACCAACCGACTGCGTACATTTAGGCTTAACCGGATTGTATGACAACCCGCCGGATATTGTGATTTCCGGTATCAATTCAGGGCCTAATATGGGTGATGATGTGCTTTATTCTGGTACAGTCGCAGCAGCGATGGAAGGCCGGCATTTAGGCTATCCGTCGTTGGCTGTCTCGATGAATTCAAGTGACACTCGCCATTTACAAACTGCCGTTAATGCGGTGTTACATTTACTACCGCTGACACAAAGCTATCCTGATCGCAGCCATATGATTTTAAACATTAATGTGCCGAATTTAGCTTGGGAGCAGATACGTGGCTTTAAGGTAACCCGCTTAGGGAAACGTCATTATTCAGAACCAGCGATTCGTACCACTGATCCTCGGGGTCGAGAAATATTCTGGGTCGGTGCGGTAGGCGGGATTGCAGAAGCAGGTGAAGGTACTGATTTTCATGCCGTCGATCAAGGATATATTTCTATTACACCGATTCAGAGCGATTTAACTCGTTACCAAGCCCTAGTCTGTACCCAGCAATGGCTAGAGGAGCAAACTCATGGCGCTGACTAGATTAGCCATCGAAGGCATCGGCATGACTTCTCAACGCACCCGAGATCGCATGATTCAACGCTTGCGTGAGCAAGGGATCAAAAATGAAGCATTGCTTGAAGTCATGCGCAAAGTGCCTAGACATTTATTTATGGATCAGGCACTGGCTACGCGCTCTTATGAAGATACCGCTTTACCTATTGGTCATGGGCAGACGATTTCTCAGCCCTATATAGTGGCACGGATGACCGAATTACTATTGGCAACTGAACAGCCTTTAGAAAAAGTCTTAGAAGTCGGTACAGGTTCAGGTTATCAAGCGGCCATTCTTGGCAAATTGATTCCCAAAATCTATACCGTAGAACGGATTCAAGCCCTGTATAAACAAGCCCGTCAGTTATTGGATGAATTAGGCTATCGCAATATTCGCACCAGCTTAAGTGATGGTAGCTGGGGGGTAAGCTATGAAGCACCTTTTGATGGCATTTTAGTAACTGCCGCCCCAGAAGAAATCCCCAAAGCACTCTTAGAACAGCTCGCGCTTGGCGCACGTCTGATTATTCCCACTGGCAAACAAGGGGAGACACAACTCCTTAAAGTAATTACCCGTCAAACTGAAGAAGAGTATCAAGAACAGATTATTGAAGCGGTGCAGTTTGTACCTTTAGTGCGTAATTAAGGGTTTTTCTAAGGAAAATGAATGGATGCTGAAACTTTTCTGTGGTTTAAACGACAAAGTATCCATGCAAATTTAAGAGTGACTTAAGGTGTTTTCTGGGCATGCACTCTTAGCTAAAACACCACTAAAAGTATAGTGATTGCGTAGTGTGCATTATCAACAGTCTTGATTCCATTTATAATTACGGACATTATCGAATTGGGAGCACGTTCTTTCTTGGCGCAGAGCTCAGTGTCTGCACAAACCCCAACGTGTTTTGAAAGGTTTGGTTCGTAGCCTCGACTGGTTTAGCTGTTTGCAATGTAGCTGCTCTCTTTTTAAGCGTTTAAATAACACAGGTGTATCTCATGGACAGAACAATTAAGCTTCTCGCAGCAAGCTCCGTAGTCATGTTAACAATGACAGCTTGTGCTCCAGGCTATTCGCCTTATGGCTCATCGGGTACGAATGGTAGTACTTATAATGATAACTACGGTGGCGGGGGTGGCGCGACTAAAGCACCTGTGACTCACTCACATGGTGGCAAAGTACACTCACATGCTTTACCTAGCACGGGTTTACGGCATACCCATGCCACAGGTAGCGGCTACGGTGGAACTGGTTCTGGCTATACAGGTGGTGGATACAGCGGGGGTTATAATGGGGGTGGCAATACGTATGTTCCTCCACGCCCTAATTATCCACAACAGAACTATAATCCGGGCAATAATAATGGTGGTGTACCGCATACACATTGTGGTCGTGTACATAGCCACCCATTACCAGGTCAAGGCTTAGCACATACCCACGGCAATCCTGCTTGCCCAGCTGGCCAAGCTTCGGGTGGTCAGCAAGGGGGACAATATGGCTGGCAGCAAGGCGGGCAATCTGGTGGCCAGCAGCAAGGTAATAACAGCGGCTACGATTATGCCTATGGCAATAACAACAATAATGGTAATGGCACCAGTTATGATTACTCTGGCCAAGCGGGTAACGGTGGCTCTAATACCGACAATGGTGGCTATTACAACTATGGTGGCTCAGGCTCTAGTAGCAATAACCAAAACTACTACGACAATACTCAGCCAAAAGCTCCATCCAACTATTACGACAATAACTCCAACACTAACTATGACTACAGCTCACCCAGCTCTAATGGTGGCAACAGTAGTGGTAGTTATGACTCTTATACAGGTGGTAGTAGCAATGGTGGAAGTAGCAGTGGTGGCTCTTTCGCACCTAATAATTATTCTGGCGGCAATAGCTACACCGTGAAACGTGGCGACACAGTATTCCAAGTCATGCGCAATACTGGGGTTTATTGGAAAGACATTATTCGTTTGAATAATTTACAAGCGCCTAATTATCAAATTAATCCAGGCCAAGTATTACGTCTTAAATAATTAAACTATAAAAAACCCGTGCTTTAAGCACGGGTTTTAATATTAAATTAGGTAGATTGATTAGATTAGCAAACGCCTTCCGTACAGGGCTTTTCAACACCCTCGCCTTTATTAGAAAACTTTTGCGGTTCTTTATCGAAATAACCTTTGATTTGCTCAACAGTCACCGCACCCATATGGGTATCAATCACATTACCTTGCGGTGAAACAACATAAGTTGTAGGTACACCATAAATTAAGCCTAAAGCAAACATAGTGCTATCTTGAGTAGGCACAACCGTATAATTAATACCCTTTTGACGAATGAACCGGCGCAACTCTGGATCAGGCGTTTCACCCGCATCCATTCCTAACACCACTACATCATTACGGTACTGCGCTGCTACTTGTTTCAAAGCAGGGATTTCAGATAGGCAGGGCCCACATTGTGGAGACCAGTAATTTACAATCACCCACTTGCCCTTATACTCAGAAAATTGGTGTTGTTTACCGTAAATGTCTTGAAAAGAAAAATTCGGTGTTTGTGCGGAGACAGCCGCAGACATCAATAAACCAGAAAAAATAGTTACCCACTTCACAAATTTCATATGCGTACGCCCTCAAACCTTTGACCTAGTAATTGGAAACAGTCACTGCTCAACGAGTTATTATTTTGTTATAAAATGATGACCGACTAGAGGCTTTAGTTATATTAAACTTTGTTATCAACACCCGCAGAGATCAAAGATTCAGTTAACTTGTTTATGCAAGACTGGTAATAGATAGCCCTTTAAAAGCGCTTTCAAATACAGTACTAAGATTATGGATAGCCTGCTTTGATTGCAAGTTGTATTTCCACAACATTTTGACAGTCAAATAATTTTATTTATACATACATAAATTAAGGCCATGCACATCAGTAACATGGCCCTATATCTAGTTTTACTTACGAGGTTTTAATTCTTTTTAGAAAACCGCCGCACTGCAAATACCCCCAAGAGCATCGTCAATAAGACTTGTGCCCATTGGCTGAGTGTTGGTACAGAAACTTGCGAATTAGCCGCCGTATTAATAAAGCGCTTATCTAAATAATCAGGTACACCATTCTTATCTGCATCGGCAGCATCGGCTGGATTACCATCATTATTCGTATCTGCCATCTCTTTGCTAGTTGCGACTCCATCACCGTCATCATCCGCATCCAAATAGTCTGGAATTCCGTCCGCATCAGTATCAGTATTGAGTACACCGGCAGTTTTGTAGTTTTCGTAGATGGTTTGGATACCATCATTGTCGTCATCTTTATCTAAAGCATTGATAATGCCGTCGCCATCGGTATCCAAAGCTTTAGTGAGATCACTACCTACCTCTTTATTATCAGGAACACTATCACCATCTGAGTCGATTTTATTAGGATTGGTACCTAATTTGCCTTCCTCTGCATTAGTTAAGCCATCACCATCATCATCGGCTGTCGGGCTACTCGCATCATTTGCGTCTAAATAGTCAACTATCCCATCACCATCCGTATCGCGTGGATTAGTCGCTGGATTGACATCTGCATCGGTGTTGTCATCTTCCGTTTTAGTGAGTTTGCCATCACCGTCATCGTCGTCATCTAACGCATCGATTTTACCATCACCATCCGTATCGCTCGGTTTATTCAGATCTGCACCCACTTCTAACTTATCAGGAATACCATCAGCATCACTGTCCTTCGAAGCTGGATTGGTTCCTAAAGTTGCCTCTTGTGCATCGGTTAAACCATCACCATCAGTGTCTATGACGGCTGGTTTAGTGGTGACCGTCACTGTAATAATACCTGTGCTTTTGCCTCCGTTACCATCCGCAGCTACATAACTGAAGCTATCCGTACCCGCATAGGTAGCATCAGCAGTATAAACCACCTTATTAGAAACAATGGCTACTGTACCGTGTGCCCCATCCGCCACACTTTCAATCGTTAAGGTATCACCATCGGCATCAGTGTCATTGGCTAAGGCATCCACAGTGACTGAACTACCGGCTACTACGGTCGCACTATCAGCGGCTGCTTTAGGTGTTGTATTGGTCGTTGCGCTATCAGTTGGGTCTAAAGGATCAGGAATCCCATCACTATCGGTATCACGAGGATTGGTCAATGGATTGCCATCGCTATCCGTATTATTGTCTTCATCTTTAGTCAGCTTGCCATCACCATCATCATCCGTATCTAGATAATTCGGCTTTCCATCATTATCGGTGTCGGTGGGACTAGTGGCAGGATTTTTGTCTGCATCAGCGTTTTTGTCTTCATCTTTAGTAGGAATGCCATCGCCATCATCATCCGTATCTAAAGCATCAATTTTGCCATCACCATTGGTATCCAGCGGTTTGGTAACATCAGCGCCCACTTCAAACTTATCAGGAACACCATCTAAATCAGTATCAGCTACAGCCGGATCAGTCCCTAAAGTTGTTTCTTGAGCATCGGTTAAACCATCACCGTCGGTGTCTGTTCCGGTACTAGTTGAAGTAACTGTTACTGTGACTGTACCTGCAGTAATCCCACCTTTGGCATCAGAGGCATAATAAGTGAAGGTATCGGTTCCCACATAAGCGGGATCGGAAGCATAAACCAGCTTGCCACTTTTAAGCGTGACTGTACCGAAATCGCCATCAGTCATATGCTGAATATAGAGCGTATCGTTATTAGCATCAGTGTCATTACCTAAGACATTGATAGTAACAGAACTACCAGAGGCTACGGTTGCTGTGTCTGCGGTAGTGGTTGGAGCCGTATTGCCGGTACTGGAGGTACAATCAGCCTCAGCGGCTGTCCCATAATTTCCTGCATAAGCGCTCAGAGTATCCGCATTAACTGACCAGCCATTACTGCTAAATTCATTCCCAGGATTAGTATTTTGCGAGTTCTTCTCAATATTAAAAGGATCAGAGCTATTGTTAATTAGTGCTACTGAACCTATGCATTTACCCGTATTTTTAAAACTAAATACCTCTTGTTCAACACCGGCCTCCCATTGAAAGGCTTGGGAATCTGTAATATTCGCGGAAAAGGATAAATAGTCGTAATTTGGATTTTCAGTAGGTGCATAGACTTTAGAGCTATTCGACCACGTCACCCCTGTGAAAGCGCTTGAAATTGTAGAGGCAGGTACTACAAAACGATTAGGTAAATCTGCATGGGGTACTAGAATGGTCACTTGGGAGGTGGTGGAGGTATCAGGACTTGGAGTAGTTAGAGGCCGCATATAAACTTTATACACACTAGTAGCGGTGTCCCATCTCACACTAAACTCTACCCCTTGAGTTGGTGTTGCTGCCAACGCATAACCGGCTTGTGCCGCAAGAAGAAAAGTAATCCCCCTAAGAACAGCCTGCTTCAGTGACTTTTTCATCATTATTTACCACTTTTTTTAATTCTTATTAACAACTTAACATTGAACTGCAGATGGGGAATCACCCATCTGCAGTTTTAGCCCGTTAAGGTAACTGAGCCCTTACAATATAGTTAGCGTTATAACTCAAATTGCCTGGATTCGCTAAGACATTGCTGGATAAAAGGTTTACATCATTATTAGGCCCTGTGAAAATCGTCTGCCCATCCATTGTGAAGTCAGTTGTAGAATAACCATTTACAATGAAATTACTGCTGAACAGGATATTGGCCGGATCACTTAAGACTAAGGAATAGAGAGGGCCAGTATCTTGGCCAACCCCATTACTAATCAGATTAGAATCCATATTCGCATCACCTGCCCACAATAAGCTGATGCCTTTTGAAACCACACGACCACTGACATTACCATAAGTCACTGTATTCGCAGTGGTAAAGTCGACTAACGTAGGGCTTGCTTTTAAGCTTAAGGGGGAAGCAGTCATAACGCCTAGATGATTTCGATGCCGTATCGCTACATAGTAACTCCCTGGGAAAGCCTCAGGGATGCTTAAGGTTGTGCTACCTGTATTGGCATCAACCACATCGCCATCTCTTTGCACCAAAGCCGCCTTTCTCTGTAAAACCGTTTTACTATTGGCACTAGAACGCAATTCAACTAATACCCAATCAACAGGAGCATTATTACCTGTTACCGCTAACTGTGTGGTACTTGCTAACTCCGCTCCCGTGTAACTGTAAGGACTCACTGTATAAGGTTGCTTGGTAGGGATATAGCCCTTCACACGTAAATCATCCCGCATCAGTAAAGTTGGGCTATTAAAAGCACCTTGCAACATAACCCGTACTTGTAGAGTGACTACATCAACAGTCGCATCCAGATAATCGACGATGCCATCTTTATCAGAATCTAACGCATCCTCTGGCAAGCCATTCTTGTTAGGGTCATTGCCTTCGTTGGCTGATAATAGGCCATCACCATCATCATCCTTGTCCAGATAATCCGGTTTACCATCCTTATCCGTATCATCATCGGCTGGGGTGCCACTGTTATAATTCTCACTACTGGTTAGGAGGCCATCACCATCATCGTCTTTATCCAAGTAGTTAGGAATAGTATCACTATCTGTATCTAAGGCTTGGGTCGATGGGTTTTTATCAGCATCCAGATTATTATCTTCATTCGCCGTAGGTAGCCCATCATTGTCATCATCACTGTCTAAAAGATCGATCTTGCCATCAAGATCAGTATCGCGTGCTTTAGTACCAGTTCCGAATTCTTGCCCATCCAAAATGCCATCTTTATCGCTATCCGGATCATTAGGTAAAGAGCCAATCAGCTGTTCTTGCTCATTGGTCAAGCCATCCTTATCCGAATCACCTTTAATGCCGTCTGAGTCATTACTATCTAAATAATCGACTTTGCCATCACCGTCACTATCAACTGCATCATCGGGTAAACCATTTTTATTTGGATCATTGCCTTCTGTCGCGGACAACTTACCATCACCATCATCATCCGTATCTAAATAATCTGGCTTGGTATCTTTATCAGTATCATCGTCAACAGGCGTACCACCATTGTAATTTTCGCTAGCAGTCAAGACACCATCATTATCATCATCGGTATCTAGGGCATTGATTTTGCCATCGAGGTCAGTATCTAGTGGCTTTAAAGGATCAGCCCCTACCTCTAGATTGTCATTGACCCCATCCCCATCGGTATCTAGTTTGTTTGGATCCGTTTTAGTGGTATTTAGCTCAATCATATCCCCCAAACCATCACCATCGGTATCCAATTTCAAGGGGTTGGTTTTAGTCGTAGTGATTTCCGCCCCATCACCTAAACCATCCCCATCGGTATCCGCTTTGAGTGGATCGGTTTTCGTGGTGTTCAGCTCGTTACTGTCACTCAAACTATCTCCATCGGTATCTAACTTCAAAGGATCAGTTTTAGATGTATTGACCTCAAAACCATCTGTCAGCGTATCTCCATCACTATCAGCTTTGAGCGGGTCGGTTTTGGTAGTAGCCAGCTCAGTATTATCGTTTAAACCATCGCCATCGGTATCCGCTTTCAGGGGATCAGTTTTCGTGGTGTTCAGCTCAGTGGCGTCGCTTAAGGTGTCGCCATCCGTATCGGCTTTCAAAGGATTAGTTTTTGTCGTATTGACTTCAGTACTATCGCTTAAAGTATCACCATCCGTGTCTGCCTTCAGTGGATCGGTTTTACTGGTATTGACTTCTGAACCATCCGTTAAGGTATCGCCATCCGTATCGGCTTTCAGCGGATCGGTTTGTGTGGTATTCACTTCCACCCCATCGCTTAAGCCATCTCCATCGGTGTCAGCCTTCAAGGGGTCAGTTTTCGTGGTACTGACTTCTACGCTGTCGAGTAAACCATCACCATCGGTATCAACACTCAGGCTACAATCAGCAACACTGCCATAATTACCAAGGTAGTCATTGTCATTGGCATCACCCCAATAAGTATTGCTGAATTGGTTGCCAGGGTTAGTATTACTTGAATTTCCATCTGGCTTATTGAAAGGATCAGTCGCATTATTCATTAACTCGACAGCACCCAAACACTTACTACTATTTTTGAAATTAAATACTTCTTGCTCTACCCCCGCTTGCCATTGAAAAGCTGTAGGTAGATCAATTTTAGCAGTAAACGATAAATAGGCTTTCGTTGGATTTTCACTCGGTGCATAAACCCTGCTACTTGTCGACCAAGTCACACCATCATGTAAACCAGTCAAAGAACTAGGAGAAAAAAGGCTAGTTGCATCCTTATAAGGGGCAACTATAGTCACTTGTGCTGTGGTGGAAAGGTCTCTAGGTGAAGGAGTGGCATTAGGACGCATGTAGACTCGATACAAGCTATTGATTGAGTCCCAACGAATACTAAACTCTACGCCTTCGGTTGGTGTGGTTGCTGCTAATGAGTAACCGGTCTGCGCAACCAGAAGAACCCCAATACTCCTAGTAATTGCTTGCTTTAGCGACTTTTTCATAATTATTAGCCAGTCTTTTTAATTATTATTAAAAAACTTAGCACCAAACCAAGAGCAGGTGTTTCCATCTGCTCTTGGTGCACAATGCTAAGGCAACTGACCTTTCACAATGTAGTTCGCATTAAAGTAAGTATTACCCGGATAGACTAATACATTGGCAATTAACAGATTCGTATCATTATTTGGGCCAGTAAAAATCGAATCCCCGTCAAGGGTCAAATCAGTGGCATTGTAGCCACTCACAACGAAATTACTGCTGAACGAACTGTTGCTAGGAGCGCTTAATATTTTTGCATAAATTACCCCTGCATCTTGCCCAACTCCATTACTAATTAATCTGGAGTCCATATTCACATCACCTGCCCACAATAAGTTTATACCTTTAGACTGGGTGCGCCCATTCACATCTCCATAGGTTTTAGTTGTGGACAAAGTAAAGTCAACCATAGTCGGTGTTGACATTAAGCTCAAAGGTGCTGCGGTCATCACGCCTAGGTGATTACGATGGCGGATCGCGACATAGTAGTTAGCAGGCACTGCGCCATTAATGCGTAAAGTAGTACTGCCCGTATCGGCCTCAACAATATCACCATCACGCTGGACTAAGGCTGCTTTACGTTGCAGGATGGTTTTTCCGTCTACATTGGAGCGTAACTCAATTAGTACCCAATCCACGGGGGCATTATTGCCAGTTATACTGAATTGGGTACTTGCTGCTGTTTCGGTGCCGGTGTAATTGTAAGGAGCCGCCGTGTAAGGTTGTTTAGTTGGAATAAACCCTTTCGACCGCAGATCATCACGCATTAATAAAGTCGCACTACTAAACGCACCTTGTAACATTGCCCGCATTTGCAAGGTAATCGAATTTACTGTGGCATCCAGATAATCCACTATACCATCTTGATCTAAATCCAAAGCATCGTCAGGCAAGCCATTTTTATTCGGATCATTGCCTTCATTCGCGGAGAGTAGACCATCGTTATCATCATCATTATCTAGATAATCCGCTTTACCATCCTTATCAGTGTCATCATCAACTGCGGTGCCACCATTATAGTTTTCACTACTAGTTAGTAAACCATCCCCATCATCATCCGCATCTAGATAATTGGGCAGACTATCCGTATCCGTATTAGTCGCATAAGTCGCTGGGTTCTTATCACCATCCAGATTCAAATCTTCGCTAGCAGTCGGCACACCATCATTATCATCATCACTATCTAAAGCATCGATTTTGCCATCTGCATCGCTATCAATCGGCTTAGAGGTATTAGTGCCTACTTCAGTATTATCGGGAATGCCATCCGCATCACTATCAACTAGATTTGGATTAGTACCCAAACCTAACTCTAAGGTATTACTTAAGCCATCACCGTCTTTATCACCATTCGGGCCATCCGCATCAACTGCATCAAGATAATCTGGAATGCCATCCCCATCGGTATCCGTTGGATTAGTCGCGGGATTTTTATCACCATCTAGATTCTTATCTTCGCTGGCTGTGAGCTTTTTATCCCCATCATCATCGGTATCTAAATAGTTAGGGACCGTGTCAGCATCAGTATCTAACGGATTAGTCGATGGATTTTTATCCCCATCAGTATTCTTATCTTCTAAAGCAGTTGGCACCCCGTCATTGTCGTCGTCTGAATCCAGAATATCGACTTTGCCATCCCCATCCGTATCGCGCGCTTTAGTACCTGTACCCAACTCTTGTCCGTCCAAAATCCCATCTTTATCAGTATCTGGATCAGTAGGTGATGAACCAATAGCTAGCTCTTGTTCATTGGTTAAGCCGTCTTTATCTAAATCGCCTTTGACTCCATCAGCGTCATTCGTATCTAGATAATCAGGTTTTCCATCCCCATCGCTGTCAACTGCATCCTCGGGTAAGCCATTTTTATTCGGATCATTGCTTTCAGCAGCGGATAACTTACCGTCCCCGTCATCATCACTATCTAAATAATCGGCTTTGCCATCTTTATCCGTATCATCATCCGTTGGGGTACCACCGTTATAATTTTCGCTTGAAGTTAATAAGCCATCATTATCATCGTCCCCATCCAGCGCATTAATTTTGCCATCTGCATCGGTGTCCAGTGGTTTTAAAGGATCAGCTCCGACTTCAAGCGCATCACTGACACCATCCGCATCACTGTCTAATTTAGTTGGATCGGTTTTAGTCGTGTTGATCTCGACATTATCGGCTAAGCCATCCCCATCGGTATCGATCTTGAGTGGATTCGTTTTAGTGGTATTCACCTCCGTGCTATCACTAAGCCCATCCCCATCCGTATCTGTTTTCAGTGGATCTGTTTTAGAGACATTGACCTCATAACTGTCGGATAAACCATCCCCATCGGTATCAGTGACGAGTGGGTTACTCTTATTAATATTGACCTCCACCCCATCACTTAAACCATCCCCATCGGTATCTGCCTTTAATGGATCAGTTTTCGTGGTATTAATCTCGATACCATCACTTAAGCCATCCCCATCCGTATCGGCCTTGAGCGGATCAGTTTTAGTCGTATTTACTTCGGTACTATCACTAAGACCATCCCCATCGGTATCAGTTTTTAAAGGATCGGTCTTAGCGGTATTCACCTCTATACTGTCAGTTAAACCATCGCCATCCGTATCAACTTTGAGTGGATCAGTTTTAGAGGTATTCACCTCCATCCCATCACTCAGACCATCCCCATCGGTATCGGCTTTGAGTGGATCAGTTTTAGTCGTATTAACCTCCACTCCATCACTTAAGCCATCACCATCCGTATCGGCCTTTAAGGGGTTAGTTTTAGTCGTATTGACCTCGACACCATCATTTAAGCCATCGCCATCCGTATCAGGATTATTAGGATTAGTACCCAGTTGATTTTCTAAACCATTTTTTAAGCCATCGCCATCTGTATCTAAACTATCCGAGCAATTGGCCGCACCACCATAAGTCCCTAAATAAGCATTCTCGCCATAATCCCAGCCGATATTACTCAGCTCATTGCCTGGGTTAGTTTGTGAAGAATTATCTCCATTATTGAAGGGGTCATTATTCTCCATAATAGTGACTGGCCCTACGCACTTGCCAGTATTTGCGAAATTAAATACCTCAATTTCCTTATTCGCTTGCCATGCAAATGCATCGACTTGATCAGCCTTTAAGGTAAATGATAAATAATCATAGACGCCCTTAGTTTCAGGAGGGGCATTCACACGTGAACTGGAAGACCAAGTGGTATTAGGAATAGTAGAAAATAGACCGCTTACCTTAAAAGCCGAGATTATTTCTAAAGTATGTGGTACAACTATAGTTACTTGCCCATTTAAATGAGCATCTGGCATTGGAGTAGTACTTGGCCGCATATAAACATGATAACGATCATCGGCTGTGTTCCAGCGAATGGCAAATTCGACATTGGGAGCTGCCCAAGCAGCACTACTACTGGCAGCCAGTAACAAAACCGAGGTACTTAGCCCTAAATATTTACGCAAACTGAAAGTATGGGTACGCATTTGCTTTATCTCTTTTTATTTTGATGCAAAGGCCCTAGAACAAGTGCTCACTTGCTCTGAACAACTAATGATTACTTTTAAAGTGTTTTAAATTGGCGTTTAAACACTGGGGTGAATCATTTTAAAAACCCATGCAAACAACTCAAATCAAATTTTAATTTTCTAAAAAGAACTTAGTCCTACACATTAGCCATTTATTTCTTATAGGCGTGACTTATCTAGGGTAAGCATGCGGCTTACCCTAATGTCATTCAACTATTGAAATACGCTGCTTATTTTTTCAGGCACTTAGGGGAATCACCATAGACCCCTTTGAAATTATTTTCACCCACAGCACCCCAGCCTAAATTAGTAAATTGATTACCTGGGTTGGTACGTTGGGAATTATTTGGCACATTATAAGGATCATTATTCGGCATAATTTTCACGCCTTCTACACAACCCTTTTCATTGGCAAATGAAAATACCAATAACTCTTGTTTGGCTTGCCAGTCATAATTCTGAGAGCTATTACCTTGGGCACCAATATAAGAGAAGGATATATAATCGTGTTTAGGATCTTCTTTCGGTGCATCGACTCGAGAAGCCTCAATCCAATCCGCTCCTTCCACACCTGCAACGACTTTAACCGGCTTGAATTTAGCCTCATGGGGTACTTTTAAGGTTAACTGGCCGCTTAAACTAATATCAGGTTTAGGCGTAGCCGCGGGCTTCATCCAAACTTCATAGCTTTTGCCATCATTAGCTAAAGCAATTTTATATTCGAGTACTGGTTCAGCAAAGGCCGAATTAGCCCCTAAGCCTAAACCTAGTGCTATGAATAAACTTAAAAGGGAGGACTTTTTTTGAATGTGCATGAACGAAAGCTCCTAGAGGAATTATTCTTTTTAGAAGCTAATTGTAACGATTAGTTACGCTAACATGCTCATTTTACAGACAGACGGACTCAGGGATAGACGCTAAAAATGACTACCCCATTTGCCTGGTTTTCGTCTATTTAGCCAAACCACCCACCACAATATAATTGCTATTCTTGTTGGTATTGGTGGGGAATAATAGCACATTGGCTAATAACACATTGGTGTCATTGCTTGGCCCCATAAATAGAGTATCCCCATCCATATTTAGATCAGTATCTAAATAGGCCGTCAGGCGATAGCTACTATTTAAGTTCGTATTTTTCGGTGTTTTCAGCACTGTATTGAAAATTAACCCACTATCACTACCAATGCCTGAAGCAATTAAACGCTCATCATGATTCACGTCACCTGCCCACAAGAAGGCCAAACTGGTACTTTCCAAGCGTGCCATTGTTCCAGCCACTTTAGTAGCACTTTGGCTGAAATCCACCCTGACTGCCGTCGAACCTAAAGCCACAGTATTTGCTGTACGTACACCTAAATGATTCCGATGGCGCAAGCTCACAAAATAATTTCCAGCCGCTAGTTTAAAGTTTAGCGAAGCTGAACCTGTGCTTGGATCAATAACATCCCCATCACGTTGTAAAAGTGCTGCTTTACTTGCCAAAATGGTGTTTGGATCATTTGCAGCACGCAATTCAACTAAAACCCAATCGACTAGAGCCTCTTTGCCAGTGACCGTCGCTAAATCTAAATTCAACTGTTCATTACCAGAATAATTAAACGGATTTGCACTATAAGGCTGAGTCATCGGCAATAAACCAAGCGCCCTTAAATTATCTTGCATCAACCCTGCACTAGCCAGATAAGCCCCTTGCAGCAAGGCTCTAGTTTGCAGGTTAATACCCTCGTTTTGCTGATCATCAATCACAGCAATGTTTAGACTGCTGACACTACTTAAGCCCTGAGCATCCATAACACGCACTTCAAGATCATAAATATTGTCATTACCCGCATCTAAAGGTGCTTCGAAATCAGGTGGGCTAACAAAACTCAACTCACCATTCTGTGGATTGATTTTAAAACGCGCCCGATCCGCTCCACCGGAAATCGCATAACGAATACCTTTACCTTCTTCATCACCTGCGTCTTGATCATAAGACTCGATATTCAGTGCGACACCTGTAGTACCTTCTAAGAACTCTGTTTGACCTTCATTAAGGATACTTGGTGGCTCATTAATATCTTGCACTCCAACAGCTACAGGGCGCACATAATCTTTGCCATTCACAGTTGCAGTAATATCCAAATCATAAATATTATCGCCACCACTATCACTGGGCGCTTCATAATCACCTGGCATCGGTAGAATAGCTGCTTTATTGATTGAGGCAGAGCGCGCTCCAATAATATTCGGCTGCCGGAACACAATCAGTTGGCAATCTAAACTAGCACCCGGTTCAGGATCTTGCACGATGAATTGATTACCATCAGCACCGCCACTAATGACATAAGTAATCGGATTACCATTCTCATCCGTCGATTCAAGATAAGTAATCACGGCAGCATTTTCATTGATGGTCATTTCTGTGCCGTTGCCATTAATCAAATCCGTACACACAGAGACTTTACCATTACGGACTCCAGAGAATTCTGAGGTACTGCCTAAAGTCGTCGGGCTAGTTTTCTCCGTCAAAGTGACCGCAATATTCGCATCTGCAGGAATAGCTTGATTAGCATTTAAACTGCCTTTGAAATTGAGCCTGCCACCACCAGCATGATTAATATCCACATAGCCTAGATAAATTTCACCCTCACCATGTTTAGAGCCATCGGCGGTGGTATTGCGGAAGAACTCGACTCGATAGCCATTGGGATTATTCGGTACATCGAGATCAAAATCATAAGCCAGCACTTTAGTACCATTTGAGCTAATCGACGAACCAGCCGCCACTTCAGGATAGTTCAGCAGCTTATTCGCGCCTGTATCAGTATCTAAATCATCATTGGCTGTGACTCCATCTACACCGAGATCAATCCCTAAACCACCATTGTCATGAATGCTATTTTGGCTATAGGTATTGCCGATGCCATTCCCTAGGTGTGCAATCCCTGCCCAAGTATTGTTGGCAATCGTATTAGTAAGCACACGATTATTCAGAACCTCATTGATTAAACTGATGCCATACTGGTGGTTATTGAGACTTGAGACGCGCTGAATTAGGGTATTATCGGCATCATCAATCACCACACCACTACCAGCAGCATAACTCACAGTAAAATCACGCAAGACTGAACCATTAGCAGTAGGCAGCAGAGTCACGCCGTTATTCGTACTATTCGTTAAAACAATCGCTCCAGCTCCCAGATTGGCAAGCTGAGTACGTCCATCAATCGCGGTATTAGCTCGTTCGAGGTTTAAAGAGCCACTGCTCAAATTAATCAGTGCTTGCCCATTAGTCAGCTGTGCTAGTGGAATCATGAAAATACTAGTTTCAGTTCCGTGCGGATAATCCATAGCTAAACTGATCGGTAAAACTTGAGCTAAAGCCTCAGTCGACAAAACTTTATTATTCAATAAGAACTGGCGTAAAGATCCTTGACCCGTATCATTAGTATTGACCACAGTACTAAAGTTAAAGCCAAAACTCACGCCCGCAACCTCACCACCGGCAATAGTAATCGGTTGCACAGTTTGTGCGACTGTACCATCCGCAAAACTGAAATTGTTGGGATTCAAGGCTTGGTTACTTACATTTGCAGGTGCATCCATTAGTGCGGGAGCACGTCCACCCACTTCACTCAAGACCGCATTGCTACCATCAGTACGATAGGTTTGCACACCCAACTCAGTGCCATTGGAGCCAGCACGATTAGAATGCACTGTATTATTCACAACCCGCACCAAGTAATTGCCATCAGCGAGTTCAGTGAAGCTATACACACCTTTAGCTCCCCCTACCAACGCGCTACTAGTGCTCGCTAGTTTCACCCCACTAGCGTTATACAATTCAATCACAGCATTATTAATGCCAATTGTACCTTGAGTACTTAAAGGCCGCCCTACACCACCGCCATAATTCAAGTCTTCAAAGATCGTACCTTTGATTTCACCATGCGCTGTTGAATAAGTCACAGTAGGTGAAAACTCTGAGGTCCCCACATTTTGTACACTAGCAGTGGCTGTTAATAAATCACCACCCACAACTCCAGCTGGAATGGGTAAACTAAAGCTGAAAGCTTTCATCCCAGTTTGGACATTTCCGTCTGCATCGGTCGGTAAACTACAATCAGCCGTATCGCTATCACCCGTCGCCCCTTCGATTAAGCTTGCTAGGAAGACTTGCCCCTCACCATAATCCTTAGTACGCCCAAATTTATTTGCACCCGCGGCTGCCGTGCCTACGGTCACATCTGCTTCATACAACTCAATCGTTGAGCCTGTTGGTGCACAGCCCTTTAAGAGCATAGTTGTCCCATCTAAACGGGCTGAGACTAACATGGGGAAGTTCAGACTATCATTCGCATAGCCTGTATCAGCATCATTCGCGTCATTGATGGTCACATTATCATTATTAAGATCAATGCCTAAACCAAGATTGGCGTAAATGCTATTGCGTCTTACCGTATTCTGATTCGAGGCAGCTCCTACAATGGCAATTCCATCGCCTTTATTGTACGCAATCTGATTAGCCTCAGATGTTGCATAGCCACCTATCACCACGCCGTTGGACGCTTCAATCCAAACCCCAGCACCATCATTCGCAAGCGGGGTAGTGCCATCTAAGGCCAAACCAATGCGATTACCCAGCAGTGAAGTCGAAGTGAAAATACTACTATTGCCCGACAGGGTGATAATGAATATTCCATTGCCGCCATTCCCAGAGATAGTGTTATGACTCATACTTAAGCCAGTAACGCCATTTTCAATATCAATCCCATGTGAGCTATTCCCACGATCTAGCGTACCCGCTGCATTTAAACCAATCAGATTATTCGTAATCGTAGTACTAGGGCTGGTGACTAGATGAATGCCACGGGTTTTATTCGCAGCCACCACATTACTACGGATGGTGACACCTGTGGTGGTTTGGGTTTCAATACCCGCATTCAGATTGCCCGCATCACTCAAGCCATCGGCTTTTAAACCGACAAAGTTATTTTCTATCAGCGTGTTCGAGGTTGTACCAGCAATAAAGACACCAATCACTTTACTGGCAGCAATCAGATTGCGATTAGCACTATTACCACCACCAATCACTACATTGGCGGAGTCATCCACATAAATCCCATGCAACTGATTCCCCACAGCCACCATGCCGGAAACATCTAGACCCACATAGTTGCCCGCAATCACAGTGCCAGGACTCTTGCTATTCCGAATCCCGCTTAGGAGATTACCCGCAATAATATTGCGTCCGGCTGGAGTACTATTTCCAATCACAGCATTCTGGGTATCAGCTAGGAAAATACCATTATCGGTATTACCTAAATTCTGCGTACCGGTAATATCTGTGCCTAAGTAATTGCCAAGAATCGTGATTCGATTAGTACCAAAGCGGGTATTAATGGCATCTTTGAAATTAGCCGCAATCACATTGCGTTCTGCAGCAGTCGTGCCACCAATCGTGATGTCAGTAGCTGTCTTGGTGTAGATACCATAGCCAGTGTTACGCAAAGCAGCTGTCCCACTTGCATTCGTGCCAATTAAATTGCCGGTGACAGTAGCAGTGGCAACACCTTCTAGCCAAATGCCTGAACTCACATTATAAACTGGCGCTACACCCGCAATAATATCGTTCCCTGAGATTAAATTATTCCGAATAGTAATCGCGGAAGATGGGGTGGTTGCTGTTGTGGCTTTACCCGCATAAATCCCCGCATAACTTGCACCTTCCCGATTATTAGAACGTGGCAGAGTACCGCTAATATCAGTACCAATATAGTTGCCCTCGATGGTAGCGGTCGTGACTGCTTCAAGCCGCAGACCATCGCGCGCATTCCCAGAAATGAGATTGCGCTCATCAGTGCTATTCCCACCTACTTTTAGATCAGTCGCGCCCGCTTTCACTAACAGACCATTCGTGCCATTAGAGGCAAGGGTTACTCCATCAGCGTTTAAACCTAAGTGGTTACAGGTTACTGCTAAATGATCAGCATTTGCTGTCCCTTGGATCCCTGCTTCAGTGAATTTACCAATAGCGAAACCACGTACCATGACATTAGCAGCATCAAGCGTTAAACCACTAGTATTGATACCTGCATTGCTGCCATCCAAAACGATTTTTAAACTACGGTTACTGACTGCACAGGACGCACCCGCTTGAGTGGCTGCATTCAAAGCAGTCGCTACGCCGGTTAAGCTCGGTAAAGCACTAGTTGGCGTAATAACATGCGGCCCAGCACCCGGAATCATGAAAATACTGTTTTCTAGCCCAGCGCTGAGACCAACCTGCGCTAAGCTGGCTTCTCCCCCCAGCAAATTAGCATTGAGAATAAACTGCCTTAAAGAACCCTGACCGCTGTCATTGGTATTTACAATCGTGTCAAAGTTAAAGCCAAAGTTCACCCCTGTGACCGCACCCTCGGCAGTGACCTTTTGCAGATTTTGCACTGGCACACCACCCGTTAAGGTCGCGGTACTTGGCGATAACACTTGAGCGCCTGTATTCGCAGCGCCATCATTCGCGGCTGGATTACGGCCACCAATCTCAGTGGTAACAGCCGCAGTGCTATCAGTACGATAAGTCAGTACACCTAACTCCGCTCCAGTGCTACCAGATCGTGTTGAGTTCACGGTGTCACTCACGACCCGCACATAATAATCGCCCGCGCCAATGCCCGTGAATTTATACACACCCGCTGTGCTACCCTCAATAGCTGTAGTGGTGGTAGCGACCAAACTTCCTGTGCTGTTATAAAGCTCAAGTTTAGCGCCATTGATACCTACTCCAGCCGCCAGCCCTAAATCGCGCCCTGCACCACCACCGTAGTTAATGTCTTCAAACACTCTGCCAGCTACACTGACTGAAGGTGGATCAAAACCAAAGTTTTTATCGATCTCTACCGTATTGGCTGCAACCGTGACATTGGTCAGTGGATTAGTCGTACCAATAGTATAACCCGCGGGCAAATCAGGATCATTCGTATCCACCTGAATCCGATAGGTTTTGCTGGCATCAATATTGATTAAACCATAAGCACCATTTGCATCCGTGATGACCGTGGTGACTAAGCTATCATCACTCGTGATTGCCGGTGTGCCGTTTTGGTCATAGAGCGCCACACTAATCGCTGCAATGCCGGTTTCAGTGGCATTATCAAATGCATTATTCGCATTCAGATCTTTATAAACTTTGCCAGTGATAGTGCCAGTGCTAATACAAGTTAAGCCGGTTACCCAACGCGCGGGCGCAATAATGTCTTGACGACTAGCACTGGTCAGATTCCATAACCAGAAAATGGTTTGTTCAGGATATTGAGCTTGCCCATTCGTGCCTGCTACCCGATCCACGATTTTCTGCATCAAGGCTTTCATTACAGTGCGCTGACCCGCAGTGAAATTCGAATTACTATCAATATGAGTACTAATGACACTCGCTAAATTCTCACCGAAATAGGTGTAGTACCACGTCATATAAGTCATTAAGTCATCTAAACGGCTCTGCTGCCTGCCATTAGTAGTCACGGGTGCCAGTGCAAAAACAATATCAGGATCGTGTAAAGCACTATATAAACGCGCCAGCTTAGAACGCTGCAAGGCAGTTAAACCTTGCCGATCAATTGGATTAGCTTGATAGCTGTCCCCATCTAAAGGATCAGCGTCGGCTTTTTCCGCACAATAGCCCGTCACTAATTTATTATTAAAGACAAAATCATAAGCATTCGGATGGGCATTGCTAAAACTGCTATTCGCTGTACCTGTTAGGCTTTGATTCAAACAGCCCGTAGGACTGCTTAGTACAAAGCCAAAATCCTGATGGCTACTTGTTGAACCCGCACTTGGACTCGTTAAACTAATCGTCCAATAGGGGCTAGCTAAACTCGCATCGGAATCAAGGCTCGTATCCACACCTGCGTGTAAACTAGTAAGCGCCCAATCGGTTTGTGGAGCAGTGGATTCGAAATTGGCAATGCGTAGTTGATAGGCTGTAGCAGGAGTTAAACCTGAGTTGGTATTAAACTGATAAACACCATTCGCATCGGTCAAAGTAGTTGCAATGATGCTAGCGGTAGCTGGGTTATATAACTCAACCTGAGCACCCTCAATTCCTGCATTGGCACCCTCGTTTTGTAGACCATCATTATTAGTATCAAACCAAACTTCACCCGTAATTTTGGTTTCGGGGGCAGCGATATTGACTAGATAATCCTCCACCTCGCCCTTGGGGGTGGCGGTAATGGCATCAAGATTGCTTGTATTTGACCATCTAAAACGAGCATAAGTTGACCCGACAACCGCAGTGCTGGGTACATTGATAGTGAAACCAATACTGCCCGCACCAGCAATACTATCACCACTACTATTGTCTTGCAGATTGGTCACGACTTGTTCATTAGCATCTGCGAAATCACCGTCTTTATTCCAATCAAACCACGCTTGTAGATACCCATTCGTGCCTGCAACGCTTGCACTTAAAGTGGCTGCTTCCCCAGCGCGCAAGGCAGGAATGATGACTCCATCCTCATCATCAGAGCCAGTCGTATCATCTCCAGTCGCAGTAGTATTTGCTTGAGTCGCACCTTCGGCGTCAGGCAAGCCACTCCCTAAATAAGTACCTGCCACAATCGTATGCACCGGTGAGCCATAGCTCAAAGGTGCATCGCCATAATCACCCACCACTGCACCACAGGCACAAGCCCGTGGGCTACCATCCCAGTTTTTATTGCTTGAAATATTGTTATACAGCTCTAAGACTTGGGCATCACTTGGCTGTTGATTGATGATATAGAACTCATCCAGATAGCCTTCATAACCTGCCAAACGGAAATTACCCAGTGCTTTTTGAATCCCGCCCGTGAAAGCATTACTGCCTTTTAACACACCATTGATATACAGTTTCATGCCTTGAGAGCCGAAGCTGACTACCGCATTCACCCATTGACTATCATTGGTGGCACCTTGTGTTTGAGTTGTGTAATAGGTTTCACCGGTATCGATTTTATAGCTGGTGCCATCCACCACTAAGTCGACAGCGACTGTTCCCTTTCGATATTCAGTACTAGGTTTTAAGGACATTCTAAAGCTATTAGAATTACTCCAACTGCGCTCCACTAGAGGGGCATCGCCCCAAATACTGTTGTAATCATAAAACCAGATAGAAATCGCCCCACTAGTCAAGGCATATTCTGGAATCGACGGGACTTCCAGATTCCAGTTATCCGCACGGACTGCGGTACAGGCGTAGGGCTTATTGTCCTCAGTGATAATGACGGGTGTACCCACAGCCGTATTATGCTTGGGGGAAGAATCTAAATTCGCACCACCGCTACCACAATCATCAAAACGGTATTCACCAATCACGCCTAAAGAACTGGTAGCAGAGGCAATCGTGAGTTTGTAATCCTCAACTTCACCCTCTTTGGCAGCACCCGTTGCCCCTAAATTAGGGGTCGATGACCAACGGAACCGTGCATAAGTAGGATTGGTACTAGCAGTTGCTGGTACGGTCACATTAAAACTCAGAATCCCATTGCTTGTATTCGTATCACCACTAGCATTGTCAGTGAGATTTTGGGCAATTTGCTCGCCACTATCTAAGAAATCACCATCGGCATTCCAATCAATCCATGCTTGCAAGTCATTAGTTCCAGCCGTTGGCTCACTAAGGCTTACAGTTACTGTCGCGGTTTGCCCCCGCACAAAGTTCGGCAAGTTCACGCCATTTTCATCATCACTGCCTGTAGTATCATCGCCATCGGCATTCGCATTATTCAAAGCGTTTGCTTCACTATCGGGCGCACCACTGCCTAGACTTAATCCTGAAACAATCACATGTTTAGCTGAACCATAGCTTGTGGGTGCATCGGAATAATCAGAGGCTTGCGCTAAGGGAAACAGTTGGTTAGCGCAACTTGCTCCATCATTATTGTTATACGGTACAACCCCAGAAGGTGCTGATAAATCGGTATAGCTCGCGGTGGGAGTAGCTGTCTCCACACCAGAAATATCAATCCGGAATAAATGCCCATCACCATTACGCGCCCCGTATAAATTACCAGCTAAATCCCCATAGACAGCACCTAAAGTACCGGTCTGTGAAGAGGCAATGGAGGCAGGCCGCGCTAAAGGAGCACCAATTAATTGGAGCGTCCCTTTGGTATAACCAGTACTGGCATCCAGAGCGACCCGCATCAGTTGTGCACCAGGTGTAGGATCACTTGCTACGCGGCCATAAATGGCATACAACCATTTTTCATCCGCACTGATCACAAAGTCTTGTGGTCCAGTTGGTGAACTCCCCGTAGCAGTTGAGATAGGGAGACCCGCCGTATCAATGAAATCGACGACGGTGGGTGGATTAGTGGTGACATCTATTTTATAGAATTTAGCGTCAGAACTACTCATATAGAAATAGCCGCTATTGCTAAAAGCACCCCCTGCATAATTTTGATTATTTGGTGGAACTGGTAAGCCCCCTGTGGCGACCGGCCAAGGCATCGCCGCCCGCGCACCATTCGAGCCAATCCGCACTATCGCACCCGTTGAACTTCCGGAATTGGCACTAACAATCACCGTGCCATACAAATAGCCATCCTGCTCACGATACGCCAGATTACTATATCGCAAAGGTTTCGTTGGTGTACCTAAAGGAATCAGTGGCGCGCTTAAACTATAACTACCTGCATTAAAACTCAGTTTACGTAAATGCGTGGGCGAATCACTGGTTTCCGCTGAGCCATACCAAACTGAAGCATCGCAAGATTGAGCCGGTAGCATGGCGACATCCAGCGCATAGTCTTCTACTTCACCGTTAGCTGCTGAGTTGCTCGTAGTCAAATTTTGGGTAGACGACCAACGGAAACGCGCGTAAGTACGGGTAGCGGCTGCATTACTTGGCGGCGTCACAATGAAGTCAATCGTACCAGGTGTGCTATTCAAATCGAGGGCAGATCCATCAGTGAGATTAGTCACAACCTGCTCACCACTATCGGCAAAATCACCATCCGCATTCCAATCAATCCAGCCCTGCAAATAACCAGCACCAGTAACATTGACCGAAACTTGGGAGTCGACACCCTGCCACATTGGATAGAGAGTTACGCCATCTTCATCATCATTGCTGGCATTATCATCGCCATTGGCAAGAACTGAGGCTTGAGCAGCCGTTTCTGTATCGGGCACACCTGCCCCTAAATACATCCCAGCCACGACACCATGCACAGGTGCGCCATAGCTAGCAGGTGCGTCCCCATAATCACCCACTACCCCACCACAAGCACAGGTACGGTCACTACCATCCCAGTTTTTATTGGCAATGATATTGCTATACAACTGTTGAACTTGAGTATCAGTCGGCTGCTGATTGAAGATATAGAATTCGTCGAAATACCCCTCAAGGCCGGGCAATCTGAAATTACCTTGGACATTTTGCAAGCCACCGGTATAGGCATTCGTACCTTTCAATACCCCATTGATATACAGCTTCATCCCTTGCGAGCCAAAACTCACCAGCACATGCATCCACTGCGTATCATTCAATGAGCCATTATTCAGAGTGCTGTAATAGGTTTCACCGGTATCAATCGCGTGCCCATTCAGATTAACCGTCACACCGCCGTGTAAATTATCTGTGGTCTTTTGCAAGCTGATATTAAACTTTTCAGACCAGCCTTTATCCACTAAGCGTGCCGCATCATTCCAGACGTTTTTATGGTCATAAACTAAGATCGAAACGGCACCACTGGCTAAGGCGTAATCGGCAATATGTGGAACTTCCACATTCCAATTGTTATTCGTAATCGCCGTGCATGCATAAGCTTTAAAATCTTCCGCTAAAACCTGAGCGCTGCCTTGTGCGGTGTTATTTTTACCCGAGGCATCTAGATTCCAACTGCCACTGCCACAATCATCAAAGCGATATTCACCCACTACACCTAAGGTGGGCGGCGGACTATTTAGATCAAAACCAAAGTCTTGATTAGCTGTTGTTGTATTCGCCACCACACTGACATTCAAGAGCGGATTGGTAGTGCCAATCACTGCACCATTGGGTAAATCAGAATCAGTGGTATCGACCTCAATACGATAGGTCCGTGCGGTATCAATGGCTGCAAAGGTATACACACCTGTGTTATCGCTATTAGTCGTATTGACTAAGCGATCATCAGCGAAATCGTTCGGTGTACCATTTTGATCATAGAGGCTGACCTTAATTGCATTGATACCTGCCTCAGTTGCATCATAAGCATTATTTTTATTCGCATCAGTATAGACGCGGCCACTCATACTCCCCGTACTACAAGCTGCTTCAACTAAGCTCACATCGTCAATCATCAGCTCGTTGGTGGGTGCAGTCGTCCTCACACCATTATCGGTACACCATTCTGAAGTTTGTAACTCACACCAATTAGTACCGACATGTCCATAGTTAATAAAAGCAATACTTGAGTTGGTTGTAGTAGCAGTGAACTCGATTGCATAAGTTTGCACACCTTCTGAATCACCGGGTGTTTTAAAATGTATCGAGCCGCCAGGTGCATCGACACGCATCACTCCAGAGATATACGGCCCAGCTTCCGGAATGGCCTTAAAATACAAGCGGTAGCTTTTACCGACTTGAGTTGGGAACGAGCGGATTAGTTTTAAAGGCTCTGGCCCCCACTGCGAAGTCCAAGCATTGCGATTAAAATCATCTGGTATATCACGCATCGCAATCGCCTCAATCGGCGAGCTTAAATGCCCATTACTGTCAAAGGTAAAGCCATTGGTAAAGATCGGGGTAATGCCCCTTAAATGACCGCTTCCAAAATAAACCGATTTTCCTTGGGCAGGTATGACCTCTCGTACATCCGCATAGGTATCTGCACCTCCACCCGCCCGAGTCCAATCCCGAATCCCCTGAGCATCAGGGCGATTAGGTCCCCACTTCATAGTCGGTAAGTCATTAAAATCATCTTGGAAAATAGTTTTTTGGCAGGCTAGCGGGGTGACATTACTCACAATACTAAGGCTGGGGCTATCGACAGGAACTAACTGATAAATCGCAAAGGTATAATCCTCAACCTCGCCACTATTTGCAGTACCTGTGGGCGTATTAGCACTAAGCTCTGACTCATTAGCTAAACGCACCCGCAGAAAGGTCGTTCCAAACTTAATGTCACTCGGCAGCGTACTCCATACCAGATTTAGCGTGCCATTGACCACATTAGTGGGCACTGTCACTGAAGTTGCTTCATCAGCATCAAACACTCCATTTTTATCAAAATCTAGCCATGCATACAGCTTAGCGACTGAAGTGGTGGTATTGGTAACCTTATAAGGCAAGGTGTAACTAGTATCGGTGACTCTTAAAACAGGAAACCGTGAGGCTTCACTCGGCCCTGCTGGGTGAACCGCAGCGGGAGCACCATCTTCGTCATAGTCATCACCAAACGCATTAAAACTGTACTGGCTTGCAGGCTCAGCATCAGGAGCGGTCAGCCCTAATTTCAAGCCACTAACAATGATATGACTCGCGCTGCCATAACTGGCGGGGGCATCGCCATAATCTTTGGTACTGGTATTACCCGCAGGATCAAAACCAAAGTTAGCGGTTTTAATATTACCAACCATTGGCACTAAACCACTTAAAGGATTAGGTGTGCCAAGCGTTAAACCACTAGGTAAATCCGGGTCAGCAGCATCCACCTCCACACGATAACTAGCGGTGCTGTCTAAATAAGCAAATAGATAATGGCCATCAGCAACTGTAGCAACCGTTTCTACTAAGCGGTCATCAGTGGTATCTGTGGGCGTACCTTTTTCGTCATAGAGCTTAATCGTTATGGCGGGAATCGTCGTTTCCGAACCCATGTCATAACTATTATTTAAGTTCGCATCTTGATAGACATAGCCGCCAATTGAACCCAGTACGCAAGCAGACTCTACTAATTTGACATTATCAATGCTCAATTCATTGGCTGACTTGCCGCCATTATCTGTCCCACCAACCGTACACCAAGCACTGTTTACAACATTGCAATAATCTGAGCTATTCGGGCCAAAATGCCCATAATTCAGAAAACTAATTGTCGAGTTAGTGCTAGTAGCTGTGAAATCGATAGCATAATTGAGAATACCCTCATCACCGCCGGGTGCTTTAAAATGAATAGAGCCGCCGGGTCCATCCACGCGCATGATGCCAGGTGCATAATTACCCGTTTCGCGTAAGGCAGAGAAATATAAGCGATAAGTTTTACCTACAGTGGTTGCAAAGGAGCGCGATAAACTAACAGGTTGCACCCCCCAGTGGCTATTTCTAACCGTAGCCGTATCTGCGGTTGGATCTAAGTCATCAATCGTATCGCGGAGTGCAATTGCATCAATAACCGTTAAAAGCTTGCCTTGGGTGTCAAAACTAAAACCTGTCCCCAGATTCGGACTGATATTGCGAACATCCCCATTCCCGAAATAGACCGAAGTTCCATAGCCTAACCCCCAATCCATAAAACGCGCATAAGTATCCACCCCACCGCCAGCCGTATTCCAAGAGCGAATTGCCACTGCATTAGCACGATTGGGTGCCCAGAAAGTCGTTTCTGAAGGTGTTAGGTCATTGAAATCATCTTCAAATACCACTGACTGACAAGCTAAAGCTGTGGCATTACTGGTGACGGAAATACTCGGGCTATTCGGCGGAATATCCATCTGAATCGGCAGAATGAAATCCTCTACTTCACCATTCGGGGCAGCTCCAGTCGGTTGGACAGCAGCACTGGCATCTGTGGTGAAACGTAAGCGCACATAAGTTGTACCTAGTTTGATATCCGTTGGAATATTCGGCCAAGTCAAAGTCGTATTCGTATTATTCGAGCCAGTTGGCACATCGACACTAGCCATTTCGTCCGCATCGAAACTGCCACTTTTATCAAAATCAATCCAACCGGCCAATTTAGCTGTATTACCTGTTTGATTGGTAGTCCGGATCGTGGTGCTATAGCTCATATCGGTCATTTGCAAGACAGCAAATTTTGCAACCGGTGAACCTGCTGCTTGGGGCGGGGGGCCATCTTCATCAGCACCATCCCCATTAGCACGAATCGAATGAGCACTCATGGGGTCAGGATCAGGGCTATTGCTTCCTAAATACAGATTAGTCGCACCTAATTTATGCGCAGCCACGCCAAAACTAGCGGGTGCATCACCATAATCAAGGCTATCGGTACAGTTCTGACTGTACTCGACCCCATCCACCCACATGGAACCCGCTTCATAGCTAATTCGGATGTATTGAGTACCGCCTGTATTGGCGTTGATCACCACACGTGACAAACTATTTAAAGGCGCTGTCCCTAAACTACCACTACTCCCAAAACTACCTTTACTACTAAACACTAACCCATCCAAGGACACTTCAATCTTCACCCGAGCGGAACTATCAACCGGTGCTAGTGACAACAAGATGGGTGAGTCAGCGGGGATGGTTTTACCTAAATCTAAAGTGAGGACACCGCTTGCATTAATTTTTGCAGAGTTACTCGCCGTCGCAGTGGTACCTAAAGCTTGTAAAGTCCCAATGGCTTGATTGGCATTTTCAAGGCCTGCAATACTATTACCAGTAGCAGCACTCGCATTACCCGTTTGATTTTGAATTTGACCATCGGCAGGGCAGATTTTTACAGTAGCTAGCGTTTTATAAGTCCCTGTACAAGTACTAGGTGCATCCAGCTCTGTAGGACGCGCAAAGGGTAGACGAATCGTATTCGTAGCCAATGTATTGTAATAATCAAATAACAAACTACCCGTTTGACTTTCATCGTAGAAATTAATCGGGTTTAGTCCATCCCCTGTAAATGCCCCTTGATTACGAGTTGTCCCCGCAAAGATTAAAGCCCCAGAACCACTAAAAGATGCATTATTAGTAAAATCGCCCCCTGCTACCTTAGCACCGAGTCCATTATAAAAAGCAGCATTATTCTGCCAAGGCCCACCGGGTGCACCAGAGGCATTCGTGATGAGAATCGTGCCAGTGTTACTGAAACCCGAGGTATTATTGTTAAAGCCATCATAGGAAACTAAGGTGCAATAATTCCGTAGTAATGCACCTGAGTTTGCATTAATGAATTTCTTCGCATAAATCCGCCCATAATTATCGAAAGTACCCGCTGGATTGAAGTTTCCTTCGGTTTCGAGGCGATAATTATTAGTGAGTGTCGTGCCTGACTGCGTATTAAAATCCTGCTTAGCAACAATCAAACCATCATTAGTCAGGCTCGAACCATTCGCTAGCATAAAGCTGTTAGCCATCGTCATGGTGGCATTCGCACGATTTTTTAAAGTCACTGACCCATTAAAGTTTAAGCCGCTAGTGAAGTCCCATAAGCCATAGTTGTCCAAAACTACGCCACTGTTAAAGGAGAAGGTTTGGAACTTGACCGTACCGTAATTGCTAATCGACCCAGCGCTATTATTTAAATTACTAGGGCTAAAGGTCGCGCCACTCTCTACGCAGATGCTGGAATTACTAGGAAAGTTATTAATCGTGCCAGTATAAATACCACTTGCGATCTTTAACGATTGCCCGGAATTTAAGTCATAATTGGCACTACCCCCCGTATTGGTATAGGTGTAACTACTAGTACAACCTAAAGCGAAGAGCTGCTCGCTGAGTATAAATAGGCATAAGCCGCATAGCAGCCGGACGAGAACACTATTGGCAAGTGTAGGCGAGAAGATCATGCCATTCGCTCCATTATTTTTATAATTATTCAGCGTATTTCAGCTTGGCTTTTCAGCTTAAGTAACAGCTTGTGATAAGACCGAGACGCTCGCTAGATTTAGGCAGTAAGCGTATTGAAATTAAGCAAGCCACCGCTAAGCTCATAGGGCGGGGCACTTAATTTTTATGTATTTTTCAGCAGCAAAGCCTTATCGATCTATTTAATAATACATCATCAATTTAATTAATTACAGGATTGTAAGGCTAGTTTGTATGAGTATAAACTGAGCACTGGCTTAATTACCTAGCTTTCCAATTGAAAAGCTTGAAGTTTTTAGTAACCATTTCCACGCAAAATATAATTGCCTGCTAGTGAAGTATTCGTTGGATGGGATAAGACATTGGTGATCAGTAAATTAATATCATTGCCAGGGCCTGCGGCTAGCGTCTCACCATCTAAATTCAAATCCGTGGCAGCATAACTGGCTAAGCGGTAACTAGTATTAAAGGCTGTGTTCGCACTAGCGCTCAAGACTACAGTGATCAGCGCCGTACTATCGCTCCCCACACCATTAGCAATCACTTGTTTATCCTGATTAATATCACCTGCCCACAGTAGTGCCTTAGTTTTATTGATCACCCGACTATTTTGCCCCATTACTGCAAAACTTGGATCGCTAAAGTCTAAGAACGTATGGGTAAAACTTAAGGCTGGCGCGGTCGCAGTCACCACCCCTAAATGATTCCGATGGCGTAAGGCTACATAATAATTGCCTGTAGTAACATTTAGGAAAGATAAATTAGTAGAGCCAGTTTGCACATCCATTAAATCACCATCAGCCTGCACGCCTACCGATTTTTGCGCAAGAATAAGGCTAGGATTAGTCGCACTACGTAATTCCACTAAAAGCCAATCGACTAAAGCATCCGCATCGCCCCCCAAAGAAACACTGGTGAGAGAACGATTTAAAGCTTCAGTACCAGCATAATTAAAGGGTGTGCCTCCATAAGGCTGCTGAAGAGGAATTAAACCCTTCGACCTCAAACTATCCCGCATTAAGCCCGTAGTTACCTCATAAGGGCCTTGTAAATAAGCACGTATCTGTAGATTAATGCCAATTTGCATGCTTTTAATGCTTGTTTCGGCACTGAAGACTGGGTGTGAACTCAACAGACTAGTTATAAAAACTAATGATAAAAGACGAGCCGCTTTAGTGGAAACCAAGACCTTGAGCATTTTCGCTAATCTCCATGAGCAGCATAACTATTGCTATTGAAAAATTATTATTAGAAACTAGAGGAAGCACAGCTATGATAATTTTTACTTATAAGACTAGCCTGCTTATTGACACAAAACAATGATTAAGCGACGGATTGAATAAGGCAATTTACTTGCCTAGACTTTCACATCCGGCTAGATTGCAGCTACGAACTGACAGGAATTTACTCATGGATAACACCGTCACGATCTATCATAATCCCCGTTGCTCCAAATCCAAGCAGGCTTTAGAACTGCTTGAAGAAGAAGGCGTTACCCCCGATGTTATCAACTACCTGAATAAACCACCCAGCGCAGATAAATTGCGTGAACTCTTGGGGATGTTGGGTATTGGTGCACGCGGGTTGCTGCGTAAATCTGAGCAGGAATATGCCGATCTAAACTTAGCGGATAGCAGCCTTAGTGAGGATCAGTTGATTCAAGCGATGGTGAAGCATCCAAAATTGATTGAACGTCCGATTGTGGTCGCTGGTGGTAAGGCGGTGATTGGACGCCCGCCGGAAAAAGTATTGGATTTAATATGACCCAGACTAAACAAGTCTTAATTCTCTATTACAGTCGCCACGGTTCGATTGCAGCGATGGCACAGCAGATTGCTCGAGGTGTTGAAAGTGTCACCCAAACTGAAGCACGCTTACGTACTGTTGCGCCCATTTCTGAAGTCTGCGAAGCGATTGAGCCAAGCATTCCGGATACGGGTGCACCCTATGTAAGTTTAGAGGATTTAAAGACTTGTGATGCCTTGGCTTTAGGTAGCCCCGGACGCTTTGGCAATATGGCTGCACCCTTGAAATATTTCTTGGAAAAGACCAGCAGCTTATGGCTTTCGGGGTCGTTAGTGGGTAAACCTGCAGGTGTATTTACCTCGACTTCTAGTTTGCATGGTGGGCAGGAGTCGACCTTATTATCGATGATGACACCCCTCCTCCATCATGGCATGTTGATCACTGGCTTACCTTATACCGAAGCAGATTTAATTAGTACCCAAACGGGTGGAACACCTTATGGCCCTAGTCATTTGGCAGGCAGCGCTAATCAAGCTAAATTAAAGGATGAAGAAAAACGCCTGTGTTTTGCGCTCGGCAAACGCTTAGCGGAGTTGGCTCATAAGCTATGAAAAATATTAAATTATGGCGTGCCTGCTCAGTAGGTGGTTTATTGGGCTTAATTGCTTTAATTATTTTATGGAATGGCTGGCTTTCTAGCACACAGCAATTTCCACGCTCGCTTGAAATTTTACTCTTATTATTACCCCTGATGCCCTTAGTACGCGGTATTTTAAAAGGTAGTAATCGTAGCCATGTATTTTCGATTTTAGTTTCGCTGCTTTATGCGACTTTAGGGGTTTGGTATTTATTTTCACCGCATGAAGCAGTCTATGGTTGGTTAATGATTCTGGCGAGTAGCTTGCTATATATTGGCGGCTTTATGAGCGCGAAACTGACTGGAACAGGGAAACGCGAACCCAGACAAGAAGGCTAATCTTCAAATTCACTGCGCTTAGGGCTACATAGCGCAGGATTTACACCCAGGAATAATAAAAATGAAAAAACAACTCTCCAGCGTCATTCTGGCTATTTTAGGTTTAGCAGCGCCCAAGCTTTATGCTAATGAGGCGCTCTGGACTGATATTCAAACTCGCCAAACCGGCGCAACCCTGATTCAACAACGTAATTTATCTTTAAATGAGTCAGCCTTACATAACCTGCTAATTAATGCTGGCTCTGAACCCAGTTTAAGCCTGCCTTTACCCAGCGGTGGCTTTGCTAAAGTCCAACTGCTTCCAGTAGAAACACTCAGCCCAATAGTCGCCGCGCAATTCCCTGATTGGCAAACTTGGCAAATTAAAGGCTTAGATGGGCAAGTCATTTCCGGTCGAGCCGAACTCACGGCTTTAGGCTTTACGGCAATGTTAGTGATGCAGAATGGGGATACTTTATTTATTGACCCCACCACTGCGACTACCAAATCAGCCGAACGGTCTTATCGCAGTTTAAGCAAACAAACTAATTCCGGGTTATTCAAGAATAACTTCCACTGCGCTACTCATGAGGTGGCACATGATGATGCTCATACTGAAACGGCTCCAGTGATAGCTGCGCGCGCGGGTGAAGATTTAAAAACCTATGATATTGCTATTGCAGCTACGGGCGAATACACCCAATATCATGGGGGCAGTAAAACCACGGCCTTAAGTGCGATTACTACGACGATCAATCGCATGAATGAAATTTACCAACGCGACTTAAGCATTAAGCTGCGCTTGGTGAGTGGGGTAACGACTCTTTATAGCGACTCTACCACTGACCCTTATTCAACTTCTGGTTCTACGCGGCTGAAAGAAAATCAAACGGTATTGGACAATTTGATTGGCAGTGAAAATTATGATGTGGGTCATTTATTTACGACTGGCGATGGTGGTCTTGCAGTAGTAGAGGGTGCTTGTCGTAATAGTTATAAAGCCCAAGGGGTGAGCGGCTGGAATACACCTACTGGGGATATTTTTGCGATTGATTATGTAGCACATGAAATGGGTCATCAATTCGGTGCTACCCATACCTTCAATAGCGAATCGGGTAGTTGTTCAGGGAGTAATCGTATTGGTAAAACTGCTTATGAACCGGGTAGCGGGAGCACGATTATGTCTTATGCGGGGATTTGCTCACCCGATAATATTCAAGCCCATAGCGATGCCATGTTCCATTCCGGCTCGATCAATCAAATCACTACTTACACTCAAAGCAGCACCGGTGCGACGTGTGCAGATAGCACTAGCTTAAGCAATGCTAATCCAGTAGTGAATGCTGGCCAAGACTATACAATTCCAGCCCGCACACCTTTTATCCTTACTGGCAGTGCGACTGATGGCAATAGCGATACCCTGACCTATTCTTGGGAGCAAATTGATTTAGGCACCGCCTCCAAAGTCGATATAGATACCGGCGATAATGCGTTAGTGCGTGCACAGTTGCCTAGCAGCTCACCCAGCCGCACGATTCCACGCTTGAGTGATTTATTCTCTAGTAGCCATACTTATGGTGAAACCTTAGCTAGCCAAACTCGACCGCTGAATTTCCGTTTACAAGCCCGCGATGGGAAAGGTGGTATTGGTTCGGATGATATGGTCGTACAAGTTCAAGACACGGGGTCTGCGTTTGAAGTGACTGCACCAAAGAATGCGAGCCTAAATGCAGGTAGTGCGCTGAATGTGACTTGGAATGTAGCAAAAACGGATCAAGCACCAATTAGCTGCGCCAATGTCGATATTGCTCTGAATATGAGCAGCACGACCACCAATGAAAATTTCCAAACCTTACTCAGCAATACACCGAATGATGGTGCCGCCAGCGTGACGCTGCCGAGTACCTTAGGTACAAAAAATACGATTCGTGTGAAATGCAGTAATAATATTTTCTTTGCATTATCTGATGCGAACCCGACCTCAGCAGAAACTGGTAGCTCTGGCGGAGTTTATACTAACGGTGGTACAGGTTCTTTCCCGCTTGAATTAGTGCTATTAGTTGGCTTTGGAGTTTTCTTCCGTCAACGCTTTGCTACTCAAGGAACACAAGCATGAATCTTGTTAAATCTGTATTAACCACCCTAATCTTAACGAGTTTAGGTTTAGCTGTGGGAGCCTGTCGGGAAATGCCAAGTAATCAAGTTTCTAGCAATACAACGCAAATGCCACAGCAAACTGTCTCTACAGAAGATGCACAATTCGTGAAAAAACTCATTGAATTACAAAGCAAAAACCCTAAGCAAGATGCACAAGCGGCCATTGCAAGAGGTGAGCGTTATTTTCTGTGTAATGCAGGCCGCAGCCGTACCGTCCCGGGCTTAAAAGCTGAAGTGTATGCGAGTGCACAAGGTCAATGTCCGACCCGCTGTTTGGATGGCGTCACGGACGCTTTATACGGCGAAAATCACGCCAAATACCTAAGTGCTGCTTTAGAGTATTCGGCGCAGTGGAATCAAGTAATGATTAATGCTTGCTATTAAGCGGTTAAGGTTTTGATGCCCTCCGGTGTGCCTAGAATGAGCACATCGGCAGGGCGTAAGGCAAATAAGCCATTCGTCACTACACCTGGAATATGGTTGAGCTGGCTCTCTAAGTGTTTAGCGTCCGTAATGGCTAAACCATGCACATCAACAATCACATTACCATTATCCGTCGTGCAGTTCGGGCGCAAGACCGGCTTACCACCCAATTTCACAATCTCGCGTGAAACTAACTCTCGTGCCATCGGAATGACTTCAATCGGTAGTGGGAATTTACCTAAGACATCCACTAACTTCGTACCATCTGCAATACAAACGAATTTATCACTCGCCCCCGCGACGATTTTCTCACGTGTTAAAGCTGCACCGCCGCCTTTAATTAACTGTAATTGATGATTCGACTCATCCGCACCATCCACATATAAAGCTAACTGCCCCGCTTCATTTAAGTCAAGCACACGAATTCCATGCTTTTGTAAGCGCTCAGCACTGGCAATGGAACTGGCAACTGTCGCTTCCAGTTTAATTTTCATTTGTGCCAATAAATCAATGAAGTAATTCGCGGTAGAGCCTGTACCAATGCCAATAATTGAGCCAGCTTCGACATATGCGAGTGCGGCTTGCGCGGCGGCTTTTTTCATCTCATCTTGAGTCATCGTAATACATCACCTAATGCTTGCGTTGGGAGTTTGGCCTATACTACCTGACCCGCAACTGCTGCGACACTGAGTAGATATGAATACCGCTGATAAATCCTTAATCGAACGCATCCTGACCGCCCGTGTTTATGACGTGGCGAAAGAGACTCCTTTAGATTTTGCCAAAAATCTTAGCCAGCGTTTGAATAATCGAATTTTCCTGAAGCGCGAAGATTTGCAACCCGTATTTTCTTTCAAATTACGGGGTGCGTTTAATCGCATGTTTCAGCTCACCCCTGAAGAACGCGCACGTGGCATCGTTGCTGCCTCTGCAGGTAATCATGCGCAAGGTGTCGCTTTATCTGGGAAAACCTTAGGGATTAGAACAATTATTGTCATGCCTAAAGTCGCACCTGATATTAAAATTAATGCAGTGAAATCTTTCGGTGGTGAAGTTGTTATTCATGGGAACAATTTTGATGAAGCCTATGCACATGCTCGGCATTTAGAACAAGAAGAAGGGATGACCTTTGTGCATCCTTTTGATGATCTGGATGTGATTGCAGGCCAAGGCACGATTGCTATGGAACTCTTACGCCAGCATCAAGATCCGATTGATGCAATTTTCCTTGCAGTAGGTGGCGGCGGTTTAATTTCAGGGGTAGCGAGTTACCTCAAATACCTCTATCCCAGCACTAAGGTGATTAGTGTTGAACATGAAGAAGCCCCTACTCTGCACGACTCTTTTAAAGCAGGCAAACGAGTACAACTGTCTCAAGTAGGTACTTTTGCCGATGGTGCTGCGGTTAAGTTAATTGGTGAACAAACCTTCGCGATTGCTCAACAAGTAGTCGATGATGTAATTCTAGTGAACACCGATGAAACCTGTGCAGCCATCAAAGATGTGTTTGAAGAAACCCGCACTTTACTAGAGCCAGCCGGCGCTCTAGGGGTGGCTGGGATTAAAAAGTATGTCGCAGAGCAAGGTTGGGAAGGCAAAAATATAGTCACGATTACCAGTGGTGCGAACATTAACTTCGACCGTTTGCGCCATGTGGCGGAACGCGCTGAATTAGGTGAAGGCCGCGAAATTCTGTTAGCGGTTACTATTCCAGAACAACCGGGTAGCTTCCGCCAATTCTGTCGCGCGGTAGGGAATCGGGCTATTACTGAATTCAACTACCGCTATGCCGACTCTAAAGCGGCTCAAGTTTTTGCAGGGGTCAAGATTCCCGGTGGCAAAGGTGAACGCGAAAAGCTGATTAATGAATTAAAAGCTCAAAACTATTCCTTCATTGATATGACCGACAATGAAGTGGCCAAAGTGCATTTACGCTATATGGTCGGTGGGCATGGGCAAGGTGTTGAGAATGAATTGATTTACCGCTTCATGTTCCCTGAGCGCCCCGGTGCTTTATTACACTTTTTAACCAGCATGAGCGCAGGCTGGAATATTAGTTTGTTCCACTATCGCAATCACGGCTCAGATTTCGGACGGGTCTTAGTTGGAATTCAAGTTCCATCCGCAGAGCGTGAGGAGTTTAAGCAAACCCTAGATCAGTTAGCTTATGAGTATTGGGACGAGACCGATAATCCGGCTTATCAGCGCTTTTTGGGTTGATTTTTCTACAAACAAGGAGCGTGCTTTAATTAAAGCACGCTGGTCTAACAACTAAATTTAATTAAAATGATGCCATCATTTGTTGAGTCAACTGTAGAAAGTATTCTTTTGACCAAATATTTAACACTTTGCTATCAGGCACAAACTTTTCTACATCTTGTTTAGCACTCTCAAAATCTACAATCTGGATACGCTGCTGCAAAAGTTTTTTTAACTCTGCTTCAGAAATTGAGCTTTGGTGAATTGCACCACTTTCGAAACTGCGCCTAGCGAAATGCTCTAAATTAGGCCTAACCTTGTGACGTACATACCATTCAAAATCGAACCAATCCCGTCCCTTTACACGATTCTTCCATTGCCTAAATAGCAATGCATGCAACTTACCAGCAAATAAATCAGACAAGGTAAAACATTTTACATAAAAAGAAAACGGTTGTAGCAAGAGCCTTTCTTCCGTAGAAAAGCCTAAAGGGGGTAAAGTATCAACCTCTAATTTGATTTTGATTTTGCGGCTATGGCTAATAGTTAAGCTGAACACTTGAGTATTATTTTTCAAGAAGGCTGATTCAATTTGGCTATCAACAGTCTTCTGCTTAACTGTAATATCAACTTCTAAGCCTAAAGCCTGAAACTCTTCAATCACAGCTTTGAAATAGGGTTGCAAAGAAAAACCTGCTTTAGGCTGTAATAAAGAAAAATCTAAGTCTTCTGAAAAACGAGGCAAGCCATAAAAAATACGTAAACAAGTACCTCCATAAAAAGCAGCCTGTTCGAAAAACCCCGCACGATTAAGACCTGCTAAGGCTATTTCCTGCATCACCTCTCGAAGTGCTTGATCTTGTTGCTCAACCAAAGTTAAAGGATAACGATTCAACATTTGCTCTAAGACAGTCATTGCCATTGTTTGATTGCCTCATATAGATGTTTTAACAGTTCAACTTTATGTCCAACTTGTTCATAAGCTGCAACTATAGTTAAGTCAATCACTTGAGCTTCTTCCCTATCAAAACGTAAGTCATTCAGTAAAAACTGCTGCATAGACTTGACTGAATGTATCCGTAACTGACGAGTTAATATCAAGCGGTCACATAACGCTTTTGCGGGTGTTGCTAACAAGCAATAGCTGCCAGTCGTTAGCTGTATAGATTGCATACCAATAGGATATAAGCCCTGAGGTAAATGTTGATAAGAGAAACGCCCTAGTTCAGTTTCAAAAAGTTGACTACGGCGGATAGTTACAGAAGTGACTTCCAGCACAGTTTCTGGGATTAGACCGTAATGCCATAACGCATAATCTAGTGATACACAAGAGGGGCCATACAATAGATTAGCCACTAGTAACCGCTCTATTGGCTTGCCACTTACTTCAGGCGATACAACATACAACCCACGTTTTACAGGCAGTAATACTCCATCTTCTAACCAACGAGCAATTTTATTATTGGGTGTTTTGTAGTTTTTCAGGACCGAACATACTGTTTGATGCATCAACGGAATATTGCCAAACTGTTTGAGTTGAACAGTGCTTTTCGACATAAAAACCCGTTAAAAATGACAACTTAATTGCATTAAATCAAACTAACTATACATAATCAACGTAAATGTTTTCTAAAAAAGTGGAGCAAATTTAGATGTATATCAGCAATGAAACTACTGAGCAGACTGAGCAACGTTTACGCTCAGTGATTGCTCAAGCTCATTTTCAGGCTTATACAGGAAGCTATGCATTTTTGGAGTTTCCTGTGGAGACATTTCCGCAGGAAATGGTCAACCAAGCTTTAGCTTTGGTACGGGATCAGCAAGTGTGGAGTGCTTTAGTACCCTATCAACAGCCAGATGCTGAACTATTCGCTCTCTTCTCTTTTCATTTTCCAGCTAATGTTGATAACTCTGGTTTTGTTGGCTGGTTAGCCACTCACTTAAAAACCACCTTAGGCACAGGCGTTATGGTAATTTGCGGCCAAAACTCCAAACAAGGTGGCATTTTTGATTACTGGGGAGTGCCTTTTTCTATGCAAGAAGATGCTTTGAGTGAGCTTGAAAAGTTAAGAAAATCTGCAGTATTAACTGCTCAAACTAGCTAAACATTTGACTACTGGTTTAGCTTAACCAGTTTTCTATCAACAAATTTGGCACGCGTTGAAACTCGCTAAGATTATCTGTAACCAAGGTAAAACCTAGGTGACGAGTAGACATAACTCAAAACTCTAGGTCATCAATAGGAAGTCTATCAATGCTCTTAGGGAACTCTTCATCCCGCTTGGGCTGAGTTTTTAGAAACTCTAACAAACTCTGTTTTGTAATTGGCTCGATAATTAAGTACTTACCCTTGCGATGGATAATAGCCTCTGAGCCTTCCAACTCAAACTCTCTAGGAATACGAATAGCTTGATTGCGTCCATTGCGAAATAGGCGTACATGACGGTGCTCATTAGTATGCATCAGCAAGCCTCCTTTAATGTATGCTTATGGCATAGGCTAATACACTATAAGATTGCTGCTTACTTGTCCTTTTATCTGAGGCTCAAAAGGTTAAATCTGAAAGTTTAAACTTGTGTTGACCTACACCAACAAAAGACAAATCAAGCCTGCTAAAAAATAATAAGTTCCATATTGAAACGACAAGGGTTTCTTAAAGCTTTCAGGGAAAAATTGCTCCAGCGTCGGGAAAAAATAGCGCGCCGTGCCGATAATAAGGGCTGTTATTCCTGCTAAGAGTAGTAATACACCGGCTACACCTAATAGATCTTTCATGTTTGCCTTTACAGTCGTGAGTTAATTTGCTGAATAAGCTTGCACGTCTAGCGGGCATCGGTCAAATTAGCCTCAGGGTTAGGGCAAGGCGCGGCGGTTCTTGGAGCAATACGGTCGACTATCTGCGGTGTGCGGTTCGTAATTGGAATCGTCCTACTGATCGAGGCATCATTCTGGGATTTCGAGTTTGTGCCTTCTCCCTGGCTGCTGATTGCTGAATTCTGTTTTCTGAATACTGCTTTCTGTTATTCTGATTAGTAGCCCCTCTCCAAGCGAGGAGAGGGGTTGGGGTGAGGTTGAATCTGCCACGTAGCGGCACGAATTTTTTTAGAGCGGATAGATGCCTAAAGTTTTCGACAATTTATATCCACAGTTGATCGACTTCGGCAATCTTTATCTTGCTTGGCAACGGGCTGCCAAAGGCAAACGTGGCAATCCTTCCGTGGCTCATTTTGAGCTGCGCTTAGCCGAAGAACTCCTGCAATTACAAGCTGACGAGATCAAACACTTTACTCATGCTTAGCCCCTGTATAAAACTCTGGCCACTGCCGCTTTACGACTTCCCCATCGCTCGCCAAGGCGATACAGGTATCTAAAATTCCCAATTTCTTCCGAGTAAAATTTTTATCCTCACGCTTCCGTTGTTCGGCACGCTCCTCCAAAGCAGCATGCATAGTTTGATAGGCCGTATTCGCAATTGGGGTGAGTAAATCAATCAAGTGGGTACAAGAAACCTCGGTGCTAATCCGCTCACGAACTTCCTTCAGCCAGCCCTTGCCCATACGCAAACCAATTAGACGCGGCATCACTTTAGCGGCTTGGAAGCAAATCGGAAAAGGCGTCTCATCAGAAATAGCCACCGCATCATGAATCAGAAAATCTAAATCGAGAGTCAAGCGCACCCGCATATTGTGCACATTTTCACCCGCCCGAATCAGGCCGCCGCGATGTTCAGGATCATAACTACAATCATAGGAACGTTGATCGGTTAGATGCGCCTCAATATCCCAGAGGCCATCCTCACGCTTAAAACCTTCACATTGGATACTACGATGATGTAATTTCGTGCGTTTGACACTGCTCGCTAAGGCCATCCGTGCTCACCTTAAATCTGATATAAAGCCCGCCCTACCTTAGAAGCTGGCAAGCGCCCCAAACTATCTGAAATAAACCGCCCCGCTTCTAGCAATTTAGGCAAATCCACACCTGTTTCAATGCCCATCCCATTCAGCATATACAACACATCTTCAGTAGCGACATTACCACTCGCCCCCTTAGCATAAGGGCAACCACCCAAGCCTGAGACTGAGCTATCAATCGTCGCCACCCCTAACTGCAATACTGCGAAAAGATTCGCTAAGCCCTGCCCATAGGTATCATGAAAATGTGCGGCTAACTGCTCAATCGGCACACGTTTGGCGACTTCATGAATCATAGCTTGGGCTTTTAAAGGCGTACCCACACCGACGGTATCGCCCAAGGAGATTTCATAGCAGCCCATGTCATACAGCTTGCTAGCAACCTCTGCTACTTTCTCAGGGGCAATTTCACCTTCATACGGGCAACCGAGTACACAAGAGACATAACCACGCACTTTAATCTGCTGCGCTTGAGCTTGTTGTATCACGGCCTCAAAGCGCTCAAGGCTTTCGGCAATACTGCAATTGGTGTTTTTCTGCGCAAAAGTCTCAGAGGCAGCAGCGAAAATGGCAATCTCTTGTACACCTGCTGCAAGCGCGCCTTCCATGCCTTTGAGATTAGGCACTAGCATCGGGTAACTTACCCCTGCACGCTGTTGAATACCAGTATACACCTCTGCGCTACCTGCCATCTGAGGAACCCATTTGGGCGATACGAAACTGCCAACCTCAACCACCGACAAACCTGCATCAACCAGCTTTTCTACTAAAGCAATTTTGGTTTCTAAACTCACAGGCGTTGGTTCGTTTTGTAAGCCATCGCGTGGCCCGACTTCGACGATTTTCACACGTTTAGGCAGGCTCATGGCTTTGCTCCAAGCTGAGTAACACATCGCCATCTTTGACCTGATCGCCAACTTGGAAATAAATTTCTTTAACTTCGCCAGCGTGCGGTGCGGTGATGGTGTGCTCCATTTTCATGGCTACTACGATCATTAAGGCATCGCCTGCTTGTACCTTAGCGCCCACCTCGACTTGTACCGCAACCACAGCTCCCGGCATCGGTGCAGTTAAATTGCCACCGTGTACACTAGTCTCATCCACTTCATGCACTGGATCATGTAGGCGTAACTCCCAAGCCTTGCCCCCCCATAATACGGTGGAATTATCCAAGACTTTAGCGCGGAAGGTTTTTTGCCCTAAAGTCACTAGCCATTCGTACTCACCCAAGCGCTCACCACTTAAGCGCTGTTCACCTTGTGGGGTTTGCACATAATAAGCATCCGCACGATAACAACCTTGTACCGGATACAGTTCTTCGCCCAATTGGAACTCAAAACTATCCATCCCCTCCTGATTCATCCGCCACGCATCGGCAATTGCCCACGGTGAATAAGGATCAGTGCTACTGGCTTGAGTTTGGCTAGCTTGCTCTTGGCGCGAGACTAACTCCGCTAAACAAGCGGCTGCCAACACCTCATTCGGTGGCGTACTCGCTTTGGGGAATAGCGCCTCCAAATGCTGCTCAATAAAACCGGTATCCAATTTTGCCGCAGCAAAATCAGGCAAGCTCGACAAAGTGGACAGGAAAACTAAATTGGTTTTCACACCACTAATATAATAATCACTCAAGGCGGCCTGTAAGCGTTGTAAAGCTTGATTACGATCCGCACCCCAGACGATCAATTTAGCGATCATTGGATCGTAGAACATGCTGACTTCATCGCCTTGACGCACGCCAGTATCAATGCGCACATACTCGGTTTCGGTTGGCGCATGTAGATAAGTTAAGCGCCCCGTAGCAGGTAAGAAATCGCGCTCAGGGGTTTCGGCATAGACGCGCGCTTCAAACGCATGCCCATTGATTTTGAGCTGCTCTTGCGTGAGTGGCAGTGGCTCGCCATTCGCTACACGCAATTGCCACTCGACCAAATCCTGCCCTGAAATCATTTCCGTGACCGGATGTTCGACCTGCAAGCGGGTATTCATTTCCATAAAGAAAAATTCGCCGCTTTGATCCAGCAGAAACTCCACTGTCCCTGCGCCCACATAGCCAATCGCCTTGGCGGCATTAATCGCCGCTTGCCCCATTGCCTGACGTAATTCCGGCGTCATACCGGGTGCGGGTGCTTCTTCAATCACTTTCTGGTGGCGACGTTGAATCGAGCAATCACGCTCAAATACGTGCACCACATTACCGAGTGTATCGGCAAATACTTGCAACTCAATATGGCGCGGTTTCTGTAAATAGCGCTCAATCAACACGCTATCATTGCCAAACGAAGAAATCGCTTCCCGCTTGGCAGAAGCTAATGCAGCATCAAACTCGGCAAAGTTTTTTACTACACGCATCCCCTTACCACCGCCGCCCGCGCTGGCTTTGATCAGTTGTGGATAGCCGATGACTTGCGATTGTTCACGCAGTAAGTCGATGCTTTGATCTGCGCCATGATAGCCGGGTACGAGTGGCACTTGCGCTTCAGTCATTAAGCGCTTGGACTCGCTTTTTAAGCCCATCGCAATAATCGCTTGGGTCGGTGGACCAATGAACACTATGCCTGCTTGTTTGCAACTTTCGGCAAACCCAGCATTTTCGGATAAGAAACCATAGCCCGGATGGATGGCTTGAGCGCCGGATAATTTCGCGATTTCTAAGATTTTATCGGCGCGTAAATAGCTTTCCGCAGCAGGGGCTTCACCGATCCAATAGGCTTCGTCGCAGGCTTTGACGTGCTGGGCGTGGGCGTCGGCAGTGGAATAAACCGCGACGGTTTTTATACCTAAGCGTCTTGCGGTGCGTGCAACTCGGCAGGCAATTTCGCCACGATTGGCAATCAGGATTTTAGTGAACATGATTTTCTCCTTACATCCTGAAGATGCCAAAGTTGGTATCTTCAATCGGCGCATTCAAGGCAGAAGCTAAACTAAGCGCCAAGACTTTACGCGTATCTTTCGGGTCAATAATCCCATCATCCCACAGCCTTGCACTCGCGTAATACGGATGTCCTTGCGTTTCGTATTGCTCACGCACCGGACGCTCAAACTCGGCTTGCTCCTCAGCGCTCCAGGTTTTGCCTTGCGCTTCTAAAGCATCGCTACGTACTTGGCTCAAGACCTTGGAAGCTTGCTCGCCACCCATAACGGAAATACGCGCGTTCGGCCACATCCACAAGAAGCGCCCACCATACGCACGCCCGCACATGGCATAGTTACCCGCCCCAAAACTCCCGCCAATAATCACGGTAAATTTGGGCACTTTCGCACAGGCCACCGCTGTCACCATCTTGGCACCATCTTTGGCAATACCGCCATGCTCAGCCTTTTTACCGACCATAAAGCCGGTAATGTTTTGCAAAAATACCAACGGAATCTTGCGCTTAGCGCATAACTCGATAAAGTGTGCAGCTTTGGAGGCCGACTCAGAAAACAAAATCCCATTATTAGCAACAATGCCCACCGGATAACCATGAATATGCGCAAAGCCACAGACAATGGTCGTGCCATAGAGCTTTTTAAATTCATCAAATTCGCTGCCATCTACAATCCGCGCAATCACTTCGCGAATATCGAAGGGTTTGCGTGCATCTTGCGGAATAATGCCGTATAGCTCGTGGGCGGGATATAAAGGCTCGGCAGGTTTTTGCACTTGCACCGACATGGTTTTTTTGCGATTGAGATCCGCGACAATTTCTCGCGCCATACTCAAAGCGTGGGTGTCATTCAAAGCATAATGATCGGTTACACCGGAAATGCGCGAATGGGTATCCGCCCCGCCTAACTCTTCGGCACTCACCACTTCACCCGTCGCCGCACGCACTAAAGGTGGGCCACCAAGGAAAATCGTGCCCTGCTCTTTTACGATAATGCTTTGATCGCACATGGCAGGCACATACGCACCACCTGCTGTACACGACCCCATCACGACGGCAATCTGCGGAATACCCAGTGCGGACATATTGGCTTGATTATAAAAAATCCGCCCGAAATGCTCACGATCAGGAAAGACCTCATCCTGTAGCGGCAAAAACGCACCACCCGAATCGACCAGATAAATACACGGCAAACGGTTTTCTAAAGCAATCGCTTGGGCACGCAAATGCTTTTTCACCGTAAGCGGAAAGTAAGTACCACCTTTGACCGTTGCATCATTGGCGACAATCATGCACTCCTGCCCACTCACTCGCCCAATCCCCGCAATCACGCCAGCGGCTGGCACTTCATTGTTATACATGCCATAGGCGGCGAATTGGGAGATTTCTAAAAAGGGCGAGCCTTTATCCAGCAATACGCGAATGCGTTCACGCGGTAACAGTTTGCCCCGCTCTAAATGCTTTTGACGGGCTTTTTCGCCCCCGCCTAAGCTGATTTGGGCAACTTTAGCGCGTAAGTCATCGACTTGTGTTTGCATGGCGGCGGCATTGGCGCGGAAATCTTCCGAGCGACTATTCACTGTGGTGCTTACTACGCTCATTACCAACCTCCTCGCGCTAACCATTGCTCAACTTGTGGAATCCGATCATTTCCCCAGAACTGTTCACCATCGACCACCACAAACGGCGAACCAAATACCCCTTTATCCAAGGATTCTTGCACGGCGGTTTTAAAGCGCTCTTTTACGGCATCGGTTTGAATCGCGGCCTCTAGCGCTTCGGCATCAATCCCTTCAGCACTAGCCACCCGTTTAATCGTCTCTAGCTGTAATAAATCTTGCCCCTCAGCAAAGGCAGCTTTATACGCGGCTTTAGCAAAGCGTTTGGCTAATGCTGGGTCTTGATCCTGCAACCAATAGAAGGCACGCCCCGCCGCTAAAGTCGCCCCCGGAAAGGTCGCAGGCATCACAAACGGCACACCTTCTAAGCGCGCAGTACGGGCAAAATCATGCGCCGAATACTCACCTACCAGCGGAATATCCAGCAAGGGCTTAGATCCCACTGCTTTAAAGGCTGGCCCCAATAAAATCGCATGCCAATTGGCTTGGTAGCCATAACGCTCAGCAATCGCATCCATTTTATAATGCGCTAAATAGCCATAAGGCGAATAGAAGTCGAAGTAAAAATCCAGAGTCTTAGCCATTTAAGCCTCCATAATTTGGCGCGTAATCACCATACGTTGAATATCGCTTGTGCCTTCATAAATCTGCGATACGCGCACATCGCGATAAATGCGTTCCACCGGAAAGTCATTCAAATAGCCATAACCACCTAGGGTTTGAATCGCATCCGAACAGACTTGTTCCGCCATTTCCGAGGCAAATAACTTGCCCATACAGGCTTCTTTTAAACACGGCTCACCCGCATCGCGTAACCGTGCTGCATTCAAAACCAGTAAGCGTGCTGCCTCAATCTTAGTTGCCATATCCGCTAAACGGAAAGCCACCGCCTGATGCTCAATAATCGGTTTACCAAAACTAGTGCGTTCTTGCGCATAAGCTAAAGCCGCTTCATAGGCAGCCCGCGCCATCCCGATACATTGCGCAGCAATGCCAATGCGTCCGCCTTCCAGATTACTCAAAGCAATCTTGTAGCCTTCGCCTTCTTTGCTGAGTAAATGAGTTGCTGGAACACGGCAATCTTCAAAGAAAATCGAGGCGGTATCGGAAGCATGTTGCCCCATTTTCTTTTCAATGCTGGCGACTTTATAGCCTGCATTATTGGTGGGCACTACAAAGGCGCTAATCCCTTTTTTGCCTGCATTCGGGTCGGTGACCGCAAACACAATCGCGACTTGGGCATTCTTGCCGGAGGTGATGAATTGCTTGCTGCCGTTGATCACATAGGAATCACCGTCTTTCACCGCACGGGTTTTAATCGCGGCTGCATCCGAACCTGCGTGCGATTCTGTCAGGCAAAAGCAACCCAACATTTCACCGGAGGCAAGCGGCTTCAGATAAGTTTCTTTGAGATAATCGCTGCCATAAGTGAGGATGGGGCCACAGACGACTGAATTTTGCACGCTTAGAATGGTAGAACTAGCACCATCACCGGCGGCTACTTCTTCAATCGCCAAGGCAAGGGATACATAACCCACATTCGAGCCACCCCATTCTTCTGGTACGACCATGCCATATAAACCGAGGCCGCCCATTTCCTTGAGTTGCTGCGCGGGAAAGGTGCTATCGCGATCCCAGTCGGCTGCAAACGGCGTGACATTATCGTGGATATATTGCCGCACCGTGTTGCGAATTAAGACTTGTTCATCAGTTAGTATCATCTTGAATATCCTAGCGTTTGTCTTTAACCCCACCCTAGCCCTCCCCTTATCAAGGGAGGAAATAAGAGACTGGTTGCTATGCTATCTTCGCTCCTCCCCTGATAAGGGGAGGCTGGGAGGGGTTTAAACTAGCTCGACCGCAATCGCCGTCGCTTCACCCCCACCAATACACAAGGATGCGACACCGCGCTTCAAATTGCGTTGCTTTAAAGCTGACAACAAAGTGACAATAATGCGCGCCCCCGAAGCACCAATCGGATGCCCCAAAGCACAAGCCCCACCATTCACATTGACTTTATCATGCGGTAAATCCAGTGCTTTCATCGCTGCCATCGTTACCACCGCAAAGGCTTCATTGATCTCAAATAGATCAACCTGATCTAGTTGCCAACCAATTTTTCCCAGCAAATTTTGAATCGCATACACCGGCGCAGTAGTAAATAAAGCAGGTTTTTGCGCCAAAGTGCTATGCCCTTTAATCACAGCTAAGGGCTTTAAACCGCGCTTTTCGGCTTCGGATTGACGCATTAACACCAGTGCAGCTGCACCATCCGAAATCGAGCTAGAATTGGCTGCTGTCACCGTGCCATCTTTGCGGAAGGCGGGTTTTAAGCTTGGGATTTTATCAATGGCGGCTTTATGCGGTTGCTCATCGGTATTGATTTGCGCCTCACCTTTACGAGTTTTAACCGTAACAGGTACGATTTCGTCTTTGAAAGCACCTGTTTCAATCGTAGTTTTAGCACGTGTTAAAGAAGCAATCGCAAATTCGTCTTGCTGCTCGCGGCTGAACTGGAACATATCTGCGCATTCTTCGGCGAAAGTCCCCATTAACCGCCCTTTCTCATAAGCGTCTTCAAGGCCATCAAAGAACATATGATCTTTGATTTCACCATGCCCCATGCGTAATCCAGTGCGGGCTTTGGCGATAAAGTAAGGCGCATTGGACATGGACTCCATGCCACCTGCCACCATCACTTGATTCGTACCAGCTACCAATAAATCGTGGGCGAGCATAGTCGCCTTCATACTCGAACCGCAGACTTTATTGATGGTGGTACAACCCGCATGCAAGGGCAAACCTGCACCTAAAGCGGCTTGGCGGGCAGGTGCTTGGCCTAATCCTGCTGGCAAGACGCAACCCATAATCACTTCTTGCACCTCATCAGGGCTAATACCTGCACGCTCCACCGCACCACGAATCGCCACTGCACCTAATTCGGGTGCAGAAAGACCGGCAAAATCACCTTGAAACCCACCCATTGGGGTACGCGCTGCACTCACAATTACAATTGGATCACTCATGCTGTACCTCAACGCGTTTCATTAAACAGTTCGCGCCCAATCAACATGCGGCGAATTTCAGAAGTCCCCGCCCCAATCTCATAGAGCTTGGCATCACGCAATAAACGCCCTGTAGGGTATTCATTCATATAGCCATTGCCACCGAGAATTTGGATGGCATCCAATGCCATTTGTGTAGCTTTTTCCGCAGAATAGAGAATAGCTCCAGCAGCATCTTTACGAGTAGTTTCGCCCCGATCACAGGCTGCACCCACCGCATACACATAAGCTTTACAAGCATTGAGGCTAGTGTACATATCAGCGATTTTGCCTTGAATCAATTGGAATTCGCCGATGCTTTGCCCGAACTGTTTACGCTCATGGATGTAAGGCACAACCACATCCATACAAGCCTGCATGATACCCAACGGACCACCGGATAACACCGCACGTTCATAATCCAAACCGCTCATTAAAACGGCAGCACCACGCCCAACCTGACCGAGTACGTTTTCTTCAGGAACCTCAACATCTTCAAAGACTAACTCGCCGGTATTGGAACCCCGCATCCCAAGCTTGTCGAGCTTTTGCGCAACTTTAAAGCCGAAACTTTTCTCGACTATGAAGGTAGTCATACCTTTAGAACCAGCCTGTGGATCCGTTTTGGCATACACCACAATTACATCGGCATCAGGGCCATTGGTAATCCACATTTTAGTGCCATTCAGGACATATTTATCGCCCTTTTTCTCAGCTCGCATACGCATGCTGACTACATCCGAACCAGCACCTGGCTCTGACATAGCAAGTGCGCCAATGTGTTCACCGCTAATGAGCTTGGATAGATATTTACGCTTTTGCGCATCATTGCCATTGCGATTAATTTGATTCACGCACAGATTGGAATGTGCGCCATAGCTCAAACCAATCGAGGCGGAAGCACGGCTAATTTCTTCCATCGCCACCATGTGCGCCAAATAGCCCATCCCACTACCGCCATACTCTTCCGGCACGGTAATACCTAATAAGCCCATCTCGCCAAATTTTGGCCAAAGCTCATTGGGGAATTCATTAGAACGATCAGTTTCAGCGGCAATGGGGGCAATTTCTTGGACAGCGAAACTGCGTACTGCTTCACGCAGCATATCGACCGTTTCGCCTAGAGCAAAATTTAGACTCGAACTCATGATAACCTCTCTCCTCAGTTCGCAAGATGCCTAGATAGTAAATTACGTTTACGTAAACGTCAATAAACATCTAAGACAATACGACAGACTAGAGCAGTAACCAATTGTAGACCATCTTAAGCGATAAAATTACGCAGTTGCGGTGTATAATTCGGTATCAACTGATTAAGTGCCGTATTCCCCAGATGTTTACTTAAAACCTCAGCAAAAATATCTCGAAAATCCACGCTATGGGCTAAATAGCGCTGCAAATATAATTTTTCTTTGGCTAAGCCCGGCCAAGTCCCATAAATGCCGCCTTTCACACCGCCACCCACTGCAAACCAAGCCGAAGCATTGCCATGATCCGTACCACCACTCCCATTCTCCTCGGCGGTGCGTCCAAACTCAGTCATGGTTAAGACCAGCACATTTTGCATACTCGCACCCAAATCGGCGCAAAGAGCCGCAATACCATCTGCAAATACTTTTAATAAATTTGCTTGCGGCCCAGCAGCTCCGCCTTGACCGCTATGCGTATCCCATCCACCCAGATCAATTGCAGCAACCTCCAAGCCCACACCTTGCTTAATCAATTGGGCAGTTTGTTGCAATTGGCTTCCAAACAGATTAACCGGATAGACCGCCCCATTAGCGGGGCGATAAGCTTTTGGATCAATTTGGCGCGTTAGATCTAAATCTCGTAGTAAAGTCTGACCCGTTTGCTTTAGCAGTTTGGCATAAGGATTAATATCCTCAGGATGTTGGGCATATACTGTATTGAGGCGCGAACTTAAGCGCATTTCTTCACTATCACTGATGCCCAAATCAAAATTCGCTAAATCTTTAAGCGACGAAACTACTACATTACCGCGTAAAGCCTGAGCTAGCTCATTACCAAAGCCCACGCCACGCATACCTGTGCTATTCAGTGAGCTGGCTAAATGCCGATTGAGCCAACCATCCAAATCACTACGGAGCGCAGCGCTTTCAATAAATTGTTGGCTATCAAAATGCGACAAAGAAGCTTGTGGATAATGCACGGCTGGAAAAACTGCAACTTGCTGCTGTTGATAGAGCCGATGCAAACTTTGCATAGCTGGATGTAAACCAAAATAACCATTCAAATCCAAAGCACCATTGGTTTGCCCTGCCGGAGCAATCGCGATACCGGGGCGTAAGCGGTAGTAATCCATATCTGCATAAGGCACAACAACATTTAAACCATCACAGCCCCCACGTTGAAAAATCACCACTAAGGTTTTGGGTGCAATTGAAGCTTGCGCTGCACTCAAACGAAAAGAATCATCTAACAGCCAAGCACTTCCCGCTAAAGATGAGGAAAGCATTAACTTTAGAAAATCACGTCGTTGCATGGTCTTTATCCTTATTATTGGTAGTTACATGCTGGATAACTAAGCAAGGTCGCCAACATCGCTTTTAAGCGTGTATTTGCAGTCGCGGCGTCTAAATCAAATTGCCCTTCTGCATTCAAAATATCAAAAGCAGTCTGCCACTCGACTGTGCTGTATTGATTATTCATCAGCAGATCAAAGCTTTCTGCCAAGATACTTTCGGTGGTCAATGCACCACGACTACGGAAGAAAGCGGCTGGGTCTAATTGAATACCAGCTACATTGCTGCCAACTAAGCGATTCACAAAGCGAATACGTTCCTGCAATAAGCCCGTACTAATCCAATCATCCCCAGTTTCTGACCAACCTGTCGGCACTGGATTGCGATATAAATTTAAGCCCATGCGTTTGGTTTCTTCGACCAAGCCTGTTGTACTAACTTGCCCTGCAAAGGCACGTACAGAGGCGACACTAAACTCTAGGGGAGTGCGGAATTTACTATTAAAATGCTGTTCTGCATTAAATTCCGGTGCGGTTAGAAGCGTGCGCAATACCTGAGCAATTTGATCCGGTTGGCTAGCAGTTTCAATAAAACTGGCTGAGCAACGCTGTAACAATGCCTCCACCGGCTTATCACTCACAAACAGAGTAATTAGCTTAGAACAGATAAACTTGGCAGTAGCTGGGTGGCGAGCTAAGTAACGCAAAGCCTGCTCACCTTCCTCGATACCACCGCCTTTAATCGTTTGTCCCCAGAACACTTTATCTACAGCATTATGCTGAGTTGCATTAAAGTAGAAGGCATCATTTTTTACTTGCCAGCCAGTAAAAATCTCCGCTAAAGACTCGACTTCGCGCTGTGAATAGCCGCCATTGACACCTACGGTATGCAGCTCCAACACTTCACGGGCATAGTTTTCATTCGCATTGGCTTTCACATTCGAGGTATTGTCCAAATACAGCAGCATCGCGGGGCTTTGAGCACTACTTAGCAATAAGTTATAGAAATTTCCTAGAGCATTCGCACGGAAAACATCATTTTCCACCAGCTCATACAGAACCTTATCGCCCGTTTTATCTAAATTGGTATTGAAATGATTATCCCAGAACCAAGTCATCACTTCTTGCAACTGGCGCGGGCTATTTACCATCTGGAATAAGGTATAAGCCTGTAAATCTTCAGGAGTCACTAACGGTAAGTTGGCCACTGCACTATCAAAAGCAGGAGCTTGAATCTGACTAGGTTTTAATTGGGCTTCTAAGAAAGCATCAGCCCCTACACGCCGCACCTCAGCCAATAAACTGGGTGAAGCACCAAAGGTAATACGATTGACCAATTGACGAGTTTCAGCCGCTGCTCCAATCACTTTCAACGCGAGGTTTTGAGTAGCTTGTTTGCCGCTAACATCTGTCGCGGTCAGAGTGAGCTTAAGAGTTTGCCCAGCACTTAATTGACCATTTGGAATCACCCAAGCCCAATCGCCTTGGCTACTCAAGGTCAAATTCTTAGCAGCCAAATTCGTTACACCTTGCGCTTGTGCAGTTAAGCTCGCCACACCCGTGTCATCACTAACAGTGCCTTTGAGGATAAAACCAGTTTTAACCACCTCATCGCCTTCACGATGTGAACTGATTTGAATAACGGGCAAAGCTTGATCAGCAATCACCTTAAATTGCACAGTACGCTCGGTACGATTTCCTGCATTATCCCAAGCTACTACAGTAACTTTGGTATCTTTACCCGCTACTAATAGATTACTAGGGACTTTTGCTGACCAATCACCAGTGAAGGAATTAAATGCAGTGGTCAAAGTTTGGGTAGTGCTGTCAACAGTGATGTTCGCTGCAAGTTCACGAACTGCCCAATTATCTAAGGCAGTTCCAGTGAGAGTAAAGCCTGTAGTACCTACCTCTGTTTGTTTGGGGGTGAGTATTTCTACCCGAGGCAGCTCTAAATCTAAGCGGCTTCCTTCTGCATCTAAGCGAATCCCAAAATCGACCACGCCTGTGCTAGTTACTAGACGACTATAATAATTACGCCCTTGCTTAAACGGGTCTTGCGCAACAAAGACATACCTATCTCCGCTGCTCAGAGTTTCCAAATCGAACAGCACTTGCCCAGCTGTATCGGTTTTGCCAGCTTTGACCCACCATAAGCGATTGCTCGCATCCAAGCGATAGGCATTTAAACTAATATCCGGCATCACACTAGCTGTGGCTCGATTCCTCAAAGTGACTGGAATGCTTCCCACTGGAAATTTCACTGCATATTCACCTGCAGCAAAACTAGGGCTATCAACCCGCCCACCATTATAGGGAGTCGCTACTAAGATAAAGCGATTACCTGTGACCGAGAAGGCTTCTGAATCGAGCTTAGCTAAACCTTGGGCATCGGTATTCGCGCTAGTCGTCCAACCCTTCCAGCGGTTCACACCATCAGCATCAAGTTTGTAAGCAGTGACATTAATATTTGGTACGGCTGCGCCACTAAGAGCATTGAGCAGGCCTACTTGTAATAAGCGAGTGCCTACTAAGAAGGTATATTGACCCCGCGCACTCAACACTTGGCTATCACGATAACGTCCTGTCACTGGGCTAATCGTATTCAGACGATACTGCTTACCCTTATCTAAATCGGGCAAGTCAATCCGCAAGAGTCCGTTGCTATCAGTCGTTCCTTTACCAAGCCAAGTTGATGTGCCATCCGCGAGTTGTTCGCGAAGATGCACCTCTAAATTAGGCAGCAGTGCTTGGCTCGCCGCTGTGCCATCACGCACGGTTACTACCACTGAACCTAGTAAAAAATCGACAGCACCACTATGAGTATAAGCAGGGCTAGTGGCAGTAAATTTATTATAGACCGTAGTTTGTAAGCGAATCGTGGCACTTTCAGTATTGAGCTCTGCTAAATCAAAGGTCACTTTACCATTCGCATCAGTCTTTTGTTGCCCACGCCATTGTCGACTGCCATCAGCCAGCATCCGCCAAGCCACCACATCAATTCCGACCCATGCTTGTTGGGAATAAGCATCTTTCAAAGTAGCGACTAAAGGATTAGAACCGACAACAAATACCGAATCCCCTGTAGTTTTGAGAATAGCACTGGCTTTATAAGTATTGGTCAGAGGACTCAATGCTTGTAAATAAAACTGTCGGCCTTGCTCTAAACCGGGTAAATCGAGGTGTAAGAAACCTTCGGCATCGGTTTTAGTAGTTGCAAACCATTGCTCTGTACCATTGGTGAGTTTTTCGCGTACATAGACCGTATGATTCGCCAATACAGGCTGGTTCGCCAAGGTACCATCAACAACTTTGATACGGCTGCTGCCTAATCTCCAGACCTCATTGCCTGCTTGTGTAATCAACTTGGAACGAGCGGTAAATTGATTATAGGCACTAGCACGTAATTCAATTTTGCCACCTGTACTCAACTCAGGTAAATCTAAGATCACTTCTCCATTGTTATTAGTGGTAGCCGCAGTACGCCACTGATAAGCACCTGTCTCTAATAACTGATAGGCAGTGATATTCACACTGGCCAGACTTGCATTGGTTAAAGCATCACTCAGCTTAACTTTGAGTGGTGGCGAGCCTAACTTGAAAGTAAACGGGTCACCTTTTTGTAAGGGAGTACTGTTACGATATTTATTAAAAGCTTTATCTTGGGCTACCAGAACATATTTTTTACCCGCCAACAGATTTAGGCGAAGTACACCTTGTGCATCAGTATTTCCCTGATTCACCCATACCGAACTACCATCTGCTAATAATTCACGTAAGTGCACCGTGGTCGCTGCTAAAGGTGGCTGAGTAGCTTGCGTGGCATCTAGTAATTGGATGCGTGTTTCACCGACTGCAAATTCCGTCTCAGCAACTTTTGTAATCCATTCACTGACCCCACGAGTTGCATTAAACGCTGTCACAGATAATTGCACCGGCATGCCCTGAGAAAGCTGTGGAATATCAAAGGCTAGTTTACCATTCGCATCCGTAGGCTTTTGTGCAGCCCACATCAGCTTACCATCGGGTTGTTTATACCAAGCCGTAACGGGTAGATTCGGTAAGGCGGTACGTGTTAAAGCATCTTTAACAGTAACCTTTAATAAAGGCGAACCAACTCGGAACAAAACATTCCCTGTAGTTTTAATCAACTCACTGGCTCGATAGTTACCATCCGCCGGACTAATCGCATATAACTGATAATTGCGCCCTGCTCCTAAACCTTCCAAAGCAAAACTGGCTTTACCCGCAATATCAGTCTTAACCACCGTTCGCCAGGCTGATGAGCCATCAGCGAATACTTCACGGGCATGTACACTGGTATTCGCTAAAACCTGATCACTCGCTGTACCATCGACTAAGCTGACTTGTAAATTAGGGCTAAGATTCACCGCAGCTTGGCTAGTAAGAGCTATAAGACTCAGGAATAAGCCTGCTAACCAGATAGAAAACGGACCCAGCCAACGTGATAGACAAGTAGGGTTTGACATAGCTCTAGCTCTTATTATTAATAATTGTAATCCGCTCAAACTTAGGAAAAGCTTAGTGCTCGATCTTACTTGGCTCTAGTTCAGCTATTTGCTTAGGAGCTGGCTGCCTTAGTTTAGCCTGCTGACACTCAGACTCTACTTGTATCAAAGAGCTTTCCAACTTGCTTAGCTGCTGGTCTTTCTGAGTTAACTGCTGCTCTAGTTGCTTAATTTGCTCACTCGTACCATCCAGACTTACTTGTTGCTGGGTATAACGCTGTTGCTCAGTTTGCAAAGCTTGCAGTTGCTCTGATTTCCTACTCAGTTCCGTTTGCGACTGGGCTAAACTTGCTTCAGCTGTCTGTAGACGTTGTTGTAAACTAGCTAATTGAGTTTGCAAAGCTTGGAAATCAGGTGCGGGAATAGAGCTATTATTGGTTTGCATAGTAGGCAGCTCAGCTGTCAGCACAGGGAGGCTTGTTTCAGGCTTTTGTGCTACCTTTGTATCTTCACTCTGGCAAGCAGTGAGTACACTAAGGCTCAGCCCAGCGACTAAATAGGCTAATCTGGTCATGGGGTGTGACTCTTAAAAGATTATTTTTATAAATATGACTAATAGCTTAACACGCAGTACCTAAAACACAACGACCGATCAGCGGAAAGCGTCCAAAGCGAATGCGGTACGGAAGGGCTGGTCGACTGAGAAAATAATTTAAAAATAGGATTGAGCATGTCAACCCAAGAAGAAACAAGCGCACCTGTAGAGCTCAGCATTAAACGCCCCCCTCTACGCTTTAATGAAACCCAAACCATTCTGAACGCTTTAGGTGAGCATTTAGACGGTGACTTAATTACTTATTGGAATAATCCACGTGGCACGGTTTGCCATAGCGATGTCATTGCGCTCTATCACTTACTTAATGCACATGGTGGTGGTAAACGAGTTAATTTATTTATCAAATCCGATGGGGGGAATGGTCAAGCTTCTTTACGCATGGTCAGTTTATTGCGTGAATACTATGAACAAGTGGTGGCCTTAGTACCGCTCGAATGTGCGAGTGCCGCGACCATGCTTGCCTTGGGTGCTGATGAAATTCACATGGGACCGATGGCTTATTTGACTTCCGTCGATACCTCCTTAACTCATGATTTGTCACCCATTGATCGAGATAATGATCGAGTCAGTGTGAGCTTAGATGAATTAAAGCGTGTCATTCATTTGTGGCAGGCACAAAAAGATAATGAATCCTCTAATCCGTATAAATCACTATTCAATTATGTACATCCTTTAGTGATTGGCGCGGTAGATCGGGCTGAATCTTTATCCATGATGCTTTGTGAGCAAATTCTCAGTTATCACTGTACCGATGAAAGCCAAATCAAAAAAATCGCTAGCGCCTTAAACTCCGCTTACCCCAGCCACTCTTATCCTATCCTGAAAAAAGAAGCACGGCGCGTAGGCTTAAATATTGTGGATATGGATAATAAGGTGCTGAATCTTTTATTAGAATTGCATCAACTCTATAGCGATATGGGTCGCAAATGCACTACCGACTTTGATGAAATTCGCTCCCATACCAATGAGATTGTCAATATTTGGGAATCCACTGGACGCATGGTACTGTACGAAGTTGATAAGGATTGGTTCTATCGCGAAGAAGAACGGCGCTGGATCACCATGAATGATAATGGTGGCTGGCGTAAACTCAGTATGCGCGATGGGGAGCTAGTCAAAGAGGAAATGCCCTTGGCTTAATCAGCTTAAGTTACTGGATAAAATCGCCTGACCGCATACGCAAAGCTCCGACCTAAACCGACTTCTCCCAAAGTGTCATAGTGGATTTGGTCGGCAGCTTTGGATAAATCATCGGTACTCACCCAAACCGTGCGTGGCATTTGGGTGGTGACTACTTCTTGCGCTTTCCTGAGTGTGTCTACGGCAGGATGTTGCGCTTTAGGTGGGTTAATCCGCCCCAGAATGAAAGCGGCATTCGGGCTAGCGTATTCACGGCGTAGATCATAAATAAATGCTTTTAAATTCCCCAGATACGCATCGGCTGCCAGTGGATAGCGTGAATCGCGCTCGCCTTGCATCCAAATAAAGGCATTCACCGTATTACCCTGCGTCAAAACTTGGCTCACCGCAATTTGCTGCTTGAGCAAAGCATACAAACTAGACTGGATAGTGCTTTCGGTCATACGAAACGACAAGCGTGGATTCCACTCCTTTGCCCAGTCATAAATCGATGTACCGCCTACTGCTAATTTCACCACACGAATTTTCCGCCCCGGATACCACGCTGCTAAATATTTAGTGAAAGAAACTTCAGGGCCAATACGTCCACCGGTTTGCTGATTAAACTCCATTTTGCGCCCGTGTTGATGGAATTCAACTTGTACCGGCTTGACCTTCAACCAATCGGGTAGCTCACTAAATAGGCTCTCTGTCCAACCCACCATATTGGATTGACCAATCAGAACAAAGACCAAATCTTGCGGCATAACAGCACCCAGACAGCTTGAGGTAAAATAAACAGACAGCGGCATCCACCAACACTCTAGAGGGTGCTCTGCTTTAACTATAGTTAGGACTAATCGGGGTTTGAGTACCTTCCGACTAACGGAAGCGAATCACTGTCAAACCTGCTTGGGTATCAGCAATATAAGCAGTCTTCTGATCCTGACTGACTGTAACCCCTTGTGCAGCTCGCTGGGTTTTGATGCGTTGCACAACTTGTGGATTGAGTGGGTTGCTGAGATCAACGACTGCTACACCACTGAATAAATCGGCGACCAAAGCGCTTTGTCCGTCTTGGCTTAACTGCACTGCAAAAGCATTCCGCATCGGTAATTGATTAGTTTGACTGCGGGCTGAAACTTGTAAGGCATGTACACTCAACCCCCCTTCATTATTCGCAGCAAATAACCATTGCCCATCCTTTGAAACGACTAAACGTTGTGGGTGCCCAGCTGGATTAAAATGGCCTTGGTGCACAGGCGCTTGTGGTTTACTGACATCAATAATTTGAATTCCATCGGCTTGATCAGCAATATACAAAGTTTGCCCATTGCCATTCAGTGCTACCCCTGCACTTGCTGCGGAGCTTGGAATCACCGCTAGCGGGCGTGGTTTAGTCGGCTGACTTACATCCACCACCACTACTCCATTGGTATTATCCGCAACAAACGCTGTGCGCCCATCCGGAGTCAGCGCCACATCAAAGGCATAAGACGAAGTATCCAAGCGCCCGATTAGTTTCAAAGCAGTCGGCTGACTCAGATCAACAATGGCTAAGCCAGCAGCTCCATTCGCTATAAAGGCTAACTTGCCTCGAATGAGGATAGACTCGACCTGCTGCAAAGCACTAAGTTTAGTAATCATGCTCGGCTTTTCTGCTGCGTGCACATCCACCACCAATAAACCCTCTTGGGCTGCCCCCACCAAAACATGGCGCTGATCAGGCAGTAAAGCGACCGCATTCGCTGAACCTTGGGTAGGGAAATTTGCAAGGATTGCCCCAGAGCGAAAAGCAGCATAAACCGGATTTAAACTGCTAAGCATTAACCAGCAAACTAGGCAGAAAATAGAAAAATGAACACGAGAAAGTTTCATGAGGTTCATCCTTAAGTAGAAGTGATTTAATGAGCCGGTCTTGAAAGAATAGACCCTAGCTTGGTAATTAAGTGCGCTTGTTGAATTAGGGAGGTCGGGCGAGGCAATTGGAGCATTGAACTTGTTTATTCTTTATCCTTAATTTTTAATCCTTCCAAACGCCACTTAATCAATTCACCATTTTCTACCCGCTCGTAAATGTCCTCAACTTTGAGCGTAGTCTGAATGGATTCAAGCGTCACATCCTGCCCCAAATAATAATACGCTGGCTGCCAAGCTCCAAAAAATCATGTCACTCCGTTGATAGTAGCATAATTTAAATCTGCCTCGTGTGGACACTAGCCTAGCTAAGCTGTGACTAATAACGTCTCACGTATCCCCATTGGCTCATCCTTAAAAATCCGCGCATCCATAAGCTTTGGTGCTTGGTGTATAATCGGTCTAAAATCCATTTGCTCCAATACATCACGCTCCAAATCAATACCGGGGGCAATTTCAATCAATTCAATTCCTTCTTCACAGAGTTTGAATACCGCACGCTCAGTCACATAGAACACTGGTCGCTTTGAGGCAAAAGCTACCCGTCCACTGAAGGTACGATGCTCGACTTGGCTGACGAATTTACGGGTTTTGCCTTCTTTCAACACTTTGATCTGACTATTCGCAATGGACAGTTCTAATTGACCTGCAGTGAAAGTACCCACAAATACCACCTTTTTGGCATTTTGTGAGATATTAATAAAACCACCTGCCCCGGCCAGTTTCGGGCCAAATTTGCTGACATTGAGATTGCCTTCTTGATCCGCTTGCGCTAGCCCTAGAATGGCAATATCCAAACCGCCGCCATCATAGAAATCAAACTGGTTAGGCTGATCAAGAATTGCTTGAGTGTTGGTAGCAGCACCGAAATTCAAACCACCCGCAGGAATTCCCCCCATAACACCCGGTTCAGCGGTGAGCGTCATTAAGTCAAAAATATTTTCTTCAGTCGCCACATTCGCGACTCCTTCCGGCATCCCAATCCCTAGATTCACCACATCATGCGCTTTTAGCTCCATCGCGGCACGGCGGGCAATCACTTTGCGCTCATCCAAAGGAATGGGTTCAATGGCGGACACAGGTACACGCAATTCACCTGCAAAAGCAGGGCTATACGGTTCAATAAAAGTTTGTTGCTGGTATTCGGGCTTTTCAGCGACGACCACGCAATCAACTAATACGCTTGGGATTTTTACCTGACGCGGATTCAAGGTATTCCGCTCAGCAATCCGCTCGACCTGGGCAATCACAATACCCCCACTATTGTGCGCTGCCATCGCAATGGCTTGAGCCTCTAAAGTGAGTGCTTCCTTTTCCATAGTGATATTGCCATCAGGATCAGCTGTCGTGCCGCGAATAATCCCGACATGAATGGGGAAGGCTTTATAGAGCAGATACTCCTGCCCTTCAATTTCCATGAGGCGCACCAAATCTTCTTGAGTGCGCTCATTGAGTTTGCCACCACCATAACGTGGATCGACAAAAGTACCTAATCCGACAGGTGTGAGCGTACCTGGTTTACCAGCAGCAATATCGCGAAACAGATGGCAAATCACCCCTTGTGGTAGATTCCATGCTTCGATTTGATTGCTGGTGGCTAGTTCACCCAATTTCGGCGCTAACCCCCAATGTCCGCCAACCACCCGTTTAACCAGACCAGCATGCCCTAAATGATTTAACCCACGTTGCCCACCATCGCCTTGACCAGCGGCATACACCAAAGTCAGATCATGAGGGTAGTCTTGGGTAGCATCCGCTAGCTGGCTACGTTCAAGGAATAAATCCTCCAAGGCAACGGCAATATTTTCTGCAAAACCAATACCAATGAAACCACTGGTTGCTACTGTTGCACCAACGGGAATTAGCTCCACTGCTTGACGGGCAGACATAATTTTGCTGGTTTGATGCACAGGTTTAATCACTTTAATATGTTGTTGAGGCATGCTTAGCTCTCCTTGCCTGAATGGCCGCTAGACTAGTCCAGTTGTATAGAACACTGCAATCACTACAAACACTGCCATCGTCTTAATACAAGTAATCGCAAAAATGTCTTTATAAGATTGGCGATGTGTTAAGCCGGTTACTGCCAAGAGAGTAATGACTGCGCCGTTATGCGGTAAGGTGTCCATACCACCGGAAGCCATTGAAGCAACCCGATGGAAAACCTCTAACGGAATGCCCGCAGCTTGTGCATTAGCAATAAAAGTATCGGCCATCGCCGCCAAAGCAATACCCATACCACCCGAGGCCGAACCAGTAATCCCCGCTAAAGCGGTGACAGTGATTGCCTCATTGATTAAAGGATCGGGTATTGCCGCTAGACCTTCCGCAATCACTTTAAAACCAGCTAAAGCCGCAATCACTGCACCGAAACCGTATTCAGAAGCTGTATTCATAGTTGCTAATAAAGCACCACCAATGGCAGTTTTCGAACCTTCGGCAAAATTCTTAATTACCGTGCGGCCTGCAAAAATGAACACAACTAAAATACCCAGCAATAAAGCCCCTTCAACTGCCCAAATTGCTTTCACCGGATCAATTTGCACCACGATTTCAGTTGATTTACCGACTACGGCAGATTGGAAAGCCACTTCTTTGCCATAGAAACTAGGAATCGTCATGGTAAAAACTTTATTCATCACCCCAACCATTACTAAGGGCAATAAAGCAATCCACGCATTTGGTAGTTTTTCATTTTCAAATGGTGCTGGTTCATTGAGTAAATCCGTACCATAGCCTTCACCACGCTTAGCCGCCCGCCGCCGCATCCATTCTAAGTAAAGCATACCCAGCGTAAAGATAAAGATCGCGCCAATAATCCCTAAAATCGGTGCAGCATAAATATCGGTTTTAAAGAACGTCGTTGGGATAATGTTTTGAATCTGCGGCGTACCAGGCAGTGAATCCATGGTGAAGGTAAACGCGCCCAAAGCTATTGTGCCTGGAATTAAGCGCTTCGGAATATTACTTTGGCGGAACATTTCTGCCGCAAAGGGATAAACCGCAAAGACCACCACGAATAAAGACACGCCGCCATAGGTGAGAATCGCACAGACAATGACAATGGCCAGCATGGCGCGTTCACGCCCAATCAGATTAATCACTGCAGCAACAATCGATTTGGAAAAACCGGATAGCTCAATGACTTTGCCAAACACCGCCCCCAATAAAAAAACGGGGAAGTAGTTTTTAATAAAACCGACCATCTTATCCATAAAGAGGCCGGTAAACACGGGCGCAACCATATCAGGGTTGACTAATAACACCGCCCCTAAAGCAGCAATCGGTGCAAACAGAATAACGCTGTAGCCGCGATATGCGACAAACATTAGAAAGGCTAAAGCGCCTAATACAATCAAAAAATCCATATGGACTCACTCCTCCAAACGAAAAAACACCCGCAGTACAATCTGCTAGTACTTTCTGTTTAGCAAAGCGCGTGCCAATAATTAAGTTATTGATTTTAATGACCACAAAGAGCCAAGGTAAGAATTACTAAACTGATCTGTTCGTTTTTCTGAACACTAAACTGTCCTGAAAGACGAACACTGTAGTCTAGTTGGAGCGGTAAGTAGCCATTTTTTCGTACAGTGAAGTGCGCGAAATGCCTAACCGCGTGGCGGCTTTAGCTTTATTACCCCCACAGATTTGTAAGGCATCTTGAATGGCTTGATATTCGGCTTGAGCTAAGGTGACTGCTAAAGTATTCGCAGTTAGCTCAAGGGGCTCAGACTGATTAGGATACTTACTCACTGAGGTTTGAGTTTGAACCACGGGCAATAAAGCCTGTATATCCTCCAAGCTAATCACAAAGCTATCAGAGAGCATCACCGCACGTTCTAACACGTTCTGTAGCTCACGCACATTGCCTGGCCATTGATAATGAGATAAATAGTCTAGCGCTCCAGGGCTTAACTCACGCGGCGAGCCAGCTTGCTTATGGCTAAGGTTATCTAATAATTGCTCGCACAATAAGGGCAAATCCTCTAAGCGCTCGCGTAAACATGGCATATTTAACGGCACAACATTTAAGCGATAATACAAATCAGCACGAAACTTCCCCTGTGCAACTTCTTGTGCGAGATCACGACTGGTGGCAGAGAGAATACGCACATCGGCGCGGAGTAGTTGATCAGAGCCTAAGGCTTCGTACTCCCCTTCTTGCAAGACGCGTAAGAGTTTAGCCTGCAAGGTTGCTGGCATATCCCCGATTTCATCCAAGAATAAGGTTCCGCCTTCGGCTAATTTAAACTTACCTTGCCGACCTTTGCGATCTGCTCCTGTATAAGCCCCAGCGACTGCCCCAAAAAATTCAGCTTCTAATAAAGCCTCAGGAATGGCTGCAATATTTACCGCGACAAAGGGTTTATCCGCACGTGTACTCGCATTATGAATAGCCTGCGCCAATAACTCTTTACCGGTACCTGTCTCCCCTTGAATTAATACGGTAGCGTTGGAACAAGCTGTACGCCGCGCTTGAGCCTTTAATTTGGTTAAGCGTTCGGAAGTACCAATCAGACTACTTAAAGTGTATTTAGCACGGCGGGCGAGGGCTAGCTGTTGGCGCGTATCCTGCAGTTCTTGCTGAATTTGATTATATCGCGAGACTAAGGGTGCAAGATTACGCGCATCATCTAAGAGTATCAGGCCAATCCCACCAATCACTCTACCTTGCTCATCATGTAACGGTAGGCGTGATACCACAAATGACTCAGCACCAAAGCTCATAATATCCAACATGATAGGGCGGCCAGTCTCGACTACTTCGCGCATGAGACTATTGGGTAAGACCGCTTCTACTGGTTGCCCAATCACAGCTTTAACATTGGTAATACCTAAACGCTTGGGATACTGATCATTCATCCAGACGACGCGGGCTTGACGGTCGACCACCACTGCACCCTCACAAAGCTCCGCAAACTGCTTGAGTAGCGATTGACTCGCAGTTTGTAAGAGATAACTTACATCAGACCTAGCCCCCTCAAGCGCAGCAATAACTGGTAAACCTTGACCCGACTTCAACATCGCCAACTCCTCCGCTACCGCTATTGAATACTATCTACGCCAAAAACTAGGTGAGAATAAGACCAAAACAGTGAATAACTCCAAACGTCCCATGAGCATAGCAAAGGAAAGCCACCATTTGGTAAAGTCATCTAGCACCGAAAAACTACTAGAAACCTCACCTAAACCAACACCCATATTATTTAAAGTGGCAGCCACTGCGGAAAAGGAAGTGACTTGATCATGCCCTGCGGCCATCATCCCCAACATAAAAAGGGTGAAAACTGCCACATACATAGAAAAGAAGCCCCAAATCGACCGTGTCACACTTTCAGGAACAGGTTCTCGATTAATTTTAATATGCGTATGGGCATGCGGATGGGTCAATAGACTAACTTCACGCCAGCCTTGTTTCATCAATAATAAGAAACGAATCACTTTTAACCCGCCTCCTGTAGACCCTGCACAACCACCAACGAAACTGACAAACATTAACAAGACCGGTAATAAAGTCGGCCATGCTGACATATTAGTTGTTAATAGGCCGGTTGAGGTCATAATAGAAGCAACTTGGAAACTAGCATACCGAACCGTCGTTGGTATATCTGTATAGTAATTATTTTTCCATAAAACACCAGCACAGATAACAAACACGACAAACATAATGAGCAAATAGAGTTTAAACTCTGAATCAAGCCAATAATATTTTAAAGATTTATTATGCAGGACTGTAAAGTGCAAAGTGAAATTTACCCCTCCCATAATCATAATAAAAGTGATTGAATACTCTAAGAAAGCGCTATTAAAATACCCCATGCTAGAATCATGGGTTGAAAAACCACCCGTAGAAACTGCAGAAAAAGCATGACACACTGCATCAAACCAAGTCATGCCACCTAATAAAAACAAACCAATTCCAATCAAGGTCAGAATTAAGTATACATACCAAAGCAAGCGTGCTGTTTCTGTAATGCGTGGAGTCAACTTGGAATCTTTAACAGGCCCTGGGGTTTCGGCTTTATACAGCTGCATGCCACCAATACCTAGCATGGGTAAGATCGCTACTGCTAAGACAATCATTCCCATCCCACCCAGCCAATGTAATTCCATACGATAGAAATTAATTGAGCGTGGTAAAGAATCAAGCCCCACTAATACCGTTGCACCAGTAGTAGTAAACCCTGAAACTGTTTCAAAAAACGCATTCGCTAAACTAATTTCAAAGCTTGTGGATAAAGATAAAGGAATAGTTGCAGCAACACTTAAACCAACCCAAAATAGCACTGCAATTAAATAGCCATCGCGGAGACGCAATTCATTTTTATAATTTTTAAAAGGCAACCACAATAAAATTCCAGCTAATAGAACTGACCCAAAGCCCCACCAAAAATTGGATAAATCCGGATCACCCATGAGTTCACCAATCGCAATCGGTGGTAACATGGTTAAACTAAATAGCATCAAAAAGATGCCGAGAATTCGGAAAATAACGCCATATTGCATAATTAAAAGAAATGAATGCCGACTTGAAAGAGTTTTTCCACAGCAGGAATATAGCGTTTATCAGTGAGGAACATAATTACATGGTCATCTGGCTCAATGAGCATATCATCACCTTCTTTCATTATGATCACTTCCTCATTGCGCACTAAAGCGCCAATAATTGTTGAAGGTGGCAATTTAACTTCACTTACCCGCCGCCCAACGACCCGCGAAGTTTTCTTATCACCATGTGCAATAACTTCAATCGCCTCCGCAGCCCCTCGCCGCAGAGAATGCACCGCCACAATGTCACCACGCCGAATATGTGTCAGCAGTGCGCCAATGGTAATTTGATGCGGGGAAATAGCCAGGTCAATACTACTTTCCACTAAAGCGGTATAGCTCATCCGATTGATTAGACTCATCACGCGGCGCGCACCCAAACGCTTAGCTAACATTGAGGAAAGAATATTTGCCTCATCATCATTCGTGACCGCGATAAAAACGTCGATATTCTCGATATTTTCTTCAATTAGCAGATTCTCATCTGCTGCATCGCCTTCCAATACTAGAGTTTTGTCTAATCTTTCCGCAAGTTTAGATGCACGCTCAGAATTTCGCTCAATAATCTTGACCTGATAGCGTGCATCTTCCAATTGGCGGGCTAAACGATTACCAATATTCCCCCCACCGGCAATCATAATGCGCTTATAAGGCTTATCAAGACGACGTACCTCACTAATTAAAGCGCGAATATGTTTCGGATTGGCGATGAAAAAGACCTCATCATCAACTTCTACTACGGTATCGGGGCTAATCGTGACGGACTTATCATGCCGGAATAAAGCAACTACACGTGCTTTAACCCCTGGCATATGCTCATACATTTCCCCCAAACGATGCCCCACTAAAGCCCCACCAGCGAGTGCTCTAACCCCAACTAATTGCACTTTACCCTCAGCAAAGTTGAGCACTTGTAAAGCCCCTGGATGGGCGATCAACCGGAAAATATATTCAGTGACTAACTGCTCTGGACTGATGAGTACATCGATCGGTAAAGCATCAGAGGCAAATAAACGTGGATGATCAAGATAATGAGAAGAACGAATACGCGCAATTTTGGTGGGAGTTCGATAGAGCGTAAAGGCTACATGGCAGGCTACCATATTGATTTCATCGCTATTGGTGACTGCAATCACCATATCCGCATCTTCAATCCCTGCGCGCTCTAAAACTCGTGGATAAGATGCCTGCCCAATCTCGACGCGTACATCAAGCTTCTCTCGCAAAGTACGTAAAGCCGAAGCATCGGTATCAACAATAGTAATATCATTGTCTTCGTGCGCCAGTGCTTCAGCTACTGAGCGCCCAACTTGTCCTGCGCCAAGAATCATGATTTTCATGGCAGGGATTATAAAGGTTAATCAAAAATTAACGTCCATATTTTTTTGGATCTACGCCCAACGAACGCATTTTCCGGTATAAATGGGTGCGCTCCATTTTGACCTGATCCGCAAGCTTACTCACATTGCCATCGGCTTGCTTGAGTTGATAAATCAAATAATCATGTTCGAACTGCTCACGCGCTTGCCGTAAGGGCAAATCATATAAGCTTTCTGGCATTTGCCCAATTTCACTGGTGAACACAGGCACTGTTGCACCCACTGCCTCTTCTGCCTCTTCCAAACTAATTTCAACTTCAGTGCCAAGAATTAATAAGCGATGGACTAAATTACGTAGCTCTAAAATATTCCCAGACCAGCGATGATTGCGTAGGAAGTTCTGTGCCGGCAAGGTGAAATGGCGATAAGGCAAACCATCTTGTGCAGTAAGCTGATTCACATAATAATTTAAGAGTTCAGGTACATCTTCGGCATGCTCACGTAAGGGGGGTACTTGAATGGGTAGTACATTTAATAGGTAATATAACTCCTCATTAAAAGCACCTGCATCAATATCATCTTGCAAATCATGAGTCGCTGATACAATCAGCTGCACATCAAAATCCATTTGCTCCGTTCCACCCACTCGGGTGAAGCGTTTGCTTTGTAAAGTTAAAAGTAAGCGCTTTTGGCTTTCAGTATCTAAATCTGCGACTTCAGCCAAATACAAACAGCCGCCCAAAGCCTCATCCACTAAACCATAACTGAGCTTACCCTCTAGCTCTGAACCAAACAGCTTGTGTTCAATACTACCCACCTCCAACATCGGCACGACGACTTTTACAAAGGGACGATCACGCCGCACACTATGTGCATGGATATAACGAGCCACTGCCTCTTTGCCGACACCATGTTCGCCATAGAGCAATACACTAGAATCATGTTGAGCAATTCGACTGGCTTGCTCACGCAAAAGCTGCATAGCCTTACTCGTACCCACAATCTCGTGGGAAAATACCATTTGCCGCCGCAGACCTTGGTTTTCTTGCTCTAATTGGCTGGTGCGTAAAGCATTCTCAATCGTTAGTAGCATCTTGGCGAGAGATAAAGGCTTTTCAATAAAATCATAAGCCCCTAGCTTAGTCGCCTCCACCGCAGTTTCGATGGTGCCATGCCCTGACATCATAATCACTGGGCAAGTTAAACTATTACTAGAGCGCCATTCCTTCAGGAGAGAAATCCCATCTAAACCAGGCATCCAAATATCTAACAGCACCAATTGAGGCTTGCGTTGCCGGAAGATCTCGCGCGCACGCTCTGCATTCTCCGCCACCTCCACCCGATAACCTTCATCTTCAAGAATCTCACTAATCAGTTGGCGAATATCCGGCTCATCATCCACGACTAAAATCAGTTGTGCTGTCATCACTGACCCTCCTTTAATGACTAATCTCCGACGAGTGGGGAGCATCCTGCTCGCGTTTCACCGGAAAGGTTATTGTAATAATAGCGCCATTTGGCTCAGCATTGCGCGCTGCTAAGCTGCCGTTATGCTCTTCCACGATCTTTTTTACGATTGCTAAGCCTAAACCAGTGCCTTTATGTTTGGTAGTGACATACGGCTCGAATAAATGTGGCAAGATCTCCACAGGAATTCCTGGTCCATTATCATGCAGGCATAAAACTACTTGTTGAGTATCTGCTTGATCTTCGACTCGGGTGCGAATCAGAATCTGTCCATCTGTGCGCCCTTCACCAATCGCCTCTAATGCATTTTTCACTAAGTTCACCAGTAGCTGACGAATTCGATGCGGATCTAAATCTAACAGGGGTAATTCCTGCTCTTCTAACACAACACGCACTTTTTGGGGATTATCAATATATAATTCAGTGACTTCACGCACGATTTGATTCAAATGAGTGGACTGTATGATCAATGCAGGTGCTTTCGCATATTCACTAAAAGCATTCACCATGGCTTTCAAGGTATCCACTTGTTGAATAATAGTGCGGGTCATCCGATTAAGAAAATCAGCCGAATCCTGATCTAAAGACTTGCCTAATTTACGTGAGAGGCGCTCAGCAGATAATTGAATCGGCGTTAATGGGTTTTTGATTTCATGAGCTAAACGCCGTGCCACTTCACTCCAAGCTGCATCATGTTCTGCTTGAACTACATCCGTTACATCCTCAAAAACCAACACATAACCTTTTTGCTGTTTAGAATCATAAGGCAAACCCGCTCCACGGCAGACTAAAACCCGCCGCCCTCGTTCGGAGGGTAAATTAATTTCTGCTTGCCAATCCGTTTGCGGTTGATCCAACCAGGGTCTAATCGCTTGTAAGAAGGGAGTCAAGGCTTCCTGAGCAAAAGCTTCAGTTAAATGTTGGCCTAAATGATTATGCAAAGGCTGACCGAGAATTAAACTTGCTGCACTATTTACGCGTCGAATCACTTGCTCTTCATCTAAAGTCACTACCCCGGAGGATAAATGCTCTAAAACCACATATAAATAATCATGTTCTTGTTGTAATTGCCGCCGAGCTTGTTCACGCTCTTGTTGCACGCTAGATAAGCGCTTAGTCATGGTATTAAAGGAGCGTGCTAATAAACTAAAATCATCCCGATCAGAAACAGGTAATTTTTTCTGTAAATCACCCGAGGCAACGGCTAAAGTACCTTCGACCAAATCACGTACTGGCTTAGTTAAACGCCGCGAGAAAATAAAAGCAGCCCAGAGTGCAAATAAAACTGTTAAAACAGAAATAACTAATAGAGCCAAGCGAAAGGTATTTTTCAAACCTTCTTGATTAAAGCTAATCGTCCGATATTCTTCTTGGGCAGAACCAACGCTAGAGGCTAAACTACTTTCACGCTCCGAAAAGGGAAACATCGCCGTGAGAATTCCATTACTATTATCCGATCCATAGCGCACATGCATGGCTACCCGAATAAATAAAGTTCCATCCTCTCCAGTCGGCTCTAAATGCGAATACTCATCACGCCGATTCATCGTGCGAATTAAATCACCAATCGGAAATAAAGGAATCAATTTAGCCACTTCATCCACACTAGTGACTAAAATCCGCTGATCATCGCTAATTAAAATCGCTTCTTGCGCTCCATGTAAAGCCCGCCAATTATCCATTAAAGCAGCAACTTCTAAACGCCCTTTCCCACGAATTTGTGTGGCTAAGCGTGACAAATCCTGTAAATGAGCACTACTACGAATAGACAAAGATAAATGCGATAACTCGACTGCATCATCTAAGGCTCGCGCAATCCGTACATCTAATTGCTGCCCAACATTTTTGCCAATGAAATTCATTGAGAAATAAACAACTACTACGACCGGTAGCATTGAGAGAATGAGAAAGCCCATCATTAGGCGGAGAGTAAAACGTGAACCAGCTTGGCGGGTATGCCATTGATAAATAGCTCTCACTAGATTAGTCAGGATCGCAATCCCTAATACTAATAAAATGAAAACATTTAGATAAACTAAATTTTTTCCATAAGAACGAAAAAACTCGGCATCACGGGTAGCTAAGTGAAGCAAACTTAAAGAAACAATTAATAAACCACCCACTACCACTGTAGGTAACCAACGCAATAAACTTGCCTTTAGGGTGTTAGTGCCCACAATACGCCTTGGCTTACCAATGAATGATCTTCAGAAAACAAATTCGATAAGCCTAGTGGTAAACTATCAGGCTCTTTAGGTGATAAGGTTGCTTCCATAAATAAAGAGGTATTTGCTTGATACACGTTAGTGGGTAATGGAGGCAGTTTATAATTCTCCAGAGAGCCTAAATGATTTAAAGCGGAAGCTAGATTTGAAAAATTCCAATGCTCGCCCGTGTCTTTACGCACTACCTGATAATGGCGACTTAATGAATGATATTTTAATTCAGAAATAATACTGGCAAACTTTTCACTCTTATTAAACCACCAATCATTATGCCAAACTAAATTGAAACGCACTTCATGAGTTAAGGTACCGCCATTCAGTAAACTATCACGCAAATAATCGGTGAGTTGATAATCTAAATGTAAAGTAGCCGTTAAAGGTATATTTTGACCATTATTATAAAGCGTAAAATCCCGCACGGTAATTTTCTCTTCCGCCGCAAAACTCGTTGTCGCTAATAGCCACCCTAAAAAAATGATGCACAAACTGCGCATCCACCATGAGTTTTTCATTATATGCTCTTTACTTACGCTGCTTTTTCTAACAGCGCATAATAGAAACCATCCATGCCCTGTTCGCCGGGCAAGATTTGCCGTCCTACGGACAGCGCTCGTCCCCAAGTGGCCTCAATCTGTTTGACCCGAGCATCCGGCTGAGTTTGTAAAAACTGCTCAATTTGTAAATTATTTTCTTCTGGTAAAATCGAACAGGTGGCGTATAAAAGCTGACCACCCGGCTTTAATACCTGCCATAAAGCCTGTAATAACCTAGCTTGCTGTTGTTGCAGTGTAGCAATATCCGTTTTCTTGCGCAGTAGCTTAATATCGGGGTGCCGCCGAATCACGCCAGTGGCCGAACAAGGCGCATCTAATAAAATCCGCTCAAAACTCTGCCCATCCCACCAAGTAGCTAAGTCACTCGCATCTGCCACTTTTACCTTAGCTGTTAAGTTTAATCTCGTTAAATTTTCGTAAACTTGCTGCGTACGTTTCGCACTATTGTCTAAAGCCCATAAATCAATATTCGGATAGCGCTCTAACAAATGACAAGTTTTTCCACCAGGTGCCGCACAAGCATCTAACACCCGCATATTTGCTTGGCAATCTAATAAGTGAGCTGCTTGCTGTGCGGCTGCATCCTGTACTGAAAACGCACCTTTAGCAAAGTCTGGCAATTCCGTAACCGTAAGCGCCTCCGGCAAGTGAATCCCCATTTCAGTCTGTGGCCAAGGTTCAGCTACGATCTCAGCCTGTTGTAAGCGCTCTAAATACTGCACACGACTGGCTACTAAAGGATTGACCCGCAAACTTAAAGGTGGATGCTCATTACTGGCACGCATAATGGTTTGCCAGTCCTCAGGCCAAGCTTGCTTTAAGCGCTCCGCCAACCAAGTTGGAAAGGAATATTGTGCGGATTCAACTTGATCGGCTTTAGCTAAAATAGCCTCCTGCTCACGTAAAAATCGACGCAATACACCATTGACCAAACTACCTGCCCACACTTTTTTTAAAGCTTTAGTGGCTTGAACCGTTTCACTCACCGCTGCATGGTCAGGTGTACGTTGATAGATAATTTGATAAAGGCCTAAACGTAACAGACACTCAATATCCTTATCGGAAGCTTTAATCGCTTTATCGAGTAGCTCGCGCAGAATCGCCCCCAAGCGACCATGCCAGCGTACTGCGCCAAAACATACATGCCGCACCCAAGCTTGATCACGCGCGGTTAAGTTTTGAATACTAGCATGTTGTAAGACTTCAGTGAGTGACTCACCTTGATAACTAACCCGCTGCAAAGCACGGGCGGCAATAGCGCGCGTATTCACGAAGCGACCTTAGAAAAATGCTCACCCACTAAAGAACGCGCATTAAGAAACTCAGCGGCTGTTAAGCGCTTACTACCCGCCATTTGTAGCTGTAAAATCCGCACCAGTTGCCCATCGCCCGCAACTATATCAATCCCCGCCCGCCCCTCAGCGACCACCGTCCCCGCTGGCTCTGAGCTAGTTTGGCTTAAAACTTGAGAAGCAAAGAACCGCAAAACCTGTCCTTGATAGTGGGTGTAAGCAGTAGGCCAAGCATCAAAAGCGCGAATTTGCCGGTCAATCACGGCTGCGGCTTGGCTCCAATCAATCTCAGCCTCAGCTTTTGTCAGTTTATGCGCATAACAAGCCTGCTGCTCATCTTGCACTTCTGGCTGTAAAGTATGGCACTGAACTTGCTCTAAAACCTCTAATAAAGCTTCAGCCCCTTGCTTAGCCAGTTTGTCATGGATACTTTGACCACTATCATCTGGCTTGATCGGGCAAGCTGTCTTCAGGAGCATATCACCCGTATCTAAGCCAGCAGCCATCTGCATGATAGTGACCCCTGTAAGGGCATCACCTGCTTGGATCGCACGTTGAATGGGTGCAGCGCCGCGCCAACGAGGTAATAAAGAGCCATGAATATTCAGACAACCATAACGCGGCGTATCCAGCACCGCCTGTGGCAGGATTAAGCCATAGGCTGCAACCACCATCACATCGGCCTGATACGCGCTTAAACTCGCTCGAGCGTCTTCGCCTTTAAAATTAATCGGTTGCTCAACCGGAATATTCGCAGCAACTGCCACTTCCTTCACGGGGCTAAATTGTAATTTACGCCCACGTCCAGCTGGACGATCCGGTTGCGTATACACAGCCACCACTGCATGCTTTGAAGCCAGTAACGCTTGTAAAGCAGGCACAGCAAATTCCGGTGTACCTGCATAAACGATCCTTAAGCCAGCACTCATCCAGCAGCAGCCTGATTAGTAGCTGATTGATTAGCAGCAGGCGGCTGACGATTGAGCTTTTCCATTTTCTTACGCACCCGTTGCTGTTTAAGCTGCGAGAGATAATCAACGAATAATTTGCCATCCAAATGATCCAACTCGTGTTGAATACACACCGCTAATAAGCCATCTGCTTCTAATTCAAAACTCTGACCATCGCGCCCTAAAGCCCGTACTTTAACCCGCTCGGCGCGCGTCACTTTTTCATAATACTCAGGCACAGATAGACAGCCTTCTTCGTGCTCGATTTGGCCTTCTTTATGCAGAATTTCTGCATTTACCAAATACAAAGGCTCGTTTTTTTCTTCGGATAAATCGATTACCACTACACGTTGTTGGACATTAACTTGGGTGGCAGCCAAGCCAATTCCTTTCGCCGCGTACATGGTCTCCAACATATTATCCATCAACTCACGCGTCTTCTCGTCTACCACAGCTACTGGGCTTGCTTTCTTGCGTAAGCGTGGGTCGGGATGGTGTAAAATCTCTAAAATTGCCATATTAATAATTACCGAAAATCAGAAAGTGGTGCGCGTAATTCAATCATCTGGCTATTATAACGCAAAGTCCTCTAAGCCAATAATAACTACAAGCTCGAATTACAAGGATAACAACATGCTTCGCTTTTCCCATCTGCTATGGGCCGCTTGTGTAGCTAGCGCTACCTTAACCGCTGGGTGCATGACGAACTCACCCGCTAATAAGCCTGCAATGGCCTACAACGCCAATCAAACCAATTATGACGCTTATTATGGAATGCCACCGCAACACGGGCGTTTAAGCTTTGCTGATCGCCCTACCAGTAGCGGTATCCAAGTCAACCCGAATGCACCTTCAACTTATGTGGTGCAAAAAGGCGATACTTTATGGGGTATTGCGCGCAAATTCCTTAATACGCCGTCTTATTGGCCAGAAATTTGGGATAAGAACCAACAAGTCAAGAATCCACATCAGATTTATCCGGGTGATATTTTATATTTCAGCTACAGTAAAGAAATAAGTGCTGATGGGAGTAACAAACTCATTCCCAGAATTCGCATTGAGTCGAAAGGTTTAGTGGGTGAGTCATTGGTTACTTTGGCTCCTTTCTTAGAATGGCCACGCATCATGAATGATGAGGCGATTAAAAACGCGCCTTATTTATTAGCCGCCAAAGATGGTGAAACGCTGATTCCACCAGGGGCAACGGTTTACTTAAAAAATATGAACCAACCCCGGGTTGGTGCACGTTATGCGGTCTACCATCCCGACAAGCCGATCTATGACCCAGAAACTAATAACTTACTAGGCCATCAAGTGATCTACAGCGGTTATGCACGAGTAGATCGGGTTGATACGGTTTCAACCGCTACGATTTTGGATATTGATGAACCGATTCGGGTAGGTGATCGTATCTTACCAGTGGATCGTCGCCATAGCGAATTGCGCGCCACGATTCAATTGCCACCGAATAAAATTCGTGGGCAAATTGCAGCGATTTATGATGCTGAATATTTAGGCTCACCCTGTATGATTATTGCCATTAATCGTGGTAAGAACCAAGGAATTAAACCGGGCTATGCGGTAGGGGTCTATACCGATGGCAATATTGTAGAAGATCATTATCAAAGCTTCCGTGGTAATGCGCGCACTACCCCTAAAGTCACTCTGCCTCCAGCTAAAGTTGGTGAAGCGATTGTATATAGCGTACACGACAATCTGAGTTATGCCTTAATTACTGAATCTGGGCGGGAAATTAAAAATGGGGATAAAATAGGGAATCCTTAAACGCCACCCAACAGGAATTACAGGCTACGTGGAAATTAGTGAAGACGAACTACGAGCACGCCTACAAATATGGCGTGCTGCAGGTATTGGCCCAGCCTCCTTCAATCGACTGTTGAATTATTTCAGTTCTGCTTCTACTGCCTTAGCGGCGAGTGATACAGCCATTAGCCAAGCCGGTTTAAAACCTGAGACTGTTCAACACTTACGTGCTGTGCCTACTGAGGCCGCCGCTGCCGACTTAGAATGGCTACATCGGGCTGCCCATCGTCACATTCTAGTTCCTGAAGATAGTCGCTATCCCAAGCTGTTGCGTGATGTTAAAGCAGCCCCGCCGATTCTCTTTGTTGCAGGTAATCCTGAACTTTTAAATGAGCCACAGCTCGCAATGGTCGGGAGTCGCACCCCCACCAGTTATGGTAAAGACAATGCCCAAGCCTTTGCTCAATACTTGGCAAGGCACGGAATTAGTGTGACTAGCGGCTTAGCCTTGGGGATTGATGCGGCTAGCCATCAAGGTGCTTTAGAGGCGGGTGGACATACCATTGCCGTGATCGCGACCGGCTTAGATATTATGTATCCGGCGAAGAATCGTAGACTTGCCGAACAGATTGTGGAGCAAGGCGCAATTGTGAGTGAATTTCCCATTGGGGTGAAACCACAAGCGCAAAACTTCCCACGGCGCAATCGGATTATTAGTGGTCTGTCTTTAGGTACTTTAGTCGTAGAAGCTGCTTTACAGAGTGGTTCATTAGTCACTGCTCAGCACGCGCTCGAACAAGGGCGTGAAGTCTTTGCGATTCCGGGTTCGATTCACAGTCCTTTGGCACATGGCTGTCATCGTTTAATTCGCCAAGGCGCAAAATTGGTGGAAACTGCCGCCGATATTTTGGAAGAACTAGCCCCGCAATTACAGACTTATTTGGGAGTTCACGTAAATGCAGCCGACGCGCACACACCGCAAACCAGTAAGCCACCTAAACCCTTATCTTTCTTAAAACAAGTCATAACTCAAGGAAATACTGAAGAAAGGTCAACGGCAGACTTAGATCCAGAAGAGCAACAAATTCTCGCTACCATAGGTCTAGAGCCACTACCGATTGACCAGATAGTAATCCAAACAGGGTTGACCACTGACGTGGTTTCATCCATGCTGCTGATGCTAGAGCTACAAGGCTACATCACAGCCTGTGGCGGCGGTCGCTACAAGCGGTTGTAACCAAGAGACTGAACTTGATGAAAGAAAGCACACTGGAAGTACTGTTCTATTTGTTTGACAATTATTCAGAGATGGATGACGACGCTACTCCAAATGAAGACCGCGAATCCATGAATGCTTATTTGCAGGGCGCTGGTTTTATGCCTGGTGAGATCAACCGTGCCTTTAACTGGCTTGAAAGTCTCGGTGATGAGCATCAGGGTGTATTAGAACCATATTCGCCACATTCTCTACGCATTTTCGCACAGCAAGAACAACGCTGGCTGAATACCGAATGCCAAAGTTATCTGTTGTTTCTAGAAAAAGCTGGGATTCTTAATTATGAATCACGCGAGCAAGTCATTGATCGTGTACTTGCCTTAGAGGACCCTGATTTCACGCTTGATCGCTTGAAATGGGTGATTTTAATGGTGCTGGTTAATCGCCCTAATGAAGATAACAGCGCTTTATGGACTGAGGGTTTGACACTGGATGGAACCACTCCTGTCTATCACTAATCACATAAGGTCTATTTACTTTTGCTAGCTTTTCAGGTTTAAAATGCAGGCCATTGGCTTTTAACCTGAGCCTAATTTTTAAATTTTAACTTGAAAAGCAGCTAAATGAGCGAAAATCTGGTCATCGTCGAGTCACCGGCGAAGGGCAAAACCATTCAGAAATATTTGGGCAAGGGCTTTGAAGTACTTGCGTCCTATGGTCATGTGCGTGATTTAATTCCTAAAGAAGGCGCGGTTGACCCTGAGCATGGTTATGCCATGAAGTACGAGATCATTGACCGCAATCAGCGCCATGTCGATGCCATCGCTCGTGCTGTTAAAAAAGCGGATACCTTATACCTAGCGACTGACCCCGATCGCGAAGGTGAGGCCATCTCTTGGCATTTATACGAACTCCTAAAAGAACGTGGGGTACTTGAAGGTAAAAAAGTACATCGGGTCGTTTTTTATGAAATCACGAAAAATGCCGTCCAAGAGGCCATTGCCCATCCTCGCGATTTAGCTTATGAATTAATTGATGCACAGCAAGCACGACGTGCACTGGATTATTTAGTTGGCTTTAACTTATCTCCGCTCTTATGGCGGAAGATTAAGCGTGGTCTGTCAGCAGGTCGGGTACAAAGCCCTTCATTACGCATGATTGTGGAGCGCGAAGAAGAAATTGAACACTTTGAGCCACAAGAATATTGGAATATTACTGCGTTACTTGATAAGCAGAATTTTGAATTCACTGCACGCCTGCATACGTTAGACGGCAAGCGCTTAGAACAATTTGATATTAATACCAGTGAATCGGCACAGAGTGTACGTGAGCGTTTATTAAAGGTTGCTCAAGGCAAACTGATTGTTGCCAAAATTGAGCGTAAAGAACGCAAACGCAATCCTTCAGCACCTTTCACGACTTCAACTTTGCAACAAGAAGCCGTACGTAAATTACGTTTTTCCTCACAGAAAACCATGCGCACTGCCCAGCAACTGTATGAAGGGATTGATTTAGGCAGTGGCCCGGTGGGTTTAATTACCTATATGCGGACCGATTCGGTCGCTTTAGCCGGTGAAGCGATTGCTGAATTACGTGGTTTTATTGAGCAACGTTATGGCAAAGATAAACTGCCCCACTCACCGCGCCAGTACAAAACCAAATCAAAAAATGCCCAAGAGGCACATGAGGCGATTCGCCCGACTTCCTGTTTGCGCGTACCTGAAGAAATTCGTGGTCATCTCAGCGAAGAGCAATTCCGCCTGTATCAATTGATTTGGCAACGTACTGTCGCTTGTCAAATGATCCATGCCTTGATTGATACGATTTCTGTCGATTTAGCCGCCGAACCAACCAGTTTCTTCCGTGCTACTGGCTCAACTGTGCGTGATCCTGGCTTTTTAGCTGTGTATGAAGAAGGCTTAGACGATCAGAAGGTTGAGAAAGAAAATCCACTGCCACCCTTAACCGAAGGCGAGGCCGTTAAGCTTAATGAGATTGAAGCAACTCAACATTTCACCGAGCCACCACCCCGCTATTCTGAAGCGACCTTAGTCAAAATGCTGGAAGAATATGGTATTGGCCGTCCCTCCACTTATGCCAGTATTATCTCCACTCTACTCGCGCGTGAATATGTAGAAATTGATCGTCTCCGCTTTATTCCGACTGATATTGGGCGCATCGTGAATAAGTTTTTAACTGAACATTTCACTCAATATGTCGATTATGACTTTACCGCAAATCTTGAAGATCAACTTGATGAAATCTCACGCGGTGAAAAAGCTTGGGAGCCAGTGCTTGATCAATTCTGGCAGCCATTTAGCAAGCTGGTTGATGAGAAAATGGACAATGTGCAGCGCAGTGATGTGTTGCAGGCGCGTGAATTAGGACTTGACCCCAACACGGGCAAACCTGTGTCTGTGCGTATGGGTAAATTTGGACCCTTTGTGCAAATCGGTTCACGTGATGATGAAGATAAGCCGATTTTTGCTAGCTTGCGCGCGGGCATGAAAATGGACTCGGTCAGCTTAGAGGAAGCCCTTGAGCTATTTAAACTCCCGCGGGCTTTAGGCGAAACAGCCGAAGGTCAAACCATTAGCGCAAGCATTGGTCGCTTTGGGCCGTATCTACGCTATGGCACTAACTTCGTCTCGCTGAAAAAAGAGGATGATCCTTATACCGTGACCTTAGAACGTGCCCTACAGCTGATTGAAGAAAAGAAAGTTAGTGATTTAGCAAAAATTATTCGTGATTTTGGTGATGGTATTCAAGTGCTTAAAGGTCGCTGGGGGCCATTCTTAGCTAGTGGCAAGATTAAGGCGAAAATTCCGAAGGATAAAACACCAGAAACGCTGACCTTGGAAGAAGCCCAAGCCTTAATTGCTGAAGCCACTCCAGCCAAGAAAGAAACCAAAAAAACTAGCAAAAAGGCAACAGAAGCTAAACCAGAACCTACTGAAACAGCAGCTAATACCGAGGAAAAACCTGCAAAGAAAAAAGCAGCCTCGAAAAAAGCGGCTACTGAGGATACGCCTAAAGTCAAAGCACCCGCACGGAAAGCAGCCACTAAAACAACGGCTACTAAAGCAAGTGGTACTGCAGCGAAAACACCTCGTAAAAAGACGGGTACCTGATGCCATGCGTATCAGCACCCAGATTGAAGAGGCCGTTGCAGTAGTAAAGTCGGGTGGCCTGATCGCTTACCCGACTGAGGCCGTCTTTGGTTTAGGTTGTGATCCACAGAATGAAGCTGCCTTGCAGCGCTTGTTGGAACTTAAACAACGTCCTGCACACAAAGGCTTGATTCTCATTGCTGCTGAACTTGAGCAAGTAATTCCTTATCTTGCACCACTGACTCCCGAAGTTCTAGAGCGCATCTTACCGACTTGGCCAGGGCCTTATACTTGGCTGTTACCGGTGAATGCAGCAGTTTCTCCACTAGTAAAAGGTAAGCATGACACGCTTGCAGTGCGGATTAGTGCACACCCGGTATGCCAAGCTTTATGTCGGCAATTGGGAACACCCCTGATCTCCACCAGTGCTAATCCAGCCAACCAAACGCCTGCCCGTGATCTAGTTACCTTACAAACTTACTTCGCCGATCAACTGGATCTCATTCTCGATTTGCCTTTGGGTCAACAACAGAATCCCAGTGAAATTCGCAATGCATTGACTGGCAAACTGATTCGTCCTAGCTAGGCACTTCAATTCAAAAAAACCTATAACAATCAATTACTCATAGCAGCTATGCTCAGGATTAAAATAGCAATCAAACTACTTAAAAGCTGACTAATTTGATTCTCTGCTGGCGCACTAGTATTGCTACTCGTATTACTGCTTATGTTATTGGTAGTTTCAGAGAAATTAGTATTCCCCGTACTTGGCATTGTTAAACCCAAACTTGCATTATTCTCGTTGAGAAACTTCATGGCATCATCAAAATCCCCGGCAGGTACTACTTGTGGCCTTAAGTAAGGGGGTAAGTGTGAATACTGACGATCAAGTTCAGCTTCGAAACCTTCAATATCGCATTCTGCAGATTGCTCAGGCCTAGTTGTATTGAGATAACTATTTGAGGAAAAAGAGTTATTAAGATTGATCATAAAACACTCCATAAAGTTTAATGCTAAAAAATAAAAATTCTATTAATGAATTTTTTCTGGCCTAGTTTTTATTTTATCATCACACTTTACGCATATTTTATTAGCCGGTTTTAAAGATAAGTGGCTATTATTTTTTGATGTAATCTCTTAAAGCTGATTTTTTTAGCAATTTTTACAAAAACGTTTATATTCAAAATTTTCAATTCAATTCAATTCAATTCAATTTTATTAACTAAAACAAATCAAATACTTAAGTATAACTTTGATTTAAAAAGGCTAGCTATACTCACTTAGTCTTGCAGAATTGGGATTGTTAAAATAAATAGACTAACCATTCGATTGAGGGTATTAGAAAATCGGCTCAGTTTTTATGTAAACTCACAAAAATCGACAGCCCTACTTCATCTGAGCTTAGATTCTGTCTGCATGCATCTAAACCTCCACACTCAACGTATTAAGCCCTAGAATGCATACTATGGATGCTTTGAATGAATTGCTTTTACGTTGTGGTCGTCAAGATGGAGTTGCTTTTAAACAACTCTATCAGCAGAGCTCACCCAAGCTTTATGCTTTGTGCTGCCGCTTAGTACGCGATGAAGCTTTGGCAGAAGATATTTTACAAGAAGGATTCCTGAAGATTTGGCATAGTGCAGCGACTTATAGCACGGATAAAGGCCAAGCTTTTATTTGGATGGCAACGATTGTACGCAATCAGGCCTTAGATCGTTTGCGGATGGCAAAGAGTCGCCCCGAGATTCATCCTGAAGTGGAATATGAATCTCTAGAATTTGCCTCACAAGCGATTACACCTGACTTACTAACGCAACTCAGTAGTGATACCCAACAGCTACTTGAATGTATGGAACAGCTTAAACCCGAACAACGTGAATGTATTTTCCAAGCTTTTTACTATGGCTGTACGCATGAAGAATTAGCTGCAAGCCAACAGCGTCCGTTGGGTACGGTGAAAGCATGGATTCGGCGCGGCTTAGAACAACTGAGGAATTGCCTAGCATGAAGCGTTATAAGAATCCCGATATTTTTGAGCCACTGGCGATGGCTTATGCTTTGGGCATCTTGCAAGGTAGAGCACGCAGCCGTTTTGAACAATTAATGCAGCAGCATTTATATTTACGTGCAACCACGCAAGCTTATCAGCAAAAACTTAATGGCTTAGTGGAATTACTGCCCTCACACACAGTACCGACAAGAGTCTGGCATAACCTAGAGCAAGCACTTCAGCTAAAACCAACTAAATTGAGTTTCTGGGAACGTTTTCAAACCCCACTTAACTGGGCGTTACCAAGCTTAGCAGCAGTCCTTGCCGCAATAGTAACAGCCTTGTTCTTAAATCAGCCTAACCCACCTCAAGCTTACATTGCTGCTTTGAAATCCACTCAACAGCAACATCAACTAGTTTTAGCCATGGCTAAGCATGCTGAGATGAAGATTTCCTTTGAAATGCTCGATCAGTATTTGGAACAGCAGGAAGGTATGGTGCCGACTTTGTGGTGTATCTCTAAAAACAAACACGAGCCACCGATGCGTTTGGGAACTTTAGAGCAAACTAAACAAGAAATCGCTTTAAATCAAAAAATGTGGAATAGTTTGGAAACCGCTAGCGAATTTGCGATTAGCTTAGAACCGCACAATGCAAACATGGCTACTCAACCCCAAGGCAAAATTATTTTAAGTGGTGCTGTGCATCCAATGGGGCAATAACTACTCCCAGGTCTGCTTAAACTCTTCGATCTTGCGGCGCTCTTGCTTATTCGGCTTACGTACCGGCACATTTACCCCATGCAGGCGGCGAATTTCGATTTGTTGCTCGCGCTCTTCACGTTGGTGTTCATCTTCTTGATAAAGCAAGACGGCTTCTTTGGCTGGGCGGCGCTGCTCGTTTAAACCAAGCACCGTGACTTTCCAGGTGTTTTGATCTTTACGAATGCGTAAGACATCACCAACATGCACTGCCCGCGAAGGTTTAGCGCGTTCCTCATTGACCTGCACGTGACCACCATTAATGGCTTCCACGGCTAGGGTGCGAGTTTTAAAAAAGCGTGCAGCCCACAACCATTTATCTAAGCGTAGAGCAGTTAAGGTTTCCACTCCAGTGGCCAATCGACTATCCGATCTTCCCATTCTTCCTCATCAACATCTTTGCTAAATACGAATTTATTGATTATAGACTCGCCTTGGGTATGAATAGTTGCCTTGCTGCCTGAAACTAAATGATGCCAAGACGGTAAATCTTTGCCTTCGTAAATCAGACGATAAGCACAACTTGGTGGCATCCAATACAGCTGCTCTAAATTCTGCGGCGTTAAGCGCACACAATCCGGCATCAAGACTTGCCGCTGTGCATAATTGCTACATTTACAAGTGCTCCCATCCAATAAATTACAGGCAACATCGGTGTAGTACACCGTGCCATCGTCTTCATCCTCAAGTTTATTTAAGCAACATTTCGCGCAATGGTCACAGAGACTTTCCCATTCTTCAGCGCTGAATTCGGTTAATTCTTTTTTCTTCCACCACGGCTGTTGGAGTACAGTATCTTCAGGTTTATTCATGGACTTGCTCGGTGGGTAATTTAAGAATTTTTGCTTTCAACTGTGGAAAATCCGCCAATGAGCTGTAATAAAATATATCACCACCCTTGGCATCAATCAGCATCGCTAAACCCCGATCCGCATAAAACCATGCATCGACGGTATCGGTTAGTTTCACTACTTCTGAACCCGCACCAAAACGCGAAAGAATAATATCTGGCTCATAGTTGACAACCGGAATATAAATCAGCGTCTTAATCGGAAAATCATTCGCAAGCTTTTGATTTTCTTCTGAAACAGTCAAACGCCATGCACCACTAGCTTGGGGTTCACGTTTGATATGTTCTTTGGCAAATTTTTCTAAACTCGCAGGATCAGCCGCTAATTCAGCGACCAACTTTGCTTCAAAAACACCTAAACGTTGCTTGCCAAAATAAGCTTCTAAGCTGTACTCATGGTTAGGTGCTTGCATTACCGCTAGCTCAGGAAAACTATGCAGCAGTTCAATCGCTTGGCGTAAGGTGGTTTTACCCAGCTCCATATGAAAAACTTGCGTATGACCTTCTGCTGTTTTGGTGACTTGCCAAGGTAAATTATCGATAGCTTGTGGATGCTCTGACTTGCCACAAGCGCTTAATAACAGCAGAGTACAGAACCCTGCTAAAAAACGCTTCATTGCCCTAACCTATTACTTGCAAAGATGTGCATCATACCTGAGCACCTGCCCTCACGCATACCAGTCTTCACTTTCGCCATGCTCGAGTAGTAGTTGTACTAAATCCGACACATATTGTTTCAAGTATTTATTCTTCGCCCAAGCCACACGCGTGGTTGAGGTTGGCAATAAATGCGACAGATCACGCAACACTAAATCATCATCATGGATATGTGAATAGGCCATTTTCGCGATGATCCCCGCCCCAAAGCCCAAACGCACATAGCTCAAAATCACATCGGTATCAGTTGCAGCAAAGGACACATCTAAATGCAAACCTGCTTGTTCAAAAGTGGATTGGACTTTAGAGCGCCCTGCAAAACCAAAGACATAAGTCAAAATGGGATACTTAGCAATCCGCTGTAAAGTGAGTTCACCTTCCGCTAGCGGATGACCTTCGGGCAAAATCAAGCCATGATTCCAATCATAACAACGTTCACTAGTTAACCCCGGTGCTTTGCCGATTTCCTCGGTACAAATGGCAATGTCTGCTTTACCTTCATGCAACATACCAACTAATTGCGAAGGCGCACCTTGCAACAGATGAATCGAAACCGCTGGATAACGTTGGCGAAACTCCATTAAGACTTCAGGCAAAAAATACTTGGCTTGTGTATGCGTGGTCGCAATCCGCACCTCACCACTGGTTTCCATGCGATATTCATCTGCTACCGCTCGAATATTTTCGAGGGCTTGCTCAATCGTATCGATTTGCTTGACTAAAGCCCTGCAAACAGGGGTTGGCTCTACTAAACGCTTACCTTTGCGCTCAAACAGTGGCATCCCTAGTTCTTCTTCTAATAAGCCTAATTGCCGACTGACTGCTGATTGCACCACATAATGTTGACCTGCCGCACGGGAGACATTCATGCCATTACTCAGCAGGGTTTTTAAGAGTCGCAATTGAATGAGCTTCACGAGCTAGTCCTCCATTTAATCGAAAACATCGATATTAATATCTTAATCTATCACTTTTAAGCATTAAAGCAGTTTTGTACCATTACAATTACTAAAAGCAAGCAATTACCAGTCAAAGGATTTTTCACATGAGCGCCGTCGCAGCACCCAGTTTAGATGTTCAAGTTGAAGAAAGCTCTAGCATTGAAGTAGTAGCTTATGCTGAAAATGATGCTACTTATGCGGCAGAACCCGAAATTATTGTGTGGAATTTTGACCCTAGTATTTGCGGCTAAGCATTTCCTTTAGCACTTAAGTTTAGGTGGTGTTCACTCACTTAAAACTTAAGTCTTAGTACATAAAGACTGTATTACCCTGCTTAGCTTCACTCAGCCCTTCACTGTCTACAACTAATACCCTTTTCCTCTCAGCGACGCGGCGGAACTTTGCTTCCGCCCTATTTCCTGCGAAAAATACCCTAAGCAAGCTACAATAAATATTTTTTAATAATTTGCTGTTATTTTAAGCCTCTGAGCTTTAAAGTAATTTAATTTACAAATAGCTTAAATCTTATCCAAAGCATTCTACACTCTATTAATGAGTATAATAATTTAGGATCCATAATGAAGGTGCTGTTTTTCTTAAGTATTTTTTCAATTACAAGCCTTGCATTTGCTTTGGAGGACAATCTCGCTAACCGCCAACAACAAGCTACACGTTACCTAGAAGCGAATCCACCTAAGGCAATGGCACAAGCTTTAGCCGACCAAAATGTGAGCATGCTGCCAGAAATAGATCGTAAGCCTTATCTAGACATGTTAACTAAACATTTAGATATTGAGGTGATTAATCAAGCGATGCATGCGGCTCTGGTGAAATATTTTACCGCCAATGAATTAGAGGTTTTAGCAAATTTTTACAGCAATCCAGATGCTAAAACCGCTCTAACGAAAATGGATCAATACACCAGTGAAGTACTGCCAGTCTTACAAACGGAAATGTTAAAAGCACAGCAAAAAGCCTTTAATGCACCGGAGAAAGACTTAAACCCTGAACAGTCAAGTATGAGTGCAACCAATAAATTTCCATAGTATTTGCACATTTCAGAGCAGTTTGATGCACAATCACCACCTAAACTCCAGCTTAACAGCATCCAAGATCAAGCCCTTCGAACCCTGAGTTGCTGTCACCCTAGAGTAGGAGATACTGCAATGAAAAAAATAAGCCTAGCTGCGATTGTAAGCCTTGCCCTGTTAGCTGCAAGTACGACTGCATCAGCCCACGGTGGCTATGATGATGGCTATCGTCATCATGGTGGACAGCGCCAGCATAGTAATCATGCCTCATTTTATATTGGCTTTGGCCCATCTGGGTATGTGAGCTATGGGATGAATGTCCGCCCACATCACAACTGGCGCCCCGTCTATCAGCCTTACCGTTATTACCAACGGCCTTATCGTAGCCATCAACGTGTGATGCATCGTAGCCGTGGTTATTGTCCAGTACATGGCGGTTGGCATCGCTAAGATCAAGTCAGCTTAAAGCATCAGCCTTGTGCCAAGAATGGTAACGGTGCTGATGCTTTGCTTTTCGCGCTAAATTACTTCTGCCCCAAACCACTCAGTAGTCTTCGCCTTCGCTTGTTGTACATGGCTATCTTTGATATGCGTTACTACAGCTGCTAAAGCCCCTGCTAACGCCCCCCAATCATCCACATAACCGCCTGGAATAAAGTCCATGATGGCATCGACTGGTACAATAAAATAAGCCAGAGCACCTATAATAATAGTCTTAGCCCACTTAGGGGTGTCCGGATCTTGCAAACAGTAATAGAGCTTTAGTGCCAGTTCAACTACATCACGTCCTGCAGATTTTGCATAGCTTTTGAGTTTGCTCCAGAAAGACTGTTCAGTGTAAAGCGGGGAATTAGACATAGATACTCCTATGGTAACTTGCCTCAAGTTATAGTTAATTTATACTGCCAACCTGTACTGCTAGTACCTCTTAAATAGTAATTATTTTTAAACAATCAAGGAGCAAGCACGATGAAATTTGGGAAATTTGCCATTATCACAGGTGCAGTCTTATCAACCGCCATTGTCATGGGTAGCGCTTGGGCTGCTAAACAAACCCCACAAGAAGCGGCTATCGACTATCGCCAATCTGCCTTCACTATGATTCGCAATCACTTTGGCCCGATGGCTGGTATGGTTAAAGGTGACGTACCTTTTGATGCAGCGGCTTTTAAGAAAAATGCTGACGCAGTTGCGACTTTAAGCCAATTCCCAATCAATGGCTTCATCGATGGTAGCTACGAAGGTAAAACTGAAGCTAAACCAGAAATTGCTGCCAAAATGGAAGATTTCAGAGCCAAAATGGAAACTTTCAAAGTTGAAGCGGCTAATTTAGCTAAAGCAGCAGATGGTGCAAGTGATATTGCGGCACTGAAGCCACAATTCAGCAAAGTTGCCGAATCTTGCAAAGCTTGCCACGATAGTTATCGCAAAGAAGATTAATTAGCTAATTTGCTCCCCTGCTCAGATCTGAGCAGGGTTGGTATTGGCAACTCTATAACTCTACAGTTGACTTGCAAACTGCAAACCAAAATAAACTACCCCATAGCAGACAATAAAAATGCTTAGTGCTAACCAAGGACTTTTAAAGCTGACGCTACTAGGAATAGGTTGTTGATCTACCGGCCAATCGGCACTACCTGAAACCATTGCTTTAATGAGATTGGTACGTTTACGGATTTTATAAAACCCTACACTTAAAATATGCACTACCGCAGCTAGCAATAAGATATTGAACCATTGCTGATGTAGCCCATTCAAAGTCTTTGCAGTTGATTCAGAGACTAAGGCATATAAGGGGCCTTCGACTAAAATATCATCGTTAGCAAATAATCCAGTAGTGGCTTGAAACAGCACGCCACCTAGCAAAAATACCACCATCCAAGCCCCTAGGGGATTATGGCCCACATGATACATAGTACCACTTTGCTTCAACTCTTTTAGATGATGAATTGAGCTTGCGGGTGATTTAATAAACGAGCTAAAACGGTTAGTTTCACTCCCAATCAATCCCCAAATAATCCGAAAGATAATTAAAGCAAGCATGAAAATACCCGCTTTCATATGCCAATCCATCCACAAGCCACCTAACTCAGCTGACAGCCACATAAAGCCCATGCCGAGCACTAGTGTCCAATGGAAGAGACGTGTAGGCAAATCCCAGATTTTGACGGGGGTAGTTGGTGTATTATTCATTTGAACCCCAAGACATCTTGCATATCATACAAGCCCGTGGGTTGGGTCTGTAACCATTGAGCAGCACGCACCGCACCCTTAGCAAAAGTCATTCGGCTGGACGCTTTGTGGGTAATTTCAATGCGTTCGCCTACATCCGCAAACATGACCGTATGATCACCAACTATATCGCCAGCACGAATCGTTTCAAAACCAATCGTTTTACGATCACGCTCACCCGTGACACCTTGACGACCATATACAGCACACTCTTTCAGATCACGCCCTAAAGCTGAGGCAATCACTTCACCCATATGCAAAGCCGTACCTGAGGGTGCATCTACTTTGTGGCGGTGGTGTGCTTCAATAATTTCAATATCTACGGTATCGCCTAACACACGGGCAGCCATATCAAGAAGCTTCAGGCAGAGGTTGACACCAATACTCATATTCGGCGCGAACATAATACTGATCTTTTCAGATGCTGCTTGGATAGCGGCTTTACCCGCCTCATCAAAACCAGTCGTACCAATCACCATTTTTTTATTATGTGCTACACACCAAGCTAAATGCTCTAAGCTCGGCTCTGGGCGAGTGAAATCGATTAATACATCAAAATCATTCGCAGCAGCGTCTAAGGATGGAGCAATAAGGACTCCATTAGCCCCCATACCCGCTACGGCACCAATATCCGTATCGACCAGCGGGCTATGTGGATGTTCAGTAGCCACGGTTACCACTAAACCTTCGACAGCATTACAGGCTTCCAGCAGAGTTTTGCCCATGCGCCCCGCAGCACCTACAATTGCTATCCGTGTCATTTCGGTCATTTCAGCATCCCTCGGTTCATCATTTTGCTTAAGCTTTAATCGTTTTTGTCACCAAAAAGATCGTGCTTTACATCATCAATGAAACCTTTTGCCTTGTCCAGCCAGCTATGCTCCTTTGGACTATGTCGATTGCCACCCTCACTCATGGTTTGATCAAACTCCTCGAGAAGCTCGCGTTGACGCTTTGTGAGATTGACTGGCGTTTCAACAATCACCGTACAAACTAAGTCCCCTAGGGAGGAACTGCGCACTGACTTCACGCCTTTATTACGTAAGCGGAATTTTTTGCCCGTTTGGGTTTCAGGTGGGATTTTTAAAGTAACTTTGCCATCCAGAGTTGGCACTTCCATCTCGCCGCCAATGGCTGCGGTGGTAAAGCGGATAGGCACATTACAGAATAAATTATCACCTTCACGGGTGAACAGCTCATGCTCTTTGACAAATACTTGTACGTATAAATCACCTGATGGGCCACCATTCAAACCAGCTTCGCCTTCGCCGGATAAGCGAATACGATCACCCGTATCAACACCCGCCGGAATTTTGACTGATAGGGTTTTATGCTCTTCGATGCGACCTTGGCCATGACAGCTAGGACAAGGATCAGTAATGACTTTGCCATTTCCATGACATTGCGGGCAAGTTTGTTGAATAGAGAAAAAGCCTTGTTGAATTCGTACTTGGCCTTGACCGTGGCAAGTTGAGCAAGTTTGTGGGTGAGTGCCTTTTTTCGCACCTGTACCGGAACAAGTCTCACAAGTTTTCATCGTAGGGATGCGAATATCAACTTCTTTACCGGCAACTGCCTCTTCCAGGCTCAGTTCAAGATTATATTGTAAGTCGCTACCACGATAGGCACGGCTACCACCGCCACGTCGACCACCACCACCAAAAATATCGCCGAAAATATCCTCAAAAATATCACCAAAGCCAGCGCCGCCCCGTGCGCCACTTGCTCCTACTTGATCAACCCCAGCATGGCCGAATTGATCATAAGCCGAGCGTTTATTTTGATCACAGAGAACTTCGTAGGCTTCTTTGGCCTCTTTGAATTTGGCTTCAGCATCAACATCATCTGGGTTGCGATCTGGATGATACTTCATCGCTAAGCGTCGGAACGCTTTCTTTAAATCATCCTCACTCGCATTTTTTTGTACACCGAGGACTTCGTAATAATCCCGCTTTGACATTAGTATCCCCTGCTACAAATAGGATCCACAAAAACAAAAAGCAGGCGTGACAGCTTGCCCGTCACGCCTGCGGAAGTTAGCTCGTTTAGCTTACTTCTTGTTCACTTCTTCAAACTCAGCATCAACGATGTCATCATCGGCTGGCTTAGCACCTGCACCAGCTTGGCCACTCGCGCCAGCTGTACCCGCTTCAGGGCCAGCACCCATACCAGCCATCTTCTGCATCAGTTTGCCAGACGCTTCACCTAAAGCTTCGCTTTTACGCTCGATAATGTCCTTATTATCGCCTTTCAGAGCATCTCGTAATTCACGCACTAAGCTTTCGATATTGGCACGATCTGCACCATCAACCTTGTCGCCATAATCACGTAAAGATTTCTCAGTGCCGTGAATTAAGTTGTCCGCTTGGTTGCGTACATCCACCAATTCACGTTGCTTACGATCTTCTTCAGCATGTGCTTCGGCATCTTTCACCATGCGCTCAACTTCAGCATCAGACAGACCAGAAGAAGCTTTAATCACGATGGATTGCTGCTTACCAGTGGCTTTGTCTTTGGCCGATACGTTCAGAATACCATTCGCATCAATATCAAACGCAACTTCAATCTGTGGCATACCACGGGGTGCTGGTGGAATGTCTTGTAAGTCAAAACGGCCTAAAGACTTATTGTCGCGCGCCATTTGCCGCTCACCTTGTACCACATGCACGGTTACCGCAGTTTGATTGTCATCTGCAGTTGAAAACACTTGTTGAGCCTTAGTTGGGATGGTGGTGTTTTTCTCAATCAACTTAGTCATCACACCACCTAAGGTTTCAATCCCTAAGGACAATGGGGTCACGTCTAATAACAGAATGTCTTTCACACCACCACTTAACACACCGCCTTGAATCGCCGCACCGACTGCAACTGCTTCGTCAGGGTTCACATCACGGCGTGGCTCTTTACCAAAGAAGTTTTTCACTGCCTCTTGGACTTTAGGCATCCGCGTTTGACCGCCGACCAGAATGACTTCATTGATTTGGGAAGCACTCAAACCCGCATCTTTCAAGGCAATCTTGCAAGGCTCAATGGTACGGCTGATTAAATCATCGACCAATGATTCTAACTTGGCGCGAGTCACCTTAATGTTCATGTGTTTCGGGCCAGACGCATCAGCTGTGATATAAGGTAGATTCACATCCGTTTGTTGGCTAGAAGACAACTCGATTTTAGCCTTCTCTGCAGACTCTTTTAAGCGCTGCATGGCTAATGGGTCACCTTTCAAATCCACCCCAGATGACTTACGGAACTCGTCCACTAAGTAATCAATCAAGCGCATATCAAAGTCTTCGCCACCCAGGAAAGTATCCCCGTTAGTTGACAAAACTTCGAACTGCATTTCGCCATCCACATCCGCAATTTCAATGATAGAGACGTCGAACGTACCACCACCTAAGTCATACACAGCGATTTTGCTATCACCCTTAGACTTATCCATACCATAAGCTAAAGCCGCTGCGGTTGGCTCATTGATGATCCGCTTTACTTCTAAGCCTGCAATACGCCCAGCATCTTTAGTGGCTTGACGTTGTGAGTCATTGAAATAAGCAGGCACAGTAATTACGGCCTCAGTGACTGGCTCGCCTAAATAGTCTTCGGCGGTTTTCTTCATTTTCATCAGCACACGCGCAGAAATTTCAGGTGGTGCCATTTTCTTACCGCGGACATCAACCCAAGCATCACCATTGTCAGCTTGCACAATTTTGTAGGGTACTAATTTAATATCTTTTTGTACCGCATCTTCTTGGAAGCGCCGACCAATCAAACGTTTGACTGCATATAGGGTATTTTCTGGATTGGTCACTGCTTGGCGTTTTGCCGTTTGACCCACTAATACTTCTTCATCCATAAAGGCAACTACCGATGGGGTAGTACGATCACCTTCTGAGTTTTCAATAACCCGTGGCTTATCGCCCTCCATGATCGCTACACAAGAGTTGGTAGTACCTAAGTCAATACCAATAATTTTTCCCATAATCTTTACTTCTCCAGAAATCTTTTTAACTACTGCAACCCAAGGTTGCTAACTGAATCCTTAGATAGGGGCTATTTATTGCTTTTCAAGGCTTAAAAACCCCAGAAAAAATGTTTTTTTGCTACTTTTTGCTAACCATTACCATCGCTGGGCGAATCGTGCGACCACTCAAGGTATAACCCTTCTGCATGACTAAAAACACCGTGTTATTGTCATAATCGGGGTGTGGTTGCATCCCAACCGCTTGATGCAATTCAGGATTGAAAGCTTGACCGAGTGGATTAACCACTTCCATTTTGAATTTTTCCATGACGGATTCAAATTGCTTTAAAGTCAGTTGCATCCCTTCACGCAAGCTATCCGCATCACCCTGAGCCTGTAAGCCCATTTCTAAACTATCGATGACCGGCAACACTGCTTCTGCAAAGCGTTGTACTGAGAATTTATGTGCATCTTCCACCTGTTTTTCATAGCGGCGGCGTTGATTGTCAGCCTCGGCTTGGCCTCTAATATATAAATCCCGATTTTCCTCGGCTTTAGCTTGAGCTGCTGCTAACTCTGCTTGCAGTTTAGTGACTTCGGCTTGTGCCTGCGCTAAAGCGTCAGCACTATTAGCCTCTGTTTGCACTGTTTCTGCGCCCGCCTCGCTAGCAGCTTGTGGCTGCACCATCGGGTCTAAGGTTGAGTCTTGTTTATCTTGTTCTGCTGGGTTCATCTTCGATCTCCAAAATCTTGCCACGCTGCTAAAGGCTCCGTGTACTGAATCGCCTGAGAGAAATAAGGGTTAATTTTTCAAATTCAAGGCCAAAATAGAAAAGCAGATGCAAAAAATTAGAGAGTTTGCGATTATTTTCTTCAAGGAGAACCCAAATGACTCAAAACTTCAAAGATCATTTTTCTAATGTAGCGAAAACCTATGCTAGTTATCGGCCACAATATCCGGCTGAACTATATGCCTGGCTAGCCAAAATTAGCCCAAGCACTGCATTAGTTTGGGACTGTGCTTGTGGTACGGGGCAAGCATCCTTAGGCTTAGCTGAGCATTTTCAGCAAGTGATCGCGACTGATGCGAGCGCCCAGCAAATCGCCGCTGCAGAACCACAGCCTAAGATTGAATGGCGGGTTGCCTCTGCTGAAACAAGCGGTTTAGCGGATAACTCGGTGGATTTAATAACTGTCGCCCAAGCTCTTCACTGGTTTGATTTAGAAAAGTTTTATGCTGAAGCGCAGCGTGTATTGAAACCCAATGGAGTTTTAGCGGTGTGGACTTATGGGGTTTTGAAAATTGCAGAGCCACGTATTGATGCTCTAGCTCAAGACTTTTACAGTAATACCGTTGGCCCTTACTGGCCACCGGAACGGGCAATTGTCGAAACAGGCTATCGCGATTTAGCTTTTCCGTTTCAAGAACTCTCAGTACCCACTTTCAGCATGCAGCTAAACTGGTCTAAAGCCCAACTAATGGGTTATTTCCGCAGTTGGTCAGCAACTGATCGCTATATCCAAACCAAGGGTTCTGATCCTGTTAGCGATTTAGAGCAACAACTTGCCGATCTCTGGGATGAGGCAACCAGCTATCTCACTGAATGGCCTTTAGCCTTTAGAGTCGGGCGAAAAAATACTTAAAATTTTTCGGCAGCCTCTAAGCGTTGTTGATTCACTTGTTGAGCAGCGTCTATTTTATCAATAATCACCTGCTCAGTTTGTTTAGTGGGTAATACTGTTGTGGTAGGAGCAGGTGCGGGAGCCACCACGGCGGTATTCTCTTGGCAAGCAGTTAAACAACTACAAGCAACTAAAAATAATAAGGTTTTGGTGCTGGTAGAGATCATTTTTGTTCATGTTTCCAGTTCTGACAGTTGTTAAGTTTAGCAAAGCAGTAGGGCTTGTTAGCTTTTATCAGCTTAACGGCATGACCGTCTATCTCTCCTAAGCATTCGCCTCCAAGCCTAAGGCAACGTATGCTTAAATACTTGTTGGAGAAGGAGATTAATGAATGCCTAAATTAACTCAAGCTGGGTGGTGGTTCACTCTATTATGGCTGTGGTTTACCCTAACTCCATTACAGGCTGATACTAGTACTGAAGGCAAAGTAGTGGGCGGTATTGAACATGAAATGCCTGATTGGTTTAAAGAAAGCTTTTTAGAAATCCAAGAAGATATTAAAGAGGCTGCCGATGCGAATAAACAGGTAATGCTATTTTTTCACCTTAATAATTGTCCTTATTGCGCCAAAATGCTGGATGATAATTTCCTGCAAGAGCCATTGAAAACCTATATTCAAGAACATTTTGATGTGATTGCCATTAATGTTAAAGGTGATCGCCAAGTGCAATACAGCAAAGAACGCTCCTTCTCTGAAAAAGAATTAGCTACTGACTTAGAGGTCACGCTTACACCCACCATTATCTTTGTCAATGCCGAGAATAAAACCGTTGCCCGCTTGAATGGTTATCGCTCCCCCACACAATTCAAGCCAGTACTCGAATATATAGCCAACCAAGTTTATAAAACCGAATCACTCAGTGAGTATCTTGCCAAGCAAACTTCGCCAACAAGTTATCAGTTACAGCCGAATATTTTGTTTCAAGACCGCAAAGATCTTTCTAATATTAAAACGCCTTTAGCAGTCATTTTTGAATCGACTAGCTGCAGCGACTGCAGCTTCTTACATGATACTTTATTGAACAACCCAGCAATTCAAGGCGAGTTAAAAGCTTTCACTGTGGTGCGTTTTGCTGCCGATGACAATACTGAAATCACCGATGTAAATGGAACTAAAACTACGCCTAAACGCTGGCTACAGCAACTCAAACTTAGTTATCAGCCGGGGTTAGTGTTGTTTGCTGAGGGCAAAGAAGTCACCCGTTTAGAGGCCAAATTGTATAACTTCCATTTTCAGCAGCTCTTAAACTATGTCAGTAGCCAAGGCTATAAAGAACGCAGCTTTCCAGAACATTTGGGTATGCGCCAAGAAGAGCAGCTAAAGCAAGGGAAAACTGTCAATATTGGAGAGGAATAAGACTTTAGACACGCTAAGCAAGCTTTTAACTTCAAGAAGATTAAGATATGGCTCCAATTAAAAATTTAAGCATTATCCTGATAATTTTAGCTAGCCTAATCAGTATTCAAACCCTGCGTGCTGAGGAGCCTACAGCCCAACCACTAGCAGCGACCGAACCTCCTACAATAGCCGCTATAGTTACTGCAGCAGACACCAAAACAGCTCCTGATATAACAGGTCTATACAGACTCACTAAAGCTGAAAGAACTTTGTTAAGCGCTAAAGAAGACCCTTTAAAAGGCTTCTATGTGTTTAAAGGCAAATTGGAAATCGAGCGTTTAGCTGCTAATCAGTTTCTAGTTTTCGAAGCACAAACTGTGAAAAATAGTGGCACCATGCACTATGTAAGTATTTTTGAATTGATTGATGGTGAGTTTAAGAAAAAATTAATTCATCTTGAAAATGCTCTTGTCGGCGATGTAGAAATAAACTATGCAACTGACGAATTAGTCATCAAGACTACTGAGCGTGATGAGTTTGCTGAAACACTGACATGGCAACGTATTGAGGCAGCTAAAGAAACTAAAGATAAATACCTAGAAAAACATATCGACCAGGCCAAAGCACATTTTGAGGAATATGGTTTAGATCAGTACAAAGCTTTAAGAGCTAAATAGTGAATCAAGGCTAGTCACTACTCAGTAGTTTGATCAAGTACCATGTCATTTTAGGCCCAACCTGCATTCCCCTCCACATTTTTCAATCTTGGGGTATTCAATTCCAGCTTACTAATCGTTTTCTTATCACGTAGGTAATCCGCCACCACGTCCCAAATCGGCTTATTGTCTGGTACTTTTTCCTGCACGCTCGCCCAACCTGCCACCGGATAAGTCTTACTCATTTCCAATGGTTTACCCGCTAACTCCATATCCGACACACGTTCGCCCATTTTCGCTGTCGGATCAAAACTAAACTTCAAACCACCTACACGCACCATATCCCCACCCTGCTGATAATACGGATCAGGATTAAACAGATTATCAGCCACATCCTCCAGAATGGTTTTGATAGTTTCACCCGTTAATTCATTGCGAGTCACCGTGCCATAAGTGATTGCGGTCTGATCAGCGACATGCTCGAAAGTAATCGGCTGCTGGGGTAATAAACTCGTGCCCCAGCGGAAACCGGGGGAGAAAGCAATTGGCGCATCGAGACGTTCCATTAGGGCATTGCAAATCAGTTGATCGAAACTGCCATTAAAATTACCACGGCGATAAAGCACTTCATCACAAACCGCTAATTCTTCGGCTAATTCTTTCTTGAAAGGCTCGCGCACTTTGTCGATTAGCTTGACCATTTCAGGGTCAGGGGTGAGTAAATTGGAGAATACTGGCAAGAGTTTATAGCGGTAATCCGCTACTTTGCCGTCTTTCACGTCTAAATCCAAAACGCCTAAAAACTTGCCATTCGAACCTGCATTGGTGACTAAGGTTTTGCCGCTCGCATTCTCTACTATCACGGGCTGGAATACGCCATCGTGAGTATGGCCGCCCATAATCGCATCAATGCCGGTGACTTTGCTGGCCATTTTCAGGTCAACATCCATGCCATTATGCGAAAGCACAATCACCACTTTCGCACCCTTACTGCGCGCCTGATTCACCATCTCTTGCATACGATCATCGCGAATGCCAAAACTCCATTCGGGAATCAGATGCTTAGGATTAGCCACCGGCGTATAGGGGAAAGCCTGCCCAATAATCGCAACTGGCACGCCATTCACTTCCTTGATGATATAAGGGTTAAACACAGGTTCTTCAAAATCGGTGCTCATCACATTTTGCGCCACAAAATCAAGCTTACCTTTGAAATCGCTCTCAATGATTTCTTTGACACGATCCGCGCCATAGGTCATTTCCCAATGCGCGGTCATCACATTCACACCTAAGACTAATTGGGCATCCACCATGTCTTGCGCTTTGGTTTTTAAGGCAGTCCACGAGCCTTGCCATGTATCGCCGCCATCCAGTAATAATGCGCCTTTACGCTGGGCACGAACTTGATCAACCAAAGTTTTGAGATGGGCAAAGCCACCCACTTTACCGTATTGCTTGGCAGCTTCGGCAAAATCTACATAGGTGAAGGCATGGGCTGCTAAACTGTTGGGAGCGATATTATAAAACTTCAAAAAGTTCTCACCCACCAAATGCGGCGGCTTGCCCTGCATCTTACCAACGCCCAAATTGACGCTCGGCTCACGGTAATAAATCGGCAAAAGTTGCGCGTGGCAATCGGTGTAATGCAATAAGGATACATTACCAAAGGCTGGGAGTTCATAGGGATTGGTAGGCTTATCTGCTGCCAGACTCAGGCGCGGATTGAGGTGAAAACCGGCCACACTAGCCGCCGCTAATAATTGCAAAAACTCACGGCGATTCATGCCCATTGGTTTGCCCTCAATTAGAATTCAGAATAGGCGCTCAAGACGAAAAACTTGAGCGCTTAGTACACAGTTTATTTATTGACGGGTGATGCTGGATCAATCAAAAACGCTACTAAATCAGCAATTTGCTCAGGGTTAAGCACGCCATTAGCACCAAAACGCGGCATATTGGAACAGGCTACATGCGCTTGTGAGTTATAGATTTTCTCATAAGTGTATTTGATATTGGTTTCATTGTTCCCGCGTGCTTTGCCATAGCCCGTCAAAGAACTGCCAATATTGCCTGCTGCCACTTCTTTCGGATCAGCCGCATGACAGGCATAGCAATTGCCACCCCGCGGCTTATCCGCCTTGTCTGGCATAATCACGCCGACCCGCATCCCAAAGCCTGTATTAAATACCTCTTTGCCTTTTTCCCAGCTTCCCAGCATCTTTTCAGGGTATTTAATGCTGGCTTTCTCGCGCTCCACAATCGCCTTAGCCTGTTCGTCTGAAGGCTTATTGCGCGTTTCAGAACAGATTTTCAAAGTTTCATCTTGCTTGAGTCGCTCTAAATGCTGCTTGTCACCCTGTTGGTAACCGGTGGAAATGTATTGATCGACTAAAGCTTGAATCGCTTTATCATCGCCTGCCGCCCAAGTTACCCCTGCAAGAATGCTTAAGGCTACGCTAGCCAAGATTGGTTTTTTCATAGCCTACTCCTTAACGTGACATGCCAGGTAAAACATAAGTACCGTCTTTTGCCTGTGAGGTCAGATAGGCAATTAGTGCCACGGTAAGCGGTGAGCCATACTCAGTATCCGGCAAACGCATCTGCCCTTCACAATCCCAAATCCGATGCTGCATAGTACGCACGGCGGCATGTGAGACCCGATAGGTCGGCCAGCCACCAATGGCTTTTTGCGCATCAGCACCGGCTTTAGAAAAATTACCTAGATTTTGTAAGCGGATACGCTGTTTATCCGCACCATGACAGGAGGCACAGGAAAAATCTAAAGGGCCAGTACGGTGATAAAATAAAGCCTCACCGACTTTAATCATTTCTTGCTCTTTAGGATGTGCAATCGGTGGATTGATTTTCATCCCATCGGATTGCGCGGCGATATAGACAGCAATCGCCTCTAAGTCGGTATTATCTTCATTGGCTTTTTCATTGGCATAGGTTTTTTTCTTCAGCTCAGCTTCGTCAAAACCTTGCACTGTGGTCATACAAGTCAGCATGCGTGACTCTAAATCTTGCACGCGATCTGTGTCTTGGAAATAGCGCGGCAGTTCAGCATACACACCTTTCACCACACCTTTACCTAAACCAAAATCACATTCTTCCATCGAAACATTTTTTGAGCCGCGTTTGGCTTTAAATAGCTCCTCGCCGCGATCCACAACTAATAAGGCCGGATTCGCATCTCGATCCCCGTAGGTCATTTCACGATAAGCATCCGCATTGGGTTCTTCTGCAGCATAAACAACCGTCAGAGCAAGACTACTCATGAGCAGTCCGGACAATAATAGCTTTTTCATAGCACGCTCCTCTCCTAGCGTTAGAGCCAAACTACTCCACGGTCAACTCCGCAGAATCCGTAGCATCTTTGTTGTCTTTCCAAGTTAATTTAACTTTGTCACCGACAGCACCTTTATAACTAAAGGCCAGATAAGGATTCTTCGAAACCGAGCCACCCCAATTAGTTTTCAGTACTTCCTTGTCATTCGCCGTCACGACCACTTCGGTAATGTAATGTGCAGGCACTAATTCACCAGTCGCTGAATCTTTACGTAAGCCCGTTTCCATCGGGTGAGTCATTAAGGCTTTAACCTCAACCAAGCCGCCTTCTAGTGATTTTGCTTTCAGCTTTATACTTGCCATCCTGAACTCTCCTGATTAACCGCCGCAGCCGCCGATAGTGACTTTAATTTCCTGTTTAGCACTAAATAAACCCTCTTTAGTTTGGACTAAAGCCAGCACTTCTGAAGTTTTTGCCATTTTGATGCGGGTAGAGACTTCAGCTTTAGTGCCCTCAGGCAAGGTGAAGGTCGCAGCTAAGGGTGTAGGATTATTTGCGACTACAATACTAATGCCAGTCACACCTGCCATTGAGGAACTCACAGTTAAGGGTACAACCGCACCATTTTCTGCAATCTCTGGTGCTTTGATTTGCACATCAGTAGAGGGTTTAGCCTCCACTGCATTAAGCATTTTCAACACGTCATCTAAAGTTTTGGCAGCAAAGGGATTGGTATTCGACTCTTCAGCGGCGAACACTAAACTCGGGCTGACGAAGCCACTGCTAATGGCAATGCCAGTTGCGCCCACCGCTAAGGTATTAGAAAGAAATCGTCTCCGTTTCATAGAATCTCCTGTGCGTTTTCTAAATTTAGATTGTTATTAGAGTTTAAAACTAAAAATAAGCTAGAACGAATAACTGGATAAGAGTCACACCGAATAGGTAACTGGAAATAGGGCATAAGCAAGCGGGTAATAGTCAAACAACTCATTAATACCACTTCCTCCTAGCGGCTATTAATCACGAGTGATGAATAGCAAATGAGTAATCTGCATTAATAACAGCTAAAGATAACCGGGTCAAACCTCTATCTCTAAAGACTAGCTTGAATACCTCCTATCTATCTCATACCGTTAATTCACTGATTTAATGAACAGAATCAGTGATTCTATTTTTTGCTTAAGTACGCATCTACGGAATAGAGGCGCATTAACGCCCTGAAAAAGCCAGATTCAGCCCTAAACCTGCAAAGGCTGCCGCAAAACCGCGCCGTAAGGTATTTTGTACCCGTACTGATTGCAGAACGAGCAGCCGGAAGAGTTGGCTAGTAAGCCATAAGCGACAAAAACTAAGAAAGTCATGAGCATAAAGACCGCACTTAAGAGCAAGATTTGCCCTAAGACAGCACCAGCGTCTGGGGTAACAAATTGGGGTAAGCCTAGCAGGTTTGCTGAGTTTACATTTAGCGAGCGCGATCAGCATCCCGCAAAGCCCGCTTAATACGATACGCTGGTAAATCATCGATACTCCGCTGACTTTCAAGCCAAGCATCGCCAGCACTCACCCCAATATCTTTTAAGATATAGTCAGGTAAATCAGCAAGTTCAGTACGTTCTTTCGCAATCTGTACTTTTAAGGCTTGTAAAACTTGCCAATCTCTAAACCGTTCAGCCAATTTTTCAAAGCTAAACCAATCCCATTCGCCGAAAGGAACACTCACTACTGCGCTATAAAGTTTCATGATACCATCCATCAATATTTGTGAAATTAATACTTATTTACTTAACATATATTGACTTTAACAGTGTACTGATTTATTAGTAAAACGAATAATTTTGAAGAACTATTTCACAATTTTTGATAGGTAAGTGCGTATATGAAACCCATTCGTAATTTTGATTTAGCCACTCTACGCAGCTTTGTGCAGATTGCAGATGCAGGCAGTATGACACGCGCCGCCTCACGCTTAAATATGACCCAATCCGCGATTAGTATGCAGATCAAGCGCTTGGAGACTAGCCTAGAACAAGCTTTATTTGATCGCTCAGTACAGCGCTTATTACCGAACGCAGCAGGTGAGCAACTCCTGCATTTTGCACGGCAAATGCTGGCTTTAAACGATGAAGCTTGGGGACGCATGACTGCACCCGAGTATGAAGGCGAAATTCGCTTGGGCGTACCTTCAGATATTATCAATCCACATATTCCGCAAGTGCTCGCCACCTTTAGTCGCGATTTCCCAAAAGCACAGATTAAACTCACGACTGATCTGACAATTTATCTCAAAGAGCAATTCGCTGCCGGTCAGCACGATATTATTCTCACCACCGAACGCGAGCCGGATGGAGGTAAAATTATTAGCCGCCAAGCCCTATTGTGGACGGGTTCAGAAACGGGCTGTACTTGGAAAAAACGCCCATTACCGATTGCCTTCACTAAAGGCTGTATTTTCCGCACCCCTTCAATAGAAGCATTGGAAAGGGCTAACATTGATTGGTTTGATGTGGTAGTCACTGAAGATGATATTGCCAAAAACGCTATGATTAGCGCGGGCATGTGCGTGGGTGCTCAGCTTGAGCAAACCCAAAATAGCGGTGTTAAGCATCTACCGTTTAATGGCCTCTTACCCGAATTACCACATTTTTGTATAGCGCTCTATCATCAGCCTTTGCCAAATAATGATTTGGCTCTGAATTTAGTCAGTTATATTGAAGGGGCGTTTGCTTAAGTGATCACAATTCGGTGAGAATAGACTCACTGTTAGCCACTTGGAGCTGCCTATGACACGCACCTACTCGCTCAAAAAACTCGCTGCACTTGCTCAGCGCGAAGCTGAAACTTTTATCCAACATCACCCCCAATCTGCTCATTTGGCTGAGCAAGCCAAGCACTATCTGTATGGTGGAGTGCCTATGCATTGGATGGCAGACTGGTCGACTCCCTACCCCTTATTTGTACAGGAAGCCAATGGTGCGTACTTCAAAGATGTGGATGGGCATCGCTATGCAGATTTCTGCTTAGGGGATACGGGCTGTATGTTCGGGCACTCACCTGAACCCGTCGCTAAAGTCATAGCTCAACATGCGGCACACGGTTATACCACCATGTTACCCAGTGAAGATGCGATTGTAGTGGGTCGGCATTTAAGTGAGCGCTTTGGTTTACCCTATTGGCAAGTAGCTACGACAGCGACCGATGCGAATCGCTGGGCTTTACGTTGGGCACGTGCCGTCACGGGGCGCAAAATCATTCTAGTATTTGATGGCTGTTATCACGGCACGGTCGATGAAACGATGGTGCGCCTGCAACATGGCAAAACCGTGCACCGTAAAGGTTTAAAAGGCCAAGCTTTAGACCTCACTCAATACATGCGCGTAGTCGAGTTTAATGATCTGCCCGCACTCACATTAGCCTTACAAACCAATGATGTGGCTGCCGTTTTATGCGAACCCGCGATGACCAACATCGGTATGGTTTTACCAGATGGAGGCTTTCATACTGAATTGCGCCGCCTCACGCAAGCGCATGGCACACTATTAATTATTGATGAAACACATACGATTTCAACTGGTTATGGGGGCTACACCAAAAGCTTTGGTTTAGAGCCAGATTTATTTGTACTAGGTAAACCGATTGCTGGTGGCTTGCCTTGCTCCGTGTTTGGTGTAAGTAGTGAAGTTGCGCAAAAAATGCAGCAACTTAAAAGTACAAATAACCTTGCTGAGCATGACGGACATGGGCACAGCGGTATGGGAACTACCCTGTCAGCGAATATGTTTACCATGCGGGCGATGCGCGCAAATCTTGAACAAGTCATGACCAAAGCTGCCTATGACGACATGATTCCTAAGGCAGAATATTTAGCTCAAGGGCTAAAAAACGTGATCACAAAACATGATTTGCCGTGGTGTATTACCCAGATTGGCGCACGGGTTGAATTTCAATTTAGCCCAAAAGCACCCCGCACAGGACATGAGGCCGAATTAGCCTTTGATGATGAGTTGGAGCAGTGTATTCATCTGTATCTGCTCAATCGTGGTATCATGATTACCCCCTTTCACAATATGATGCTGGCCTGCCCTGCTACTCAAACCACTGATATTGATAAACTTATTCGTACACTTGATACTTTCATTCAAGAACTATACTAAGGATTGATCATGCAACCGACTGCACCTGCCCGCTCGCCTGAAGTAACCAGCTTTTTAAGCGCTCAACCGCATTTAAGCCAAATTGCGCTGATCTTGACCGATATTAATGGCATTGCACGTGGCAAATTTCTACGTCCGCACGAGCTACATGCTTTATTTTTAAATGGTCGGCCTTTACCTAGCTCGATTTTATCTTTGAATGTCTTGGGTGAAGATGTGGATACTACTGGTTTAGTCTGGGAGGTCGCCGATATGGATTGCCTCGCCAAACCAGTACCAAATTCTTTGAAAGTCTGCCCGTGGCTACCCAGTACCGGACAAGTATTGGTCAGTATGGATAAAGTCGCCGGTATGCCTGCCGCTGCAGCTGATCCGCGTTTACGTTTAGCGGAGATTATTGCCAATCTCAAAGCCGATAATCTATACCCTGCTTTAGCCTGCGAATTAGAATTTTATTTGCTGGATGCGCAAGCATGGAAACAAGGCAAAGTCGTACCCGCTACCGCCAGCAATCAACTGCCACTCACGCAAACGCAGGTCTACAGCGTGGATGATTTAGAGGCGATGCGCCCCTTCTTTGCAGATATTTATAAATACGCCGCGATTCAAGGTTTACCCGCAGAAACCGCCATTTCCGAATATGCACCGGGGCAATTTGAAATCACTTTGGTTTATCGCAAAGATGCTCTGCAAGCGGTAGATGAAGCGATTCAATTCAAGCGTCTAATCAAAGGTGTAGCTGAACAACATGGCATGCTTGCCTGCTTTATGGCAAAGCCCTTTACTGAGCGCGCAGGTAGCGGTATGCATATTCACGTCAGCTTAAATGATGCTGATGGTTTGAATCTGATGAGTGCTGGTGAAACCGAAACCAATGAATTACTGCTACATAGCATTGGTGGCATGGCAGCGACTGTGCAAGATAGTATGGCAATTTTTGCCCCGCATGCGAATTCCTATCGGCGCTTTAAAGCTAATAGTTATGCACCGACGGCGGCGACTTGGGGCATTAATAATCGGAGTGTGACTTTCCGTGTGCCAACAGGTTCAGCAGCAAGTCGCCATGTCGAACATCGTGCTTCGGGTGCGGATGCGAATCCTTATTTAGCCGTGGCTGCGGTATTAGCGGGCTTACATCACGGGATTAAAAATAAACTCAATCCGGGTAAACCGGCTGAAGGTAATGCCTATGGCGAGCAAAGCAATACCTTGCCCTTAAACTGGTACGATACTTTAGAAGCCTTTGAAAACTCGCCGTTTATTGCTGAATATTTTGGGGCGGATTTCCAGCGGATTTATAGCGCGCTCAAGCGAGAAGAGTGTGAGCGCTTTAATGCTGAAGTAAGTGAATTAGATCATCGCTGGCATTTGCGGCTGGCTTAAATGCAAAAGGGGCTTGATCAGCCCCTTTTGTCAATCCATGTTTATTCTAGTAAACATCGCGCTGATAGCGATGCTCAGAAATCAATAACTCTAACCAGTCATGCGCTTGTTCAGGTGTTTTGCCACCCTGTTGAATCGCAATAGCCAATAAAGCTTGATTCACATCTTTCGCCATACCGTGCATATCACCACAGACATACAGATGTGCGCCTGTTTGCAGCCATTGATACACTTCTGCGCCCGCTTCTAATAAACGATTTTGTACATAAACCTTCTGCGCTTGATCGCGTGAGAAGGCGACGCTCATCCGCTCTAATACACCCGATTGCAGCAAACTTTGCCATTCAGTTTGATAGAGAAAATCGGTACGGAAGCGCTGTTCACCAAAGAATAACCAAGTATTGCCACTTAAACCCTGAGCTTCACGTTCAAATAAGAAACTCCGGAACGGCGCTACCCCTGTCCCCGCACCAATCATAATAATTTTGGTCTGTGGGTCATGCGGCAAACGGAAGTGTGGGTTTTCTTTAATATACACTCCACTCACATCACCGGCTTGTAAACGCGCTAAGCCATTGGAAGCCGTGCCTAAATGCTCGCGGCCATTGAAAGTATATGTCACGCGCTTCACCAACAAATGCACTTCATCAGGGTGCGCGTTTGGACTGGAAGCAATCGAATATTGACGATCTTGCAACGGGCGTAATAAATCGACTAAAGCCTGTGCCTCTAACTGACTAGGATAAGTGTGCAATACATCAGCCCAATCTGCCGCCCACAGGAAATCTTTGAGCGCTTCTTTATCCTCGACAGCAGTTAGTAATTCAGCCTGATTAATCAATTGTGCATATTGCTTTAACTGACGCTTAGTAACCGTCGACAACTCTAACTTACTGGTTAAAGCGGAGCGCAAATCCAAGCTTTGCCCGTCTAGACTCACTGTTTCAGAGCCAGTGAATTTGCCTTGCTTTAAAACCTCATCAACTAAACCAGCATCGTTATGGACTTGAATCGCTAAGATGTCACCCGGCTGGTATTGAATACCTGAGCCTTCCAGTGAAAACTCTAAGTGCAACACATCTTTACTTGAGCCTGTATCAGTGAGGACAATACTATTCAGTAACTCAGCTTTGAATGGATTCTCATTAGAATATAAAGCTTCGTTAACACTGATTGCGACAGGATTGGCTACAAATTGAGTGTTGGCCGCTTCTGTAGCTGCTTTGAATTGCTCCAGAACTTTTTCTTGCCAAGCTTTAGCAGTTTTCGCGAAATCAACATCGCAATCAACGCGATCTAACACCCGCTTCGCACCTAATTCAGCAAAGCGAGTATCTAAGACTAAACCCGCTTGGCAGAACTCATCATAACTAGAGTCACCCAAAGCTAAGACGGTGTATTCAAGTTTTTCTAAGCGCGGTGCACGTGCGGATTGAATAAAATTAAAGAAAGCCCGCGCATCATCCGGTGGTTCACCATTACCGTGAGTGCTCACCACAATGACTAGACGTTGTTCTTGTTTAAGCTGTTGAGGCCGATAATCCTTCATACTGCTCAGACTGACTTCACCTCCGTGAGCTTTTAAGTGATTGGTTAACTGTTCGGCAATTTTTTTACCATTGCCCGTTTGTGTCCCGTAAAGGACTAAGGTTTTGATAGCGGCGGCAGCACTGACTACTGGCGCAATAGTAGGGGTCGTCACCGTGGCCGTACTGCGTTGTGGGAAAGGAATCACATTATCCTTACCCATTGATAAACCTGAAAGATAGCCGCCTAACCAAGCCAGTTGGACAGGGCTTAAATCCGTGACAGCGGAGGTGATACGCTCTAATTGTTGTGCACTCAACACAGTCATAACTGCTCTCATTCAGGCTAAAGTTTAAAGATTGGCGCCAGTATGCCGTAGGGAGTATTTCTGTTAAAGTGATATAAAAAGATTAAAATATTACATTTTTAGATAAAATTGGCCATAAAAAAGGCTGGTACGAGACCAGCCTTTACGGTATTTGGGTAAACCGCTAATTAATAGCGATTACGATAGCCGCCACCCTCACGGTCGCCACCGCGACCACCACCACCGAAACCACCGTCACGACGTGGAGGACGACCACCGCCACCACCACCGCCGCCACCATTGTTTTCACGTGGTTTAGCTTCGTTTACTTTGGCATTACGACCACCAATATCGGTGTCATTTAAGCCATTGATGGCCGCTTGCGCTGAGCTATTGTCAGGCATTTCTACGAAACCGAAACCTTTTGACCGGCCAGTTTCTTTATCTTTAATAATGCTAACTTTGCTAACATCACCGAAGGCACTAAAAATGCTACGGAGGTCTTCTTCAGTAGTCGCGTAGGCCAGGTTTCCAACGTAAATATTCAATTGTAATCATCTCATCTATTGTGTGCTGCGGAAATCATTTAGTAGCGGGCAAGCAGACACACAAATTACCCGCAACATTTCAGGTATAAAACCCTGAACAATTACTAGTGTATAGTAGTTTTGATTCAAGGAAAGAAAAATCTTGATAAATTTCATTTTCAGTTTCAGCTTATTTACATAAGCAAATTCTCATTTACTTATAACTCCCCAGAAAAATAAGCATGGAGGAATTGGTCAAACTCCATAGTATCTGATTTTTCAATAGCTTGCTGTTGAGCTAGCGACTCCTGCGCCAGCTGAGTAAACTCTGCTTCACGCTCTGCAGATAAATGCTTTTTCAGAAAGAAATCACGATGTTGGCGTGATTTAGTTTGGGCAAAACTAAAAAAGCTTGCGCCCTTTTCCTGCATTTCCCGCATCATCTGGGCAGAAGGGGTTAGCTCAGGGTCATTAATCAATTCGAGTTTTTGTTGCACTGCAGAATAATAAGTCGTTTCTTGATGAACTTTATCTAATAACTCAGCCACCGGCAGCATTTGCTCTAATAATTCCTTACCCCAAGCTTGTAGACTAATCTGCCGTTCAGGCTGCTCTAAAAGCAAACCCGGTTTACGCCCCTGATGTGCTACCAGCATTTGATTGCTATTGATCATATTGCGTTCATTCGCATCGATTTTGGGGCTAGCCTGCAATAAACAGAAATGCATAAACACCTCTAAGAAGCGTAGTTGCTCATGTGTCAAACCGGCTGGATGGAAGGCATTAATATCTACAGAGCGTAGCTCGATATATTTAATGCCGCGATCTTGCAGAGCATTGACTGGCTTTTCAAAGCGTTGCAAAGGCTGCTTAGGACGTACCGTGCTGTAGTATTCATTTTCGATTTGTAGAATATTGGTATTCAGCTGGCGGTAGACACCATCAACTTTTACGCCGATTTTTTCATATTCCTTACTAGGGGTATGAATCGCGCGCCACAAGCTGTTGGTATAAGATTGCAAAGAGTCATAACAAACTTGTACACCACTCGCATTTTCTTTGCTATTGGTATAGCCAATATTTCCCATCCGCAACGAGGTGCCATAGGGTTCATAGAGAGTATATTCATTCAACTCCAACATCGTTTCTGGTGCTTTACGCCCTCCCAGAAAACTTTTACAAATGGCTGGCGACGTACCAAATAAATAAATAATCAGCCAACCATAACGCAATAAATTGCGAGTAAGCGCCATGTACTGTTCATCACGAAACTCACGCAAACTGCCTTGATGTCCTTCTACCGCTTGCCAAGGCTCCCAAAAAGCTTCAGCAATCGAGTAATTAAAATGAATACCCGCAATCACTTGCATGGTTTTTCCATAGCGCCACGCTAAACCCTGCCGATACACATGTTTCATCAAACCAGCATTAGAACTACCATACTCTGCAATACGAATATCGTCATCACCGTGTAGCACGCACGGCATACTGGTCGTCCACAACAGCTCATGGTCTAAATGCTGATACACAAAGGTTTCAATATCTAGCAGGAAATCCAAGGCTTCAGGCGCACGCGCTTGGGGGGGCGTAATCAGTTCAATTAAAGCTTCTGAATAATCCGTGGTAATCCAAGGATGGGTTAAGGCTGAACCTAAGACTTTGGGATGATCGGTTTGGGCTAAAGTACCGTTAGGGGTCACTCGTAGGCTTTCTTTCTCTAGACCGGTGCGGCTCTCTCGCAAAGCTGCATGTAGTTGATGTTGTTCAATCGCGCGTAAACGCTGCTCCACTTGTTGATACACAGGCAGCTCCTCCTAAGTTTTTATGGGGCTTTATCAATTTTAAGAATATCATTTTTAAGCATAAACGTCTGATAGCACTGTTTTGCATTGGGATATTTGCGCTAAACGGTCGTTGCATAGCAGTGCCTGCTAACTACCGCTATACTCTAGCCTGCTTACTTGGAGGAGTCGCTCGTGGAATTTGAAACTATCTTATTAGAAACGCCAGAGGCTGGCATCTACTGCCTAACCATCAATCGTCCAGCGCAATACAATGCGCTGAATGCCAAAACTTTAGAAGAAATTCATGCTGCGGCTACTCATCTCCAAACTCAAGCGGATGCTCGCGTCTTACTCTTAACCGGCTCAGGGCAGAAGGCCTTTGCAGCAGGTGCAGATATTAAAGAAATGCAGTCTAAAAGCGCGATTGAAGGTCAAGCTTTTGGGCGTAAAGGTATGCAAGCCTTTCGCAGCTTAGAGTTATTACCCATTCCAGTGATTGCAGTTGTACATGGCTTTGCTTTGGGCGGTGGCTGCGAATTAGCCATGAGTTGCGATTGGATTATTGCCTCCGAACAAGCCCAATTTGGTCAACCTGAAGTGGCTTTGGGTGTCACCCCGGGCTTTGGGGGAACTCAGCGTTTAAGTCGCTTAGTCGGGCGTTCCAAAGCGTTAGAGTTATTAGTTTCAGGGCGGCGAATTGATGCAGCAACAGCCTTGGCTTGGGGTTTAGTCAATCATGTTTATCCCGTCGATGACTTGATGAAGGAAGCATTGAAAATTGCGCGTGAAATCGCGGCTCAAGCGCCCTTAGCGGTACAAATGTGTAAGCAATTGGTGATTCGTGGTCAAGATTTAGAGTTAGCAACCGCTTGCTTATTAGAAGAGCAAGCCTTTGGCTTAAGCTTTTCTACTCAAGATCAAAAAGAAGGGATGGCCGCTTTCGTGGAAAAACGTACCGCTTTATTCCGCGGTGTTTAAGTAAGACTTAATGAGTTCTGTTGTCGCACTGCTGACTTTGTCAGTAGGGATGCATGCGACTTGGAATTTATTAGCGCGCCAAGTTCCTGCATCCTGCAATTATCTCTGGTGGGGGTTACTCGCCCATTTATTGCTATTTGGACCATTGGGTGTTTATGGCTTGAGCCAAATAACAGGGTCAAGCCAGTTCATCCTATTGAATAGCTTAGCTGCGATGGCTTTAAGTATTTACTTTGTGGCTTTGCGCCATGCCTATCGTTTTGCACCGGCTGCTTTCGTTTACCCCTTGGCACGTAGCTCCCCCCTGTTAATTGTGATTTGGACGTGGCTCTTGTGGGGGCAATTACCGAGTTGGCTAGCTAGTGTAGGCATCGGTTTAAGCTTATTAGGCTTATGGCTGTTAGCCATGACCAGCTCTAGGCAAGCCCATACCGCTCAAGCCTTACCTTGGGTCGGTTTAGCCGCTATCTGTACCAGCATTTATTCTCTATGTGACAAATTATTGATTCAGCAACTACCATCTTTTGCGGCCATTTTGGGTTATGTATCCCTTAGCTATCTAATGGCATTTATGGTGATGAGCCTGTTGAACTGGCGCGAAACCCGACATTGGCTTCCCGCTTGTAGGCCAAATGCTTGGTTAATTTTAATTGGTGGTTTGTGCATTGGCAGTTCTTACGCCTTGATTATTCAAGTAATGAATCACTTGGATACAGCGACTGCTGTGACTTTTAGTAATGCGGGGATTGTGGTGGTCAGCATTATTTCGATCTTTGTGCTAAAAGAACAAGAGCAGTGGTCAAAGCGTTTGGCGGCTGCGAGCCTTATCAGTATGGGATTAATCGTACTTGGCTCAAGCCTTTAAATCATGCAACTGGGGAGAGGGAGCATGAATGCATTTGTGGTGGGACATTTGTATGCGACAGCTAAGCCGCAACGGATTGGGGAAGATCAGGCGTTCACAGGGATATGGAAAGACTGTATCCAAACAGCTGTTTTAGATGAAGATGGCATCAAAGGTGATATTCAAGTTGATCGACGTGTGCATGGTGGTACGGAAAAAGCCTTGCATCAATATGCAATTCCAAGTTATGCGCAATTACATGCAGCTTTCCCTGAATTAGCGGCACGTATGCCCATTGGCAGTATGGGGGAAAATCTGACGGTGCTGGGTATGCATGAAGGCAATGTGCATATTGGAGATATATACCGCCTGGGCAGCGCACTTGTACAAGTCTCACAACCACGTAATCCCTGCTGGAAAATTAATAGTAAATTCGACGATGAGCGCTTAGCAAAATTCATTGCGACTCAACACATCAATGGTTGGTATTACCGCGTATTAGAATCTGGCTCGGTACAAGTCGGCGATAGTATGGATTTAGTCGAACGCTTTAATCCCATTTCATTACGCAATTTTCTAGAGGCGTATGCTGAACATCGACCCAATTTTCTGATTTTACGTAGCTTGGCGCGCTGCCAAGGTTTAACGCCTAGCTGGCAGCTGAAAATCCAGCAGCGGATGGAAGTGCTACAACGTTTATAGCAAAACGCACCGAGCGGCTAGAAGCTGATACACTTAGCTGTTATGAAAATTGGCTCTTACACCTTAACAAATAATCTGATTGTGGCTCCAATGGCAGGTGTCACGGATCGTCCGTTTCGCACGCTTTGCAAACATTTCGGCGCAGGGCATGCGATTAGCGAAATGATGGCTTCCGACATGACTTTATATGCGCAAAAAAAGTCGATGTTTCGGGCTAATTTCGCAGGGGAACTAGCCCCAATTTCTGCACAAATTGCCGGTTCTGAACCTGAACAAATGGCCGAAGCCGCACGCTATCAAGTTGCGAATGGTGCACAGATTGTAGATATTAATATGGGCTGCCCAGCGAAAAAGGTCTGTAAGCGTTTAGCAGGTTCCGCTTTATTGCAGGATGAAGATTTAGTCGCCCGCATTCTAGATGCAGTGGTGGCGGCCGTTGAAGTACCTGTCACTTTAAAAACTCGTTTAGGCTTTGCGAATGGACAAGAAAATATTCTGCGGGTGGCAGAGCGTGCCGAACAAGCGGGTATTGCTGCCTTAGCAATTCATGGACGTACTCGCGAGCAAATGTATACGGGCGCAGCGCGCTATGAATTGATTCGGGAAGTGAAGCAGCTTTTAAAAATACCTGTGATTGCGAATGGGGATATTGATAGCCCTGCCAAAGCTAAGCAAGTCTTAGAGCAGACGGGTGTCGATGCTTTAATGATCGGGCGTGCTGCTCAAGGCCAGCCCTGGATATTCCGAGAAATTACCCACTACTTAACCACGGGCGAGAACTTAGCGCGTCCTAGCCTCAAGGAAATTCGCGAAGTGGTTCTGCAACATTTAGCCGATTTATATGCTTTTTACGGCGAATACTCAGGCTGTCGGATTGCACGCAAGCATATCGCTTGGTACACGACCAGTTTGCCGAATAGTAATGCGTTTCGCGCTGCTATGTATGCAGAAGAATCTACCGCTACTCAATTTAAAGCCGTCGAAGCTTATTTTGCAACCTTGTTTGATCAAACTGAGACAAGGCAAGACTTAGCTGCTTAGTTGCGGGCTACGTACTTTTTCGACCGTTTGCGTTAGTAAATAGCCGCCACCACGCACGGTTTTAAACAGAGTTTGCTCATCCTCAATGGGCAGCTTCTTACGCAATTGCCCAACCCGTACATCAATAGTTCGATCAAAAGGAGCAGCATCGCGCCCGCGTGTTTGCTGCATGAGATAATCGCGATTTAAGACAGTTTGCGGATGCTTAACGAAGACTAAGAGCAGATCAATTTCAGCGGGAGATAAATCAATCAGCTCCTGTTGCATATTGCGAACTTCACGTAATTTACAATCAAGCGCATAACTGGCAAAACGATAACAGCTGGTTTCCAGTTTAGGGGTTTGTTTAAAGCGGCCTAAGCGCCGTAAGACTGCATTAGAGCGTGCGTGTAACTCGCTCATGGCAAAGGGCTTAGGCATATAATCGTCTGCGCCGCCATTTAAGCCATGTAAGCGTGCATCCAACGCATTTTCAACAGTGAGCATAATCACGCCTGCTTGATGCTCCGCCTTGATTTCATCTAACAACATAAAGCCGTCTTTGCCGGGCAAATGTACATCTAAAAAAACAATATCAATCGTCTCGGTATTCAGCACTGCATGCATTTCTTCACCAGACGCGGCGCAATGCACCACCATGCCTTGTTTTTCAAAATAGCGTTTAACCAGTGAGCGAATACCTGGCTCATCATCGACAATTAGAATATGGTTGGGTGTAGGGCTTACCGATTCAAGCATGCTCCGCCTTCAACAGCTCCTGCAGTTTGTGGGCCAGTTGATTACGCATAAAGGGCTTACGTAGCAAGTGTTGCTCGCTCAAAGTTGACTCCACCTGTTCGCTGTAACCTGTCATGCACAGCACTTTAGTCTCAGGATAGTCTTGTCGAATCCGTGAGTAAAGCTCCAAGCCACTAATAGAGCCGGGCATGATGATATCCGTCAAGACTAGCGCATACTGTTTAGTCTGCTGGAGCTTTTCCCAAGCAAAATCTCCATTTTCAGCTAAATCGACTGCATAGCCCATTTTGTGCAAAGCACGTTGCACAAATTGCCTGACACCAACATCATCTTCCACCAATAAAACTTGTGCCTGTTGACCATCCTGCTTTAAGCGTAGTAGACGTTGCTGCTGTTGGGTAGGTGTTTCGTTGACTACTGGAAAAATTAAACGCAGCGTAGTGCCCTCACCTAAACGTGAGCGAATCTCAATCCCCCCTCCTGACTGCTTCACAAACCCATAGACCATGCTTAAGCCTAAACCAGTACCGACCCCTGCCGGTTTAGTTGTATAGAAAGGTTCAAATGCACGGCTAATGGTTTCAGCGGTCATTCCTTCGCCCTCATCACGTACACTTAGCATTAAATATTCGCCTGCAGGCAAATCAGTGAAAGAAGTGGAATTCGCTAATTTTTGATACATTTCGGTGCGAATAATCAAACGCCCACCGCGCGGCATTGAATCACGTGCATTCAGGGCTAAATTTAAAATACTGGTTTCGAGCTGATTACGATCCACTAATACGGGTGGCAAATCTTCTGCCAATTGTTTTTGCAAGTAGATGGTTTCACCTAAAGTGCGCTGTAACAGCACGCTGAAATCATCCACCAATTCCCCCACATCAGTAGCAGTCGGTTTTAACGCTTGGCGACGTGAGAAGGTCAACATCCGCTGAATTAGCTCACTGCCCCGTTGGGCAGCTTGCAGGCTACATTGCACTGCTTCATGGATTTCCTCTAGATCTAAATCTTCGTCCTCCTCAAGAAAATTCAGATTGCCCAAAATAATAGTGAGCAGATTATTAAAATCATGCGCCATACCACCAGTTAAGCGCCCAAGCGCTTGCATCTTTTGCGATTCGATTAATTCACGTTGGGTCTGTTTGTATTCAGTCAGATCTTGCCCAAGAAAGAAATAACCAAGCATCTGCTCTTGTTCGTCAAAATGTGGAATGAAGGAAATCGACACATCCAACGGGCTACGTCCTTTGCGTCCAAGGACATATTCAGTTTGAACCTCCTTACCCTGCTGAACCGCATCAATATCTTTGTGAAACTGTTCAAGATTACGATTTTCTACCAAATCAAAGATAGAAGTTCCAAGTAGCTGGCTACGATTTAAACCAAACCACTCTTCATGCATATGATTGATAAATTGGTAATTATCATTTTTATCCACATAAGCAATTAAGGCGGGTACGGCATCGGCTATCTGGCGAATCCAGAGTTCGCTTTTCCGTAAAGCATCAGCTGTTTTGCGATGGGCTTCGCTTTCTAAACGATATTCTTCGGTACGCTGTTCGACACGCCGCTCTAGCTCTAGCTCGACCATACGCTGCTGGGTTACATCGGTATAGGTGGTGACAAAGCCACTATTATGCGGTAATGGATTACCACGTACTTCAATCACCGTTCCATCGGGACGTACCCGATCGAATACATGCGATGCAAAAGTCCGTGCAAGCCGCATTCGCTCCGCAACAATCTCATCAATATTCCCCTCACCATATTCACCACGCTCTGCATTAAAGCGAAATAGCACTTCAATCGACAAACCCGTTTGGGCAAAAGTTTCGGGGAGTTGGAGCAAGTCAAATAGACGCCGATTCCACGCTAATAGGCGTAAATCTTCGTCAAAGACGGAAATGCCCTGATCTAAGTAGTTCAGAACATCCAGCGATAAAGCTCTGTGGTTTCCAAGGATAGCTTCTGTACTCATAAGCTTTAGTATTGCGCAGTATCCACTTGGATGGGAGTAGCTTTACCTTCGGTTTACAAATTATCTGGCTGGTTTTTTAAACCAATCCACTCAAGTTGGAAAGACCATGCCACTCACTAGGGTTTTATTGGTGTTCAGCTGATTAGCTGTTAACCTGCACATCCACACATTTACTGAATAATCTAAATAAAGGAGAAGAGTTATGGGATTGTTTGATATGTTTAAGGGCGATACTGGTGCGCAAATGACCCCGCATTTGGCCTTTGCAACATCCCTGCTGTATATGATGTCTGCTGATGGTGAGATGGATAATGAAGAAGTCGGTCACTTACTCTCAGTCTTAGGTGGTAGTGATGACGGTCACGGCAATATTGGGGTCGGTGCAAACAATAAAGCATTACTCGACAATGCGATGAAATATCGCCGTAAGAACTCGATTGAAACCTTCCTGCAAGAAGCGACCCCTTTACTCAGCGATGCACAAAAAATGTGTATTCTAGTTAATCTGATTGATTCATCCTTAGCTGATGGCCAACCTGAGCCAGAAGAACAAGCCCTGTTCGGTAAAGTCATGCAAGCTTTCGGTGTAAGTGAAGAACGTTTCCGTCCTTTCTTTGAAGTCATTATGCTGAAGCATGATCGTTCAGTGTTTGTGAACCAAAACCACCCAAGCAATCAACCAGGCTTTAAAGTGCAACTTTCAAATTAGCTTGAACCTCTTGAAGGCTGGTAATACCCAGCCTTCAAACTGCTTAGATTACAGTCATGTAATCCTCTAGTTCGGCTCAGGGAAGGCGAGTAGAATTCGCAACACTTCTCCCTCAACTGGACTCACTTGAATGTTACAACTAAGCAAAGCCAAGTTTTTGGGCTTATGTCTGCTACCTACCCTGCTCTTAGCAGGTTGTGCGACTACTTCTGACCCTAATGCCCCCCAAACTGAAGAAGATAAAGCTTGGGCGATGAATGTACCCGGCCAAGCGCATACGCATATTGTGATGTTACCCGGCTGCTCCGATAAACCGCTCACGTTTACACATGTGCATAGACCTGATCAAAACACGACCGATACAGGGGCTCCTGTAAAAATGCACCTGCATAATGGTTGCTTCCAATGCCCACCCAAAAAAGCTGGGGTGAAACGCATTCTGCATTAAGTCCTATTTTCAAGGCATTAGCTAAGTGGCCTACAGACTGGGCTACTTAAGCCTCAAAGCGTGTCTTAAGCTTATTTCTTAAATTTCATTATCACCTTACTGCGTGTGCTAGTCACCGCGTAGTGATAAGTCGTCACATACTTACTTGCTGTTTGATAACCCACCACATAGGAGACTACCCCCTCGAATTGTCCAGTACGCTTTACATCCTTCACTTGAGTTTTCGGCAGATGCAATAACTCTGGAATCGTGCACATCCAATACACCGAAGGAAACAGGATTTGCTTAAATTTCACACCATTCACTGCTACTGGATCGTCACTAGGATCAAAGGTAAAAGGTGGCGATTTAGACGCAACCTGATAGGTCGGACTAGGGTTCTTCACATCAAAAATCACATATTCATACAAACCTGTTGGGCTGGTATTAGTGATTCGTGTAATCGAATTAGTCGCTGTGCAGGCAGCCGCTGCAGCTACTTCAGGCAATAGAACACTACTGGTAATCACTGCTAAGGCTAAGCATGAGATTCGCATAATAAACTCCCTCCATTGTTACAAGTCCCATCTTTAAATCAGAGCTTAGGTAGCACGCTTAGTTCCCGCTCAGTTTTAACTTGTGATTTCGGCCTTGAAGTCACTGATAAACTTTCATTACTTTTACATTAGCTTTACAAACTAAGTTTGGACACTCTCCCTAGTTTGCCTTTAGGATAAAAATAGGAATCAGGTGGAGGAGGAGTGGCGTGGATCACCAAAGTGATACTTTCCCTAAATTGCTGACCGATAATGCTCAACGCTTTGCCACTCGGGTAGCAATGCGTGAGAAGGATTACGGCATTTGGCAGTCGTGGACCTGGGCACAAATGCGCGATGAAATTGTCGCACTGGCTAATGGGTTAGCGGCGCTCGGTTTTCAACGCGGTGATAAGCTAGCTATTGTTGGCTCTAATCGCCCTCGCCTTTACTGGGGTATCTGTGCTGCTCAATGTTTAGGTGGCATCCCCGTTCCGGTCTATCAAGATTCAGTCGCTGATGAAATGCAGTATGTGCTCGAACATGCTGAAGCTAAATTCGTCATTGCTGAAGACCAAGAACAAGTCGATAAGATGCTAGAGATTCAGGAACGTTGTCCGAATATGCAGCATATTATCTATGATGACCCACGTGGTATGCGTTCTTACCAGCATGATCATTTACATGATTTTGCTGAAGTACAAACCCTTGGGCGTGAGTTTGCCAAACAGCATCCTGAATATGTGAATCAGGAAATGGCGCAGGGCAAAGGCAGCGATATCAGTATTTTCCTCTACACTTCAGGCACTACAGGTAAGCCGAAAGGTGTAGTCATGACTTATGACAATATCATCATGACTGCACGCAATAGCGTCAACTTCGACAAGCTCTCCCAAAACGAAGAAGTCTTATCCTACTTACCTATGGCATGGGTTGGGGATCACATTTTCTCCTACGGTCAAGCTTATGTAGCCGGTTTTTGCATTAACTGCCCTGAAAGTGAAAGTACAATTTCCACCGATTTACGTGAAATTGGCCCGACTTATTATTTCGCCCCACCGCGTGTCTTTGAAAATATTCTAACGACAGTCACCATCCGTATGCATGATGCTGGCAAGCTCAAGCAGCGCATGTATAACTATTTCATGGAGGTGGCGCGCAAAACTGGGGTCAAGCTACTCAATGGTGAGGCGGTTAGTGCTGCCGATAAACTGATGTATAGCCTAGGCAATTTACTGGTGTATGCTCCACTGAAAAATACGATGGGTTTTAGTCGGATTCGCTTGGCTTATACTGCAGGCGAAGCTATTGGCCCTGAGATTTTTGATTTCTTCCGCTCTTTAGGCATCAATATCAAGCAGCTTTATGGCCAAACTGAAGCTGCTGTATTCATTACCATGCAACCAGATGGACAAATCTTTGCAGACACGGTAGGTGTACCTGCGCCTGGGGTTGATGTGAAGATTGCTGAAAATGGCGAGGTTCTCTATCGAGGTCCTGGTGTCTTCCATAGCTATTACAAAAACGAACAATCGACCCGTGAAACCAAAAATGAAGAAGGCTGGGTTTTCACCGGTGATGCGGGTTATTTTGCTGAAAATGGTCACTTAAAAATCATTGATCGGATTAAGGACGTAGGTCGCTTCAACGATGGCTCGATGTTTGCGCCAAAATATATTGAGAATAAGCTGAAATTCTTCCCGCATATCAAAGAAGCGGTCGCTTTTGGACATGAGAAAGATTATTGCACTGCCTTTATCAATATTGATTTAGAAGCGGTTGGTAATTGGGCAGAACGGAATAATGTACCGTATGCCAGCTATCAAGAATTAGCCGGTAATCCACAAGTTTACCAGATGATGCTGAAAAGCATTGAAGAGGTGAATCGTAGTTTAGCGGGTGACAAACTCTTGTCGAACTCGCAAATTCATCGCTTCTTGATTTTGCATAAAGAACTCGATCCGGATGATGGTGAATTAACCCGTACCCGTAAAGTACGGCGGCGGATTATTGCTGAGAAATATGGGGTCTTAATTGATGCGCTGTATAACGGTTCAAAGGCGTGTTTCATTCGCACTGAAGTCACCTTTGAAGACGGTCGTAAAGGCGCTATCGAAGCTAATTTGAATATTGCTGATGTACCCACCTTTGCATCAACGGTGAAGGAGGCTGCGTAATGGCTGAATCGACTCAAGACGGCCGCAAAATCGGCGGCACTTTGCTCGAAGTTAAAAATATCAGCCTCTCTTTCGGTGGGGTCAAAGCACTCACCGATATTAGCTTTGATATTAAAGAAGGTGAAATCCGCGCCATTATCGGTCCAAACGGTGCAGGCAAAAGCTCAATGCTCAATGTCATTAGCGGCTTTTACCATCCTCAACAGGGTGAAGTCTGGTTCCGTGGTCAAAAACGTGGCTCGATGCGCCCTTACGAAGTGGCACGCCAAGGCATTGCCCGTACTTTCCAAAATATTGCGCTGTTCAAAGGTATGTCGACCCTTGACAACTTAATGACAGGGCGGATCACACAAATGCATACGAATCTGTTCTGGCAGGCCATTTGGAAAGGTCCTGCTGAACGTGAAGAGATCGCGCATCGGGAACGGGTTGAGCACATTATCGACTTCCTTGGGATTCAAGCCATCCGTAAAACCCCTGTTGGTCGCTTACCTTATGGCTTGCAAAAGCGGGTTGAACTGGGTCGCGCTTTGGCCGCTGAAGCTAAGTTATTGCTGCTTGATGAGCCAATGGCTGGGATGAATCTGGAAGAAAAAGAGGATATGTGCCGCTTTATTCTGGATGTGAATGACGAGTTTGGTACAACAATTGCGCTGATTGAGCACGATATGGGCGTCGTTATGGATCTCTCGGATCGTGTAGTGGTTCTTGATTATGGACGCAAACTGGCGGATGGCACACCAGCCGAAGTGCGTAGCGATCCTGAAGTCATCAAAGCTTATTTAGGGGGTGCACATGCTTAAGCATTGCTTATCACTGAGAGGGAGGGTGTCTAAATGAGCCCAGACCTATTAAATGTCTTAGAAGTCATCCTCAATGGTTTAATGGCGGGCATCATGTATTCGCTCGTCGCCTTAGGCTTTGTACTGATTTACAAAGCCTCTGGCATCTTTAACTATGCTCAAGGGGTTATGGCACTGTTTGCGGCTTTAACGCTTGTGGGTTTCCAAACGGGTCAAATCCCGTTTGCCCATGTGATAAATGCTGCTTTAGGTACACATCTAGATACTTGGGGACCCGGGTTGCCAACCCTGTTAGCCATTATCCTCACTATGGGAGTGATGGTCTTATTCGCTTATGTGCTGGAACGTTTCGTATTACGGCATATGGTCAATCAAGCACCGATTATTCTGTTCATGACTACGATTGGCTTAGCTTATTTCATGGAAGGCTTCGGTGACCTGATGTGGGGTGCGGATGTTAAAACTATGGATGTCGGCTTGCCTTCTGGTGGCTCAACTTGGCTAGAAAGTATCACTGCTGGCTGGGCTGCAGAAGGCTCAAATTATCGTGGCATGTATATCGACGTCCTCGATCTTTGGGCAGCAGGTGTCGCCATTGTACTAGTCATCACCCTAACTTTATTCTCGCAATACACCAAAACTGGGCGTGCTTTACGTGCAGTTGCGGATGATCACCAAGCGGCGTTAACGGTAGGGATTTCACTACGGACGATTTGGATTATTGTCTGGTCGATTGCTGGGTTCGTAGCACTCGTAGCTGGCATCATGTGGGGCGCTAAATCTGGCGTGCAATTCTCTTTATCTTTAATTGCACTTAAGGCTTTACCGGTATTAATCCTTGGTGGCTTTACCTCGATTCCAGGGGCCATTGTGGGTGGACTAATTATTGGTGTGGGTGAAAAGCTGTTTGAATACTTTATCGGCGGCATGATCGGCGGCGCAACTGAAAACTGGTTTGCCTATGTCTTGGCGTTGTTCTTCCTGATGTTCCGTCCACAAGGTTTGTTTGGCGAACGTATTATTGAGAGGGTTTAAGCATGTTCTATCGTGAGGCGGGCGACTTTAAAACCTCTTATTCATCCGATCAACAAACCTTCCCGATTCGTTTAGATCGGCATATGGTCTGGGGCATCTTAGCCATTGCGTTCTTTGTAGTGCCGTTCTTCATCAATGATTATTGGGAGAAATCGGTACTGCTACCCTTCTTAGTCTGGGCAATGGCTGCCTTAGGTCTAAACATTCTGACTGGCTTCTGCGGCCAAGTAAGTTTAGGTAGCGGTGGTTTTATGGCTGTCGGTGCTTATGCTTGCTATAAGCTGATGGTGGCCTTTCCGTGGATGAATATGTTCATTGTGGTGATCCTCGCGGGCTTAATTACTGCGGTCGTTGGGATGATCTTTGGCTTGCCAAGCTTACGAATTAAAGGCTTCTACTTAGCGGTCGCTACTTTAGCTTCGCAATTCTTCTTAGTATGGTTATTCAATAAAGTACCTTGGTTCTACAACAACTCTGCCTCTGGCATGATCGTAGCGCCTGAACGTACTTTCTTTGGTATCCCCTTGACTGGGGCGGAATCACCCTCTTGGATTACCTACTTATTCTGTTTAACCCTAGTCGTTGTATTTGCCTTCATTGCACATAACCTGATTCGTGGTCGCATCGGACGCTCCTGGATGGCGATTCGTGATATGGATATTGCGGCGGAAATCATCGGCGTACCCCCCTTGAAAGCTAAACTTTCTGCCTTTGCGATCAGCTCTTTTTATATTGGTATGTCGGGTGCGATGATGTTTGCGATTTATTTAGGTACTGCTGAACCCACCGAAGCTTTCGGCATCAGCAAATCCTTCCTTGTACTGTTTATGATCATTATTGGTGGCTTAGGCAGCATTTTAGGATCATTCTTAGGTGCTGCATTTTTAACCCTAATGCCCGTCTTACTGAAAAACGTAATGGTGAATGGCTTCGGTTGGCCTGCTGATTTAGCAGCACATATCGAACTTTTACTGATTGGTGCTTTGATTATGTTCTTCTTAATCGTTGAGCCACATGGACTGGCTCAGTTATGGCGAGTGACTAAGGAAAAATTACGCTTATGGCCGTTCCCACACTAGGTTCATCAGCCTTGCTGTGTTGGGAATCGTGCTAGCAGTTTGTGTTTTATTTGGAGGAGAAAACAGATGAAATTGAAAAAGATCGGACTTGCCTTATTAGCAGCTGGTATGTTGGTAACTGCAATGCCAGCGGCAATGGCTGAGTTGACCTTCCCCATGTTGAGCTATCGTACTGGGCCTTATGGACCAAACGGCACTGAGTTTGCGGATGGTTATGCCGATTATCTCACTTTAGTCAACGAACGTGATGGTGGTGTCGGTGGGGTAAAAATCAAAGCACCTGAGTGCGAAACCGCCTACAACACTGAAAAAGGCGTTGAGTGCTATGAGTCTACTAAAGGGCAAGGCTCATTGATTTATCAACCGCTATCGACTGGTATTACCTATCAACTGATTCCTAAAGTCACCGCTGACAAAATCCCGATGCACTCAATGGGTTATGGCCGGACTTCAGCTGCTGACGGTAAGGTTTTCGAATACATTTTCAACTATCCAGCCAATTATTGGGATGGTGCTTCAGTCATCATCAAGCATCTCCTAGATCAGAACAAAGGTGATCTAAAAGGTAAGAAAATTACTCTGCTCTATCACAACTCTGCTTATGGTAAAGAGCCCATCCGTACCCTGGAAGAACTCTCTAAAAAACATGGTTACACCTTAAAAACCATTCCTGTTGAGCATCCCGGTCAAGAGCAAAAGTCACAATGGCTAGAAATCCGTCGGGATAACCCAGACTATGTAGTCATGTGGGGCTGGGGTGTTATGAACCAAGTCGCGATTAAAGAAGCGGGCAATATCAACTTCCCAATGGATAAGTTCATTGGTATCTGGTGGGCAGGCTCTGAAAACGATGTACGCCCTGCGGGTGCAGCAGCCAATGGCTACAAAGCCGCTACTTTCCACGGTGTTGGCACTGACTATCCCGTGTTCAAAGATATTGAGAAATATGTCAAAGGCCCAGGCAAAGCTGCTGGTGATGGCAAAAACATTGGTACTGTTCTGTATAACCGTGGCTTGTATGCTGCCATGTTAGCGGTGGAAGCTGCCGCTACTGCGCAGAAAATGCATAACACCAAAGAACTGACTGGCGCGCAAATGCGGGACGGGATGGAAAACCTCAAGATCGACAAAGCACGCTTGGAAGCTTTAGGCTTACCTAATTTTGCGCCAGAAATTAATGTTTCCTGTGCAAATCATGGTGGCCCAGGTCTTGCCGCCATCCAACAATGGGATGCGAAAGAAGGTAAGTGGAAGTTAATCACTGACTTTATCGCCTCTGATCGTGAAGTGATTGATCCATTAATCGCTGAAGACGCTGCGGCGTTTGCGAAGGAAAACAATATCACTCCACGTGAATGTAAATAAGGCTTCGGCCTGATTCTCCCTCCGTATTGTTTCGGTCAAATACGGAGGGAATCTTAGCAACTCCCTACTGACGGACAGCCATGACGACAGAAAACTCAATGCTCAGTATCAAGAATATTGAAGTGATTTACGATCACGTCATTCTGGTACTTAAAGGGATCTCGCTAGAAGTACCCAAAGGCGGGATAGTGGCGTTATTAGGTGCAAATGGCGCTGGCAAAACCACCACGATTAAATCGGTTTCGAATATTCTCAAAACTGAGCGTGGTGAAGTGACTAAAGGCTCGATTGAGTTTGAAAGCCAGCGCGTAGAGGATTTATCCCCTAATGACCTCGTCAAACGCGGTGTCGTCCAAGTGATGGAAGGCCGCCATTGCTTCGAGCATTTAACGGTTGAAGAGAATTTATTGACCGGTGCGTATATTCGCAAAGATGGGCGCAAAGCCGTTGCGGATGATTTAGAAATGGTTTACAGCTATTTCCCACGCTTGAAAGTGCGCCGTAAAAGCCAAGCGGGCTATACCTCCGGTGGGGAGCAGCAAATGGTGGCGGTTGGACGCGCGATGATGTCCCGCCCCAAATTGATTTTATTAGATGAACCTTCGATGGGCTTAGCTCCCCAACTCGTGGAAGAGATTTTCACGATTGTGCGCACCCTCAATCAGAAAGAAGGTGTGACGTTCCTGCTGGCTGAGCAGAATGCTTCGATTGCCTTACGCTATGCCACCTATGGCTATATTCTTGAAAATGGACGAGTAGTAATGGATGGCGCTGCCACTGATCTAGCCTCCAATGAAGACGTTAAAGAATTCTATCTCGGCCTCAGTGGTGGCGATAAGAAAAGCTTCCGCGATGTGAAGCATTATCGTCGGCGTAAGCGTTGGTTGGCTTAAGGGGAGGATGCTGCGTGAGCCACTATTATGATTCTTTAGAAACACGCGATGCTGCCGAACGTGAAGCTGCCTTAATTGCCGCAGTGGCTAAACAGGTGGCTCATGCCAAAGCACATGCTCCTGCTTATACCCAATTACTGGCTGAAGTGAACCCTGCGACAATCACTTCAGCCGCTGCAATTGCGGCGCTACCGATAACGCGCAAATCGGATTTATCAGCCTTACAAAAAGCGACTCCGCCTTTTGGGGGCTTAGCAGCGATTCAAGGTGTGGCACTCACGCATATTTTCGCTTCCCCTGGTCCTATTTATGAACCTGGCTCAATTCGTCGCCCAGATTTCTGGCGCTTAGCACGGGCTTTATATTGTGCAGGCTTTCGCCAAGGTGATTTAGCACATAACACGTTTTCTTATCACCTCACCCCGGCAGGTATGATGATGGAAAGTGGTGCACATGCGCTGGGTTGTGCAGTGATTCCAGCGGGTGTGGGGCAAACCGAACTACAGCTACAAACGATTGCCGATTTAAGGCCGAATGCTTATGTTGGCACGCCCTCATTTTTAAATATTCTCTTAGATAAAGCGACTGAACTCGGTATCGACATTAGTTCGATTACGCATGGCTTGGTCAGTGGTGAGGCTTATCCACCTACTTTCCGCGCCAAATTTGCAGAACGTGGGATCACTTGTTATCAAGCCTATGCCACCGCTGATTTAGGTTTGATTGCTTATGAAACGGAAGCTGCACAAGGTTTAGTCGTTGACGAAGGAATTTATCTAGAAATCGTCCGCCCCGGTACGGGTGATCCCGTCGCTGAGGGTGAAGTGGGCGAAATTGTCGTCACCAATCTGAATCCTGATTACCCACTAATTCGCTTTGCTACCGGTGATCTTTCGGCGATTATGTCAGGTCAAAGCCCATGTGGACGTACCAATAAACGGATTCGTGGTTGGATGGGGCGGGCGGATCAAACCGCGAAAGTACGCGGCATGTTTATTCATCCTTCGCAGGTGGATAAAGTGATTAAGCGCCATCCTGAAATCACCAAAGCCCGTTTAGTGGTGGAATGGCGTGATCAAGCGGATCAACTCAGTTTACATTGTGAAACGGCTGCTCCAAGCGAAAACTTAAGCCAAGCTATTGCCGCAAGTATTCGGGATATTTGTAAGCTGCGCGGTGAAGTGAAATTTGTCGAGCTCGGCAGCCTTGCCAATGATGGTGTGGTGATTAGCGATATTCGTAAATACGACTAAAGTTTAAGATCGCTTACGCTTTAGCCGACCACACGGACTCAATGCAGCCAGAATGATGATGGCGAGCCTTGCTGGAGTTGAATGCGCATGTTCCCTCCTCACATGCGTCGCCGGTTAAAAGCTTGTGTGGTTCGGCTTTTTATGAATTTAATTAATCCACGTAGAGGATGTGCTGCATGAGCGATTTTCCTATTAGCCGCTTTCCAATACCTAGTTTAGACAGCTTGCCAGACGATATTCGTGCACGGATTGAAGCGGTTCAAGAAAAGTCTGGTTTTATTCCGAATGTCTTTTTAGCTCTCGCTCATCGACCCGATGAATTTCGCGCTTTTTTTGCTTATCACGATGCTTTAATGGAAAAACCAAGCGGACTGACTAAAGCCGAACGCGAAATGATTGTGGTGGCAACCTCGAATGCTAATCAATGCCAATATTGTGTAGTCGCACATGGGGCTATTTTAAGAATTCGCGCGAAAAATCCCTTAATTGCCGATCAAATCGCGATTAATTACCGCAAAGCTGATATTAGCCCTCGCCAACATGCCATGCTGGATTTTGCTATGAAAGTTTCCCAAGCCGCTTACGAAGTGAATGATGCTGATTATGCCCTGCTCCGTGAGCATGGTTTTAGCGATGAAGATATTTGGGATATTGGCGGAGTCGCTGCTTTCTTTGGGATGAGTAATCGGCTGGCGAATATGCTGTCGATGCGGGCGAATGAGGAGTTTTATGGGATGGGTAGAGGGTGACTCTAAAGCACTCACGCAAACTACTGGCATTTTTTTATGCATTGACTGTATAATTCTGAACAATTAAACCTCAGCCCGCGAAATTCTCTATGACAATAATCACTTATTGTAGCTTCATAATTTTCGCCTATCCTAGTAGCTAGTCTTTGTACAGAAAGCATTCGAAGGCTGTCTATTCTGTAATATAGGGATTCCGCTTAGTAAACTATTGGCTTGCTAACCAGAAACTATGGAAAATATTTATGACTTATACAGCACAAGTTTTTAGAGTATTAATAGCATCGCCAGGAGATGTTAGTGAAGAAAGGGATACGGCTGTAAAAACAATTCAAGAATGGAATGATTTAAATTCTGCAGAACGTCAATTAGTTCTTTTACCATTGAGATGGGAAACACATTCAGCACCAGAATACGGGAAACGCCCTCAAGAAGTAATCAATCGTCAGGTTGTTGATCAATGCGATTTACTTGTAGGGATTTTTTGGACAAGAATTGGCAGTCCGACGGGAGTGGCTGCTAGTGGAACACTTGAAGAAATTGAAAGAGTTGCAAATGATGGAAAACTCGCGATGTTGTATTTTTCTAAATCAAGTAAGAATCCTGATGACATTGACTTAGAGCAATTAAAAAAATTAAGGGAATTTAAACAAAAAACATTTCCAAATGCGCTGGTTGAAAATTATAATGGCATAATAGATTTCCGCGACAAACTTTCAAAACAATTAGAAATACAACTACGAACCTTGCTTGCTAGCTCAACTAACAGGGCTGAGAATAATAACAGCACCCCCTATACAGATATTCTTTTTCAATTCGCAAACGTTGAGACCGGCGAGGCAATTGGCGATCAACTTACATTAAACTCCACAAACTTAAAAGTTACCGATTACGGATCTATTCCAGATTATCAACCTAAGAACACTGAAGCCAAATCACAAGAGCAGAGAGAACTTTTTGATTTAATAATGAAAACTAGAAATAGAGATAAAGACTATTACAGAAATAAGGTAGATAAACTTATAGAGAAAAGTAAAAGAATACCTGTAAGATTTTGGCTAAAAAATATAGGCACGGTTGGAGCTCGGGATGTTTTTTTAGAAATAAAACTCAAATCCAACAAACATCCAATCATATTACACGCTCAAAGGCAAATCGAAACTTCAGATGAACTATTGATTGCCATTGGAGATGATGGTGTCAAAGCTAATCGTGTTTCTGATACTTTATGGTCAACGAATATTGAAATGAGAGCACTCCAACCTAAAAGAGAAGTAAGTCCCGCAAGAAAACTTCTTCTTAGTGCCGAAGAAGACTGTTCTATTGATGTAGAAGCAAATATCTATGCTGATACTTTGTCTGAACCAATAACAAGAAAACTTAAAATCGCATATAAAATTAAAACTGTAGAAACAAGCTATAGTGATTTATTAGAAGAACTAGAAGAATAATCAACTATAGACTATGTTATTTAAACGCCAACAATTTACTCAACGACGAACGCGGTAATAGCCTATGATTCTCACTCCTTGCTTCCCACTATATTTATTATTTTGACGTTGGCGTGGCCATTATAAATAGCACAACAAACTTAACTGTTGACCATGTTATTCCTCTTTCACATGACGGAATAGATGACCAAAAGAATCTTCAATTTCTTTGTCGTAGCCATAACAGTATTAAAGGTGCTGACTAACTCAAAAACGGATTAATAATCAACAAGTCCCCTCGAATCTTTAAATAATGCTGCATATCTTCTGAATACAGAATCTTGCAACCAGCACGCAAAGCAACTGCGACAATCAAGCTATCCCAATAAGATAGACTGTATTCTAAGCGTAAGCCAGCAGCCGTCAGTAAATCTTCTTTTTCCTGTGCAAGTACTGGATAGCTTGCCATAAATTCTGATAGGAAATTTTGAATATAAGTCTGATCTTTGCCTGCTTTACGTATTAGATTAATACTAATTTCATTAGCAACTTGCACACTGCTATAAATACCCTCCTCCCCTGTAATTACGTCTATCGCTCTCTGATACTTTCCCTCATCTGACTTGATTAATGAGTAAAGCCAAATCTTAGTATCCAGAAAAACCTTAGCGGGCATAAATATCTTCCCGTGATATTGGTTTAAAATCAGCTAACTCAATAGGTTTTTGCAAATAGTTACTGAAGAACTCTTGCCTAGGTTTTTGTTGTTCACGGCGCAAACGCACTAACTCTTGTAGAGCCAAATGAACAACCTCGCGCTTGCTGCGAACATTAGTTAGACGGATGGCCTCTTTAACGAGAGTATCGTCCAGTATGATATTAGTACGCACAATAGAACCCCTAAAATGTGTATTCCTATACACATAGTAGTTAAGTGAGTTGTGATAAACAAGCTAAAAGGCTGAGCGCTGTTCTGAACTGGTGCGCACATTTTTTGTATAAATTGAGCCTTCATCACTAGTGATTTATCTACCATGAGTGCTATAACCAAGCTGTTAACCTAACACTTCAGGCCAGCATGTACACCGCCACTTTCACCTTCATCGCCAAGGAATTCGATGCCGAATTCTATGAACTCGACAATAAAATCGCAGCAGCTGCTAAAGTCATCCCTGGTTATTTAGGTGAGGAAGCGTGGGAGAATCCGCAAACCGGGAAAATCTCCACAGTTTACTATTGGGAATCTCTCGAAGCGTTGCAACAACTCATCAATGACCCTAACCATATCCTCGCTAAGCAAGCCTCCAGCCGTTGGCTGGAAAAGTATTACGTGACTATTTCCCAAGTCCTAAAGTCCTATGGGAATTCAGAAATCAATTTTGCAACTAAAGAATAAACACTTTAGCTTGCACTCATAACTGTTTCATCTGCCTGTCAAATTCATTCACGGTTCGCTATAGCGGATGCATAGTTAAGCAGCCGAATAACTCTAATAATTACTAGCAGGCGCTCTATGAAATACGATGATGCAGAATTTTACTTCCTCAATTTTGAAAGCGATGACCTACCCAACGAAGCAGGCGCTACCCATATCGGTATGTTTATGGCTTGGCTGATTAGACATGATCTAGTGTCTGAAGACCTCCAAGCCAGTGCATCAACAGAGCTTGAACAAGTAAAGTCTAAAAAAATGACTGGCAGAGCATTTTTGGTCGATCTTTGTGACTGCAAGCTCATGGCTGAGGATTTAAGTGAAGACGGCAATGCTTTTGCCAGTTGGTATTATGAATCCAACTACCTAGATGATTATGCCCAAGTGTTCAAAGTACGCGGTGAAACCACGATGGAATTTTGTAGTGTGGCGGATACTTGGGAGAATTATAAACAGCTTGCCCCCGTACTGGCGAAACGCTTTACTCAGTGGCAGAGTCAGGCTTGATTTAAAGGATGCGCTGCCTTGGTACTAGAGCCTAAGTTCAGCTTCCGTTACAGTACAGGTTTACCCCAAAACAGGAAAAGGATAATGAAGGTAAGCGAAGCATTGCAGGCTCGAAAATCCACTCGCGCTTTTTTAGATAAACCCGTCAGTCGTGAAACTATTGAGCAAATTCTAGATGCGGCACGTTGGGCACCTTCGGGCACTAATACCCAACCTTGGCAGGTAGCGGTATTTATGGGTGAAAAAAAGCGTGAGCTGCAGGACAAGATTGAGAGCGCTTATCGCAGTGGGGTGAAAGGCGGAATGGATTATTCTTATTATCCTGATGAGTGGAAAGATCCCTTTTTAGCACGGCGACGGGTGTGTGGTTTGCAACTGTATAGTGCACTTAAAATTGGCAAAGAAGATAAAGAGCGGCGTGCAGAACAGTGGGTGGCGAACTACCGCTCGTTTGATGCTCCAGTAATGCTGCTATTTTTCATTGATAAGATCATGGATACGGGTTCTTATTTAGACTATGGCATGTTTTTGCAATCAGTCATGCTCGCGGCGGTTGAGCAAGGTTTAGCTACCTGCCCTCAGGCTGCCTTAGGCGAATATCCAGATATTGTTCGAGAGTTCCTAGGCTACGATAAGGATCAAATCGTGGTTTGTGGGATGGCTTTAGGCTATGAAGACACCACGGCTGCGATTAATAGCTATCGTACTGAGCGCGAAGCTGTGAATAATTTCACGCAGTTTTATATCGACTAAGTACCCGCCATACAGACCTAGCGTTAAAAATGCTATAATCCCTGCCATTCATTTTTGACGGGGATTATTAAACTGTGGACGTTGCCATTTTATTTGGCCTGATTTTATTGAATGGCTTTTTTGCCATGTCGGAAATTGCCTTAGTCGCTGCCCGTAAAGCGCGCTTACAGAACCTTGCTCAGCAAGGTGATGACAATGCTGCACTCGCCCTACGCTTAGGCGAAGACCCAACCTTTTTTCTTTCCGCAGTTCAAATCGGCATTACCTCGATTGGCGTGTTAAACGGAATCGTTGGTGAAGCAGCTTTAAGCCCCCCTTTCAGTACTTGGCTGCAAAGTTTAGGTTTAGAAGAACATATCGCCAGCCCCTTAGCCACTGGTTTAGTGGTCGTTAGTATTACTTATTTCTCCATCGTGCTAGGTGAATTAGTACCCAAACGGGTCGGACAGATGAACCCTGAAGCGATTGCACGCTTTGTAGCAACTCCAATGTGGTGGCTAGCGATTATCACGAAACCTTTTGTTATGTTGCTTTCTGGCTCTACACGCCTATTATTAAGTTTATTGGGTGCAAAAGATGATGGACGCTCTTCAGTAACGGAAGAAGATATTCATTTATTATTGAGTGAAGGTTCCGAAGCGGGGGTAATTGAAGCGCAAGAGCATCAAATGGTGCGGAATGTATTCCGCTTAGATGATCGGCAAATCTCTTCCTTTATGGTGCCGCGCAGTGATGTAGCTTATTTAGATGTGGATCGTCCTTTAGAAGAAAATCTGGAGCTGATCCAAACCAGCCGCTATTCACGCTTCCCCGTGGTCAAAGGGAATTGGAAAGAAGTTTTAGGCGTGGCCAGCACCAGCCGCTTATTGAACCAAAATCTGAGTGGTGAACCAATTGATCTAACTAAAAACCTCCGCCCGGCTGCTTTTGTGCCTGAATCCTTAACAGGGATTGAGTTATTAGAAAACTTTAAAGACTCGGGTAGCCAGTTAGTTTTTATTATTGATGAATACGGTGAAATTCAAGGGATCGTTACTCTACATGATATGATGGAAGCGATTATGGGTGAGTTTAAACCCCAGCACCAAGATGATACTTGGGCCGTACAACGCGAGGACGGTAGCTGGTTACTAGATGGCTTAATTCCCATCCCTGAACTGAAAGATCGTCTGGATATTCGTACCGTCCCAGAAGAAGATAAAGGACGCTATCACACGATTAGTGGAATGCTAATGCTACTTTTAGGCCGCTTACCCCAAGAGGCTGACCATTGCGAATGGGAGGGTTGGCGTCTAGAAGTAGTGGACATGGACGGCACACGGATTGATAAAGTCATGGCCACCCGCATTCAAGCTGAAGAACAGGGTGTCTGAGCATTTTTTGCACTAACCATTAGGACTGTAAACTACAATTACCAAATAGGAAGGTTGGGAGACTCTCTACAATGGAACTGTTGATTGGCATATCCCGCGAGGCACGTCTGCGGGTCATTGAACTGGGTAAAAATTGGGATCATTTTCTAGTCCTTGGCTGTATCCTCTTGTTGGGAGGGGTATTAGCGATCACGATCCCCTTATTGACTAAAGCGAATGCTGAAATAATCACTGGTTGGACTTATCTAGCTTGTGGTTTTTTTCAGCTCTTCCAAGCCCTACGTGTACATGGTACTGAAAGTTTTCGCTGGTGGTTGTTATTCGGCACCCTCCTTGTCTTACTTGCTGTGGCAATTCTCCAAAATCCTTTAGTACAAATTGCCACCTTGCATGTAGTCACCAGCCTGTTAGTTCTTTTGGGTCTTTTAAAAATTACTTATGCCTATCGGTTACGCCCTGCTCGTGAATGGAGCTGGCTGATAGTTTCAGGTTTGATCAGTTTAGTGCTGGCCACTTTATTGGTTTCTAATTTATTCAACGCTCATACAAAACTCAGCCTCTGCTTAGCTATTGAGCTACTTAATGCAGGATTATGGCTTACCGTAATTGGTTGGGGATTTAATACGATGAATGAGCGTTTGATTAAACAAGTTATCTAAACTAAATCAACCACTCAGCTAAAAAGGCAGGCTAAGCAAACCGCTTAGTTTGCTTAGCCAAGCTTCAAATATTAGGGAAACCACCCAGCGCAATTAACACCACTTGTAACAACAAAATAGCGACTAGTGGTGATAAATCGACCATTCCAATCAGGGGGACGAATTTCCGAATCGGATCAAGCATTGGGGCAGTTAAACTATCTAATAAAGAACCCATCGGATTCCCATAACTATTACCCACCCAACTCATAATCGCCTGCACAATTAAAGCGACCATGAATATCCATACCACAGTGCGAATTAGATCAGCCAGCACGGCTAGTAATAAGCCACCTACCCCAGCATCCAGTCCTTGGATACTCATTAATAAAGTAGCTGCAATCAGCTTTAAAGTGAACGCAAGCACTAAAGAAGCACTATCAATCTTGCCAATCGGCGGAACAAAACGGCGTAAAGGAACCAGCACTGGATTAGTGATCTTGACAAGAAACTGCGAGAGCGGGTTATAAAAATCAGCTCTGACTAAAGCCAATAGAAACCGCAGTAACACCGCACCAATATAGAGTGAAAACAGCGTTGAAATCAGAAATACCGCAATATTTTGAAAAACCATGAAAGCTCCTAACTATTCGCTGCTGCCAATTCTTTCGAGCGTTGTGCAGAAGCTTTTAAAGCCTCAGCAAAAAGAGGCACTAAGCCGCCCGCATTTAAGGTATTTAAAGCAGCCTCGGTAGTACCCCCTTTAGACGTCACTTGCTTACGCAAATCAGCCGGTTGTTGATCACTTTCTAAAGCCAAACGCGCCGCACCCAAAGCGGTTTGCACCACTAACAGATGGGCATCTTCTGGCTTTAAACCTAAAGACTCTGCTGCAGCCTGCATCGCTTCCATCACTAAGAAGAAATAAGCCGGGCCACTCCCTGAGACTGCAGTTACAGCATCCAGTTTAGCCTCATCCTCAAACCACAAGGTAATTCCAACAGTGCGTAATATGCTTTCTGCCAGGCTACGCTGCTCCTTGGAAACCTGTGCATTCGCATATAAACCGGTGGCACCTGCTTTGACTAAAGCCGGTGTATTTGGCATACAGCGTACAATGGGTAAATTACCGCCCAACCAGGCATTCAAAGATGCCTCACGAATCCCTGCGGCAACCGACACGAACATGGGGCGTTGCTTTTGGGCTAAGTCTTGCAAAGGTTCGATCACGGTACGCATGACTTGTGGCTTCACCGCTAAGACAACAACATCAGCATCTTGAAGCGTGGCGGCATTATCTGTACTAGTGAAAATCTGACTGCCATAACTACGAATTACATCCAACTGATTCTGATCCGGATCAGACACCCGAATCTGTAGATTACCTGCCTCTTGCAACATACCCACAATCAGACTGCGTGCCATATTGCCGGCACCGATAAAAGCAACCGTGGTAGGTTTTCTGGATAATTGTGGAGTCATAGGCGTTTATCTCTTGGCTTTAAACATGGTTGTTTAGTTTATAACAGCTCAGTGTATGGCGTCGCTACACTTACTTAGCTTAAATCATGCGCATGGCTTTCATCAGAATAATCATCTCCCATAAACGATTGCCCTGTGTTGATGAAAAATAAACAGGCTGACGCTGCCCATGAAATTTTTTCTTATGGCTAATATTGCCTTGAAAGGGATACAGATGATTGAGTTTACGATAGGCATATTTTAAGCCTTTCATAGTGAATTCATTATGGCGAAAATGCTTACGTAGTACATACAAAGGCATTAAGCCTAAGGAGACTTTTTGCACGCCTTCTTGCTCAAAAATTCGAATAGCTTCAAGAATAATAAAGACACTCAGGCCATTCGGTGCAGCGGCAGTAATTCGGTCAAAATTATGATAATAGCCGACAATCTTGCCTTGCTCGTACATCGGATCAAAAATCGCTAAGCCTATTAACTTTCCCTGCTGCCGTGCCCAAAAGCAACGTACATCGGGTTCATCGGTAGGCACAAAAGGCCGAGTTAGAAGAATGAGTTCCTTGCCACCTTTTTCCTGCATCCACTCTTTAGATAAAGCCTCAATTTCACTCATGTTACAAGCTGAAAGCGCGCGCTCTTCGACCGTCACGCCTTCCCGCTCACATTTATTCCGCCATTGACGTAATTTGGAGCGTTCTTTACCCGCTAAATCAAAAGGAATGGGTAGTTCAGCTTCTTGACCAAAATGATTCACTTCATAACCCAGTTGTTCGAGAATTTGGCCAATCGGTGCAGTGCATTGCAAAACGATTACACGTTTATGCAACTGGATGAAGCGCCGTAATAAACCTTCGGCTTGATCCGATGCACAAATTGGATCAGCTAAGATAATCTTCCGCCCTAAAGGTGCAAATAAGGGATGGCGAAATGGCAAATAGGCAATAAAGCCAATGCCCTCTTCAAGATAATACTGCATGCCTGCTTGCAAGCTAGAATAGCTTAAGCAACTCTTACCATATTGTTTCAGATAAGGTTCAAGGCGCTGCCAATCGGGATGAGTCATTGCATACTTAAGATAATTGCTAAGCGCGCATTGTCGAAGAAAGCTTCACGAAGAGCAACTGACACTAATACTATCCGCCCAAGCGGGTGGATGATCGCTATAGCTTTCCATCCCTGCCTGCTCAGTAAATGGCTGTTGCAGTAGTTTTAACAATAAATCCACTTCACTGGCATCACCCTGCTCTGCCTTGGCAATCGCTTGCTGAGCCATATAATTCCGCAAAATATAAACTGGATTCACTTGCTGCATGCGTGCTTGCCGCTCAATATCGACCGACTGTTCTTGTAGCAAGCGTTCACGATACTGAATAGCCCAAGCATCGAAAGCACTTCGCTCTACAAATAAATCACGCAAAGTAGATTCAGATTGATTGGCTTGTAAACCAAGCTTACTTAGACGGCGAAAGAAAATCGTGTAATCGACTAAATTCTGCTGCATCTTAATTAATAAATCAGCGATTAAACCTTCATCAGTCTCAACTGCCTGCTGTAAGCCCAATTTAGCACGCATTCCAGTCAGCCAAGCCTGATCAAATTCAGCTTGATATTGGAGTAGAGCGGAACGGGCTTTTTCAACGGCCTCATCCGGGTCCTCTGCTAGTAAAGGCAAAAAAGTGTGGGCTAAAGCATTGAGATTCCATAAACCAATTGAAGGCTGCTGATCAAAGGCATAGCGCCCTGCTTGGTCAGTATGATTACAGATAAAACCCGGATCATAGACATCTAAAAAGCCATAAGGGCCATAATCTAAGGTCAGCCCAAGAATGGACATATTGTCGGTATTCATCACCCCATGCGCAAAACCTACACACTGCCATTGCGCCATCAAGCGTGCAGTACGCTTCACGACCGTTTCCAGTAAACCCAGATACGGCTCCGCTGTCGATTGCAATTCAGGAAAATGATTAGCTAGAACGAAGTCTGCCAGTTGCTTGAGCTGCTCATATTGACGACGATGGAAAAACACTTCAAAGCTACCAAAGCGGACATGGGATGGTGACATGCGGACTAATAGAGCACCCTGCTCAAGACGCTCGCGATATACCTCTTCATCACTCACCAACATGCATAAAGCACGAGTCGTAGGAATGCCTAAAGCCTGCATCGCCTCTGAGCACAAATACTCACGCACCGTAGAACGGATGACTGCCCGCCCATCACTAAAACGTGAGAATGGGGTTGGCCCAGAGCCTTTTAATTGCAGCTCCCAACCTTGGGTCTCCCCAAGAATAATCGCACGCCCATCTCCAAGTTGTGGCACATAAGTTCCAAACTGGTGACCCGCATAGAGCATGGAAATGGGCTGAGTGCCTTCCCAAGCTCGTTCACCATTAAAATAAGCAGTAAAAGCTGGATTCTGTGCTTCCCTTGGATCTAACTGAATCAGTTGCGCTGCTGCCGCATTAAAGCTAAACAGCTGTGCATTGGCTAAAGGTGTAGGCCTCACCCGCGCATAAAAATGCGCAGGTAATTGCGCAAAGCGATTCTGAAACGGCAGCGTATCCAGCGTATACATCAACAGCTCATATAATCATGCGGATCGTCTTGATAACCGCCATCAATACCCTTCACCACGACAGAGACAGCATCATGCGCATGCAGACTTTCTAAGTGATTGACACGAATCCAGAAATCACGCACTGAAATATCTTCTGACATCGCGAGTTTCAAGCGACGGGCTGCATCTTCACAGAACATTAAGTTGGCTGCATTCAAACGTGCAAACTCTTGTTCATCTTCACGTTTAACCGCCGCTTGCACTGGAGTCTGTAAAGCATTCTCAATACGATCAATTAGGCTAGTGAGTGGTAAATTGCGGATTTTTTCCGCTAATTTCACTTTCACTTGCGCCATACTACGTTGACTATGGGGAGTGGCACTGATGCCTTGCGTCGTACCTAACCAGTCATACACTGTGTTTGCATTGACGACTCCCTCGCCAAATTGGTCACGAAAACCCTCTTGAATCAATTGGCGCGCCAAAGCTGCTGAACACGGGCAGGTAGAGGAATAAGGTACCTCTACTTGTGCTTCCAAATCAAACTGTTGACCACGTAAAGTCGCAGCAACACGTACTGGATAATTCTTCCAGCCTCTATTACCGCTGACTAAAGAGCTACGCTTTTCAAAATAATTGAAACGGCACTCCAGATAAGCGGCATTACTTAAATTACCGTGGGACTCTACAAACTGCGTGACCGTTTTGCGCAATAATTCTGGCGTAAGCTCATGCATACTGAGCAAATTATCCAGTGCTAAGTACAGGCGTGACATATGAATCCCTTTGCTATTGGGATCGATTAAATTCACATAAGCTTGTACCCGTGCAAGCGTTTGAATCTTTTCGCCGGTAGAGTTCAGTACCAAAACTGGGATTTCGATGGCACTCATGCCGACCCAGTTTAGACTACCTTTTGGCCCTGCATGCGGTTGGCTTGCAATATCTGGTAAGACAGTGCAAGACAAATCAGTGCAGGCATTAGTTGCACTCATGGACAAGCTCCTTAACTTAAAGTTAATTTCTATTAGTGGGGTCTAAGGTAACAAAACTCAAGGAGCTGGCGCAATTCACCTACTATAAGGTGGCAGTATAACGAGAAGTGGTAAGAACTGTCGTGCAATCAAACCATTTTACGGGGTACGTAAAAATAGCCCAGAATCCCATGATAAATCGGCCAAACCAATAAGCTACTCAACAGTGGCATCCAATAGAGTAAACCAGGGCCAATATTGCCAGTCACTCCTCTAATCCACAGATTTATCAGCATAAAGATGCCAACTACAATGAAGATCAAAGCAAACTGCTGCAAGAAGGCTTCTGCGGACATCCGCAAACTGAGGCGCACTGCAAAATAAGTGACGAGCACATAACCTAAGGCATGTTGCCCAAGCAGTGCATAAGAAATCGTATCCGCCAATAACCCCATGAAGAAAGCTACAAACAGATTCACATTCTGACGCATACACAAAGCCCAATGAATCAAACTTAACACCACAAAATCTGGACGCCAGTAAGACCACTCAGGAGGCAGGGGCACATTATTTAAACCTAAGCCAATCAATAAGGTTAACCAGATAGCACCGGGGAAGCGTGGTAAATTCTCAATCATTGCGGATGCCCTGCTGGCTTACTGGCTGTGGTTGGTTTGTTCGCTGGCTTCTCGTCTTTTTTAGTTTTCTCGTCTTTCTTATTCTTAATATCCGCTGGTTTGGCAGGAGCAGTAGGTGCTGCGGGTGGTATAGCTGGCAACATTTCTACTGGTGAAGGACTAATCCGCCACAACAATAAGACTTCACGGGTATTATCGAAATTAATCATCGGCTTAGCGCTAATATTCGCAAAAGGATCACCCGAAATATACTGCACACCATTCGGAATAACTTTTGCAACAGGAAAATCTGGTGGAAATAACATATCTAAGCCGGAGCTTACAAACACATCACCATCTTGGACATTACTACTGCTACCAGCCACAATACTTTTCAACTCTAGAATATCCGCCTTCCCCGTACCATTGGCGAGTGCCCGCATCCCTGTACGTAAATTCCGCACCGGAATCGCATGTTGGCGATCAGTCAATTCCATGACTTTAGAACTAAAGGGGGTGACTTCAACGACCTGCCCGTAGATATTCCCCCCTTCTGCTAATACAACTTGCTTTTCATGTACCCCATCGCGCGAGCCTTTATTTAAGGTGACGACTTGCCGACCACGTTCATCTGAAGCTGCAATCACTTCAGCCATAGTGAAGGTATAGCCCACTCTCTTATCAACTTTGAGTAGCTCACGCAGGCGGGCATTTTGCTGCTCTAAAACCTGCATATCGCGGTATTGCACAGAATAAAGCCGCAGTTGTTCTTTTAAAGCCGAGTTTTCACTGGCCAAATGCGTTTGATTAGCGAAAAAGCCAGTTACTTTGGTATAGAGATTAAAAGGCGCATCCACCATCCGTTGTAGAGGATAGGCAACAATGGCAAAACCGGTGCGCACAGGTTTAGTGGCAGCTGGATTACGATAATCCACTGCCATCAAAGACAAAGCTGCAATCAGTAGAAGCACAAACTGAAAGGATAAGCCCGGTGTTGCGTGATAATCAGTATCGTTAATGGCAGTCTAGGCTCCCTGTTATCTACCCTGAAAGTGACTGCTAGAGGTATTCATTATTTATATTATTGAGCAAACCTTAGCAGCGCTTAATCAGTAGCAAGGAATGCATCCCCTTCAGCTTCTAAGATTTCTAGAATTTTACCACCACCGCGTGCCACACAAGTTAATGGATCATCAGCAATGACCACCGGAATTCCAGTTTCTTCCATTAAGAGGCGATCAAGGTCACGCAATAAAGCACCACCACCAGTCAGTACAATCCCACGATCCGCCACGTCTGCACCTAATTCTGGTGGAGTTTGTTCTAAAGCGGTTTTAACTGAGCTTACAATTCCAAAAAGTGGCTCTTGTAAGGCCTCAAGAATTTCATTGCTGGTTAAAGTAAAGGCACGCGGCACACCTTCTGAGAGATTCCGACCTTTAACCTCAATCTCTAATAACTCTTTACCAGGATACGCCGAACCGATTTCGCACTTAATCCGCTCAGCGGTTGCTTCACCGATCAACATGCCGTAGTTACGACGCACATAGCTAATGATTGCTTCATCTAAACGGTCGCCGCCGATGCGAACTGAAGCCGAATAAACAATCCCACGTAGGGACATGATAGCGACTTCTGAGGTGCCACCACCGATGTCTAATACCATTGAGCCAATCGCTTCATCGACTGGAATGCCTGCACCAATCGCAGCAGCCATCGGCTCTTCGATCAAATAAACCTTGCGCGCACCTGCACCCAAAGCAGAATCTTTAATTGCACGCCGCTCAACTTGAGTCGCACCACAAGGCACACAGATGACCACACGCGGGCTTGGACGCAGGATACGACCCGAATCAACTTTACGAATAAAATGTTGCAGCATTTTTTCGGTGTAAGTGAAGTCGGCAATGACCCCATCTTTCATTGGACGAATCGCAGTAATATTTTCTGGTGTACGCCCTAACATTTTTTTCGCTTCAGCACCGACCGCTTCAATAGATTTAGGTCCGCCGGGGCCACGATCTTGCCGGATAGCAACTACTGAAGGCTCATTGAGAACAATGCCCTTTCCGCGCATATAAATAAGGGTATTGGCTGTCCCAAGATCTACTGAAATATCATTGGAGAATAAACCAGAAATGGCTTTGAACATTGTTGTAAAGTCCGGCAAAAGCTAAAAATTATGAGAGGGGGACCGTGAAGTTGTCCTTAATGGTCCTAGTTATCCATGCCTCAAATCAGGTCGGCCCAAATTTCCTGCGTAAATGTAGCAACCAGCGGGGGTTTGGGCAAGCCAACTTATATGATAAGTTCACCAACCATATTCCCCAAGTAGGCATTGCGCGGGAATTTTATCACACACTGAAACTAAAGGTAGTAGCTACAAGGCTGATTCTTGCATGAGAAGAGATATTTTACGGCGTTTTATCCTAGAAAAAGCGAATATTCGCGGGGAATGGGTACATTTAGAAACATCTTGGCATCAACTTTTAGAGCGTGCTGATTATCCCCCTGTAATACGCAAGGTTTTGGGCGAAGCTTTAAGTGCTGCTGTTTTATTATCCGCCACAGTCAAACATACAGGCTCACTAATTTTGCAAATTCGTGGAGATGGCCCTGTGCATTTATTAGTAGTCCACGCTACACCGCAAGGCGAAGTACGCGGCTTAGCTCAATGGACCAGCGTGCCTGAAGAAGACAGCGATTTAGCCACTATTTTTGGCACAGGGCATATTGCCATCACTTTAGAGGCAGCGAGTAATCACGAACGTTATCAGGGAATTATCGCCTTAGAAGGTGGAAATTTAACCCAAGCTTTAGAACAGTATTTTGCACGTTCTGAACAATTACCAACACGTTTATGGCTTACTTCTGACCATCATAGTTGTGCGGGCTTACTCTTACAGCGTTTACCTGAGGATAAATACGCTAGCTCTGAACAAGTAGAAGCTCAAGCTGAAGATTGGAATCGGGTATCACTACTTTTAGATACTTTAACGGTAGAAGAATTACGTGATCTTCCTGCTGAAGATTTACTCTATCGTCTCTTCCATGAAGAAACCCCAAGGCTCTTTGATCCAAAATCCATTAAATTTCATTGCAACTGTAGCCGTCATAAAATTGAAACCATGCTGCGTTCTTTAGGTGAAGAAGAAGTGCAATCCATTTTAAGCGAACAGGATAATATCAGCGTGACTTGTGAGTTTTGTAATGCTAAGTATGTTGTTGATTCAGTTGATGCCACACGCTTATTCACAGAAAACGTAGTGGATTTAGCGAATAACACAGTTCACTAACTAAAGTAGCTCCCACTATGCGCATATTAATTGTTTACGCTCATCCAAATCCTGCTAGCTTCAATCATGCCATGTTAGAATACTGCCAAAAAGGCTTAGTATCCGCAGGGCATGAAGTTCGCGTTAAAGACTTATATACCGAAGAATTTGACCCAGTCTTACGAGCTAGCGAATTAGCTAGCCTCCAAACCGGCGTTATCCCTGAGAAAATTGCACATGAACAAGAAGCTTTACTGTGGGCAGAAGGCTTAGTTTTTATCTATCCACTGTGGTGGTATGGTCGCCCTGCTATATTAAAAGGCTGGTTTGACCATGTACTCACTAATGGAGTCGCCTTTGCTTATTCTGCTGCAGGCCCGATTGGTTTACTCAAACATAAAAAGGCATTAGTTCTCATTACCGCAGGCAGCGATAAAAGCTTTTTCCAAGCGAATGATTCAGAAACCTTAATTCATCGCCCCATGACGGATGGCACTTTATCCTTCTGTGGGATTAAGAATATCCAATACGAAGTTTTCTATAATGTGCCAACTTTGCCATTAGAAAAGCGTGAAAACATTCTTCAGCAAATTACTGCATTAGGGGAAAACTTTAATGCTTAATTATCGGATTTATGGCGATGCGGATAATTTACAGCACCCACTGTTAGTATTACATGGCTTATTAGGCTCATTGGATAATTGGCATACCTTTGCGAGCAAACAACAAACTGAACGCAGTATTATTGCCATTGATATGCGGAATCATGGTGGTTCCCCGCATGTTGAAGGCATGAATTATCGTCTGATGGTACAAGATGTATTGGCAGTCGCCAATCATTTGCAGCTAGATCAATTTGATCTAATGGGTCACTCGATGGGGGGCAAAGCCTCAATTTGGCTCGCATTAGAGCATCCTGAGCGTTTAAAAAAGCTGATTGTCGTGGATATTGCCCCAGTAAATTACCCCCCACGTCATCAGGCAATTATTCAAGCCATGTTGACCATGCCCTTAGCCAGCTTTAAAAGTCGCAAGGAAGCAGATCAATGGTTAGCACCAACGATTAAGCAGCCTTTTGAGCGTGCTTTTTTACTAAAAAATCTCAAGTGGGATGAAAATGGCAAATTTACTTGGCAATGTAACCTAAGCGAAATTGCTCGACATTATTTAAGTATTACTGCTTTCCATGAAACTGATTTACGCTATCACGGCCCGACTTTATTCATTGGTGGTGGACAATCGGATTATCTCCAACCTGAGCGTTGGCAAATCGCGCAAACTTACTTCCCCCATGCACACCTAGCCATGATTGAAGAGGCTGGGCATTTACCACATGTGCAAACTCCTGATATTTTTACTGAGCATGTGAATAATATGTTGAACAGCTAAACGCTGATTTCTGCCAGCCAATTTTCCTCAAGCTGCTGCAATTGTTCTAATTCACTCGCACTAAAACCAGCCTGCAAGCGCCCTTCGGTATAAAAAGGGCCACGCACTGGTGCTTGCAGTACCTCACGCAATAAGTGACGGAAGGTGCTTTCAGGTTCTAAACCACGTAAGTCGCAACAATAACGATACCAATGCGAACCCATCCGTACATGCCCGACTTCATCGCGCAGAATAATCGCTAATACTTCAGCCGTAGCGTTATCCCCTACTTCTTGTAAGCGCGCCATCATCGGTGGAGTCACATCTAAACCGCGAGCCTCCAAAACCCTTGGTACTAAAGCCATCCTTACCAGCACATCATGATCGGTTTTTAAGGCATGCTCCCATAAGCCATTATGCGCCGGTAAATCACCATAATCTGCACCCAATTCACGTAAGCGCGTGCGTACTAAAGCGAAGTGATAAGCCTCCTCAGCAGCTACTTGCAACCAATCATTGTAATAAGCATCCGGCATCTCCCGAAAACGATACACAGCATCTAAAGCTAAATTAATCGCATTAAATTCAATATGTGCCACCGCATGTAACAGAGCAATCCGCCCTTCTAAATGATGCAATTTACGCTGCTTCATTTGCTTAGGTAGAACGAGTTCAGGTTTGGCAGGGCGACCCGGCACTGCTATTTTTTTGGCAGGATCAATCTGCTCCGGACGTATCAATTCACCCGCTAACCAAGCTTGCTGAAGCTTTGGAGCTAAGCTAATTTTCTCGTCAGGATCAGTCATTAATAAACAGTTTAGAGCAGCGGTATAAAGGTCGTTTGCTAAGTTGGGCATGAGGTTTTGAGTGCAATAACAAGATCCATAACATTAGTACCAGTCGGCCCTGTATGAAGCAGATCACCGCTAGCGGCTAGAAATGTACCTGCATCAGCACGTCTTAAGCAATCAATTGGATCAAGGTTTTCTAAACGACCACGCGCTACAGTCTGCCCATCGACCAAAGCGCCAGTATCTTCAGTCACACCATCAGTGCCATCCGTCGCTGCACAGAGCAGGGTAATTTCTGGGTTATTTTCTAAAGCGATAGCAGCGGCTAAGGCAAAATGCTGATTGCGTCCACCGCACTCCGGATTCTCTGGTAATTTAACCGTCGTTTCTCCACCCCAAATATAGATGCCATCTGGCTGAGCTTTTAAAAGCTCCACACAGCTTTTCGCCTCTTCTTCAGCTTCCCCTGCTAAGAACTCAGGCATCAATTTAATTTCAGTTACTACATTCGCTACATTCGCAGCTTGAATCGCGCTCAGCATTTGTGGATTACTCGCCACTATTTGCCACGTAAACTCACGCTGCGGAGGTGCTGGAAATAAGAGTCCAGAACCAATAAGAGCAGGATCATCGGTTTGCACATCAGAAATCAATAAACAAGCCACTGGGCGCTCACTAATAAACTGCCAGAGCTTACCGCCCTTAATTTTCGATAGCTGCTTACGCATGTGATTAATTTCAGCAATCGAAGCTCCATCAGCCAGCTTAGCTTGAGTAGCAAGCTGTAATTTTTCTAAACTCCAACCCTCTTCTAAAACCTCACAAAGACTCGAAGCTCCACCCGAAATCAAAAACAGGATCGGCTCTTTAGCGGGCAAATGCTTTAAATAATGCAATAGGGTTTGACCCGCTAACAATGAAGACTCCGCAGGTATTGGATGGGCTGCTTCTAAAGCAATCAGTCTGCGCTCAGCTAATAGTTCAGGAGAAAAATGCCCATACTTACTAATCAGCAAAGCACTCTTAATATCTTTATCTAGATAGCGCTCCACGCCTTGATACATGGCTTCCGCTGCCTTACCAATAGCGATAACATGGCAAGACTCTTGTGTACCTTGCGCCATTAGTGCGTTATAAACCGCATTATCACCCTTCACTGCATTCAGACCGAGATTATAAAGCTCCAATAATTGCTTAGCCGCTTGCATGGAAATCTCCAAAGACTAGAACTTTATGGTAGTGAGTTGAAAAAGAAAAGCCACCGCTTAGGTGGCTCTCTTTTGCACTTAAGCTCTAATTGTTATGGCAGCTTACAATCAGCATCAGTACCAGTAGCATTGGCTACCCCATAAGGACTGATAGCATTAGGAGGGCTAACATCACAATTGGCCGCGTCTGCAGCTAGCATTGGAAGCACAAAATCAGTACTTTCTATAAACTCTGTACCACTATCTTGAATCGTTGCTGTTAAGCGCACTTCACTCCATAGAGCCTCACTCTGTGGATAAGTGATAGTTGCTGTAGTCTTACCATTAGCATCAGTTACGCCACTTGAGGTTACAGTCGCTGCATGAGTTGGCTCTAAAGTACCATTGTTATTGGTATCTTCATTAGGTAAATCTAACCAACCATCTTTATCTAAATCTTCGTTGGGGCATTTCACCGGTGAATTTGCGATGGCACTAGCTGAACTACCTGCAGCATAAACCCATTTTTTAATTACAGTGCCATCAGCTGCGGTGCCACCACAGCCCACAGCTCTTCCTTTATAATAATTTAACGGGCTGATTGAGAAATTAACCTTTTTGCCTGCCGATGGATTACCAGAACTATCGGTTACAATGACACCAAAAGTTTTAGTATAGAAAACATCTGATTCAGTTATTTTCTCGTCTTCGCCTAAGACTAAACGTAGAGCTCGACCACCCACAGTTAGCTTTACTTCATCGTGAATATCAGCATTACTTTGTAAGGTACTTTTGATTACTACACCGTCTTTAGCACTAGAGGCATTACCAGCAGTGTAGCCTACGGTTGCTTTACCTAAAGAATCTGTAGTTGCCGTGGTGCTACTGAGACTCCCACCAACGGTATCATTAAAACTAAAGGCAACCACTTGATTTTTTACAGGATTGTCATGATCATCTTGAACCACTGCAATCACATTTGTACTAGCCTCTGGTGCAATAATTTCTTGCTCAACTTGCATATTTAAAGCAGTAGGGCTGATAGCAACAAACTCTCGGGCTAAACTTGCAGATAAACCCGTTTCAGCATCAGTAGCACTAATAATAGTAGTACCTGCTGTTGTTGACTTGATAGCAAAACTTGCCTTACCTTGAGCGTCAGTTGCTACACTCAATAAGTCTTTTGTATCTTGTAAATCTCTTAAATTGCCACGTGTAGCAGCCAGTTTAATAGTTTTATTAGCCTGTGGTTGGCCATTACGGGTCCACAGCATCGTTATCCCTTCAGCTGTGTTGACTTTAATTTCTTTATTAGTACTGGTTAATGCAAAATCATCCCCAGAAACATCAACCGCCTTAGTACTAGTCGCTCCTAAAGCTGACACTGTAATAGTATCTGCACCACTCACTGCTGCATTTAACTTAAACTGTAATTCCCCATTTGCATCTGTCACAAAGCCTGAACCTGATACAGGAGTTAGAGCGTTATTTAAGCTTGAACTAACTTTAATAGTCTCATTTGTTATTGCTTTTCCTGCTGAATCTTTCAATTTAGCGGTGAAGGTTGTGGGTGCATTCAAACCGATGCGAGCTGGTCCATCTAAAACTACACTAGTACCGATTACTGCAACATCAAGTGTTTTAACTAAAGTACCTGCTTTAACAGTTACTGTTAGTGTACGATTTTCTGGATTTTCTAAGCCCGGCGTTAGTGCTGCTGTTTTAACACTACCTGCAGAGGTTGTGCTATCTGCTTCAATAGTTCCGTTATTATTAACCGCGAACTGAATCGTAGTATCTTTTAGCGTATTATTATTCGCATCCTTTGCAATCGCAGAAATCGTCACTGGCTTATCACCACTGGAGCCTAACTGCCGAGAGCTGGCTGAAACTTCTAAGGATTTTGCGCTGGTATCAGTAGTGCCACCAGTACCACCTGAGCCACCACCATTGGAAAGCTGGTTACCATCACCACCACCACACCCCGCTAAAGTCAGTACACATAAGGCTAGTGCACTGCGCTGAAGAGCCTTCTTCATAGACTGTCCCCTTGTTATCATTATTGTTATTAGGTCTAGGCATCTTATTGCATAGTTTTCGCTTATTTCAAGATAAATAAGATGAATGATATTTTTTAACTAATGCAGCTCCTAAGCATCTCTGGCAGACTATAACCAACTTAGAAAAACGCGATGAGGAGCTAGTTTATGTTCGATTTTCCTGAGCGCTACCGAATACCATTTGATGGCTCGTTTAAGCTCCATGAAGCAAAAACTTCTGCAGACCATGCGGAAACTGAAGAAGAATTAGATGATCAATTAAAAAAGCTAACTAAAAAGATCGATAAACTTCAACAAACCTTATATGCCGCTGATCAATACTCACTGTTATTAATCTTTCAGGCGATGGATGCAGCAGGTAAAGACAGCACGATCAAAGCCATTTTAAAGGGTGTTAATCCTGCCGGTTGCCAAGTCTTTTCTTTTAAACAGCCTTCTGCAGAAGAATTAGATCATGATTTCCTTTGGCGCACGGCTCGTTGCTTACCGGAGCGAGGGCGTATTGGTGTCTTTAACCGTAGTTATTACGAAGAAGTCTTAGTGGTGCGTGTACATCCCAATTATTTAGCAGGGCAAAACCTACCTAAAGTCTCGAAGCTCGATAAACTTTGGGAGGAACGCTATGAATCGATTAAAGATCATGAAAAGCATTTAGCGCGTAATGGTACAATTATCTTAAAATTCTGGTTGAATGTGTCCAAACAAGAACAGAAAAACCGCTTCTTAGCTCGACTGGATGAACAAGATAAAAACTGGAAGTTTTCTGCAGGCGATGTCATGGAGCGCCAGCATTGGGACGAATACATGGCCGCTTACGCAGAAGCTTTGAAAGCCACTTCCAGTAAATATGCACCTTGGTATGCGATTCCTGCCGATGACAAAGCCTATATGCGCGTTGCCGTTGCAGAAACGATTGTCAAAACCTTAGAAGCCATGAATTTAGAATACCCCGAACTACCTGCTGAAGAACAAGCCAAATTTACTGAAGCGCGGCGTCTCTTAGAAGCTGAGGAGCCAGCTGCATGAAGACCTTGTTCCCACCGATTCGTGATAATCGCCATTTCTTTTTACCAGTCGACTCCATGCATACTTTATATGTAGAAGAGTCCGGTAATCCTGAAGGGTTACCCGTGATATTTCTACATGGTGGGCCAGGTTCCGGTTGTGAAAGCTGGCATCGACAATTTTTTGATCCTGAGCGCTATCGAATTGTGCTGTTTGATCAGCGCGGCTGTGGGCGCTCCACACCCCATGCAGAACTCACCAATAATACGACTTGGCATTTAGTCGCTGATATTGAGCGCATTCGCCAAGAGTTAAAGATTGAAAAATGGGTGGTATTTGGCGGTTCTTGGGGTTCGACCTTAGGTTTAGCCTACGCCCAGACACATCCGGAACGAGTGTCTGGTTTAATTCTACGTGGAATTTTTCTGTGTCGTCCGCGCGATATTGATTGGTTCTATCAAGATGGGGCGAGCTATATTTTCCCCGACTTTTGGCAAGATTTTATTAGCCCCATTCCAGAGGCAGAACGCGATAATCTACTGCAAGCCTATTACAAGCGTTTGACTGGGCAGAATGAAATTGCGCGCATGCAAGCCGCTAAAGCTTGGTCGATTTGGGAAGGTCGTACTGCTAATCTGTCGCCCAAGGAAAGTACGGTTGATCATTTCTCCAGCCCTTTTACTGCCATGAGTGTGGCGCGGATTGAAGCACATTATTTTATGAACCGTGCCTTCTTTGAGCCTGATCAGCTCCTAAAAAATGCGTCTAAACTGGCAAGTATTCCGGGCATGATTGTACATGGGCGTTACGATATGATTTGCCCACTTGAACAAGCCTACGCTCTACATGAAGTCTGGCCGAGCGCTGATTTTGCAATTATTCCTGATTGTGGGCATGCGGCGAGTGAACCAGCGATTCAAGCGGCTCTAGTCAAAGCTACTGAATTCATGGCTGACCAGTTGCTATGATTGGCTTAATTCAGCGCGTACTCGAAGCTAAGGTAGTGGTTGCTGGCCATACGGTTGGGCAAATTCAAACGGGTATTTTACTGCTACTAGGCGTCGAGCGCGCTGATACCGAAACACAAGCCAAGCGTCTACTAGAACGAGTCTTAAATTATCGAATCTTTGAAGATAACGAAGGCCGCATGAATCGCTCTTTGCTGGATATTCAAGGTGGCCTATTAGTGGTACCACAGTTTACTTTACCAGCCGATACGCAAAAAGGTAATCGCCCAAGCTTCACCCCTGCCGCGCCACCTGAACAAGGCAAACAGCTATTTGATTATTTTTGCACACAGATTCAAACGCAAGGGCATGAACTACAATCAGGTGTATTTGGTGCAGATATGAAAGTCCATTTAATTAATAATGGCCCAGTGACTTTCTGGTTAAAAACCTAAGAAGCATTAAGCTGATGAATAGATTTGTTGTAGGCATAGGAGCAATTCTCTTAGTTATTCAACTAAGTGCTTGTACAGATAAAGAGAAACCTGAAATTAAGCCAGAAGCCTCAACAGCTTCTAGCAGCACTAACTCAAGCTCAGACACATCTTCTTCCACAAAGACAGAGATAGCTCCAGCTCCAGCTCCAGCTCCAGCTCCAGCTCCAGCTCCAGCTCCAGCTCCA
>NZ_CALFHZ010000006.1 GCF_937876535.1 uncultured Thiothrix sp.
ATCAGTTGAGCACGCTGGAAGGCTTAGGGGATTTACCGCAGCTGCAAAGCTTGGACTGCTCTTTTAATCAGTTGAGCACGCTGGAAGGCTTAGGGGATTTACCGCAGCTGCAAAGCTTGGATGGTCGTGCTAATCAGTTGAACACGCTGGAAGGCTTAAGAGATTTACCGCAGCTGCAAAGATTGAACTGTTCTACGAATCAAATCACCAAGATTCCTCTATTAATTCAACAACGAGTTTTAGATAAAAAACTCACAGAGTTAAAACTTTACAGTAATCTTATTCATCATATCCCATCTGTTATTTTTGGAGAGGATACGTATGATGATTGTTGTGAATCCTTAATCAACTACTGGCAAGCCTTAGAACAAGGCTCAACCCGAATCCAACAACTCAAAGTCCAATTACTCGGCAATGGTCGCGTTGGTAAAACCACTCTTGCGTATGCACTCGAACATAAAAAAGCCCCACCTGAAAACTTTGCATCCACACATGGCATTGCTTTAAAAGAAATTCCTTTTCAGCTTGAAGGTCAAAATCAACCTGTCACCTTGCAACTCTGGGATTTTGGTGGACAGGAAATTTATCATGCCACCCACCGCTTATTTTTATCCAAAGATTGCCTCTATCTTTTACTGTGGGCGGAAGAAACGGATGAGAGCCAAGATGAAATAAATCATCCGGTGAGTTATTGGCTAGAGTTAATTAATGATTTGGGTGGCGATAGCCCAGTGATTTTGGTGAAAAACCAAATTGACCGCTCAGATAAGCTACCCGAACGCCCAGAAGGCTTAAACAATGACTTGCCTGGTGCTAAGCAAATTCGTGATGCGCTAAAAATCTCTGCCATGAAACATCAGCGCATGCACAGTCTACGCGGCGCGATTGCTTCTATCATTGAGGAACTGCAACCTCGCATTTGTTTAGAGCTGCCTAATTCATGGTTAGCTGTGCAGGCTGAGTTGGATGTTTTACGAAGCCAGCAGCAACGCACCTTACCCTTCAATGAGTTTGAAAAACTCTGTGAGCAAGTAGGCATTGAGGATGCAAGGTGGTTTGCAGATTATCTCCACCAAATCGGTTTTATTTTTTATCAAGCCGATAGCTTTCAAAACAAACTCGTTCTCGATCAAAACTGGGCGATTGAAGCGATTTATAAATTGTTTGATCGGAATAAAAATATCCGCCGTCGTATCGAAAAAGCTCAAGGCCGAATTAGTGGTGACGAATTTGAAGAGTTTTGGAAAGATGAAACGGAAAACGAGCATCAAATCTATGCCAGTTTTATGCTCAACTGTGGTGTTTGCTATGAAATAGATTGGGTGCGGGAAAAGCTTTTCAAAGATCGCGAGTTTATTATTCCCGCTCTCCTCCCTGAAAAATCGCCTCTCTGTGAAAGTTGGGGCGCTGAGCGTGCCGAGGATTGGTTGTTAGAGGTGCAATACCCGTTTTTACATCGCAGTATTATTGAGCGCTTGATTAGCGAACTCGACCAAAAATACTGTGGCACTGCATGGCAATATGGGATTTTTTGCACCACTTCGGATGGGCAAGTGCTATTCCAAACGCAATTGCAGAAAACCAAAACCTCGAATAAAGGCTCACTGCTGTTCAAGTTGCGTGGGCAACAACTAGAGCGTTTGCTGTATGAATTGCGCAGATTAATTAGTGAAGCTAGCCCGCATAAACGCTATCAAGAGCTGCTGACACGCAATGGCAAAACTGAGCACCTATCCGAATTTCAAAAAGAGTATCACATGACCGAACCAACCCCTGTCGAAGCGAAAAAAGTTAAGATTTTTATTTCTTATTCGCATCTAGATGAAGCACACAAGAAAGAACTAGATAAGCATTTGAAAGCGCTCGGTCATCTATTCGCTATCGAAGCTTGGAATGATCGGCAATTGATTGCAGGGGATGGAGTAGATAAGACGATTTTCGAGAAGCTAAATGCCGCTGATGTGGTGCTGTTATTGATTAGCCCTGATTTTATGGCTTCGGATTATTGCTTTAAAAAGGAAATGCAAAGCGCACTTCAAGCCTATAAGGAAAATAAAAATACTGTTATTCCGATTATTATCCGCAATACGCCGACTTGGTTTAAACATGAAATAGGGCAGATTGTCGCTTTACCGACTGATGGGAAACATCTGAGTAAATGGGATGATCCTGATGATTTTTGGGCAGATGTGGAAATGGAGATTGCTAAGCGGGTAGAGCATTTGCTGACGTGAATATAAGTCAGCTTAGGAAGAGAATGGCTTAGCGTTATTTATATAAAGACGAAACAAGAGTTTTTTATGGGGCAAATCGCTCAGCGTTTGCCCCTAAAAATAGTTAAGCAGAAACGGTGGTCGGTGTTGCAGCGGCGCGCATACCTTCACTGGGTGCGTAGTTTAATGTCACCACTTGTGGGCAACGCTGACAACCGGATACGCCTTCTTGTTGCCACCAGCGGCAAGTACTACGAATAGGGCAAGGGGCGAGTTTATTAACCACCATGGGTGTCATTTTCACTACCTTGGCGGCTAATTGGCAGGATGATTTTTCATCATTGAAATGCTGGCACTTAGCTTTACTACAGGGTGCTGCAAAGCGAAAGACCTCAGTCGGATCTACAGGCCCTGCCATTTCCAAGATTTCTTCAGTAATAGGTTCAATCTTATCTAAATAAACCGCTTCAGGCTGTTCCGGTGTTCCGCCCACTACTGCAAATAACACTGCTCCAGCCTCTTTGTGATTTGCGCTTGGGCAAACCGTGGGTGTTTCAGTACTCATAGCTTGATTCTCTTAGCTGCTAATAATTATAAATTTGGATTAGCTGTACTAATCAATCTGAGCAGTTTTAGGTATGGGCAAACCACCAGCCACTACTGGTTCTTTAGGCGTAGGTGTGGGTAAGCGACCTGCAACTACTGGCGGCTCTTGAGGTGTAGGTGTGGGTAAGCGACCTGCAACTACTGGCGGCTCAGGAGTAGGTGCGGGTAGACCACCAGCAACTACTGGCGGTTCTTGAGGCTTAGGTGCGGGTAAGCCACCAGCAACCACTGGTTCTTTAGGAGTAGGTTTAGGCAAACCACCGGCAACTACTGATACAGACGGTTCTTTAGGAGTAGGCTTGGGTAAATTCCCCGCACCTACCGCTTGGTTTTGGGATTGAGTCTTGCTATCAATCGAATTTACTAAAGAATTAGCTAACTGCTTAATGTTTTCTTGTTTATCTGGTTGAGTGCTATCTACCGAGAAACTACGTGCCTTTATAGCTCGATCTTGCCCTTGTTGGGCATAGCGCTGGATGTCTTGAGCTTGAATCGAAGTAGGTTTACTTTGAACTGTGTTACTCATGTTGGGTTACTCGTTTTTAGATTATGTCTGAAAAGGTATTAACCTTAGAACTTATACTTACCGAGCTGGTACCAACCTAAATTTTAAGACAAAGCTATTTATCTTAATGATAAACAGCATCATCTGTTTTGAAAAACCGGGCAATTATTTTTTAATTAAAAATCTGTTCCAAACGCACCAACTCCATGCGCGTGGCAACCGCACCCAAAGCAATCAAATGCAGCAACTCCGTCACCGTGGTACAGCAATCTTGCACAATCGCGGTTTTATATTTTTCCGCCTCCTTAGAGATCGCGGTATGCGTGACACAGTTTTGCGTCATCATGCCACACACTAATAACTCATCCACACCCAAGCGCTGCAAAGTTGCTTCTAAATCAGTATTCACAAAACTATCTGCAAAATGCTTAATCACAATCGGCGCCTTCGGAGCCGCCGCTAAAATGCGGGGGTGAATCGCAACGCCTTCCGTGCCTTCATTAAAAAACGGTGATAAGCCCTTGGTTTTATCCGCAATATGCTGCACCAAAATCACCAGAATTTGCTGGGCTTGAGCTTTTTGAATCGCCTGCTCAACCTTGCTTAACGTACCTTCTGCATTCCACAGCGGAAACGCGCCATCAGGAAAATAATCGTTTTGAATATCAATAACTAACAATGCCTTGCTCATCAATTTATCCTCGTTCTTGTATGGCCGCTAGCTTACGCGCTGTGTAGTTCAGTTAGAATGGTGAATTGTGTGAACTGCGGCGCGAAAACTTACAGTTTGAAAGGATTGATTATGAACAGCATGAATAAGGCGATTTTGCAGCGGCTGCGTGCGAATAGCCGCATGAGCTGGCAACAAATTGGCAAGGAAGTGCATCTCACGGGGCAAGCCGTCGCCGCGCGCGTGCAGCAAATGGAAGATCAAGGCGTCATCAATGGCTATACCATCCGCCAACATAATATCGAACGCCATTTTATTACCATGTTTATGGACGTGGCGCGTTTTGATGAATTTGAACAGCTTTTGAAAAACGAAGCGCAAGTAGAATCGGCTTATAAAATTACCGGCGATGGCTGTTATCACATTATTTTCACGCCTGAATCGGCTAGTGAGTTGGAGCCATTTTTGCAACGTTTATTAAAGTATGGGCGGTATCGGGTTTCTAGTGTGTTGAAATGTGTAAAGTAACCGATATGTTAAAATATGAGTTTATCAAGAAGTTATTAATATACTTGACTACATTGCTAGAAGTGTTGCCCATGGATATAAAATCTTGGAGGCTTATAAAGCCCTTAAAAATAAGCACTTACTTCTTATTAAAAGTTAAGTTGATAAGCGTTATCGAAAAAAACTATTGACTAAAAACTACACTTCTAATTATAGTCACTACTGTTTATTAGACATGCCTTATTCACCTAAGATTCTATAATATTTGTTATTTTTAGGTAAGCAGTATTGGTTATAGGTAATACCAGCTTTAACCCTCTAGTAAAACTTGCAATTAAAGCAGGCTTTAAAGCTATTCTAGCTTCACTAATTTCCGAAAAAAATATCAACACCCCTGATAAAGCTGGCATGACGCCTCTGATGATAGCCGCTATGCATGGGCACAAGGGAGTTTTTGAATACCTATTATCTCTCGGAGCAGATGCTAACTTAACTGATAACCAGGGTCGAACCGCCTTACAAATAGCTAGACAATATGATTTTTTGGAAATTGTTCGACTCTTTAACACCGAAGAAATATACCACAATGGAAGCACAAAACCACTTGATAGAACAGCTTCCGCTGACAAAATTGATTATATAAAAATAATACCTCCCTTTGCCTCACATCCAGTTCAAACGCAAACAAATAAAAACTTAATAAACTTACCAAATCTCTTAGGGTGGTTATCAGAGGAATCAATTACTGTTCCTCATGACAACATTAATTTAATAGAGTCCACGGTTGGCTTACAAACTGCTATAACAAAACATCGTCCAATAGATAGGGATTTTGACTGGTCAGATATCAATATTGAGCTTCCTGTCTTTTCCAATCCACTTATTGATAGAGGATCGTTATCTTCTTTATATAACTTGGTTTGCTTAGGGTCGTATACTGGAGTTCTATCATATAAGCAAGTATATGAAGCTGTGTTACATGATTATGGCAGTGAGGCTGATAATTACGAATCAATAATCTTAAGGCTTCTAGAAAAATATGATATAGCTGTAGAAGAATTCGAATATTGCATTACAGAAAAATCTATTTTTGATATTTCTTATAAAGAAGACGAAATAGCTGATGATCTATTTTACTCTTTAAGAGACATTGAAACATCGTCTTGGCAATTTTACGATTTATCAATGCGAAAAATAGACTTATTAGAAAAAGAGCATGAAGTGCGTTTTGGCCAAAAAATAGATAGCTCACTTATTATACTAACACGTTCTTTATCAAATCTCCTTGATTATGAATGGGAATTGCTTACAAGTGATCAACATGATTCACAAGAGATTGATGAGCTAGGTGAAATTGATGAAGAGGAAATAATCGCGCCTAAAGTGAAAGTTATCTCTTTTTCCGATGATGATTTGGGTGAAACCTTGGATTTTGGAGCAGATGAAGGTGATTTTTGGACACATATTAGCAAGATTCGTTTTGGTTTAGGTGTATCTAAAGACATTCAAATTCCACGCCCCTCTGCAAAAGAATTGAATAGCATAATAGCTAAATTGGAACCAATACGAGAGGAACATCGTTTATCTATAAAAAATGCGGTATCTTCTTACAGAAAAACTATTGAGATTTTTGTTAAAGCCAATCTGCGTTTAGTTGCTTCAATTGCAAAACGCTACGGTAATCATGGACTAGATTACGATGATCTCATTCAGGAAGGAAATATTGGTTTAATCAAAGCTGTAGAGAAATTTGATTATAGAAAAGGATTCAAATTTTCCACTTATGCAACATGGTGGATTAGGCAAGCTATTACAAGAGCAATCGCTGATCAAGCTCGACTAATTCGTCTTCCTGTCCATATGGTTGAGTCTATCAATCAAGTTAATCGTATTGAGCGAGAGCTTGAATATAAATATGGCAAAAATATAATGATTAATCATATTGCAGAAATGGCTCATACCTCTATTGAACAAACGAGAAAAATTCTAAAAATTCGTGACACTTCAGATTGTTTTTTGTTTGACGATCTTCCTGTCCATCTCCTAGAAGATTTAATGCAGTGCAACAACGAATTATGTCCAGATCAGGTCACTTCTGATATAGAACTACAAACAGAGCTTAACAATTTGGTAGACGGTTTGGATGAAAGAATGGCTGAAGTCATACGATTACGATTTGGCCTTGCTGGAGAAGAGTTGACCCTTGAAGAAGTGGGGCAAATTTTTGAGTTAACACGAGAAAGAATAAGGCAAATCGAAGCAAATGCTCTTAAAAAATTACAACACCCAATGCGCTCTGAATCCATAAAAGAGTTTGAAAATTCAAGATTTCTGTTTGAAGACTGAAGATATGACACTCAGAAAATCTCGCCACGCACCGCCACGAGCTAGCGCCATGATCGAGGCGCTTCGTGGCTTAGGATATAATACTGCCACTGCGCTGGCCGATATTATTGATAACAGTATTGCTGCTAAAGCAGGTACGGTTGACATACGTTTTATCTGGGCAGGCAAACAAAGCCGTGTTGAGATTCAAGATGATGGCAATGGTATGAGTGCTCTGGAACTCGACAAGGCTATGAGACTTGGTGAGAAAAACCCTTTAGAGCAACGTAATCGTGACGATCTTGGGCGTTTTGGGCTGGGCTTAAAAACTGCATCCTTCTCACAATGCCGCCGTTTGATAGTGGCATCGCTTGGAAAAGATGCATTGCAATCTCTTTATTGGGATCTGGATATTCTAGCAACTAGTAAGGATGATGGCTGGTACCTACTTGAGGGAACTCCTGAGGGTTCTGATGGTATTCTTGAACCTTTAAAAGAAGCAGGCCGTGGTACATTAGTTATTTGGGAGTTGCTTGATCGAATTGTAACAGACGGTTTCACGGATCAAGATTTCCTTGATCTGATCGATAGGGTAGAACGGCACCTAGCCATGGTATTCCATCGTTACCTTGAAAATAGTCGATCATTTGTCTTGCGTATAAATGAAAAACCAATCAAACCTTGGGATCCTTTCCTGTCTGGCCATCTGGGCAAGCCTTGGCATTCTCCGCCTGCAATGAGTCCTGTTGCACTAGGCGTAGAAATTGAATGCCATGTTCTACCACATAAGGACAAGTTGTCACCAGCAGAGTTCGATGCTGCACAAGGCCCTGATGGCTGGACTGCACAACAAGGTTTCTATGTGTATCGCAATAAACGTCTACTAGTTGCTGGAAGCTGGCTAGGTCTTGGAACTGGACGATCTTGGACTAAAGACGAAGCGCATCGCTTAGCAAGAATTCGATTAGATATTCCTAACTCAGCAGATGCGGAATGGAAAATTGATATTCGTAAATCAACCGCTCGGCCTCCTGTCGAATTGCGTAGTTGGCTAGTTCGCTTTGCTGAAGATACACGTGCACGTGCAAGAAAAGCCTTTGTTCATCGGGGACAAATTCCACGCTTGAAAAATGGCTCCAGTGTAATACAGGCATGGAAAGCAGAACATTTTACTGGAGGGATGCGTTACCGAATTGATATTGAGCATCCTGCTGTGCGTGCAGCATTAGATGAGGCTGGTAACCTATTGCCCCAAATCAAGGCCATGTTACGAGTTATTGAAGAAACTGTACCTGTGCAGCGTATCTGGTTGGATACCGCAGAAAACAAGGAGGCTCCAAGAACTGGTTTTGCTGAGGAACCATCAGCAGAGGTAGTCAGTATTCTCGAAATACTTTACAGCAATATGACAAAGTTGAAAGGCATGTCACCGGCCTTAGCGCGTGAACGCCTATTGCAAAGTGAACCATTTCAGAATTATCCAGAACTTGTCGCGGCATTGCCTGACACCATTTGAAAAGGAAAATAACAGATGTCATCTATTGGTGAAGTCAACAAACAAAGTATTATCAAAATGGTTCAAGAGCTACTGTTGGACGAACAAGACAAGTCGAGTATTACTCCCTCTCTTATTAGTGAAAAAATTGATTTAGTTTTGACGATTAAACCTAAAGCAGCTGTGGAACTTGATCGAGCCTCTGTCATTGAGGAGTTAATCCGTCGCTTTAGTATTTGGATTGGAAAGGACAGCCTCTTAGTAAATAACGAAGGCCATAAGCCTTGGTTAAAAGCAGATAGAAAGCAGGAATGGCGCTATTGGCAACGATATAGAGAATGGCAGGAAAAAAGTCTGCCTTGGTCTGCAGTCGAAAAACTGGACGCATCAACAGATGAAATTCTTAGCTTACTAGAAGACCCAGAACGCCAAGAAGCATGGGATCGACGTGGTCTAGTTGTGGGGCATGTACAGTCAGGTAAAACAGGGAATTATACTGGTCTGATTTGTAAAGCAGCTGATGCAGGCTATAAAATAATTATTGTTCTTGCAGGTATGCACAATAACCTCCGATCTCAGACACAAATGCGAATAGATGAAGGCTTTCTCGGTTTTGAAACAAGCCCACTTCGTGAGGATAATGTTCGAGTATTAGGCGTGGGAGAAGTTGATTCTGACTTCAAAATCCGCCCACAGTATGTTACTGATCGCTCAGAAAAAGGGGATTTTAACACTCGTATTGCTAATCAATTGGGTATTTCACCTGAACAAAGACCATGGTTGTTTGTAGTTAAGAAAAACAAAACAGTCTTAAGTCGTCTGCATAAATGGATCAATGACCATGTCGCTGATAGCATCGATGCAGAGTCAGGGCGTAAGGTTGTTACAAGGCTACCATTACTGATCATTGATGATGAAGCTGACAACGCTTCTGTAGATACTGGAGAGCAACTTTTTGCTGAAGATGGAAAGCCAGATGAAGAACACCAACCGACTGCTATCAATAGCTTAATTCGCAAAATACTCCACTCCTTCCAGCGTAAAGCTTACATTGGCTATACAGCGACACCCTTTGCAAACATTTTCATTCATGAGCGTGGCGTAACCACAGCAGAGGGTGATGACCTTTTCCCTTCAGCTTTTATCATTAATCTAGCCGCACCTTCCAATTACGTTGGTCCTGCGCGCGTATTTGGTTTGAACTCAGCCACTGACAATTCTTACGAAGGTTTGCCTCTTGTGAAACCTGTTACCGATCATTGCACCAATGATTGTACATCTGGTTGGATGCCTCTCAAACACAAAAGCAACCATATACCTATCTTTGACTCTGAACATGAAATACCCATCTCATTACAAGAAGCTATTGAATCATTCATTCTCGTATGTGCTGTCAGAAACCTTAGAGGACAACAGAATGAGCACAACTCTATGCTTGTCCATGTCACACGGTTTAATGCTGTGCAGGAAGAAGTTCACCGGCAAGTTGAAAAATTTATTCGCAATACGAAACAGCGCTTAAACAGAAGTATTAATCATGAGCCTATTCTGCAGAGAATCAAATTACTATGGGACTCTGATTTTCTGCCAACAACAGATAAAATGATTAAACAATGGCCTGAGTTAGTCAGTGCTCAACCTATTACTTGGCAGCAAATAGAAAAAATATTACCTAATGTTCTTGATGAAATTAGCGTAAGAAGGATTAACGGAACTGCCAAGGACGCACTAGATTATGTTGATAGTGCTGGTGGGCTTAAAGTTATTGCTATTGGTGGTGATAAACTTGCACGGGGGCTTACACTGGAAGGGCTATGTATTAGCTATTTTTTAAGAGCCTCACGCATGTACGATACGCTAATGCAGATGGGACGATGGTTTGGATACCGCCCAGGCTATCTTGACCTGTGCCGCCTATATACCACTAGTGACTTGATTGATTGGTTCCAACATATTGCTAATGCTTCAGAAGAACTGCGTGAAGAATTTGACGTTATGGCAGCCAGTGGCAGTACTCCAAGGGAGTATGGGCTGAAAGTACAATCTCACCCTGTATTACTGGTCACGTCACGCCTAAAAATGCGCTCGGCAAAAACCCTCTTCCTATCATTCAGTGGCTCTGTAGTAGAAACAGTTTCTCTATTTAAGGATCAGGCCATCCTCAAAAGAAACCTTCAAGCTTTCGATCAGTTAACTATAGACATGGGTACACCTCAGACTATTCCTAATCAGGTACGTAATGGGACAAGTAGTGCTTGGAATGGCATTTTTTGGCAAAGAATACCCTATAAAATCATCATTGACTTTCTTGAAAACTATAAAACTCATGAAGCAGCATCTAAAGTTAATAGTCAATTACTTGCAGAATTCATCGCATCAATGGCCAAAGTATCCGAACTTACAGAGTGGACTGTTGCAGTAATAGGTGGAGGTATAGAAGAAAATCCTTGGAAAATCGGCGATCTTTCTGTGAAAAAAATGGTTCGTTCTGGAAATACTACCATTACTGATCGTTATGCTATTAAACGTTTATTATCACCTAGAGATGAGTCCGTAGATTTGGATGAAAAATCGTGGCTGGCTGCGCTTGATGACACAAAAAAAACTTGGAATGACGATCCTGGCCGTTTAAAACATAAAACTGAACCCACTGTGCCTAATGGTATCTCAATCCGCCGAATTCGTGGTTTTGGTGCTGAAGGTGTTCCTGCACAACCTGAGAAAGGGCTATTACTATTATATTTGTTGGAGCCACAAAAAGCGGACATTAACTTTTCTTCTGAAACACCACCTATTGTAGCCTTCGGTATCAGTTTTCCAGGCAGCAAATCTGGAACTAAGGTGGAATACAAAGTCAATAATGTATTATGGGAGCAAGAATATGGTGCTGCCGAATAGTGCCGCAATCAGCACAGCATGGCGTGCTTTGGAAAATCTTAACGATTTAGAAGGCTGGCGGAGCATTCCAATTTCATCCAATGGCAATTGCACTTTGCGAGCAGGTCGCCGTTATCCTTTAAATGTTGAGGCTTTACTAGTTGGTTTTAATTCAATAGGACTAACTGCCACACATATGTTACCACAAGCAAATGGTTTCAATGTCGAAAGAATTTCCGTTGGAAATTCTGACAAATGGTTGGCACTGGTTAGACAGTCTGAAGGCAGTCAAGAACTGTTTACTCAGATGGTGATTGATCTTGCTGATTTGCTCACTAGAAATACAGAAAAGCAAGAACTTGAACTATACCAATTATTCATCGGCAGGCTTCACACATGGCAGAATTTTATGCAAAAAAGCCATGGACACTTAAGTTCAGCTGCCGAGCTTGGCTTAGTCGGTGAAATGCGTTTTCTCGACATATTGCTGAATACAGCATTACCGCTACATACAGCAGTAGATGCATGGAAAGGGCCACTAGACGGTTTGCAAGATTTTGAATTGGGTACGGGAGCCGTTGAAGTTAAAAGCACTTTGGCTTCGAATGGATTTCTTGCGCATATCATATCGCTCGAACAACTGGATGACTCAGTCAGGCATCCACTATTTATATGTGGATGTCGCTTTGCAACTAGTACTCATGGACAGACCTTACCACAGCGTGTTCATGCCCTACGCCAGAGACTCATATCTGATACCAGTGCGTTGACCAAATTTAATACAGGATTATTATTTGCAGGTTATCTGGATTTTCATGCAGAGCATTATGTACGCCAATTTGTAAATATAGATGAGCTTTTTTTATTGGTTGACGATACTTTTCCACGACTCGTTATGGGCAACGTGCCTACTAGTATACGTGATGTACAGTATGAGATCGATCTCGATAATTTACTGCATCATCAAACAAAGCTTGCAGAAATAATGATAAGAACAGGAATGGTTTTAGATGGAATTAATTGAGTTTTTGCAACAAACACAGCAGGAAATACGTGAGGAAATGGCAAGTCGAACTGCAGAGCCAGGAGAGTCGATGCCATTCGCTGAACTGATATTTACCGAAATTGTAACAAAACACATGTCCGAAATTGGCATGACGTTCGAACCAATGATTTGCAACTATACAGCTACCGTAAGTAATGCCAAATTACGTCTGAGCGGGTATGCGCTTTCGGATGAAGCCGATCAATTAGATCTTTATGTCAGCCTCTATGACAACCAAGATGAATTAGTAAATCTTCCAGATTCAGAGACCACAAAAGCTGCAGAACAATGTCTTCGCTTCCTAAAAATGTGCATCGAAGGAAAGCTTTCCTCAAAAATGGATTCTTCACATGAAGCCTATGAATTCGTATTTACTTTGGAACATTCCTACGCAGAGCTTAACCAGATACGCATTTATGTTCTAACTGATAGCAAAGTTAAAACTAAACAATTTAAGTCTCGTGCAATTCAAGACAAGACCATTAGACTTGAGGTCATGGATATTGAACGTTTATTTAATCACTGGCAAGAAGGCAAGCCACGTGATGAATTAGAGGTTAATTTTGAGGATCTATCAGGTAGTTCATTGCCATGCATTTGGATCAAAGATGATCTAGCAGAATATGACTGTGCATTGACCGCAATTCCTGGGGAAGCGTTACGCTTTTTATACGAAAAGTATGGACAGCGCATTCTAGAGGCAAATGTTCGCTCATTCTTGAGTCAAACTGGTAAAGTAAATAAAGGAATTCGTGATACCCTACGTGATCAGCCTGAACGCTTTATGGCTTACAATAATGGAATAGTAATTATTGCAGATGACATTCGCCTAACCGCCGCTAATGACAATACTGGAATCTTAGGTATTGCCTGGCTAAAGGGAATGCAAATTGTCAACGGTGGGCAAACGACAGCTTCCCTATTCTTCACTAAAAAGAATAATCCTAGCATTGACCTAAAAAAAATTAGAGTCCCTGCAAAAATCATTATTCTAAAAGATGTCGACTCGGCTCAAGAAGAGCTATTAATTGCTGATATTTCTCGTTATGCGAACAGTCAAAATGCTGTTAAGCAATCAGATCTTTCAGCTAATAAGCCTTATCATGTACAATTGGAAAAATTGGCTAACAGTACCTATTGCCCAGATGGGATAAGTCGTTGGTTTTATGAGCGTGCAGCTGGCAGTTATAAGGTAATGCTTGAGCGTGAAGGCAAAACTCCTGCTGGTATAAAAAGATTGAAAGAGTTAATTCCAAATTCACGCAGAATAACCAAAACTGACTTAGCAAAAGTCTTATGTGCTTGGGAGAAAATGCCTTATTCAGTTAGCTTAGGTGGTCAGAAAAACTTTATAATGTTTATGGAAAAACTCTTATCTCATGGTGTAGATGAAGATATAAAACTACCTAACACAAATGAATATAAGCATATAATAGCGAAAATAATTTTATTCAATACAGTACAAAAAAACGTTAGGCAAAAATTCCCCGCATTCCAAGCTAATATTACGGCTTATACTATTTCAGTAACAGCCATGTTGATTGGCAATAATATTGATCTAGATTTAATTTGGAAAAACCAGCGCGTATCTAACCATTTGACACAGAAAATTATATTATGGGCTGAAGAGGTTAATAAATACTTACAACAATCTGCCAATGGAAAAATGATCTCGGAATGGTCGAAAAAACAGGAGTGCTGGAGCATTTTGTCGAAAAAAACATACAGTGTTATTACAGAGAAAGATATTCTTGAAATAAAAAGTTAATAGCGAACTATAATAAGTTCAGCCTCATGTTAAATACCTTTTACATTAAATAAGCCAGCTACCACTTCTGCTAGTTTTTTTGCCAAGAGTGGAGGAACTGCATTACCAACTTGAATGTATTGTTGAGTTCTATTGCCTTCAAAATAATAATTGTCAGGAAATGTTTGCAGCCTTGCAGCTTCTCTAAGCGTTAAGCTTCTACACTGCTCAGGGTCATAGTGGATATAATAATGCCCATCTTTAGATATGTGTGAAAGAATAGTTGTAGACGTTGTGTCTTTTATTTGCACCCTAAATCTATCATCGAACGGTATTTTTTCGCCATTTACATTTTTGTGGCTTGGCAATAAACCTTTAGGAAACTGCTTCATTTTTGGTGAGATATTATTATAACTACCATAGCTAGCTGCAAATAAATAGCGCTGCAAGTCTGTAGCCATATGTGAGCGAGCAACATGTTGTATAACACCCTCTAATCTTTCATCTTCTAGCCAAGTACGTAAATGTTCAGGCATATTTGCAAAGTCAAGCCTTCCATAAATAAAATCTTTTCCATGAGATGGGTCTATTTGGTTTTGCTTGATCGCATCTAGTATTATTTCCTTAAGTTCTTTTTTGTAAGTATGAGACCAACCCTCTAAATGTTGCAGCGTTCCCTTTAAAGCTTCTTTCCACAGTTCGTACGAGTCTTGCTGTTTGGATAGACAACTCCTAATTTTTGGAAGGTCACCAATAGCTTGAGCGACAGTTGGTGCTGCTTGCATATCTAAGGTAGGAAGATTTTTATATGAAAAGTCCTTTCTAATACCAAGCACTATAACACGATGTCTAGCTTGGGGAATTCCATGTCGTTCGGTATAGATAGTAAAATCTTTTGGAATTATCTTTTTCCCTTCTGAATTATCCACAACAAAAGATTTAAGCTCATACTGTACATCACTATTAAAACAACTTAAATCACTTAGTATTTGCTCAAAGATAAGATTTCCAGCATGAGTAGAGGACAAAATGCCCTTAACATTTTCCATAATAAAAATTGCCGGTTTATAATGCTCAATAATACGTAAGTATTCTTTGTACAAAAAATGCCTATGATCCTTCTCGAAAGCCAAAGGATCTTTTTTTCGCATGATAGAGCGGCCCATTAATGAATAAGCTTGACAAGGTGGTCCCCCTATTAAAACCCAGTCTTTTTCATTTTGCAGACTGTTGACTATCCACTGATCTATATCTTGATGTGGTGTCTCTCCTAACGTGGCGTTACGTGCTTCATTATAAGCTAGATCCATTGACTCCCTTATTTGAGGAAGCGACTCAAAACTAGAGCGATCTATTTTTCCTGTTATATAGTCATAGTAGCTATCCGGAGTGCCTATCTGCTTTAAATGCCTATATGCAGCGCGTAGAGATAAAGTTTTATGAGCTGCATTATCCTTTTCTATCGAAAGTTTTACAGAAAAAATAGGTTCTCTAGACAAATTATTTAAAGAAGAAAATCCTTCAGCTAAACCGCCAGGCCCAGCAAACAAATCAATTATGGGAATTTTTTTTGACATTAAGAGTTCTAGTTTTAAATACTAAATGAGCACAACTAAGGTCTTCATTTAAAAAATGAATGAGCTATCTGATAGATTTTTTATATTTATATTCTATTAAGGGTAAACTAGGCATATAAATTTATTATCCAAAGACGAATAATAGTATTATATGCCTAACTACATAGCTAAGCCAACTTCGCCAAATTATCCTGCACATAAGTCTGCAATGAACGCGGTTCTTTCCCCGTCAATTCCTTCACCGCAGCACTCACTCCCGCTGTCCAATTCTCGCGCACCGGATAGAACAAGAAAGCGAGGAATTTAGCGTAATCCTCAGGCACGCCCGCACCGACTAAGCCACCCACAAACGTCGCATCGTCCAACGCTTTATAATTAATCGTGCGATTTAAGGATTGGGATAAAACCGTAGCTGCTTCACCATAACTCAAAGCCTGAGGTCCAGTCAGATTAAAGGCTTTGCCATTGAATTGATCATGGGTTAAAGCAGCAGCGGCTGAAGCGGCAATGTCGCGCACATCAATGAAACTGGATTTACCTTCGCCTGCGGGAACCGCAATTGTGCCCGTTTGCACACCATGCAGCCAATAGGTGTGGAAGTTATCGGCAAACCAATTCGGGCGTAAAATCACATACGGCGTGCCAGAACGCTCCAGTGCTAATTCGACTTGGCGATACGGAATCGACTCGTCCGCATCCACGCCAATCGCGGTTTGCAGCACCACTTTCACCTTGCGCTTGGCAGCTTCAGTGATAATCGGCGTGAGCAATTCCTGTACATTCAAATAACCCGCCGGAACCATCACATACACGCTGCTCACGCCATCAAACAGCGCATCAAAATTAGTGTTTCCGGTGTAATCAAACGCCACACCCTCCGCACCCGCAGGCGCTTTGCCGGAACGTGACGCCGCTTTCACCGCCACACCTTGCTCAATCAAATACGCCACCGTGTGTTGACCAATCGTACCATTCGCACCAATCACTAATACTTTACTCATGCTGTCTACTCCAAATTAAGTAACTTTTAGAAACTAACTATTTATTTGAATGAAGATATGCTAAAATAAATTAACTAAAAAGAACGCACTTTAAGGTGATCTAGTTACCTAAAGGAAACTGGGTCGAATGAGGATAATCATGGAATACAATGTTTACGCCAGCGCTTGCCCGACGCGGATGATTTTTGACCGCATTTCCGACAAATGGGCGCTGCTGATTTTGGATCGTTTATGCCAGCAGCCGGTGCGCTTTAACCAATTGCTGCGCGAGATTGACGGCATTTCGCAAAAAATGCTCTCGCAGACTCTGAAGAATTTAGAGCGCGACGGTTTGATTAAACGCCAAGCCTTCCCGACTGTGCCAGTGACGGTGGAATATTCGATTACGGCTTTGGGGAAAACGCTGTCTTCTACCGTGAATGTGTTGATTCATTGGGCACAGGATAATGGCGATGCGGTGCTGGCGGCGCAGGTGGAATATGATGGGCGCATGGCGAGTTGAGTTATCGCGCGCTTATTCCTTATCAGTTCACGACTACTATATCCGCCCCAGCGTTTGAGAGTAGAATAAGCCTCACTCAACGCCTTAAGCGTTACACTTCAAGCTCTTGATACAGGCTAGGTCAACGAATGTCATATGTAAAACCTGAACCCGGTGTGCCTTTGCGGCGTGCAGATAAAGTTTCTCGGATTCCGATTAAAGTCGTGCCCAAAGACGAGCCGCTGAAGAAACCAGCGTGGTTAAAGGTACGCTTACCGACTGCTTCGCAAGCGGAAAAAGTCCGTGGCATGTTGCGCAACAATAAGCTGCATACGGTGTGTGAAGAGGCTTCTTGTCCGAATCTACCCGAGTGTTTCGGGCATGGCACCGCGACTTTTATGATTCTGGGTCAAGTCTGTACACGGCGTTGTCCTTTCTGTGAAGTCGGGCATGGTCGTCCACTGCCAGTCGATGAGCAAGAGCCTGAGCATTTAGCGGACGCTATCCGTTCCATGAAGTTGAATTATGTCGTGATCACTTCGGTAGATCGGGATGATCTGCGTGACGGTGGTGCCAAACACTTCGCTGATTGTGTGCGTGCAGCCCGCGAAGCACAACCGGGGATTAAAGTTGAAATCCTTACGCCAGATTTTCGTGGACGCATGGAGATTGCGCTCGATGAAATGTCGGTCGCGCCACCCGATGTCTTCAATCACAATATGGAAACGGTACCGCGTTTATATCTAAAAGCACGTCCGGGGGCTGATTATCAATGGTCACTGGATTTGATTAAGCGCTTTGGCGAGCGTCATACTACTGTCCCCACTAAATCAGGTTTGATGGTTGGTTTAGGCGAAACGATGGATGAACTGAAGGAAACTATGCGTGATCTACGTGTGCATGGCTGCCGCATGTTAACCGTAGGGCAGTACCTCGCGCCTTCTGATTCGCATTTGCCGATTGAGCGTTATTACACACCGGACGAATTTGAAGAAATTCGCATCTATGGCGAATCACTCGGCTTTGAGCATGTCGCCAGCGGCCCCTTAGTGCGTTCTTCTTACCATGCTGATCAACAAGCTAAGCAATTAGTTTAAGCTCTTTCAAAGCTGCATAACGCTTGTTTATGCAGCCTTGCTGTTTGTTTCCAGATGCTTTCTTAATTAGGTGAGTTCAAGCCTAAGGATCAGTTTTATGTTGCAAGTCAGTGCAGATGGCAAAAAGCGATGTTTTGGTGGTCAAACAGGTAAAGAGTTTTATGCCGATTATCACGATCAGCAGTGGGGGATTCCGGTGCATGATGATCGTGAATTATTCGAGATGCTCATTCTTGAGGGTGCACAAGCGGGTTTAAGTTGGGAAACTATTTTAAACAAACGTGCAGGCTATCGGGCAGCCTTCCATAATTTTGATGTGCAGAAAGTGGCTGCTATGACCGATGAAGAGTTAACAGCGCTCTTACAAGACCCGAAAATCGTGCGTAATCGCTTAAAAGTGTTTGCGACCCGTAAGAATGCGTTGGTCTTTCTCAAAATTCAGCAAGAGTTTGGTAGTTTTAATGAGTATTTGTGGAAGTTTGTAAATCATCAACCCATTATCAATCAATTCAAAACCTTTGCTGAAGTTCCTGCGCGCACGCTGTTAAGTGATGTAATTTCTAAGGATTTGAAAAAACGCGGCATGACGTTTGTAGGCTCTACCATTATCTATGCTTACTTACAGGGTATTGGTGTGGTGAATGATCACCTAGCCGATTGTTGGTGTCGTACTCAAGTTTGAGTTTTTAGGTCATCCTGAATTTTTATTTTAATTAAGTTTTTTTAAAAGAATTTGTTATGCAACAGAATGTATTTAAAGGCTATTTATTAGCGTTCATTGGGATTTGTATTTTATCACCTGATTCTTTATTGATTCGTTTAGCTGGGAATGATCCGTGGGTAATTGGTGCTTGGCGGGGAGTGCTTACGGGTATAATGATTTTGCTTTATAACCAATGGCTAGATAAGCGTTCTTTAGTAGAGCAAAAAGGGGATACGCATTATCGTTATTATGGCAATATCCTGTTGTTTGCGATTTCCAACTTCTTATTTACTTATGGCATTAGTAAAGCCAATGTCACTGATGTTTTAGTGATTATCTCGTTTACTCCTCTCATTAGTGCTTTTCTTTCCGCTGTATTTCTACATGAAAAGGTTTTATTTCGTACTTGGGTCGCTACACTCATTTGTGCGATTGGTTTGACAATTTTATTTAGCCAATCCAGTGGACAAAGCCAGCCTATCGGTTTGGCAGCAGCGGCGGGGTGTGCGATTTTAATGGCTGCACAATTAGTAATTATTCGTAGTTGTCCTCAGGCTAATTTAACCTCCAGTATTGGTTTTGGTGGGATCTTAGGTGGTTTGGTCTGCTTCATGCTAGTTGGGGTTGTGATCTTACCTGGAGCACAAATGCTCGCTATTTTGGGTATTGGGTTTATTGTAGGGCCGGTGTCTTTTGTCTTATTGGTTTACTCATTACGCTATGTTACCGCTGCCGAGACCAGCTTAATTATGCTATTAGAGTCCGTGTTCGGTTCTTTATTAGTCTGGGTGTTTTTAGGGGAGTATCCAACTTTGCAAACGACTCTTGCAGGGGTATTGATTTTAGGTACTTTAACAGTTTATAGCATCTTGACACTACATGAAGTAAAAAAGGCTACACTTATCAACACTAACTCTTAAGTACCAAAATGAGTAGTATGACTAATAATCAAGCGCTAGCCACAGCTGAAATAAAAACAAACTGTTATGCTAATGGTCTACTCATTCTTAGGGAGATTAAGCCACCTCAGAGGGTTAGTAAGCAGTATTTTATTGGGCAAGGATGTCATTATGGCTGAAGAAGAAATACTAGAGGTTCAAGGACTTGAGCCAGCTGCCGAACAGGCAAAATTAGTTAAACAAGAAGTGGTTGTTGAGGAGGGGGGACAAATGCTTCTAGAGCGCCCCGCACCTCAAGCGCTGAACTCTACTTTTATTGACCTACTCAAGCACGGGCAGGTTGCAACTCCTTCTTTATTTTCTGCACCACCCGATGAGCCATTGGGGATGGATGGTTGGAAACAACTGACCTTAGCCACGCAACAGGGTGCTTGGGATGTAATCTACACTTCCACTACGCGCCGTTGCCATGATTTTGCGCGTCTTTTAGCCCAGCGCTTGAATTGTGAATTTGTCCCGGATGAGCGCTTCTGTGAGCTGAATTTTGGTTCGTGGGTCGGTTTAACCCAAGAAGAAATCTTTGCGCGTGATCCAGAGCTTTTGCAGCAATACTATTTTCAGCCGCGCCGCTTTATTGCGCCAAATGGTGAGTCGATGGATTATTTCATGTGGCGGGTGGCTGAAGCTTGGGCGGATTTATTGGAAGCCCAGCAGGGTAAACGTGTACTGATTCTGACCCATACCGGTGTGATTCGCGCCATTATTGCTAAAGCTCTTGATCTGTTGTATCAAAAAAGTTTGCGTTTTGCAGTGCATTCAGCTTCCTTTACCCGCTTACAAATTTATCCGGATGGGGAAGTCAGTCTCTTAGGGCATGGTCTGAAGTCGCTCTAACTGACAGTGCTCGGCTGGTCTATACTTGGACAATAACCAAATCAATAGGAGTTGGTATGGAGTCGAGCAATCCTACTGAGCCACGCCCAAGTAGTTACTTTGATAATCTAGTCAATGTGCGTCAAACCTCGGTTGCTGGCGCAACAGAACAAGCCTTAAGGCGTTTGACAGATGCCAGTGAAGGTGATGTCAAAGCGATTGCTTCTTCACAGATTGAATTACTCGCCCGTTTTTATGATCTCTCCCTCTCACAAGCAGGCCGTAGTTTTCGCTGGGCGCTAATCGCTAGTATGGTAGGTCTTGCTTTTTTCCTGTTGGCGATTGTTTTTATGCTTTGGCGGCAATCAGGAGAGCTGGCCACGATCACCATGATGAGTGGTGCTCTGATTGAGTTTATTGCTGGGGTAAATTTCTATTTGTATGGCCGAACTCTAACACAACTGAGCTTATTTCAAGGTCGCTTGGAAGTGACCCAACGTTTTTTATTAGCGAATAGTTTATGTGAGAGTTTAAGTGAGGCTTGGCGTGACCCGGTTCGTGCCCGTCTCATTAATCAATTAACCGTAGGGCATTCAATTGCTGAGTATGGTGAATTGACAGTTGATAGCAGTCGGATCAATACGGCTGAGAATTCAACAGAACGTACTACTTCTGAAACTACTACCCATGCGATGGCGCAACCACCCGCTTAAAAAGCAAAAAGGACTTCAATGAAGTCCTTTTTGAGATTCGTCGCTAGAAACTTAGAGCTTAGATAGCTTCTACGTTTGCAGCTTGCAGACCTTTTTGACCTTTTTCAGTTTCGAAAGAAACTTTTTGGCCTTCAGTCAAAGTTTTGTAGCCTTCAGATTTGATCGCACGGAAATGTACGAATACGTCTGCGCCACCATTATCTTGATTAATGAAACCAAAACCTTTCTCTGCATTGAACCATTTTACAGTGCCAGTTAAACGAGCCATGATTATCTCCTGATTTTTCAATTAATATAAAGCCAAGCGCTCTTGCGCTATCAGCCGCAATAGATTTCTTAGTTATGACAAGCTGGGAATGAACAACTTCAGGACAACATGACTTACTGACGAGGTGAAGCGGTGTAACGAAGGTCTTGTTTCATTTGTTGCATAAACTACGGTCTGTATTACAGGCCGGAATTGATGCTAACACAGCTAATTTTAAACGCATACTTTTATTTGCTGAACGGTTATAACGGTTAGCCTTATTGACTAGCAGGTCAAAGGCCAAACTAGTCTATTTTTCAAAGTCTTGATGCTGAATAGCCGCTTCAATTTGCAGTCGTACAGTATCTGTTTGCGCTAAATCAGCTTTGAGCTGATCTAGGACTGAGCTAGGTAGATAGCCTTTCTCTACCGCATGGAGAGCCGCTTCAACCGTATTCTCTACTAAACACAGATCAATCTGCTGCTCACGTGTTTTTTCAGCTAAACGTAAAACTTCACTATCTCTTGATTCTTCAGCACTTACATCACGAATGTAAATGGCTTTAACTTGGTGGGGGCGATGTGTGACGAGTTCGCTATAGACTTCGGGGTCATGTTGTCCACTGTCACCGATTAAAATAAATGAAAGCTGTGGGTAGCTGTCCATAATCTGGCTGATATAAGTGAACTTATGATCGTGGTGGCTGGCTTTAAGCGTATGTAAACCAAAATCACGCAGGAAAAGAGTGCCTAATGGAATATTATTCAGCTCCATAAATTCTTCTAAAAAGTCATAGAGATTCCACGGGCTACTGGAAACATAAAAAATCGGGCGTGGTACAGAGCCGCTTTGAGTAAGTGCTTGATAGAAGGTATTCACTCCAGCAAAAGGCAAACGCGAGGTGGGGCTACGTAAGAAGGTAAGGCGCATCATGCTAAGCGTACTAGTGGCATTGGTCACCATAATCGTATCGTCAATGTCGCTAATAATGCCGAAATCACATTGCGGGCAGGGGATTTGTACTTTGCCAGTGACAGGTTGGCAGGAGACGTTTAGGTGCTCTTGAGCCGGTACTTCGATTTGATAGTCATACCACAGGCCGCCAGAGGCTAAATCACTGACAGGCAATGAGGCTTCAAAATAGCCTTCTTGATCAGTCACTAACTCAAGGGTTTGGCCTTGAAAGTGTAGCTTCAGTTGTAGATTAGGGATTTCATCACTTTCAAAGCGTTGATAAGCATTTGCTAAATTTTGCCACAGGCTTTCTTCATCTTGGCGCTGGTCGAGACCTTTATCTTCCAGAGCACGTCCGCTGATTTTGACCCATTGCTGATTCCCATAGCCCGCATAAGGCACGATTTGGATGGGTTCATCATACTGTAAACGCTGTTTCAGTTTAGAACTGAGTGAGTCAAAACGGTCGCTGACTACATCGCCTAAAGTTTGTAAAGTCTCTTTAAAGCTTGTCATGTCTTATCCTTTTCGGGCTAATTCAGCTCTAGAGTTTAGCATGTTAGTAGTGTATGGGTTTGTGTGGCTCAGGTGAGCTAGCTTATGGTGAACATTAGACTGCTTGCGCAAGTTAGTATTACCGAACACCCCGCTAAGACTAAGCCTTGATATCCCAAGTCCTTCACACATAAGGTATAGGCTTCGTTAAGGGAGGAGGAGGGCGTCGAGCTAAGGTCATATCCTGTTCATGGTGCAACGCCAGCGCTCTAGGCTTCACCTAGGGCTAAATAACCCGACGCCGCGAGTCGTTCCTCACTCTAAAAGATGATCAGCTACTTTCGCAAGTGATCTAATAACTTATCAATGTGGAGCTAAAAACTGCATAGTAATGCGGAGAACTTCTTCATGCCAAATCATGGCTACCAACCCAGCCATCGCTAACCAAGGGCCAAATGGCATCGGTAGGCTTTGCCCATTACGTTTAATGACCATCCAAGCAATACCAAACAGTGCACCGAACGCAGAGGAAGCGAATACTACAAAAGGTAAAATTTGCCAGCCACCCCACGCACCTAAAGCAGCTAACAGCTTAAAGTCGCCGTAGCCCATTCCTTCTTTACCAGTCAGGAGCTTAAACAGATGGTAAATACTCCATAAAGATAAATAGCCAAATACAGCACCTAACACGCTATCGTTTAGTGGCACAAACCAGCCACTCATATTCAATAAAATACCGGCCCAAAGCAGGGGATAATTGAGTGCATCCGGTAAAAGCATGGTTTGCGCATCAATCATAAAAAGCGCAACTAAAGTCCAAGTAAAAAATAACAAACCTAAAGTCTGCCAACTAAAACCGTATTGATAAGCTACTAATAGTGATAAGAGTGCAGTAGCTAGCTCCACCATTGGATATTGTATGGAGATCGGTGTGCGACAGCCTGCGCATTTTCCACCTAAGACTAGATAACTAATAACTGGAATATTTTCCCAAGAGGCAATTTTATGTCCACAAACTGGGCACTGTGAGCGTGGTACTACTAAATTAAAAGGGCCAGTATCCGTACTGACTAGGGCTTGGTCGCCACCTAAATATTCAGCACATTCTTGCTTCCATTCCCGCTCCATCATGACCGGCAAACGGTAAATCACTACATTTAGAAAACTACCGATCAATAGTGAAATCAGCCCTACACAGACCAGTAGCCAAGTACTACTGGTCGCCAGCAAATGAATTAATTCCATAATATTGCTTAGACCACAGCCCCAAGTTTGAAAATTGGCAGATACATGGCTACTACCAAGCCACCGACTACAATACCTAACACAGCCATGATCAATGGTTCAATCTGTTTCGAAAGTGTATCTACTAAATCATCAACTTGTTCTTCATAGTAATCAGCAGCTTTACTTAACATTTCTTCTAAACGCCCTGATTCTTCGCCAATGCGGGTCATTTGTACCACCATATTCGGAAAAATCTGTGTAGTTTGCATAGCAACGTTTAGTTGTAAGCCTTGAGCAGTATCACTTTTCATCCGCATAGTGGCATCATAATACAATGAGTTGCCCGTACTACCTGCGACTGAATCCATCGATTCGACCAAAGGGACACCTGCCGAAAACATCGTCGATAAAGTACGGCAGAAGCGTGCAATTGAGGATAGGTTAATAATATTACCGATGATCGGGATTTTTAAAATCATTCTATCGACTATTCGTTGGAACTTTGTCGAGCGTTTAAGTGCGGTCTTAAACGCATACCCCCCGATCGCCATCACGACCAGAGGTATCCACCAATAGGCTTGAAGCCATTCAGACATGGCAATAACCATCAAGGTAAAAGCGGGCAAGTCCGCCCCGAAACTACTGAAAACTTGTTTAAACTGCGGAATAACCCAAATCAACATAATCGCAGACACAACCACTGCCGCTACCACAACGATTACTGGATACATAACCGCTTTTTTAATTTTGCCTTTGAGTGCTTCAGTTTTTTCTTTATAAGTGGCTACTTTATCAAGCATGGTTTCTAAAGTACCAGCCTGCTCACCTGCTTTAACCAAGTTCACAAATAAGCGGTCAAAATGTTGGGGTTGTTTACTCAGTGCGGTGCCAAAACTAGAACCAGATTCAATATCTTGAATAATTTTTTTGATTAAATCATGCACGGCAGCATTGTCACCACCCCCGCCCACCATTTGCAGTGATTGTACCATCGGTACACCTGATTTCATCATGGTGGTCATTTGGCGGGCAAAATGAGCAATATCGGCAGGCTTGATACTGGGCTTAAATAAAGGTTTAGGTTTTTTAACAATACGCCCTGGATTAATGCCTTGACGGCGCAGAGTAGCTCTTAGCCAGTTTGCATTAGCGGCTTGCGTTTCGCCTTTGATTTTAACACCATTGCGATTGACCCCTTCCCATTTGAAGGTTTGCATGCCGTCTACAGCACTGGGTGTTTTAGCAGCAGTTGGATTACGTGGGCTAGCCATAAGCTTTCGTCATCTCATTTATTGTTATAATCGTTGAACCCAAATATAGCAGTATTTATGTTCGTCTTTGGGAACAGCCAGATGAGCGGAATTATTAATCTTTGGTAATGCGTTCGATCTCAGCCAGAGAAGTGATACCTTGTTTAACTTTAGTTAAACCTGACTGGCGTAAATCGAGAATATTTTCTTTTTGAGCTTGTTCGGCTAAATCCATCGAGTTACAACCGTCCATCACCATCCGCCCCATGACGGGTGAAATGGGCATGACTTGATAAATACCTACGCGGCCTTTGTAACCTTGCGAACACGCTGAGCAACCAACAGCCTCATAGACGGTGAATCTGCCAATTTCTTCTTCTTTAAAGCCAAAGCTGCGTAAAATATCTGGTGGAACATTAGAGGGCTGCTTGCATTTCTCGCACAAACGCCGTGCGAGACGTTGGGCAATAATCAAGTGAACCGATGATGCAATATTGAAGGGAGGAACTCCCATATTTAGCAAACGAGTTAAAGTTTCTGGGGCGCTATTCGTGTGCAGGGTAGACAAAACTAAGTGCCCCGTTTGTGCCGCTTTAATAGAAATTTCTGCAGTTTCAAGGTCACGAATCTCCCCTACCATGATAATGTCAGGGTCTTGCCGCAAAAAGGCTCGCAAGGCTTCAGCGAAAGTAAGGCCAACCTTGGGGTTTACGTTAACTTGATTCACCCCAGGCATATTAATCTCAGCTGGGTCTTCAGCCGTGGAGATATTAGTTTCTGGCGTATTGAGCATGCCCAAGCCCGTATAAAGCGTCACTGTTTTACCGCTACCCGTAGGGCCTGTGACTAGCACCATCCCATCCGGTTTGTTCAAAGCATTCACAAAGTCTGCTTGTTGCTTTGGATCAAAGCCTAATTTCTCAACCCCTATGGTGGCACTATCGGAGTCGAGTATCCGCATAACGACTTTCTCGCCATAAATAGTTGGCAGCGTATTAACGCGGAAGTCGATATTCTTTTTTTCGTTTAGAGCAAAGCGAATCCGTCCATCTTGGGGCACACGCCGCTCCGAGATGTTCATCCGTGCTAAGACTTTGAGACGTGAGGTAAGCTGCGAAGCAATCCCAATCGGAGGTGTGGCAATAACCTTGAGAATGCCATCCACCCGATAGCGAATCCGCAGATTTTTCTCATAAGGCTCAATGTGAATATCTGAAACTTTAGAATTGATCGCGTGCGCTAAGAGTTTATCCACGAAGGAGATAATCTCAACTTCTTCGCCTTCTGCTTCTTGCTTTTTAATATCGCGAGTATCTAAGGCGATATTTTGGGTAATTGCCTCACTGGATACTGCCATGCCAGACTGCATGGGTGACGCACTACCGCTAAAGCCACCGCCATTGGCTAGATAAATTTGTAACTTATCAAACTCAACGAATACAGGCTCAGGCTTAAGGTTGGTGGCAAACTTAACATCATCTAGATTCGGCAGATAGATAGGATCGGCTAAAGCGACCAGTAGGTGGTTACCATAACGATAAATTGGTAACAGATGTAAACGCTGCTTTTGTTCGTCAGAAATTAGATCTATAACAGTAGGCCGGATGTCGATAGCATCAAGGTCAACGACACTTATGCCATATTCATCACTAGCAGCGCGTGCTAGATCTTTGGCAGACACTAATTGCTGATGAAACAACCATTCCATCACTGAAATTTTATCAGCGTGTGCTTTTTTGACTGTTTTTTCAGCAACACCTACCTCCAACTTGCCCGCAGCAACAAGTTGTTTGACATAGCCGGGAAGTTGGATGTTGGGTGCGCTCATGAATTAGAATGTATGCTTTTAATTATAATAATACTATCTTATCTATAATACCTTGCTTAGCAAACTATGAGCTGAACAGCGGCGATAAAGCAACAGTTTAGAAGGCTTTTTGTAGTAAGGTCAATCTATGAAGTTAATTAGGTGGAGCTACCCTAAGTTAGGGTAGCTTACTATAGTTAATTTTGTAGATGAGTAATTTCAAGCTTATGTTGGTGGGCAAGTAGAAGATTTAATTGATCCGCTATTTTTAGATGATCACGCAACTGCAGTAATTGACTCAGGGCTTGAATGAGTTAAATCGTTTGGCTTAGATATAATTTTTTCTTCATGATAATCATCATCCACATTAATTGCCCACATATTATCTTTACAGCTAACACCAGCAATAATATTGTCTACTGCCAGCTTAGCAGTCAACATAGAATGATCTTGGTTGTTATAACGATGCATACCATTACGTCCCACTGGAAATAAATTCGGAATTGTATCTAAATAGCTACGAACTTTATCAAATTGGGTATAGCTACCAAAATAGGCAGGATAGGCTTTCGGCATACGAATTACCGTACTATCTAACACGTCTTTTTCTTCAATCATGCCAATTTTGGCTAATTCTTTAGCGCCTAAGAGTTTAAGTTCCGCATCCGGTAAGCTCCATAAATCATCGCCTTCATTACAGAAGTATTCTAAGCCCAGCCAGATAGTATTTGGGTCTTTTACCATAGCAGGGCTCCAATTATTAAAAATTTGTAAACGCCCAACTTTAACATCCTGCTCTTGAATATAAATCCAATTATCAGGTGGCATATTATTAGTATGTTCAGATGCGGCTTGCACATTAGCCTTCATTTTGGAAACTAATAAGCCGACAGTCATGAAGTCTCGATAAGGTAGCTCTTGTGCAATTTGCTTAACTTCTTTAGTAGGAGCACTACCCATAGCTTTAATCAAATCACGAACAGGCATAGTGGAAATTACATAGTCAGCATTTAAAGTCTGTTTCTCACCAGTAAGAATATTTTCCGCTTCCACGTTAGCGATTTTACCATCTTTAAAACTTAGACCAACTACCTTATGTTGATAATGCAGGATGCCGCCTTTAGCTAAAACTTGCTTAGTCACCTCTTCCCACATTTGACCAGGGCCAAATTTAGGATAAAGAAAACGCTCAATTAAGGATGTATTAGTATTTTTCTGAGAAAGATCGCTGGTTCTAGGTAGAAGTTTAATGAGCGCATGAGCAAAAGCTTTACCGATAGATAATCCTTTAATGCGTTGTGCACCCCATTCTGCACTAATTTCATGGCATGGAACACCCCAAACTTTTTCTGTATAATTTTTAAAAAAAGTTAGGTAAAGTTTTTTACCGAAACGATTAATTAAAAAATCCTCAAGAGATTTTTCTGGTTTGCTCTGGTTGGCTTGTGACCATATATAACTACTACCAATTTCTAGCATGCGCAAGAAACCTAAGTTTTTTAAAGTAGCTGGAGTTAATTTAAGAGGATAATCAAAAAATTTTCTTAAAAAGTAGATGCGTGATAAGCGATTTCTTACCATCATTACATTATCAGTGCTATTTAATGAATGATTTGATCTAAATGTACTAGTTTGAGTCTTTTTGTTTTGATAGGATAGTTCAATATTTTCCTCATCTATCTTTTCAATAGGAAGAATTTCTTTCCACCAATTCATCACCCAGTCAGATTTTGAGAAGAAGCGATGTCCACCAATATCGATTCTATTGCCTTTATAGTTAATAGTTCTAGAAATACCACCTACACAATTATCGGCTTCTAAAATAATAGGTTGTATGTCAGTACGGCGCAGCAGCTCTAGTGCAGCAGTAAGGCCAGCAGGGCCTGCACCAATAATGATTGCAGTTTTTTTCATAGGATGACTCCTTTATTATTTTAGTTATGGTATCAAAACAGCAATAGCCTGATTTCTGACTGATTTTTTTCCAAATAATAATAATCGACGTCCTATAAAGTTAGCAATGAATGTCAGACCAGTGGTTGTTATTTTGGCCATTAATATATGAATGCCTAGTATATCAACTAGAATAATCATTAAAATAATAGATGTTAACAAAGTCACTACACCCACTAGAAAAAAAATACTGAATTCTAAAGACTTGTTTTCTAGAGAGCGATAGGTAAAAACCCATCGTATAGATAGGGTATAATTAATCCAAGCACCGAAGATAAAAGCGATGATTATTGAAAAAATATAATTTAGATTAAATAAGTGGGTTAATAAAATCAAGAGCATAAAGTCAGCTATAAATGCTAATCCACTGGCTAGTAAAGATTTCAATAGTTCTTTTTTTATTGTATTCATTTTATTCTTTTAAGGAGTTGTTACAAGCGTATAGGCCAAATTTTGTCTTCCTTACTGGATCTTCAAAGGGAATTATATTTAAATTATTATTGAATTTTTCAGCTATAACAAAATTTAGCACTCCATCATTACAAAGGTAATCAAGGTCTTTTTTTGTTATTTCTTTAGGAGCAGTGTTTTTAGGATATGTTAAATAATCTGACCAGCTTTGTTGTGAGTCTATTGGACTAATACTTTTGACGCGTTCAGCTCGTCTTATTATCTCCAAAGTAGTAGCACGACTAAAAACAGTTCCAGCGGCTTGTTCAAATGAAACATAATTTGCTCTTTTAAGCCAGAACCAAGCCTTTCTCGGAGAGTTTATCCAGTAAACAGTATTGCTCTCAGGAATTAAATTCCTAATTTTGCTAATGGCTGCTTGTCTAACTGATGAGTCATAGTAAGTTTCAGCAGATTCTTGAAAGTCCATCATCTTCTGATGATGCCAACTAAAAAGAGCAAATGTAGAAAATAAAATGAAAAATATAGAAGAAGCGAGCTTAGTAATAAAGGAATCACGATTAATTAAATAAAAATAAAAAAATAATAGGACTACTATAGTTAATGGATTGCTCAGTATGCTTGTATAAATAGATTTCTCATTAATATAGTTATGCTCGCCTAGATCAATCAGTGTATTAAAAATTTGAAAAATTAATGGAAATATAGAAACTACTAGCATAACTATTGCTATTAATTTAGATGGCTTCTCTTGGTATAGAAAAGTATTTAAAATAAAATATAATAATACAAGTGCACTAGCATAAATGCCTTTTAAATTTTCATCGACAAATAAAAGTGAAAAAAATATTAATGATAAAAATAAAATGTAATTTTTTTCCTGTAAATTTTCCCATATGAGAGTGATTATTAATAATAGGCTTAAGATTAGACTAACCCATAAAGATCTATGTAATTGCAAGCTTATAATCAAAGGTAATTTGAATAAGGCTGTGCCTATATAGGAGATCGTAAAAAAGACCATCAGCATTAACAACAAGGCTAGTGAAAGTTTTTTTAAGTTTTTATTTATAATGAATTTATATCCATAGAGAGCAATGCTCATTGAAAACAGCAGTTGAGAAAATCCACGCCACTCCCAAGTTTCTAAAAAGACAAATGGACTACGCACTATATTATATTCAAACCATATTTTATCCATTACTTGAGTTAGGCCAGTAAATGGTTCAATTTCTATTTTTCCAAGACCTATAGCAGACATGAGGCCAACTAGGCTAAGTGTTAATAAAAATCTTATATTTAAGATTAAGCCTAATCCAATAAACAATGAAGGAAGTGTAATTAATGGGTGATTGGCAAGAGCTAATAAGTAAAATACAGCACCTAAAAAATACTTTGATCTTAACAGGAATCCTAAAGCAGCTAAGCTAAAAATTTCTGCATAAAGACGAGCAGTGAGATAAGGCTCTGCATAGGAAATAACTTTATGTGATCCATAATAACCATCAAGAGTTAGAGCTAAACCTACTACAATAGTTGCAGGAAGTAGTGGTAAATGACTTTTAGATAGAAAAAGCAAACAAACGGTCCAGCTAAATAATCCAACAAACTCTAGTAGCGCAGTGGCCGTACCTGCATTTGTTAGTTGAATAAGAAAGGCGTAAAGATTACTAAATAAAGTGTATTGATCTTGCGAACCATATTTAAAGAAGATATCATGATTAAAAATTGATGGATAATTGATATTTAAACTTTGTAAAAAATAAAGAATACCATCATTCTTTATGCCAATAAACGGATGACTTATTAATGCTGTGCTAAACAGTAAACCGATAATTAAAAGTTGATTTTTGTTATTTTTTAAGTAATTCATGCTATAAACTTACAATTAAGATGATGTAAATGGGTTAATATGCAAAATATCAATTGGATTTTTTGTTTTTAGGCTCCAAGCCCATAATACATCTTCTTGCCTGCCCACTAAAGGAATGAAGGCATAGTCCTTTACTGTACCGCCATGTTTATTAAGAAAATTATTTATCTTTATTTTATACTCCTCTTTTTCTAAAAGTTTATTCAAATTAAAGCTATTTTTAAAAATTTCATCGGTATTTTTAATGATTGGTTCATAGTATTCAGGCCGAGCATCTAGATCTGCCCCTCCAGATAGCGCTTCTATAGTAACTTTAGATAATTCAGCCGGATCACTAGGTTTTTTTACATAAACTATGGTAGGTTGAGAAAGTTTCGATTTTTTAAATTCATCATAACGAGCCATTGCAGGTGAAACTTCAGAGGTATCAATAGGAGTAAAGCGATCTACTGCATAAGCAATATATAAAGGATGAGCTTGATAGATAATATAGATACCATAAGATAATGCTAAAACCTGGACGACTGCTATAGCAAATAAGTCAAATTTAAGAGAAGATTTACCTTTTTTGAACACAATGAAGGTTAATAAGGGTCCAAGTACTACATCAATTAATATTAACATTAAAATAATATTAAATAAGCCCGATATTATAAGGAATGGAGAGGGATACCAAAAGAAAATAATAGCAGTTAGTATCAAGCCTACTACAAAAATGCTAATGCCTAAATGAAAGGCAGAGGCTTTTAATTTTTGTTTGAACATATCTCGATCCTAGTTATATTTATTATTTTAAATCTTTTATAGGTGACTACGACAAGAGGATGGTCTATAAAAATCAGCTAAGGTTCCTTGACTGCAATCCATCTCCATACGTATTTTATCAGTGGACAGTAGAAAAATAATACTTTTGCCATCAGCACCTGAGCCTAGGCCTTTAAAAGTTACTTCTAAGTTGGAGTTATCAGCGTCAATTTTAGTATAAATAGCTGTCGCAACATGATCAGAAGTCAGCATCATATCAGTGACCATCTGTGCTGTTGTAGTGCCCTCATCTGGCATATAAGCATTCGTCGAGTATTCTTCCCAGAGATAAGTTTTAGCACTATCTGAAAAGCGTAAAATTTCAACTAGCTTAGCGCGTATGGTAAAAAATTGATAAGAAGGGATGGCAATAGCAGCAAGAATACCAATAATAGAAACAACAATCATTAATTCAATCAGTGTAAAGCCTTGTTGCAATTTATTCTTATTCTTCTGCATGGCTTAAACCTTATTAAGCAGAAAGAGCGCTTCAGCGCTCTTTCTTGTTTAACTACTAACTAGAACTATTAACGGCAAGCAGCTGGAGCATATTTAGCTTGCAAATTACCTGCAGTAGGAGCTGCCATACCACCTGCAGTAGCAGAAACAAATGTTGCAGAGGCACAAGCCCAGTCTACAGAACCAGTTGTACCAGCAGTTTGTGCAGCTTTGAGAGTCACTGATGTGCCAGCAGCAGCAGTACGAACATAAGGAGATAAAACAATGGTGTTCTGAGCAGCAGCTAAGCCAACAGAGGTTGCATTATAAGTAATTGTAATAATGCCTGTGTCACCCGCTGGGTCCATAAGAACACTATTAACAAATTTGCTGTTTGCGCCAGTATTGCTGTTTTGAGCATTCCAAGTTGTAGTGACGCGACCTAAATCAGCAGAAGATGCAGAGCCTTCAGTAGCAATTGCCAATTTAGCTGGTTCAGCTAAACCCAAACCTTCAGTTACTTTTGCACGAATGGTGTAATCTTGATAAGCAGGCAGAGCAATCGCAGCTAAGATACCGATGATCGCAACAACGATCATTAATTCGATTAAGGTGAAACCTGCTTGTACTTTTTTCTTCATAGACATTTTTATAGTTCCTTATTGTTGGTTTTAAGTTGGTTCTTATTGAGAATCTTTATTTGCCTTAGGCATCAACAGTATTGCAGACATTGTGCCAACTCAATATTTATGCATAAGATATTGTTTTTATTTGATTTTTTATATTTTTCTAATCTGCAATAACTGACAGCTGACGGCATTTTGTGTCAAAACCTGACAATTTAATTAAGCTTGTCAATTTTATTGTTAATAAATTCGTTATTTTGTCAGGCTTGCTAATTTTCACAGCATTAATTATCAGTATTTAGGCAGGTGATGGGTAAAATTGCCTAGTTTAGGCTGGTAGCTATCATGAGCCGATTAGTGGGTGTCTAATTCATATTTTTGGATGCGATAACGTAGTTGACGGAAGCTCATGCCTAAGAGTTCTGCTGCTTTAGTCCGATTCCAGCGTGTTTGATCTAAGGCCTCTATAATCATATTGCGCTCAGCATCTTCATCGGTATTTGGTGTCCATAACTGCTCTGAACTAACACTGTTAGTACTAGGTGTTGCAGTATGGGAGGCGTAAGGATTGACTAAGTCAGGTGGAACTGACAATAAGACCGAGCGTGCTGCTGGTTGTTGGTGAACAGTGCTACTTGATAGGTTAGTTACTTGTGGCAGTTGCAAGTCATCCGCTTGAATCGTGTTTTCTTCGCACAGCGTACTCGCCCGTTCGAGGATATTTTCTAGTTCACGAACATTACCCGGAAATGAATAGTTTAGGAGCATTTGCCGTGCTTGGAGGGATAGTTTAATCGCAGGCATCTGCCAACGTTCAGCAATTTTTTTCAAGAAAAAGTCCGCCAATAATTCAATATCATCTTGGCGTTCACGCAAAGGTGGTACCTTTAATTTAATAACATTCAGGCGGTAATATAAATCTTGGCGGAAATTGCCAGCAGCCACCTCATGTTCGAGACTTTTGTGGGTAGCACTTAAGATGCGCACATCTACGGAAATCTCTTCTAAACCACCCACTGGTTTCACCGCTCGTTCTTGAATGGCACGCAGTAGTTTGACTTGCATGGTGAGGGGCAGGTCAGCCACCTCATCTAAAAACAAAGTACCTTTGTGGGCTGCTTGAAATAAGCCTTGTTTGTCACTCACAGCACCGGTAAAACTGCCTTTTTTATGACCGAAAAACTCACTCTCCATCAAGTTTTCTGGAATTGCGCCACAGTTGACGGGAATAAACGGGGCTTTTTGGCGTGGGCTTTGTAAATGAATTTCGTGAGCAACTAATTCTTTACCGCTACCCGATTCACCATGAATATAAACAGGTGCTTGGCTGCGCGCGAGTTTGCCAATAGTACTTTTTAAAGTTTGCATGGCAGGTGAAGAGCCTAAGATACGACCTTGGCTGTCAGTTTCTTCGGCGGCTTTTGGACGTTGAGTCTTTTCCCCACTGGTTAGTTTGAGGGCGGTTTGAATTAAATCACGTAATTTGGGTAAATCGACCGGCTTAGAAACGAAATCATAAGCACCTGCTTTTAAAGCCTCAACCGCGGCATCCATGCTGCCATAAGCGGTAATTACGGCAACGGGAATCTGCGGATATTCCTTTTGCAAGAAGCGCACAATATCAATCCCACTGCCATCGGGTAGGCGCATATCAGTTAGGCAGAGATTCGGTTCATGTGCTTGGATTTGCGCGAGTGCTTCTTCGACATTGCCAGCCGTGAGCGTGTCTAAGCCCATACGTAACAGCGTGATTTCTAAGAGTTCGCGAATGTCGGGTTCATCGTCGATGATAAGTACACGTTGTTCAGTCATGATTATCCGAGCTTCTTGTTATTGTTGATTAATGTGTTGAGCGCGAAAAGGCAATTCGAAAACAGCTGCCACCTGTGGGTAGTGAGATGTATTCCAAGGCAGAGCCATTGCTTAAACAGAGCTCTCTAGCCATAAATAAACCTAAACCGGTACCTTGTGTGCTGGTGGTAAAAAAAGGTTCAAATAAGCGTTGGCGCAAATCCTCTGGGATACCTCGTCCATTGTCAATAATGTTTAAAAGTACATCACGACTGTGTGCAGGTGTGCCGCCTTGAATATCGAGTTGCAATTTCTGTGGATTATCATGCGCATACTTAAAGGCATTACGGCATAAGTTCCACATAATTTGATGTAAATGCGCGGGATCAAATTCAATCATTAAATCAGCAGGTTCAATAAATAAAGTCACCTGCTTTTCTTTCAAATTATGTTGCAATATGAAGTCACGTAAAAAGCTATGTAACCAGCCTTTTAGAGGTAAACGCTCACGCTTTGGCTCTTTCTTACGGGAAAGATTGAGTACGCTTTCAATCGTTAAGTTCATGCGCTTAGCATTGGCTTGAATAATTTGTAACAGGCGAGTGTCGGCTTTATCTAAGTTTTGCGATTCGCTCATCAGTTGCGCTGCATGACTGATTGCGCCTAAAGGATTACGAATTTCATGCGCAATACTGGCTGTGAGTTGGCCTAAAGAAGCGAGTTTTACACCTTGAACTTTTTCGCGCTGTTCGCTGGTATCTTCAAGATTAATTAAGGTATTACGGCGTGATTGTGTGCCAAGCTGAGTAAAACGCACTCTTAATTCAGTGGCTTGTTGATGCTTGAGGTCATAGCTAGCCGTGCGCGGGCTAACTTCATTAATCCATTGTTGATAGTGTTTATCTAGCTCGGGGGCAAAGACTGCTAGTGGTTTGCTACGCCAATTGCCCGGATTGCCTAATAAATGCCAAGCGGCTGCATTCATATGGCGAATTGCACCAGAAGTTTCGACGACCACAATACCTGATTCTAAGCGATCTAAAATGGATTGATTGAGTTGCGAGAGATTAGCTAAATCAATTCCACGACGATTCGCGAGCTTTGCCATTTCATCTGCTTTGCGGATCCAACGATCACCGAGCCAACTCGCTAGCATAATGAAGGCTGTCAAAATACCGCTATGCGTTAGGCTAGTGGTATTGCTTTGCCCTTCACTGAGTCCTAGCCAAACCTCTAAGCTGATTAAACAAATACCGGTCAGGGCAGCAATGGCTATTGAAACTTGACCGGGCGCGCAAATGTACGGAATGAGTACCGGAACAACGAGCAAAATCCCAATCCCAACACTAACACCGCCACTCGTATAGAGGATTATAAATAAAACAATAATATCGATGATTGAGTAGCCTACTCCTTGGATCATCAGGTCAGGCCACTGAAAATAAGAAGATAGATTGCTAATAATCGCAATCAGTAGGTAAGTCGCGGTAATCCAGCCAAATAGCTCTTTATTCTGCACGCCTAATTGCACAAATTTGGATTGCCCCACCATGGCTAGCAAGAACGCACCTGCTAGTGCTAAGCGGTAAACGTGATAGAGCCTTAAAAGATTCCAAGGATCTTCATGCAGGAAAAAAGGTGCTACCGTTTGTCCTTGGGTGTTGATTGGTGCGTGACTTGCGCTTGCTGCGCGTGATCCAGACTGCAAAAGAACTTACCCCCATGCTGGACGGCTTCGCTCTGGGGAACATGCAGGCCACATTGTTGGCAACTCACAATAGGCTGTTGGTTTTTTATTTGTCCCGAACTTGGCGCGTCGCGGCGCTGATTATCTAATTGTTTTCTACGCTGCCATGATTTTAACAGGAGATAACCAACTACTAGCAGAACAAGAATAAAAATTATGCGGGACATGCTGACTTCCAAGGTTTTCAGGTATAGTTTCTAGATCACTATTTTACTGTTCTAGACTACCGTGCAAAAGAATAATCGAAGCTTAAGCGTGGCGCTCGCGCAACTGAACCTGTGTGTGGGCGATATCGCTGGAAATACCCAGTTAGTTATCAAGGCTATTGAGGAGGCGAAGGCAAAACATGCCGATGTGATTGTGTTTCCTGAGCTAACTTTAGCCTCTTATCCACCGGAGGATTTAGTCTACCGTGAAGATTTTTTACAGCAGTGCGAACAAGCCATTGAGTTAGTCAAACCGCATACAGTAGGGATTACTGCTTTAGTCGGGATGCCAATGCTGCGGGATTACCTGATTCATAACTCCTGTTATGTGTTACAAGATGGCGAAATTATTGGCGAATATCATAAGCAAGATTTGCCTAATTATCGCGTCTTCGATGAGAAGCGTTGGTTTGAGCCAGGCGCGGGCAGCTTACTTATTGATATTAAAGGTGTACGAGCCGGTATCTTAATTTGTGAAGATATTTGGCACGATCAGCCGATGGATTCGGTGATGGCTCTGGGTGCTGAAATCATCTTAGTTTTGAATGCTTCCCCATACAGCCATGATAAACCCGAAAAGCGTGAACAAGTGGTGCTCCGCCAAGTTTTGAAACATCAAGTGCCGATGGCTTATGTGAATTTGGTAGGTGGGCAGGATGAATTAGTCTTTGATGGCGATTCGATGCTGTTTAGCCGCGAGGGTGTGCGGACTTTAAGAGCGCCACTGTTTGAAGCTGGTGTATTTGTAGGCGACTTGCCGATTGATAATACGCAAGCACCGGCCGCTGCCACTTATCAGCATGAAGCTTTAGAAGCGCATGTCTACAAAGCTTTAGTGACGGGCGTGCGCGATTATGTGTGTAAAAATGGCTTCAAGGGGGTACTACTGGGTTTATCCGGTGGAATTGATTCTTCCTTGACCTTAGCCATTGCAGCGGATGCTTTGGGGGCAGAAAATGTCGAAGCGATTATGATGCCTTTTCGCTATACCGCCGCGATGAGTGTGGAGGATGCGGCTGAACAAGCAAAGATCATGGGCGTGAAATATCGCCAAATCCCGATTGAACCCATCTATGAAAGTTTTGTGCAATCGCTCGCCCCTGAATTTGTCGGTTTCAAAGCGGATGTGACGGAAGAGAATCTACAAGCGCGGATTCGCGGCATGTTACTGATGTCCATGTCGAATAAATTTGGCAAATTACTGCTCACGACCAGTAATAAGAGTGAAAGCGCAGTCGGCTACGCCACTTTATATGGTGATATGGCCGGTGCATTTGGACCGTTGAAGGATGTGTATAAAACATTGGTCTACCGTTTAGCAGCTTACCGCAATACTTTAGGTGGAGTGATTCCTGAGCGGGTTATCACGCGCCCTCCTTCAGCAGAGTTAGCGCCGGGGCAGGTGGATCAAGATTCTTTGCCACCTTATGAGATTCTGGATGGCATCCTAGAACGTTTTATCGAGCAAGATGAAATGCTCGAAAATATTGTTGATGCAGGATTTGAGCTGGCGACCGTGCGCCGCGTGGTAAATCTGGTACTATTAAATGAATACAAGCGCCGTCAAGCAGCGCCCGGTGTAAGGATTACGCGGCGTGGGTTTGGCAAAGATTGGCGTTATCCGATGACGTCAGCGTGGCGTAAGCAATTACCCCTGAATTAGGACTAGGAGATTACGCAATGAAAATGGTTCAAGCCATCATTAAACCCTTCAAGTTGGATGATGTCCGCGAAGCTTTAACTGAAATTGGCGTCACTGGTATGACCGCAACTGAAGTGAAAGGTTTTGGTCGGCAAAAAGGTCATACAGAACTGTATCGTGGAGCAGAGTATGTCGTTGATTTCCTGCCAAAAATTAAGCTAGAAATTGTTATCAATGACGAAAAAGTGGAAGCGGTCATTGAAGCCGTGCTCAAAGCTGCCCAAACCGGTAAAATTGGTGATGGTAAAGTATTCGTGATGGATGTTGAACAAGCCATTCGGATTCGTACTGGTGAAGAAGGTAATGATGCTGTTTGAGTGCTGATCACCCTCGACAGTTTTTGCATCTTACTGGCTCGCAAGAAGACTGCTTGCGAGCTGCACAATCTAAGCTCATTCAGCAAATTTCCATTCTCTGGATTTCTACCGCTCCGCTAATTCCAAACGCTTTACCAGCCAAGAAAGCCCACTTGGTTTTAGGCCAAGAATTTGACGCTATTGTGTTTGATGCTTTTAGTGGCTTAGATGTGAATGCATTAGCCGCAGTCAGTGGGACTTTACGGGGTGGTGGTTTATTTATTCTGCTCAGTCCGGATATTGAGGTTTGGCCAGATTTTCCTGACCCTGCCTATCAACGTTTTTTACCTTATTCTTATACAGCAGCAAGTATTAAAGGTTTATTTGTAAAGCGTTTGTTGCGAATCTTGCATGAGCCGTTCCAGGTCACTCAATTAGCTCCAAAGATCGGCTCAAGCCAAGGGGACATCGTTGAGCAAATTACCCACGTTAGTTCGGTGTTAGTTTTAAGTGCTGATCGGGGGCGGGGCAAATCAGCCGCTTTAGGTTTAGCAGCTAGCCAATTAATTGCTCAAGGTAAACAGGTTCTAGTAACTGCACCCTCACGCGCAGCGGTTGAGTCAGTATTTAAACATGCTGAGTTAGTGCCAACTTTTTATGCGCCGGATGATTTGCTATTGAATCTACCTAAGGCTGATGTTTTGTTGGTGGATGAGGCGGCAGCAATACCCTTGCATTTTTCGCTAAAACTAGTAAAGACTTATCCGAGAGTGGTTTTCTCCACGACTTTACATGGCTATGAAGGAAGTGGGCGCGGTTTTGTTTTGCGTTTCCAGCAAGCTTTAACTGAGTTAGTTCCTGACTGGCAGAGCTTACGTTTAGAGCAACCCATGCGTTGGCCGCAACATGATCCGCTAGAAGCTTTGATGTATCGCTTGCTGCTTTTAGATATAGAGGCAGCAGAGATTGAATTTAAGCTTAGAGCACCCGTTGAATATAAGCAGCTACAACCAGTACAGCTGTTAGAAAATGAAGGCTTGCTGCAGCAAGTGTTTGGTTTATTGGTTACTGCGCATTACCAAACGCGTCCTTCAGATTTACAACAAATCTTGGATGCACCCAACCTTTCGATTCATGTTTTGGCACAAAATCAGCAAATTTTAGCGGTGGCTTTGTTATCGCGTGAAGGTGGTTTTGCTACAGAGTTGAGTGCAGCAATCTATGCGGGTAAACGCCGTCCACATGGGCATTTAGTCCCACAAACTTTAACCTTTCATGCGCAACTTCAGGATGCAGCGGAGTTAATTTGTGAGCGCATTATGCGGATTGCTGTCCACCCCAGTATTCAAGGCCAAGGTTTGGGGCAGAGGTTGGTAGGGGATTTAATGGCTTATGCCAATCGACAAAAAGCTGATTATCTAGCGGTGAGTTATGCTTTGAGTCCAAAATTATTACGTTTCTGGCAAGATGCTGGTTTCATTTTGGCGCGGGTAGGGCAGCGCAAAGATACGGCCAGTGCTAGTCGCTCTGCTGTGCAAATTCGAGCCTTAAGCACAGCAGGCGAGGTTTTAGTTAAGCAGGTTTTAATGAACTGTCCAGTTGACCCATCCAGTATAAGCGGTGATTAACACAATCACACCGAAAGCAATGCGATACCAAGCAAAGATCGTAAAATCATGGTTGCTGACATAGCGTATTAATGCACGCACCACAAATAAAGCACTCACGAAAGAGAAAATAAAGCCTACGGCCCAGGGCGCTATATCATCGACACTTAAGAGATCACGTGCTTTATACATGGAGTAAATAGAGGCAATCCCTAAGGTAGGCACTGCTAGGAAGAAGGAAAATTCAGCGGCGGCAGTACGAGATAAACCAAATAAAATCCCGCCAATAATGGTTGCACCAGAACGCGAGGTTCCCGGGATTAAAGCAACGGCTTGTGCCAAGCCAAGTTTCAAGGCATCCAATGGACGAATATCGTCTACGGTTTGAATAGTCACTTGTTTTTGCCTGCGTTCAGCCCAAAGAATAATGAATGCACCGACAATAAAGGCAATCGCTACCGGCACAGGTTTAAATAAATGTTCTTTAATTATATCGCCAAATAGCAAACCCAAAATTGCTAAAGGCAGAAACGCAATCGCTACATTAATAAATAAACGATTCGCAATCGGGTCGCGCCCTAAACCTGTAAAAGTGCGCACAAAGCGCTGCCGATATTCCCAAACAATGGCTAAGATAGCGCCTAGTTGAATAGCGATTTCAAATACATTGCGTTTGTCTGGAGTCATAAAGTTCAGCAGATCACCCGCAAGGATTAGATGCCCTGTACTAGAAACAGGTAAAAATTCGGTCGCGCCCTCCACTAATCCCATGATGGCAGCTTTGACCAATAAGAGAATATCCATATGATCCTTTGTTTAAAGTTCTTGGTTTAATGAGTTTAAAAATTTAGAGCCGGTGTTGGCGGTCGCCCAGTCTAAAGCCGAGGAGGGGAGTGGTAAACCCTTTTGTGAGTGCAATAACTTTAAAACGCTCACCCATTTCTGAAGGTAGGCTTAAAGTCCTGATTTGCTGGGCAAATTGATAATGTGCTTGCGGATGTTGATTAAGTGCAGCCATAAACAAATCCTCTAAACCACAACCAGCCAAAAAAGCAGCTTGGGTAGTATAGCCAGCTAATTGTAAGCCAGCATCAACACCCGCCTCTGCCACCGCAGTGAAATCCACACTGGCGGTTAAATCCTGCAAGCCCGGATAAATCAGTGGATGGTTATGGACGCGATGCTGATAGTGACAGAGTAGAGTACCTTGACGACGTTCCGGATGATAATAGTCAGCGCGTTCATAGCCGTAATCAATTAGTAAAATCGCTCCTGCTGCTAAGCAGTCTGCTAGGCTCTGTATCCAAGGTGCAATGGCAGGATTAAATTCTGAGGTATAGGGGAGGTCTAGTTCAGCCGGTAAAAGCGCTTGAATTGCTTCTACACCGGCAGATGCTTGCTGAGTAAAGATAAACTCATTTTGCTCTACGCTGACTTGTACCTGAATAATGCCATCTTCAGTCAGCGTAAATAGCTCTACTGGCATGGCATCAAGTACTTCATTACCTAAAATTACCCCTTGAAAAGGCTCTGTAGGCAAACTAGTTAACCATTGTACTTTGTGCAATAAATGCGGTGCGTATTGAGTTAAGGTTTCGTGCTGGCGCGCCTGCAAATCAGGGCTGAGATCTAAAATAAAGTAGTGTTCAGGTAAACAAGCTAAGCGTTCTAAATGCAATAAAATCTCTGTGGCCATTCGCCCACTGCCTGCGCCCAGCTCCAAAATAGCACTCTTTGGCAGTTCTGTAAGCAGTTGTGCACACTGGTTAGCAATACATTGCGAAAAGAGGGCAGAAATCTCTGGAGCTGTGACAAAATCACCTTCTGCGCCAATTTTGCGTAAACCGGCTACATAATAACCCAAGCCTGGTTCGTATAAGGCTGCTTGCATAAAATCATGAAAGCTGATTTGTCCACCTTGAGCTTGAATTTTCTGACAAATAATAGTTTTCAGTTGCTGACTATGAGCTAGAGCTTCCACTGACGGGGTAGGTAAAGTATCTGTAAAACGCATGACAAGGTATGATGTTGGGAAGGCCTGATGATAACCCGAATCTAATTAAGAAATGATAGAGAATTCGCTGATAGGAAAAGTTGCTTTAATTACCGGTGCTGCACGTCGCATTGGTGCTGAGTTGGCACGATGTTTACACGCTGAGGGTGCGACCGTAGCGATTCATTATCGAGAATCTGCATTTGAAGCTGAGCAACTACAACTAGAGTTAAATGCCCAACGAGCTAATTCTTGTTTGTTGTTACAAGCCGATTTATTAAAAACAAGTGATTTAGCCTTGTTAGTGGGTAGGTTAGTAGATCAAACTCAGCGTCTGGATATTTTAATCAATAATGCTTCAAGTTTTTACTCCACACCACTCGCTACTATGAATGAACAGCAGTGGGATGACTTGATGGGGACTAACCTAAAAGCTCCACTGTTTCTCAGTCAAGCCGCTAGGCCGTATTTGCAGCAGCAAAAGGGTGTCATTATTAATATGACCGATGTGCATGGGGTGCGACCGCTCGCGGCGTTCTCAGTATACTGTGCTGCAAAAGCCGGCTTAATTATGTTAACGCAGGTTTTAGCGCGCGAACTGGGGCCACAAATTCGGGTCAATGGTATAGCACCTGGGGCGATTCTTTGGCCTGAGCATCATCATAGTGGGGACGCTCAACGCACTGAGCTTTTAGCAAAAACTGCTTTAGAGCGTATGGGGTCTCCTGAGGATATTGCCAAAACAGTTTTATTTTTGGTGCGCGATGCTCCTTATATTACGGGACAAGTGATTGCTGTTGATGGTGGGCGTTTATTAAACCACTAAGCTGCCTGTGATCTGTTTCCTAAGGAATAGGTTTGCGCCCTTGAAGCGGGTATTGTATGGTGCGCGTGTGGTAAGAATGACGCACAGGTATATTAGTGCGTAAAACAAGCTATTAAACTGACTTTGGTTCGAATCCAACCATGTTAATGTATCTACGAATCCTGTGTTTTTGCATGTTATTGCCAATGCTAACTGGATGCACAGGTATTATGAAGTATATCGAGCGTTTACAAGCACAAAGTGTTGATGAATACCAACAACGCTCGGCAACTTTTCAGCCTAAATTCCAATTTCAGGCGCCAGCACGTGAAGAACTCACTGCAGAAGAAAAACGCCTGATAGGTGCACCCCCTCCACAAAAAGGCGAAGTCATCCTAGATGGAGTGCGTTATTACTCAGGTAATGGCTATATTTGCCAATATTTTACCCAAGGCCGTGGACGTAATGATCCTAGACCGAAGTCTGCTTGCTGGATCAATGGCCGTTGGGTCTTAGCTGCACCCATTGTCAATACGGAGCCGGCTAAATTCTAAATGTCTGAGATTTTCAATGCCCTAGCAGTTCAAGCGCGAGTTGTTTATGCCTTTATCCTCAGAGATATGCGCACGCGCTTTGGACGTAGCCGCCTAGGTTATTTTTGGGCAGTCTTTGAACCATTAACCGGCATTTTAGCCTTGGCTTTGATTTTTGGTCTGATTGGCCGCGGTTCACCCATTAATGTGGATATCCATTTATTCTTTTTCACCGGTATGATCCCCTGGACCTTGTTTTCACGGGGGGTCACGATGATGAGTAATGTGATTGAGGGTAGTGTCACTCTACTAACTTACCCACAAGTAAAAGTTATCGACGTAGTCATAGCACGAATTATTTTAGAGTTTTCAACAATTTTTGTCGTTTGTATTATTTATCTAACGGTTTTGTACTTCTGGGGTATTTTTGACCGGATTGAAAACTTATTGATGTCAATTACAGTGCTAATGATTTGTCTGATTTTTGGCTCGGCCTTTGGGCTAGTAGGGGCTGTGATTAAACTGTACTTAGCAGGTTACAATAGTTTTCAAAGTTTACTCTTGCGTGTGTTGTTCTTCATGTCTGGCTCGTTCTTCGTGGCTGATAGTATGCCTCAGCAAATTAGAGAGGTACTTTGGTATAACCCCGTTTTACATCTAGTTGAGTGGGCGCGCTCAGCCTTCTTCTATGGCTTTGAAAGTCATTTTTACAATCCTATGTATCCCTTAATATGGATGTTGTGTTTGGGTTTTCTTGGTTTGGCAGGGGAGCGCGTCACACGCAGTAAACTGAGGCAGTTAGGGGTATGATTGAGTTTGTCAATGTTAGTAAGCACTATAAGCTGAGCCACGGCTATCGCACTATCTTAAATGAGGTGTCCTTTAAGTTTCCTGAGCAAAAAAATATTGGGATTTTGGGTATGAATGGAGCGGGCAAATCGACCATTCTGCGCTTAATTGCCGGTTCTGAACCACCAGATTCTGGAAAGATCATTCGTACAGGGCGCTTTTCTTGGCCCCTCGGTTTTGGTGGCGGTTTTAACCAAAATTTGTCGGGTGAGGAAAACCTACGTTTTGTATGTAGGATTTACAATGCCGACTTACATCAAGTGTTAGACTATGTGCGCGAATTTTCTGAGTTAGGCGATGCTTTAACTGAGCCTATGCGCACTTATTCCAATGGGATGCGGGCGCGCTTAGCCTTTGGCTTAAGCTTAGCTATTGACTTCGATGTGTATTTAATCGATGAAGTCATGGCAGTGGGTGATCCTATTTTCAAGAAAAAGAGTAAAGCAGCATTTGAGGCTCGTCGGCAGACTGCTAATTTAATCTTGGTATCCCATGATATGCGTACCATCCGTGACTATGCTGATGTGATTATCATTTTGAAAGATCATGAGCTTAGTGTGTTTGATAATGTCGAGTCTGGTATTAAGTTTTATCAGGATCTAGCGGGAGTTAAGCGATGAGTAGGCCTAAGAAACGCACGCCGTTTCCATGGGTATTTTTATTGTTGGTAGTCGTACCCACTATCCTAGCTACAGTTTATTACTATCGTTATGCCAGCAATCAATATGTCTCCGAGGCGCATTTTATTATTCAAAGTGCTTCAGGTGCTAAGGTTGATGTTTTAGGTGCTTTAACTGGTTTGCCAGGGGCTAGTGGTGGTACCTCTGACTCTATGATTATTAGTGATTATTTGTTGTCAGCTGATTTTATTAATGATGTTAAACCTGAGCTGGATTTGCGAAGTCATTATGCTAACCCTGCTATTGATGAGTATGCGCGCTTAGATGCAAAGGCTAGTCAAGAAGATTTAGTAGAATATTGGCAAAAAATGATAGAGATTGAACATGATCTCACCTCAGGTATTAGTACCCTAAAAATTACTGCCTTCGATGCGGAAACCAGTAAGAAATTAGTAGCTTTGGCTTTAAAGCAAAGTGAAATGCTAGTGAATAAACTTTCGTCTAGTTTACGCACCGACAGCTTACAGTTAGCAGAGAAAGAAGCCTTATCCGCTCAGCAGGCAGTGAATGATTTGCGCGAACAATTGACTGCTTTTCGTAAACAGCAAGACGTGCTTGATCCTGCTTCTCAAGCGAATACACGCATTGAACGTGAGGAAACTGCGCGCTTAACTCGCTTGTCTGAGTTACAAACTCAATTGTCTCAAGCTGAGGCTGAGTTAGCGCAGATGAGTACCTTTATGCAACCAGAAGCGATGAAAGTAAAAACTTTACAGAGTAGGGTTAATTCATTACGTCAGCAAATTGCTAAAGAACAATCAGTTTCTGTTGCACAGTCAAAGGGGCAAAGGACTGAAGTGGCTAATCAATTAGCTCAATATACTGAGCTACAAAGTCGTTTAGGTTTTGCTGAGCAGCTCTATACCGCCAAGCAAGGTGCTTTAGAGCAGGCGCGCTTAGAGCTAGAGCGTAAACAACGTTATCTAACCGTCACTGTGCAGCCAAATCTGCCAGATGAAGCCATTAAGCCAGAAAAGATTCCGGGCATTTTAACGGTGCTATTGTTGAGCTTCCTATTCTGGGGTATTGGCTCTCTATCGGTAGCGGCGATCCGCGATCATGTGGGTTGGGTGTAAGTATATGAAGTTTCTAAAAAAGATTATATCGAGCTTTCTACTAAGTTGCCTAATCATTAACCTCAGCTATGCTGAAGATCAAGGTACTCAGATAACTGCTACCGATACAAGTCCAGTCGTAACCAATAGTAGTGATTTACTCACGGCTGAAGAGAAACCCCGTATTTTTGATGAGGGCTTGCCCAAAATTTCGCGCTCAGGGCAAAACTTGCAGCCGTTTGGGGCTAATTTGTTTGCAGGCAATTATGTCAGCCGACGGCCTAGTTCCCTAGACCCGAATTATCAGGTCATGGCGGGGGATAAAATTGCTTTGCGGATGTGGGGTGAAGCGACTGCGAATGAGATTTTGCCTGTGGATGCTAATGGGAATGTCTTTATTCCTGATGTAGGCGAAATTCAGATGGTGGGAACGCGTGCGTCCGATGTTTCAACCAAAATTAAAACGGCTGTTGGTAAAGTCTATAAAGATGGGGTAGATGTTTATGCTAATTTATTGACTGCCTCTACCAAAGAGGTGACTGTATTTGTTACAGGCAGCGTCATCCGTCCAGGTCAATATTCTGGCTTGCCGGACGATAGTGTCTTAGCGTTCTTACATCAAGCAGGCGGAGTAGATCCACGTCGAGGCAGTTATCGTCAAGTCATGGTCAAGCGTGGTCAACAGCGTGTTGCTAGTATGGACTTGTATGACTTCGTGAATAATGGAAGTTTACCTAAAGTCCTGTTCCGTGATGGCGACACCATTGTAGTTCGTCCCCAAGGCAGCATGATTAGTGTAGAGGGCGATATTCGTAACAATTATCGCTTTGAGTTTTTAGGTAATAGCATTAGCGGTGCTCAGTTAATTAAGTATGCACGCCCAGATAGTAGTGTGACTAATATTGCTGTTTCTGGCACTCGAGATGGTTTGCCGAACTCGTCCTATATCACTTACGAGCAATTTATGCGTACCCGGCTTTATGATGGTGACAGTGTGCGCTTTGTCAGTGATGCACCCACACCTGTGATGGATATTAGTTTAGAAGGTAGCCATTTAGGTAATTCTTATTTAGCCATTAAACGTGGCAGTCGTTTACAAGAAGTCTTGGACTATGTCTCGGTTGATCCGAATGAAGCCGATATTGGCAATATTTATATCAAACGTAAAAGCGTCGCGATTGAGCAAAAGAAAAATATTGATGAAGCTCTACGGCGTTTAGAGCGTAGTGTTCTGACTGCACCTGCTAGCTCGGATGGAGAGGCAGCGATTCGTGCTAAAGAAGCTGAATTGATTTTGAAGTTTGTCGAGCGCGCTAGTACGGTTCGCCCCGAAGGTAAAGTCGTGGTCTCTGATCGTGGTAAAGTGGCAAATATTCGGATGGAGGATGGTGATATTATTGTGATTCCACCGAAGAGTGATGTTGTAATGATTAGTGGAGAGGTACAAGTTCCACAGTCCGTGGTCTTCGCAAGCAATGCCAGTTTGAAGGATTATATTGCTCAAGCAGGTGGCTTTACTGAACGTGCCAATGAAGAAAGTCTGATGGTGGTCAAGCCGAATGGCAAAGTCATTATGGGCAGTAATCCAGCGGTTGCGGCTGGCGATCAAATTATGGTGTATCCACGCTTAGATACTAAAGATATGCAATTCACCAAAGACCTAGTGCAGATTGTTTATCAGATTGCGGTGGCGGCGAAAGCAGTAGGTTTATAAGTTATAATTTTCAAGTTATTTAGAAAGGGAAGCTTAGGCTTCCCTTTCATTTTATGCCTAAAAAATCAGTATACTATTAGGTTTAAGTCGGTTTAGTTGCTTAGGGTAGAAGATTGGTATGACTATGTCAGATAAGAATGCCATTTTAGTTGCAGGAATGCATCGTAGTGGCACTTCAGCGTTAACACGTGTTTTTTCTCTTTTAGGGGCTGACTTACCTAAGCGTCTAGCTTTAGCCTTGCCGAATAATAATGAAAAAGGTTTTTGGGAGTCGGTTGACTTAATGATTGAGCATGATGCTCTGCTAGAGTCAGCAGGGTCCTTTTGGAGTGATTGGACTGAATTTAATCCAGACTGGTATGCCTCAGCGGAAGCCACTAAATATAAAAAGCTGATTGGCGAGATTGTACAGGCCGATTTTGCTGACTCCACACTATTTGTTATTAAAGACCCACGGATTTGTCGTTTTTTACCTTTCTGGCTAGAGCTACTGCAAGAGCAAGCTATCAAGCCTTTTATTATGATTCCCGTGCGTAACCCTCTGGAAGTAGCACAGTCTTTAAAAAAACGTGATGGCTTCCCATTAGCTAAAGGTGGTTTGCTGTGGTTACGCCATGTCTTGGATGCTGTTTATTATGCACAAAATTATCCAATTGCTTTTTTAAGTTATGAGCAGCTTATGCAAGATTGGCAGGGTTTTGTGCAGTCTTTACAACAGCAGACTGATTTAGCCTTTCCCCGCCAGTCGGTGCTGTCGAAGTTAGAAATTGAAAGCTATTTAGAAGATGATCAAAAACATAATTCAGTTAGCTTAGACGATCTGAAGCAGTCAGCAGAGTTTTCAGAGGAAATTGTACAGGCTTATGAATGGCTACTGTTATTAGTGGCTGGAGAAAGGCGCACAGAGGCCTTGCAGGGTTTATTGGGTTTGCGCGCTCAATTTAATCGTGAATCTGCCGTCTATGCCAAAGTTTTGCTATCTGAGCAACAATGGAATCTTCAAGAGCGTAAAAAGCTTGAGGCGCGGAATAAGGACGCTCTAGAGTATAAAGACTATCTCTTGGCCAAAAGGGATAAACATTATGAACAATTGACTAGTCAGCTCAATGACCATCATCAGCAACAAATGGAGTTTCAGTCTAATCAATTGGTGCTGCAGGCTGAACGCATGCATGAGCTACAGTTAGCTAAAAATACACTGAGTACTGAATTGGCTGTGGCTGCTAAAGATAGAACAGAGTTAAGGATAAAAGTTTTAGAACTTAGTGCGACGATACAACAACAGCATACAGCTGCTATTCCTGAACCAGCGTTGCCACCGCCGCCAGCACCGGTTATTCATCCTAAACAAACTAAGCAGTTTTTTAAGCTAATTCGTACTAAACCTATTGTTGAGCCTGCACCTATACCGGAACCAGAGCCGGTTAATCCTGCCATTGAGTTGATTGAGAAAAGTGGACTCTTAGACAAGGATTTTTACAATGCTAGTTACCGACAAATAGATCCGTTTACTGGGTCTGTAGCAGAACATTTCTATCTGACAGGAGCAAAGCTCGGTTATCAGCCCAACGAGCTTTTTCGCACCACCTGGTATGTCAAACAGCACCCAGAATTACAAGAGTCTGGCGAAAATCCTTTAGTACACTATGTAACTACAGGTGTCCTTGATAATCGCCAACCCCATCCATTGCTCGATATTGAATGGTATCTAGGTCAGTATTCAGACCTTCGCCAACTAGTTGATCGGCAGGAGCTCAATCCACTTTGGCATTATCTTTATCAAGGCGGGAAAGAGTTAAGAAACCCCAATCCTTTATTTTTAGCTGCTTACTATGTAGCTGAATACCCAGAGATTATTAAGTCAGAGTTAAACCCACTGGTTTATTACCTTAAATACGGGGATCAGTGGCATATGGATCCGCACCCGTTGTTTGATAGTCGGTACTATCTGCGGCAAATTGGTGCTAGCTTGCCAGAAGGTATGTCTGCTTTAGAGCATTATTTGGCTAATAAACATAATTGGCGTTTTGCTCCAAGTGCCTGTTTTGATAGTGCTTGGTATTTAGCTGAATATCCAGATGTTTATTTTTCAGAGCTGAATCCTCTGGTGCATTATCTAACACATGGGCATAAAGATGGACGCAAACCACACCCTAAAGCGGCTGAAAAAGAATTTATTAATCAATATAAGCTGAAGTTCAGAAAGGCAGGGGTTGAGTTAGTCACTCCTACTAAAGTCCAAACATCGGACGTATTTAGCTTAGTCAGTCCTGCCTTAAAGGGAATGCTAAAGTTCTCTGAACAACCTTTAAATCCGCCTAATTCCAGTTTTGTACAAGATCAACTAGTGATCCATTGGGTGACTTGCGATTTCGCTGCTCAAGGCGGGGGTGGCAATATGACCATTTTTCGCTTTATGCGTTGGTTTGAGTTATTTGGGCATGAACAACATATTTGGTTACATAATCAAGTAGTTCATAAAACGACAGATGAAGCGTATGAAGATTTAATTCGTCACTACCAGCAACTAAGTGCTCAGATTCATTTCATTGATGAGTCCTTCCAGCAAGCAAGTGGTGACCTAATTATTGCTACCGATTGGGAGTCAGTCTGGCCAGTATTATCTGCATCGGCTTTTAAGCGGCGCTTTTATTTTGTACAAGATCATGAGCCATCTTTCTTTGCTGCAGGCAGTACTAGCTTAGCCGCTGAGATGACTTATCACGAAGATTTAGACTGTATTTGTGCGGGGCCTTGGCTAGAAAAATTGATGCGTGAGCGTTATGGACGCTGGGCTACCCACTTCTGGCTAGCTGCAGATCAACAAGTATATTATCCGCCCGCTGGCAAAATCTCTAATGCAGTACCTCGAATTGCTTTTTATGCACGTACCAGTACTTCGCGACGCGCAGTGGAGTTGGGTGTGCTTGCTCTGAATTATTTAGCAAGTTTAGAGTTGTCTTTTCATGTTGAGGTGTATGGGGCTGACAATAATCAGGTATGGCTTGAGCAAGTTAGCTTTGAACATACCGATCACGGTGTCTTAGCGCCAGAAGCTTTAGGTTATCTCTATCGTTCATGCGATATTGGCATGGTTTTTTCAGCCACTAATTATTCCTTGGTTCCACAAGAAATGATGGCCTGTGACTTACCGGTTTTAGAATTAGATGGGGAGAATACACGTACCGTTTTCCCAACGGGAACCGTCGTGTTAGCCGCTCCTCATCCGCGAGCGATTGCTGAACGCCTAGAGGCTTTATTAAAAGATACAAGTTTACGAGAGAAAACGGCAAAACTAGGTGGAGAGTGGGCTAGACAATTTACTTGGGAGGCTACGGCACAAGATGTCAACCAAGCAGTTCAGCAGCGGTTACAAGATTTGACTTATCCATCAATACCCCTCACCAATTTACCGACTAAGGTATCTGTCGTCATACCAACACTCAATGGCGGGGATCTATTAGTACAGGTGGTAGAACGGGTACTTGAGCAAAAAACGCCGTGGCCTTTTGACTTATTAATTATTGATAGCGGCTCTAGTGATGGTTCTTTAGAGTTATTGCGCACTAAGAATGTACGTATTCATGCTATTCCCACGGCTGAGTTTAGTCATGGGGGCACACGTAATTTAGGTGTAGAGCTAACTGCTGGCGAATATGTGGCCTTCCTAACGCAAGATGCTTTACCAGTTGATCAGTTTTGGTTATTCAATTTAGTTTCTGTCCTTGAGCATGAGCCTAAAGCTGCAGGGGCTTTTGGCAAGCATTTGGCTTATCCTGAGGCTTCACCTTTTGTGAAGCGTGACTTGGCAGCACACTTTGATCATCTTGCTAAACAACCCATTTATTTAGATAAAAATACGGATGCAGAGCGTTTTGCAACCGGGGAAGCGGCTTGGCGACAAATCCTGCATTTTTATTCAGATAATAACTCGTGTTTGCGCCGTTCAGTGTGGACGCAGATTCCTTATCCAGCGATTGACTACGGTGAAGACCAAGTTTGGGCGGATTTGATTATTAAAGCTGGTTATAAAAAAGCTTATGCTTTAAATGCGCTAGTTTATCATTCTCATAACTATAATGAGCAGGAAACGTTTGAGCGCAGCCAAATTGAAGCAAATTTCTTCTATAAGCAGTTTGGTTATGTTTTGCTGGCAGGTAACGCTGCTTATACGAAGACCTTAAGTAGTTTAAATAAACAAGACGCTTGGTATGCTGACTTAAATGCTATTGAGTCGGATCAGCTTAAAAAGCAATTAGCACTCAATGAGGCACGCTTAAAAGGTTACTTAGCGGTTGATTTTAGCAGCTAGCTTAACGGGTTAGAGGGTTTTGATTATGCCAATTCATGGGGGCTAAGCGAATGCTACTCCAATGGGCATCCATATTTGGCATGTCCTCTGCCCGCGGCATGTGGTAAAAACTGACCGTTGGCCAGACGACTATATCTTCACCTGTAATGGATTCATCATTCACAAACTCAGCTAAATTATCAGCACACTCCTCCCCCTCATCTAAGGCATTTAGATTATGTGAGGCATATAACTCGCAGCTCTTTTCCTTGGTCACATATAAATCATGTTTGGTGAACGGCTCAATGTCAGGGCCCTCATCACGTTGACCAGATTGATTAAGCTGAATTTCATAGCCCATCGCTTGTTGTTTGGCATTTTTTAAAGTGCTAGATGCCACTACCCAAGTACGTGCTAATTCTGGTGAAACATCACTGGCTGCTTCTTTAGTGAAAACAGTAGGTTGACGAGTTAATTTCGCCTCTTGTGTAGTAAAGTCTACTTGCTCTACATAATCTTTATTCGTTTGACCCCCTAAATCAAAATCAAGACGCCAAAAAAAGTTATGTAGATGAGAAACCCCTACTTTGTCGTAAGCAATATTCCAGCCAGGTCTTTGCATCTGATCATCAGGCAAAATGCGTTGCAGAGCACCAGTTGCTCCTACTGAGAACTCCATACTGCCATCATCTGCAAAGGTCCAGCGTGGAATATAACTATAAGAGCCAATTTGAGAAACACTGAATAAGCTTAGAGCCTGGCCTTGCTTCGTTTCTGAGCCAAGTCGATAAGCTTCACCACGGCTTTGAGTGCTTTGGCAGATAACGGCTTTATCCTGAAAGTTTAACAATTGACCTTTAGGGCAGTCTTCTGTGGCTAAGGTCAACATCGAACTGCGACCAAATCCATAGTCAGTAATGTCGTGATAACGAACACCATTGTCATCATAAGGTACATGTACTTGAGCAAGCTCAGCACGGTAAAAAACCATTAATCTGGAGCCTTTGGGGGGGGTATAGAAAATATGATGCAACGAAATACCATTTAAGCCGCGATGTTCCCAGCACATATCCCAACGTGTTTGATTGTCTAGCGTCACATTGATGTAGTAGTTGTCATCACAAAATTCAGCGGCTTTGGTAAGGCCAGGAAATAAAACTAGCCCTAAAGTAAGGATTTTGGAGAGATTTTTAGCTTTAGACATAAATTTAGGTGCGCTTAAAATTGATTTTGACTATGCCAATCTCGTGGTACTAGTTGGAAGCTACTCCAAATCGTGCCCAATTTTCCATTGTCATCATTACGAGCTACATGATGATAAGTTTGCCGATACCAAATGACACTATCAGCACTACCAATAAGCTCTTTATTAGAAACATACTTAGCAAGGTTATTGGTTTTAACTGGACAATTGCTGAGTCGGTTATCTGTCGCATAACGCTCACAAGCATTGTAGCGACTAACATAAATATCTTTTTGTAGCCATGGCTCGTTCAAAGAGTTAAGGCGACTATAGTTGTAATTATTAGGCACAATATCATAAGAGGGAATGCTAATGCCCTCCAAAGGGGTGTTGCCATCACGGATCACCCAGAAACGTTTGATTTCAGGATCTTCATTAGCGCCAAACTCCTTATTCGGATAGTCAATACTGACAGCTTTGGTTAGACGATCTTCAGAAGGTGTGCTAGTAACTTGCAGAAGTTGATCATCATTACCTGTCGTTCCCAGATCAAAGTCTAAGCGCCACCCTGCATGAGCAGTAAAATTTTCTAAGCTTTTATCGGCGGCTTTAGTAAGCTGCCCACTGATGCCTAAACCAGGTTCAATAATACCATTTTCATAAAAACGCCACCGCAAAGAGTAGGTACGTGAGCTAATGGCATAGCTAGTTACTAATTCAAAAAAACTGCCTTGGCGTTGATTATCGAATTTATACTGATAACCATAGGCTTGAGTACTACGACAAATACTTTTGCCTGCCAAAAATTTAAGGTTACCTTGAGGGCAATCACTCAAAGTAAGGCTAATAGTATTTTTCCCTAAGCCTTGTTGGGTGACTACATAACTAGGTGCAGTGGTATTGTCAGTCAGAATCTCAAGCTGAGAGAGGCTGGCTTCACCTAAAACGCGTCTAGGTGTTTTATTAGGTGCTGCATAATAGACTTGAGAAAGTACTAGGCCTTCAGCAGGGCGCATTTCAGCACACATTTTCCATAAAGCGCCTGAGCTAAAAGTTTTTGAAATGCTGTTAGCAGTTGGGCAGTTTTGAGTTGGCTCAGGTGCTGCAAGAGCAGTTTGCATAGACACTATCGTTAGACAGCTACCTAACAGCAATCGCTTAAAAAACACTTTAAAATCCAGCAATTTGAGTGATGAGATTGGCTGATAAATTTACAATTGGACTGATTTCAAATACAACTGAGTCATGAGTATATAACAAAATTTGTGCACAACGCTGTAAACCGCATTGTTGCGATGCTTTATTCAGTTGTTCAGGAAGAGTATCTGCTGTAAATACAAAAGCCTTGGCCTCTAAATCTTTCGGAGAATTTAGCACTTTCCCTGTAATACGTTGGTACTCGTTCGCAATGAGCTCAAACGTCTCTTTATCCGAAAAAATAAGATTGACAGTACGTTCAATTTCATTTGCCGTTAAAGGCAATTGCATATTCTTTTTGCGTACAGAGGAAAGAATTTTATTAGTTATCGGATCAATACGATAGATAATAGTTTCATCAGTTTGGTAGTCGTAGACAAAAGCATTAGCACGACGTACACCTGATTTTTTATCTTCAGAACGGTCTCGCTCAACTAACAGTAATTCATAAGAGTTAGAAGTAGTGTGGCCTTCAGCTTTCATCTTTAAGGCAGGTAAAGATGACTCGATTAATTCAGTGGTTTTAGTTTGCTCATTGAGGCTTAGTGGATCTTGGCTACCGGCATAGCTTAGGTTTGTGATTAGTAAGCTGAATAGGAGTATTATTTGACATTTAGATTTCACTATCATCGTATTGTACCCGCTAATGGATTGCTATTATGCCAGTCAAAAGGTTTAAGGCGAATACCACTCCAGTGCACATTCATATTCGGCGCGTCTTCGGCTCTTGGTATATGATAAAAGGTCGTAGTCGGCCAGACAATAATATCGTCTTCTAAAGATTCATCATTGATATAAGTCGATAAATCTTTTGCACAAACATCAGCATTACTATTATGTGAGGCGAAACGTTCACATTCTTTTGCTTTGGTGAAGTAGATATCATATTTAGTGAAGGCTTCTTCTTCTGGACCTACATCTCGTTGCCCTGCTTGATAAAGTTGAATTTCGTAAGCAATGGGGGAGTCAGCAGCATTTTTTAGGGTCTTATCTGCTACAATCCAAGTGCGCATAGTCTGCGGATTCACATCTCTACCTGTCTCTACTAAGATAGGTTCTTTTTTAGCTTTTAAACCGCCGTCATCCCGTACAAAGTTAATTTCTTCAATCATATCATTGGCACCATTGCCAGCTAGATCAAAGTCTAAGCGCCAAAAGAAATTGTGTAGATGAGCGAGGCCAATTTTATTATCAGCAATCGGCCAGCCTTGGTTACTTTGACTACCTGCCGTGAAACGTTGCAAAGCACCTGTCGCACCTACTGATAGTTCAATAGTCCCATTATCAAAAAACTCCCAACGAGGCACATAATTATAAGAACCTATTTGGGAAATGCTGAACAAGCTAAGTTTGTAGCCTTGTACACTTTTATCTTGATATCTTAACTCTTCACCGCGAGGTAGCACCTGTTGACAGATTACAGATTTGCCTGCATAACTAATCAAACTCCCATTAGGACATTCTTTTTCATCTAATCCCAACATATTTCTATCGCCAAAGCCATAATCACTAATATCATGGTAGCGAGCGCCATTATCATCGTAGGGGACATGAACTTGAGCGAGTTCTGCTCGATACAAAATATCTTGTTTAGACCCATTTTTAGGTTGGTAGGCAATGTGATGAAGACTAATGCCATTTTGCAAGCTATGTTCCCAACACAAGGTCCAGCGGCCTCCATTAGGGAGGGTGCTATCAATAGCATAGGCAGCACCGCAGGCTTCTTCAGCAACAGCAGAATTATTTATAGAAATTGCTGATATTAGGGTTAAACCGGCCAGCATTTTTTTTGAAATGAGTTGCTGCATATAATTATTCAACCATAATTTTCATAGAGGGTTTGTTGCAGTCCAGTCACGAGGTACTAACTGGAAACTGACCCAATCAGTACTCATATAATCACTATCATCGCTTCGAGGTAAATAATGATAGTTTTGCTTGTACCAAACCACTAAATCCGATTTTTCAATTATTTCTTTATTTTCAGTATATTGCAGGGCATTTCTTGCACAAGCACCAGTGGGTTTGTTATCTGAAGCATACTGTTCACAAGTTTGATAATGAGTGAAGTATATATCCTTGCTTAGCCAAGGACGACCACGAAAATTACCTACACTTTGATAGTAGTTAGAAGGGAATATTTCATAGGAAATCGTCCGACCGTCACTGTTCGTTTCATCTCCATCCTTTATCCGCCAACTCGTTTTCAGCTCTGGATTCAAATTACGCGCAGTTTCTTGCTGTAACACTTCAGTGTTTAGATATTTTTGCCGTCTACTTGGGCTAGCTGTGCTAGTAATTTCTTCGACGATATCATTGTTTGGATCCTTGCCGAGATCGAAATCAAGTCGCCAACCAAGATAGCTACTAAAACCTAAAGCCCATTGATTATTATCCTTCACTGCTCGCCCAAAGCCTAACTCTGCATTAGCAAAGCGCGGTAATTTACCACTAAAGCCTAAGGCAGGTTCGATGACTCCATTTTCATAAAAGCGCCAGCGTTGTGTATAAGTTTGTAAAGATGTACCCTGACTAATACTAAACACTTCAAAATAACTCGTTTGGCGGTAAGCTTGGTATGCATACTTATAAAGTAACTCGTCAGCCTGATAACGTGTACAGACAACATTTCGCCCTGTGGGGTCAGGATATAGTTTCCCATTAGGGCAATCATTACTCGTCAGTGTTACTAGCTTATCAGCACCTAGCCCATCTCTAGTAACCGCGAAACTGGGAGAACCTTTATTATCATCAAAGACTGTTTCTAGTTGCGCAAGACTAGCTTGGCCAAGCACGCGACGCTCAAAGTTCAGACTAGTCAGTTTGAGTTGCTGAATCACCAGCCCAGCATTTTGCTCTAAGCTAACACACATAGACCAAGCAACACCCGAATCAAAACGAGCTTCTAGGGAAGTTCCATTACATGCAGATACAGGGTTAGGCGCTGCATATAAATGATTCGAACAACAAAACATTAATAATGCTGTTAAAAGTTTTTTATTTAATAAACTCATAAGGTTAAGCATCTCGCAATATGCCAGTTGATTTTTATCTGTTCTTCTTCTATCTATAGTAAATATTTACCAATCTGTACTGACTTATATTCAGCCAAAAGGTCATGTTGTGAAGGCAGGTAGCAGTAAATTCTTGAGGGTAGTGCAAAATCCCAACAAAAAGGTTAGTGGTATATTTACGACACTAGGCATTGCAAACTTACGACAGCAGCTATACAATCGCGCTGTACTTATTGGATGGTCAACCAGTGTAGTTGGCCTCGGCTGGTTCTCCACTAGGGCTAGTGATAAGTAAAAAGTAAACAATGCTTGGTAAACTAAATTTATTTGCGCTATGCTTAAGTGCTGTAAGATGGTTTAATGCTACCGCCGGTCAGGGGGTTGGTGTTCCAGCTTGTGATAAACTTAGATAAACTTAACTGATTAAGTGAGGTTGCAATGAAAAATCTGTTTAAAAAAGGCGCAGTCGCAACGGCAGTTGCTGGTTCGCTAATGATTTCTAGTATGGTGAGCGCAGATTCTGTGTTGGCGCCATTAGTAATCGGTGAAAATAATGGTGCTCAAACTTATTTCTCTTTGAAAGCACGTGGTACTGGTGCAGTAAATGCACGTATGGCTAGTACAAGTGATTTACACTATGTTTGGTTTAAGAAAAATATCGCGACTGATTCTAGTCCGGTAGATTCGTTATTTGATCTAGCTCGTCCGTGCGAAGTATCTAATAATAATGGTAAAGTTTCTCCTTGGGATATGGTGTTCCAACGCGCAGTTAGCAATGCAGCTACCGCAATTAATGGTGGGCAGATGAATTTACTAGGTGCAGGTAATGGTTTACCAGCGCTAGATGCTAGTACACCAAATGGTTACACTGCAGGTGATTTTGCCGGTTTTGCAGTCATCACTGATAACGCAAATAAAAATGCTAATCCAGCTACAAAAGATTTAGCTAACGAAGGTGAGTTGTCTGGATTTGGTTATGTTGTTGATCCAAGTAATAACATTGTATTGGATTATAAACTTTTAAATAACCATCGTAGCAAAGTTGAGGGTGATTTTAGCGCTGGTTTCATTTCTAAAAAATCAGTTGATTTTTCTTGGTTCCCAATTGGTATGGCTAATACAACTTGGTTATCAGTAGTCACTGGTGACGATATGCTAAAAGCAGATTCAGGTGCTGGTTCCTATGATGCTACAGCTTACTTCTCTCAAGACACTGCTGCTGGAAGCGTATCTCCACAGTTACCAACAGGTGGTTCAGGTGTTTATAACAACGATGAAAAAGTAACAAGTGGTGCGAAAAACTTCAAAGTTACTTGTATTGGTGTTGTGGATAGAAGCGCATTATTAAGTACCTTACAAGCAGCCGATACCGTAAATGGTGGTTGGAAACGTATGAGTATTCAGAATAGTGCTACACGTTCTACTACTTCCGGGTCTGTTGCAACAACTCAAGTTGCAAGTGGTGCAATTGTCTATAAAGCAGAAGTAATTAATTTTGCTCCTGTGACTAGTGGTGGTTTCGTAACTTCTGAAGCAACTCGTACAGTTAATCCTTTGATCGCCAGCATGAATGCAACTGGTGGTGGTGTATTTGGTAACTCAGCCACAACTAACCCTATCAGTGGACAAACTCCAGGTAAAGCGGCTAGTGATGCAGAGGTTTATGATGTTAGTGGTGCTGGTTCATCACCATTACCTAACTTAGTTGTTAGTTTCCAACCTGAAACTAGTGGTCATTTAAGTGCTTCTCCAGAGCCACATCCAAATCGTCCATATTAATCAAATTACTGCAAGGTAATTATAAAAAGGTGGGATCTCTCCCACCTTTTTGCTTTTTACTGAAGATAGATCTGAGAATTTAGGGTAAGAAATGAGAAAGCTTTCTGGGTTGCTCTTATGCATGTTTTTACTATTTAGCTTGTTTGGTTGCCAAGATGAAAAAGCAGAAAAAAAATTGATCGAAAAGCCAAGTTTATTGTTACCAAATATTGGGTATTCGACTAAGCCTGCAATGTTGACGGTTAATAGCCAAGCTCTTTTATTGCTAGGTAGTCAAAAGGGGGTAGTTCTTTATACTATTGGCAAGGAGTTGGTCATATCCCCAGACCCAGCAGGGAATCAATGGTTACATTATGATGGTAAAAACTTATATGCTTTTTGGTGGATAGCAGACCAGAATAAAGCAAAAAGTTTGAAGGTGGCTGTATCTAGTGATGGTGGTCAAAGCTTTAGTTCGCCAACTATACTTAATAGTAATACAGGGGTTTTACCCGATATTAGCATTGCTTCTGATGGAAATGGACATATAGCAGTTGCCTATACAGATGAACGGGAACCAGGCTATGGAGTTTATATTAATACCTCTAATGACAGTGGTAAAACTTGGGATACTAAGGATAATCGTTTAGACACGCCTGTGATCACACCAGCGATGATGCAAGAAGGTAATTTAAAACCAGAAACATTTGCTAATTCGCCTAAATTAGCTTTTATTAATGAACGCTTAGTGGCTGTTTGGCAACAAGTGGACATGGCTCAGATGACTGCAGGCCATAGTTTGCGCATTGTTTCAAAAATATCTAGTGATGCTGGTAGGACCTGGGGTAGCGAATCTAATGTGTTTGCCGCACCAAATATGCAACCTGTTGAAATGGCGATGTTTTCTAATAATAAAGAAATGTATATATTTGCTATGCTCACTGATAGTGATAAAGGTTTTACAGGTTTTTATAATAAAGATGACTCTTTTTCTGTTTGGGGAGAAATTTCTAACTCAACCTTAGGTAAAGGGTTTAATAAGCAATTAATTAGTTGGATTAAAGGTGCTTTTAGTGGGGAAAATCTTACCTTAGCATTTACTTCTGAACCAACTGAAGCTGGTGGAAAAGTGCATGCAGAGGTAGCTACTTTATCTACCCTCTCTCATAATTGGCTTGGGCAATCTAAGATATTAGATTCTGATAAAGGCCATGATTTAACTAAATCTACTTATCCAGATATTATTGATACCGGTACTGCAGGTTTACATGTTGTTTGGGAAGATTACCGTACTTTGGCACCATCTATTTATATAGATATTAGTAAAGATCACGGTGCTACATGGTTACCTAAACCAATAGCTTTAACATCTCCAGGTTTAACAGTCTCCAAGGATCCTAAGTTATTAGTTGATGATAAACAACTATGGTTAGCCTATTTTATGGTGCAGCTAAATGGTCAAAACCCTTCTGGCCAGCGTGTGTATCAAAAGTTTATTAAAGAAGATAATACTTTTAAATTTCCAGATATTAATACTCCATCGCTTACTGCTGAAGAACTTAAGAAACGATTAATTGAGCGAGCCAACAAATTATGGGTTTTACGCGAAGAGCGTAAATGGGATGAGACTTGGGATTATATGGATCCTGTTTATCGCGAGCGTTTTGATAAAGATGAATGGCTAAAACAGCAAGGCAAAATTAACTTCTCTAAAACTGCAGTGGATGAGTCTAGTGTAAAAGTTACTGGGAATATTGGTATTTTAGATGCAAATGTTGATGTAAGTATCCCACAACAGGTTGCCAAAGAAGGCTTACTAGAAAGCGCACCACCAAAGACTCAAAAAGTTGGAATGCGGTGGGGATGGTTCTACAATGATTGGTATTTTATGCCCAAGGTAATCTTTGGTGAGCATATGGAATATTAAAAACATTAAAAGGGGTTGAAACCCCTTTTTTTATTTAGTAAGTATAGTCCTATGATCTTTTTTAGAAAAAAATATATAAGTTTTCTTAAAAATATTAATCAATCAACTCAAGATAATTTTATTAAAAAAGTTTTTTTCCATAGAGATTTCCTTAGGTTTCAAGGTGGTCATCTCAAGGTTTGGAATTATTTTAATCATTTAAAATCCACTCAAGATTATCTACCAGAGATTTACTTTTCTCCCTCCTCAATTCATGATTCTAATAATCCATGGCAATTTACCTCTAAATTAAAAGAGTGGTCACCTGGATTGGCTGATATACTTTTTCTAGCAGGATTAGACTGGCAATCAGTTTTAAATAATAAGCTATACGTAGAAAAAAGAAGCAAAATACCTGTAATTAATTTAATTCAAGGTTTAAGTCATGCAGATCCACAAGATATTAAATATCCTTTTTTAAGTAAAAGGGCGATACGTATCTGTGTAAGTAATCAAGTAGAAAGTGCTATTAGTTCTACAGGTAAAGTGAATGGTCCTATTTTTACAATACCTAATGGGGTTGACCTAGATAATTTACCTATGCCTTTATCAAGTAGTCAAAAAGATATAGAGCTTCTTATTGTTGCCATTAAAAAGCCGCAATTAGGTCATGAGATAGAGAAATACTTAAAAGGAAAGTACAAAGTTGTTTTAACTATTAGCTCCTTATTGCCTAGAAATGATTTTATTAATATCTTGAATAGAGCAAGATTAGTAGTTTGTCTGCCCCATTTTGTTGAAGGGTTTTACTTACCTGCATTGGAAGCGATGGCTTTGGGATGTATTGTTATTTGCCCAGACTGCATAGGTAATCGCTCTTTCTGTTTAGATCAACAAACTTGCTTTTTACCTAAATACGATATTGGATCTATTATTGAGGCTATTGACCAAGTTGGTTTACTAAATAGCCAACAACATAAAGCCTTGTTAGAGAATGCTACTAAACAAGTAAAAATACATAGTCTTGAGCAAGAGCGTGAGCAATTTCTTGCTATAATGAAGAATCTTTCAAATATCTGGTAATTACATGGAACCTATTTCGGCGCAGCGTCAAATTGTTTTGACTGGGCTTCCACGTTCAGGAACTACCCTTACTTGTCATTTGCTTAATAAACTGCCCGATTGTGTGGCGTTACATGAGCCTCTAGTACCTTTAGAATTAACTAGGTACTCTAATCTTGATTTAATAAAAACTCTCTATAATTTTTTTGTTGCGCAGCGTCAACAAATTTTAAGTACAGGTACAGGTGTTAGTAAGAGCTTTGGTGGTGAAGTCCCTGATAACCCTGTTGCTGGTGTAGATCCGAGCACTGGTAAACGTATTAGACTGTTAGATGGGCGATTAGTCTATGTTAAAAAAAAAATAGCCACTGAATTCTACTTAGTTATTAAACAACCCGCATTTTTTACAGCTATTTTGAAAGATTTAGTAACAGCAAATTTATTTAATTGTTTTGCTATAGTCCGTAATCCCTTAGCGGTTTTGTTATCTTGGAATAGTGTAGAAATGCCTGTCTCTCAAGGAAGGGCTCCTGCAGCTGAAGCTTTTGATATTAATCTAAAAGCTAATTTAGATCGAATTTTAGATATTCATGACCGACAAATTTTTTTATTAGACTGGTTTTTTCAACAGTATATAAAATATCTTCCTATGGATCACATACTCTTATATGAGGAAACTATTAAAACGGCAGGGCGATCTTTGGCTGTTATCAATCCTAATGCACAGTATTTAAAAGGGTTTTTAGAATCAAAAAATAACAACAGCTTATATGATACTAAGCTAAAAGTAATTTTATTAGAAAAGCTTCTTAAGCAGCATCAAGGAGCTTTCTGGGCTTTCTATAATAAAGATTATCTATTTAATTTATAATCTAATTTGGATCTCTTACCAAGCGTGCAAAATAATAATCATACTTAGCATCCATACTATTTTGTCCATAGTTAAAACGAACTGTCCAAACGTTATCATTTGAGCCTATATATGGTGTAGATGACCAGTAAATTCCTGCAGGTGTATTAGGAAATACAGTTAAGTTAATTGCTGGGCCGTAACATGCATTTTCAACAATAGATGATAATTCTTTTATATTAGGTAGACGCCAGTTGACAGCACTGGCAAAACCACCGTTATTATTTGTATTTTTTGCAAGCTCAAGCGCCTCTTCCCAAGTATATTGAATATTAACCTCACCATTAACTATGCAACTATTAGTATTAGTTGTCCAAGTTTGTCCTTCAGTACATTTTTTCCAAATCAACTTGGTTTTGAGATCAGTAACAGTGCCATCATTGTTATCTTTAAACTGTGAGCTAGGTGTTGTCTCAATAATTAAACCTATTCGGCAAGGTTGATAATTCGCAAAAACATAACTAGGGATAACTACCATCATGAAGATTAATAATATTTTATTCATTTTAATTACCGTTAATTATGTACTAGGCGAGCCGGGTAATCATATTGCTTTTCCCAAGGGCTGCCACCACCATATTGGAAGCTAATAGCCCAAACATGCTTATTTAAATAGGCATAAGGAACTGAGGTCCAATAGTAATTACTTTGTACGAAAGGGAAGTATCTTGTATCAATTTTTGGTGAAGCCGCGTAGTCTACTAATGAATTCAGCTCTTCACGAGTGGGCAAGCGCCAGTTATTTGCACCACAATAACTACTTTGATTAACTCTAGTTACAAAAGCCTTAGTGTTGCAGTAAGTAGAATTATTACCTATTGAAAAGCCTGAGCAGGTTTGATCATAACGCGATGGATCGTAATCCGTTGCTTTTTCATAACCAGGTAATCCTCCATTGCCTAAACGTGGGTCTGATTCATACCAAACATAACTGTCATCTTTGTCGTGCAAGCCGCTGTCGTCCGTTTTCATTTCCCATATTAAGCCAGTGACATTATCCTTAACACAGCTCCACTGACTGGCAGAACTAGCTAAAGCTACTCCTGTGTTATCTATTTTCGTAAAGCTAAAGCCTGCGTGGCCATCTTCATCATCAGATGTACTAAAATCACGTCCTGAGGTACCATCTTGTCCACTAGGAACTGGGTCACCATTACTGTCACTTAAAAGTTGGCAAATTACATCATTATTACTAATGCCACTATGCCCGCGAGCATAGTCACCACAACTTGTGACACCAGTATCATTAATTTTAGTAATGCTTGCATTGGTAGGAGGTGGTATGACCGGTTTAGGTTTAATAGTAATAATAACTCGATCTGTTGTTTTAGCATTTTTGGGATCAACAGCGCTGAAAGCAAGCTGTATTTGTACAGTTTTATTTGTATTAGGCGCAACAAAAATTGCATTTAACTTATTCGCATTTGAAATATCTATTCCTGGAAGTTTTTTAGCTGGATATATCCATAAGTAAGTAAGACTCTCCCCTTCCGGATCTTTAGCACTAGCATTTAGACTGACAATATCACCTGAGTAAACAGATTGATCTATACCAGCATCAACTATAGGTTTTAGATTTTTAGCTGCATATACTGTAGGTATGAAACTGCAAACTGCCAGTACACTTAGCGCTATAACGCCTTGTTTGAATCTAAAAGTATTCATAATAATTTTATTGTGCGTTTTTCCATGTTTTTATATTTTTGAAGACAGCTGCATTAATCCGCTTACCTCGGTTAGTTTTTGGAAACTTATAAGTATGTACACCAAAAGCCAATACACCTTGACCATCATCATACCAGATAGGTGCTCCACTCATACCAGCAGTAGTGTCATTACTATAGGTTAACCACTCACCTATTTGTTGACTTACTGTGTTAAAGGAAACCCACTGTGTTTGTGATTTTTCACCTGGGTAGCCAGCAATAGTGGCAGGTAAATTTACCGAATTACTAGGTGCCGCAAATCCCAGCCATCCTACGCTATTACCAATCGTGCAATTGAGTTTAATAGCACCATAATCGAAATTAGCTAAGCCTTTCTCTGCCCAACCTGTTGTAGTATAGGTTCGTTTGGCAGTACATTTTCCATAGGGAAACGATGTACCACTAGCACCTGGATAGACAGATATATCTTCTATAGGTGCCCATGCTCCACTACTACCCCCACTGTGTACACAGTGCCCTGCAGTCAACACTGTATCTGCACTAATTAAAGCACCGGAACATAATAAGGTATTAGACGCAATCAAGGTGATAGCGCGGTAGGGATAGGTACTTGGGTTAACTTGTACACGTGTATCTAAACCCCAAATTGCCTCTGGTTCATAGATGCTACTATAGCCGCGCAAACTTTTAAGGTATTCACTTTCAGGAGTAGAAATAGGAAATAAATCAGCTCCTGTGCTAGCTAGCGAGATGCCACTACCATTTACAGAACCTCTTTCAATCAATGTGGCTCCTATAATGGCTGGTGTAGGAATAGATCCGTCACTAGAAACTATATCATGATTACTTGCTAAGGCAATTGAGCTAAAACTAGTGCTAAGAAGAGCGATTAGAGCAGTAGTATGTTTCATAGGTAAACCTGTTTAATGTGGCTTAGGATTGATCATAGGTGATATGTAGAATGAATAAAAGCCTTAGACTCAGGGTTTAATCGGCCAAATTGGGCAGGCTCCCTATAACTAGTGCTAAATTTTTTTCGGCGTATCTCTTGATACTCCGCAGCCATCTCATCCCAAGGGTGTTCCTCCATCACGACATTAGTCGCAACCCCCCCATGAAATTGATGGAAGCTCGCCTCGCCCAATAATAAAATAGGATAAAATTGCGTATTTTCATGGATACGATTGAAAAAATCCAAGTTAACTAACCCCCCACCCTTGCTAGTGAAAGCCTCATCAAATCCACCCAGTTGTAAATAATCCCTTTTTCGCAAACAGAAACAATTGCTTTCCGCAAATTTAGAAAAAAAGCCATTGCTACTGGATAAAGCCGTGCTAGAGACTTTAAACAGTTCATAGCCATTGTTTTTCCAGTTGACCGTGTTCAATAGTTGATCTTCAACTTGTTGGTTATAGCCTTCGGCAATGCTTAGATTTTGCGGTTTACTACCTAGATGCATACTCATCGTGTAGATGAACGGATGATCATGTAATTTGGCGGCTTGCAAGCTTAAGCTCAAGATATTGGGTGATAAAATGCGTGCGCCATCAATACAGCAGATAATTAATTCACCTCTAGCAAGCTTTGCAGCTTGATTGAGTGCTTTACAAGGCGAAACTGAATTGGTCTGTAGGTAGTGATAATGAAAGTTTTCTCCAAAGCTGCGTACAGTTGCAGCTTGCAAAGGTTGGCTAGAGCCATTATCAATAGCTAAGACTTCGTAATCTGTTGCTTTAATATTGTGTTGATAAGCAGTAGACAGTGAGTACAGAGTGCGCTCTGCCTCACGCTGCATATTATAAAAGTTAACGATCACTGAAAGTTTAGGGCGACGTTTGAACAGTCTCATAAAACCCAATCGCGGTAGATATTTTGCAAGCGAGAATAGCAGTCTAAATATTTTTGCTCTGTTATCCCAATCGTAGAGTTGCTGACCCTCTCTGCAGTTGAGCGTAGTTGGCTCTCAAAAAAAGGTTGCTCGACCGAGGTAAACTGTAAGCTTAAGGCTTCACAAGCTTGTTGGAAGTTATTCCGATAAGTATTGGGGTCTACATCGAAACAAAGTAGAGGGAAGGGTGAGAGTTCCCAATGGGCGAGTAGCCGCGCATTATAGCTATACCATAAAGCCATTCCTGCCTCGATGGGAGTGCCATTCCTTCTATTCAGTGATTGAGCAACCGTCAATGGATGGCGGAAGGTGCCAATATAATGAAGCGGATAGCGAGTCTTTAAACCCTCTAACCAAAAATCTAAGTTGATGAGCGTCCGTGGGTCTTTAAATCCCCAAGCTTGTTTATCGCTAGCACTCAGTCCTTGAATAATGCCATCACGTTGGCACTTTTGGGTTGGTGTCCAATGTATGGGTGGTGCAGGTGGATGATCCCAACTACCTTGGTTGGTAGTAAATAAGCTTTCGTTCAACTCCATAATTTGCGGGTTTTCACGATTGCCTTTTAAGTTGTGTGGATTCCATTCATGCACTTGGCCAAGATAAACACCTTGTTGCTGCAGGCTGCCAGCAAGGCAACTGGTTCCACTACGATGCATACCTAAGATTAAAATACAGGGTTTTGCTGAGTTAACTGACATAAATTCTAGTGTTGAGTCCAATGGCTCAGGTCTTTATTAAGATACTGGCTAAGCGAGTAAATTTGTGGAGTGTAAAGATCAATAAGTGCTTGTTTCAATTTGGGTCTCAATTGATAACCTTGCCCCGCAAACACCTTAGAAGATAACAGCATGGTTTCTAGTTGCGTCAGCGTAAAATCATGGATGCCGAGATGGGCGCAGCATGAAGATAACACAAGTTTAGGATTCGATTTAATCAGATCGTAATCCAATAGCAATAGATTTTCTCTAGGATAGATGGAGAGCCATTGCCGAATGGAGGTTTCGTAATCACCACGTAAACGTGAGTTCTTAGAGTAAAAGTGATCTAAGAACCACTGGTCACTGGCTTCCTCTAACTCCATTTGTGCTTTCGTTAAAAACATACAAGCGGCTGACCAAGCCCGTTCGATAGGGTTACGTAAGCTATAAATGAGTTTGAGCTCAGGTAGGTATTGATGAATAACCTGAATAGTAGAAATTGGCAAAATGGCATAAGAGGGGGTTATTTCCCCCTCTAGACAGTCAATACGGTGAAAAAAGTCTAGATAAGCTTGTATTGGAGCTTGGGGGTATTGCTTGTCCCAATAATGTAGCTCTTTGGCTTCAGGCAAGTAAAGTTGAGGATGCTGGCTTAACATCCTATGTAGCCAAGTGGTTCCAGCTTTTTGTGCACCAATGCCAAGGAAAGCCAACATGAAATATTCCTGCGTTAACCCAATAAACTCTATAATATGCAGCATCCTAGCTTGCCAACGGCCTTGATGGCTAGCCTATCAATCTATAAGCGCTGAATTTGGAGATCGTTTTGTTGTGAGTTCTAAGGCTAACCAGCACCATAAGTCACAAGGCTTCACTTTAGTTGAGTTATTAGTGGCTTTATTCGTTTTTTCCTTAATTTCTGCTTTTGCTTATCGAGCTGTGAACACCTTAGTGAAAACAGGGGATGCAATCGAACTGGAAATGGCTGATTTAACCAGTGTACAACGTGCTGTCCAAATTATTGAGCGTGATTTACGCCAAAAATCAGTACAGGTATTAGCGAGTACCGAAAGTGAAAGCGTAAATTTAAAATCGGATAAAACTCAGCTTGAACTCACTTTACTTACTAATTCAGCAGCAAGCCCTCAACAAGCACTAAAGCATATTCGTTATAGCCTCAAAAATGAATCCATTCTAAGAGAGACTTGGTTAAACAACCAAGAAAGCACAGATTCACCTAATGATACTTCAATTTTATTAAAGAAAGTGAAAGCGTTAGAGGTTACTGCTTTGGATTCGTCAGCGACTACAACTACTAATAACTGGCCTGCTTATTTTCAAGTTAAAATAGAGCATGAAGATTTGGGTTTAATTACTAAAATTGTTTATTTTGGTATCAAACAACCTGATATGAATTTCAGCTCATTAAACCCTGATCAAAAGTAGTAGCCTGGGTTATGCAAGGTATTTTCTCTGCCCTTTACTTATTAATTTCTCTATTCTCATTTACTAATCTAAATGCTTAAGCTCGTTTATAAAGCCGCTAAACCTTATCTATACCCCAATCTTGCAAAAAAGATGCTGAGTGGTGTGCCTGTAGAGGATGACTATTACTCAACACAAAACGCAATCATAGACCATGAGTTTAAACCTGGGTGGTATATGCTGGAGTTACAGGTTAAAGGTGTATTTGGTACAGCTAATTTAGATTTGCGGTTTGACACTTCTCATAATATGCCACTAGCGATTCGGCCACAAAAATTAATGAAACGGATTGTGTACTTACCGCGTAGTGCTACTCAAGCCCATCTCAGTTTAAGACTATACGGAGATGGGGTAGTAAAGCTCTTTAGATTAGTACCTATTAAAGAAAGGTTTGCACAAGATCGTATGCTGAAGCGTTTAGTGGTGAGTGCTGCTACTAATAAAGAGGACTTAACTAAAAGGCTGCATGAGCGTGCGCATGCTAAAAAGATTGATTTTAACCAGTTCATTTTTTCTGCTTACAACCGTTTGTTTTATACACACAATGAAACAGACTATCATACTTGGATTGAGGAAATTGAGGTTGAGTTAATTCGTAAGCTTGACTTAGAAGATACTTCTACTCCATGCAACGTAGATGACTATGTATGTGTAGTTGATCCTGATTATACGTTATATAACAGTTCAAAGGATTTACTCATCAGATTTCTAAGTAAACACCCAGATGCGCTTCTTGTTTATCCAGATGAAGACTATTTAGATGAATATGGTAATCGCTCTAAACCTTGGTTCAAGACTGATTGGAATCCTGATTTATTTTTAACCCAAGATTATATTTCAACTTGTTTTATTTGTAGAAAATCTTGGTATGAGGCTAATAAAGAAACGTTTAATAAGTTAGGTAATCAACAAGCTTTAGCAGAGTTATTGCCTAGTTTAGGTTCTCAGCAGATTATTCATCTGCCTTTAGTGCTGGCTTACAAGCATACTGAAACTAACAAAAAAACAACTGAACTAGAGAAGGAACTAGCACTGCTAAGGGCTGAGGTTCTAAAGTCAGCATTACCAAGCGTGAGCAGCTACCGTTGGGAAGATGAAACCTTAATTTTTGACTTTAAGATTCCTGAGCCTCAACCCTTAGTAAGTCTAATTATTCCTACTCGGGATCGCTTAAGTATTCTTCAACCCTGTGTTGAAAGTATTTTAGAAAAAACCACTTATGAAAACTTTGAGATTCTTATTTTGGATAATCAAAGTAAGGAAGCGGAAACGCTAATTTGGTTTGAGCGTATTCAAAATGATCCACGTGTTAAAGTCATCCAGTATGATTATCCCTTTAATTATTCAGCTATCAATAATTTTGGTGTACAACAGGCTAAAGGCTCTATTATTGGTCTGATTAATAATGATGTTGAGATCATTTCTGCGAATTGGCTAACTGAATTGGTCTCACATGCTTGTCGTGCAGAGGTTGGGTGTGTGGGGGCTAAGCTTTACTATTCAAACGGACAGATCCAGCATGCGGGCGTAATTTTGGGGCTAGGGCACGTGGCAGGACATGCCCATCGTTTTGCTGAACGCGATTCAACAGGTTATTTCAATCGTCTTAAAGTGGTACAAAATTATTCGGCCGTGACAGGCGCTTGTTTGCTTGTACGTCGGGAGATCTATGAGCAAGTTGGTGGATTGAATGAGCAAGATCTAGCTGTAGCCTATAATGACGTAGATTTTTGTTTACGTGTACGGGCAGTTGGTTATCGAAATTTGTGGACACCACATGCAGAGTTGTATCATCACGAGTCGGTGAGTCGTGGTGAGGATGATACACCTGAAAAGAAAGCACGTTTTGATAAGGAGGTTGCCTACATGCGTGCTACTTGGGGTACAGAGTTGGATAATGATCCTTACTACAATCTCAATCTATCTAGATTACGCGAAGATTTCTCGTTACGCGAATTTGTCTAATTAATTATTAAATTGCCTATTTTGGAGTTGGATTGAGTGGCTCGTTTCCCAATTGAAAATGGTTATCTGTTTGTTCATATTCCAAAAACAGCAGGGACTAGCTTTCGTGATGCTTTAGAGGAAATTTTTGGAGATGGTTTATATTGTGACTATGGCTCTGATACCACCACCAGTCCTGTAGTAGTTGATTATATTCAAAACCGTCAAGCTTATCCGGAGTTCGGTGCTTTTTTATCAGAGCAGAATAAGCCTATATGCTTATCAGGGCATTACTCTATTAAGAAATATGCGCCTTTTTTCTATATTAGAAATATTATGATGTTTCTACGTAACCCAGTTCAACGGGTTATTTCAAACTACGAGCATATGCGCAGAGTCGAAGGGTTGACAGAGTCCTTAGAGTCTTTTTCCTCTAATCCTGCTAATATGAATACTCAATTTAGAAACATTGGACGGATTCCTTTTAATCTAATTGGCTTTGTAGGTTTGCAGGAATATTATCGAGAATCATTGCAGTTATTAAGTTCTCAAAATGGGTTGCAAATTAGGGAGTCTTTTTTAAATATTAATCAACAACGTGCGACAGCTAAATATAAGTTAGATGATGAGCTAATGGGTTTTGTCAGAGAACATAACCACAAAGATCTAATGCTCTATAAGAAAGTTAAAAAAATGTTTTTGCAGCGCTATGAGTTGTTTTCAGCAGGCAAAGCATATGTACATGGTATTATTACTGAAAGAGCTAAATATAAAATCTCTGGTTGGGCTATTAACCAGAATAGTGAAATACCTATAGACTTAGCTATCTATGTTGATGGTGTTGAACTCGCCCAAGTCACAGCCAATCAATATCGTCATGAATTAGCCGCATTGAATATAGGACGGCATGCCTACATCGGTTTTGATCTAGAGTTTCAAAAACCATTATCTAAGGATAGTGTCGTACAGTGTATAGTTATGGATACTGGACAAGAGTTATTTAATCCTTTTGCTTAACCCTTACATTACTATTTGAATTTAAGAGGCTAGCAGTGAAAATTGCTTTTTTTGCATGCAATCGTAATTCTAAACTCTTTAGAGCAGATCCTTCTTATATTTATCGTTGTGAAAATCTTGGCTTAGAACTTATTAGACAAGGTCATCAAGTTAGCTTTTGTCATATTAATGACTCATTGTCTTTAACTAAATTTGATTTCGTAGTTTTTCATCGGCCTAGAAACTTATGGCGTGTACATTTTTTAGTAAGTCTTTTTCGTTTGCGGGGAACTAAAGTCTGGGCCGATTTTGATGACTTAATCTTCGATACAAGCTTTGCTGAGTTTAGCCCAGGCGTAGTTAATCAAATTAACACTCTAGAAAAAACTAGAAAAACTTATCAAGCTCATGCAAAAGCATTAAGTCTATTTGATGGTTTTACTGTTTCAACAGCTCCATTGAAAGATCATTTGTTGTACTTGCGACTTAATAAGCCCATAGCAGTATTACCTAATGCCCCACACTTTTCATGGGAGCATGAGCTAGCACATTATAAGAGGAAAGAGATAGATTTTTCAGCGCCCGTTTTGACTTACTTACCTGGAACGCGCAGCCACGACCAAGATTTTAAACTTGTTGCAACTTCTTTAGCTGCATTTCTGCGCTTAAATAAACATGTCAGTCTTGAGATCACTGGGCCACTCAGCTTTCAGTTAGCTGAGGATGTATCGATGCAGGTTAGGCATTACGAAAAGGTGGAGTTTTCCAAGTTTCACAAGCGTTTTCAGGCGACATGGGTTAATTTAGCGCCTTTAGAAGATACACCTTTTAATCAATCTAAATCGGCACTCAAAGTGCTCGAAGCTGGTTTTTGGGGTAAACCCACTGTATGTACACCTAGTTCTGATGCTGTAAGGTATAAAGAGGCTGGAGCAATATTTTTAGAGCATCCAGAAGAAATTGTTAATATCCTTAATGGCTTATTAAATCCAAATTATTATGAGTCTAGGGTGAAAAATCTAAGAAAAAGGGTATTGGAAGTTAGTAGTATTCAAGATAATGCCCTTCATTTCATAGATTTGGTATGAGTAAAGACGAGGGGTAAATTTAATTAAACTATTTTTGCTTTTGAAATCTTTAAAATTTTAATATTTTTAACAAATGTATGATTTTAAATAAGCTTAGGGCATTCATTTTTTACAAGCAGGCTAGAAAATTTCGCAGGCAAGGTCAGTATAGTTCTATAGCCCTCAAGCTGTTTCTAAGGGCTTGGCTTCTAAGTAAAAATAAAAATTACTTACTGGGTTATATAAAATATCGACGTGATCTAGGTAGAGTAATAAGCTTTAGTTTGGCTAGAAAAATAATTCAAGCTTGGCCTGGTTTTAACCAAAAAGAGCGTGAATTATTATTTGCTTTTTTATTGGAGGGAGGTTTTCAAGGATTAACTCCTCCTGATTCGGTTTTTATTACTAAGTCTTCTATTCCTGCTGTTTTGGCTTCCAAGGATTTTGAGCATATCTCAAGACAGCAACAATTTTTAGTAAGTATTTATAGCCAGCAAAGTCTTTGGCGAACTGAGTTAACTAAACTGCTGCAATATCATGTACAGAGGCAAGGCATTTGTATTGTTGGTAATTCAGGCAATATGCTCAATACTAATTTAGGTTCAACTATTGATGCGGCTGGTTTTATTGTGCGTTTTAATGCGTTTCAATCGGGTAAGCACTTTACAACAGACCTAGGCCAGCAATGTAATTTGTGGTGTATGACTCCAAGTTTTAAGCCTAATAAGCTGCGTACTGTAGATTGGTTATTGGTAACAGGACCAGAGATCCAGTATCGGCTGGCTGATTGGGGGGCTTTTTATCCTTTCCTTGAGAAGCAAATTCCTATTGTAACTGTGCCTTTAGAGGTATGGCGGCAGTTGGTGACTGAGCTACAAGCCCCACCTAGTGCGGGGATTAGTGTATTAGCGTTTTTTTACTGGCTACTGGGTTCATGGGCTGGGATTTCAGTAGCAGGATTCGGGGCTTTAAGCGAAACCCAAACGACTTATCACTATATGAATCCTAAAAATAAACCATCAGAAAGACACAATTGGGTGGGTGAAGAACGTATAATCAGGCGCTGGTTGAAGGAAGGATTAAGATCCTTACACAGTTAACAGAGGCTTAGCTAGGATGTCACAGCCAGTTCTGGTCTGTTCGAAAAGTATCTATTTACGTTCTGGCTTGCCCGCCTTTTTGGGTGTGCCAGTGGTCTATAGCTCGAAAATTAATAATAAGCAGCAAAAGCAGGCTCAGGCAGTTATTGCGTGGGGGCGCAAACCGAGTGCTACTAAGGCCGAAGAGTTAGCACAAAGTTTAAATTTACCCCTTTGGCGCTTAGAGGACGGTTTTATCCATTCGATGGGGCAGGGAGTCCTTGGAGCTAGTTCATATTCTTTGGTGATTGATAAGAAAGGGATTTACTACGATGCGACACAAGCCTCTGAGTTAGAGGATTTGTTAGAGCATGATCCCAGTCAACAGCTACTGAATAGCGATCTATTGGCAAGAGCGGAGCACTTAATTCAAGCTATTACTAGTCAGCGTATCTCTAAATACAATAATGCATCTTTAGAGCTTGCCTCACTGAACTTACCAGTAGGTAAAAAAGTGCTGGTGGTTGATCAAACGGCTGGTGATATGTCACTTAAGTATGGCTTGGTTCAGGCAACTAGCGCTGAGCAGATGTTAGCTACGGCCTTGGCTGAACATCCTGAGGCACAAATTTTATTAAAATCTCATCCTGATGTACTGGCAGGAAAGAAGCAAGGTTGTTTCCCAAAGGATTGCCAGCATCCACGTGTTCACTGCATTAGTCAGGCTATTAATCCTTTGAGCTTACTAGCTGAGGTCGAGCATGTGTATGTGTTAACTTCACAGCTCGGCTTTGAGGCTTTAATGCTAGGTAAGTCGGTCACTTGTTTTGGGGTGCCGTTTTATGCTGGTTGGGGAATTACCGATGATCGGGCTGATCCTAATTTACCGGTTTTTCAGCGGCGTAAGTGCAAGCGCTCAGTGGTTGAAGTGTTTGCTGCAGCTTATTTGTTGTATTCCCGCTATTTGGATCCAGAGCGTGCTATTCGTTGCGAATTAGAGCGGGTAGTTGAGTATATTGCTCTGCAAAACCACTATTCCTTGCTTAATGCGGGGTCTTTATATGGGTTTGGATTCACCTTTTGGAAACGTAACTACATTAAGCGTTTTTTATATGCACCACAGAATCAACTGCAATTTGTTTGGGAAAAATCGCAAGCTTTAGAGCGTGGTTTTGATAAAAACTCGCGCTTAGTGGTATGGGGGGAGCGGGCTGCCTCAGAGGTTAAAGCACTTTCCTTAGCAACATCGGTTCCAGTTTGGCGGGTCGAAGATGGGTTTATTCGCTCAGTTGGTTTGGGGTCTGACTACACACCACCCTTGTCCTTAGTCATCGACCAGCAGGGTATCTATTATGATCCTAATCAACCCAGTGACTTAGAGAGTTACCTTGAAAATAGCGATTTTCCCCCTAAATTGCTGGAACGAGCGTCCCTTTTACGCAACAGACTGTTGCAAAACCGACTCAGCAAGTACAATCTTGGAGCGGAGTCCGTAGTGGATGCAATTAAGGCAGCTCAAGGTCAGTGTATTATCTTAGTGCCAGGCCAAGTTGAAGATGATGTTTCGATCCGTAAAGGTTGTGTGGATATTGCGGATAATACGGCTTTATTAAAAGCAGTAAGAGCTGCAAAACCTGATGCTTATCTCATTTATAAGCCACATCCTGATGTGGTGAGTGGAAATCGTAAAGGTAAAGTGGAGGCAACTGTTCTTAAGCAATACAGCGACTTAGTACTTGAAGATGCAAGTATTCCTGATTGCTTAGATGCAGTAGACGAAGTGCATACGATGACCTCATTAGTTGGCTTTGAGGGTTTGTTGCGTGGCAAACAAGTGGCTTGTTATGGTTTACCCTTTTATGCTGGTTGGGGCCTCACAACTGATCGACATAGCCTAACCCGACGTACTCGAAAATTAACTATTGATCAACTTGTTGCTGCGACCTTAATTTTGTATCCGCGCTACATCAATTGGCAAACTGGGGCTTTCACCACGCCTGAGTATGTAATTGAACTCTTACACCGCCAATTGCAAGAGCAGGGCGGTCAACAGAAAAATAAAGTGAATTGGTTCTATCGCCAAGCGCGGAAAGTGGTGCATGTTTATCGTGGGGTTTTCAAGTTCAGGTATTAACCCTGTAGAATGCGCCCTTGGCCTATCCTCCTGATTTTTTAGACTGTGACGATTGTGAGTAATAAAAAAACGACTTCTCAAGCCTGCATGCATGAAAAAATAGCGATTGTAGGTGTAGCTTGCCGCTTACCAGGGGGCATTGCATCTTTAGATGACTATTGGCGGGTTTTAAGTCAAGGGCAAGATGTTGTCACAGAAATTAGCAGCGCGCGCTTTGGCACCGAATTCTTCCAACATCCCAATCGTAAAGAAGCAGGTAAAAGCGTTACTTTTTCTGCTGGGGTATTAGAGGATGTAGAGCACTTCGACGCAGCCTTTTTTGGTATATCCCCACGCGAAGCTGAACAAATGGACCCTCAACAGCGCTTGTTGTTGGAGTTAGCTTGGGAGGCTTTAGAAAATGGTGGTCAAGTTCCAGACAAGCTAGCAGGCTCTGATTGTGCCGTCTATGTGGGAATTGCAAGCACTGATTATTTGAATCGGCGTGTTGATGATCCAGCTTCGATGGATGCCTATACGATGACTGGCAATACAGCAAGTATTGCTTCCAATCGGATCTCCTATATTTTGGATTTACACGGCCCTAGTGTCTCGGTAGATACGGCTTGTTCATCATCCTTGGTTGCTGTCCATCAAGCTTGCCAAGCGATCCGTAGCGGCGAAGCCAGTATGGCGATTGCCGGCGGCGTGAATATGCTGCTGCATCCTTTTGCATTTGTAGGCTTCTCACAAGCTTCTATGCTTTCCGCACGTGGGCGCTGCCGGACTTTTGATGCTAGTGGTGATGGCTATGTGCGTGCGGAAGGTGCTGCGGTTTTATTCTTAAAGCCTCTGGCACAAGCTGAGGCGGATGGCGATCCGATTCATGCCATCATTGTTAATTCAGGGATTAATGCGGATGGCAAAACTAATGGCATTACCGTTCCAAGCTATAACCAACAAGGTAAATTACTACGTAAAGTTTATAGTGCCGCTGATGTGGATGTTAATGATCTCGTTTATTTAGAGGCGCATGGCACCGGAACTTCAATTGGTGACCCGATTGAAACACGCGCGATTGGTGAAGTGCTTGGGCAAGCGCGTCATCCAAATAATCCCTTATGGATTGGCTCAGCAAAAAGTAATTTGGGTCATTTAGAAACAGCCTCAGGCATGGCTGGTTTACTTAAAGCCGTGCTGACGCTAGAAAAACAGGCTTTGCCGCCCTCGCTTCATGTTGAAACTTTTAATCCCAAGATTGATTTTGAGCGCTTAAACCTCAAGGTGGTAACTGAGTTTACCCCTTTAAAGGCGACTAAGCGCCGTCAGTTAGTTGGGATTAACTCTTTTGGCTTTGGTGGGGCTAATGCGCATGTGCTGATTGAGTCTTATAATAAGCCTAGCTCAGACTCAAGCCTTGCTAGTACACCGACTCTTTCCCAGCTACCGCCTTTACTCTTATCTGCTCGTGGCGAACCTGCTCTAAAAGCAATGGCGACACAATACGCAGAGTTATTAGCCGATGAATCGCTTTCTTATCAGGATATTGCGTGGAGTTTGGCTAAGCATCGCGCGCATTTACCTCAGGGTTTAGTCGTTATTCCTCCTACTCGTGCTGATGCGATTCAGGCTTTGCAGGAGTATACAGAGGGCAAGACAAATTTAGAGCATCTAGTAGAAGGACGCTTATTAGCCAAGGATACACCACTAGCCTTAGTGTTTTCCGGTAATGGCTCACAATGGCAAGGGATGGGGACTGTATTATTTGAACAAGACGCAGTGTTCCGTGCAGCGCTTGAGGAAATTGAAGAGCTGTTAGCCCCTTACGTGGACTATTCACTGATTGCTGAGTTTAAGGCGAGTCCAGAACAATCACGATTACATCTGACTGAAATTGCTCAACCTTTACTGTTTGCTTTGCAAGTCGGTTTAGTGCGTGTAATCCAAGCTGCAGGGATTAAAATCTATGCGACGATAGGCCATAGCGTGGGTGAAGTAGCTGCCGCTTGGGCAGCGGGAGCTTTGTCTTTAGAGCAAGCGGTGCGTGTGATTTATGAACGTAGTCATGCTCAAGGTAAAACACGCGGTCAAGGTCGGATGGCAGCTGCAAGTTTAGGCTTAACGGCCATGCAGGCAAAGCTCAATGCTTTAAGTCTGCAAGACAAGGTAGAAATTGCGGGTGTAAATAGCTCCAATGCCGTGACCTTATCAGCAAGCTTAGCGGATCTTGAGACACTCAAAGCAGTGTTTGAACAGGATAAAGTTTTCTTCCGTATCCTCGATCTGGATTACGCCTTCCATAGTCATTGGATGGATAGTACGAAAGCGGATTTGTTGACTGCTTTAGACGGTTTGCAACCAGTCAATGTTGAGACAGGGATTCAGTTTGTTTCTACCGTGTACGGGCGCGTGCTGGCTGGTTCTGAACTAACTGCAGACTATTGGTGGCATAATATTCGTCAGCCTGTTGCTTTTGAAGCGGGTATGAATCTCCTGCTTGAAAGTGGTGTCAAAACCTTCCTTGAAATTGGCCCACATCCCATCTTACGTTCCTATATTAAAGAATGTATGTCCGCTAAATCAGTGGAGGGCTTGAGCTTAGGCAGTGATCAGCGCAATGCCGAACAGGCTTTTACGGCTAAGAAAGCAGCTTATAGTGCTTGGTTAGCCGGTTGTGAATTGGATTTAGACAGAGCCTTTCCTCAAGGAGGGGACTTCATTCAATTACCTAATTATCCGTGGCAACGCGAGCGCTATTGGTATCCACTAACCAATGAAGGTCCGAATTTAGTTAATCGTCAGCGTATTCATCCTTTATTGGGTTATCGCCTAAAAGATGCGGAGGCCACTTGGGAGAATCAGCTGGATACCGCAAAGTTACCTTATTTAGCGGATCATATTGTTGATGGTGCAGTAATTGTTCCTGCTGCTGCTTATGTAGAAATGGCTTTAGCAGCCTCTGCACAATGGCAACAACAGACGAGTCATACCCTAGAAAATTTTGAAATTCATGCGCCCATCATGCTGGAAGACAGCATGATTAAGCTAGTGCGCTTGACGTTGCAGACTACTGATGGGAGTTTTACGATTACCAGCCGTGATCGTTTAAGTGATAATCCGTGGACAGTGAATGTTGTCGGGCGTTTAACAGGGCTGGTGTTAAAAGATTCCAATGAAGTTGCCCCGTTAGAGCCTAGTTTAACAGCTCAAACAGCGATTACCGCGCAAGAGCATTATCAGTTAACCGAAGCAGTTGGGTTAACTTATCGGGAGGCTTTCCAAGGTGTTAAGCAGGTTTGGGTTAAGGATCAAACAGCTTTAGCCGAACTACAAGTGCCTGCAAGCCTTGAAGCTACCTTTGCGAAACATTTATTGCATCCTGCTTTATTAGATGCTGGCTTCCAAGTGTTGGTGGATATTTTCCGCCAAGCGATTCAGCAGGGGCAGTTTGCAGCGCTCATTCCGATTCAAATTGCCAAATTGAATTTATTCCAAGCTTCTGCTCGTGTGCAGGCACTGCAAATTAAGCTTAAAAAGCAAAGTCCTCGGTCAGTGCTGGCTGATTTCGTCCTATGGGATGCACAAGGCAAAGTCGTTGCGGAGCTGACTAATTGCCGGTTCCGTGCAGTCCAATTTGCGCGTTCAAAGCAAGCTGAACCTGAACTCTATGCGTTTATTAAAATTCCTAAGCCTTTAGTCACCAGTAACGATTTAACGCCAACTATTAATATTAAGCAGTTAATTCAGGCGGCTGAACAGACTTTAGAGGCTCAAGAAGCTAAGCTGCAACGTCAAAAGCATTTTACGCAGATTGCACCATTATTTGAGGTATTAGCGACAGCCTTTGCTTGGGAAACTTTGCAGCCACTATTTGCCAGTTATTCTGAACCCGTTTCACTACAAACGCTGCAAGTTGACCATGCCATTGTGGCTGAGCAACTCCCTTTGCTCCAACGCTTATTAAGTTTATTAGAAGAGGATGGTTTAGCTGAGCCAACCGCTGCGGGTTGGCAGTTAGCTGAGGAAGCTGATCTTCCTGCTGCACAGGATATTTGGTTAGCCATTTTAGGTGATGCACCTGCACATGTGCCCGAGTTGGTTCTATTAGGGCGTTGTGGTGAGCATTTATTGGACGTTTTGCAAGGTAAAGTCGAGCCAGCAAGTTTATTGCAGCCTGCTAAGAGCAGTAGCTATGAGCATTGGCTAGATAGTTCGCCTAGTTTCCGTGCTAGTAATTTAGCCTTAACAGCGATGTTGAAGCAATTAGCCAGTGACTGGCCAGCCGTACAGCGTTTAAGGGTATTAGAGCTATCGGGGGATCATGCGGCTTTAACGCAGTTAGCTTTGCCAATCTTGCCAAAAGAGCAAGTCGATTATGTATTTACTGACGCTGATGCGAGTAAAGTAGCTCAGGCTAGTGAGGAATTTCGAGGTCTTACTAACTTTACTGCGAGCGTCCTAAGCCCTGAGTTTACTAGTGAGCAAGCAGCGAACTTAGTTCAAAGTGGCAAGTTTGATGTCGTGGTATGTGCTCAAGCTTTGGAGAATTGGGGCGATCTTGATCAGTTTTTGCCACGCTTATCACAGTTAGCTAAGCCTAATGCCTTAGTCTTATTTGCTCAAGCCCAATCCAGTCGTTTCCTCGATCTCACGCAAGGTTTAGAGCCAAACTGGTGGCTACCTATTGCAGACGCAGCGGGTCAGCATTTTGTTGCGCGTTTGCATACCGCTCAAGAGTGGCAAGCGTTATTAGCGAAGCATCGTTTTGATCAGACTCGAATTAGTTTCGAGCCTAGTGATCAGGATGATGAAGCCGGTGCTTTTATTGTCGCTGCTCAACTCAATGCGGAGCTAGCTGCACACAAGCCGCATATTGCTAGCCAAGCATGGTTAATTTTAGCGGATGAGTTAGGTTATTCAGCAGATTTAGCCAGTGCATTGCAAGATACCCTGTTGAGTTATGCTCAGCAGGTGACGGTTCAGACTGAGTTTAGTCTAACAAATCATTTCGACCACATTATTCATTTACAGGGTTTATGCTTCAATGAACCAGTAGATTTACTGGCCTTACAAGAGCAACGTTGTATTAGTAGTTTGGGTTTAGTCCAAACTTTAGATAAAGCAGCAAGTTCTACGCAGTTATGGTTAGTGACAGCGGGTGCAATGGAGGCTACGCAGCCTGCACAAGCACCGCTTTGGGGGTTAGGACGGGTGTTAATGAATGAACATCCTGACCTCAGGGTAAAGCTGATTGATCTACAAAAGAGTCCAAGCCCACTTGAAGCCGCTAAATTACTCATTCAAGAATATCTTTTCCCTGATGCCGAAGATGAAGTGCTAGTTTCAACCACCCAGCGACAAGCTTTACGGTTGCAGCAAACTAATTTATTAGCTGGTAAGCAAACAGCCCCAGCACTGGCCTTAGATTTTACTTCCCCAGGCTTATTAAAGCATTTGTATTGGCGTGCTCTACCGGAACAGGCTTTGCAGGCAGATGAAATTGAGATTCTACCTAAGGCGACTGGTTTAAATTTCCGCGATGTTATGTATGCGATGGGCTTACTTTCGGATGAGGCTGTAGAGAATGGCTTTGCTGGGGCATCTTTGGGAATGGAGCTGGCTGGGGTTGTACAGCGAGTGGGGTCTAGGGTTACGAATTTCAAAGTGGGCGATGCAGTGATTGGGTTTGCGCCCGCTTGTTTTAGTACCCGTGTCATTACCCGTACCACAGCGGTGGCGCATAAGCCTCTGAACTGGACGGATGAAGAGGCTGCGACAGTTCCTACCACTTTCTTCACTGTTTATTACGCGTTACAGCATTTAGCTCAATTAGAGCCGGGTGAACGTATTCTGATTCATGGTGCTTCAGGTGGCGTGGGCTTAGCTGCGATTCAATATGCACGTTATAAAGGTGCTGAGGTATTTGCGACCGCGGGGACGGATGAGAAGCGTGATTTTGTACGCTTGATGGGTGCGGATCATGTCTTAGATTCGCGGAGTCTTAAGTTTGCTGAAGATGTCATGCGTTTGAGTCAAGGGCAAGGCGTGGATGTAGTGCTGAACTCCATTTCAGGCGAGGCTATCAATCGCAACTTGAGTATCTTGCGTCCTTTTGGCCGCTTCCTTGAGTTAGGGAAGCGTGATTTTTATGAGAATAGCAAGATTGGCTTGCGGCCTTTCCGTAATAATATTGCTTATTTTGGGATTGATGCGGATCAGTTACTCATAGAGCGCCCGCAGCTCGCTGGGCGTTTATTCCAAGAGATGATGGGTTTGTTCCAAACAGGTGTACTACGGCCTTTGCCACATCGCGTCTTCGCTGCACAGCGTATTCAAGAAGCCTTCCGCTATATGCAGCAGTCACGGCAAATTGGCAAAGTGATTGTCTCCTTCGAAGGTGAACAACTGCAGCCAAGTTTTCCAGCCCAATCAGAGACAAGTTTGCAGTTAGTAGCAGGGGCTAGTTATCTAATTACCGGTGGTTTAAGTGGCTTTGGCCTCAAAACGGCAGCCTGGTTAGCTGACAAGGGTGCAAAAACGCTGATTCTCCTAAGCCGCAGTGGTCAAACCTCGGTAGAAGATCAAGAGACGCTTGATCAGTTAACAGCTATGGGGATTCAGTGGGTAGCTTATGCCTGTGATGTAACAGATAAGGCCGCTTTAGCAGCTGTTTTCGCTGAGATTCAGGATAAATTGCCACCGCTACGTGGAATTATTCACGCTGCTATGGTTTTAGATGATGTGATCGTGCGTAATATGAGTGCGGATAGTTTCCGTAAAGTCATTGCACCAAAGATGTTGGGTGCATGGAATTTACATGAGCTCACTGAAGACTTGCCGCTGGATTTCTTTGTTATGTATTCCTCGATCACCACTTACTTAGGTAATCCTGGGCAAGCCAATTATGTAGCGGCCAATCTCTTCTTGGAATCTTTAGCTGAATATCGCCGAGCGCAGAGTTTAGCAGCTAGCTTCGCTGCTTGGGGGCCGATTGCCGATGCCGGTTATTTAACCCGTAATGAGACCGTGAAAGATGCTTTGCAAAGTCGTTTAGGGGGCGCTGCAATTACTACTGCTCAAGCCTTAAATGTTTTAGAGCAACTACTACAAAGCCAACAGACCGGTGTTGCTGTTGTGAATTGGGATTGGAGCACTTTACAACGAGTGATGCCGAATGCACGGGCAGCGAAGTTTAGTGAGTTACAACGCTTGGTGGCGACTAATGAGGAAGGCGAGCAAGCCAAAGATATTCATGAGTTGGTTGCAGGCTTAAGCCCTGAGGCGACTCATCAAGTAGTCACGGATATGTTGCTTGCAGAGGTTGGGCATATTCTACGTCTACCGGCTGATAAGTTGTCAGCAGATAAGTCGGTTTTTGAGTTAGGCATGGATTCCTTAATGGGGATGGAATTAGTACTCGCGATTGAGGAGCGTTTTAAAGTACGCTTACCCGTAATGGCTCTCACTGAGGGTGCCACGGTGAGCCGGATTGCTGAAAAAATCGTTGCTCACTTACATCCTCAGGAGTCGGTAGCTGCACCGACCGAGCAAGAGCTAAAACAACAATCGATTGCAGCGGTTGTAAAAAAACATGGCTCGGACATGACAGATGCTGAGCTAGCACAATTAGCTGCCAAGTTATCGGCAGAAGAGGCGAGGAATTAAGCCATGACAGGTCGGAATTTATTTGGTCTGAGCGATCAGATTAAAGAACGGCTAGCCAATGAAATGCTAGAGCGTCATCGAAAGAAACTCGATAAGATTGCTCAAGAAGGCTACCCGAACAAAAAGAAATTATTCCGCCGCGATGAAATTCCTGAGGCTTTCTATCGCTTCGATCAAATGCCCGGCTACCAGCAAATTCGTGTGATTGAGCAAGGTGGCAAACAACTGGGTATTGATAGTCCGTTCTTTAAAACCCATGATCAAGTAGCACGGTCAACCACCTTTATTGAAGGCAAAGAGTATATCAACTTTGCCAGTTATAATTACTTGGATCTCTGTGGACATCCCGTCGTCAATCAAGCAGCAATGGATGCTATTCAGCGTTATGGAACATCCGCATCTGCTAGTCGGATGGTGTCTGGCGAGCGTGCTGTACAGCAAGAGCTAGAGCAAGGTTTAGCCAATTTATATGAAGTCGATGATTGCGTGGTTTTCGTCAGCGGCCACGCCACCAATGTGACGACTATTGGTTATCTGTTTGGGCCACGTGATCTGATTCTGCATGACTCACTGATTCATAATAGTGCTGTGCAAGGGGCACAGTTGTCTGGTGCTAAACGTATTCCGTTTCCACACAATGACTGGCAAGCGGTTGATGATATTCTTAGTCAGCAGCGTAAAGATTTTGAGCGCGTCCTGATTGTGGTGGAAGGCATCTACAGTATGGATGGCGACTTCCCTGATTTGCCGCGCTTTATTGAGATTAAACGTCGTCATAAAGCCTTTTTAATGGTCGATGAAGCTCATTCCTTAGGTATTATGGGAACAACAGGGCGCGGTATTCGCGAGCATTTTGGTGTAGCAGGCAAAGAGGTTGACATCTGGATGGGGACACTCAGTAAAACCCTATCTGGCTGTGGTGGTTATATTGCCGGTGAAAAAGCCTTAGTTCATCATTTACGAATTTCTGCGCCCGGTTTCTTATATAGCGTTGGCATGTCGCCACCCTTAGCTGCCGCTTCAGCTGCATCCCTTAAGGTGATGTTGGCCGAGCCAGAACGGGTACATCAATTGCAAGCGAATGGGCGCTTATTCTTAGATTTGTGTAAAAAACATCAAATTGATACCGGCTATAGTGCAGGTCTAGCAGTGGTACCAGCGATTTTAGGTAGTTCCGCACGGGCTGGCTTAGTCGCAAACCGAATGTTTGATCGTGGCATTAATGTGCAACCGATTTTCTACCCAGCAGTTGAAGAAGGGATGGCTCGTCTGCGTTTCTTTATTAGTACCAGTCATACTGCAGAGCAAATTCAATACACCGTTGAAACCTTGGCTGAAGTGATGGCTAAAAAATAGTGAGTCTACGCCGCCGAGTGGTTTTGTGTACTTATCCGAGTGTTTACTCGGAAGTCGTGTTACACGAACTCTTAAAGTCGCCCGCTATTGAGCTAGTGGGGGTATTCAGTTCTACCCGAGTGTTAAATAAGTCTGATCCAAGGCTGCGCGCCAGTATTCGACAGATACAACTCTCTGGTATTCGATATGCGACTTATTTGTTTGTAATCACTGGCTTATATACGGGATTGCGTTGGCTGTTCCGTAAACCAAGCTTCAAACAGCAGTTGGTGGCAAAGAAGATTGCTCGTTTAGAAACTGACGACATTAACTCAGCCGAGAGTCTTGATTTCCTAAATAATCTGCAGCCTGATGTTTTGTTATCAGCACATTTTAATCAACTGCTTAAGCCAGAAGTACTAGCACTACCGAATCTAGCATGTGTAAATATTCACCCTTCCTTACTACCGGCGTTTAAAGGCGTAGATCCGGCTTTTTATGCGTTGCTTAGGCAAGCGCGTGAAACAGGGGCGACGGTACATCTACAAAATGAGCAATTTGATCAGGGCGCTATTTTAGAGCAGAGTAAGTTAAGTATTCGCCCAACCGATACGCTGTTTAGCCTAAATTTAAAGTTATTTAAACTCGGTGCTTTAGCTGCGGTGAGGCAAATTACTATTTTAACCGCTGATACAATAGGAGTACCACAAACCTCGCAGGGACGCTATGATTCTTGGCCCAACCCTTTAGACACGAAGCAGTTTCGCCAGCAGCGTCGCTATTTTCGTTGGCGCGAATACTTAGCTTTTATTCGTTACAGCCAAACCAGCGCTAGCTAATAAATCAAGCCCTAATTGCTCAATCGATAGCTCTTTTTTAATGGGGGGGGTAGGAGTAATTTTATTATTCCAAATTAAATAATCACTGCGACCATCTTGCCAATTAAGTTCTTGATAAACTGTTGGCATACTCGGAATATGATCCCCATACCAACATAACCAAGTAGTTTCCGCCCTAGCTTTAAGCGTGTTAGTTAAACTCAACAGCATACGATCTGCATTTTTAAGGTGCTTCAAATAAACTGTTAAATCATGAGATTGCTTGGGTGGCTCACTGCAATACAAATCTTTCACATCAGTTGTCGTATATTTTTCTAGATGTAAAGGCCCATGATTTTCCATAGTAATAGCAAAAATAAATAAAGGTTGTTTGTCAGCTTGCTGTTTAAGTAGGTTTTGGATTTTTTCAGCAACAGCTTGATCACTAATATAAGGTCCTGCTGTTTGGTTGCTATCAAACCCAGTGATGTCAATAAATTCATCAAAACCCATGAAAGGAAAAACTTTGTCCCGTTTAAAAAATGCGGCATGATTAGGATGAATACAAATGCAACGATACCCTAAGCTTTTGAGATAGCTTGCTAGACTTGGAGACGGTGAGTTTTGTAGGAATTGATAAGGGTTAAATTGGTAGTAGCTAAGGTTCTGATTATGAATGCCACTCAAAAAAGCATATTCAGAACGTAAGGTGTTCGCTCCCCAAGCAGGTACTTGCAATTTGCCATTTTGTGTTGAAGTCGATCTGAGCTGATCGAAAAAACTAAGCACCTCTGGCCTAATACTTTGGCTCAACTGGCGAGGATCAAAAAAGGATTCACTTTGAATAACAACAAGATTAGGCCATTCAGCAGGTGATTGAGGTGGTTGTTTGTACGGTGATTGTTTCTCTAGAAAATTTTTAAAATGATCCAAATTAATTTTCTGTGAGGCTTGGATGAAGTAAATAACTAAGCTATTAAAAAAACCAAATGCCTTCATATCTTTAGCGGGGTGAAAATTCAAATTTAAGTTTTTAGCTATCTTTATGATTAAGCACGTTAAAATTAAAATGATTCCAAACATTATGCAGCTAGTTATTAAGTTAGATACTGTTAAAGTAGGTTCGAAAATTATATCTAGGTATAAGAAGATTAAGCCGATAGTGATTGCTGTCAGAGTAATAGGGAGGTTTAAAAAAGGAAGAAATAACCTAGGATGAGTAAATACTTGCAAATACAGATAAATATCTGAAAATACTAAAGGCTCATTTAAAGCTTTGAATTTGGCTTGATTGACTACTAAAAAAATTGCAAAAAAAGCTAGAGTAATGATGCAAGCTAAAAAGGGTCGATAGGTCACCAGTAAAGCGCTAGTAAAGATTAAGGTGACTAAACTAGTTTGCAGAAGCAAAATATTCAGTGGTCTATTTTTAGGGCGTAATTCTTTTGCAATGAAATAGATTTGAGCTTGTTGTACTAACACCCAAGTTAGCACATAGGCTAGCAAAAGACTTAGCATAGGAATTAGTGAGCTTTTCGAGGTGAACCTGGGCGATTATACCCAAATAAGCCTAAAAAATAAGAAGCTAGTGGGAATGGTAGCACTGAGACAAACCACATCCCCCAAGTCAGAGGAAAGGGGAAGGCAATGACGGCTTGGTTGCGTGCTAAACCTTTGGCAATAATCGGTGCGGCTTGTTCTGCAGAAATCATAGTGGGGCGCGTGCCTGGGAATTGATCACTTAGATCAGTTTTCACGAAGCCTGGACAGATGACATTGACTTTGACACCTTCCGGAGCTAACCAACCACGCAGCGCTTCCCCCCAAGCTTTAATGGCTGCTTTACTCGCACAGTAAGATGGCGTAATTGGCATCCCGCGCCAAGCTGCTAAAGAACTAATCATTGCAAGCTGGCCCTTTTTACGGTTACGCATACGTTCAATCAAGGGGTGTAAAGTGTAAATGACCCCATATAAATTGGTATCTAAAACCTGCGTAATCGCGGCTAGGTCTTCACCAGAACCTTGTTTACTCAGCATATTTGTCACGCCGGCATTGGCAATGGCTAAATCAATTGGATATTGCTGATCAAACTCGTCTAACCAGTGTTTAAGGGCTACTTGGTCAGTGACGTTGATAGATGCTGTGGTAACTTGAGCGCCTAAATTTTTACAGGTTGCACTAATCTGCTCTAAACGGCCTGAGTCTCTGCCAATTAAAGCCAAATGCACATCAGGTGCTGCATAATATTGGGCAAGGGCAGCGCCTAAACCATTACTCGCACCTGTAATCAGAATCGTACGAACCATATACGCTTAACGCTCTTTATATAAATAACTAGCTTCAGGTAGTTTGCCACCGTAGATAATTTTGGCAGGTGCAGGCGATAAATTGGGTATAGGAGTAAGGCTAGGAATAGATTTATTAACTTGAGGTGTAATTTGCATGGCCGCTAAGCTGCCAGCTATGGCGAGCTTAATGCCTTTGCGGGAATAAAAGTCCCCGTTAATTTGTGTTTCTTGAATAACTCGTTGGCGGAATTGACTAAAGAGTTGAGGATCAGCCGCTTGACCCTCAGTCCAGAAGCGATCCAAACCATTTTGGAAGGTTAAACCGGGAATATCAAATAGCGCTGTACCCAAAGCAATCGTAGGTGAGCCGTGATGTAAGGCCGAAGTACCTGTAGTGCTATTCACTAGAACCGTGCCTTTAGTATGCTGAAGCAAAGTCGGTAAATGCCCTGTTTCTAAGAACAAAACACGGTGGCTAATTCCTAAGGTCTGAGCAACTTGTTCAACTTTTTTACAGTGCTTGAGGAGTCCAGTGTCTAATGGGTGATTTTTAATGACTAGAATGCTTTCAGTGGGCGCGTTTTTAGCAAAGGATGCCATCACCGTCACGATGACTTGCTGCACGCTTGTAAAAGAGGAGTGCACACGAATTTGTGCATCAGAGTCTAATTGCAAGGGCAACAAATAATAGGCCTGATTCGACTTGATCAGCTGTTGAATTTTTCTGTGTTCCCAACGCTCACGCCAAAGTTTATTACTGGGTATACGTTGTGCCCAACCTAAGTATTCGCGATAGGCCTTGAAGGGACGATGCGTTTGGTAATGAGGGTAAGCGGGGCTTAAAGCTGCAGTAGTTAGACGATAACAGATATCATGCCAAGCACGCGGTAGAAAATTTTTACCAATTTTACTTGTTGGCTTCAAAGTTTCATGCGCTTCACTTAGCCAAAACTCTGGATTTTTATTGAGCAATTGTGAATGCCCGTTAACGCCATTTTGCTCTAAAGTAATCCAATCAGGGCGGAAGTAGCCTTCCTCATACACATGAATTTTTAACCCCAAACGTCGAAGCAAGGGCAAAGCATGTAAGTGGACAGGGCGAGTGTCACCGAAGAGAACAACATCAGTAAAGCGATAGTCTTGATATTTTTTTTCTAACCAAACGGGTAGTTGATCTAAAGCAGCAGTGAAGCGCCAGTTGTTCTTAGTTTGACTAAACCAGCTGTCACCCCCACAAAAATTGACCCGAAATACTTCGTATCCATTTTCTTGAATCGCTTCCCCTAGTTTGCGAAAAAAAGGAGTAGCGACACCCTGTAAGAAAAGAAATTTTCTGGATGTCATTATCTAATTTCGGGCGTCAATAATTATTTTAGGTAATGGAAGTATAGGTTATAGCCGCATTAAATATCAACTTTTGTAGCTATTTAACAACAGAAGCTTAGTCAGGCTGTTAGGAGTTTTGCTGGAGAGATAGCCAATTTAGTCTGTTTGTGGAGGATTTCCAACAGGATAATCGCTCGCTCTTCACCGTCATAGTTCATGAAAATGCCATTCAGCCCCTGAAATGGTCCTTCTGTCAAAGTGACCAGATCACCTTGGTGAAATCGATCTAAATCAATGGCGCGTTCACCTAAAGCTAACTCTTGGTTTTTTAAATTAAAAATCAATTCGTGAGGCACTAAGGCTGGCTGTACACCAAAGCGTACAAATTGGTGCACACCCTTGGTAGAACGGATGGGTGCCCAGTTATCAGTCAGCTCATTTAAAGCGATAAATAAATAGCGCGGAAATAATGATTCAGTTTTTGTAATCATCTTGCCACGTTGTTTGCGTAGACGTTGCGCTAAGGGGCGATAGACTTCGTAGCCTTGCTTGCCTAATTCAACTTCTGCTAGTTCATCTTTAAAGGGTTTACTTGTCAAAAGATACCATTGACGCTTAGGGGCGCTAGTGAGAGACATATTCAAAGCTTACCGGGAGATTAATTGTTTTTAGGTTAGGTCGATAAAACAGCTTAGTCAATTGCTTTTTTTTGTAATTAAGTTACAAAGGGCAACCATAAATCTGTGCTTAGTATTAGACCTATAACTTTAGTAAGTATTGTTTAACATCGGTGATCGAACAGGAGTGACAAGCTAAATGGACTCAACCATTTTGCTCGCAGCAGAAGGGCTATCGCGTTATTACAGTGAGCACTGTGCCGTGGATAGTCTAAATTTACACCTACAAAAAGGTGAAGTGCTTGGATTACTCGGGCCAAATGGCGCTGGCAAATCGACCACTATGCAAATGCTCACGGGTAATCTCGCGCCCACTACGGGTTCAATTCAAATTAATGGGATTGATCTTCTAGACGAGCCGCGCAGCGCAAAACGGCATCTGGGTTATTTGCCTGAGCAACCACCCGTTTATCGTGATCTCACAGTAAATGAATACTTGGATTATTGTGCAAAACTACATGGTATGCGTGGTGCTGAGCGTACTCAGGCCATCGGTTTAGCCTGTGAGCGCTGTAGCTTAACTGAAGTCCAGAGCCGCCTTATTGCTAACCTCTCGAAAGGCTATAAGCAGCGCGTGGGTATTGCCCAAGCGATCTTGCACAATCCAGCTGTGGTGATCTTAGATGAGCCTACGGTGGGACTAGATCCGCTACAAATTCGTGAAATTCGCAAGCTAATTCGTGAGTTAGGTCAGGAGCACAGTGTGATTCTGTCTACACATATTTTACCTGAGGTGCAAGCCGTTTGTGATCGTGTGCAGATTTTGAATCGAGGGCGCACCGTCTTTAATGATTCACTAGCAGGGGTAGATTCTTTGGAGAAGATTTTCTTTGAATTAGTCTACCAAGAAGACCCCGCCTTGGCGGACTCTGAATCGGAGAACCCTGCATGAAGATGATTTGGACTATTGCGACTACTGAGTTTCGCCGCATGTTCAACTCGCCTCTGGCTTGGAGCATTTTAGCGGTTGTACAGTTTATTTTGGCTTGGGTGTTTTTATTGGGGCTAAATGAATATGTTACTCAAATCCAACCTGCAATGGCAGGGCGCGAGAATGCGCCGGGCTTGAGTGATTTAGTGGTGTCAGCTCTGTATTTGTGGGCAGGTGTGATTATGCTGGCGGTCATGCCGATCTTAACCATGCGTTTATTTGCCGAAGAGCGCATGAATCAGACTTTGCCCTTGCTTACAACTGCACCTATCTCGATTAGCCAAATTGTTTTAGGCAAATATCTAGGTTTGTTGCTGCTGATTATTACCATGATTGCCATGCTTAGCTTGATGCCAGCCTCGCTTTCTTTAGGCACTGATTTAGATTGGGGTAAGTTGGCGGCAGCGATTTTAGGTTTGTTTCTACTCTTAGCTTCCTTTGCCGCTGCAGGTTTGTTTCTCTCTGCTTTAACTCGTCAGCCGATTATTGCTGCCGTGAGTACCTTTGGCTTGCTACTGTTTTTGATGGTTTTGTATATCTCTGGTAATTCCCAAGGTTCGGGCAGCCAGTTGTTTATTTATTTATCACACTTTGGACATTTTTTGTCCTTTTTAGAGGGGCTATTTGATAGCAGTGACTTAGTATATTACCTCTTGTTTATAGCCAGCTTTTTGCTTTTGACGATTCGTAAATTAGACAACGAGCGCTTGCAGCGATAATTGACATGAAAATGACTAAAGGGATGCACCGCTCGATTGGTGTACAAAATGGGATTTTTTATTTACTGTTTTTTGCAGTTATTGGTTTGTTAGGGTTTTTGAGTCGTGAATTCCACTTTCAATCGGATTGGACGTATGGAAGTCGAAATAGCCTGACAGCAGCTACTCGTGCGCTCTTGGAGAAAAATGACCAGCCTTTAAAGTTTGTAGCTTATGTCCCAGAAGATGCTGCTTTACAGGAGCAACTGCGTAAATTGGTGGCTAAATATCAACGGGTTAAGCCGGAGATTAAATTAGAGTTTGTGAATCCTGACTTAGATCCAGTACGTGCTAAGCAAGATGGGATTCAGTATGCGGGGCAAATGGCGATTCATTTGGGTGAGCGCAGTGAGGTCGTGGAGCAAACGACCGAGCCAGTCATTGCCAATGCGATTCAGCGCATGAGTCGTGGGGCTGAGCGTCTAGTAGTGTTTTTGGAGGGGCATGAAGAGCGTAATCCCTTATCCGATAATTCTAATGGACTGACGCAATTCTTAAGTACTTTAGAGCGTAGTGGTTTTAAGGTGCAACCACATAATATCGTCCGCACTCAATCGATTCCACAAAATGCCCGCTTTTTAGTAATTGCTTCGCCACAAAAGGACTTGTTGCCGGGCGAAGTGGAGGTGATTAAAAAATATGTTGAGCAAGGTGGTAATTTACTCTGGCTACAAGATCCAGGCGGTTTACATGGCTTAAAACCTTTAGCCGATCTATTAGGTTTAAAAATTAGTGAGGGCACTGTTTTAGATGCGAATGAGCAGCTACATGCCGTCCTTGGGGTCACTCACCCTGCTATGGTGCCAGTGGTAGATTATGGGCGCTCCCCGATTGCAGAAAAATTTACGGGTTCACAGAGCTTATTTCCCTTTGCGACGATGGTTGAGCGTAATCCAGTTGAGGATAAAAATGCTCTGGTTTGGGATGCACAAGAGCTATTAACCACTTTGCCGAATAGCTGGTTAGAAACAGGTAAAGTTGATGGTGCAGTCACTTATGAGGAAGAAAAAGGGGATGTCTTAGGGCCGATTTCGATTGGCTTCACCTTGACACGTTTATTAGAGCAGCCTGAAGGCACGGCAACTACTACGGCAGCAACGAATCTGCAGAAAGAGCGTCAACAACGGGTAGTAGTGATTGGCGACAGTGATTTCTTAATCAATAGTTTTATTGGACAAGGGATCAATTTGGATCTGGCGACTAATATTTTTAACTGGCTGAGCGCTGATGATAACTTGCTGAATATTCAGGTAAATAATGCACCTGATACCAACTTTGCAATGGGCGAAACAGCTAGTTTTGTGTTAGCTAGTTTTTTCCTAATCGTACTGCCTTTGAGCTTAATTGCTTTAGGTTCCTTGATTTGGTTTAGACGACGGAGGCGCTAAGGATGACTAGCGTGTCGATGCGCCGTTTGGCTGTAAATATCCTGCTGCTATGGTTAGTGGCAGGCTTAGCGGGTTTAGTTTGGTGGCAACTACAGCAAAAAGAGCAGATAGCACAAAGTACACGTCTATTACCACTGAGTTTGGCAGAAGTGAATTCGGTGGTAGTGGAGCGTAAACAAGCGGGTTTCGAGACTAAGCTAGAACTCAAACGCACGGGTGAGCAATGGCAAGTATTACAACCGCAGAAAATTGCAGCGAATCCGGTCAAAGTGCGGCAGCTATTTACCTTGCTTGATGAAAAGGTTGAGTCTAGCTATGACAGCGCAGGCAAGGATTTAGCAGCTTATGGCTTAGAGCCAGCTGAGCTGACTGTCAGTATTAATGGATATAAGTTGGTCTTGGGTAATACTAATCCTGTTTCCAATAATCGCTATATTCTCAATGCGGGGAAAATCCAGTTAGTCAATGAAGCCGTTTATAGCCTACTGCAAGAAAATTGGGCTAACTTTGTGGCTCTTAAATTAGTGCCTGAGTCTTTTAATTTAACTGCAGTGCAACTACCTGAAAGTTTTGCTGCGTTACCACAACTAGTAAGTAATTGGAAAAATGCGGAAGCGATCCGTGTTGAGGCGTTTGATCCACAAAAGCTGACTCCCGAAATGCAAAGCCTGGTTTTGAAGGGTGCAACTGAAACCAGAAAATTAACGATTGTGAATTTAAAGGATGAGATCGTCTTAGCTGATCTTGCTAAACAGTTGGCTTATGTCCTCCCTATTTCAGAGGCTGCGCAATTATTTCCAGCGAAAACAGGTTTAGAGCCTGCGCCTAAATAGCCCTGCAGTGCTAAGGCTTGGATTGTAACTGCTATTAATAATCCGTAAGATTCGGGGAGAATCTGCACCATACCCAGTTTAACAACAGTGATGGGTATATTGAGCTAGTTACTGTGTTTTCCAAGCAAAAGCTTGCACTTTTGACACGATGCATTGATTTGGCCAGTCCTACTCGGTTGTACTAGCTGAGTTACCACAGCTGCAATAATAAGGTAGTCCACATGAAAATCACTAAAGGTCTAGATATACCTATTGCTGGGAAACCAGAGCAAAAAATCTATGATCATCCTAAACCGACTACGCTTGCCGTCTTAGGGCGTGATTTCCATGAGTTGAAACCCGCTTTACAAGTGAAGGAAGGCGATTTTGTCAAAGTAGGGCAAATGCTATTTTCACATCGTAAGCACGAGGGAATTTATTTTACAGCCCCTTGTGCAGGGACGGTTAAAACCATCAACCGTGGCGAAAAGCGTGTGTTGATTTCAGTAGTTCTGCAAGCTGCAGCTGAGGAAGAGTTCATTGATTTTGGTGCTCATCGTCCAGAAGAACTAGCTCAGTTAGATGAAACGACTATTCGTCAAAAACTGCAGGATTCAGGACAATGGGTGAGTTTCCGTACCCGCCCATATAGCCATATCCCAGCGGCTGATGCTAAAGCCACAGCTATTTTTGTGACCGCAATGGACACTCGCCCATTAGCGGCTGATCCTACAGTTGTAATAGCTGAATATGCTGAAGCTTTTCAACACGGCTTGACCGTATTAGCACGATTAGCACCGATTATTTATGTCTGTCATGCAACGGGCGTTGAGCCACCGAAAGTACCTAACTCTAATGTCTTGTATAAAGCCTTTTCGGGGGTGCACCCTGCTGGTTTACCCGGTACGCATATTCATTTCCTTGAGCCTGCTAGCGAACATCGATCAGTTTGGCATCTGAACTATCAAGATGTGATTGCCATTGGTAAGTTATTTACAACTGGTAAGTTATTTGTGGAGCGGGTGATTGCGCTAGCAGGGCCTGCAGTTAAGCAGCCACGGCTAATTCGCACTCGCTTGGGCGCAAATACCGATAGTCTTGTCAGTGATGAGTTAAAACCTGGTCGTTACCGCGTCATCTCTGGATCGGTACTGGGTGGGCATACTGCAAAAGATACGGGCGCTTATTTAGGGCGTTATGACTTACAAGTTTCGGTAATTTCTGAAGAACAAGAGCGCGTGTTTTTGCACTGGCTGAATCCGTGGTTAGCGCAATATTCCATGATGCGTGTCTTCCTAAAACCAGGTTTAGATAAGCTCAAATTTTCCATGACGAGTACCCAAAACGGTAGCCATCGGGCGATGGTGCCTTTAGGTAATTATGAACAGGTGATGCCACTCGATATTCTAGCCACTCAATTACTGCGGTCTTTATTGATTCGCGATACGGTAATGGCTCAACAATTGGGCGCTTTGGAATTGGATGAAGAGGATTTGGCGCTGTGTACTTTTGTTTGTCATAGCAAATACGAATATGGCTCTGCCTTACGCAATTGCTTACGCATGTTGGAAAGAGGGGAATAGGCGATGATAAAAACTTTACGTAAGTGGTTAGATCAACGTGAACCCGATTTTCTGCCGGGAGGCAAGTACGCAAAATATTTCAGTTTGTATGAGATGGTGGACACACTGTTATACAGCCCACCGAATCGAACGACTAGCTCACCGCATGTGCGTGATGCTTTAGATTTAAAGCGCGTGATGGGTTATGTGTGGTTAGCGACTTTCCCTGTGATGTTTATGGCCTGTTATAACACAGGTTTGCAGGCAAATTTAGCCCTACAGTCGCTAGGCTTAGAACAGGCTGCTGGCTGGCGTGGCTCGATTCAAAGCTTATTTGGTTTTGATCCCAATAGCTTTGTGGATAATTTCTTTCACGGCCTGTTGTACTTCGTACCGATTTATATGACCACCTTTATTGTCGGTGGGATTGCTGAAGTGATCTTTGCCATGGTACGTGGCCATGAAGTAAATGAAGGCTTTTTTGTAACTTCCATTCTTTACACGCTAACACTTCCGCCCGGAACACCGTTATGGATGGTAGCTTTAGGTATCTTGTTTGGGATTGTGATTGGTAAGGAAGTCTTTGGTGGTACAGGGAAAAACTTTATTAATCCAGCCCTCGCTGGGCGCGCCTTCCTGTTTTTTGCTTATCCTGCGTATATGTCAGGTGATACCGTTTGGGTCGCTGTGGATGGTTATTCGGGAGCAACTGCTTTAGCCACAGGTGCAGCCAGTGGCATGGCAGGGATTTATGCAAGTGGCTTGACTTGGTGGGATGCCTTTATTGGTTTAGAACCCGGTTCTTTAGGTGAAACTTCTGCCTTAGCGATTTTTATTGGTGGTGCTTTCCTACTATATACCGGCATTGCCAGTTGGCGCATTGTCTCTGGTGTGATGTTTGGGATGATTATGACGACTATTCTCCTGAATACGATTGGCAGTGAGACGAATCCCATGTTCGCCATGCCTTGGTGGTGGCATTTAGTCTTAGGTGGTTTTGCTTTCGGTATGATGTTTATGGCAACTGATCCTGTTACTGCTGCGCATACCAATGCAGGGCGCTGGTGGTTTGGGGTGTTGATTGGCTTTATGGTGATTCTGATTCGGGTCGTTAATCCCGCTTTCCCCGAAGGCATGATGTTAGCCATTCTGTTTGCCAATATGATTGCCCCACTGATGGATTATGTGGTGATGAAAGTGAATATCCAACGCCGCCTCAAACGGCAAAAAGCAGCAACAGGGGAGGTAAAGGCATGAGTGTCATTAGTGATGTGTTAGCTTTGCCCAATGACAGTCGGAAGAAGACTTATATTGTTGCTTTTGTTTTGTGTTTAATCTGCTCAATTGCTGTATCAACAGCTGCTGTGATGCTCAAACCAGTACAAGATAAAAATAAACAGTTTGATAAGCAGCGCAATATTGTTGCTATTGCGGGTCTTGCTCAAAATGGCGTTTCGGTGAGTGAAGCCTTCAAACAAGTTGAAGCAAAAGTGGTTGATCTACAAACTGGCGATTATGTGGAGGGGATTGATCCTAAAACTTTCGATGCCCGTGCAGCTGCAGTCGATCCTAAGCAGAATGTGGTTTTGACTAAAGAGCAAGATATTGCCTCAATCAAACGCCGTGCTAAATACGCTACGGTTTATCTAATTAAAGATCAGCAAGGCAAACTTCAGAAGGTCATTCTACCGATTTCAGGTTATGGTTTATGGTCGACACTGCATGGTTTTTTAGCCTTACAAGGTGATGCCAATACTGTAGTGGGTTTGGGTTTTTATGAGCATGCCGAAACACCCGGTTTAGGTGGTGAGGTCGATAATCCTAATTGGAAAGTACAATGGGTTGGTAAAAAGATCTTTGATGAGCAAGGTAATATTGCGCTTCGAGTGACAAAAAGCCCTGTGGCTGATAGCGATCCACGTGCAGTGTATGAGATTGATGCTTTGTCAGGGGCTACTCTCACCAGTAATGGGGTGAATAATGCAGTCCATTTTTGGTTAGGTGCTGATGGTTTTGGCCCCTATCTACAAAAAATACGTCAAGGAGGTGGAGCATGAATACCGAAACTCGTAAGGTTCTGCTAGGACCTTTATTTGACAATAATCCGATTACTTTACAGATTTTAGGCATTTGTTCGGCGCTAGCAGTGACTAGCTCGATGAATACCGCACTCTTAATGTCACTCAGTCTGACTTTAGTGACCGCTTTCTCAAATATGTTTATTAGTACAGTGCGCAATCACACCCCAAGCAGTATTCGCATTATTGTGCAAATGACGATTATTGCGTCTTTAGTCATTGTGGTGGATCAGCTCTTGCGGGCTTATGCCTTTGATACCTCTAAACGCTTATCTGTGTTCGTTGGTTTGATTATCACCAACTGTATTGTTATGGGACGCGCAGAAGCCTTTGCCATGCAAAACCCTCCTGGGATTAGTTTCCTTGATGGCATTGGGAATGGTTTGGGTTATAGCTTGATTCTGATGTCAGTTGCCTTTGTGCGTGAGCTATTGGGCGCGGGTTCTTTATTCGGGGTGCAAATTATTCCGCTCCTAAAAGATGGCGGTTGGTACGTGCCAAATGGTCTCTTGCTCTTGCCGCCCAGTGCTTTTTTTCTGATTGGGATTTTAATTTGGGTCGTGCGTACTAAAAAGCCAGAGCAGCTTGAGGTGGCGGAATTTAAAATTCACGAACCCGCTAAAGGGGAGTACCACTAATCATGGAAGGTTTACTGAGTTTATTTGTTAAATCAGTCTTCATTGAAAATATGGCACTCACCTTCTTTTTGGGGATGTGCACTTTTATTGCCATCTCAAAAAAGATTGAAACAGCGATTGGTTTAGGTATTGCGGTGGTCATTGTGCAAGCTATCACCATGCCAGTAAACAATCTCATTCTGAACGTCTTTTTGAAGGAAAATGTACTCATTCAAGGTGTGGACTTACGTTTCCTTGGCTTGATCTCATATATCGCCGTCATTGCCGCTATTGTGCAGGTGCTTGAAATGGCGATGGATAAATTTGCGCCTGCTTTACATCAAGCTTTGGGAATTTTTCTACCCTTGATTACTGTAAATTGTGCAATTTTGGGTGGCACTTTATTTATGGTGGAGCGCGATTACACGTTTACAGAAAGTGTAGTGTATGGCTTTGGTAGCGGTTTTAGCTGGATGTTGGCGATTATTATCCTTGCCGGCGTGCGTGAGCGTTTGAAATACAGTGATGTGCCACAAGGTTTACAAGGTCTGGGTATTATTTTTATCACCGTTGGCCTGATGTCACTTGGCTTTATGTCCTTCTCTGGCATTCAGTTGTAGGAGCTAAGCATGACAACGATCTTATTAGGTGTTGCTCTGTTTATCATTATGATCATCGGCTTGGTCTATGCGATCTTAATGGCGCGCCAACGCTTAGTTCCCCAAGGGGATGTACATATCTTAGTGAATGGTGAGAAAGATTTAGTCGTCAATCCGGGCGGAAAATTATTGGGTGTTTTAGCGGATAAAGGCTTATTTGTCTCCTCGGCTTGTGGGGGCGGTGGTACTTGTGGACAATGTCGGGTAAAAGTATTAGAAGGTGGTGGTACTCTATTGCCGACAGAAGAAGGCCATATCAATCGGCGTGAAGCTGCTGCTTGTGAGCGTTTAGCTTGCCAAGTCGCCGTTAAGCAAAATATGAAGATTGAAGTCCCCGATGAGGTGTTTGGGGTAAAAAAATGGGTTTGTACCGTTCGCTCTAATGAAAACCGTGCCACTTTTATCAAAGAGCTGGTTTTAGAACTACCGGCTGGTGAAAAACTTGCTTTTAGGGCAGGCGGCTATATCCAAATTGAATGCCCGCCTTATAGCTTGAGTTATGCAGAGTTTGATATACCAGCAGAATATCGAGGTGATTGGGATAAATTCAAGCTTTGGGAAATTAATTCGCAAGTGACTGAGCCAGTGATGCGGGCTTATTCGATGGCGAATTATCCTGAAGAAGACGAGATCATTATGCTCAATGTGCGGATTGCCTCACCACCACCAGGGAAAAATGTACCTGCTGGGAAAATGTCTTCATATATTTTCAATTTGAAGCCGGGTGATCAGGTTATAGTATCAGGGCCTTTCGGTGAATTCTTTGCGCGTGAAACGAATAAAGAAATGGTCTTCATCGGTGGAGGTGCAGGCATGGCACCGATGCGCTCACATATTTATGATCAACTGCGTCGCCTGAAAAGTAGGCGCAAGATGACCTTTTGGTATGGTGCACGAAGTTTGCGTGAAGCATTTTATGTGGAAGAATTTGACCAGTTAGCGGCTGAAAATCCGAATTTTACCTGGTTTATGGGCTTGTCTGACCCCTTGCCAGAGGATAATTGGACAGGTTATACCGGCTTTATTCACAATGTTTTATACGAAAACTACTTGAAAGATCATCCAGCGCCCGAAGATTGTGAGTATTATCTCTGTGGGCCACCCATGATGAATTCCTCTGTAACTAAAATGCTGATTAATCTAGGCGTTGAACCAGAAAATATTATGTTTGACGACTTTGGAGGCTAGCTATGATGGTCTTTGCGATAACCTTTGCAGTATTTCTTTTAGCCTTCGCTGCTTTATCAATTACTTGGTTTTTCAATCGAGAAACGATTAAAGGCAGCTGTGGTGGCTTAGCCAATTTACTCGGTGAAGATGGTAAGCAATGTGGCTGTAAGAAACCTTGTGAAAAACGCTTGAAGCAGCTTGAACAAGCAGCAGCCGGTGTGACCGAAACTAGAATTGATTTTAAAGCTTAGAATCCAGTCATCGATGCCAGAATTACCTGAGGTTGAAACCACACGCCGTGGCATAGAGCCACATTTGTTAGGTCAACGGATTAAGCACTTTGTTGTGCGCCAGCCGAAATTGCGTTGGCCGGTTTCTCCAGAATTAGAGCAATTAAGCGGTGTGACCATTGATGCTGTGCAGCGTCGTGGTAAGTATTTGTTATTAGAGACGATTCACGGTACTGCCTTGATGCATTTAGGCATGTCGGGTAGCTTGCGGATATGTGCTGCTGATTTAGCCCCTGAAAAGCATGATCACGTCGATTTAATCCTCGCTAATAATCGAGCTTTGCGCCTACGTGATCCACGCCGGTTTGGTGCAGTGCTGTGGGCAGGTTGTGGTGAATTGCATCCTTTACTCGCTCATTTAGGTGTAGAGCCGCTCACTGATGAATTTACTGCGGAGTACTTGCTAGAGAGTGCTAAGGGACGACAAGTGAGTATTAAAGAGTTCATTATGAATTCGCATATGGTGGTCGGAGTTGGCAATATCTATGCGAATGAAGCTTTGTTTATGTCTGGAATTAATCCACGTCGTGCGGCAGGACGAGTGAGTTTAAACGAACTTCGAAAATTAGTGTTGGCAATTAAGGCAGTGCTGAAACGAGCCATTGAACAAGGCGGTACGACTTTAAGAGACTTTGTGCGTGAGGATGGCCAAACGGGTTATTTTCAAATTGAGTTGCAAGTGTATGGGCGGACTAATCAAGTTTGTCATGCTTGTGGTAGCTTGATTCAGCAAATTCGACAGGGGCAACGTTCCACTTGGTATTGCCCCCGCTGTCAGCCTGAATGATTTAGGCCGCAGAGTGTGGTTGACGGTGATGAGGTTTAGGTTCCGCCATTTCTACAATACCGCTTAAAGTCAATTCACGCAGCAATTGGCGACGCACACCACGCTCAATGCCTGCATCAATCCCAACCCGATAAAATACATAGCTTGGAATGCCAATGACTACTAGCCCTATAATAAAATTAATTGCTAAGTCCCACATAAATAACGCTCCCTTATTTTTTTATTATTGACAAAGATAACGTGACTAGCCTGAACCGCCGATTTACTGTGGCACCGATGTTAGATTGGACTGACAAACATTGCCGCTATTTCCACCGCTTACTAACAAAACGTGCTGTTTTGTATACAGAAATGGTAACTACTGGTGCGCTCTTACATGGACAAACGGAGCGCTATTTAAGTTTTAATTCACAAGAGCATCCACTGGCTTTACAGCTGGGTGGCAGTGAGCCGAATGAGATGGCGCAATGCTCTGTGATGGCCGCTGATTTTGGCTATGACGAAGTGAATATAAATGTTGGTTGCCCGAGTGAACGTGTGCAGAAAGGTGCATTTGGCGCTTGTTTAATGGCTGAGCCGCAGCTAATCGCCGATTGTGTTGCTGCCATGCAAGCTAAAGTATCTATTCCGGTAACAGTTAAAAATCGTATTGGCATTGATGATCAAGAGGATTATGCAGGTTTACAGCATTTTGTTAGTACCGTTGCTGAGGCAGGTTGTAAGACTTTTATTATTCACGCACGTAAAGCTTGGCTAAAAGGCTTAAGCCCGAAAGAAAATCGTGAAATTCCGCCCTTGCGCTATGAGTTAGTTTATCAACTCAAACAAGAGTTTCCGCAGTTAGAAATTCTTATTAATGGTGGGATTACCTCCATTGAAGTCTGCCAGACACATCTACAACACGTTGACGGTGTGATGGTTGGACGTGAGGCTTATCAGAATCCTTGGATTCTAGCTGAAGTGGATCAGGCCATTTATGGGAATACAGTCACCCCGTTAGATCGCTATGCTGTTTTAGAACAGCTATTGGTGTATATCGAACAACAGCAAGCCCAAGGGGGGCGAGTCAGTCATATTGGTCGGCATATTTTAGGTTTGTTTCAAGGTCTACCGGGCGCAAGGCAGTGGCGGCGGCATTTGAGTGAACATATGCATCGCCCGGAAGCGGATTTAGATTTGTTTAAACAAGCAGCAAAAAAAGTGCTTGACGTTTCACCCCCTTCTTTGTAAGAATACGCACCTCGGCCGTTCCCCGATAGCTCAGTTGGTAGAGCACATGACTGTTAATCATTAGGTCACTGGTTCGAGCCCAGTTCGGGGAGCCACTTATTCAAAAGGCTGCATTTTAAAATGCAGCCTTTTTTGTTTTTTGCGTTTGCAAAAGTTGTTATTCAAACTTCCTTTTAAAAGCACCAATAGCTAAATTATTGGCGTGCTTTTTTCTCGTCTTGTTCTTTTAACGTGCGGGTCGCATGTTCGCGTTCAGCCTCACTAATCTCACCTAAAGCTTCACCCGCTAAGTTATAGCGTTGCTGATTATCTAGTACGGCTTGTAAATATTTACCATGATTACAATGCATGCGTAATAAGCGTTGAACTACCCGTTTAGAAGCGGGTGGCTGGTTCTGATCCATTAAATTATACAAATCCATTTCCACACCCAAAGCTAAGGGTTTGTAAGTCAGCCAAACTTCAAAACGATCGGCTAAGAAACGATCCATAGCTTTGGCTTGAATTTCAGAAGGTGAGGGTTCCTCGGGTTTATTCAGTTTAGCCTCTTTGTTTTTATTAAATGGTGGCTTGTTTTTTCCAGCTTGCCCTTTACCTTTGTTATTCGAGTTAGGTCGTGAGGGTTTGGCTTCTTCGCGGCGAATAATAATGCGCTTGCCTAGTAGGCGAGTCTCACGTGGAGAAGATTCTGGTTGATGATGGGTGCTTGAGCTAGAGTTGGTTTCAGTACTGATCGTTTCAGGCGCAGGCTTGCGTTTGAGAGTTAAGGTTTTTCGCGGCGTGTCGGTCATAATCTATTATTCATGGGCTTAAAAGTGAAAGAGCGCGTTTCAATACCAATCTATAACTAATATACAGTTTAACTCGACGATGAGCGGTTTTTCTATAGGGAAATTCACTCATTCATAAACAAAAAACCCCGCACAAGCGGGGTCTTTCGGGTGTTGAATTTGGCGGAGAGAGCGGGATTCGAACCCGCGATAAGCTATTAACCTATACACACTTTCCAGGCGTGCTCCTTCAACCACTCGGACACCTCTCCAGTAGGGGCAGAATCGTACTCCACTCGCTAATCTTTGTAAACTGCTAAGCCTGAATTGACTAATCATCTGCCAGTCATCGACAAGGGCGTAGAATTTTTGTAGTATCAAAAACAATACAGGGCTTATAAATAATAATTATTAAAATGATCATCGACAAGCTTAAGCAGTTTATAGGCTGGTGGGGCGATAATCTCTATCGAGGTTTACCCAGCACATTTCGTGGCTTATTCCGTGCTAGTCAACCCAGTCTAGCTCTTTATATGGCGCATGAGCGCTTGGCTTTAAGCTGGCAACAGGATGGCAAACGCCGTGAGTGTGGCGAGTTTGCTTTAGATGATACCTTTGATTTTCTCAGGATTGCCAAAAAAGCCGCCCGTAGTCGCAATTATCAATTAAAGCTCGAATTAGATGAAAGGCAAGCCCTGCATTTACAACATACCTTCCCAGAAGGGGTGCAGGATAATATTAAGCAAGTGGTTGGCTATCAGCTAGATCGAATTACGCCCTTCACTCTTGATAATGCTTATTTTGATGCCAAAGTCGCTAAGCACGATAAGGCAAATAAGTTAGTAGTAGCTGATATTTATGTCTCTCCCAAAACACATATTGAGCAGTATTTAACGAAATTACGTGGTTTAGGTGTGCCTGATATTCAAGTGATTTCGGCGATGGCTAGCCCGACCCAATTAACTAAAGGCTTGACTAGTAGCGCTGCGCCACCAGCGCCCGCTTCCTTGATACCGTTCTATTTATTTATCATGGCTTTGATTGCTAGCTTAGTAGCTCCTATTTGGTATAAAGATCGGCGCTTAGGCCAGATTAATGAAGCCATTGCAAGTTTGCAGCAAAAAGCCTCAGCACAAATTGAAGTACGTGACAAATTATTAGCAGCGGAAGAAGCGCTCACTTTTATCGGTGAGAAGCGTAAAACCGCACCAGTGATGTTGGACGTGGTAGAGCACTTATCGACTGAGATTCCTCCACATACTTGGGTGGAGCGTTTAGAGATTAGTGGTAATCAAGTACAAATTCGTGGCGAGTCAGAACAAGCGCTAAGCCTGATTGATACTTTAGAAATTTCGCCTTATTTCGAGGCAGTCAGTTTCAAATCACCCGTGACGCGTAATCCGAATACAGGTAAAGATAAATTCCATCTACAAGCAACTGTGGAGGCCACTCATGAGTGAAATGGTGATTCCAGCTCGCAGTCAGCCGCTGATTGCTTGGCTCTTAATCTTGCTAGTGTTGCTTGCAGTTATCTTTTTTGGAGTGATTCCCGCTTGGCTTAAGTCTCAAGACTTAAGTGAACAAATCGAAAGTGGCTACAAACGTTTAGAAAAAATGCGCCAAGTTGCCATGGCCGCCCCAGAATTAAATGCAGAATATGAACGCATTAGACAGCAGGGGATTGATAAGCTGTTTTATCCTCAAGGCATGACCGCTGCACAAGTAGGTAAGGAATTACAAAATCAAGTTGCGGCCGTGGTAGCGCGTCAAAGTGGTACCTTATTCAGCTCTGAAGTGGTTGATGAAATTCAACAGCAAGCAACTTCTGAAGAGCAACAAACTAGCGAATATCAGCGAGTGACTGTACAAGTCGTGTTTCAAGGTAAAACCGAGTTGCTGCGCGAAGTCTTGCATGCAGCTTACGCATCGCGTCCCCTAATTTTTGTGGATGGTGTGGAAGTAAAGCCTTTGGAAGGTACTGATCCTAAAGAGCAGTTAGTGCGTGTGACGGTGAAAATTTCCACTTATTGGCGCGGAGGCTCGAAAGCATGAAACGTTTATTCAGTCCGCCCATACAACTCATTCTTTGGTTAGGAAGTTCAGCCTGCTTAGGTTTAGCCGTTTGGAATTTATTGCAATTGCGTTTATTGGATGAGGATCAAGGACATTCAGCACGTGTCAATGTACAAATTCCGGAGTCCTTGATGCTTACCGAGCCTGCAGTAGTGACCTATAGCCAGATGGTACAAGCACCTTTATTCTGGCCAAGTCGAGCTGTACCTGTGGTAGAGGTAGCTGCACCGACTCCAACACCAACTGCTGCACCCGAAGTACCACCGCCCCCACCAGCACAACCACCGACTGGGCGTCTAGTGGGGATTGTGAATGTGGGTGCAAATAAATATGCACTGATCCGTACAGAAGAAAAAAATTTATCTTTACATATTGGGGAGCAGTGGGAAGGCTGGACTTTAGAGTCAATTGATACAAAAAAGATAAGTTTAGCCTCGGGTGAGCAAAAACAAGAGCTGAAATTAATCGCAGATTTTGCTCCGCCAGCGGAGAATCAACAATTAGCACAGTTGCGGAAAAAAGAAGAGCAAAAACAGCAAATGGCGGCAGCTCGTCAACAGCAAGCACAACAGGCTGCTAAGTCGCCTGAAAATTTAGCGATTCCGCCTAACTTAGAACCTGTAGCAGCTGAGCAGGCTCAGCAAACGGCTGCAGCAAATCCGCCACCCGTAATGTCTTTGAAAGAGGCATTAGAGGCACGGCAACGTTTGATGGCTTCACGCTGGGGAGCGAATAATGCAGCGGATGGTGCAGGTGGGCAGCAAGCGAGTCAGGGAGTAGCTGCACCAGCCGCAGCGAATCGTTAAATCCGACGAGCTGTGGTTACATTGACTAAATCGAAAAGATAAACTGATATTAGCTAAATAATAATAATAAAAAATGGGGTTTGTTTGTGATTAACAGGACTGCATTAGTAGGGCTGGCCAGTATTTCTGTACTGCTGTCGGCATGTGTTTCAATCAAAGACGGTCCCGGCTTTCGTAATAATGTCGATAATAATCCTTTTCAGCGCAGCGCAGCCGTCAAAGAGTTAGATGGAAAAAGTTTGAACCTTGAACATCCGATTCTTAAACCTGCTAAGAAATCGAGAAGATCAAATAGCGTTGAGAGTTTCGCCGGATCAGGTTCTAGCAGTAGTGCAATGCTAGATGCTTCTAATTCAACTGTCATTTCTAAAGCTAATAGTAATGCCAATGATATGGAGTTGGTACTAGGTAATCATCAGTATTATCGAACTGATGTCGAGCGCCCTAGTAATGCTTCAGGTCGTGCTGGGAAAGGTGAGGGTGTGGCACTCAACTTTGAGCGTGCAAGTATTCGTGAGGTGGTCAGTGTCGTCCTAGGTGATATTTTAAAGCAGACTTACATTGTGGAGCCGGGGGTTGAGGGTGAAGTCACGATTAACTCTAGTGAGCCGATTCCACGTGAAAGTTTAATTCCAACTTTAGAATCGCTCCTGCAAACTCAAGGTGCAGTGCTGTATAAAGATGATAATGGTGATTATCGGATCGCTGCACGGGCAAATTTAAAAGGGCGGGGCTTTATGCCTTCAACCGGAAAAATTAAGCCTGGTTATAATATTCAAGTTGTACCCTTGCGGTATATTCCCGTGGCAGAAATGCAAAAGATTTTAGAGCCTATTGCTAGCCCTGATGCTTTTGTGCGCGTTGATACTAATCGTAATTTATTGGTTCTAGCTGGTACGAGTTCTGAGTTACAGAACTTGATGGCAACCGTTAGAACATTTGACGTCGATGTACTGCAAGGCATGTCCGTTGGGATTTATCGGATTAAAAACGTCGAAGCCCAAGTCGTTGCCAAAAACTTGGATGCTCTCTTTGGTGAAAGTGGCAATAGCCCAATGGCAGGTATGGTGAAAATCATGCCGATTGAGCACATGAATAGCCTGATGATTATTTCTGCTAGCCCTGATTATTTAAAAGAAATGAAAAGCTGGGTTGACCGCTTTGATCAAACTGGCCCAGTCGATGGTCAGCAACTTTTTGTTTATCACGTCCAAAATGGTAATGCCGAGCATTTGGCAGAAATGCTCACACAGATTTTTTCAGGGAAAAGTGGTGGCAGCAAAAAGCTAGGCTCATCTTCTGCACCTTCAAGTTTAGCGCCCGGCTTAGAGTCAGCGACGGTGGGCGCTAGCGGCGATTCGGCAGGTTCTCCAACGAACGCGGCTTTAAAAACTATGCTGGGTAGTGGTAATAGTGGTGTCAGTATTGATCCCGATGCGGATGTGAAAATCGTTGCTGATAAGACGAATAACTCGCTGATGATCTTATCGAGCGAAGCGATGTATAAGCAGATTCAAGAAGCCTTAAAGCGGATCGATATTATGCCGATGCAGGTTCAGGTCGAAGCATCGATTATGGAAGTGACTTTAAGTGATGAAATGTCGAATGGCTTACAATGGTATTTGACGCAAAATGGCAATACTTTTGGTGAGTTAGGTGTCGGTAAGTTTGGGGCAAATGCAACACCGAGTGGTTTCTCCTTTACTTTAGCGGGTGGCTCGAATGGCATTAAAGGTTTTGTTCATGCTTTAGCCAAAGAATCTAAGGTGAAAGTTATTTCTTCACCGTCCGTTTTAGTTTTGGATAATCAAACCGCTGAAATTCGGGTGGGTGATCAGCAGCCCATTAAGACAGGTTCAGTTTCCACAGATGGAACAGTAAGTAGTATTCAATCCATTCAATATAAAGATACCGGTGTAGCGCTTAATGTAACGCCACATGTGAATTCGAACGGTTTAGTCAAAATGGATGTACAGCAGGATATTACCGATGTGGGTGAAATTGATTCTGCAACTGGCCAACGTACTTTCCTCAAACGCAATATTAAAAGCAATATCGCGGTACAAAGTGGGGAAACGATAGTGTTAGGTGGTCTGATTCGTGACAACCATACTGAAGGAAATAGCGGTGTACCTGTTCTAAAGAATTTGCCAGTGATTGGCAGTGCCTTTAGTGGTAGTTCGAAGAGTGGTAAGCGTACTGAATTACTAGTTCTGATTACGCCCACTGCGATTAAAGATCAGGAGGCTTTAGTGCAAACTGGCGACGAAATGCGCGAAAGAATGAAGCGTTTAATGGATAACAATACCTTTATCCAACAATTAAGAGGTGAGTATGTCGAGTAGATTTGACTGGGTAATTGTACTACCCCTATGCTGGATGTTGACAGCGTGTGTTTCCGGCGAAACTACCGTAAAACAGGCTGCTCAACAACGTTGGAATGCATTACTAGCGGGTGATTTGCAGCAAGCATATCAATATTACACGGATGCCTTTAAGCAGACCGTGCCTTATGAACACTTTCGTAATAGTGTCCAAGGCGTAGGATTGTGGAGCAAGGCGCAGGTGCAAAAAGTGAGCTGTGAGACTTCAGGTGATAAATGCAATGCTGAAGTAGAAGTCACAGTCGCCATGAAGATGCGCGGTTTACCTAAACCAGTGGAAACCAGCGATGTAATTCACGAAACTTGGACAAAAGAGGGGAGTTTTTCAGACTGGCGGTATGTAAAAAAATGATTGAATAAATTAGAATTATTTATAGGTTATTCTCAGGTTTCTCAGCCTAATTAGCTTTAAACCTGCGCGTAGTAAGGTACTCCGTAACAAATATAAAAAAATCTCGGGAGGCACGAAAGTGTTTAAGAAGAAGAAGCTCGCCCTTGGAATCTTCGCTGGTTTAGCAGGTGCATTAGGCATTGTAACTAGCGCTCAGGCGGTTCATTTAAATCCAGATGGCACTGGTCAAGTTTTAATTTTCCCTTATTTTAATGCTCACGAAGGATATGTCACCAACATTAACTTAGTGAACTCTACGGATAAAACAAAAGCGGTCAAGATTCGTTTCCGTGAAGGTGATCGTAGTAATGACGTCCTCGACTTCAATATTTATATGTCTCCACAAGACGTATGGACAGGCAGCGTGCGTGGTGTTGAGGATAAAGACAAGAATCTGATTGGCTCGATTAGTACGACTGATCGTACTTGTACTTTGCCACAATTAGCTTCTTGTAAAGATAATAAATGTGAAGTCACTATTCCTTTCACGGGTCATCAAATTTATACCGGTGTAGATGCAGCAGACACCCGTGAAGGTTATGTTGAAGTCATTGAAATGGGTGTCGTTGAAGATAAAACAGTTCAGGCAGGTGTCTTGCACAAAGATGGCACCCCAGTAAACTGTAATGCAGTCAAAGACGCTTGGAAAAATGGGGTATTCCAACAAGGTGCGGGCGCGAAAGCAACTGGTCTAAGCGCACCAACGGGTGGGCTATTTGGCTCCTCGGCTGTCTTGAACGTTCCTCAAGGTGTGGCTTATGCAGTCGATCCAGTAGCGATTGATAACTACAGCACCGTCGCCCAACATTATTTGTCTGATGATCCTAATAACTTCTTATTACCTTCTTTGGCCTCTGGCGATGTTAGTACCAGTACCATTACTGTAAAAGATGTGAACGGTGAAAATGAGTTGGTAACCACGACTTGGGGTTCAGTACCGGATACTTGTTTAAACGACAAAGATGATCTGACACCACAGTGTGGTACCAATCCTTATCCAATTTCTCACGTATTGTTAGCTTCTAATGTGATGAACGAGTACTTCGTTGATCCAACCAACGGCTATGAAGGGCATACCGATTGGGTGCTGACCTTCCCAATGAAGAAACACGGTATTCATAATGCGGATACCGATGTATCAATCCTAGTTGATGGTATGTATGACCGTGAAGAAACCAGCGCTACTGCAACGGCAGATATTGATTTCGGTTTCTCTCCAGTATTGCCTGGCAAAACTAAAGAAGAAGCTGAGCTGAAGCGCGAAGTGAACGTTGTGACCTTCCTGACCAGCGATCCTTCCTATGATGACTCCCGTACCGTGTTCTCTAGTCAAACCGGCCAAACCTTGTCAGTGGGTTCGTTTGTACATGGTTGGGCGAGCATCTCCTTCCCGAAATACGATATTTCCAAAGGCTACGTAAGCTCTACTACTTATGGTAAAACTGCGACTCCTTACACAGCAGCTAGCAGCATTTACCAAGGTGTACCTTTAGCAGGCTTTGCAGCTATCGAAGGTAACGTAAGTACGAACGCGGGTGCACGCTTCGGTGATGCTTTACCGCATAAAATTAACCGTTAAAAGCTAAGTTTTAGTTTTAAATGGCGGTTACTATGCAAAACTGGTCGGTTTGAATCTGGCCAGTTTTTCGCATTTTCATTGGGCTAGAGTTGAAAAATAAGATCATGCACTTCCAATCAAGATTTCTTATCCTTGGGCTAAGCTTTTTAGTTCTCAATACGCAAGCCGCTGATGATTGGGTACTTAAGTCTAAAGAGCTAACCCTTGCTAAAACGACAGTTGAAGATTCGCTGACCGCTCGCGGCGTGAGTGCTACAAATTTAGATAGCAAACATCGTCAAGCCTTATTGGAAGAATTATTTATTCGCGAAAGCTTATTAGCCAAACAAGCTAGTACTGTATTAAAACCTGAGCAACTTGCACTCTTAGATAAGCAGGTTGATGAGTTTCGCAAAGGTCAACTATCGCACTTATTATTAGAGGCATTATCTTTAGATAAAGCACCTGATTTTGAGCCACGGGCTAAGGAGCTTTATGAGGCTCGCAAAACCACAGATTACCAACTACCTTTACGCTTACGAGTGCGAGTTTTAGAGAAAAATTTGGGTAGCGGTAGTGATGAAACAGCTGTTCGTCAAGAATTAGAAGGAATTAAGCAGCAGGTAGCTGAAGGTAAGCTAGATTTCAAAGCAGCTGTGCTAGCCAAGAGTGATGCTGCTGATAAAAAGCTCACTGAAGGTGATAGTTTCTGGTTTCATCAAGGACAGAAATTGCAGGCTTTTTATGAGGCAGCAGCTGCTTTATCTACGGAACGGCCTTTAAGTGAAGTCTTAATTTTTGAAGGTAAGGCTTATTTATTGCAGTTCATCGGCCGGCAAGAAGCAATGCAGCAAACTTATGCAGAAGTAAAAGATAAGATTCTGACCGAATTAACTGATGCTTATAAAGAAGAGCAACGCAAACTGTTATTAGATCAATTCCGTACTGCGTTTAGCCAAGCGGAGATCGCGCCAGCTTATCAATAACTAATTATTAAACTTGAGGGCGAAAAAGTGGGGCAGGCCGAGCTTAAGCGTCATGGGACTCTTATTTATCAACTATTTCGGCGTGATTTGAGTGAGCGTTATCAAGGCACCGTTTTAGGTTTTGCATGGCTATTACTGCAGCCACTTTTCATGTTGGGACTTTACACTTTGGTATTTAGCGAAGTCTTACAAGTCCGCTTTAATGCACAAGCTTCAAATAGCTCTTTTGCTTTCTATGTGTTTACTGGTTTATTAGCATTTAATGCCTTATCTGAGGTACTGACGCGCTCTACTACAGTGATTACCGAGCGCCGCGATTTACTACTCAATACAGCGCTACCTAGCTGGGTACTACCGATCATTCCTGTTACTATCTCGGTGGCTTTGGAGTTAGTCAGTCTAGGCGTATTGCTGTTAGCTTTGAGTGTTACTCAGCAATTGCAGTTACTAGGTTTATTATTCTATCTGCCCTTTTTACTCGTTCGAGTGCTGTTTTCTTTAGCAGCTGCGTATGGTTTTGCTGTGCTTGGGGTCTTTTTGCGTGATTTGCGCCAGTTAATCCCCGCGCTCTTAACCGTTTTTTTATTTATTTCCCCCATTTTGTATCCCTTAGCGCTGATTCCAGAAGATTTGCGTCCACTGTATCACTGGAATCCCTTAGCGCATTTAGTTGAAGCTTATCGTTTAGCCTTGTTACAAGGGCAGTTCGATCTTGAGCGTTTAGCAGCTTTGTTATTGGTCAGTAGCACCTTTTTACTAGTCGCATACTTACTCTTTCAAAGCCTGATGCCCCGGGCGAGATATGTGTTATGAGTACGGCTATTCGTTTGCAGCAGGCTGGAGTCAATTATCGACGTTATACAAAACCGCGTGATGCTTTATTCGAATGGTTTTCACGGCGGCCACGCCACGAAGTCTTTCATGCTTTGCAAAACATTAGTTTCGAACTAGAGCAAGGCGGATCTTTAGGCATTATTGGGGATAATGGTGCTGGCAAAAGTACTCTACTGCGCTTATTAGCCGGTAATCTTAGTCCTAGTTCAGGTGCTTGTGTGGTACAAGGGCGACGCTCCGCTTTATTAGAGTTGGGTACAGGTTTACATGGTGAATATAGCGGTTTAGAAAATGCGCGCTTAGGCTTGGCTTTGCGTGGCTTGGATAGTACTGCTATCGAACAACAGTTACCTAAAGTATTAGCTTTTGCTGAATTGGGCGAATTTATTCACCAACCAGTAAAAACCTATTCAAGTGGTATGACAGTGCGTCTGGTATTTGCCATTGCTGCGGTGGTCGAGCCTCAAATCCTGATTGTGGATGAGGCTTTATCGGTGGGTGATCAGTATTTTCAGAAAAAGTCCTTAGATCATATGCGCACCACTTTGGAACAAGGCGCGACTTTGGTCTTCTGTTCACATAATTTGTACCAAGTACGTGAGTTGTGCCAGCAAGCTCTATGGTTGGAGCAAGGCAAAATCAAAATGTTAGGCGAATCACAAAAAGTAGTCGATGCCTATCAAGATTCAGTAAGAGCACGGCAGCAGCCACAGGCTGTAGTTCCTAATAATGATTCAAAACCTGCTTTGACCACAGGTTTTCCAAGTTTACTGGAAGTGTGTCTGCGTGGTGCTCAAGAGCCAGCCGGTTTATTGCCCATTTTTAATACTTGGCAGCGTTTTGTCGTGGAGGTGAGTGCAGACAGTGCTGGTTGTGCCCTTGCCGATATTCATATTGGGATTGTGATTCGACGCAATGATGCAATTCAATGCTATGGTATTAGTACCCTGCATGATCGTATGCCGCTACAAGCCCAAGCCGATGGCAGTATTAAAGCGCGTTTAGTACTGGAAAAATTGCCCTTGTTATCCGGTGAATATTGTTTAGAAGTTTGGCTGATTGATAGCAGCGGCTTGCATATCTATGATGCTCGTGAGCGCTGTTGTTCTTTTCGGGTGCAACAAGCCACCCAAGCTCAAGGGATTGGCGTGAGCTGGATGCCCCATCACTGGGAAGTAGAGGCTAGCTAATGTTATTGACCCGCTCAGTCGAGCATTCTTGGCGCTATGCTCAAGCCTTTCCTCTGTATGCACGGTTGCCTTGGCGTACTGCTTATCGCTTAGCGGCTTGGCAATCAAATTACTTTTACCAAAAGCATGCCCAGACACGGGAATTGATTCGCTCACAGATGCAGCAAATCTTTACCGAGGCGAGTGCTGGGCAAATTGATACTTGGGTGCGCGACTATTTCCGCATGGTTGAGCAAGAAGCCTTGGATACTTGGTTTTTAGATCAGCCCCCGATACCTGAAATTGTTCAGCTTTCTGGTTTTGAAGCGGTACAAGCTGCACGAGCTTCAGGGCAAAAGGTCTTATTAAGTACTGGGCATTTTGGCCGCTTTTGGATGGCAGGACCGGCAATGCGTCAGGCTGGAGCAACAATTGGCACGATTACTCGGGATGGCGGTACGACTAATCAATATGGCCTACATCCCGCTGAATATCGCTATCGTTTGTGGAAATTACAACGTTTGCAAAAGGTTTTGGCTGGACCTTTTTTAGTCGAAGGTGAAGATTTAAGGCCTTTATATAAAGAACTCAGTAAGCATTTGATTACTTTACTATTTGATGTTTCTTATAACGAAACCCCACGCGGGAGCGTGACAGTTCCTTTTCTCAACGGTACTATAAGTGTACCTGCTGGTATTTATAAAATTGCCAAAAAGACGAAAGCAGTAGTCGCGCCATTTTATATGCATGATAGTGGGAGCGGGGCAGTAGTTGCTGAATTTTCACAACTGCTAGATCCACATAATTATAATGATGAGGAATTTATGAGCCTGCTGGCCACGCAATTAGAGTCGCGAATCAGGGCGCGACCTGGGCAATGGTGGCTGTGGGAAGCACTTCCTCTATTGCGGAGACAATAAATGAATCAAACAGTTGCCGCTTATCCTCCAGCAAACTCAGCTAATCTGGATAACAATCATTCACATAATAAAATTGTTCAGCTCATTCCGCGTTATGCTCAAGTGCTAGAGCTAGGCTGCTCAAGCGGAGCAATGTCGCGCTTAATGAAGGAGCAATGTGAGGCTCATGTTTTTGGGGTAGAAAAAGATGCACAAGCTGCGTGGCAAGCACAACGCTATTGTGACTATGTTTTTACTGAAGATTTAGATGATCCACATAGTTTAGATGCGCTGCAATTTGAGAAATTCGACGTGATTACCCTAGTCGATGTCTTAGAGCATTTACGTTATCCGCAGCAGCTATTAGAGCGCTTAAAGCCTTTTATGATGGATGAAAGCGTGATCCTGCTTTCAGTGCCGAATGTTGCGCATACCTCGGTACGTTTAGAACTACTGACGGGCGATTTTCGCTATGAAGAAGCGGGCATTCTCGACGATACACATTTAAAATTTTTCACGCTGAACTCTTTAAAGTCCTTAATTGAACGCAGTGGTTTTGTGATTAATGAGGTGGACTATACTTGGCACGATTTGCCCGATTCAGTGATAGCGCGTTATTTGCGTCAAGTGGGCGTGGAGGCTACTCCACGGGCTTTAGAGTATTTCCACCAACCCGATGCGGTCGCTTATCAATTTATTATCTCGATTAGTCTACCTAAGCAAAAGTCAGAAAATGATTCCGCTTCTCCTGATCTATTTAAGGAGCACCAACTCAAGCCGATGGCGGCTTCTTGGCAGACATGGGGGCATATTTTCGCTAATTTGCAGCAAAAAGAGCAGGTGATTAAAGGTTTAGAGACTGCAATCAAGGATCAGCAAGCTGAAGTGAATTGGCTTAAAACACAGCTACAAGACAAAGGCGATGAATTGACGCGTGTCTATGCCACTCGCAGCTGGCGTTTACTGCGAAAACTAGCCAGTTTTGTGCGAGGAATGCCAGTTCAGGAGGGATTAACCCAGAGCTAAATACACTGCAGGGATGGGCTACTAGAGCAACTCGCTCCATCAGCGGATAACGCGAATATAACAATAATAACGAGGTTGAAAGCCGCATGCGTGGTCAACTACCAGCCATTAGCATTATTATTCCAGCTTACAATCACGCCGCTTGGCTTGAACAGGCGCTTGATTCGGTAGCGGCACAAAGCTTCACCGCTTGGGAATTAATTATTATTGATGATGCTTCCCGCGATCAAAGCTGGAAGCTAATTAATACTTGGTCTAATCAGCACCCCCATTTAGCGATCCGTTGTATTCAACATACGCAAAATCAAGGTGCTCCTGCGACCTTGAATGAGGGTTTATCCCTCGCACAAGGTAAATACATTGCTATTCTCAATTCAGATGATGCTTGGTATCCACAACGCTTAGAACGCCTCTATAAGCTTGCTGAGCAGCAACATTGTGATTTTTTAGTGACAGGCGTCGACTTATGGGATTCAAACTCAGTCGCTAAAACCGAAAGCGAGCCTGATTGGTGGGCCTGGTATCAAGGCTTAGTGGCGGACTATCAAAAGCATCAAGATTGCTTGCGTACTTTGCTGCGTGGTAATTTCTGCATTACCACCTCGAATTTCTTTTTCCGCCGCGATTGTTTCTTGGCGCAAGGTGGTTTCGCCGATTTACGTTATGTGCATGATTATGAATATGTACTGCGCTTGTATCGGGCTGGGTTCAAACTCCATTGCCTATGGAATGAGTCGCTGCTGCATTATCGCTTGCATACCAATAATACCATTCGCGAAAAGCCTTTAGCAGCAATTGAGGAGAATATGCAAATGCTCCTCAATAATCTAACGGCGCTGTCTGGGCAGTTGACCACCAACAGTTTGGCTGGTTTACAGATTCAACTACGTGATCTCTATCGTTATACCCGCGAGGAATGGTTAAGCACGCTCCATCATCGCTTAGTTGCGCGTGAAGCAACTTTAATGCGCCTTGTAAATGATCGTGATCGCTGGATACATGAACGTAATCAATGGATTGCTGAACGTGATCAGCTCATTAGTTACCAGCAACAATGGCTTAAAGATCGAGATCAGTGGTTAGCAGAGCGCGATCAACAGATTCAACGCCTCCAACAAGTGTTAGCTAAGCATGTCATTTGGGTGAAAGAGCGTGATCAATGGATTAGCGAGCGTGATCAGCTAATTCAAAGCCAGCAGCAATGGCTTAAAGATCGCGAGCAGTGGATTAGTGAGCGGGATGCAGCTCTGGTTAATCTCCGTCAACAACAAACGGAGCTGGTAAACAGCCGCGCCTTTCGTTTGGGCAATGCTGTACTCAATCCTTTACGCTGGTTAAAGCGCTTAATTCCCGAAAAGCGGAGTGTGCGCCATGCGTAAGCAAGTGAGTAAGAAGCTGATTTTGCGTGATTGGCCAGCAGTACAAGCTTGGTTGCAGCCTCAACTACAAGCTTGGCAAGTGCAAACAGTCTCTTTGGATATTTTTGACACCCTATTGGCACGTATTGATACGCCTGAACAAGTCCAACGCTCGGTATGTCGTAAACTAGCCAAACGCTTAGATAATGCCTTTAAAGCAGAAGCGATTTGGACAGCGCGTCAAACCACTGAACAAAAATTGCGTCAGCAAGCAGCGGCACAAGGTCTAGACTATGAATGTCGCTTTAGTGAGTTAGTACCAGCCTGGCTTGAGCAATTATTAGGTGCACCCAACCCTGAATTAGTTGATTTTATTATCCGCACAGAGCTGGAGTTAGAAAGCTTAGCTTTGTATGTAAACCCTGAAGTTATACCTTTCTTGCAATGGCTCAAGCGTACTAATACACGCATTTTAGCCATCTCAGATATGTATTTAGATGGTTCATATCTGCACGAACTGCTAACTAAATTTGGGTTAGCCAGCTACTTTGATGCAGTTTATGTATCAGCTGACCGTTTGCAATGTAAATACTCTGGTAGCTTATATGAGCGGGTTGCGAGTGAGCAAAACTTAGAAAAATCCACTTGGGTGCATATAGGCGATAATCCAAGTTCTGATTTTCAAGCCGCTTGTGCGCAAGGTCTACAAGGTGTGTGGTTCTACGAAAAAGCTGAGCTTAAACGAATTGATCAGCAGGTTTTAGCGGTACGTATGGCAACGCGCGCGAGTATTTGGTCAGGGCGTTATTTCTTTTCGGTTCTACAAAATCGCTTACAAGCTTTAACGGTTGAGCGCGATGATTTTTATTTTCGCTATGGGCGCGATGTCTTAGGGGCTGCTTTTAGTACTTTCATGTTAGGTCTACAAGAACGCTTGCAACGCAAGCCAGTTGAGAAGGTATTTTTCGTAGCGCGTGATGGTTATCTGTTTCAACAGATGTATCAGCATTTAGCTGAACCTAAACCTCAAGATGCGTATCTTTATCTCTCGCGGCGGGTGATAACTGCTGCCTCAACCGCTAATGGCCTAACACGCGAGCAAGCTCAAGTTGCCTTTTATAATCCAAAGCAGCAAGGTTTGCGTTCCGTCTGTAAAGTCTATGGCTTGCCAGAGGATGACTTACAACCTTTAGCAAAACGGCATGGCTTTAAGGACTTCGCTGAACCTATTCAGGATTGGCAAGATCCACGGCTGCTAGCTTTCTTAGCCGATCCTGAAGTGCAAGCTTGTATTCGCCCAGTTGGTGCTCGGCATCGTGAGCTGCTAGAAAAGTATTTAGAGCAAGAGGGGTTTTTTCAGTATCAACAGTTAGCTCTCGTCGATATTGGCTGGAATGGAACCGTCCAAAAATTTCTTAAGCAGGCCTTTGGGCATCGTGCTGATTTTCCGGTCGTGAATGGCTATTACTTTGCTTTCGTGCCGAAGATGTACAACGATTTTGGTAAGCAAAATTATTGCGAAGGCATTATTCACGATTCTCGTCGAGACAATGCCTGTGAGCGCATTCCGGCTGAATTTGAAGAGATTTTTGAGCAAGGCGCGCGGGCTTTAGAAGCGACCACGATTGCTTATCAAGAAACCGCTAATGGAATTGAGCCAGTTCTGAAGTCACCTCAGGCAGCAGATCGTTTAGCCGAGGTTGCTTGTAATCGGATGGTAGCTGCTATTCAAGAGGGAGTGCTGCTGCATTGGGAGCATTTTCAAGCGGTGCAGCGCTTAACGGATTACAAAAGCAGTGATTTACTCCCCTATGTCTATGGCTTGTTAGAGCGTGCAGTCGTTTATCCGAGTCGTGAAGAAACGCAGTATTTAACCCGCTTAGTACATACTGAAGACTTTGGGCATGATCATGTGCTGGAGTTAGGGCGGAAAGCGCTCCGTTGGCAGGATTTTTTGCATCCTCGGCATTTATGGCAACGTGTTCAGCAGTCTGCTTGGCGTTATGCTTTATTAGATAGTATTCCCACCAGCGCACCAAATTTTGCGTTTCGGATGGCTTATTTGCATAGCGTGCGGAAATAGGGGCGGCTAAATGAAATCAGCACAGTTAGCTAAGAATTTAATCGTGAGTCCGCACCGTTTATTTATTTATGCCCAAGCCTTTCGCTTTTCTTCAGGGCGGGGGCGGTGTTTTAGTCCGGGTTTTGGTGCTTTGCTAGCTTGGCAAGCTTTAAAGCTTAAACAGCAGCTCTTGAATCGCGGCACACTTCGTTGGTGGCGCGTTTGGCTGGGTAAAGGTTAAATCATGGCTCAAGTGCAAATCTTACTGTCGACTTGGAATGGTGAGGCTTGGCTAGCTGAGTTATTAGCCTCCTTAAATCGGCAAAGTTTTGCAGATTGGGAGTTATTAGTCCGTGATGATGGCTCGCAAGATCAGACAAATAAAATTATTCTCGAATGGCAGCGTGAATACCCTTACCACTTGGGTAAGTTTATTGTTGATGGAGAGCATCTGGGTAGCACCCAAAGCTTTAGCCGCCTAGTGGAGCAGAGTACTGCCCCTTATTTAATGTTTTGTGATCAAGATGATATTTGGTTTCCAGAAAAGATTGAGTTTTCGTTGGCAGCTTTGCAAGCTTTAGAGACTGAACTGAGTATCGTTAAACCGATAGTAGTGCATACTGATTTAGCGGTAGTAAATGAGCAACGTGCGCTAATCGCAAGCTCCTTTTGGGATATGCATGCATTTGATCAAGACCAGTCTAAACAAGCTTATTTGCTGACGAATGTCGTCTCGGGCTGTGCGAGTATTTTTAATCGAGCTGCTGCTGATTTGGCCTTTCCAGTGCCAGATCAGGCCATTCAACACGATCGCTGGTTGGCTTTAGTGTGCGCTTGGTTTGGGCGGATTTACGCTTTGCCACAGCCTTTGCTGTTTTATCGGCAACACGGAAATAATCAGATTGGGGCTGATTTACAAGCACTACCTTCAAGCGAAATTACATTACGGGTGAATGCATGGAGTCGGCAAGCTGAGGCTTTCTTAGAGCGACATGGTGATGAGTTATCGCGAGCAGACTATCGGTTAGTTGCTGCTTTAGCAGGTTTGCAATATTTAAAAGGATGGGAACGGCGGCGGCAGATTGTGCAGCACCGCTTATTTAAACAGGGGATTTTGGCGAACTTAGCTTTGCTATTGTTCGCTTAAGGTTAAGCAGGATTTGACAAGATGATAAAAAAAATAAGCCGTCCTGATGTGGCAGTCATTGTATTAACGCGTAATGCGGGTGCGTTGTGGAGTGAATGGATTAAGGGGATTCAGCAACAAACCGTTCAAGCGGGTCGTTATCTAGTCGTTGACTCTTCGTCGACCGATCAAACTGCTCAGCAAGCTTTAGCCGCCGGTTTAGAGGTTTACTCGATTGCTGCCGACACCTTTAATCATGGTGGTACGCGGCAATTGGCTGCTGAGTTATGTCATGGGGCTGAGTATTTAATCTTTCTAACCCAAGATGCGATTTTAGATGAGCCTGATTCTTTGGAGTTGCTATTAGCTCAATTGGTCGATGCGAAGGTAGGGATGGCTTATGGCCGGCATATTCCACACCCATATGCATCCTTGATTGAGAAGCATGCCCGTAGTTATACCTATCCAGAAGCTTCAGCAGTACGGAGTAAAGCGGATTTGGATGAGTTAGGCTTCCGTGCGGCTTTTTCTTCGGATGTGTATGCCGCTTACCGCGCTAGTGCGTTGCGTAGTATTGGCGGTTTTCCAGAACATATTATTGTCAGTGAAGATAGCTATGTGTCAGCACGTTTATTATTAGCGGGTTGGAAAGTAGTCTATTCTGCAGAAAGCTCAGTGCGCCATTCACACCAGTATTCGCTACTACAAATTTTCCGGCGCTATTTTGATATTGGGGTCTTCCATGCTAGTGAAGCAACCCTATTACGTGGGATTGGGAAGCCCGATAAAGAAGCTTGGGTGTATGTGCGCTCGTTGATTAGTTATCTAAGTGAGCGTCGTAAGCGTTTGCTTTGGCTAGCGGCTCTACAAACCTTAGTGAAGCTGATTGGCTTTAGGGTAGGGAAGTTGTATCAGTATTTGCCTGCGCAGTGGTGTCAAAGGATTAGTTTGCAAAAAGCCTATTGGTTCGCAGAGCCTAATAGCTGGGAGCAAAGTTGGTTATATGGAGAACTGAATAGGGCTTTGGCACCTAAGAAGCTATCCGTGCCTAGCAGTTTATTAAAACCTAGTGTGCAAAGCTTAAGATCCAAGCCGATTAGTGCTCTTTCTTAAGGATTCTAGTGGCTGTACCTATCTCTAGATGGGTACAGCTAGCCAAAGAGAGAGTAACCATCTTGTATTTATTAATATTAGTTTATTATAATATTCTATATATTGCATGGCAACCTTAGGTTTCATACATCCTCCTTTGGTGGTAATTGCGCGGCTTTTAGGGTCGCGTTTTTTTTTGTCTGCTTACGCGATAACTCCTTGTCTCCGCGCCTTTCTTGCCATACAATGCGCGGTCTATTTTTTCAGATAATTACTACATACTCTTTGGAGTTTGGAATGAGAACATTCAGTGCAAAGCCGGCTGAGGTAAAACGCGATTGGTACGTCGTGGATGCCGAAGGTAAGGCGTTAGGCCGTTTGGCCACAGAAGTAGCCCGGCGTTTGCGTGGAAAACACAAGCCGGAATATACCCCTCACGTTGATACAGGGGATTACATTATTGTCATCAATGCGGATAAAGTCGCAGTGAGCGGTAACAAAGCTCAAGACAAGATGTATCATAAACACACCGGCTATATCGGTAATATGAAATCCTTTTCGTTTGAGAAATTACAACAACGTGCGCCTGGCCGTGTGGTAGAGCTTGCGATTAAAGGTATGTTACCTAAGAACCCATTAGGTCGTGCTATGTACCGTAAACTGAAAGTTTATGCTGGTGCAGAGCATAATCATCATGCACAACAGCCATTAGTGCTGGACATCAAGGGCAAGGAGTAATATTCGATGGCTGCAACTCAATATTACGGCACTGGTCGCCGCAAATCTTCTTCTGCTCGTGTTTTCTTGCGCACTGGCAGTGGCAATATCACTGTCAACAATCAACCAATTGATCAATACTTTGCACGCGAAACTGCGCGCATGGTGATTCGTCAACCGCTGAACAGCATCAGCTTAACTGACAAAGTGGATTGTGATGTCACTGTGACTGGTGGTGGTACCACAGGTCAAGCGGGTGCGATTCGTTTAGGTATTGCTCGTGCCTTACTGCAATATGACGAAGGTTTGCGTGGCTCATTGAAGAAAGATGGCTTCCTGACTCGGGATGCACGTAAAGTTGAACGGAAGAAAGTCGGTTTGCACAAAGCACGTCGCGCGACTCAGTTCTCCAAACGTTAATCTTTTCTCCAAGCTTATCCGAAAAGCCACAAGTGTTACCGCATTTGTGGCTTTTTTTGTATTAGACTCACTAAATTTAGGCCTCAATGTGGGGGTAGCCATTGTGACCCAGAAAGGCAGATAAGATTAAATAAGTACAAGCACGGAGTCGATAATGAAGCGGATTAAGTTCTTATTAGCCATGACTGGCTTGACTACTCCTTTAATCAGTGGGGCGGACACCACTATTTTTGGTACTTTAAATGCTAATTACGGATTGCTGAAAGACAACGGTAAAAGTGTAGATAAAGTCCGAATGACGGGTTCTCGTTTAGGTGTAAAAGGTTTTACCCCACTCTCCGCAGGGATTGAAGGAACTTATATTTTAGAGGCAGGCGTAAAGCTAGATGACGCAGATAAAGTTAAAACAGATACACGTCAGGCTTGGGTCGGTTTACGTGGGCAGTTAGGCGAGATTCGTTTGGGTCGTCAGTTCGGGGCGACTAAAGTTTCCTCTGCACCCGTTGACTTATTTAGCGATCAATTTGCTGACTACAATGCCATTCTAAAATCTGAATTCACCTATAATCAAAGCTTTGCTTATATTAACAAATTCGGTTCATTAGGCTTTGCTCTTGAGCTAACTAAGGACAAAAAATTCAGCCCAAGCGACAGGCAAATTACCGCTACTGATGCGGTAGTCAATTATTCGCAAGACGGTATTTATGCAGCCTTTGCCACCATGCAAGGCAAAGACAGCTTGAAAATGTCGCGTTTAACCGGCGCTTATACTTTCTTTGAAGGCCATAAGATTGGCGCGACTTTTGAGCAGGCTCGCCCTGAAATAGGTGGTGGGCATGATGCTTTTGTAGTTAGTGGTGGCGTGCAGGCTGGTGATTCTTTCTTCAAAGCCCAATATGGTGAAAATAAGTCTAAGAATGGTGGGCAAAAAGAAACTTTGTCAGCAGTAGGTGTAGATTATCATTTGGCTAAGAAAACCGTTCTGAGTTTCGAATACAGTATTAATAAAAATCGTGAGCATCTGGTGGGCGATAAAGTTAAAACAACGGCTGTGGGGCTTTCGTATGGTTTTTAAATATTAAATTCGTATTTAGTTTGTTAATCGCATAGTGATGGTGACTGTTACTATTTTCAGGATTTGGCACAACCAAGGAAATCCTTTTAGGGATTAATTTTAGTAGACGGCTCTAGATTATCAGAATAGAAACAGTCCCTGTTGGTGGCTTAGAGTCAGGAAGAATGGCAGCCAATTTACCTCACTGAATCATATTAATGCCTTATCAACGGTTAGTTTAAGGTAGCACCAGAATCCATTAAACTCCTCTAAATCATGACGGAATTATTGAGTTGCTTTAAATTTAGTAATCTCTGCTTCAGTAATATTACCTTTTTCATTATGCTGAATTTTCGCAGCGACATAACCTAGTTCAGAGGCTAGCCACAAGGTAGTTTGACGTTCACCATTATCTCGAGTCATTTGTACCTTTTCACAAGTATATTTGCCTAATGAAGTGGTAATGGTTTCTTTGCCTAAGCGTTGGAACTGATAGGTTTTGAGTTTGCCGCGCTCAGTAATGCTGTATTTCAAGGGTCGGTTGGCGGCAATATCTTCAATTAAACGTAATTCAATTAATAGCGGGTCAATTGTTCCAGCCGGTACTTTGAGTGTATAAGCCGTATTGTCTAAATTGCCTTTTACTTGGGTAGGATTGGTAAAAGTATATTGATCTGTTTTCGCTTTACGGCGGCTTTTATGTTGATACAGGTATTGCTGGGTTTGCAGTTGATCTCCCTGCTTACTACCGATACTACGCTCAGTCAGAGTATCGCCACTTAACAAGGCAGCCATGCCATTCGCTTTGGTTTGTTTTTGAAAGGTGTAGCCATTATTGCTATAGCTCAAACTTACGTTGGTATCACCAACGGTTAAACCTGAATTAGCAACGCTGTAGCTTGCTTGATAAGCAGTCACAGCGGCTTCAGCCTGTAAACTGATAACACTGAGTAGACCAGCCATGACTAAAACACGTGCTTGTGTAACCATGCGAGATATCCTGTATTTTTAATCGTTCTGAACTAATGAATTTGACCGAAAGCAAGCTGCTCGGTTCAATTTAACAAGTACCTAACTTAGCACGCTTAGCGGATGGCTTCATGATCCTAGATCAATTGTCGGGTTTAACCATTGAATTAGTGAGTTCAACTATCTACGAGCACCTATATTTTTCTGGATCAATAGTCAGTGCTACTCTCGGTGAAAAAGGTGGCTCTCTGTGTGCCCCGACTTTAAGCCTGCATAGCAATGCTGCAAATGAATTGGTATTCACGAGTGATGCTGGTCTTTGGTTCAGTTGGGCGGATATAGTTATTTATGAGACCGAACTAGTCGTTTTGCGGAACGGTGAATTAGCTAGATATAAAATCTTAAGCAGAGCAGTCGCTCGTAAACAGTATTTACCGTAGAAGTATAAAGATTCAGCCTAGCGTGGTTTGACAGCTCTCCAGCAATCACGTAACGTCCAGCGCGTCTAGGTGCATTTTTCGAAGTGTTAAACGGGAAGCTGGTATAAGCCAGCGCTGCCCCCGCAACGGTCAGTAAGTTTGCTGCTATAGCCACTGTGCTCGCGCATGGGAAGGTGCAGCAATCGACATACAGTCACTTACAAGCCCGGATACCGGCCTAGTTTATTGTGACTGCAACTTGCATGTCATGTTTCCCAACCAGCTGCGCGGTGGGCGCGGCAAGTAGGAATTCATACCATGAAAACCTCTATTCTGACTGTATTAGGCAGTGTGAGCCTAAGCGCAGTTTCTTTTCCTGCATTGGTCTGGGCTGAGCCAGCCAATAATGACATTGAAATTATCATCACTGCGGGTAGGAAAGCACAAACTGCTGATGAGACTTTGGCACCCGTTACGGTCATTACCCGTAAAGAAATTGAACAAACCCAAGCCAGTAGCATTGCTGAAGTCATAGAAACAACTCCCGGCTTATCGCTGACTAGCAGCGGCTATATGGGTAAACAAACCTCAGTCCATTTACGCGGCACTAATGATAGCCATGTCTTAGTACTTATCGATGGTGTGAAAGTAGGCTCTGCAACTTTAGGTACTACGCCACTAGAGTTATTTCCTTTAGCTCAAGTAGAGCGCATTGAAATCGTGCGGGGACCTCGTTCTAGTTTGTATGGCTCGGAGGCGATTGGGGGTGTGATTCAAATATTCACGCGCAAAGGCAGTGGAACTAAAGGTATTCAACCAAATGCTTCGATCTCTTATGGCAGTTTCAATACTGCTAAAGCGAATGCTGGGATTAGTGGTGGTTCTGGTGAAGGTACTTGGTTTAATCTGAATGCAGCAACCGAGCGTACTGATGGAATTAATTCCCAAGATTTCTATACAGTGTATTTACCCGATTTCTCGACTGGCAAAGTGTATGAATCGGATAAAGACGGCTATAGGAATAATAGCTTTTCTCTGCGGGCAGGTAATCGCTTTGAAAATGGCATGACTGCTGAGGCCGGTGTGATGCAAGCTCAAGGGAAAAGTGAGTTTGATGGTGAATATCAAAACGAAAATCACTTTAAACAGCAAGTCACACAGGGAAAGTTTAGTGCACCTGTAGGCGCAAGCACTACCATAACAGCGCAACTGGGGAACTCAGTCGATAAACAGGATAGTTACAAAGATAGCGTCTTCCAAGAGCGTTTCCAAACCAAACGCACGAGCGCTACCTTGCAAACTGATATGCAATTAGGTGCTGCAGGCAATGTGACAGCGGGCTTAGATCAGGTTAAAGATAAGGTCAGTGGTACGACTGATTATGCTGTGACCTCGCGCAAAAACACTGGCTTATTTGCAAGCTACCAACTAACAGCGGGTGACAATAAATTCGATATTTCTGCCCGTCAAGATGACAACGAGCAATTTGGCAAAAAGGCTACTGGTGGAGTTGCTGTTGCGCATGAGTTTTCTGAAGGCTTGCGTGCAACGGCCTCTTATGGCAGCGCTTTTAAAGCACCGACGTTTAATGATCTTTATTATCCCTTCAGTGGCAACGCCGACTTAAAGCCAGAAAATAGCAAAAACCTAGAATTGGGTGTAGCAGGACGTTTAGCTAGTGGTGAGTGGGCAATTTCTGCTTTCCAAAATAAGATCGACGACCTGATTCAATGGCGGGATACCGGTGGAGGTATTTGGAAACCGATGAATGTGGCCAGTGCTAAAATTACCGGTTTAGAACTGTCTGCTGCTCAGCGTTTAGGGGAATGGCAAATTTCAGGTAATGCCACTTTCCAAAAACCAGAAGTAGCCAGTGGCGAGCAAGCGGGGGATTTATTGATCAACCGCCCTAAGCAAATTTTTAATCTAGATGCAGAGCGCCAATTAGGGCGTGTCTCCGTGGGGGCTGCTATCCATGCTGAAGGTCGTCGTTATAATGATACTTCTAACCTCCAACCTTTAGCTGGTTTTGGCACTTTAGATTTGCGGGCGAAATATGCGATTAATCGTGATTTAGCAGTTAGTGCGAAACTAGCTAATGTCTTAGATAAAGATTACGAGCTGCGGAAAGGTTATAACCAGCCCGGTGTAAATGGGATGCTTAGTTTGGAGTATCAGCCGAAGTAAGGGAATAAACTACAGCGGCAACTCATCAGTAGTCGCCGCTTTTAAACTAAGCTACTGCTTTAAATCAGTAGCTAACCAAACATCCGCCGTCGAGCCACGTGTAAAGCTAATTACATCGCTGGCACTATCATGGGTAAATCGCCCAACCTTGATCACTTGATCATAGGGTGCAAACCAGTTATGCGCTTTTTGATTGATACCGAATTTACCATCTTCAGCCAAAGCTAGGTAAATTCCACCAGACTCAGTGGGTAGGTAACTAGCCATATCATCTTTGCCATCAGCATTAAAATCACCAGCTACTAATTGGCTAGCTCCAGTCGCTAGACTGGTATGCCAAACGGTTGCAGGAGTGAAGCTAGTGCCAGTAGAGAGGCTGACTTTTACTTCCCCATTGCTAAAGCTAAAACCTAAATCAGTTTGCTTATCCCCATTGAAATCACCGACTACGATTTGCTGCACATTTAAAGGTAATGCATCACTCCACTGCGTTTGAGAGCCAAATAAGCTACCGTTCGATAAGCTAACTAAGATTAACCCCTTACCACGTTTAAGTGTGGCTAAGTCATCTTTGCCATCACCATTAAAGTCACCTATTACGGGTAGGCCATCTTGGGCACTTTTCAGGCTAAACCATAAACGAGGATTGTCAAAACTGTTGCCATTAGAAGGAGCTACATAAACTTGGCGTAAATTATTATGCGTTAGGCTCATCAAGTCCGTTTTGCCATCACCGTTAAAATCACCAACCGCAACCTCTTCATTCGCCAAAGCAAATTGGGTTTTCCATAAGGTTTTAGTTGCTAATTTAGTACCAGTCGACAGCGCTACAAACACTTTATGGCTAGTATATTGGGCGAAGCTGGCTACATCATCCAGATGATCACCATTGAAATCACCAATGAGTGGGAGAGCTTGATTTGCGACAAAAGACTCATGCCATTTGCTGACAGAAGCAAAACCGAAAACAGTTGGACTGACGGTTACATTAGGTACTAAACATTGCGGGTAGGCTGCTGCATACGTTTCAACGGTGGAGCGCATTTGCTCAGGTACTCGAAATGCATCGACGCCATAAGGATGATTAGTACCAAAGCTCATTGAGAGATTTTGTGAGCCACCACTGACTAAATGGCAATAGCTCATAATAGTACCAGGATGAGTAGCAGTACTACCCCCAGTTAATGTGCCTAAGCCTGGCAAGTTCATAGCTGGTTGATAATTTTGGCAAACACCACCAGCGGTTGCATAGCAACAATCAATAGGCAGGTTATAACCGTGATCAACATCATAGGCATGTGTATGGGAACTGCCAAAATTATGCCCTAGTTCATGCGCAACCACATAAGCATCCCAAACAATCATAGGACTATTGGGAGTAAAGCTACCACTCATACCCCCACTAACACCAAAGTCATAAGAGCCTTGGCTCGCGCCTGCGTAAGAAGGGGCGGTACAAATACTTGCAATAAAAGCAATGCCACCATTCATACTATTTTTACCACTCAAAAAGTGTACCGTGGTACGTGCAACACTAACTCGTTTAGTTAAGTAATACGACTGCAGTTCATAAAGAGCGCTACTGGTGCTTGAAGCCTCCCAAGGATCATCAGGGCTGGTGTAAAGCACGATTTCTTTTAAACGTAGGGTGGTGTTGATTTCGGCCTCATAAATGCTGGAGACATAAGCCATTAAATCAGTGATATATTGTGCAGCAGCAGCCGTATTGTTGAATAAACTATAAAACTCATAATCTGTTTCAATGATGAGTTCAGCGGTATAGTTTAAGCCATTGCCCAGTTGAGCACGGTGTGGAGCCTTTAATTTAGCTTTAATCCCTGCAGGTAAAGGTGGTTTAAATTGATTGCTTCCATCTACACCACAGCTAAAATCCTTGTGTTTGAAGTCTTGCTCTGGAATCAAAGCACGGGTATTGAAATCTTCAGCTTGTTCTTTGGAATGCCCGCTCACATAGATTTGCCCTTCTAGTTGCACAATCGAGCGAGTCTTACCATCTGCATCAATGGCCATAAAAGCAGAGGAATTAGCTTGCTCAGCAACCTTACCCTGAAAATAATGAGTCTGTGGTAGAGGCAGATTCTGGGTTCCAGAACTACCTTTGATAGTGATCTTGGCATCGGGGGTGAAAATTTGAAACTGTTCTAGTTGAAGGTCAGCTGTTTTGCTGGCGTTTAAAGGCGTTGCAACTAACTCGGCTTGTTGGGCTTGATAGAGTTCGCCCGCAAAATTAACTTGTTTAAAATTAAGTGGTTCAGCAGCTAGTAGCGGTGTTGCAATGAGGCTTCCTGCTAATGTCCAAAACATTAGTCGCAAGAGCAATTTAGCAAAGCTCATGATTATGAATACCTTTGAAATCTGATAAAGAATTACGCTCTAATCAATATCTTGAGAGCAAAATAGAATGAGGAGTTGGCTGCAACTTTATCCCTAAATGTGTCCTTACGCCAATCTTTCTCATAAGACTTATTTACAGGCAGCTCTTTATGCAAAATCAGTTCAATAAGGCTCATTGTGTTAACTGCGCGTACCGATTGTTATCTCGTCGAACACCCTCAGCCTTTCGCCGAAGCTCTAAAACGTGCACAGCGCTATTGTGAGGCGGGTGCTGATTGTGTTTTTGTTCCGGGAGTGAGGGATCTGAATACTATTAAACAGCTAGTAAAGCAGATTCCTAAGCCATTGACTGTGGTCGTTGGTCTACAAGGCAATTCTTTTAGTGTGCAGCAGTAGCTGATATTAATGTTATAATTTTCTATTCTAAAACTCCTTAGCCAAGCATCATGAGTCTGCAACCCCACCAAATCGAACTTCTTTCTCCTGCCAAAACCGCTGAGATTGGCCGCGAAGCCATTTTGCATGGTGCGGATGCGGTCTATATCGGTGGCCCCGATTTTGGTGCGCGGCATAATGCGAGTAATACTGTGGCGGAAATTGCTGAATTGGTGCAGTTTGCGCATCGTTTTCATGCACGCATTTTCGTGACTTTAAACACGATTTTGCATGAGGCCGAGTTAGAGCCAGCACGGCGTTTAGTCACCGATTTATATAATGTGGGTGTGGATGCATTGATTGTGCAGGATATGGCGCTATTGGAGATGGACATTCCGCCGATTCAATTGCATGCCTCTACCCAATGCGATATTCGTTCTGCTGCCAAAGCCAAGTTTTTAGCCGATGCTGGATTTTCGCAGATTGTGCTAGCGCGTGAGTTAAGCTTGCCACAGATTCGCGAGATTGCTCAAACGGTGGGTGAGGGCGCGACCATTGAGTATTTTATTCATGGTGCTTTATGTGTTGCGTTTTCAGGGCAATGTTATATCAGTCACGCAGAAACAGGGCGCAGTGCGAATCGTGGCGATTGTTCGCAGGCTTGCCGTTTGCCTTATACCCTCACCGAGCAAAATGGGGCGGTGATTGCTTTCGATAAGCATTTGTTGTCGATGAAGGACAATAATCAGTCAGCGAATTTGGAGGCTTTACTCGATGCGGGTGTGCGTTCGCTGAAGATTGAGGGGCGCTATAAAGATGTGTCCTATGTAAAAAATATTACTGCGCATTACCGCCAATTATTAGATCAAATTTTGGAACGGCGGCCTGAATGGGCGCGTGCAAGTTCTGGTTCTAGCGAGATCTTCTTCAAACCAAATCCCGACAAAACCTTTCATCGTGGCAGTACCGATTATTTTGCCACAGCCCGCAAACCAGACATTGGAGCATTTGACTCACCCAAGTTTGTCGGCTTGCGTTTAGGTACTGTCCATCAAGTCAGTAAAGATTGGCTGGAGCTAGCTACTCCGGAAATGATGGCAAATGGTGATGGCCTGAGCTTCATGCGTAAGCGCGAAGTGGTCGGCTTGCAAGCGAACACCGTGGAACAGCGCGGCAAAACTAAAGAGGGTGAAACGATCTGGCGTATTGTGCCGAATGATCCGAGTAGCTTGGTGGGCTTAAAACTTGGCACTGAAGTGTCGCGTAATCGTGATCATGCGTGGGAATTGGCGCTGTTAAAAAAATCGGCAGAACGCTTAATTCCTGTGTGGATCAGCTTAAATGAAACACCGACTGGCTTGAGTTTGAGTCTTACCGATGCGGATATGATTAGTGCGACAGTGCCGCTTGATTTGGCTTTAGAACCAGCTCGCCAAGCGGATAAAGCGTGGGCAAGTTTGCGCGATAATGTAGGCAAATTGGGTAATACGATTTTCACTGCACAAGATATTCAGCTTAACTTGAGCCAACCGTGGTTTGTGCCTGCGTCTAGTTTGAATCAATTGCGCCGCGATGCGGTGGCAGCTTTAGAGCAAGCACGCTTAGCGGTTTGGCAGCGGCCGCCCCGTAAAGCGCCTATGCAACCAGCGCCACGCTATCCTGAAACCTCACTGTCTTATCTCGCTAATGTTTATAACTCGCTGGCTTGGCAGTTTTATCGTAAGCACGGCGTGGAGGTGATTGAGCCAGCCTATGAAGCGCACGAAGAGGAAGGTGAGGTGAGTTTAATGATCACCAAACATTGCCTGCGTTTCTCTTATAATCTCTGCCCGAAACAAGCCAAAGGTGTGCAAGGGGTGATGGGGCAGGTGCGCGCTGATCCTTTGATTCTCAAAAATGGCGACGAAACTTACACCCTGAAATTCGAATGTCGCCCTTGTGAAATGCATGTAATGGGCAAGATGAAAAAGCATATTTTGAAGCAAGCACCACCCAGTACAGTGGCTACTTCGATTCCTTTGACATTCTATAAACAGCGTCCGCAACCTTAGTTATTGCAGCTTGTCGCGTAACGAATACCACAGCAAGCCGATCCATTCGTGCAGGGCAATAGAGCTGCGTACCAAGGCAGTTGCCTGTGGCACAAATTTCATAGGGTAATCCGTCCATTGAATCGCACCGCTATAAGACACCGAGGCAGGAAGATACTGTAGTTTGCGCTTCCGAAAGGAATATAAACTGCGTGGCATATGCCAAGCTTGGGTGACTAACCAAGCTGAGTGAATACCGGCTTTTGAAAGCATTTCATCAGTAAACTGTGCGTTTTGCCAAGTCGTGTGACTTTCGGTTTCTAGCCATTTTACAGGGACGCGAAACTCATCTTGTAAGACATCGCGCATCAGTTCCGCTTCACTACGCGCATCCGGTAAAGGACTGCCACCCGTGACTAGAATCGGTAAGCCTGTGGCACGAGGTAAATGTGCAGCATAACGTAAGCGTTCAATGCCCGCTAAGGAAGTGCTTTCTCCACCAGCGTATTCTGGAACGTTTAAATTCCGTCCTGAGCCTAACACGACAATAGCTTGAGGTAAGGGTTCTTGTTTCCATAGTTCGAAGCGCGGTGGGTATTGTTTTTCTAGTTCGCCGAGTAGCCAGCTAGCAGTGATCGGCAAGCTTAGGATAAGAATTTGCAAAGCAGCAAAAGCGAATAGACTACAAACGAGCATTTTGCGTTTTCTCCAGAGCAGAGCGATTAAGGCTAACACTAGAAATTGGCCAGGGGGCAGGAGTAAAAACTCAAAACTGCGATTAAGAAGGGCATTATCCATACGAGGCTCAGTGGGCTAAGGGGGAATTATTGTCTAAATAGCGCATGTCGATTCGGAAGGGTTTATACTGGATTTCACTTACCTTTGCCTAGGCTGGACAAGTATGGATTCCTTAAATAACTCCATCGTATACGCTGGAGTGGTTGCGTTAGCCGTCGTGTTGATCGTAATCGCTTTATTCTCCACTTTTTATCGACGCTCTACTAAGGATCGTGCTTTTGTGCGTACGGGGTTTGGTGGTGAACATGTGGTGATGAATAGTGGTGCGCTGGTATTTCCAGTCTTGCATGACATGATGACGATTAATATGCAAACCATGCGGGTGGAGGTGGAGCGTTCTAACCATGATGCCTTGATTACCCATGATTCTTTGCGGGTTGATGTGGTAGCAGAGTTCTTCTTGCGGGTTGCACAAAATCATGCAGCCATTTCTACTGCGGCACGTACTTTAGGTGATCGCACCTTAAATCAAGAACGTATGAAAGAAATCGTTGAGGCACAATGCGTTGCAGCGCTGCGTTCGGTTGCTTCTAGCATGTCTTTGGATGAATTACATGTAAAACGCGCGGATTTTGAAAGTAATGTAGAAAATAACTTAAATACTGAGTTCCAAAAGAATGGATTGGAGTTAGTTTCAGTTTCTTTAATGCGCTTAGATCAAACAGCACGAGAGTATTTAGATGAAAACAATGCATTCGATGCGCGCGGTTTAATTAAGCTGGATGAAATTACCGAAGAAAGTCGCAAGCGCCGGAATGACATTGAGCAAGAAAATAAAATTAAAATCCAAGAGAAAAATAAAGAGGCTGAGCAGCGGCGTTTGCATATTCAACAACAAGAAGTAGAAGCACAGAAACAACAAGAAAAGTATTTAGCCGATTTACAAGCGCAAACTGCCAAGGATATTGAGGAAAATAAACTTCGAGTAGAGCGTGAATTAGAAGAAATTCGCATTGCTAAAGAAACGGCCATTGAAATGGCGCGGCGTGATATGGAAGTTGCGCGTGCTGAATTTGAAAAGGGTATTTCTGAGGCTTGGATGGCGACCGACAAAATGAAAGCTGAAGCGGCACGCTTAACTGAGGAAATCGCTACCGCGCGTGAAAAAGCCGAAGCAGAGCGTAAAAAACTCATCGAAGTAATTAGTGCGCAAAAAGAAGCTCAGCGCCAAACTATTATTGCGGAAGCAAATGCAGAAGTAGAGCGCTTAGCAGCAAAAGCCGCGGAAGTTCGTTATCAAGTGGAGGCGATTGGGAAACGTACTTTAAATGAAGCTGCCAATATTCTTGGGCAAAGCCAAATTGATATGCAAGTCAAAATGGAAATTGTCCGGCAGTTACCACAAATTATTCGTGAGAGTGTAAAACCGATTGAAAATATCGATGGTATTAAAATCATGCATATTGACGGTTTAGGTGCTGTTTCAAGTTCATCTTCTGCTAATATGAGTGGTGGTGGTAATAAGGGTGGTTTAGCTGATCAAATTGTGGATAGTGCGCTACGTTATCGTGCACAAGTTCCCTTAATTGATAGTTTGCTGCGGGAAGTCGATTTAAAAGGCGATAGCAGTGACGGTTTAACGGGGTTTATTCGGGAACAGATTGCTCCCGAACGTTCTAAGCATCCAGCGCGTGATTCTAACGATGAGGCTGAAGATAAACCCGATGCAGCCTAAACTTAATTAGCACCACCTTGTTCGTTTTGGTTGGTTGCGGAAGCCTGTTTATTTTCCCATTCATTTAAACGGGCTTCTAGCGCCTCTAATTTTTCGCGAGTGCGTTGTAGCACAGCCGTTTGAATATCAAATTCTTCGCGGGTAACCAAATTCATTTTTTGTAAACCCGCTTCCATCACACCACGCATATTCTTCTCAAAATCCTCCTGCATATTGCGTACCGGCTCAGGTAGTAGTTCTGAAAACTTTTTCATCATGTCATCTAAAGGATTGCTCATTGCTGTGACTCCTAATGGCTTAGCCGAAAATACTGGTGCATAGAAAATTTTTGTAAGCACTTTTCTGGTGCATAGATAGTTCGCAGTGCTTACGAATCGACACTAGTTTAAATCAATCTGTGGGTTTTAGGCGCTTTTTAAAGTTGGCATAGCCCTTGCTAGACAAGCCTTAAGTTTTAAAGCTGCAAGTTTTTACAGTTTCATGGCATTAGAAAAGGAGTGCTACTGATGAAGATGATAACAGCCATTATCAAGCCGTTTAAGCTCGACGATGTGCGGGATGCGCTCAGTGAAATCGGGGTCAAGGGCATCACTGCGACTGAAGTGAAAGGTTTTGGACGGCAGAAGGGACATACTGAATTATATCGTGGTGCTGAGTATGTGGTTGATTTCTTACCAAAGATTAAAGTCGAAATTGCTATTGATGACAGCTTAGTAGATCGCGTGATCGAGGCCATTAGCAAGGCTGCTAATACCGGGAAAATTGGTGATGGCAAAATCTTTGTGATGCCGTTGGAACAAGTCGTACGGATTCGTACGGGCGAAACTGGTAGCGAAGCGCTCTAAAGGGGGATGGAATGAATTTAAAGTTTGCTTTAATGCTAACAGGGGCTTTGTTAGGTCTATCCGGTCTAGCTGGGGCACAAGAGGTGACTACTGCCGCCGCTGATGCAGCTGCGACTGCTGCATCTACTGCACCAACACCCGATAAAGGCGATACGGTGTGGATGATGGTTTCCACTTTACTCGTCATTATGATGGTGATTCCGGGCTTAGCTTTATTCTATGGCGGCTTGGTACGCTCTAAGAATATGCTCTCAGTTCTTGCGCAAGTCTTTAGCATTTTCTGCTTAATCGCCCTATTGTGGGTTATCTATGGCTATAGCTTAGCCTTCACCGATGGCAGTAGTTTAAATAGCTTTATTGGTAGTTTTGATAAGTTATTCCTAAAAGGGGTAGATACTTCTGTCACAGTGGAAACCTTTACTAAAGGGGTGGTGATTCATGAAATGGTTTTTGCCATCTTCCAATTGACCTTTGCGGCTATCACTGTTTCTCTGATCGTCGGTGGTTTTGCTGAGCGGATTAAATTCTCAGCTTTATTAATCTTCTGTGTACTGTGGTTTACCTTCTCTTATCTACCAATGGCACATATGGTCTGGTTCTGGGGTGGTCCATCTGCTTATGATGCCCCAGCGGGTTTCTTATTTTCTAAAGGCGCTTTAGATTTCGCAGGTGGTACCGTTGTGCATATTAATGCTGCAATGGCGGCTTTAGTGGGTGCAATTGTCGTAGGTAAGCGGGTTGGTTATGGCCGTGATTCAATGGCTCCGCATAACTTAGTAATGACCATGATTGGTGCTTCTTTACTCTGGGTGGGTTGGTTCGGTTTCAATGCGGGTTCTAACTTAGAGGCGACGGGCACTGCTGTTTTAGCGATGTTGAATACGATTGTCGCTACTGCTGCGGCAGGTTTATCGTGGATGGCTGCTGAGTGGTTATTACGGGGTAAGCCTTCATTACTGGGGGTGGTATCCGGCGCTGTCTCTGGCTTAGTGGCTATTACGCCAGCGGCTGGTTTTGCAGGTCCGATGGGGGCGATTGCTTTAGGTTTAATCACGGGAGCAGCTTGCTTATGGGGTGTCACTGGCTTGAAACATATGCTTGGCTATGACGACTCCTTAGATGTATTCGGTGTACACGGTATTGGTGGCATCATAGGTGCGATTGGTACTGGTATTGTGATCAATCCAGCTTTGGGTGGCTCTGGGGTCTTTGACTATGCTACAGGTACGGTTGCGGCCTATAGCAGCTCACAAATCTTCAGTCAGCTATGGGGCGTGGGGGTAGCGATTTTGTGGTCAGGGGTGGTGAGCTTTGTCATTCTGATGCTATTGAAGCACACCATTGGCTTACGGGTTACGCACGATGAAGAGCGTGAAGGTTTAGATACCGTCAGTCATGGTGAGCGTGCTTACACTATTTAAGCTCAGTTTAGATCTGTGTGTTTCTCTAGGAATTGGCGGGGCATGAACCCGCCTTTTTTATTGCAAGATCTAAGCAATTAGAATTTAGGGGTGAAGGGATCCATTACCACAATCCTACCTTGACGGGTACGCATTAAATTATCGCCATGTAAATCCCAGCTAACAAAATCCTGATGCTCGCGGTAATAGCGGCAGAGTTGGCGTAAATCATCAGCTAAAGCTTGCCCGTAACGTTCTTTGACCCAGCCCCAAACTTCCAGACGATCTTTTTCTTCCATCCAATCAATTTCATGTACATGCTCAGTGAAGAAAGCAGTGTCTTCTGCGTTGAGATGCTCCAAACGTTCCATCACATAGATAATCCGATAATCAAGTTCGTTTTTGGTAAAAATCTCAATCTGTTCCAAAGGCAAAACTTCATCGTCTTCAGAAAGTAGACCAATGCGGCGAATAAATGGAATCTCAGTAAGCTGCTGCTGCTGAATTGCATCGCAGAAATATTCAAGACCTAAGGAAAATTTTTCGAGCAGTACATAATGCTTCCATTCGCCTGCTTGAGTTTCGGCGAAGAAATCCCGATGACATTTTTTGCAATTAAGAGAGAGATCTTTGCCATCACAGTGCATGGCGTAGACATTAGTGAGGAAGGTATTTTCACACTGGGGACACTGCATGCGTTCATATTGGCCTTCTAGAAAACATTGCAGGATTTGTTGACTGACATTCATGAGTAGCTATCTATATCAATAATCGATCCCATTGATTTGCAAGATCCACGCCCCCGGATGCGCAATGCCCGGAAAATAATCATCTATCCACAGACCTACATCAATGCCTTGCTCATATAAGCATGCGCGTTTTAATTGACCGTCGGTAGTATAGATGGGAATACTATCATCTTTAAGAGTTTCCCTAATTTCTGTAATGCCATCTTGATGATCTGCGCGTAAAGTGCATACCAAGGGTTCCCAACCTTGGGCTTGATAGGCTGAAATTAAGGTTTGAAAAAATTTAGGGTCAGCGGTAATAGTACAGTCAAAGTCGAAAGCAATTCGACGTGAGGTGGGTGAGTCAGCAAGCGCGTAAATATCAATCCGGAATTCATTGAATTCAGTGGTCAGGCTATGTCGCTGTTGATGCTCAAGAGTTTGCTTGAGCAGCTTAAACGCTGGACATAAGCCGGCATGTTGATAATAAAAGACGAGATTGCTCATATTTTCTCTAAGTGGATAATTTGAATTTATACCGCAAACTGGTCATTCAAATTATAAAAATTTCTGCACTGCTTATGACAAAACTGCATAAGTGAAAATTAGTTAGCTCAGGAGAGTACCCATGAAACTAGGTCTAAATGGATTAATTATAATTATAGGTTTGGGCTTAACAGCCTGTCAGGCTCCTACCTCTTCAGAGAGTGGTGTACGCCCTTTGCCTACCCCGAAAGGTCAAGGTGGTATGACCCTATGCCCAATGGATGCACGTCTGTGCCCGGATGGACGCACTTCAGTAGGGCGTACTGGACCAAATTGTGAGTTTGCGGCTTGTCCGAGAGGCTAAACGCTGCGTCGGAAATTCATAAAAGGAATAGAGGCTCTTGTGATAGTTAAGACTAACTTAATTATTATTCTAACAAGTGACGAGAGCCTCCATGTTTTACCGTGTCGCTTTAATCGCTGCTAGTTGTCTAGCACTAGCAGCTTGCTCTGGTTCTGAAGATACCCCAACCTCGAAAGCTCCAGTTGAGCAACCCCCCATAACAGTAAATACTCTACCAGCGCCGGTAACTGCATCAACCCGAGTGCTTGCTAGTCAGGGTGCTCCGGCGAATGCAGCGGCTACTAATAGCCCTCCAGTTGATCCAGCTACCTGCCCCTATACGGTAGAGGAGCTTAATCAAGGCTTAGGTTTAAAGCTGAGTATTGTTAATGCGGTGGAAGTTCCATTTGCAGGCGGAACACAGCTTAGCTGCCAATACACTGGTGAACAGTCGGCTACCATCACCGTAAATAAATTAGTAATGCAAGATCCGAAAATGCTTGAAGGCATGGAGCAGTTTTTAGCAGGTAGCTTAGAAGCAGTCCCGAATGATCCTGATAAAGCTCAATGGAATACGACTGATAGTGGCTTAAATGATTTAACTCTGCACTATGTACATGCAGGGACTAGCATTGATGTGCGTTTATTAGGTGTTGATCAAGCCGAGTGGCCTGCGATGAAACAAAAATTGTTGGGCTTACGTCGCACCCCTTAATAGCTTATGCTAGTTGGCAGCACAATTTTTGTTGCTGCTAGTTAGTTTTAAAGGATGCTGATGATGTTCACTGTTCCAGTTGCTTGTCCTCACGATTGCCCTGATACCTGCGCGATGCGAGTCACAGTGAATGCGGCAGGGCTTGCGATTAAAATCGAAGGTGATCCACAGCATCCCACGACGGATGGCGTACTTTGCACCAAAGTAGCGCGCTATCTAGAGCGTACCTATCATTCTGAGCGTTTACTCTATCCGCTTAAACGCATTGGCCGAAAAGGTGAAGGCAAATTTGCACGTATTAGCTGGGATGAAGCTTTAGATACGATTGCTGCTCGTCTTAAAACCATTGCTGCGCGTAATCCAGAAGCGATTATGCCCTATAGTTATGGTGGCACGATGGGGCTGGTACAAGCAGAAGGAATGGCGGCACGTTTCTTTAATAAGCTGGGTGCTTCGCGCTTAGATCGTACCATTTGTGCTTCAGCAGGTGCAGCAGCAATGCGTGCAACTTATGGTGCAGGCGTAGGTATGGATGTAGAGCAGCTTGATCAAGCTAAGCTCATCTTGATTTGGGGCAGCAACCCCATTACCACGGGTGTACATCTTTGGCGCAAAGTGCAAGCAGCCCAACGTCAAGGTGCTACCGTTATTGCCATTGACCCGCATCGTTCGCTTACTGCACAAAAATGCCAGCAACATATCGCTATTTTACCGGGCACAGATGCCGCTTTAGCTTTTGGCTTGATGCATATCTTGATTCGTGAGCAGTGGTTGGATCAGGATTATATTGAACACTATACCCTAGGTTTTACAGAGCTAGCGGCGCGGGCAGCCGACTATACGCCAGCGTATGTAGCAAAGATTTGCGGAATAACCACGCACGAAATAGAAGCCTTAGCCGCTTTAATAGCGAAGACTGCTTTACAAGATCAACAACCGGTTGCTTTCCGTTTGGGCTATGGGGCACAGCGAGTACGTGGTGGTGCAAATGCGATTCGTGCTGTGAGCTGTTTACCGTCCTTAATTGGTGCTTGGCGACACGCAGCAGGTGGCTTATTGCTGTCTAGTTCAGGTTTTTTTCCGATCAATAAAGCAGGTTTAGAGCGTCCTGATTTATATCCAAGCGGTACACCGCGTTTATTGAATATGAGTACGATAGGTGATCATCTGTTGCAGGATGGGGTAGAGGCCGTACTCGTGTATAACAGTAATCCGGTGGCGATTGCTCCTGAAAGTAGCAAAGTTGCGCAGGGTTTTGCGCGTGAAGATTTATTTACGGTTGTCTTAGAGCATTTCCAAACTGATACCGTCGATTATGCAGATATTGTGCTGCCAGCCACTACGCAGTTAGAGCATAATGACATTCACAAGTCTTACGGGCATCGCTATATCTTACTGAGTCAACAAGCGATTCAACCACTGGGTGAGTGCAAATCAAACTCTGAAATTTTCCGTCTTTTAGCGGCTAAAATGGGTTTCACTGAAAGCTGTTTCCAAGAGGATGATCGGGCTATAGCACAAGCTGCATTTAACTGGCAGCATCCGCATACAGCGAATATCCGTTGGGAAACTTTGCAACAACAAGGTTGGCAGAAATTAAATGTCGCCGCTGCGCCATTTGCAGCGGGCAATTTCCCGACACCCTCAGGTCGTTGTGAGTTTGTTTCTTCGGAACTAGCTTCACAAGGTTTAGATCCTTTACCGAATTATTTGCCACCTTATGAATCAGTCGCGAGTAATCCAGACTTAGCAACACATTATCCTTTGCAGCTGATTTCACCTCCTGCCCGACATTTTTTAAATAGCAGCTTTGTGAATGTGGATAGCTTACGCAAGCAACTGCCTGAGCCGAGTTTAGAAATTCATCCAGCTGATGCAACCGCTCGCCAGATTCAAGAGGGGCAAATGTTGAAAGTGTTTAATGAGCGTGGGGCGTTTCAGTTGAAAGCTGTCATTACAGATCGGATCAAGCAAGGTGTGGTCTTAGCCTATTCGATTTGGTGGAAGAAAATGTCGAGTGATGGCAAAAATTGCAATGAAGTGGCGAGCCAGGCACTCACCGACTTAGGCGCAGCGGCTACCTTTTATGATTGTTTAGTTGAAGTCCAAGTCGCCTAAGCAATATTCGTAGTTTGATGATCGCTTAAATCTTCACCAGGCGATAGGTTCTCATGCGGCGAAATTACCAAAGCGCTCTAGCCAAGTATTGAGTGGCTTATTCACCTAGTCCTCCTCCAGATGAAACAACGAAGTCTCTATGATGACACAGATAAACTCTGGCGCGCTCTACGCTTTAAGCGATAGTGACTGAAGATAGCAGAGATTACATAAGCACTACCCGCCAGCAGAATAATAGTTGGGCCAGCCGGTAAATCAGGGCTATAAGAAATCGCTAAGCCGCCGATGGTAAAACTACTACCCAATACAGTCGCAATCAGCATCATCCAACCGAGTGAATGTACATAATGCCCAGCAATGGCAGCGGGTAAGGTAAGTAAGGCAATGACCAAAATTAGCCCCACCACATGAATCAACAGAACTACAGTGACAGCGATCAAGCAGAGTAGCAATAAATAGAAAAAACTCACAGGCACGCCACGTAAACGTGCGAATTCTTCGTCAAAAATCACAGCTAAGAACTGACGGTAAAATAGACCAACAATCAGTAGTAGTACTAAATCCAAAATCCCCATAAACCAGACATCTTGCTCGGGAACTAATAAAATATTGCCAAACAAATAGCTAGTTAAACTGCTGGTATAACCCGGAGTTTGGGCAATAAAGAGCAAGCCCACTGCCATTCCCATCGCCCAGATTGCACCAATCAAGGTATCTTCTTGGGTTTTCCAATTGAGGCGAATCCAGCCAATCAAGAGGGCAGAAACAATGGCTGCAATCAAAGCACCTAATAGTGGATCAAAGCCGAAATAAACGGCTGCCCCCATACCTGCTAAAACGGAGTGAGCAATCCCGCCTGCTAAAAAGGTGATGCGCTTCACCACCACAAACGTCCCAATCACTCCGCAGCCTAAACTAGCTAATAAGCCAGCGAGCAAGGAGATTTGTAAAAAGGGTTGGCTTACTAAAGCGCTTAAAAACTCAGTCATGGCGGTAGAGGTAATTAAAATTAGTGAACATGGGCGACGCGCCGAATCGGCTCGCCATATAAATGCTGGATCAAATGACCATCAATAGTATCGGTGGTATGGCAGACTAAAGTGCGATTTAAACAAGCTACTCGACTCACATAATCTGAAATGAAGGCTATATCATGCGAGACTACCAAAATAGTTAAGCGTTTATTTAATTCGCGTAAATGATCGAAAATATCGCTTTCAATACGCATATCAATATTCGCAGTTGGCTCATCTAGAATGAGAATCTTCGGATCACTAACTAAAGCACGGGCTAATAAAATTCTTTGTAATTGGCCACCGGATAAGGCACTAATCGGGCGCTGAGCTAAATCTTGGGCTTCTAATTCAGCTAAAGCTTGCTGCACTGCTGCATAATCGGCGGCGTTATAGCGACCTAGCTGTCTACCTGCACCCAAACGTCCTAGTAGCACAGCTTGTTCTACAGTAATCGGGAAGTCACGGGCAAAGCCCGGATATTGCGGCACATAACCAATTTGAGTGCGCTGTTGAGCAGGCTTTTTGCCGAGCACCGTCACAGTACCCGTTTGTGGTTTAATTAAGCCTAAAATAAGTTTGAGCATCGTGCTTTTGCCGCCTGCATTAGGGCCAACAATGCCTAAAAACTCACCTTGCTCCACACTAAAGTCAATATTTTGTAGCACTGGAACAAGGCCATAAGAAAAACTTACCTTGTGTAGCTCAATCACTTTACTCACGCTCAACTCCAGCGATTAAGCGAGCGGCTTTACGTAAGTTGGGAATATAGTCTTCAGCTAAATTGTCAATGGAAATGACGTGACCGCCAATCGCTTTAGCTACTTGCTCAGCAGCGCGCTGGCTAAATTGTGGTTGCACAAAAATAGTTTTTACTTGGGCGTGCTTGGCTTCATCAATCAAGGCAGCTAAAGCTTTTGCCCCCGGTTCTTTACCTTCCACTTCAATCGGGATTTGTTGTAAGCCATAAGCATCCGCTAGATAACCCCAAGCAGGATGGAAAACCATAAATTTGAGGTTTTGCTTATCTTTAAATAGTTCTATCAACTCTTGATCAAGCTGATCTAATTCAGTAGCAAAATTCGTATAGTTTTTATTAAATTGCTCGCTTTGTTCTGGACGTAATTTGCTAAAGGTATCAGCAAGTTGCTTCGCCATTTGTTTCGCAATCCGTGGGCTGACCCATAAATGTGGATCAGGTGCAGACCCTTGCGGTTCGGCATGCCCCTCATGTCCTGCATGTGAATGTGCTTCTAGGCTACGCAATTTAACGCCATCCCGCGCATCGACCAACAGAATCGTAGGATTTACTCCTTGAATGCGTTTCATCCACGCATCTTCGAAAGGCATACCGACCCGCACATATAACTGAGCTTTGGATAGTGCACTAATTTGCTGAGCGGTTGGTTCATAAGTTTCAGGGCTAAAACCTGGTTGTACCATTGATTCAACTTTGACCTGATCACCACCAATTTTTTCGGCGAAATACTTTTGTGGCACCACACTCACGAAGATTTGTAAGGGTGCAGCAGCCCAAAGTGGATTGGAATAGGCTAAAGCAAATAGCCAACCGATGGCGACTAATTTCTTAAAATTTAACGCTAAGACGATGTTCATGCTAACTAATCAGCGGAGGTAAGAATGCAAGGCGCTTGATAGTAGCTGAAACGCGCTAGCTTGGCGATTTTTCTCAATCAGGAAGATAGTTAAGCGAGGGGTGCATAGATCACATTAGGGCAGTGATTTATGTACTCGGCTTTAAACTAGGAGTCTGGATAATAGACTGTACCTTATATGCAATAGCTATTGATTACCTCCCAACCACCGTTATTGACGTATAGCTCTCTAAAGTTGTCCTAAATTAGACCCCTTATTTAAGGGGTTTTTTTATATCAAATCCAAGCTATATCCCCTATTTAGGCGCTGAACAAATGCCCCATACGTTTGTCATAATGATGGCATCAATTATCTGAACCACAGAAGTTTTTAAGCGCAGGAATGTTATTGTGGCTATATACAAAGCATAGCTACATTATAACTCGGAGAAATGCTATGAACGCCATCACTCGGTATCTACCTCTACCTAAGGTCTCCAAAGCTTTTACAAATCTGCAAACGGGTGCGCGCGCCCAAATGCATGCAGGTAGCGAGCGTTTAGCTCAAGCACGTAGCTTCTATGCACTCTCTGCTCAATTAGAGGCCTTCGAATCGGGTATACAACATAGCAAGCTACAGCTCACCGAAGTGGTTGCGAAAAAAATCCATTTGCGCTTTCGACTTGCAGCTTTAAAGCCTGAAACAGATTTAGGGTTACAGCAGTCTTATAATGCTTTGCATTTATATGAAATGCGCTTAGTAGCTTATTTAAGAAAAGCGGGTCAATCCTTAAAGACCTTTAATACAGAACTGCAGGAATTACGCGCTCATCCTGAGTTAGAAACTGAAGAGCGTGCCAGCCAGTGCACTGCATTGGCGAAGCAAATCCAATTAATGCAAGACGAACGTTTTGCTTTAGAAAAAGAATTAGCTCAATTCACTGAAACTCAACCAGTGTTAAACACCGATCTAGATCAAACTAGCCAAAAGAGCAATCCTTGGTTAGGGCGGATTCGTAGTTGGTTGCCTGCCTAATTTAATGCAGTTTATGCCTGATTTTTCCTAAAGGTTGAGTGCGCTGAACCTTTAGGGGGATAGGCTAGTCAAATTGTTCTCCAACGTGTTATAGATAAGCTGGATTACCATAAGGAGGAGAACCTATGAACACAGTGATGCATCGTTTGTTTAGCGCCGCGCTAATGCTGTTGCTTTTATTACCTCTCACGAGCCAAGCCGCGGATAATTTCCCTGCCAAACAAAATTTTGCAGGGCAAGCGTTAACCTTGAATGGCAAAGGGGTACGTAGTAAATTAGTTTTCAATTTATATACAGCCGGTTTGTATGTCACTACACCCAGTAAAGATGCTAATGCTCTGTTAGAGGCTAAGCAGCCTTTAGCGCTACGTATGGAAATTACTTCCAGTATGATTACCAGCGAGAATATGGAAGAGGCGGTACGGGAGGGTTTCCAAAAATCGGCTGGCGCTAATCTGAATGCACTTCAACCGAAGATTGAAAGTTTGATTCAAGTCTTCAAACAGCCGATCAAAGAAGGTGATGTCTACGATTTCGTCTATAAACCTCAAAATACCATTATCATTAAAAACGGTAAGAATGCAGCGACTATTGCTGGGGCTGATTTCAAACAAGCTTTTTTCGGAATTTGGTTAGGTGCCAAACCCGTTCAAGCTAATTTGAAGAGTGCTTTATTAGGAGGCGGTTAGTGACAGCTCGTTGTCGAGTGAAAGTCTGTGGAATTACCTCAGTTGCTGATGCCTTAATGGTATCAGCGGCTGGGGCGGATGCCTTAGGCTTAGTGTTTTATCCAAAAAGTAAACGCAATCTGCACATTGAGCAGGCGACAGAAATTTATAGAGCTGTTCCGCCTTTTGTAGCTACGGTGGGGTTGTTTTTGGATGCAGAAGCAGAGTTTGTACAAGCCGTGTTGGCTGCAATGCCTTTAAGTTTGTTGCAGTTTCATGGCTCAGAATCCCCTAGCTATTGTGCTCAGTTTAAGCGTCCTTACTTAAAAGCAGTTGGCATGAAGGGTATCGCTGCTTCAGGTGGTTTTAAGGCTTATGCGGATCAATATCCAGATGCTCAAGGCTTTTTAGTGGATAGCCATGCACCAGGTGCCGCAGGTGGAACGGGCGAAACCTTTGATTGGACGCAAGTGCCACAAGATTACCCAAAACCCATTATTTTAGCAGGTGGTTTAAGCCCCGAAAATGTTGCTGAAGCGATTCAGGTCAGTCGTGTTTATGCGGTTGATGTGAGTAGTGGCGTCGAGATTAGCCCGGGCATTAAAGATGCTGCTAAAGTTCAAGCCTTTATTCAAAATGCTAGGTTTTGAGTTTCAGTATTTAATTCTGGTTAGCAATTCAGATAGCTAGCTTGCAACATAGCAGGCTAGCTACTCTTATGGTAACTTAAGCTCCTTTCTTTTTTCTGCCGATTTCCTAGGAGCAGCTCGTGAAGTTCAGCGAATTTAACTGGAACGCCATGCCGGACGCAGCAGGGCATTTTGGCGCTTACGGCGGGCGTTTCATCGCAGAAACGCTGATGGAGCCGATTTATCAATTAGAGCAAGCTTATAATTCTTTAAAGAATGATCCTAAATTTCAGGCTGAGTTTGATTATGATTTAAAGCATTATGTAGGCCGACCCAGCCCCCTGTATTTTGCCGAGCGCCTAACCCGTGAATTAGGTGGTGCGAAGATTTTCCTTAAGCGTGAAGATCTCAATCATACAGGCGCGCATAAAATCAATAATACGATTGGTCAAGCCATTCTTGCTAAGCACATGGGCAAAACGCGCATTATTGCCGAGACAGGAGCAGGTCAGCATGGTGTAGCTTCTGCCACGATTGCAGCGCGTTTAGGCTTAGAGTGTGTCGTGTATATGGGTGCCGAAGATGTGAAACGTCAAGCACCGAATGTATTCCGTATGAAGCTATTGGGTGCCACCGTTGTACCCGTTCATTCTGGCTCAAAAACCCTCAAAGATGCTTTGAATGAAGCGATGCGTGATTGGGTCACGAATGTCGACAATACCTTCTACATTATTGGCACAGTGGCAGGCCCGCATCCTTATCCAGCGATGGTGCGTGATTTCCAATCAGTGATTGGGCGTGAAGCCCGCCAGCAAATTTTAGAGCAAGATGGTCGCTTGCCTGATGCCTTGGTTGCTTGTGTCGGTGGTGGCTCGAATGCAATTGGCTTGTTCCATCCTTTCTTAGCGGATGAGTCTGTTGCAATTTATGGGGTGGAAGCTGCTGGTTCGGGAATTTCTACGGGTAAGCATGCTGCACCTCTAACGGCTGGCAAATCCGGTGTTTTACATGGAAATCGTACCTATTTGATGGAAGACGATAATGGGCAAATTATTGAAACCCATTCGATTTCAGCCGGTTTGGATTATCCAGGGGTAGGGCCTGAACATTCATGGTTAAAAGATTTAGGCCGTGCTCAATACGTAGCAGTGACTGATGCTCAAGCGATGGAGGGTTTCCATACCTTGACTCGTAAGGAAGGCATTATCCCAGCGCTTGAAAGCAGCCATGCGATGGCTTATGTAATGGAGCTAGCGCCCAAAATGCCTAAAGATCAAAGCATTATTATGTGCTTATCCGGTCGTGGCGATAAGGATATTAATACGATTGCACGCTTAGAGGGGATTACACTATGAGCCGGATTGCAGCCTGTTTTCAAGCGCTCCAAGCGCAGGGTAAAACAGCCTTAATTCCTTATGTAACAGCAGGTGATCCACATCCAAGTATCACTGTACCGCTCATGCATCAAATGGTGGAGGCGGGCGCTAGTATTATTGAATTGGGTGTGCCCTTTTCTGATCCAATGGCAGATGGCCCAACGATTCAGTTAGCGCATGAACGCTCTTTAGTACATAACACTAGTTTGACTGATATTTTAGCTATGGTGAAAGAGTTTCGCCAAACCAATCAAACGACGCCGGTGGTGCTAATGGGTTACTTAAATCCCATTGAAATGATGGGTTATGAGGCTTTTGCTAAAGCTGCACAAGCAGCGGGTGTTGATGGCGTCTTAACGGTTGATTTGCCACCCGAAGAGGGTAAAGAAGTCTTACCGCTCTTTAAAACGCATGGTTTAGACCCTATTTTCTTAGTTGCACCGACGACGCCAGCCCATCGAATGCAAGCAATTGCTGAGGCAGCTAGTGGTTTTATTTATTATGTCTCGCTGAAAGGGGTGACGGGTGCGAATACTTTAGATACTGCTGAGGTTGCAGCGCGTTTGAAACAAATGCGTGAATATACGCAGTTGCCTTTAGGTGTGGGGTTTGGGATTAAAGATGCCGCGACCGCGAAGGCAGTTGGCCAAGTTGCCGATGCAGTAGTAGTTGGTAGTGCCTTGATTAAACAAGTGGAAGCAACCCCTGATGATCATACCGCGATTATAAAAAATATTAGTGGCTTGCTAGCATCCATGCGTAGCGCTTTAGATGCTTGAATAAAAGGTAAATGAAATAATGAGTTGGTTTGAAAAATTGCTGCCCTCGCGGATTCGTACAGAGTCTGGGTCAGCAGAAAAAAAATCCATTCCAGAAGGGCTTTGGCGTCAATGTCCTGAATGCCAGTCGGTATTATATAAAGCCGAATTAGAGCGCAATAATGAAGTTTGCCCGAAGTGTGAATTTCATATGCGCATTTATGGGCGTAAGCGTCTAGATATTTTCTTAGATAAAGAAGGACGTGAGGAAATCGGTGCCTCGGTTGGCCCTACTGATATGCTCAAATTCCGTGATACTAAAAAGTACAAAGATCGTATTGTCGCCGCACAAAAAGAAACCGATGAAAAAGACGCTCTGATCGTGATGAAAGGCAGTGTGTGTGGCATTCCAGTGGTCGTAGCAGCTTTTGACTTTCGTTACATGGGTGGCTCGATGGGGTCAGTTGTAGGTGAGCGTTTTGTACGTGGTGCGCAAGCTGCGATAGAGGCAAAAACAGCTTTTGTATGCTTCTCAGCCAGTGGTGGGGCGCGAATGCAAGAAGCACTGTTCTCTTTAATGCAGATGGCAAAAACCAGTGCCGTCTTAACCAAGTTAAGTGAAAAAGGCTTGCCCTTCATTTCAGTCTTAACTGATCCGACGATGGGCGGTGTCTCAGCCAGTTTTGCGATGTTAGGCGATATTCATATTGCTGAGCCAAAGGCTCTGGTTGGATTTGCAGGGCCTCGTGTCATTGAGCAAACAGTCCGCGAAACTTTGCCCGATGGTTTCCAACGTAGTGAGTTTTTATTGCAGAAGGGGGCGATTGATCTAATTGTGCATCGGAATAAGCTGCGCGAGACTATCGCTGATTTGCTCGCTATTTTGCAGCATCGCCCTAATCCTAATCCCCAACCTGTACCGGCGTGAGTAGTTCAGCTCCACTCGGTCAGGGTTTAGCGGAGTGGCTTGCTTGGCAAGAGACTCTGCATGTATCCACGATTGACTTAGGTTTAGAACGTATTGCTAAAGTGGCAACGCGTATGCAGCTACTTAAGCCAGCTTTTCCGATTATTACCGTGGCGGGCACCAATGGGAAAGGTTCAACTGTCGCCCTCTTAACTAGTATTCTCCACAGTGCTGGCTATCAAGTCGGCTCTTATACCTCGCCCCATATTCTGCGCTATAACGAACGCATCACTTTAAATAGTCTACCGGTTGAAGATGAACTATTAGTAAAAGCATTTACGGCGATTGAGTTAGCCCGTGAGCAGATTTCCCTAACCTATTTTGAATTTGGTACTTTAGCCGCTTTGTGGATTTTCGCTGAAACGAAAGTCGATGTCGCTGTGCTAGAGGTGGGTTTAGGTGGACGCTTAGATGCTACTAATCTGTGGGATGCAGATGCGGCCATTATTACTGCGATTGGGATTGATCATGTTGAATGGCTAGGGCGTAACCGCGAAGTGATTGGGCGCGAAAAAGCCGGAATTGCTAAAGCGGGTAAACCTTTAATTTGTGGTGACCCGAACCCACCCCACAGTATTCGCGAAGTAGCAGACGAGAAGGGTGCTCAACTTATACAGTTAGGTGAAAATTTTGCTTTAGAAAACCTCACAACGGAAGGCTTTTCAGTCCGTCTCAAACCGACAGAGGCAGCTAGTGAGGCAAGATGGCAGGATTTACCACGCCCTAGTTTGCAAGGCCAAGTGCAATTAAATAATGCAGCCTGTGCAGTCGTGGCTTTGCATTGTTTAGCTAAACGCTTGCCACAAGTGGATTTTTTGGCTTTACAACAAGGCTTACGCAATGCCACGCTAGCCGGTAGGTTACAAAAGTTACAAAGCCAACCCGATATTTGGATTGATGTCGCACATAACCCTCATGCGGCTGAAAACTTAGCAAATTGGCTAGAAAACAATCCAATTGCTGGGAAAACTTATGTGATCTTTTCTATATTAGCTGATAAGGATATCGATGGTGTTATTCGGCCTTTACAAGACAAAGTAGACGAATGGCATCTATTTCCGCTAGATTCTCCCAGAGCTACTTCTCTTACCGCCCTTGAATCAGCGTTTGTCTCTGCTAGTTTAACTAATTTTCAAGTTTATTCTGACATTCGTCATGCTTGGAAAACCGTAACTCTGCAGACTGCGTCTATAGATAGAGTGGTGATTTTCGGATCATTTCTGGTAGTATCCCAAGCGTTAGACGGTATTTTTTAAGTGCTGCGAGCGCAAACCCTCGGCGCATTTGAGTGTATTAATTAAGGAGTATCGGGACAATGGACAACAAGTCAACAACCAAACGCATGATTGGTGCAGTCGTATTAGTATTAATTGCTGCATTATTATTAGCGTGGTTGCTAAAAGGTAAAAACCGGCCAGCTGAACAGAAGGATCTGATCGCTGAGCAAACTCAGGAGTCGACACCCATTCTAGGTTTCCCGGGGGTTAAAGAAGAGAATGCACAAAATGGCGAAAGTTTAGCTGCAGCTAGCACTGCTACTACTGATCCAGCTGTACAGCCAGCAGGTGCTAATCAGGAATATGCGATCGGCTCGACCAATGCAGGTGCTGGCACACCTACCTCTGCAGGTGGTACTACCGCTACGACTGATCCAGCTGCTCAGCAACAAGCACAAAGTGTATTAGGTGCTCAAGATCCGAATGCTAGTATGCCGATTGCTGATCCTAACTCTACGAACACTCCAGCAGGTGCTGGTGCTGGCACAACAGCAGCTAATGAGCAAGGAGCTGGAGCAGGTGTAGTCGCTGCAGCGACTGGGGCAGCAGCAGGTGCAGTTGAAGCGGGTAAGCAAGCGGTTCAAGGTGTCACAAGCCAAATGCAAAGCGATACCACCGGTTTCCAAGTGCGTGATCCGAAAAAAGGCGAAGTTCGTGAGGTTGTGGAAAATGGCCAAAAACAACCAGGCGTCGGTAGCATGGGGGCGAATGCAACGGTAGCGGCTGGTAATAATGGTAAAGCTGCTAGTGGTGAGGCTGCTAAAACGGCTGGTGGTAATGAAACTGCTAAAGTAGCAGCTTCCGGTTCTAGTGCAGGCGCTAATAAATTAGCTGCTGGTAGCAATAATTCAGCAGGCAATGCTAGTAACAAAGATCGTCCAGCTGTTTCTTCAGGTGAATTGAAGCCTGAAAATCCACGCTTAGTCAATGAGCGTCCTGTTCCAGCTCCAGTAGCACAACCACGTAATACCAATACGGCTAGTGCTACCCGTCCTGCTACCGTGGAGCGTGCAACTACAACTGCTGCTCGTCCTGTTGAAAAGCCAGTACCTACAATCACTGCTGCTAGTTCTTCAGCTAGTGGTTACGTGATCCAAGTTTTAGCGACTTCAGATAAAGCGAAGGCAGATGGTATTAAGTCGACTATGAGTGGTGAGGGCTATCCAGTGTTCGTGGCTAGTGCGAAAGTGGATGGTAAAACAGTTTATCGGGTGCGTGTTGGTACTTATCCGGGTAAAGGTGATGCAGCAGCCGTTCAAGCTAGAATGAAGGCTCGTTATGCACAAAATCAATATGTGCAAAATAGTTTTGTGACCAAGAACTAATTTGTAAAGGCTAAGCCACGTATGCAACCTTCTGCTGATCTTGTAGATTTAGGCATTATTGTTTTAATTGTGTTATCTGCGTTGATTGGTTTGATACGTGGCTTTGTCCGTGAAGCGGTGTCGCTAGCTACTTGGATAGCTGCCGCTGCTTTTGCTTTCCTCTATGTTCGCCCCTTAGCTGCCCAACTACCTTTTGCTGTGCAAAGTGAGGTAGTACGTTTAGGTATTGCGTTTGCCATTATCTTTTTCGGGGTTTTGGTGGCAGGTGCTATCATTAATTATCTATTTAATGCAGCCATTTCTGCGATTGGTTTAGGTGGAGTAGATCGCTTTTTTGGTGGTTTGTTTGGCGCTTTTCGTGGGGCTTTATTAGTCACTCTGTCAGTTGTCTTATTAGGCTTAACCAGTCTACCTGCTAATGCTTGGTGGAGGGATTCGCGTTTATTGCCTTCTTTTGAGTTAGCTGCTGTAAAATTAAAAAACTATATTCCTGCCGATGTGTCTAACTTCTTAGAAAAAGGTGCTGCTAATCATTTACCTGCACAACAGCCTGCACCTACCGAGCCTGCTCAATAATTCAAACGAATAAACTTGATTTAATAGCAGAATAGCGCTGTGCATGGCTTTTCTTAGCCAGAAGGGTAAAATGCCGTTTTGTTTCTGTAGTTGGGTCAACTGCGTATGTGTGGAATTATTGGGATTGTTAGTCAAGAGCCAGTGAATCAAGCGCTCTATGATGGCTTAACCGTCTTACAACACCGAGGTCAAGATGCAGCAGGGATTGTCACTAGTGATGGTCGTAAGTTGTATCTCAGACGTGATAATGGCCTAGTGAAGGAAGTTTTCCTTGAGCAGCATATGCGCAGCCTTATAGGTAAGATGGGCATTGGGCATGTACGTTATCCAACGGCTGGCTCTTCTTCTTCTGCAGAAGCACAGCCTTTTTATGTGAATAGCCCGTATGGGATTTCACTAGCGCATAACGGCAATCTCACTAATGCAGTTGAGTTGCGCAAAGATCTGTATATGCAAGATCGTCGGCAGATTAATACTAATTCTGATTCCGAAATCCTGTTAAATGTATTCGCTCAAGAGTTATTGAAGCAAGATGCTTATCATGTCCGCCCCGAGGATATTTTTTCAGCAGTTGCTGGAGTGCATCGTCGGTGTAAAGGGGCTTATGCTGTAGTGGCAATGCTCACTCGTGATGGTTTAGTTGGATTTCGCGATCCGAACGGGATTCGTCCGCTTGTTTACGGTATTCGGGAAAGCGCGCAAGGTAATGAATATATGTTGGCCTCTGAAAGTGTGGCCTTAGATGCGCAAGGCTATCGCTTAGTGCGCGATATTGAGCCGGGCGAAGCAATTTTTATCACCCATGACGGCAAAGTATTTACTCAACAATGCAGTGACAATCCACAATACAATACGTGTATTTTTGAGTATGTGTATTTCGCACGGCCTGATTCCATCATTGATAATGTATTCGTACACAAAACTCGTATGCGTATGGGGCATAAATTAGCAGAGTATATTCAACGCGTTTGGCCTGATCATGATATTGATGTGATTATGCCGATCCCTGATACCAGCCGGACTTCTGCTTTAGAAATGGCTTATACCTTGGGTGTGCCTTATCGTGAAGGTTTGATGAAGAATCGCTATATTGGCCGTACTTTCATTATGCCAGGACAGAAGTTGCGGAAAAAATCGGTTAGGCAAAAATTAAATCCGCTTCATGTAGAATTTAAAGATAAAAATGTACTCTTAGTTGATGACTCCATTGTACGTGGTACAACTTCAGAAGAAATCGTGCAAATGGCGCGTGATTCTGGAGCCAAGAAAGTCTATTTTGCTTCAGCTTCGCCACCTATTCGCTACCCGAATATCTATGGGATTGACATGCCGGCAGCGCGCGAGCTGATTGCCCATGAACGGACTGAAGAAGAGGTCGCTAAAGCGATTGGGGTAGATCGTTTATTCTATTTGCCACTGGGTGACTTAGTGGCATCTATTCAGAAAGGGAATCCGCGCTTGCGGAATTTTGATTGCTCCGTGTTTACTGGTGAGTATGTGACCGGTGAAACTGCTGATTATTTTGTCGAATTAGAGGCACAACGTAATGACCAACAAAAACAACAAACTTCGCTGCGCGATGCTGCCATTGACTTGCGCGATAGCGATTAGCCTATTTAGTATCAAGGTGAGTGCAGATAATCAAGTTTATAATCAGCCAGCTCCAGCTTTTGAACAAACTCCAGCTGAAGATGGAAATATCGCTGGCTTATTACAGGATCTGCAAAATCGTTTTCCAAATTACTCTACCCAACAAGTCATCCTGATTGATGCTAGTAATCAAAAGCTCTTGTTGATTGAAAACGGTCAGGTAACTAATCGGTGGGTGATTTCTACTGCTGAGGCAGGGTTGGGCAGCCGGAAAGGCAGTAATCAAACACCTTTAGGTGCTCATCGCTTAGCTCAGAAAATTGGTGATGGCGCACCTATAGGTACAGTGTTTCAAGCACGCCGTAATACTGGGCGTATTGCTAAAATTTTGACAGCTCCTGGTGCACGTAGTGGTGAAGATAATGTGACTACACGGGTTATGTGGTTGGATGGCCTTGAGCCTGGCAAGAATAAAGGTGGCGCAGTCGATTCTTATCAGCGCTTTATTTATATTCATGGTACAGATGAAGAAGGACGTTTAGGCGCTCCTGCATCACACGGTTGTATTCGTATGCGTAATCAAGATGTAGTTGATTTATATGATCGAGTCCACGAAGATACTCTGGTCTTCATCGCAGAACGTAAATAATTTGAGATTTAACTGTGTTAGCTAATTGGCAATTTACCTGTGTAGTTAGTTTATGGGGTAATCAAACTATGGATTTATCTGCGCTAATCCGTATTGCTAATCAACAGCGAATGAGTCAATCCTAACGAGATTGATGGGTTCAAATTATAAGCCGGGAACTCATCCCGGCTTTTTTATTTAGGGATTGAAAAAATGTATGAAATTGATGATTGGGAGTTTGAGACCTTAGCAGTACGTGCAGGTCATCAGCGTACTCTTGAAGGCGAACATGCAGAGGCAATTTTTCCTACTTCAAGTTTTGTCTTTGCAAGTGCAGCTGAGGCGGCTTCAAGGTTTGGTGGTACTGAGCCGGGCAATATTTATTCACGGATGACCAATCCAACCGTACGTTATTTTCAGGAGCGCTTAGCCGCTTTAGAAGGCGGAGAGAGTTGTGTTGCTACTTCTTCAGGTATGTCTGCCGTTCTCGCAGTGATGTTGGCTTTTTTGAAAGCGGGTGATCATTTAATTTGCTCGAATTCAGTATTTGGAACGACTACGGTTCTATTGCAAAATTATATTCAAAAATTTGGAGTTCAAGTCAGCTTCGTCTCGCTCACAGATTTGAGTGCTTGGGAGCAAGCTTTGCAGGGTAATACACGTTTACTTTTTGCAGAAACCCCATCTAATCCTTTGACTGAAATTGTTGATATTGGTGCGTTAGCAGATTTAGCACATCGTAATAATAGTCTATTAGTGATTGACAATTGTTTTTGCACACCTGCCTTACAGCGCCCGTTAGAGTTGGGTGCTGATATTATTGTGCATTCGGCTACCAAATACTTAGATGGGCAAGGACGTGCTTTAGGTGGCGCTGTTGTAGGTGATGCTGAGCGTGTAGGCAAAGACGTGTTTGGGGTCTTGCGTTCGGGTGGGGTAGCTATGAGCCCCTTTAATGCGTGGATTTTTTTAAAGGGTTTAGAAACTTTAAAAATTAGAATGCAAGCACATTGCCAGCAAGCTTTAATTTTAGCGCAATGGTTGAGTGATCAGCCTGACATTGAACGTGTCTATTATCCAGGTTTACCAAGTCATCCTCAGCATGAATTGGCAAAAAAACAACAGAGTGATTTTGGTGGAGTAGTCTCTTTTGTAGTCAAAGGCGGTCAGGAGGCAGCTTGGCGTGTTATTGACAATACACGGATGCTTTCAATCACCGCTAATTTAGGTGATACACGTAGCACGATTACTCATCCTGCTACCACGACACATAGCCGCTTAACTGCTGAACAGCGTGCAGTTGTTGGGATTGACGATGGTTTAATTCGGGTGTCAGTAGGCTTGGAAGCGGTTGCTGATATTCAACGTGATCTAAAACGTGGCTTAGATAATTAACCCATATCTAGCAGACATAAAAAAAGGATGCTTAGAGCATCCTTTTTTATAATCTTAAATACTAATTCTAACTTAGAAATCGTATTTCAGAGCAGCTTTCAACTTAGTAACTTCGCTAGTTTTGGTGCCCAAATCGTCATCAGTTTGTTGAGCTTCGAACCATGCAGAAGTTTTCTTGCCGATTGGCAGAGTATAACCAAGAGCGATACTAGTTGGTTTGTTACCAGCGTCTAAATCAGCTTGGCCATAAGCTAAGTAAGCACCAGCATAGCCTAAGTGTAAGTCGATAGAGTTACCAGTGTTGTCACGATCAGTATAAGCAAAGCCGTATTCTGCAGGACCTACTTTACCACCTAAAGCAACACCATAAGCTTTGCTAGTATCAGCAGCAGCACCGCTGAAATCTGCATCTTTATAACCAACGCCAACTTTCACAGGGCCTGCATCGAAGCTAGCACCAATTTCATAACCGTCGTTATAAGTATCATCACCTTGATACATGGTAGCGCCTAAGCCAACTTGACCCACAGTGGTGTCATAAGTTAGGGCTTCGCCAGTACGGCCAGTGTAAGTACCTAAGAAAGATGAACCCATACCACCAGCGTCCCAAGCGATATCCATTGGAGCGATAACAGTATTATAGAAGGTGTGATAGTCTTGACCGATACGTACGCGACCGAAACCGCCTTTCAGGCCAACATAAGCTTTACGAGTGCCTAATGCACCGTTTGAATTGTCAGCAGAGTCAGTATCAACACTGAATTCATAGTGGCCGAAACCTTTTAAGCCGTCAGCGACTTCAGTTTCAGCTTTAAAGCCCATACGTGAATACCAGTTTTGGAATTGTGTAGTAGAAGTAACACCATTATCAGTGTTATTAATACCAATACGTACAGAGCCATAGAAAGAAGTACCATCTTCAGCTTGAGCAGCGAAAGATGTCGCAGCTAAACTTGCCATTGCGATGGCGATTGTCAAATTTTTCAATTTCATAGTAATTTCCCATTCCACCGTTGCATAAACGCAGCGAACTGTATTATAAAGCCAACACTATCGAGACACAATTGTTATCCAAATAGTTTTTTCGATTTGGTAACCTAACTTACGAAAAACCTCAATCTTTCTATCACCTCAAGGCTTTTCGGCTAGCTCTATTATTCGTTAAAAACTTGCCTTTAAGCTCTGTCACCCTGCGTAACACTATGTAGCATAAATGACACTGTTGTAAAAGACCTACTTTCCTGATGAACGCAACATTTTACAGTTATTGCTTAAATTTAATCCTTGTTGACGTATACGTTAACTTATTCTAGTATTGGTCAAGAGGTGTTTATGCAGCAAAGACTTTGGACAATTTCTGAATTAGCACACGAGTATGAAATTAGTGCTCGCACCATCCGCTTTTATGAAGATAAAGGGCTATTAGAGCCGCAGCGGGTGGGGGCTAATCGAGTCTATAGTTATAAGGATCACGCACGTTTGAAGTTGATTTTGCGCGGTAAACGTTTAGGTTTCTCCTTGGAGGAGATCAGGGAGTTCATTGGTTTATATAATACTGAGCTTGATCCTGAGCAAACAGGGCAGTTGCAATTTTTGCTAAAGAATGTTCAGGAAAAAGTCAGTGTATTAAAACAGCAACAGCTAGATCTAGCGATGACACTCGCCGAATTAATGAAAATTGAATCAGAGTGCCTAAGCCGCCTAGAGGATGAAGCACACAGTTAGCTGCAGAATAAGCCCGTGGCTCCTCATTAATTCACGAGTAATGGATGGAGAGCAGAGATGAAACAAGTTGTGATTGCAGGTTATGCACGCACCCCGTTTACTTTAGCGAATAAAGGCGAGCTGGCTAGAGTTCGTCCTGACGAATTAGCTGCTACGGCAGTTAAAGGCTTAGTTGCCAAAACTGGCATTGATGGCAAAGAAATCGAAGATTTAATCATGGGTTGCGCTTTCCCTGAAGGGGAGCAAGGCTTAAACGTAGCGCGTTTAGTGGTATTTCTGGCAGGCTTGCCTATTTCTGTTGGCGGTGTGACCGTTAATCGTTTCTGCGGCTCCTCTATGCAAGGCATTCATCAAGCCGCTGGTGCAATTCAAATGAATGCGGGTCATGCCTTTATTTGTGCGGGTGTAGAGTCTATGACGCGTGTGCCGATGGCTGGCTTTAATCCTTCCCCTAATCCTAAGCTTTATGAAGAAACACCCAATGCCTATGTGAGCATGGGAATCACGGCTGAGAATTTAGCCAAGAAATATGGAATTTCGCGTGTTGATCAAGAAGCCTTTGCGGTGGCAAGTCATCAAAAAGCAGCAGCAGCACAGCAAGCGGGTAAATTAACCGAGGAAATCATTCCAGTTGGTGCGGTTTCCAAAGATGGTTGTATTCGCCCTGAAACCACCCTTGAAACTTTGGCTGGCTTAAAGCTCGCTTTCGATGAAAAGGGTACGGTGACAGCGGGCACTTCTTCACCTTTAACCGATGGGGCTTCAGCCACTTTAGTCTGTAGTGAGGAATTTGCTAAGGCGCATGGTTTACCAATTTTAGCTCGAATTAAAAGCATCGCGATTTCAGGTTGTGCTCCCGAAATTATGGGGATTGGCCCAGTGCTTTCTAGCCAAAAAGCTTTAGAACGTGCGGGTTTAAGCGCTAACGATTTAGACATCATTGAGCTGAATGAAGCTTTCTCAGCTCAGTCCTTAGCCTGTATTCGTGATCTAAATTTAGACTTAGCTAAGATTAACTTAGATGGTGGTGCAATTGCCTTGGGGCATCCTTTGGGCGCGACCGGTGCGCGTATTACCGGCAAGGCTGCAGCCTTATTAAAACGTGAAGGTAAACAGTTTGCCTTAGCTTCTCAATGTATTGGTGGTGGTCAAGGCATCGCAACTATCTTGGAGGCTGTGTAATGGAAATCCGCAAAGTTGCTGTCATCGGTGCGGGTGTGATGGGGGCTGGGATTGCCGCTCACATTGCCAATGCCGGTGTACCGGTTGTCTTACTCGATATTGTCCCTCAAGGTGCTACGAATCGAAATGTAGTGGCGGAAACCGCGGTTGAAAAATTATTAAAGGCTGATCCCGCTGCTTTCATGCACAAACGTAATGCGCGCTTGGTCACGACAGGCAATATTGAAGATCACATGAATCTGCTCGCTGATTGTGATTGGATTATTGAGGCGATTATTGAGCGCTTAGATCTCAAGCAAAATCTGTACAAGAAGATTGATGCGGTGCGCCGTGCAGATGCGGTGGTGTCTTCGAATACCTCGACGATTCCACTACATGATTTAGTCGCCGGCTTGCCAGCGAGTTTTGCTGAGCAGTTCATGATTACGCACTTCTTTAATCCGCCACGTTATATGCGCTTACTCGAAGTGGCTTCTGGTGCACAAACGAAGGCTGAAGTGGTTCAGCAAGTTAGTCAGTTCTGTGACCTTAAATTAGGTAAAGGTGTTGTCGGTTGTAAGGATAGCCCCGGCTTTATTGCTAATCGGATTGGTATCTATTGGATTCAAACCGCGATTTTAGAAGCGATGAATTTAGGGCTAACCGTCGAAGAAGCGGATGCTGTGGTTGGCAAGCCGATGGGTATTCCTAAGACGGGTGTGTTTGGCTTATCTGATTTAGTTGGCATTGATTTAATGCCGCATTTAATGGAGAGCCTGAAGCGTACTTTACCTGCTGAAGATGCTTTTCATGCTAAAGCGATTATTCCGCCTGTAATTAGTAAAATGATCCAAGAGGGCTACACAGGGCGTAAAGGGAAGGGTGGGTTCTATCGCCTTAACCGGGCGGGTAGCGAGAAGATTAAAGAGTCGATTAATCTACAAAGCGGCGAATATGGCAAATCTCGCGAAGGGCGTTTGGAAAGTGTTGCCAATACACGCAAATTAGCTGATTTAGTTAGCTATAAAGACAAAGGTGGCGAGTACGCTTGGAAAGTGCTAGCACAAGTTCTGAGCTATGCAGCCTCTTTAGTGCCTGAAATTGCGGACGATATTCACTCCGTCGATACCGCAATGCGTTTAGGTTACAACTGGAAATACGGCCCATTTGAGTTAATTGACCAGTTAGGGGCAAAAGCTTTTGCCGAGCGCCTAGCGGCTGAAGGTTCTGCCGTTCCGCCTTTGCTTAAATTAGCCGCTGAGGTGGGTAGTTTCTATCGGGTTCAAGACGGTAAATTGCAGTATTTAGCTACTACAGGGCAATACCAGGCTATCCAACGTCCCGCGGGTGTCTTATTACTCGAAGATATTAAGCGCACAAGCAAGCCTGTAGCGAAAAACGCTTCTGCCAGTCTCTGGGATATTGGTGATGGCGTCATTTGCTTAGAGTTCACCAGTAAAATGAATGCGATGGATCCTCAAATCCTCGCAATGATTCAGCAAGCAATTGGCATTGTTTCCAAAGATTATAAGGCTTTAGTGATTTATAACGAAGGCAGCAATTTCTCGGTAGGTGCTAATTTAGGTTTGCTGTTATTTGCAGCGAATATTGCTTCTTGGGATCAAATCGAGTCCATGGTGAAAGGTGGTCAAGATACGTATAAAGCTATGAAGTATGCACCTTTCCCGATTGTGGGCGCGCCTGCAGGCATGGCTTTAGGGGGTGGCTGTGAGGTCTTATTGCATTGTTCAGCACTACAAGCCCATGCTGAAACCTATATGGGCTTAGTTGAGGTGGGAGTGGGCGTTATTCCGGGTTGGGGCGGTTGTAAAGAAATGCTGCAACGTTGGGTTACAAATAAAAAACGCCCAGGTGGTTTGCTGCCGCCAGTTGTCAAAGTATTTGAAATGATTAGTACAGCGACCGTTTCTAAATCTGCACAGGAAGCCCAAGACTACTTATTCTTACGTCCTTCCGATGCAATTACCATGAACCGCGATCGTTTATTAGCCGATGCAAAAGCTAAAGCCTTAGCGATGGTGGAAGGTTATCAAGTACCTGAGCCGATTGAGTTGAATCTGCCTGGGGCTACAGCATGCACTGCGATGAGAATGGCCGTGAGTGATTTCCGTGCGATGGGTAAAGCCACACCACATGATGAAGTGGTTTCCAATGAGCTTGCTTATGTGTTAAGTGGTGGCTCCACTGATATGGTGGATAAGGTCAGCGAAGATCAATTGCTGCAGTTAGAACGCAATGCCTTTATGCACTTGGTGCGCAATAATAATACATTAGCCCGCATGGAAACCATGCTAGAAACGGGCAAACCGCTGAGGAATTAATCATGCCGACTTATCAAACACCTTTACGCGATATGCGTTTTGCTTACAGTGAGCTGTTTAATCCAGCGGATATTCAAGCATTACCCGGTTTTGAGGAAGTGAATAATGAGCTAGTGGAAACTATTCTTGCAGAAGCAGGAAAATTCTGTGAAAGCGTGCTCCAACCTCTCAATCGCTCCGGAGATGAAGAGGGTTGTCATTTTGATAATGGCACAGTGACGACCCCTAAAGGTTTTAAAGAGGCCTATCAAGCTTATTGTGAAAATGGTTGGGGAGCCTTAACGACTAGTCCAAATTATGGTGGGCAAGGCTTACCGAATACCGTGGGCACAATGGTTGAAGAGATTATCTGCGCAACCAATATGTCCTTCGGTATGTACCCTGGTTTGACACATGGGGCTTACAATGCGATTGAGCATTACGGCACAGACGAGATGAAAGCAATCTACTTGCCGAAAATGGTTGAGGGTGTGTGGAGTGGGACGATGTGTCTCACTGAGCCGCATTGTGGAACAGATTTGGGTTTGCTACGCACTAAAGCAGAGCCTCAAGTAGAGGGTAGCTATCGTATTACAGGCACTAAGATTTTTATCACTTCCGGTGAGCATGATTTAACCGAAAATATTGTGCATTTGGTGTTAGCACGTTTACCAGATGCACCTGCTGGTATCAAAGGTATCAGTCTATTCTTAGTGCCCAAGTTTCTCGTCAATGCGGATGGGTCTTTAGGTGAGCGCAATGCCGCGGTTTGCGGTGCGATTGAGCATAAGATGGGGATTAAAGCTTCCTCGACTTGTGTCATGAACTTTGATGCGGCAACTGGCTATTTGGTTGGTTCGCCCCATAAAGGCATGCAAGCCATGTTTGTGATGATGAATGCTGCTCGCCTCGGTGTAGGGATGCAAGGTTTAGGGATCTCTGAAGTCGCCTATCAAAATGCAGTGACTTATGCCAAAGAACGCTTACAAGGCCGTTCTTTAAAAGGCGCTACGCAACCGGATAAACCAGCTGACCCCTTAGTAGTGCATCCTGATATTCGTCGTATGCTGTTGACCATGCGTGCTTATACCGAAGGCAATCGGATGTTAGCGGTCTGGATGGCACGGCAATTGGATATTTCTTTGCATGCGACCGATCCCGTACAAAAGCAAACAGCTGAAGACTTTGTCGCGCTAATGACGCCGATTGTAAAAGCCTTTATGACTGATTGCGGCTCAGAGATTGCCAATCTAGGGATGCAGGTTTATGGCGGTCATGGCTTTATTCGTGAATGGGGGATGGAGCAATTCGTGCGCGATGCACGGATTTCGCAAATCTATGAAGGTACGAATGGCGTGCAAGCCCTCGATTTAGTAGGGCGGAAAATGCCAGCCCATCTTGGGCGCAATTTACGGCCTTTCTTCCATGAAGTAAGCCACTATTTAAGCGATAAGCAAGCTGATAGTCGCCCTGAAATTCAGCCGTTTGTGCAAGGCCTAGCCAAAGCGTTTGGACGTTTGCAAACCGTCACTGGCTGGTTAGCAGAAAAAGGCTTGTCTAATCCTGAAGAGGGGGGTGGGGCTGCGACGGATTATCTACGCTTATTTGCATTAGTGACTTTAGCTTATCTTTGGCTACGTGCCATTGAGATTGCTTTAGAAAAGCGTGCAGGTGATGAAGCTTTGTTCTATCAAGCTAAACTGGATACAGCGCGGTTTTATTATGAGCGACTATTGCCACAAACGGGAGCTTTAATGAGCATCATTATGTCAGGTTGTGGCAGTTTAATGAGTTTTAACGCGGAAGCCTTTTAAGATCTACCTAGCTCCTCATCCTTAGGTGAGGAGCTTATAATCATTTCATATCCATTCATCTGATCTATTTATACAAGCGAATTAGCTCTCCCTAGAATGAGACTTCATGTAACCCCTACGCGAAGTGTCAATCGTGCGAACCCTAGTCATTCTTAGTCTGTTATGTGTTATGACTTCAGCTTCAGCTGAAATCTATCGTTGGACCGATGCAAATGGTAAGCAAGTTTATGGTGATGAGCCACCGGAAAATGCACGTTCCATCCAAGCAGTTGATTTACCAGTTTTAACTGTAGCAGAAAGCTTTAAAGGTAAACCAAAACCGGTTGAAGCACAGGCCGCATCCAATCAAGCCCCAGTTGCAGAGGCTACAGCCAATCAGACCACTAATACTAGACAAGTTTTAAAAACTACCGATGAACCAGCTGCTGCTACGGGTTATGAAAATTTCAGCATTTTAGTACCAGGTAGTGATGAGGTTGTACGTTCTAATGGCGGTGATGTAAAAATCAAAATTGACCTGCAGCCTGCTTTGAAAAAAGGACATGGCATTGTTGTTTATGTAGATGGTCGCCAAGTAGGTGAAACTACCAATGATACTATTGATGTCACTGGCATTGATCGTGGCGAGCATAGTGTGTTTGCAGTCTTACATGATGCGCAAGACGCAATCTTAGGTAATACCGAAGCAGTGAATTTTACGATGATGCGTAATTCTTTAGCCTCAAGAACGAATACTCGCCGTGCTGACAGTTCTAGCGCCAAAGATAGCAGTACCAATACGGACGATAGTAGCACCCTCAGCAATAGCCGCTTCTAAGTCATTCGTCATACCCATCGATAAGGTATCGAGCTGAAAGCCATCACGATTTAGCTCTTCTAATAAACAGCGCACCGCCGCAAAGGCTTGGCGCTGTTTAGCAAAATCCTCCTCGGGTGCCGGAATAGCCATCAATCCCCGTAAATGCAGGTTCGGTAGTTTCTGCACCGCTCTTGCTAATTCAAAAACTTGCTCTCCTTGAACACCAGATTTGCTGTCTTCAGCACTGATATTGACTTGTAAACAAATCTGAATAGCTTGATCAGGTTGAGAGTTTTGTGCACTCAACCGTTCCGCGATTTTTAGACGATCGACGGAATGAACCCAAGTTGCTAGCTCTGCAATCTGTCGAGTTTTATTAGATTGAATCGGGCCAATAAAATGCCACTCAACGGGGTAAGCTGTTAAGTAGCTAGCTTTTTCAGCCATTTCTTGTGCGTAATTTTCACCCAAAGCCCATTGTTCTGCTTGTAAAGCTTCCTGCAAAGCAACTAAATCTTGATGCTTGCTCACCGCTAATAATTTAACGCTCCCTGCAGGGCGGCCATACTTAGCTTCAGCCGCACGAATGCGTTCTCCGATTATCAGAAGATTGTCTTTAATGGTCATGCTTTGTGTTAACTTTGATTAAATCCTAAAAATTATAAAAAACTTAGTAACGATGGATATTACTCAGCTCTTAGCCTTTGGTGTGAAGAATAATGCCTCTGACTTGCACTTGTCAGCAGGTTTACCCCCTATGATCCGGGTTGATGGCGAAATGCGTCGCATCAGCTTACCGGTGCTAGAGCATAAACAAGTTCATAGCATGGTGTATGACATCATGAATGATAATCAGCGCAAAGCCTATGAAGAATTTTGGGAGTGTGACTTCTCCTTTGAAATTCCTGGGATTGCGCGCTTCCGGGTTAATGCTTTTAATCAGGGTCGTGGAGCAGGCGCAGTATTCCGGACGATTCCAAGTAAAGTTCTTACCTTAGAGCAGTTGAATGCACCCACTAGTTTTAAGAAGATTGCCGATAATCCACGGGGTTTAGTCTTAGTCACAGGGCCTACTGGTTCGGGGAAATCTACCACCTTAGCGGCCATGATTGATTATAAAAATGACAGTGAATACGGTCATATTCTCACCATCGAAGACCCAATCGAATTCGTCCATCAAAGCAAGAAAAGCTTAGTCAACCAACGTGAAGTGCATCGCGATACCCGAAACTTCGAGGCGGCCTTACGCTCAGCGCTACGTGAAGACCCGGACACGATTCTAGTTGGGGAGATGCGTGACCTTGAGACCATTCGCTTAGCTTTGACTGCGGCTGAAACGGGTCACTTAGTGTTCGGTACTTTGCATACTACCAGCGCACCTAAAACCATCGACCGTATTGTGGACGTTTTCCCTGCTGCGGAAAAAGAAATGGTGCGCTCGATGCTTTCCGAGTCCTTGCAAGCGGTTATTTCCCAAACCTTACTGCGTAAACGGAATGGTGGACGGGTTGCAGCCCATGAGATTTTGATCGGAACTCGGGCAATTCGTAACTTAATCCGTGAAAACAAAATTGCTCAAATGCGCTCAGCGATGCAAACCGGTCAAGGTGATGGCATGCAAACTCTTGATCAGTCACTCCAAGCCTTAGTGATGAAAGGCATTATTGATAAAGAAACAGCACGTCGTAAAGCGGATAACCCTGATGCCATTTAAGTGCACAGGTATGAATGATTAGAAGGAGTAACGCTCGTGGATCGCGATAATGCAATGGGTTACGTGCAGAAACTACTGCGCGGCATGCTCGAAAAAGGCAGTTCAGATTTATTTATTACCGCGGATGCCGCCCCTTCAGTAAAAGTGAATGGGGAAATGATGCCGCTTACCCAGAATATTCTGACAGAAATGAATGCACGTATGTTAGTGCGTTCCATTATGAATGACTACCAGCTACAACAATTTGAATCGCAAATGGAGTGCAATTTCTCGATTAGCTTACCAGGCACAGCACGTTTCCGTGTGAATGCTTTTACCCAACGTGGTTGCTCTGGGATGGTGTTGCGGCACATTCCTACTAAAATTCCCAGGTTTGAGGATTTAGATTTACCACCGATTTTGCGTGATCTTTCCTTAACTAAACGCGGCCTAATTATCTTCGTTGGGGCAACAGGTTCAGGTAAGTCCACATCCTTAGCGGCTATGCTTGACTATCGGAATGAAAATTCGCGGGGGCATATTGTCACAATCGAGGATCCCATTGAGTTTATTCATCAGCATAAAGGCTGTTTACTGACCCAGCGCGAAGTGGGCTTAGATACCACTAGCTATGAAATTGCACTGAAAAATACTCTACGACAAGCGCCTGATGTCATTCTAATGGGCGAGGTGCGTGATAAAGAAACGATGGAGTATGCAATTGCCTATGCTGAAACCGGGCATTTATGCTTGACCACCTTACACGCGAATAGCGCTAACCAAGCGATTGAACGGATTCTTAACTTCTTCTCTGAAGAGCGTCATCCACAGTTATTGATGGATTTATCGCTCAATCTTAAATCCGTTATTTCCCAGCGTTTAGTCCGTTCAGTAGATGAAAAAACACGAGTCCCTGCGGTTGAAGTCATTATTAATACACCCTTGATGGCCGATTTAATCCTGAAAGGCGATGTCTCGGGGATGAAAACTTTGGCCTCAAAGTCTCGTGAATACGGCATGTGTACTTTTGACCAAGCACTATTTGACTTAATTGAAACCCGAAAAATTACTGTACAAGAAGGTTTACGTAATGCGGATTCAGTGAATGATCTGCGGCTGCGTCTGAAATTGGAAAGTCGTTTCTCTAAAGAGAACGATTTCTTCCGAGGAACGGATCATCTGGAAATAGAACCTGTAGCGAATAATGTAAGAAGGTAAATGATGGCTAATCTAATCGAAGAGGATATGCGCCTATCACCATTATTACACATGATGGTTAAACAGCAGGCTTCAGATATTTACTTAACTACTGGCGCACATGCTTCGGTTAAAGTGCGTGGTTCTTTACGCAAAATCAGCAAAGAACCCATGAAGCCCGGCAATATTCGCCAGCTTGCCGAAGAGGTTCTAACTTCCAGTGAAATGGAAACTTTTTATACGGCTCGTGAGTTTAATAAAGGGATTGCTTTAAAGGGGATTGGCCGCTTCCGGATGAATTTATACTTCCAACGTGGCGAAGTTTCGATGGTGGTGCGGCATATTCGCAGCAATATTGCTAATCCCGACGATTTAAATCTACCAGAAGTGTTAAAAGAGCTGGTGATGCGCCGCGATGGTTTGATCTTGTTCGTAGGCTCAACGGGTTCTGGTAAATCGACCTCGATGGCCTCCTTGATTCAGTACCGAAATGAACGTCATTGCGGGCATATTCTGACGATTGAAGATCCTATTGAATACACTTTTCGGCATGGTCAATCAATTATTGGTCAACGCGAAGTCGGCTTTGATACTTTAAGTTATGCGAATGCGATGCGCGAAGCCATGCGCGAAGCACCCGATATGATTATGGTCGGGGAAGCACGTGATGCTTCAACTATGGGAGCAGTCCTAGGCTTTGCGGATACTGGCCATTTAGTGCTATCTACTTTGCACGCAATTAATGTTGTGCAAGCACTTGAGCGGATTTTGTATTTATTTGGTAGCGAAGATAAAAATCGAGTACTTATGGACTTGTCTCTGAACTTACGGGCGATTGTAGCCCAACGTTTGATTCCAGCATCAAGCGGTGAGGGTATTCACTTAGCCGCTGAGGTGTTAGTGAATACACCTTATGTGTCCGAGTTGATCCGTAAGGGACATTTCAATGATTTACCAGAGATTATTGAGAAAGGCACTTCTGATGGTATGTTGAGCTTTGATCAGTCTTTATTCCGTTTATTGCGTGATCAGAAAATCACTAAAGCCCATGCCTTGGAATATGCCACTTCACGTAATAACCTCGAATGGCAAATTAGCTTCGGTAATGGCAGCTTTGCACCTGATAAAAATAAGCCAACTGAACCCAGTGTCTATGAAAAAGTGTTGGAATCGACGAAAAATAAAATTACTGGCTCTATCGACACTTAAAAAAACTAGCTCCACCGAATAATCGGCACCTCTAGCAAGGCTCGTAAGTCTTGCTGGTTGTCCATACCTGCTGGCGCTGGATGAATCGGATTGAGAATAATCCCTGCTAGACTTAACTGGCGGGTTCGAATGGCTTCGACTGTAAGCAAAATATGATTAAGGCATCCCACTCGATCTTCACTCACTAATAAAATTGGTAGCTTTAAAGCAGCCGCTAAATCGGCATTTAAACCATCACTTGCGACAGGCGAGTAAAAGCCCCCAGCACCTTCTACATAGAGAAAGTTTGGTGGTTGATAATGCTCACGGCATTGCTGAGCCAGTTGCTGAATCTTTAATTGCTTACCTTCTAATTGTGCAGCTCGTGGGGGCGATAAGGGTGCTAGCAAGCGGTTAGGGCAGATTTGGTTTAACGGCTGAAACCCGCTAGCCGCTAAAGCTAATTTCCACGTATCACTGTCAGTAATTTGCTCAGTTGACCAACCCGATTCCACTGGTTTGCGTGGTGTAACTTGTATTCCAAGTTGTCGCAAATGTTGTAAGAGCCGTGTACCGATCCAAGTTTTACCTACCCCTGTATCCGTGCCAGTCATAAAAATACCCGGTAACTGACTAAGCTGCTGTAACCAGGCTGCAAAATAACTTGAATTCAATTGGGAAACTCTAAGTCGAGAAAATTTTCTATTATACTGCAAGCCTTTCAACTGCATAGCGAGCTTCAAAATGCGCGCCCGATTTTGGCATGAACGTTGGCAGCAAAACCAAATTGGTTTTCACCAAGACGAGATTAATCCTTATCTACAAACTTATTGGCCCCGCCTACAACTAGCCGCTGGTAGCACCGTATTTGTACCTTTATGCGGCAAAAGTATTGATATGCTTTGGTTGCGAGCACAAGGGTATGCTGTTTTAGGGATTGAGTTAAGCCCGATTGCGGTAAAGGATTTTTTTGCAGAGAATGGATTAGAGCCACAAATTACTCAACAGGGTTCGTTTGAATTATGGGAAGTAGAGGGTTTAAAAATTCTGCTGGGTGATTTCTTTCAACTGACGGTTAAGGATTTAGCTGAGTGTCGTGCTATTTATGATCGCGCTGCCTTGATTGCCTTGCCTCCCGATATGCGTGAGCAATATGCAGCCCATCTCCAGCAGATTGCAGCTGATAAACCCAGTCTGTTAATCACGTTAGAATATGATCAAACCGTCACGGGTGGGCCGCCCTTCTCGGTGACCCCAATAGAAGTCGAGCAGTATTATGCAACTCAGTATCATATTGAACCCTTAGCGCGTGTCGACATTAGCCAGACTCAACATGGCATTATCGCTAAGGGAGCTAAAGAGTTATATGAAGGTATTTATTTACTTAAACCTAAAGCTTAGGCTTCCAAATAATGTACTTGAGTGGTGATTTTTCCATCCGCATGTAATTCTAACTCACGCCAACCCGGATTGGCGTGTTTAAACCCTAAACATGTTTCATCATGTGTCAGTTGCACACAAGTTGCCGGTGTACCATACACGGCGATGGTTTGGCCTTGTCGATTCGTGACTGCGCCTACAAATTCAGTATGAATATGGCCGAAAGCTACAGCCTTCACCTGAGGAAAGTTTGTTAAAATCGCCCAAAGCTGCTCTGGCTGCTGTAAACCCATCTTATCCATCCAAGCACTGCCAATCGGTAGTGGGTGATGGTGTAGAAAGACTACAACATATTCTTCAGTTGGAATCTGACTAAGTGTATTGAGTAAAGTATCTAGCTTTTCTGTCGTTAAATAGCCTTCTCCGTGCAAGGGGCGACTGCTATCCAAAAATAGTAAATGCCAATCCCCTAATTGTGCCTGTGGTACTAGATGGATATGTGAGCTACTTAGCTCTGCTTGCATCAGCTCAGGATGATCATGATTCCCGGGTAAGACATAAATAGGGGCTGGAAAATTATCTAACAAGCGGTTAATACGCTGATAAGTTGCCGCGACTTCTTCCTGTGCTAGATCACCACTCAATACTAAGGCATCACAAGGTGGCTGTTGCCCTAGATAGCTTAAAACCCGCATCAGTGCTTGATTCGGGTAAACAGGTAGCGGTGACCAAATTAAGCGAGAAGCATCGTCAGCATAGCAGTGTGTGTCACTAAGCTGCCAAATACGCAGTGGAGTTGTTTCAGCCATTGATTTAAAGCCCAGATAAAGACTGATCTTGTGGATAGCTAATGCTATAACCATAGTTAAGCTCTACCTTAGCACCTGCCGCTAGCTCACGCACCCAAGTATTCACACCTTTTTTATTATCAACGTCTTTGGCGCTTGGAATATCACCAGTAGGTGTCACACTAATATCTGAGTTATTGGGTACTGGAAGCATATCGTACATTTTGACGCTGCGGGCTTCCGTATGTTCATTTTGGATGGTGACTTGGTAGCTATAATCTAAGCGCTTGCGACTGCTTAAGAGGCCAGGTTGAGTCGTTTTTTCTGGTATAGGCTGAAAGCGAATTTTTACCCGATCATCTTCGCCAAAAGCTAATTTCATGAGTTCCCCAGTTTTTAGTTCAGCTAGTTGTGAATTGCCAATGAAATTGCCATCACGATATAAGGCGACTGTACCCGGAATGAGTGGAGCTTGACCTTGATAGGCCGCTTCTGTCGTTAAAATAGCTCTTGGGTCTAGACGTGGGGCGCTACTTAATTGCAGTTTTGCGTCCAAGGTTTGGCTTTCTAAAGTCACACGGCGTGTATCACTGCCTGAAGTTAGTGTTAAAGCACCAGGCACTTGGTATTCAACGTTATATCGACTGTTTACTAAAGCACTATTTTCTTCAAGCATCTTCATAGCGGGACGCTCTTTAGCCAGCGTTGTTGGCATAGGTGCTGCTTGTGGTGCAGGCATTGCTTCATTAGCTGCTGCCATGCGCAGCGTATCTGCAGCAGCCTCGGACACTACCGGTTGCTCATACAAAGAAATAACCCAACTATTTAGCTCAGGTAGGCTCGCACTAGCGGTTGGCCGTAGAGTAGACAGATTCACTTTTACATTCGACCAATCTTCACCCGTGTTTTGTTGAATTGCTGCTTGAGTTTTAAATTGAAGTTTACCTGTGCTGCTGTCTAATTCAGCTTCATAGACGGGAGACCAATGAGCGGCTGGAATTTGATAGCTTAAGCTGAGGGTTAGATTGCTAGCTTGTGCGGCTTTAACATATAAGCTAGCTGTGCGATTACTGGTTTCACCCGTCGCAATTTGCTCTAACTGTGCTTGCAGTTGCGCTAAACCACGATCAAATTCTTGCAAAGTTTTATCCGCGGTACGTACTTTGGTTTGTGCTTCGGCGGTTGCGGTTTCCAAGGTCTGCCAAGCTTGTTGCCATTGTGTTAAGGGTAGGGCGGTTGTGCCTTGCGCTGGAGTATCTTTGTTAGGCTGTTGCATACCGGTTGCACGAATAAAGGCCAGTTGTTGCCCAGCACGAGTTTTAGCATCGGCTACTTCTTGGCGTTTTTCTTGCCAGCGCCGAATTTCTTCTTCTAATTGGTGTTCTTTGGCTTGCACGGCTTCTGAACTTAATTGTTCAGCAAGTTGCACGCTGCCTAAACTCACTGGGGTTGTACTAGAGCCGGATACCCGTAAGGAAGTCGCATCCATTTGCAAGGGTAAGCCTGGTAAAATAACTTTAGTTTCACCCGCTGCTAAGTCAAGAGTGACCATGCGCGTAATTCGTGCACTATCTGGGTAGATTGTAACCGCGCTAATATTGGAGTTAGCTTGCAAATCCGCATAGGTGGTTTGTGGTAAGAATAAGGTAACTGAAAGGCTACTAATTATGACTGAGCTAATACGCAATTTGTCAAAACTCCAAAGTATTTTTCTTCATTATGGTTGCTGCTAGCATAGCAACAAAAATAGGACTTGGAAAATCATCCAGTTAATTGATACCCACTGCCATTTCGATGATCAGAGCTTTGACCCAGACCGTTTGCAAATTTTGCACCAGATGCAAGGCTTGGGCGTTAGCGATCTAATCATTCCAGCGATTACTCAAGCAAGCTGGGTAGGTGTTCAAACCCTATGCCTAGATCAGGTTAGGCTACATGCAGCGTATGGCTTACACCCGATTTATTTGGCGGAGCATACTGAGCAACACCTCACAGAGTTAGGGGATTTTATTCGGGAAAATCGCTCACAAGTTATTGCTGTAGGTGAATGTGGGTTGGATTTTTTCCTACCAGACTTGGATGTGCAGCGCCAAACTGAGCTATTTATCATGCAACTAAAGTTGGCTAAGCGGTATGATTTGCCAGTGATTATACATGCAAGGCGCTCAGTGGATGCCGTCTTGAGCTGTATTCGGCGGATTGGTGGTTTACGTGGGGTAGTGCATAGCTTTGCGGGGAGCTTACAACAAGCTGAGCAATTCATTACTCAAGGTTTTTATCTGGGAGCTGGAGGAACTTTGACTTATGAGCGCGCACAGCGTCTTAGACATGTGTTAAAAACAGTACCTCTTGAGTCGTTGCTATTAGAAACTGATGCTCCGGATCAGCCAGATAGCTTATGGCGTGGACAGCGTAATACGCCACTACGGTTACCGGTTATTGCAGCCGCTTTGGCTCAGTTGCGGGGCTGCCCTGTAGAGTCTATAGCCAAGATCACCACCACGAATGCACAAAACTTATTTGGAATTAGTTAGATGAAGTATTTTTTTCCAATCTTAATGGGAATCGTCATTTTATTCGGTATGGGCTTGACACTTACGCCGTATATTGCCGATTGGTTTTTACCGGTGAGTGCGTCTAATTATCAGCAGGCGAAGCCAGCTGATGCGCGTCAAGCAGTAGCTGATTGGTTTGGTGTGAAGCCTGAAGACATTAAAGCTGCGCAAGCAATCCGCCGCCGCACCAATGAAGGGAATACCAGTTGGCTCATGTTTGAAGCAAGTCGTGAACCAGTCGCGCAGTTCGTGCTGAATGCTCGTCTGCAACAAGTGAACTTGGATCAAACAGCGCTTCAAGCTATTTGGCTGAATAATCCACCACCAATGGATTGGTGGCAGCCTGTAGAGCTAAAGCGCGAAACTTATTTTTCTGGTAAGACAGAAAATCGTATACTTTCCTTAGTTTACAATGAAGAGCAGCAAAAGGGTTATTTAATCGTTAAGGCCATAGAAACTGTCAATGATAAAACTAAAAATAGTTTTTAATAGTTTGCTGAATTTAATTTGCTAAGCAATGGCTTGATTAGAATGAGTTAGTAGGCGTGCAGCTTTTACCCATTTAGCTAAAGGTAAAATACGCTCTTCACTAATAAGGCGCTGAATTAATTTTAACTGTTCGGTGCTACAAGCTGCTAATTGCTCACAGTTTAAAATACCTAACATATGTAGCTTTTGAATACTGCTTGAGTCAATTCCTTCAAGGCAGTTCAATTCATGGCATGGAGAGGTAGCCCGATTAAAGTTGGCCTGATTTGCTACTGAAATAGGAATATGTACATGTTTTTTTAGTAGCTTGGCTAAATCATTGAGGCGGCGTAGTTGCTGTTCGCGTTTTGCTAATACAGTAGTACTTTCTCTTAATTGATTGCGAGTATGCATTAATTGCAAACGTAGCTGTTCAAAGTTTTTTAAATCAGTTGAATGACGTAATTCACTGAGTGCTTGTTCTTTCTCAACTACACAGTAGCTAGCGTATTGATTAAGTTCAGCAAAATCTTGCTGTAAACGTTGATGCGCATAACGTAAGCGGACTAGTTCTTGATAGCAAGCAGTACGCGAATGTTGTTGGAAGAACTGTGCAGCCCACCAGCCCGCGCCCAAACCTAATAACAATAAACCTATTCCAAACGCTGAGAGCTGAAAACTGAGGGCATGCATGCTTACTCCTTAAGGACAGTCAACTCAACCCTCCGATTACGAGTCCGTCCTGCCTCATCTTCATTGCTGGCAACAGGGCGGGTTGATCCATAACCTTGGGCTTTAATTCGATTCAAATCAAGACCTTTTGTTAGAAGATATTGAAGCACAGCTTCCGCTTTTGCCTGAGTAAGTGCTGTTTGACCGAGAGCAGTCCCCTGATTGTCGGTATGAGCAGATATTTCTACCAATGCTTGTGGATATTGTTTGAGCAGCTCGGCTAATTGATCGAGAATTGGATAAGATTCTTCGGTTAATATTGCTTGAGTGGGAACGAATTCAATTTTGCTTAAATCAAATTGTTCAAGTGCGTGTTTTTTGGAGGGTATATATAAACTACCCGGTGCTATTTCGGTAGGCTTAGGTTGATCCGTTTGGCTCACTGCGGGTATTGCTGGTGCAAGGGTCACTTGGTTAGTTACAGTGCGCACACCTTGAATCCCACTTACAATTTCTAAAATCGCTTCTAGAGAAGTTTCTTGAGTCAGAATGCCGCTAATATTACCATCACGCCCCTGAAAATGTACATTAACGCTAGGTAAATTAGCTTCAGCTAGAGCCGTTCGAGCTTTTTGGGCTAAGTCATTTTCAATAGCAGATTGTTTCCAAAGTAAAGCTAATCCCGTCAAACTAAAAGCAATTAATAGCGCTAAAATAGATAAGCGCATATAAATTTGATGCTCATAGTCATTTTTGCCAAGCATAAAAACTCCGCGGTAAATCGGGTTAAATTAAAAATTAGGCTCTAGTAACAGATTAGTACACTCAATAGTGTTGGTACAGATCAAGAGGGCTGGAACAAGCCTAACCAGTTTCGAGCCTGCCTAGTCTAAGGATAGGCAAAAGAGTCTAATAAAGCAGCTTGTTGTTGATTAGTCAATCTTGTTACAAGGTTGAGAAGAGAGGCTCAACCTTGCTGATATAAATTCAACCTAAAAATGAGAGAATTTCTCGAGCTTCTTGTTGTTGACGCTGACCACCCTCACGCAGTACTTCCTTTAGCAAGGAACTGGCTGCTGTGGAATCGCGCAGGTCTAAGTAAGCACGTACAATGTCTAATTTGATAGCAGCATCCATATTATCGTCATTGGCAGCTATAGCTTGAACAGTGGCAGTAGGTGCTAAAGGTGAGAGCTCAGCTGCATTAGGGAGTTCAGGAGATGCGAGAGGAGTTGGAGCGCTAGTAGCAACTGGTGTGTTAGTAGTAGCGGTTTTCGTTGCTTCAGGGAGCGGTGGAGTTACTTCTTTGCTCCTTCGTCCTAATAACCAACCTATCGGCAATGCGATGAGAGATAATAACCAAGGTAGCCAAGAGCCACGCTGTTTTTCTAGGCTCGCTTTATTTAGTTCAGCACTAGCACGGGCTGCATTAGCGAGTAAGAGTTCTTTTTGAGAGTTATCTAGTTGTTCTTTAGTTTCGTTAACTTGTCCTGTTAAGACCGACATGGTTTGATCACGCTCTTTTAATTGTTGTTGCGCTGTTTCTAAATCAGATTGGAGCTTATTTTTAGCATTAATGAGTTGCTCATTCGCCGCCTCGATCTCGTCTAATTGCTGCGTTAAAATGGCAGGATCAGGTGTATCTGGGGTAGCATTTGCAGTCTCGGTGGTCGCAGCAGCAGTTGGGGATGCTGCTGTCGCTTCAGCCTGTTTATTACCAGCTTGTAGGGTTTGTAGTTGCTGTTTTAACTGGTCTCGTTCTTGTTCTAATTGTTTTTTGTCGGCAAGGATCTGCTCATTCGCGCTTTCAATTGCATCTAATTGTTGCATTAAAATCGCTGGATCTGGCGCTTCGGCTGTAGTGGTTTCCGGAGTACTAGCTGCTTCATTGGTAGCAGCAGGAGTCGCTTGGTTAGCGAGCTTAGTTTCTAGTTGTTTTTTGTCAGCCTCAAGCGTTTGCAGTTGCTTTTTTAAATCCTCCTGTTCTTTAAGCAGTTTATTTTTATCAGCCAAAATCTGTTCATTGGCGCTTTCAATTTCATCCAACTGTTGCATCAAGATTGCTGGATCAGGTTTTTCTGTGTCCGCACTTGGTGTTACAGGATTCGTTGCTGCAGTAGCAGTTGAATTTAGGTCTTTAAGTTGCTTAGCTAATTGCTCTTTTTCTGCTTCTAAGGTTTTGAGTCGGCTCTTTAAATCAGCTAATTCCTTATCATTAGAATTGGTAGGAATAGTTTCTGGAGCAGCCTCAGGTGCTTGTAAATCGACAATGGTTTTTGGATCAGGCAAACGTAAGGTTTTACCAACGATCAGTTGGTGTACGCTTTGATTTTTAAAGCTTGCCAGGTTAGCTTCAAAGATAGCTTGGGTTAAAGTCTTGCTAGTTTTATAGCTAGGATAGTGCTCTGCGATGATAGTGCTTAAAGTATCACCTGCTTTGACTTCGATCGTTTTCTCTTCGGCCTGTACTACATTAAACGCATTTAAGGCAAGCAAACTGATTGTTAAAGTCAAGGCAGGGGTACGGAGCAAGCTATTCATTTAGGTCACCAAAGTATCCATTAAATCGATCATGAACTCCGTGTCTTCCTGCTGCAGGATTTCCCAATCAGTGAAGCCCAAATTGTGTAGGGCATCGCGACCTTTTGCATCGGAGCTCATATTAGCTAGTATCGTTTTCAGGGTTTCATACTCTGCTTGTAAATGGGGTTCTACAAGTAAAACATGCCGAATGTCGTAAATTTGGCTACGGAGTAGCTCCCGTAACTGACTACGCACAACCCGAGACAAGCCATCATAAGCTTCTGCTAAGAAAAAGCCGACATCTACTTTGCCTTGGAGAACTAATTTAGCAACCACTACATAAGTATCTGCGATGACGCTCTGTAGGGTTTGGCGTGTAATATCAGCAGGCTCTAACAGAATAGAGCTTATTGTATTCACATCTGGTGCTTCTGTCACAGCGGCTCGGCAAGTAATTGGTAAATCTTCAATACATTTCACGGAGGAATCTACATTGACTGCAATCACTGCCTCATCGGATTTGCCAACGGCTGCGGCAATCGCCTTGAAACCTTTTTCACGCACTAGCATGGCAGCATCAAAAGGATTGGCATAAATAATCCCAATTTCATCGCGTTGAATGGCTTCACGTTGCTTTTGGAAACTAGGGAATAACTCTAAGCGGATCGGGTGACCCCATTGCTTTTGTAACCAAGTGTTAAAAATATACCAACCCGCAATTCGATCGGGGCCAATATCAGGGCTTATGGTCATCACTGGGCGCATCATACTGCGGCTCCTGCTTCATTCATTTGTGCATAAAGTTGAATACATTCCTGCACTTTTGCACGGGAGGGTTTACGGCGTACGGAGGTATAACCAATGATACTGCCATCCCGAATATTAGGAATAACGGTGGCATAGACCCAATAGAAACAACCGTCTTTGCGCAAATTTTTTACATAACCATGCCATTGTTTACCTTGTTGAATGGTATCCCAAAGATCTTGGAAAGCAGCGGCGGGCATATCTGGGTGGCGGAGAATATGATGTGGTCGCCCAATTAACTCTTCATGTTGATACCCTGACATTTCTATAAATGAAGGATTACAGTGAGTAATGATCCCTGCCAAATCGGTACGTGATACAATGAGCTTCCCTTCAGGGAAGGGTATTTCTTCATTCTTGATGAGCACTTCTCGCATAGTGCCATCGTGATAAATTAACTGCACGAATGGGCTTATCATTGGACCCTCTAAGTCGAAGTGGATGCTATTTTTATTTATTGTTTATAGTTAGATAAAGCTATCCAGTAAAAAAGCTTATCCTCTAGATAAGCTTCGCAATGCTCTCTGACGCACGCTTAACATCCAAGAAAATTAAGCCTAAGCGTGCATTAGGTTTAGCTAAAACTGTCACAACAGCATCTTTGCCTGCATGTGTCATGAGAATGTAGCCGTGGCCTCCTTTAATTAGGACTTGCTCAAGTCCACCGCGAGCTAACTCTTCAGCAGTACGATCACCTAGAGAGAGCATTGCCGCACTCATAGCACCTACACGATCTTCATCCATGCCAGAAGGCAGCATAGAGGCCATCATTAAACCATCGGTGGATAAGACTGCTGATGCTTCAATATCTGCAGACGAGCCATTTAAATCACTGAGTATAGAATGCAGCATTTCAGAGCGCATTGATGAGTCTCCATTCGTAATTAATTAAAAGTATATGCAATAATTTTTAATAGTTTGAGCTTTTTTTGCACAAACTGCCCAATTTTATATGGAGCCTAGCTCGCTATTGCCATAGCGCATTTCTAAGGCCCAAACCAGCTGTTTAAAGGCTGGTTGGTTTAGTTGGGGGATGCCACCGATGATTAGAGTAAAGCGGTTTTGCCCAATATAGATAGGCCAAAATCCCACTTCGCTATTTCCACTAGCATCAATTAACCCCCAAGCTCGTTGCCGATAGCCCAAGTTACCTTGTAGCAATTCTTTATGACGAGCATAAACTGCGGTGAGATTCGCGCTTAAAGCCGCCAGTTCTTCGGCAGCTTCATGCGGAAATCCAGCACTTCCCAAATACAGCCCGCGACTTTCCGCTAAAACTGCTTTGCCTTCATCAGACAAATTGCGAAGTAGTTGTGGCAGAAGACGCTCTAATGTTTCTGGTGGCGCTTGTTCGCTATGCTCCAAACCAATAATTAGACCTGCTTCCTGCAACCAATGCACAAATTCGAGGGCACGTTTCTTTTTAAGATTGCTCAGTTCACAAGCAACCTCTGTATTAAACAAGGGTGTTTGAGGATGCTGGAGCAATTTGTGGATGAAATCACGCCCTGATTCTGGCGTATTATCTTGGACGGCATAATAAACGCCACCAGGCGTCGCGCCAAGATAGAGATTTTCATTAAGAATGTATTCGCTCATCAGGCATTCACCCCAGGGTCGAGTGAGTACAGAAGGGCTTGTACCAAGGCGGTAATATCAGCACGGCTGCGGGCATCGACTTCAAAAATAGGTGCTTTCAGCGAAAGTTGATCTAGCCATTGGCGGTAATCATATAGATTAGGTGAGCGCTGAATATCCATACGCGTTACCCCGACAACCATTTGTTGTTGTTCAATGAACTGCCGGAAGGCGTTAGTATAAAATCGCATATCTTGGAAGGGATCTTTGCGGGTATTGTCTAATAATAAGATCAGACCAATACCACCTTTAGTGAGAATATCCCACATAAAGTCAAAGCGTTCTTGGCCAGGAGTCCCATATAAATGGACACGCTCTTTATCACCTAAATGAATTAAGCCGTAATCCATCGCTACTGTAGTTTGCGGTTTACGACTTTTAGTCATGTCGGAGGCTTGTTCATCTGTAGTGACGATTGCAATATCACTGATCGACGCAATCGCAGTGGTTTTACCTGCCCCCACCGGTCCCGTAAAGATGATTTTTTTGTTGGTGATACTCATAAGCCTTAGTTTCCGCCCCCTCCGAGTAAGCGTTTCAACAGCCGTGAGAATAAGCCACGATTTTTCTGTGGTACTTCTTTCTCTTGATATTCGACTTTGCCTTCATCCATTGCCATTAGCCCTAATACGCTAGCTGCTGTGAAGAAAGCAAAGACATGACGCTGTGGGATGTCTAACCATTTAGCGACATCAAACACAGTGCCTGGGCGTTGCTGCCAAGCTGCTGCAATACGCATGACATGCGGAATATTTTCAACTCTTGTTAAATTTGGCCAGTGCTTTACAACCCATCGCTGATTTATATTCACATCCCGATTTAAGCGTCCATGTGAGGCTAATAAAGTTACAAGCCACAGGATACTTTCTAAATCATGGGTATGTTGTTTATCAGCTCGATAGGCCTGCTCTAAAGTAGGCATTTCAGCAGCGGTTGGCGTGTGTAAGTGTACCTTGCCTGCTTGAATTGGGGTATTACAAAGTGTTGCAAATTTGTCAGAGGTCAAATCGAAACTGCAATAAGCCATATTCAAGTTAGGTAATAATAAAATTTGATCATAAGTGTCAAATTTTAGCTGGATAGGAGTGCCTGATTGTTTAGCTTGCTGTAAAGCATTTAGTAATAGCTTCAATAAAAAATTATCTGGTGTAAAGCGCTGCATCGCCGTTTGTGCATTAGCAGGGTTAACATCTGCTTGAGTTCCACAAAGTAATTGCCAACGTCGCTCTAATTGTTCTTGATTCTTCTCAGGTAAGGCAATGGCACCAAAGTTTAAGAAACTATTATCAGTAGCTTCTTCTACAGGCGTTGGTTTAGCTGGGTCACGAATTAATGATTTAGCAGGGATTATCGGCTTAACAGGTTCTTTGGTAGTTGTTGGTGCAGATGGTTTTTCCGTAACAGCTGGTTTAGTTTTGGTAATAGTGTCTGCATCATCTTTACCAAAATCTAATAATTGGGATGGGCGGGTTTTACGTTGACCTAAACCGAAAGGATGCGCTGCAGTCGGCGGTTTTTGCGCTGCCGGTTGCGAGGTAGAGGGTGGTGTGTACTCTCGTTCGGTGTTGGCGGTTGCCCCTTTGGGTAATAAAGCACGTACTTGCTCAGCAGCTTTAGTTAGAGCTTGTGAAGTTAAGGGCTTAGGTACCCAAATAGTATTCGGTAATTGAATTTCCCGTACGGACAAAATAATGCCTGGTTTGGCAGTCTCAGTACGGTCTTGCCATTCAAGGTCAGCACCTGGGTGGTCAAAATCAATAATTAAGGTTTCAGCATCTGCTAGCGAAGTTACTTTGAACAGCTGCTTGCCAGCCCCAGCAAAGAAAAACTCCAGTATCGCCCGGTTGTGCGGGCTAATACTTAACAATGCAATCCGTAGAGGATTTCCTGATGAATTCAGCATACGTCCTGCCCATTATAATTAGTCCTCACCAATTGTTTGCCTCACTTTGGTAAGCCTGCCAAGTCTCTGAAGGCTCAATACCAGCTGCTACTAATTCAGCAGTCAATTGGGTCAGTTTATCCTTATTGCGCGTATATTGGTAAATATTTAAGAGCTCTTGCTCAAGTGCAGGGTCATTAGAACCTGCTAGGATTTCTTTTTCTAGCAACTCCTGTGCAATATCAATTTGTCCATATTCTAGGCAAGCTTGTGCTTCTTCTAGGATCGAGTTATAGCGACTAATTTCAACTTGGCGTTCCACTGTAATCAGGGGACGGTGTACTTGGTTTTCCCCAGTTGCTAATACCGAGCCTAAGCGCCACTCACGATCTAGTCCTTGCTGGGTACTCTCAGTTTGCAGTTCTTTAAAAAACTGTACCGCTTCCATAGATAAATAGGGAGTACATTGTTCCAGCATTCGGTCTTTGAGCATGATCCCCGCTTCCTTTCCTAAAGCGAGATAAAGATCCATTAAGCTGCCTTCCATCCGGTCAGTTAGCCCTTCAGTATGCGTCAATAGAATTCGTTGCACATGCGCTCGAAGATCTAAGGGATAACGGCGAATTTGATGCGACAAAAATCGCCAAGTTTGTAATGCATCATAGGTTGGCGAGAGTCTTAAGTTCTTTTCATCCGGCATACGGAAAGCTAAAGGCAAAGCAACGGAAGCAGCCGAACTTCCACCGGGAAACATTTTTTCAAGCATATCAGGCCAAGGGCAGCTAAAAAATTTTAATATTTTATAGTGTTTAACTATAAAGACGATACAGCTTTTTGAATGATAACCTATAAAATGCTACAGAAAAGTTTTTTGGATCAATGGCAACTAAGGTGCAAAGCTTGATGTTGTAGTCTTATTAAGTCAGCATTGCGGTCAAATAGAGGAAACTGGGGTGTAGCGTGTTATATCTAATTGGACAAATATTAGTTATTGTTTTGGTTGCAACTTTTGCCGGTTTAGGTTTAGGTTGGTGGTCGCGAGGTCTGATGGCTGACCTCCGCCCACAAGCTACTAATAATGAAGAAGAAACGGATCCTTTTGGAGCACGTTCACGCTTAGAGCAATGTCATCGGGATAATGCTGCGTTACGTCGTGATTTGCGCGAAACTGAAGATCAGCTAGAGCAATTGCGGAAAGCTAAAGAGCTAACTCGTGAGGGTGATATGGTGGGGCGCTTACAAGCTGCTGAGGGGCGCGTCCAAGCTTTATTAGATGATTTGCAGGTACGTGATGACACGATCGCGGTTTTGGAAAAGGAGCTTGATACCTTACGCGCCCGGTCATAATTAACTAACATAAACTAATAACATAACTATTGAGGAATTTTATATGGCTAAAAAGGGAGCCGGCGCAGCTTCTCTGTTTGAGGCTGATATCGAGGTAGTAGGTGATATCTCATTTGCGGGTGAGTTATATCTACAAGGACGCGTAAACGGTAATATTATGGCTCCAGGCGAGTCAGGAGCTTCTCTCTTTTTGCAAGAGCATAGCGAGGTGAATGGCGAGATTCGTGCACCGACGTTGGTAGTATCCGGACGAGTTGCTGGAGATATTTACTCTACTCGGCGGGTCACTTTAAAATCTAGTGCGGATGTCGTAGGGAATATTCATTACGCCGAAATTTTAGTTGAACAAGGTGCTAGTGTGAATGGAATGCTAGTATCTTTAGGACAGGCAGAACAAAAACTATAAAAAGCTAAAAAAAATACATAAGGTTATCAAAATAGTGCTAGCCTCTATTTTGATGACATTTTACTGTTATAGACACATGGTGTTGTGAAAAAAAAACAGTTATGATGCGGCAGTGCATCAATTAAGTTTCTTCCTGATGTTTTTTGCTTTTGTGGAGATTTACCAATGAATTATCGTGTTGTTCTAGCTACTTTAATGGCTGCTTTTGTTTTGACTGCTTGTGGTAAGAAAGACGAAGCCCCAAAAACTGAAGCAGCTCCTGCTGCAACAACTGCTCCAGCTGCAGCTCCAGCTGCTGATGCGGCAGCAACTGCTCCAGCAGCAACAACTGCTCCAGCAGCTGGCGAAGCTCCAAAGCCACAATAAGCTTATTGGGCTTGCTTGAGTCTTAATAGCAGGGTGGTTTTCCACCCTGTTTTTATTTGAAATCCCGCATTTATTTTCAGCTCTGGCATAATTCCTTAATTGTTCATCAAGGATCATGCTATGTCTTACTACAAACACCATGTGTTTTTCTGCACTAATCAACGCACGAATGGCGACACTAGTTGTCAGGATTTTCATTCGGCTGAAATGCGCGACTATGCTAAACAACGTTGTAAAGAATTAGGGCTGCATAAAGATCAGCAAGTGCGTATTAATAGCGCAGGTTGTCTAAACCGTTGTGAGCTTGGGCCGGTGGTTGTCGTTTATCCTGAGGCTACTTGGTACACTTGGGTCGATAAAACCGACATTGATGAAATCATTGAAAGCCATTTAGTGAATGGTAAGCCAGTGGAACGCTTATTATTGGATTGATATTGCATGCTAACTGAGCGCTTAAAGCATTATGGTCGCTTGATTCGTTTCGAACGACCAATTGGTACCTTGCTACTCTTGTGGCCAACTTACTGGGCTTTATGGATAGCTGCCCAAGGCTTTCCGGGCTGGAAGCTATTAATTATTTTCAGTCTAGGTACTTTTCTGATGCGCTCGGCCGGCTGTGCTATCAATGATATTGCAGATCGAAAAGTAGATGGTCATGTGGAGCGTACTAAGTTACGTCCGTTAGCAACGGGTGCGATTTCGGTGAAGGAAGCTTTAGGTGTGTTTGGCTGCTTATTGTTTCTAGCTTTCCTGTTAGTGTTGCAACTTAATGTTTTAACCGTCGGTTTTTCTTTGCTAGCGGTAGTCCTTGCGGCTAGTTATCCTTTTATGAAGCGTTATCATCATTGGCCTCAAGTCTATTTGGGTATCGCTTTTGCTTGGGGTATTCCGATGGCATTTACGGCTATCCAAAACCAGCCTCCACCTTTAGCTGCTTGGGTCTTGTTGGCTGCGAATGTAGCTTGGACGACAGCTTATGACACCATGTATGCCATGTGTGATCGTGAAGATGATTTAAAAATCGGTGTCAAATCCACCGCGATTATTTTCGGTGAGTATGACCGCTTAATGGTAGGGGTCTTACAAGTAGCTACTGTAGGTTTATTGGTTTGGGCAGGTCACTTAGCTGACTTAAATTTTTGGTTCTGGCTGAGTCTTGTAGTAGCACTTGGATTTTTTGGTTATCAACAATACTTAATCCGGCATCGAGAGCGCTGGTTAAGTTTACAGGCCTTTTTGAATAATAATTGGGTCGGACTGGTGTTATTTATTGGGATTGTCTTGAGTTATAGTCTGCCTTAACGGTTTTCGGTGTAGAATAAATTCCGCTACAATCGGCATCTTTATGTTCGGAGCTTTTGAGCCTGCTATGTCCAGACAATCAAGTTTTAACCGCGAAGAGCTATTGCAATGCGGTCGTGGAGAAATGTTCGGCGAGGGTAATGCCCAGTTGCCTGTGCCTAATATGCTAATGATGGATCGCATTGTGCATATTAGTGATGAAGGTGGTACCCACGGGAAAGGAGAAATTCTTGCTGAACTTGATGTGAAACCTGATTTATGGTTTTTTGATTGCCATTTTCCGGGTGATCCAGTCATGCCTGGTTGTTTAGGTTTGGATGCAATGTGGCAGATGGTTGGCTTCTATTTAGCTTGGTTGGGTAGTCCCGGACATGGACGCGCTTTGGGGGTTGGAGAGGTCAAATTTTTCGGGCAGGTCTTACCTAATGCACAAAAAGTAACTTATAAAATTAATCTAAAGCGTGTGATTACCCGCAGACTAGTGATGGGGATTGCTGATGGTAGCCTTGAAGTCGATGGGCGTGAAATTTATACCGCACAAGACTTGCGCGTAGGGCTATTTATGAATACGGCTAGCTTCTAAGCACTAGATTTTTAATAAATTCTGTATTTATCTTAACCAAAACAACTAGTTTTGTTGGCTTTATAAATAGTGTTGCGGTCAGGGTGCGGTGTTTGTTACCATAGCGCCCTTTTCGTATTAACCGATAAATTTTGAGGACGCTCGGCATGAAGCCCGAAATTCACCCTAATTATAGAGAAGTCGTATTCCAAGATCTCGCCAGCGGCTTCACTTTCCTGACCCGCTCTACTGTAGAAACTCGTGAAACTATCGAGTATGAAGGGGCTACTTACCCTTTACTGAAAGTGGAGATTTCTAGCCAATCTCATCCTTTCTATACTGGCAAACAAGCTGTGAAGAGCACTGCTGGTCAGATCGACAAGTTCAATCGTCGTTTCTCACGCGGCAAATAAATACTAGCTTTATTACCTGAAATTTCAGAAATAAGCACTCAAGGTATTTAGTTTTAGCTTCTAAAATGCCCCAATGCTGGGGCGTTTTTATTTCTGCATAAAACCCTTCCATTGACGTAAACGTTAATTTCTAGCTAGAGTTAGAGCTTCTAATGCTAATTCTTGGAGGAGTGAACATGAGTCAAGCTATACCGGCTGAATTTGTCGAGCGTGTAACAGCCAGTTTTCAACGTCAGAATGCCATGCACCTAATTCAAGCCAGTTTGCCAGTCGTTGAGCAAGGTCTAACAGAAATTCATCTTCCGCATTGGCAAGGCGTGGAACAGCAACATGGATTTATTCATGGTGGTGTAGTGGGGATGATTGCTGATTCTGCCGCTGGTTATGCTGCTATGACGATGGTGCCTGCAACGGCATCTGTGCTGACTGTCGAATTCAAAATGAATTTAGTTGCACCCGCTGATGGCGAGAAACTGATTGCTCGTGGCCAAGTGGTTCGCTCTGGGCGTACTTTAATTGTCACCAAGGCTGAGGTATTTGCAGTGAAACAAGGCAAAGAAGCCTTATGTGCGTTGATGCAACAAACCATTATGGTGATGCATGGGAAGACGGAAAAATAGCTCGGTATGTGTCACTTCAACTTAATTTGCTAAAAAGTTGGAGCTGGTTGATAGCTAGTTTCAACGGGTTTTTTCGGATGTTGCGAGGCTGCTAGGACTAAGCGCTCCCCCTGTTGGCGAATGCAATAGCGCAGGCCAAGCTTATAACAATGTTCTGCATTACTAGTCTCACCCATCACTTCTAAGAGTTCCGCTAACTCTAAATAAGCTTCTGGATCAGGGGCTTGATTCAGGCTGGTTTCATAATAGGATTTGGCAACTCCCCACAGTTTTTGCTGCCGATGTAAACGTGCTAATAATAATAAACTCACTGGATTTGCTGGCTGTGGTGCTAACCATTTTTCAGCATTTTGTACTGCATTAGCAAGATTGGCATGCTCAAGACGACCGTACAAATCTGCTAGCTGCGGATACCAAGCATTGGCATGTACAGTCGTAATAAATTGTTCAGCTAAAGCATCTGCATCCGCTTGATGCAAAGCCCTAGTGTATACGTTCATAGCTTCAGATTGCTCGCGAATCGCAGTGGGCAATCTTTTCCACAGAGTTTGTAGCTTCTCGGTATTTTTTTGTTCCGCATATTTACTGAATAAACCGACTAAAGTAGCTGCTTGTACATGACTCATACTTTCGCTATTTAGCAGATTGAGTTTTTGTAGATCAGGCAGTAAATCAAGCAAAGCTTCCCAGTTTTGCTGCTTATACAAAACTTTGGCTAGCAATTTAGTCACATAGGCATTTTTGGGGGCAAGGCTCCGCAGATTTAGGAGCGTGGCATGCGCTTGTTCTAATTGCTCAGCCGATAATTGCATCTCTGCTTGGGAAACACCTACAGCAATTTGCGCACTATGATCACTCTCAATGGCTTTTTTCAAAAGCTCATCACGGCGTTCAGGAGCTTCCTGCATATGTGCAGCTCGGGCGGCTCCTAAATAATTTAATAAGGGTGTTTCACTGCGCTCAGCATGCTCGGTAAGTAGCTGCTCAGCCTTGCTCCAATGGCCTTCAGTTAATTGGATTAAGCCTTGATTGAGGCTGTGGTTAGCTTTGGTATGTAAGCGATGATCACGTAAGCGATGCAAACGGCGTCTTAAACCTAACAGTTCGCGCACTAGGGTAAGGCCTAAATAAAAGGCCATGCAAGCTCCTAACACTAACAAAGCGAGAGTAGCCGTAGTGAGTTCATAAACTTGGCTACCCCATTTAATAAAACTTGGACCAGAATGGGTTAAGACCTGCTGAGTGACCCAAAATCCACTTAAACCTAATAAAATGGATAAGAGAATAAAACGCATCATGGTTTAGGTTCTCCAGCTAAAGCGGTATTACGAGCTTTTTCCAATTGATGCAAGCTCGCTGAAATATCGGGCAAAGCAGGTTGTAAGTTTACTTGGTCGAGCTGCATGAGTGGTTCTATTAAACCAGCCATTTGGTCTTTAGGGTAATAGGCTTGCAAGGTATCGCGGATCAGAGCAATTTGCTGATGGTAGTTGTTGTCCTGCCGCTGTAATGCCATTAGACGTAAGTTTTCTAGGCGCAATAAGATCAATTGGTGCAAGCTTTGCCGTGATTCTGTATCTAAAGCATTTGCTAAAGGCTGGTCGATTTGATGCACCACTACCGCTTCATTTAAAGTATTGAGCGCTTTTTGTTTATATTCTTGCCAGAGTGAATTGTCTTGATTCGCATGGGTGTCATTGGTCTTAGTAGTGCTTGGATTGGCTCTTAAAGTTTGGCTTGGCAAAGCTTTTGCGAGCTGGTTAGAAAGCGTCAAACTTAGAGTATTAATGCGTTGGGAGAGGTCGAGTAAGTCTGGTTCAGCAAAGGCTTCTAAACTCGCAATATCCCTAGCTAATTGCTGGCGCACTGGTAAATAAGTGACCGAGCCTAGTTTACCTAACAATAAATCTGCCTCTTTTAAAGCAGCTAAAGCAGCGCCTTTGTTAGCCGTTAAGTGCAGCTCCTGATTTGCCATCCGTAACAGGAAAGCAACTTCTTCAATTTGCCAATCATGGTCAGTTTTGGGTGCTACTGATTGTTGCAAGCGTGCTTGTAGGCTTGTGACTTGTTCAACTTGGGCAGTAACGGTTTCAGCAAATTGGCGGGTTTCATTATGCATTTGCGCCATTTTTTGTAAATTTGTACTGGCATCGGTGGATAACTTATCCACTGTTTGCTTCACATCCTTGCGTAACGCTTCCAACGTACTGCTATCTGCTTTTTGACTAAGCATTTTGTCTAAATTGGCAATGCGGATTTGGCTGTCGTTGGCCTTGGTGTTCATACGCTGCCAATGTTTATAACCGGTAGCAATTCCAATTACAGTGAAAAATAGAGCTAAAAAAGCAATAAAGAGCGCAAAGCTAGTACCTTTGGCTTTAGGTACAGTGCTGAGATAGTGAGGCTCAGTAAAGACTGTGGTTTCAGATTTTTCGATCATTCTTGATTGTCCTGTTGCCACTGGATTAAGGCTGCCAGCATCTCGTCATCCGCAGGGCTTCGGGCAACAATTATTTTATGTTTAAAGCCACGTTGCTGAGCATAAAAACTGATTCGCTCGCTGCCCACAACGATAGGGTATTGATAAATCCAGGTTTCTGGTTCTAAAAGCTGCAAGAGGTTACGCAAAATCTCGCTACTGGTTATACAGATTATATCAAGGCCGTGAGTGTCATGGAGTTGTTTTAAAGTTTGAGCTGATCCCGTTACGCTACGTTGATAGACCGTGGCATAACTGACCTTGGCACCCCTAGCGCTTAAGGTTTCGGCTAAGACCTCACGTCCGGCATCGCCACGCACAATTAACACCTGCTGCCCTGTCAGATCCTGCACTGGTGGCAAAGTTAAAAAATCTTCACTGGTAAAGCCTTGTTCGGGCACTAAATTGGGTTGTAAACCATATTTATTTAAACTAGCAGCCGTTTGTTTACCAATTGCCCCTAGCTTAGTGGCTTTGAAACAGGTCAAATCGTGAAAAAAGTTTAGGCCGTACTCCACTGCATTCGCGCTAATGAAAATGACCCAATCATAAGCTTGCTGATGAATAGCTAATAGACTATCGGGCGCTTGATTGATCGGTTCAATCGCCATCACGGGAAAAAGTTGCGGTTTGGCGCCTGCTGCTAATAACAGCTCATAAAAACGCCCCGCTTGATGTGCTGGGCGGGTGACGAGTACTTGAATATCTGTCAGCGGCAAATTCATAGCTCAGTGCTGAGCTATACCTAAAACACTCAGGATTTTATCGCCACCTTGGGCAAGTAAGGAGTCAGCAATGGAGATCCCTAAAGCTTCTGGATTGTGTGGATCACCGACTGCTTCAGCTCTAAACAGGGCTGAGCCATCGGGATAACCTAGCAAACCGCGCATACGCAATTCACCATCTTGGAGTTCGGCAAAACCTGCAATCGGAACTTGGCAACCTCCATGCAGGCGATGATTCATGGCACGCTCAGCACGAACGCGAATTAAGGTCGCTGGATGAATCAAGGGCGCTAACAGCTCCTGAATGCGTGGGTCGTTCACTCGACATTCAATCCCAATCGCACCTTGACCGACAGCAGGCAAGCTTTGCTCAGGGGATAAATAGCTGGTAATCCGTGCTGCAAATTGCATACGGATAAGTCCAGCTGCTGCGAGAATAATGGCGTCGTATTCGCCATTATCTAATTTAGCGAGGCGGGTATTGATATTGCCGCGCAAGTCTTTGGTTTTCAGCTGAGGATAACGCGCCAGTAACTGCATTTGGCGGCGTAAGCTACAAGTACCGATCACAGCTCCCTCTGGTAGCTCATCCAAAGATTGATAGTGATTAGACACGAAAGCATCACGCGGATCTTCCCGCTCCATAATCACAGCCAGATGTAAGCCCTCGGGAAATTCCATTGGTACATCTTTCATGGAGTGCACAGCCATATCCGCACTACCTTCGAGCATGCCGACTTCAAGTTCTTTAACAAATAATCCTTTGCCGCCAATGCGAGATAAGGGGCTATCGAGAATTTTGTCACCGCGGGTGGTCATACCCACTAATTCAACTTGTAAATCGCTATGCAAAGCTTGTAAGCGGGCGGCGACATGCTCAGCTTGCCATAAAGCAAGCGGGCTAGTACGAGTGGCGATGCGGATAATTTCGGCCATAAAGTCGTGGGGAAGTCATTAAAGCTTTAGCACTTTACGGCAAATAATTTGAGACTTCCAGCAGCGCTATCAAGGATAAGGGAAAGGGTTTAAGCGTAGGGCACTAAATAGCGCACATCAATATAACAAGAAGGCCGATGCGATAAGGGCGGGTAAACATGTAACCAATAAGCGTTATCGCGTTTGAGCATACCTTCTTCCATAGCGACTAGGTCAACTAGACTGCCATTATATAAGCGAATCATCACATCAGCATTTTGTGCAGGATTGCGTCGGCATTCAATAGGGGCATAATTAATTGCCACAGTATTTACTTTATACACGGTGGCAATTGGGCGGCTACTCAAATCAGCAATGGTTAAAATATTGCCATTATCTGTACAGGCTGTTAGTAAGGTAGTGCTAAAAATAATGAAAAAATAAAATATGCCACGCATGCGGTACTCGCTTGTTTTTTACCTATATGCCTGCTGGTCACCACAAAGTTTGGGCAGTCTCCTAAGTTCTTCTCTCTATTTGGCTGAGAGGCTGATTTTCAGCAATGGCTTTTGGAGTGGAAGTGATGTTTTTACTTCTTATCGGTCATTCACGGTTGAAACCCTGCATCATTCTGGTTTTAATGACGCAGTTTAAATTTGGGTGTCATAAGCAGGAGCCAAAATGAAAGTTCTAGTTGTTGGAAGTGGTGGGCGTGAACATGCTTTAGCGTGGAAATTAGCCCAATCACCGCGTGTCACCGAAGTATTAGTTGCCCCTGGCAATGCAGGTACTGCTCGGGAACCTAAAATGCGCAACTTGCCGATTGCAGCAGAAGATATTGATGCTTTGGTGTATTACGCCCAAGACCAAGAAGTTGACTTAACCGTCGTTGGCCCTGAGGCTCCTTTATCCAAAGGTCTTGTGGATCGTTTTCGTGCAACCGGTTTGCGCTGCTTTGGCCCAACCCAGCAGGCGGCTCAATTAGAGTCCTCTAAAGCCTTTGCTAAAGATTTCTTAGCACGTCACCATATCGCCACCGCTGAATACGCTAATTTCACAGAGCTAGAGCCTGCGCTTGCTTATATTCGTGCCAAGGGTGCGCCCATTGTGATTAAGGCAGATGGCTTAGCAGCAGGGAAGGGAGTTATTCTGGCTCAGACTGAGGATGAGGCCATGGCTGCGGTTCAAGATATGTTGGCCGGTAATGCTTTTGGGGCTGCAGGTAGCCGGGTAGTGATTGAAGAGTTTTTAGTCGGCGAAGAGGCCAGTTTCATTGTGATGGTGGATGGTGAGCATGTGCTGGCAATGGCTAGCTCGCAAGATCATAAAGCGCGGGATAATGGCGATAAAGGCCCTAACACGGGTGGGATGGGGGCTTATTCACCGGCACCGGTAGTCACTCCGGCGATGCATGACCGCATTATGCAGGAGGTGATTTATCCTACAGTGCGCGGTATGGAGGCTGATGGTATTCCTTATACGGGCTTCCTGTACGCAGGAGTGATGATTACGGCAGACGGTACGCCAAAAGTTTTAGAGTTCAATTGCCGCTTTGGTGATCCAGAAACCCAACCGATTATGGCGCGCTTAAAATCCGATTTTGTCGAGTTGCTCGAAGCTGCTGTGGATAAACGCTTAGATCAAGTAAACGCAGAGTGGGATAGTCGTGCTGCGGTTGGTGTGGTCTTAGCTGCAGGTGGTTATCCTGATGCTTATGCCAAAGGTGCAGTGATTCAGGGCTTGGAGCAAGCAGCACAACTTGCGGGTAAAGTATTTCATGCCGGCACTGCCGATCAAGCAGGGCAAGTGGTTACCAATGGTGGGCGCGTCTTGTGTGCAGTGGGTTTAGGTAATTCAGTCACAGCCGCGCAAGCGCAAGCTTATGAATTAGTTAAAACGATTCAGTGGGATAAGGTTTATTACCGTACTGATATTGGTCATCGTGCGATTGCACGCGAGCAAGCACAGAGTTCCTAGGGTTTTTACTACCTAAGGGCTAGTAGCATGGTAATTTAGTAATTTAACCTTAACGTAAAGGTAAGTTGCCATGAGTTCAGTAGATCCCAAAGCAAGTTCAGCCGTCAGTTACCCTGAACTCCCCATACCTGCAGGCGGAGAAATCGTTGAGGTTGCTGCGGGCGTTTACTGGGTACGTATGCCGCTGCCCTTTGCGCTTGATCATATCAATCTATGGCTCTTAAAAGATGGCGACAGTTGGGTACAGGTTGATACGGGCTTAGTTGAATCCAGCGTGATCGAATATTGGCGCACCATCTTTGAGTCTTATTTAGGTGGTGCTCCAGTGACTCGCTTGATTGTCACTCATCTGCATCCTGATCATGTGGGCTTGGCTGGTTGGTTGACTCATGAATGGGGTGCAACTTTGCATATGTCCCGCACGGAATACCTCCTCTGCCGTACTTTACTTTCAGATACCCACAAAGAAGTCCCCGAAGCGGCGATTAATTTCTATCGACATGCTGGCTTTGATGAGGAAGCAATTGGGATTTATCGTGCCCATTTCGGTGGTTATGGCAGCTTTGTAGGTGCTTTGCCAGATGCTTATCAACGTTTAGTGAATGGCGATAAACTCAAGATTGATGGCGTCGATTGGGAGGTCATTATCGGTCAAGGTCATAGTCCTGAGCATGTTTGCTTATATTGTGCTGAGAAAAAAGTTTTCATCGCAGGCGATCAACTACTACCTACGATTTCTTCTAATGTGAGTGTCTGGCCAATTGAACCGAATGCTAATCCACTTAAAGATTGGATTGAGTCCTGCCATCTGCTGCGAGCACGTTTGCCTGCAGATATCTTAGTGCTCCCAGCACATGGTAAACCTTTCTATGGTGCACATCCACGCCTAGATAGTTTAATTGCCGAGCATGAACAGGCGCTCAATGATTTATATGAAGTATGTGCTGAGCCTAAGCGGGTGGTCGATGTGTTTCCCGTTTTATTTAAAAATCCAGTAACTAAGCGTACTTTGATTTTTGCCACGGGTGAGGCGCGGGCGCATTTGAATTATTTGGTACAGGCTGGGCGGTTGCAGATGGATTTGGATGAGAAAGGCGTGGGGTATTATCGGCAGGTTTCATAAACCAACTACCAGGCCTTCCTAAAAGAACAGCACACAACTTTACCTTAGCTTTTTCTCCAAGCGGCAGTACGCGCTCTAAAGAGTTTTTGCTAGAATATATCTATATGTGACTAAAAATTTAGAGCATTTATGCCTGCGCGCGATATTTATCACTTAGCAGTACGTCATTCCCTAGAGAAAGAGGGATGGACAGTAACCGATGATCCCTACACTTTACGTGCTGGTGGCTTCCTGATGTATATCGATTTGGGGTGGAGCGTCTCATCGTCGCTGAAAATGGTGTTGAAAAAATAGCCATTGAAGTAAAATGCTTTAATCAAAATTCAGATATAAGTGAGTTTCACTCTGCCTTAGGTCAGTATATTAATTACAGTATTGCTTTAGCCGAACAAGAGCCAGATAGAATTTTGTATTTAGCAGTTCCCTATAACACGTATGAAACCTTTTTCTCACAACGTTTTATAGAGGCAGTTATTGAACGTAATAATGTGAAGTTAATTGTTTTTAAACCTGATGATGAGGTCATTGTTAAATGGAAAAATTAACTCTTTATCGTCAAGCCATTAAGGAATTAATTAGTAACTACGCGTCACTGTCTCCCTCGCGTGGCGAGGTAGAAACCCAGGTGATTTTTGATGATGAACATGGGCATTATCAATTAATGTTTGTAGGTTGGGAGCGTGGTTTGCGAGTATATGGATCAGTGATTCATATTGATTTAATCGGTAGTAAGGTTTGGTTGCAATATAATGGAACTGAATTGGATTTGGCTCAGGAATTAATGGATAAAAGCATTGCCCGCGAAGATATAGTAATCGGATTTCAACCAGCTAATCTGAGAAAGTATACTAATTTTGCAGTTGTTTAAACTGTTAAATTAGGACATGGCAAGTACTGCTATAAGATTGGTTTTTTGAAAATTAAGATTAGAAAAAACTATCATATTTATAGGTTTTTTCATTGCTCTGGATTTAGCATAAGTTCTATTATTTAAGTTAAGTGCTTAAAGCTAAGTATTTGAATAGCAACCAATAGACCTTCTGCGAAAGTCAATTTTTAAGCAAATTATTAGATCAAAAATAGATCAAATTTAATCAAAACTCTATGTACAGAAGGGGCTGATAGAAAAGTTAAAATTGATCAATTTTTGAATTTCGCAGGAGATCTGTAGTTGGCGTTAGTTAGCCGCGATAATAATATTTTTAACTTGGAGAGGATTAATTGGTTTATAACTAACAGCAATGTCGATTTCTTGCAGTTGTTCAAGTAAAGCCGGAGAGGTATTGCCAGTTAATAATAACGCAGGTATTGGATGCTGGCTCAGTAGTCGAAGTTGTTGAATTATATCAATACCTGTTTTCGTAGAACCTAATTGATAGTCACTAATAATAAAATCAAAGCTGGCATGCTCGTTCATCAAAGTTTGAGGTTCTGGGTTTGCAGTTATAACAACTTCATACCCCCAGAGTTGTAACAATAAGTTAAGCGCTTCTAAAACCTGCTCATCATCCTCAATCACTAAAATTTTTCCTTTCATTTTAGCGCATGCTGCATTTGAAGCTGCTGGGTTCTTGGTAGCGTTTAAATTAATAACTGAGTTAGCTACCAGAGGTACGTCAAGTTTAAAAATACAGCCTTGATCTTCTTGTGACCACAGACTCAAGTTATGCCCTAATAATTGAGATAAACGCTTAACAATAGATAGTCCTAAGCCCACACCTTGACTGCGTTGGCGCGCTGGATTATGAAGTTGATAAAATTCCTTAAAGATAGCTTCTTGTTCAGCACGAGGTATACCAATGCCATTATCTCTAACTTGAATACAAATATTATTTTGATGCCGCTTAACCCCAAGCAGGATGCGGCCTGTTTTGCCCATATGTTTAATCGCATTATGAACTAAATTTTGAATAATCCGCTCGATTAATAAGGGATCAGACTCTACCCAGTAGTGATTACTTTTATAATAAAACTCAATGCCAGCTTCTGCGGCTAGTGGCTCATATTGTTGATGAATACGGCGAAATAAAGCATTCAGGGGAAATACCTGCTTGTGCACGCTTTGCTGACCTTCATCTAATTGTGCAATATCTAACATGCCATTTAATAAGCTTTTTAACGCAGATAAAGACGTTTCCATCCCTGCAATAAAGGGCTGAGTTTCCAGAGCTTGGTTTGGGGTGTCTTTTAAAGCTTGATGGAAAAACTGCAAGGCTTGTAAAGGTTGGCGTAAGTCGTGGCTAGCCGCTGCTAGAAATCGCGTTTTATCTTGGCTAATGCGTTCAACACGCTGTTTTTCTTCTTCGAGTTGCTGGGCAAGACGTTTTTTATCTTCGCGTTGTTCCAAAGTTTCTAATAAAAAGCGATGCAGGTTTAGCGCAAAAGCTGCGCAGGCCAGCATGTAGACACATAAACTCAAGCCAAACCAATTATGAAAAATGCCAGCATGAATAAAGCTACTGATTAAGGGTGGAAGCAGTGAGCATAAAGTAAAAGATAGGAGTGAGGGTAGGTGAAATAAAGTTGCTAATACCCCCCCAGTAAAGACACCCCCCAAAGTAATAGTGAAAATCACGGCAGCTTTTATCTGATACGCATTGGTATCACTAATAAAAAAGACCCAGCCTGCTCCCCAGATCAGACCATAAAATGAACAGACGATTGTCGAACAGTAGGGCCAAAGCTTTAAAGTTATAGGTGTAGCTTGTTGTTTATGTTTATAAATAAAAGCTAACCAAATAGTGCCGACTACTAATTGAGCAACTAACCATAGTCCTAAGTAATCGCCATGTACTAAATCATCAGGAAAGATAAAGTACATGACACAAGCAATGGCCATTACGCCACTAGCACCAATGGCGGTGCTAATACTTTCTAAACGGATACGTTCACTGAGTACATCTTCTGCCTTTAATTGGGTTTGTGGGAACAAGACCCCGCTCATTAAGCAATGAAACCCCGTAAACGCGCTAACTGAATTGCATGGGTACGATTATCAGCATGCAAGGTTCTTAAAATCGCATTGAAGTGTTGTTTAATGGTTCCTTCAGTAAGGTTCAGGTTAAGGGCTATTTTTTTATTGGGTTGCCCCAATGCTGCAAGCGAAAGAATTTCAATTTGCCGTGCAGTCAGGTCTTCTTTTTTGCGGTATTGCTTATAAGCACTGCCGAGTAAGTGTTTTGGAATATAAATATTACCTTTCAAAAGTAAATCAATGGCTTTCACAGTACAATCCACCGGTGAGCTTTTAGGAATAAAGCCAGCAGCGCCTGCTTCGATAGCTTCGCTGACTTGTTGTTGAGATTCGTGAGCCGAGATAATTGCAATACGCAAATTAGGATTGATAGCTAAAAATTCTTGCAGGTGAGCCAAACTATCAACACCCGGTAAAGTACGATCAAGTAGCATCAACAGAATACTAGGGTTGCAACGTAGCTGTTGCTTAGCAGGTTCTATGTGCTCAGCATGATAAAGTTTTAAGTTAGGGTGGGCTTTGCGTAAGATACTTTCTAAACCCTCTACAAAAATTGGATGATCATCGGTAATTAGAATTTGGTTCATAATTGTGCTCCCTTCATGATGCGCTTGGGGCATCGTCCAACAAGTTGTTCAATAGGTCGGCATTTAATTCGAGAAATTTAAGGTTGTTCCAAAAGAAAATCGGGTCATCGCCCATATCCTGTTTACCAAGGCGATGGAAGAGATGGTTTCTTGGGAATAAAACAGTTTCTAATTCATGAAACATCTCTCGTACTTCACGTTTGGTTTTTACGCCTAGGATATATTTTTCTGGTTGAGGTGGATTAATGGTTTCTAAATGGAAGTCATTCTCACACAACAAGATGAAGTCATGATTAGCCTCATCTAGCCAAGTAGTAACAATAATTTCTTGAGAAGACTTGATTTTGTAAGACCCAGGTGTGTCGTGAAACTGAGTAACTAAGATGTATTCACTGAGCTGTTCGATTTGTCCAAACACAATTTTAATCTTGCGTGGAATCATGGGGTTAATTGGTATTGGGCTTTCTAAGGTATACGCAATTTTGAATAAGCTGTTCGGCTTAGAGGGGATGAGTTTAAAGCTAAAATAGCAATTTTTCTGTTGGCTAGCATCATGCCTAAATTTACGCCAATAACCTTGCTTGGGAATTATGTTGAAAAAGTCATTCTCATTAAAAAAATGTCGCATGACTTTGTATTTATCGGCAATGGTCTTGACGATCAAGGTATACCAAAAGCCCATTGTTTTATTTACCGCTTTATCATCCTGAAGGTATTGTGCTAGCTGCTGATTGTGTGTGTTTTCAGTACTATCCTTACTAAGTAGGTGATACATCCGCGTTTTTAGATGTCTGACGTAACCATCAATCTGTGGATGGGGAACACTAATAAGATCAAGCTTTTCTTGAAAAATATGCTCATAGCCAATTCCTAGGATAGCCATTAACTCTTCAAGTTTGGCTGGATCAACGCGAATCGGCTTGTCTTTTTTTAAAGAAAGAATTTCACGAATATAACGATCACTAACACCTAATTGCTCAGCAATTTGCTTTTGTGTAAGACCAAGATGCTGAATACGACTACGCAATCGAGCCGCCTCATGAGTACTAATACGTAACTTCATGATAAGTCCAGGTAATTAGGGGATGTCGGGGTAAGCCAAATCAATGCCTATAGAAAATTCTAGACGAGCTCTGCGTTTTATTAAAGCAAGTTTGAGTTAAAAAGGAACTAAACTGCTAAAATACTCTAGTTAGTTCCTATTTAATTAGTTTTGGAAAAGAACCACAGCGTTTGTTAAGCAACTAGGAATTTTTATTAAGAACACTTAGAGCCTTAGGGTAATAAAAGACGCGTATTGAGGCTTTTATTATAATTAATAAGGACTTAAAGGACTTCTTAACTAGATCAATTTTAGATCTTAGAATGATAGAGTCCACTGCTTTGGAGGCTCTACTCTATGCTATAGTCAATACATGCGTGCTCTAGTAATCGTAAGTTTATTACCTTGTCTAATGGCTGCAAGTCAATTGCAGGATTCGCAGCCAGCAGCAACTACAGATGTTGCTGCCATCCAGCATTTGTTACCAAAAAAATTCAGTATTCTTAACCTCGCGTCTGGCGAGTTAAACAGTGATGGAAAACTCGATTATGTCGTGGTGGTAGAGCGTTTAGCTTCAGAGACTAAACCGGCCACGCGTCGTTTGTTGATTATGCTAAGCGATCCAGATGCGGATGGTGGATTGAAAATAGCTCAGCAATACTGGCGCTTTATTCCACTCCCTACTCCTGAAGGTGAAGAACCCTTAGCTTATTTAGCGATTAACAAGGGCTTGATTGAGGTTCAATTCAAACCGCCAAATGCAGGGCGTTCCTATGTGACTTATACCTTTAAGCCTGAGGGACACCGTTTTGTGTTAAGTAGCTTCCAGCGTTACAAGGTGAAACCTGCGACTGGCATGTTTAATGAAACGGTAATTAATCTGGATCAAGGTGAGCGTGAAGTCACTTCAGGGAGTATGTCGAGTCCGCGGCATATGAAAAAAGTTGAGAAGTTTAAAGCGAGTCAGACTTGGACACCTTGCCGAATTGATGATCCACTCAGTTTTGAGCCTTAAACCGCTGCACAGTTTTTGCAAAATATCTTCGTGAAGTTTCCGCAAGCTATCGATAGGGTCTGCACACTCGCTCGGTAGTCTTTACTCCTAAAACTACTTGACTCCAACCGAAAACCTGGAAACGTGAGGATGAGAAAAATAACAGTTTTGGTGTTACTGTCCGTTTTCATGGTGGGATTTATGATCCCTGAAACTTCAAGGGTTCCAGTGAGTGGAGCAACAGCCGCTGACTGGAACCCTCAATCCTTCTGGTATTATCCCTGGGGTCGTTCTGGTACGCACAAAGGCATTGATATTTTTGCGCCGAAAGGTACACCGGCACTGGCTGCCACCGATGGTTTGGTACTCAGCACCGGATTTGATAGTTTAGGTGGTAATTATGTTTTAGTGCTGGGAGCGAAATGGCGTGTTCATTATTACGCACATCTGCAGTCTATCGACACAAGTAGCGGACATTGGTTAAAGGCAGGTAGCGTATTAGGTAAAGTGGGAGATTCGGGGAATGCCCAAGGCAAACCACCGCATTTACACTACCAGATTCAGACACCTTTTCCGCAATTGGCGCAATATCAACACAATCAGCCCCAAGCTTGGAAGAAGTTGTTTTATATTAATCCTAACCAGTTTCTAACTCAGCGCAAGGCCTCTTGAATCCTATGAGCAAGCAAATTTTAGTCGTGGATGATGATCTACATATTCGTGAAGTGATTAGCTTTGCCCTCGAAAAAGCAGGTATGACTGTACGCCAAGCGAGTGATGGACGCGAAGCGGTACACAGTTTTCGTGAGCAAGCCGCTGATTTATTAGTGCTCGATATTAATATGCCAGAGATGGATGGTTTAGAAGTTTGTCGTGAATTGCGCAAAACTTCCAATGTACCTATTCTATTTTTATCCTCGCGCGATGATGAGATTGATCGGATTTTAGGTTTGGAGATTGGTGGCGACGATTATGTTACCAAGCCGTTTAGTCCACGTGAGTTGGTAGCTCGCATCAATGCCATTTTGAAACGTTTGCAGCCCACTACCGCAGCACCTATAGTACAATCCGACGATTTAATTCGGGGCAAACTAAGTATTAGCCCACAGCAGCATTTAGCCGCTTGGGATCAGCAAACCGTCCATCTGACAGCGACTGAGTTTGGGATTTTAATGCTGCTCGCACGTCATCCGAATCGAGTGTTTAACCGCGATCACATTATGCAGCAAGCCTATGATAATAATGTGTATGTCAGTGATCGCACGATTGATAGTCATATTCGGCATATTCGCCAAAAATTTGTCGATGTGGGTTGTGCAAATATTATTGATACCGTGCATGGAGTCGGTTACAAACTCGCACCATGCTAGTCAACGCACGTCTACCTCTGCCTAAAAAACTGCGCTTTAGTCTGCGTAGTATTCTGCTGATTATGATGCTGACCTTGTTGCTCCTCCCGCTAGCGACCTTGTATTTCTTCCGCATCTATGAAAATGAATTAGTTCGCCAGACCGAGCTAGAACTGATTGCACAAGGTGCTACTTTAGCCGCAAGTTATCGGCAAATCATGCGTCTGACCAATCCGAAAAGTGTGGATTATGGCTATGTCTTGGGCTATTCACCCTTGATTCCAGGTCAGCGCCGCTCCTATATGCGTGATGAGACGCTTGACCCTTATTACACACCTATTACCCCTGAATTAGACTTAGTAAAGCCGGTTTATGCACCACGCCCTGAAGCGATTGTGACCCCACAAGTGGCGGATGATTATGCGCGTAAAGCGGGAGCCTTACTCACGCCAGTTATTATGAATACCCAACAAGTGATGTTGGCAGGGGTGCGGATTTTGGACATGCGTGGCATTGTGGTTGCAGGCAAGGAAGAAATGGGGATGTCCTTAGCGCATGTGCCAGAAGTGTCTCAAGCGCTTAAAGGCTATTATTCCAGCATGATTCGCCAGCGCATTTCCGATGAGCCTCCCCCCCCTTTGTATTCTTTAAGTCGTGGCACACATATTCGTGTATTTGCGGCTTTTCCGATTATTGAAGGGAATCGTTTACAGGGAGTGGTTTATCTCTCGCGTACTCCGAAAAATATCCTCAAGCATCTGTATTTAGTCCAAGACAAGCTGTATCTGGCGGCGGGAATTTTGCTCAGTGTTGCGGTGCTCTTAGTGCTATTTCTGTCTTCAACTCTTTCGCGGCCAATCCGTGATTTAATCCGCCAAACTCAGCAAGTAGCAGAAGGTGAATTGCCCTATGTGCAACCATTGAAAAGCCCTGTGACCTATGAGTTGGCACAACTTTCGGAAAGTTTTGCGAGGATGTCGCAAGCGCTAGCAGAGCGCTCAGATTATATTCGCCGCTTTGCTTCGCATGTCTCACATGAGTTCAAAACGCCACTGACTTCGATGCAAGGGGCTTTGGAGTTATTAAACGAGCATATCGATTCCATGCCACCTGAGCGTCGTCAACGCTTTTTGGATAATTTACTCAGTGATACACAGCGCTTAAAAAATTTAGTCAATCGCTTACTTGAGTTAGCCCGTGCGGATGCTTTAGAGCCGAGTAAGCAAAGTAGTCAGTTGCCTGAGTTGATTCGCTCTATGCAGAATCGTTATCACGAACGTGGTTTGGATATTGAGGCAGAAGCTTTGCCTAATGTGCCGTTGGCTATCGCGCCAGATGCCTTGGAAGCTGTGTTAGGTAATCTGTTTGATAATAGTCTGCATCATGGTGCTTCAGCAGTCCGCTTAAAGGCGCATTCAGGGGCTAATAACACGAGCTTAATTCTTGCGGTACACGATAACGGGCAAGGCATCTCAGCAGCGAATCGTGAACGTATTTTTACACCTTTTTTTACCACTCGGCGTAATGAGGGCGGCACCGGCTTAGGCTTGGAAATTGTTGCCTCACTCCTTAAAGCTTATAACGCGAGCATTCATCTTGGCACAGCGGACACCGGTGCAGAATTTATACTGGAATTCGCCTTAGCGGCTTAAGTCCGGTAGGGTGTGCGCCGTTTTCTTGAATAAGCCTATAATCGTTTTTATAGAATGTTTTAAGCTAAACATTTCATTTTTATTTGTTTGCAACTGTCTTTATACTGCACTGCATCAGAAGTTGCTTAGATTTAAGCACTAAAAATTCAGTTACTCATTTTAAGGAGAAAGTCATGTTACCGAATAGTGAAGGCAAAAAAGTTCCTAATGTCACCTTTCACACGCGCAAAGACAATGCGTGGGTTGATGTCACCACTGATGAATTGTTCAAAGGCAAAACCGTGGTAGTGTTCTCTTTACCCGGCGCATTCACACCCACTTGCTCTTCTACTCATGTGCCACGTTATAACCAATTGGCTGATGCCCTGAAAGCGAATGGTGTGGATGAGATTATCTGTATGTCGGTGAACGACACCTTCGTGATGAACGAGTGGAAAGCGGCACAAGAAGCCGACAAAATCACCTTCATTCCTGATGGTAATGGTGAATTCACTCAGGGCATGGGGTTGCTAGTTGACAAAGACAACTTAGGTTTTGGCAAGCGTTCATGGCGTTATTCAATGCTGGTAAAAGATGGCGTTGTAGCCAAGATGTTCATTGAGCCAGAAAAAGATGGCGACCCCTTTGAAGTGTCTGACGCTGACACCATGCTGAATTACGTTGCTCCTAAGGCGAACAAGCCTTTAGATGTGACGGTATTCACTCGTTTAGGTTGCCCATTCTGCGCGAAAGCAAAAGCCCTGCTGAAAGAAAAAGGCATTGCGTTTGATGAGCTGATTTTGAACAAAGACTATCGTAATGTGACTTTGCGTGCGGTAGCAGGTCAAGATTCAGTTCCTCAAGTTTTCATCAATGGTGAACACATTGGTGGTTCTGACAAGTTAGAAGCTTGGTTCGCGACCAAAGCTTAATTCAATTTGCGCTAGCCCGTTGTTCTAGCGGCACGGGCTAGCCGCACTATCCACCAATTCAATCGAGAGAGTTTTATGAATCAGCATTATGATGTGATTGCTATTGGCGCAGGCAGCGGTGGTTTGTCGGTGGTCGAGAAAGCCGCGGCTTATGGCAAAAAAGCTGCCGTCATTGAGGTCAATGACGATCTAGGCGGCACTTGTGTGAATCGCGGTTGTGTGCCCAAAAAGGTGATGTGGTATGCCGCAGAACTAGCTCACGCGCAACATCATATGCTGGATTATGGTTTCGATATTAAAACCGGCAGCGTCGACTGGACGAAGTTGGTTATGAAACGTGAAAATATGATCGGTGGTATTAATGACTGGTATCGCGATGACTTTTTAGCCAAAGCGGGTATTGATCTCATTCACGGCCAAGCGCGTTTTCTGGATGCACATACACTTGAAGTGAATGGTGAGCGCTACACTGCCGACCATATTGTGATTGCGACCGGAAGCCGCCCGTTAGACATTAAAAATATCCCCGGCGCAGAATTAGGTATTACTTCGGATGGTTTCTTTGCCTTAGAAGAGCAACCAAAGAAAGTAGCTGTGGTGGGTGGCGGTTATATTGCCTTGGAATTAGCCGGTGTTTTAAATGCCTTAGGCACAGAAACCCATGTGCTGCATCAAGGTTTTCCCGTGTTAATTGGCTTCGATGAAATGATTCAGCGCGGCTTGCGTAAGCAAATGGAAGCCGATGGATTAATTTTCCATGATAATGACAAAATCACCAGCGTTGAAAAACAAGCGAATGGCCAGTTAACCGTACACTATCAAACCGGTGAAACCTTAAAAGATTTAGATCAATTACTTTGGGCAATTGGCCGTGTTCCGAATACGGATGATCTTGATTTAGACACAATCGGTTTGAAACCTGCAAAAAATGGTTTAATTGACGTCAATGAATATCAGGAAACCTCGGTCAAAGGTGTTTATGCCATTGGCGATATTATTAATATGCGGGGTGTGCAATTAACGCCCGTTGCCATTGCCGCAGGTCGGCGCTTATCAGATCGTTTATTTGGCGGCATGAAAGACCGCAAAGTGGATTACAACTTAATCCCTACTGTGATGTTCACTCACCCACCGATTGGCACGATTGGCTTATCCGAAGAAGCCGCCCGCGAGCAATACGGCGCTGAAGTCAAAGTTTATCAAACCGACTTCAATTCCATGTATTACTCGTTTGTGAAGCACAAAGTAAAAACTTATATGAAGCTGATTGTGGTCGGCAAAGATGAGAAAATCGTTGGCTGTCACGCAATGGGCAAAGGCGTGGATGAAATGATGCAAGGCTTTGCAGTGGCGCTAAAAATGGGCGCTACGAAGAAAGACTTTGATGACACGATTGCGATTCATCCGGTTAGTGCGGAAGAAATGGTGACGATGAAATAGTAGTTGTGGGTGGTTGGGTACTTCTAAAAAGGCTGTAAGCTAACTGCTAGTTTTAAAACTAAGAGGGGTAAATAAGACTTGCCCCTAAAAAGTGGTAGCAAATTTATTTAGAGAGGCTTGGTAAATTGTTTCCAGAGAATATAAGCCTAGCGCCAAGCCCTATCATCACAAGGCCAGTAAATCTTTCTTGCCATATCATGACTCTAGCATGACGTGCCATCCATTGGCCTAAGGCTCCAGAGGCTACGGCTACTGAGCCTAATGAAAATATACCGGTCAGTTTTTGTAGGATGCCTAAAAGTAGTAATTGCGACCATACTGGCCCCTGCGTAGGATCAACAAATTGCGGCAAGAAGGCGAACATAAATAATAAGGATTTGGGGTTAGTTAGATTATTTACTGCACCATCTTTGATGGCTTGCCAGTCAGAAATTCCTTTTTTCTGGTTCATGCGTGTGCTAGCAGATTGGCTGCCTCTTAATAGCTTTATGCCAAGCCATATTAAGTACAGAGCACCTGCCCAGCGTAGTAAATCCAAGGCTAGGGGATAAGCATGTACGAGACTTGCCAAGCCTAGGACTAGCATAGATACCTGAATCACGCCTGACACAAAGATCATGCCAATCACCGTAAAAAGCGCGGTTCTACGTCCCTGACCAATCCCACGCGCCATCACCATCATCATATCTGGCCCCGGAGATAACTCCAGTAGACAAAGAGCCAAAAGAAATGTCAGCAAGGTTTCGATGGTTGGCATGATTTTTCACAACGCGAATTGAAAGTGCTAAATGCTACCCCTTCTCAAGATACCTAGCAAAACCTCATACATTAATTAGCAATCTAATTGAATTGAGTCAGGACTAAAAAATCTATTACCTGCAGATGGTCAGGTAAGCCAGCTTGAGTGTGCAAGTAGATGCTAGATTGACAATAAAATACTAAGTTATTTTTAGAGGCTCACTACCTTTTATCTACTTGAGATGCTTAGACAGTTTAGGAACTAAACAAGTGATTCTTGCGATAGATGTGCATTATCTAAATGATCAGGCTTTTGGGTCTGCGCTCAGCTTTACTCAATGGAATACTGAGCAGCCTGAGGATATTTACCATACTCAGCTAGCAGGGATCGCCGACTATGAACCAGGGCAATTTTATAAAAGGGAGCTACCTTGTATTTTGCAGCTTTTAGAGGAACATAAGCTCCTACCTGAAATCATTATTATTGACGGTTATGTCATGCTTGGAGAGAGTAGAGCTGGTTTAGGTAGTTATCTGTATAAGGCACTTAAGCAGCAAGTTAAAATTATAGGTGTGGCAAAAAGAGCTTTTATCGGAATTAGCGAGGATTCGAAAATCTTACGTGGTGCTAGCCAAAATCCCTTATTTATCAGTAGTCTTGGTCTTGAGTTAGATGAGGCGAAAAGCGCTATTTTAAAAATGCATGGAGTGCATCGCTTACCAACCTTGTTAAAATTAGTCGATAGCCTGTGCCGAGAGCAAGCCAAACAATCCGCCGAAGCTGCTAGTGATCTCAGTGGTGTAAGCAATTGAACTATTAATCTAAACACAAGTTTGAACAGCCGTAAAACATTACCTTTCCATTACCAACCGCTTACTTTTCCGTAACTGGACGCCCGTCTAAAAACACCTAAAATTGCCGCCATGACCTGCTGAACAGCAGATCGGTTTCTAAGAATGGGAGCCAATCATGAAGTACAGTTATGTTTTACCAATCAGTTTAAGTCTTTTATTAGCAGCACCTTTATGGGCAGTAGAACATCATGCCCCACCAGCACCTGCTCAACATCAACCAGTCACACCAAATTTAGAACCACAAGCTGAACCTGTCGAGCAGTCGCAGTCGGTTCAGATTACGGCTTTAGCTGATGGCAAAGTGCATGTTGATTTTAGCTATCAAGATCAAGTCAATCAGCAGCAAAAATTTAGCTTTGAAGGCACGCATGCTGAGGTTCAACAACAGATTCAGCAGTTAAAAACCTTACCAGAGCCGCATAAGCAAACTTTGCTACAGGCTTTAAATGAAAAACCAGATGCTGTTTTCACTTCGCAGTTTGGGGCATTGGATCCTTTCAATGACCCCTTTTTTAAGAATGATCCGTGGATGCAGCAAATGATGCAGCAGTTTTTCCAAGGCACGCCAGCATTACAAATGCAGCCTCCCACTGGACAAGCAACTCCAAGGCATCAACACAGAATTCCTCCGCAATCAACACAAAAGCAAAATCCTGAAACCAAATCCACATCACCCACGAAGGTTTGGTTGTAAGGATAAAACCAGCTACACCAGAGTCTTAGGCTCTGGTGTTTTTAAATACTAAAACTTATTCACTTTTCAAGACTACATCCCGATCTCGGCAGCTTAGACTAGTATAGTTACCTGCTGGAAGTTCTGCCTTGAGACCTAAATACTTCAACTGCGCGGACATATCCACTTTGCTTTCTACTGAGCAGGCATTGCGTTTCGCAAAATCGTTCAGCGCAGTATCATCGCCTTTTACTCGTACCGTAATACCTGCACCTTCACTCACACAGCAACCAATATACTGGGTCATATACTCTTCTTCGATCATAAAAAGCGCATGCCCCATAAAGCTTGCTGGCTTTTTCACTAAGTAATAGTCGGTGTAGTCAACTCGTACATTCGGTTTCTTATTCACGATACCTGCGCGCATATAAGCTTGAATGGCTTTACCTGAGTTGCCAACCCGCTCTGCTTTAGCCGAGTCATAGCGCAAAGCATCTGCGAGCATCGTTTCAAGTTTATTGGCTGATATGGGTGCTTCAGCCTGTGCCATTGAGGTCAGTAGCACTAAAGTACAACTGAGAAAGAGATGAATAGGTTTAAACATGAGCAGTCCTCGCGAGTTATACTTGATTTATTCGAGCACTAGCTTAAATAAATGTTCAATCTCGCTTAAGAAAATCTGTACTTTCGGTACACGCACTCGACTCGGGGAATAGCAAGCATACAGATATTGACCAAAATTTAGATGCGGCGTGTAGTCACTCAGTACTTCTTGCAATAGACCTTGCTTGAGCGCATCACCACACAGATAGCGTGGCAGAATCGCAATCCCTTCACCGGCAAGAGTGGCGGTGAAAATACTGCTTAAGTCATTAAATTGAATGCGATTCTGAATGGGAATATGGAATTCATAGCCTGCGGCATCGGTTAAATGCCAACGATAATTATCCAGCAACAAATAACTAAAGCAGCGATGCTCACTTAAGTCTGGAGGGGTTTGGGGAATTCCATAGCGTTGAAAATACTCGGGGGTTGCGCATATGGCACGTTTGAGTGCACCTAAACGTTTAACAATCACATCTTCAGGGGGCTGGCGAGTAATACGTAAGGCAATATCGAGATTATGTTCCACCAAATCTAGGACTTGATCGGTCAAAATCAATTCACCTTGCAAGCGTGGATAGCGTGCAGTGAATTGGGGTAGCAGCGGGGTTAGATATTTACGGCCTAGAGTGACTGTTGCGCTAATTCGCAAAATGCCTTGCGGCTCGGTTGCGCCCAAATTCTGCATCGCCACTTCGGTATTGCGCACTGCAACTAAGGTTTGGCGTGCTTGTTGATAAAAGACTTCGCCCGCAGGTGTGAGCTGTAATTTCCGATGAGCGCGCTCAAACAGTTTAGTGCCGAAGCTGCGCTCTAAGTCACCGATTTGTTTACTAATTTGCGCACGGGTGCAATTTAGACGTAAAGCGGCTGCACTCATACTGCCAGTTTCGACGGTTTTTACCAGACTATCCCAACTACTAAGCCATTGCATGTCAATGATCCGTTGACTGAGTGACGCTGATTATGGGCTATGTTCTTTGTACTTGTCTCTCTAAAATAACTCCACTTTAAAGCACACCGCAGGATTTGCCATGTTTCAGGCTTTACGCAGACCCGATGTACTGCTCACTACTTTAGCAGCTGCTGGGATTTTGATGGTTACGATGGGGACGCGCCAATCATTAGGACTGTTTGTTGAACCGCTGACCAGCAGCACGGGTTTGGCAATTACCACGATTAGCTTAGCTTTAGCGATTGGTCAATTTACTTGGGGCGCGATTCAGCCAGTGGCAGGAGCGCTCTCTGATCGTTATGGCCCACAAGCGATTTTGGTGTTTGCGTTAATTCTATTAGCGATTGGCGTCGGCATTACGCCCTTCATGAGTTCCGGTTTTGGCTTAATTATCTCCTTAGGCTTATTAATGTCGATTGGCTCGGGTGCGGGAAGTTTCTCAGTATTAATTGGGGCAGCAGCACAACGTTTGCCGGTAGAAGCACGCGCAGAAGCTTCAGGGGTAATAAATGCAGGTGGCTCTTTCGGTCAATTCGTCTTCGCCCCGATTATGCAAAAGTGCATTCAAGTCTTTGGTTGGATGGGCGCGATGTGGACAATGATGGTGCTGACCTTAGCGGCTTTGCCCTTAATCGCACGTTTAATGGGGAAAGAGAAATTTGTTCCTGCACCGAAAACTAATGATGGCGGTGTCTGGCAAGCGATCAAAGTAGCAATGAAAGACCCAAGCTATTTACTGCTGCATTTAGGCTTTTTCACCTGCGGTTTCCATATTGCTTTTTTGGTGACGCATTTGCCTGGTGAAGTTAATTTATGTGGTTTGCCCCCGACCGTCGCTAGTTGGTCATTAGCAATTATTGGCCTTTCAAATATCTTTGGTAGTCTTTATGCCGGTTATTGTGTCTCTCGTTATCGCAGTAAATATGTCTTAGCTGCTATGTATGGCTCGCGCGCTTTATTAGTGGCTTGGTATTTAATGATGCCCCGTACCGAATGGACGTTTTATATTTTTGCGATTGGTTTAGGCTTTACTTGGTTGGCAACTGTGCCACCAACCGCAGCGATTGTGAGTAAATTATTCGGTGTGCGTTATCTTGCGACCTTATTTGGCTTAACTGTATTCACGCATCAAATTGGTGGCTTCCTTGGTGCTTATTTAGGCGGCTGGGCGATTACCCGCTTCGGTGATTTCACTTGGATGTGGTATGCCGATATTGCCCTAGCTGCGATGGCTGCGATTGCTAATTTACCGATTCGCGAGCAGAGAGTCATGCGTCCGGTAGTAGCTGCTGCTTGATCTGCTTAGCCTTGGGGCGCTGCGTGTAAAGCAACATCAAACCCGCGCTTGCTACTAACAAGCCTCCAACAAGTGCGTGCTTACTGGGGAGTTCATGCCAAAGCAAAAAGCTCAATAACATTCCCCAAAGCAGTTGGGTGTATTGCATACTACTGACGGCTGTAGCTGAACCACGATGGAAAGCGGAAACCACCAAGGCCATCGCTAGGGCATAGCAAAGACCGCCACCCAAACTAAGCGTCAGTGCAATCAAACTCATAGGTTGGTAATGGAAGAGAGTATAAATGCCTGTCACTAACACAACTAAACTGAGGCTATACACGGCAAAGCTTTGTGGTGTTTCTTGCTCTCGATAGCGAGCAATTAATAAAAAGCTAGTAGCTTCAATAATTGCACAACCCAAAGCAGTCAACAGAGCCAGTTTCAAACTTCCAAAGCTTGGATTCAGGGTGATATAGACACCTATAAAACCCAAGACAGTTAGTAACAGTGTTTGCAGCCTGACCTGCTCTTGGCGAAGTAAGAAAGCAAACAAGGCTGTAAATAAAGGCATGGTTAAAATCAAAGTATAGGCTTCAGCGAGTGGTAGCTGTCCGTAACTATAAAAGGCTAATAAGTCTGCAATTAATACAAGCACAGCCCGCAAGATATGAATACGAGGATGTTGTGTTTTCAATAGATTAAAGTTGGGATACGTCCAAATTAATAAACCAAGCAAACCAAACAGGCAGTTAAAAAAAGTAACTTGCAGCAGGCCATAGCTTTGCAACAACCACTTAATACTCAAATCCATCAGTGTAAAACTAAAGAAACCTAACAGGGCTAAACCTACAGCAGGCATGGTTTATCACTCACTAAAATTGATAGCCTTAGTGTGCAAGCTCTCTTAAAATAAATAAAACGAATCTTTTTCATTTTAAAAACAAAGAAATTTTATTTTATGGCGATTCCTGCTCATTTGATTGCGCATCTACCTTATTTTGCAGCAGTAGCGAAATATCAAAGTTTTACGCTGGCAGCAGAGAGCTTGTTCGTTTCCCAAGCGGCAGTGAGTTATCAAATTCGTCAATTGGAGATGAAGCTGGATGTGCTCTTGGTAGTACGTCATTCAGGGAGTCGGGTGTATCTGACTCATGCTGGTTTGCAGTTAGCGGCTGAATATCAAACCTGTGAAGTACGCTTGGAGCATGTGCTACAAAGCCTGCAACCGCAAACTTTAACGGGCACTTTGCGACTAACCGCGCCAGTCGATTTTGCCAGCAAAGTGCTGCCCTATGTGCTTAGAGAGTTACAAACTCAAGCGCCTCATTTAAAAATTGACTTAGATGTGAGCGATGCAGTCGTTGATCTAATTGCTGATGGCTTCGATTTTGCGATTCGTACCGTGACTTATGCGGAGCGTTTGCAGCATGAACTGTTTGCACAAGCGCATAAATCAGTGGTCGCTAGCCCCACTTATTTAGCTCAATATTCTGCACCACAAAACTTGAGCGATTTAAAATCCCATCAAATATTAGTACGCGGACTAGGGCAATATTTTAGCTGGAATCAGTTATTAGCTAGTGAAGGCCTGAGCCTCACGACTGACTATCGTACGCTCGTCTTAGGCAATACCTTTGCTTTAGAAGAGGGGGCTAAGGCGGGTTTAGGTTTAGCGCTGTTAGTCGATTTTGCGATACAGGAATCTTTGCAAACAGGGCAATTAGTTCGGGTATTGCCTCAATTCATCGAAGCTTTAACTACTTCTTTATATTTAAGCTACCTGCCAAGTCCGCAAGCTGAAGTGTTTAAACAGGTTCTTCAGCAAGCGATTGATACAGTGATTAAGCAACGCTTTCGGAATGCTTTTAATGTTTAAGTAAGAGCGCCGGTTGTGCGCATATTAGCAATCTGCTCAGGGCTGTAGCCCAGCTCCGCTAGGAGCAGATTGGTATCGCCGCCCACTGCAGTAGGAGCAATCGGTGCTTTTGCAGGCGTGCGGCTAAAACGTGGAGCTGGTGCAGATTGTAAGACATTCTCCACTCGCACAAAACTTCCCCGCGCCGCATTATGTGGATGTGCTTCAACCTGATTAAAATCTAGAACTGGGGCTACACAAGCATCGCTACCTTCAAAAATCGCTAGCCATTCGGCTTGAGTTTTTTTCCGGAAGATGTCTGCATATTGCTGTGAGCGTTCTGGCCAATTGTCTTTTTGATATTGGCTGTCGTAGTGCTCAGCCGGAAGATCTGCGTGGGCGAGCAGTTCTTTAAAGAAATGTGGCTCTAAAGGCGCGACTGAAATGTATTTATTATCCGCTGTCGTATAACAACGATAGAAAGGTGCACCCCCATCAAGGAAGTTAGATTCGCGTTCAGTTGTCCACCATTGACGGGCAAACCAGGTATGCAATAAACCCATCATCGCAGGTACACCATCCACCATCGCCGCGTCAATCACCTGGCCTTGGCCTGAGGTATTGCGCTCGTATAAAGCGGCTAAGATACCCAGCAGTAAAAACATCGTGCCACCACCATAATCAGCGGCTAAATTCAAAGGTGGAACGGGTGGCTGCTCGGCTGCTCCAATTGGATGCAGTGCACCCGTAATGGCTAAGTAATTTAGATCATGTCCAGCGGTTTGGGCTAAAGGCCCCGTTTGCCCCCAACCCGTCATACGCCCGTAGATAAGTTTAGGATTGGCACTTAACGATTCATTAGGGCCTAAACCCAGTTTTTCCATGACTCCGGGACGGAAACCTTCAATTAAAACATCGGCTTGGGCAATCAATTGCTGGGCAGCTTTTAAACCTTCGGGACTTTTTAAATTGAGGGCAATCGAACGTTTATGCCGACGATTAATATCAGTCGGGTCAGCGGGCGTTGAGGCACGATCAATTACAATGACCTCTGCACCTAAATCAGCCAAGAGTTGCCCGGCTAAGGGGCAGGGGCCAATACCAGCCATTTCAATCACTTTGAGCTGATGCAGTGCTGCGGTCATAAACTTCGCCTTTGATAAAGAATTAGGAAGACTAAAGTTTAGCGCATTTGCTGTGCAGAAGTCCTATTGCGAGCCTCTGAGGACTGGCGTATAAGAGCCAGCATAGCGTGGAACTTAAGCTCAGGGTTTGAGTCTATCAAGTAGCAGTTTTACGCCGATTGGGGCTTAAATTTAGATTTAGAAAGTATATTGTTCAGGAAACCGATTTATTATGAAATTAACAAAAACAAACTTAGCCCTTGCGGCCATTTTCTTTTGCCTAAGCTCTGCGAGCGTGTTCGCTGCAGGTACAACAAGCCAAGCAGCCGCTACTGAAGTAGCGCCAGAAGTCTTAGAAACAGCTAATGTCACTGATGAGGCAGCGGATGCGGTCGATACCACTAATCCAGAAATGGATTTAGCTGAACTCCAAGCAGAGATTCGGATTGCGTGCGAAGAGTTCGCAACCGATGAAAAAGTTGCTGAAGAAAAAGTGCCTGAATTTGTTGATGCTTGTGTCGCTGAAAATATGCCTGCAGAAGAAACCGATTCGATTGAAACAGTCGATAGTGGCGTGCCAGCGCTTGAAGAGGCTGAGCCAGAAGCAACAACTGCGGCAGCTCAACCGATTGTCACTGGGCAAGCTACTACTCAAGAGTGACGCTAGGCTAAAACTTGGTTATAGTCTAAGCGGGGAGAGCCATCAGGCTGCTCCCCGTTTTTTTTGTGGCTCACTAAGTAGTTTGTTATGAATACACCAGCGTTTAACACGGTTGAAGACTGGCTTCAATTTGACCGTGAGCATCTGTGGCATCCCTATACCTCCATGCATAATCCGTTACCGTGCTACCCAGTCGAGTCTGCGCATGGAGTACGTTTAAAGCTTACCGATGGGCGTGAACTGATTGATGGCATGGGTTCATGGTGGTGTGCGATTCATGGCTATAACCATCCTTATTTAAATGCAGCTATTCAAACTCAACTAGGCAAAATGAGTCATGTGATGTTCGGTGGGATCACGCATGAACCTGCGGCGCGCTTAGGTAAATATCTAGTCGATTTAAGCCCAGAGCCGCTCCAGCATGTTTTTCTAGCCGATTCTGGCTCAATATCAATTGAAGTGGCAATCAAAATGGCACTGCAATATTGGTATTCGCAAGGCCAAGCCAATAAGCACAAACTACTTACGATTCGTGGTGGCTATCATGGTGACCCATTTGCTTGTATGAGTGTTTGCGATCCTGTCAATGGAATGCACCATATTTTTCAAAGCATCCTGCCTAAACAGATCTTTGCACCGCGCCCAGAAACGCGCTTTGCCGAACCTTGGAGTCCAGAAGATCTAGTCGAATTTGAACAGTTACTAAAAACGCATCAAACTGAAATTGCCGCCGTAATTTTAGAGCCTATCGTCCAAGGTGCAGGCGGCATGTGGTTCTATTCGCCGGAGTATTTACGCCAAGTACGGCGTTTGTGTGATGAATACGAAGTGCTGCTGATTCTAGATGAAATTGCAACTGGCTTTGGGCGAACGGGAAAGTTATTTGCCTCAGAGCATGCTGGTATTAGCGCGGATATTATGTGCGTCGGCAAAGCACTGACGGGTGGCTATATGAGTTTGGCTGCGACCTTAGCCACCCGCAAAGTCGCAATGGGTATTTCCCAAGGTGAAGCGCCGATGCTCATGCATGGCCCGACGTTTATGGCAAATCCGCTCGCCTGTGCGGTGGCTTGCGCCAGTATTGAATTACTTTTGTCCTCACCGTGGCAGGCTCAAGTACAGCAGATTGAAGCGATTTTGCAGGAAGAATTATTGCCCGTTTTAAGCCATCCGAAAGTTGCGGATGTGCGTGTGCTCGGTGCGATTGGGGTAATTGAGTTGCATGCGCCTGTGAAGGTCGCTGAAGTACAAGCGCGCTTTGTAGAAGAGGGCGTATGGATTCGACCCTTTGGTAAATTAGTTTACATCATGCCAGCCTATTTAATGTCTGAGGCGGATTTGCGCCAATTAACCTGTGGAATGAAGAGTATTTTAAATGATTGATATTCAATGGTTTATGGCTTATTTAGCCTTAGGGGCTGTGGTTGGCTTCTTTGCAGGGTTACTAGGGGTTGGAGGTGGTGGGATTATGGTACCGGCTTTAACCGCGATGTTTGCTGCTCAAGGTTTGCCCTTTGAGCATTTAGTACATGTTTCCCTCGCCACCTCAATGGCTGCGATTGTGGTCACGTCTGCGTCAAGTTTACGCGCGCATCAAAAACATGGGGCGATTCAATGGCCTATTGTCAAAAGCATTACGCCTGGGATTTTGTTGGGTACATTTGGTGCAGCCATGCTTGCGGCTTATATTCCTTCTTTGCCATTGGCGATTTTCTTTGTTGTCTTTATGGCTTATGTATCTGTGCAAATGTGGTTGAATGTGAAACCTAAACCTTCACGCCAATTACCAAGCCCGCTAGGTTTAAGTGGAGTAGGCTTAGTTATTGGTGGTGTGTCTGCTTTAGTTGCGATTGGTGGTGGTTCGTTGTCAGTACCGTTTATGACTTGGTGTAATGTGAAGATTCAGCAAGCAATTGCCACCTCTGCTGCAATTGGTTTGCCGATAGCGATTGCGGGCACGATTGGCTATTTAGTCAGTGGGATGGGGGTGGAAGGTTTGCCGAAATACACTTTCGGTTTTATCTATTTACCCGCTGCCGCTTCGATTGCCTTAGTCAGTGTATTCACCGCACCTTTGGGGGCTAAGCTTGCGCATCAGTTGCCGGTGGCGACTTTGAAAAAGGTCTTTGCGGTGTTATTGATTGGCTTAAGCTTGAAAATGCTGCATACCATTTTAACTCGCTAGAAAATCCCTAGCTTTAAACCTTCTGCCATGCCTGCACCTAATTCGGTACAGGCTTCGAAAAACTCTGGCTTCACTGCTCCTTTCATAACCAAGGGAGCTTGGACTTGCCGCCAACGCAAGCCCAGAATAATTCGCTCCATACTCGTTAAAGCGCCAGTGCCATCATTGCCTGCTTTCACATACAGCGCTATCGGTAAACCTTGAGTGTGTTCAAGGCATGGGTAATAAATCCGCTCAAAGAAATCCTTGACTGCACCACTCATATAACCAAAGTTTTCAGTCGTGCCTAAAATCAAAGCGCCTGCTTGCAAAATATGTTCCGGCTGAGCTTCAAAGGGTGTCAAAACGATTAACTCGATCTCTGCTGACGCAGCACCAGTAGCAACGGCAGTACGCAGTTGTAAAGTATTGGGTGAAGGCGTATTAGCAATGATCAGCAATGGTTTCATGCTTTAAGTTTAGCGGTAAATATTTACTCTGTCCTGTACTGAACTTTATCGAAAATCCCACCTTCTAAGCGGAAGATCATTAATCAGAAGAGTTTCCTCGATGCAGCGTATTCTTTTAGGTTTAGTAGGGCTGTGGAGCATGTTGGCTGTACAGGCTTGGGCGGGTGATGCCAATACAGAAATCCAACACCTCTTAAGCTACATCAAGACCACGCCTTGTGAGTATGAACGCAATGGCTTGAGCTATAAGGGTAGTGAAGCGGTCGTGCATGTACAACGTAAATACGATTATTTCAAAGACAAGATCAAGACGGCTGAAGATTTTGTACGCTTATGTGCGACCAAAAGTGAATTGACGGGGCTTGCTTATCAGGTGCAATGCCCGAATGAGGCCAAACAAACGAGTTCAACTTGGTTATTAACGGAGTTACAAAAATTCCGTAAGCCCTAAGCCTCGAGATCAATATAAATACGCTGATCTTTGATGGTCAGGCGATAAGTTTTCAGTTTACCTTCGGCGGGTTCAGCTACGGCTGCACCCGTTTTTACATTGAATTGCCCACCATGCAATGAGCAGTGAATAATCTCACCTTTTAAGCAGCCTAAATACAGCGAAGAATCTTCATGGGTGCAGCGATCATCCACCGCAAATAGTTCGCCATGCACATTGCAAATCAAGATACGTTGCCCCTGACCTAGTGCTACACGCTTAGTTTTGCCTAAAGGGATTTCGTTTATACTGCCTGCATCAATCATTGGGAGTGCTCATGAAGAGAGTATGGATAATGGGGTGCGGCGATATAGGTCGGCGCGTTGCTCGTTTATATCAAAGTCAGGGCGTGCAGGCTACTGGCTGGGTACGTGGGCAAGCGTCTTTAGCTTTAGGTGAGCAACAAGGCATTGCCATGCGCCTAGGTGATCTGGATCAAGGCTGTTTTTTTCCAAGAAACGCCTTTGAAGGCTCTGAGATTTTTTGGTTCATGCCACCACCCAATCAGGGTTTGATTGATAGTCGCTTACGCCGTTTTCTACTAGCCGTACAAAAAGCCCCCAAACGGATCCTACTGATTTCGACCACAGGTGTATATGGCGATTGTGAGGGACGGTGGATTGATGAGTCTGAACCGCTTAAGCCTATGGTTGACCGAGCCAAACGTCGCGTAGATGCTGAGCTTGCCTTACAAGAATGGGGTGAAACCTATCAAGGTGATTGGGTCATTTTACGAGTTCCTGGAATTTATTCCGCCGAACGCTTACCTCTAGAGCGTTTACACCGCGCTGAGCCTGTGTTATTAGCAGCTGAAGCGCCGTGGACGAATCGGATTCATGCTGATGATTTAGCGCGTATCTGTGTGCAAGCGATGCAGCTTGCGCCTAAGCACAGTATCTATAATGCTTGTGATGGCCATCCTTCCACCCTGACAGACTACTTTAATCAAATTGCAGATTTTGCACAGTTAGCGCGACCACCGCAGGTCAGTTTAGCGGAAGCGAGTAGTGTGGTGAGTGCGGGCATGCTGTCTTATTTACAAGAGTCGCGCCGGATTCATAACTCTAAACTGTTAAAAGAGTTGAATCTGCAACTTTTGTATCCGAGCTTAGCTGATGGCCTCAAAGCCATGAGAAGAGGCTAATGCTATTAGTGATTCCAAATATCCTAGATGCCGTGCGCTTACAGGAAGTGCAGGGTTTATTGCGTAATGCGGATTTTCTGGATGGCAGAGTAGCTGAGGTAAAGCAGCACAACAAGTTAAGCACCATCAAGCGTTATCCGCGAGATGAGCTTGCGCAACTGAGTACGGCTTATAGCAATTTAGTGAGAATGTGGAGTGAGGTTTGATGCTGAATTTTCTGCATTAAGGGTCTTGGTTTTGCTCAACATATAATGCTAGTTGCACTTCAGCTTTGTGCTGGGTTTCGACAATTTCTTTGGTTTTTTCATTCTTCATCGCTAAAGCATTCATCTCAGCACGTACCTTAGCAAGGGTTTGATTAGCTTGCTCTAGTAATTTCTGTGCATTAGGAATAGCAGCGCGTAAGTGTTCTTCTTGTTGGGAAAGTGCAAATAGTTTGGTTTGATATTCCTGCATGACATGCGGCGTACAGACTTGTGCTTGTAAACCTTTGAATAATTCTTCTTGGTGATTCAGGCGAAACTGCCGAAATTGGTCAACTTTGACAATAGTTTGCGCCAAGTTTCTTTCAGCATCTGCCACCGCTTGTTTGCATTGCATGACCTCAGTCTGCTTTTTTTCTAAGCGGCGCTCGCGAATCTTCTGTAGCTCGACAAGACTCATCCGGTAAATCCAGCAATTTGAATTAAGCGCCCAACCGTTTCTTGGAAACTAGAGTGTTCATCGGGATCTTGCTTCAAGAATTTATTGATGGCGTCAATTTTAGCTAAAGCTTCATCGGCTTGTGGATCAGCACCGCGTTGATATTCCCCCACACGGACTAAGAACTCGATTTCTTTATGTTTGGCTAAGAGTTTACGGATATGTGCAGCCGCTTGACGATGGCCAGGTGCGGCAATGCGTTGCATTAAGCGACTTAAACTACCTAAGGAGTCAATCGCTGGATAATGATTAGAGGAGGCTAAATCACGCGATAAAATCACATGCCCGTCCAACAGGGAGCGTACTTCGTCACCCACTGGGTCAGACATATCATCCCCCTCAATTAGTACAGTGTAAAAAGCAGTAATAGAGCCTTGTGCACCACAACCAGCACGTTCCACTAATTTAGGTAGTTCTGAAAACACTGACGGCGGATAACCACGCCGAGCTGGTGCTTCGCCAGCAGCTAAGCCGATTTCACGTTGAGCACGTGCAAAGCGGGTGAGTGAGTCCATCATCAATAAGACTTTTTTACCTTGATCACGGAAGAACTCAGCAACTGCCGTAGCTACGTAGGCTGCTTTTAAGCGCTCAATTGGTGGGCGATCTGAAGTTGCCACGACTAAAATCGTGCGCTCCATCCCTGCGGGACCTAAGGATTCCTCAATGAACTCGCGTACCTCACGGCCACGCTCGCCAATTAAAGCAATCACATACACATCCACCTCGGCATGTTTGACTAGCATACTGAGGAGCGAGCTTTTACCCACCCCAGCCCCCGCGAAAATACCAATGCGTTGACCAACCCCACAAGTAATTAAGCCATCTAGGGCACGAACCCCCAATACTAGAGGTTCATGTACCATTTGCCGAGTCAGAGGATCAGGAGGTGAGGCGTATAAAGGATAATACTCTTGAATGGCAATATCCGATTTGCCACCCATGCTTTGAATGCGCCCAATGCCATCTAGTACACAGCCTTTTAAATCTTCGCCCACGCCAACTCTTAACATTTCGCCTGTGGCAGTAACTTGGGTATGTACTGATACACCTTGCATATCACCAATAGGAGCAAGTAAGGCAATATTTTGCTCAAAACCAATCACCTCAGCAGGAACAGGTGGATCATCACTGCCATTACGTAGCATGCAAAGTTCGCCCAGTTTTACTTTAGGAATAATGGCGCGCACGATAGTGCCAGTGACTTGTACAATTCTTCCATGTAGCACCAACATATTATGGCTCTTGATGGAGGTTTTCATACGAGTAGGAATGTATTCTAAAGACATAAATGTACCTACTGCGTTAAACGGATTTCACCAACTGGCTGCACTGAGACATTAGGTGTCAGCTCAGGCAAGGACATAATCGGTAGATCGGGAAACTCGGCCGCTAAATGAGTACGTAAATGCCGACGTAAATCAAGACTGGTGAGAATTACTGGGCGCGAGCCTTCATTCATCAACTGGCGATTATTCTCTTCTAACATGCGTAGGTTATTAGTTAAATTACGGCTGACATCTGGCGTAAGTGCTAAATGCACGCCTGCAGGTGTTTGCCGCACACTGGATTGAGCCAGTTTTTCGCTTTCTGGATCGAAGAGATACACGGGTAAACGTCCAGTACCATTGGTATAGGTATAAGATAATTGGCGCTTCATCCCAATTCTGACACGTTCAGTGAGCACGCCATTATCTTTTTCAGCTTCACCAAACTCGACCATAGTACCCAGAATCTGGCGCATATCACGAACTGAAATACCCTCGCCTAATAATCGTTTTAGAATATCAACCATACGAGTTTTATTGACAGCACGTTGAGCCTCTTGCACAAGGGTCGCATAACCAGCCGCTTCTAATTTACCCATCAGTGCATGAATTTCTTGCACACCAATAAACTCTGGTGCTTGACGGCGCAGAATATAAGCGACATGACGAGTGAGAATTTGACTGGGATTGAGTTTGTCTAAGCCACGACTCAAAACTTGTGGTAAAGCGTTTTGGCTGCTATTGGGACTAGTACTGGTTTCAGTTTGAGCTAATAGTGGTTTTTTAATGCCTAATTGTCCCTGACCCACTGGAATACCATGAACCGAAATGCGATAAGTATCGTCCTCGATTTGCTTAGATAAGCTGATACTTATACCCTCTAAGCTAACACCTAAATCTTTATAGAAATCTTCGCGCACTGAGACAAAGCTAGTATTGAGTTCAGGTAAAGAAATGCTGTCGCGGGCGGTTTCAGGTAACTCAACTAATACCGGAGCTAAAGGCTGCATGACATCTAAAGCATCCATATCAGATGAAGTACCACCACTAGCTAAGAGTTCTGCACGTTGATTGCCAATTACGGTTACTTCGTCTGCTGCACCAAACTCAAAACGATTTTGGACTCTTTTTAAGAGGAAGCCAGTTAAACCTAGGACTGCACCTAAAAAGAAAAAGACAATAGTAGGAAAACCGGGGATTAAACCCATCAAGGTAACTACAGTCGCACCAATCAAAAGTGCATTGGGTTGACCTAAAAGTTGACGCCCAATATCCTCACCAAGGTTACTTTCTTCATCGACAGTCACACGTGAGACAATAATACCGGAAGTAATAGACACAAAGAGTGCAGGAATCTGTGAAACTAAACCGTCACCAATCGTGAGTAGGGAGTAAAGCTGCATTGCCTCACCAATGGGCATACCACGCTGGAAGCTACCAATGGCGATACCACCAATAATATTGACAATAATAATAATTAAGCCCGCGATTGCATCGCCTTTAACGAACTTCATCGCACCATCCATAGAACCAAAAAGTTGACTTTCTTTTTCTAGGTTAGAGCGACGTTTTCGTGCATCAGCCATAGTAATGACTCCAGCACGCAGGTCACTATCAATACTCATTTGCTTGCCTGGCATCGCATCCAAAGAGAAACGGGCACTAACTTCGGCAATCCGTTCGGAGCCTTTGGTAATAACAATGAATTGCACAATAGTGATAATCAGGAAGACAACAATCCCCACAATCATATTACCCGCTACAACAAACTCCCCAAAGGTCTGAATGATATGGCCGGCCTCACCTTCACTTAGAATCACCCGTGTGGTTGCAATACTTAGGGAGAGGCGGAACAGTGTGCTTAAGAGCAATACCGAAGGAAAAGATGAAAAGGAAAGCGGCGAGGGTAAATAAATCGCTAGCATCAACATAATAATAGCTAGTGACATATTAAAAGCGATTAAGGTATCAATCACTATAGTAGGGAGTGGCATGATCATCATAAAGATAACCATGACCAGCAAAACTGCTAAGGCCAAGTCACTACGTCGAGTAATTTTATGAAGCAAGCTTTGCGATTGAGCCGTTTGCATAGAAACCTCGCTTAATTTGCTGTAGAGGCAGACTCGTCTTCAGCGAGGCTGACATAATTCAAAGTGCCACTTAGCTCTAGCAAGTCGATGATATTCTGATTCGCATTGCGTAAAACTGGTTTAACCCCAAAGGTTTGGTAGTACCCCAAAATGACTCGTGAGCCAGCTGCAGTCACATAGCTGACTTGGCGTAAATCAAAAGTAATAGGTGGTGACACCTTTGAAACCAGGGGTACTAAATTACCCGCTAGCTCTTGATCTAACACACCTTGCAAAGTAATTACAGTGTGGTCAGTTTGGCGCGCAATACGAATACTATTCTCAGCGATACTCATGCGTTTGCTCGTCTTAAGCCTGCTTTTGGGATGACATAAAGGGTTTTGGCATCTAAGGTAACAATCTTAACTTCAGCACCTGTAGGGCAATCTGGGCCAGAAACTAACCATTCGCGGCCTTCTAAAATAGTTTGCCCCCGCCGATCAACAATCGGCCGGGTCAAAGTGACGATTTTACCTACTAAATGTTGATGCTCTGTATGGCCAAATAAGCTATTTAGGGCAGCAGGAATTTCAAACACAATGGGTGCTAATACCACTGAAAACAGCACTAAAGGTAATTGCCAAATCCAAGTTTTCTGTGGGCTGGCAAACATCATTAAAGCAGTTAAGAACATGCCTAACCCAAGCCATAATTGCCAATCATCCAATAGACGTCGTTTATATTTGGAGAGTAGGCTGTCTGATTCTTTAGCTTGCTGAGTTTGCTGAAAAAGGAAATAGTGCAAGCGTGCTTTTAGCTCGCCTGAACGAATCCGATCTAGCGTACTCGTTAAGAGTTGGCTAGCTTTGTTTCCATCCTTGGTTGTAGCATTATCCCTGTTGACACTGGCTGTTTGTTGTTCCTGAGTATCCATCGTCTCTGTCTAATATGCAGGTATAGGGAGCAACCGAGTTATCAATTATCGTTTATTATTATTGCGCATAGCTTTAGCGACTCGGTCGATAGTGGATGCGGGGATATACTGATCAATTTTTCCCTCTTCAATCAAATCAGCTATCAAGCGCGCATCACTGATAATTGGTACATTCTCAATCTGAGCAATCTCAATCATCTTACGCGCCATACCCGCTTTACCAATCGCAACGACAACTGGCAAAGGCGTAACATCCTGCTCATAGTAAAGAGCAACAGCTAGACCGATGTCTATGACCACCAGACGAGCTGTCTTAATCCTTGAATGAATGTCCTGCTCCGTTAGCTCACGACGCATGCCTTGACGAGCACCCCGTACATGTGGGTCGCCATAGGCATCTTTCATCTCACGCTTGATTTCTTCTTTAGTCATGCGTTGATCTTTTTCAAACTGAACTTTTTGAAAAATATAATCCAGTGCAGCAAGCGTGATGATTAAAGGCAAAATCATCATCATCAGCTTTTTGAGAAGCTCAACCGTGATTTCCTTTTGGCAGGGAATATCGCATTGCTTGATCTCATTCATGTACTGAAAGAAACCGACATGCATGACAATATAAAGTGCTAGGCCGATAGCTAAGGTTTTAACCAAAGAAAGCAGGGTAGTAACAAACTGCTTTATGGAAAAGATGCGTTTGAAGCCTTCACCCGGATTGACCTTGCTCAAACGTGGAATAACTGGGTCAAAGGAAAATAAAATACCGAACTGTACAATATTTCCAAGAATTCCCATGATGGTGGCTAAACCCACAAAGGGTAAAACAATCGTAAATAAGCCAATTTCTAAAGAAACTTTCAGTGCAGCACTTAGAGCTTGATTAAAGGGAAGGGTAGGCAGTTGGTAGCTGATCATATAGAGTTCAGTCATCTTGACTAAAATCCAATCACCCATCACCCACAAATAGATGATAGAAACTAATAAAATTAGTGTACCGGGAATATCTTTACTATTTGGCACCTGCCCTTTTTTCTTCGCATCGCGAATTTTCTGGGGGGTAGCCTTTTCGGTTTTTTCGCTACTACTTTCCGCCATCAACTAACCTTTGCAGTAGGTTTAGGTTGGCACCGAAATCTAGGAAACTATCATGTAAGTAACGGCCAATAATGCCGATGTAAACGATTAAAATTAAAAACACCAAGGCGCTTTTAATCGGCATTGAAAGTAAGAAAATATTAAGTTGTGGCAAATAGCGCCCAACCAGACCTGTGCCAATATCAATGATAAGCATAATGCCGATAAAAGGACCCGCAATGAGGAGCGAGGTATACATCAATGCATCTAACTGCTTGACGAAAAAGCTCGCTGCTTCAGGCGTGAGATCAGGAAAAAATTTATCCAAAGGCCAAACTTGATAACTGAACATCAAGGTTTGCAGCAACAACATAAATCCGCCACTGGTAAACACCAAAGTGATTGCGAGTTGCCCTAATAGATTAGCCAAAGGTGAAACCATATTGCCGAGTGCAGACGAAAAAAACATACCCGTCATCGCACCACGCTGCATGTCCATCACTAAACCCGCTCCACGTGCTGCCCAAAAAGGCAAACTCATCGCATAACCTAGTAATAAACCAATGACTGACTCTTTAAAGATTAAGAGCGCAAACATCGGGATGTCTAAGGTAATCCCCGTGAGCTGCTCTTTAGTGAGTGGTACTAGGCTTAGTGAAATGATCACCATGACCCCATTACGAATCATGGCAGGAAAAATCGGCTGAGAAAAAACGGGAATGACCATGAAGGCCACTAAAATTCTAGGGGCAGTTAAAATCAGAGCTAATGACCAAGCGTGCCAGACATCAATCATCGATGCACCAAGGCGATTTGATCAAAGATGCCAATCGTATAATTGTAGAGTTCAGGCCCTAGCCAGCGTACCGTGACGCCAATGGCTACCATCACTGCTACTAACTTAAAACCATGTGGTAAGGTTTGTTCTTGAATCGAGGTTAAAGCTTGAAATAAACCAATGATTAAGCCAACTAAAGTAGCGACCACAATCGCGGGCATCGATAAGTACAACACCAGTTTCATGGCTTGAGCAGTGAAAAATAAAAAACTATTCTCATCCATGTCAGGTATAACTCAGTAATAGGCCATGAATTAAACGTGACCAACCATCAATCATCACAAATAGCAGCAATTTAAACGGCAAAGAAATGGTGACAGGTGAAACCATGATCATGCCTAAAGAAAGCAAAATATTTGAAACGATCAAGTCAATCACAATAAAGGGCAGGTAAATGAGAAAGCCTACTTGAAAAGCTAGGGTCAACTCACTGACTAGAAAAGCTGGAATCAAGACCAGTAAATGCCGTTCAGTCACATCCTGCGAGTATTTAGCTGGCCAAATTTGTTGAGTGGTTTTAACAAAAAAATTACGTTCTGCTTCAGAAGAGTGCTTAGTCAAAAAGTTTTGTAAAGGTGTCGCACTTTCGCTTAAAGCCGTGGTGAAATTCGGGTTTTGAATATCAGTGATCTGCACCCCTTGTTTCTGAAAGATTTCATAAGTCTCCATTGCAACGGGAGCCATAATGTAAATCGACAGAATAATCGCTATACCGCTGATAGCCATATTCGGTGGTTCTTGTTGTAGACCTAAGGCACTGCGGGTCAATTGCATGACAACCACTAGCTTAATAAAAGAACTCACCAAGATTGCTAGAAAGGGTGCTAAGGCTAATAGTGTCAGCAGCCCAACTAGTAATATGGGATTCGGAAATGTTCCATCCATGCTGCCTAACCTGCTTTCGAGCGATTACCGAACAGGCTGAGAATACGCACCCCAATTCTCCCACTAATATCGACTAACTCGCCGGTGCCAATCAGTTTATTCTGGGCACGAATCTGAACAACTTCAGGCAAGCTTTGGGTGAGGTCAATGACATAGCCAGGGCGTAGCTGCTTTACTTCATTAAATGACAGTGTTTTCTGCCCTAAATCGAACGACAATTGCACAGGCAGTTGATTGATTTGTTGGACGCTTTGTTTTTGATCATTGTCGCTCATAATATTCCAGTCCGTCGTAATGGTGATCTGCCGGTTGGGTTCAGCAATAAGTTGTGCCCCACAATAAAGCAGGGTATTGAGACGTAGACGAATTAAACCTTCACTGCGGAAGCCACTTTCATCTAATAAAATGATGTCGGAAGCTTCAAAGTTATTAACTTCTTGTACGGAAACCGTGGCAGTGCCAATTTCGAGAAAGAGATTAGCCTCCAAACTTTCCCATTGCGCTTCGCTATCAGAGGGCCAAAAGCGTAGGCGCTCTTGAATCAATGGGTAAAGGCGCTCCTCAACCATTAATAAGCCACGAATGAGGGTCATCTGTTCCTGTTGTGGTGCATCACGTCGACCTTCGAGTAACTCAAAACTAAGTGGTAAGGTATAGACCTTACTGTTTTTATCAGCTGATAAAGATTGAATTTTGATCTTACTTCCTAGTCCATTTTCAATCCGCGTAATCAGTAGATCGAGGGCATTTTCAGCTAAAGCAATCCCTAAGTTTTCTGGTAGGCGTGCTAGCATTCCTTCCGGAATAAAGGTGCGAATTTGATCGAGTAAGGGCCAGTCAGATAACCATAGACCAGCAGTCGTATCTCCAATACCTAAGGTAAGGCCAATGGGTAAAACCGCGGGAGCATCTGGCTCAGTAGGAAAAATCTGTAGGCGAAAAGCTTTAGTTTCACTGAGAAAAAATGCAAAGGGTTGCGTTTTATTCAACAGCAAATTATTCATGCGCACCGCTGCAGGTGTCCATGAGGGTGGGTCAAGTGGTTTAAGCTTTATACGGCGGCGTTCATCAGTCATTGTTATTATCTTTATGGCCTACAATGTCCAGACCCATACCAAGCTCTATTCGTTGAACATCGCTTGCTGGTACATTTGTGAAAGATTGTGCAACTGGCTTATAAAATTTCTTATAAGCCAAGTTTATAGACAAGCACTCTGAGCTGCAAATTACGCCGTTTATCTGCATTAACTCACGACCGATTGATCAGTGTCCCAAGCTTGTAAACGTGCCGTGTTGGGATCAGAAACCACTGCACCTAGGTAATAACCACTGAGGAAGCCAGTTGTTAGATAACTATTATTGGCAAAGTCTACTGTAACCGCGCCAATACTATTGCTCCAAAAGTCATGGCTGCCATCTTCATTTTGACCTAAGTACAAAGCGTTCCAGCCTTGTACGGCTGAGCTGGTATCACCTGGTAAGTCAAAGTAATAGGCATTGCCAGCAATCAGCTTATCGCCTTTAGTTGGATCAAACAGTGCGGTTTCTCCCGCTAAATTGCGAATCCCATTAATGGTGATTTCACCAGCTTCAGCAGTTCTGACTTTAGCGAGATAGCCACCATCGAACTTAGAAGAGTCATATTGATCAAACCAAGAGGCCAGCATTAACTGTCCAGCATGACGGTTAAAATCATCTACGCCAATTGTGTCTAAGCTGCTTTTTAAATTAAGTAGTGACATAGGGCTAGCGCAGTCAAAGGCATAGCTATCGCGATGGCTGAAAATATCATTCAGCGCATCAGAGGCTTGAATAGTTTGGCCTTGGTCATTGCTAGTACGCATGAGCAAATAGCGATTGTTATCACGCTCGACCACTTCCCAAAACTGATTACGCTCTAACACTTGCTCGGTGCCTGTTTGACCATTAGCGCCAGTAAACATACGGGTTTCAGGTTGGTCTAAGCCGCCCTCTTTAATGCGGATAAGTTGATCCGTAAATTCCCAACCTGATTCAACCGCTAAACCATTTTTCAGCATATTTTCGCGAAAACGTAGTTCATATATATCGTCAGTGGTGAGGGTGCTGCGGTTTAATTCTTGTCCATTTAGGTTTTGGACAATTAGCGTATCGCCAACACTTAATTTACCGTCTTGATCCTTGCCATCTAAAGCCAGCACTTTGCTTTTGGTATCCGCAAAACTGCTATTGAGAATGCTTTGTTCAGATTGGCTTAGAGTCAAAGGTGTAGGCGTGCTGGGCTGCTGAGTGTTGGTTTGATTCAGCTGCTGCATAAGCTGTTGTAACAACTGCATAACCAACATTACCAAAGAAGCCGTAAAGCCCCTTCCTTTAGGTAGGGGATATAAGGCTATCGG
>NZ_CALFHZ010000007.1 GCF_937876535.1 uncultured Thiothrix sp.
TCATAAGTCTCTTTGTACCCGTGGCTGAATGTATCGGGGTTTTCCGCTTTGCGGTGTTGTATCGGGCAAGTGTAGCACCCTGCCCTTGTCTTAGAAGAAAAACCAAAGGTAAAAATACTCCCATTCAAATCTTCTCTTGGAAGTGTCGCAACTGTCGCAACTGTCGCAGTCGCAATTGCGACAGTGAGTTTAGGGACTCTTTATTAGGTAGTAAGAAGATAGATTAATTAATAAATATATAATAAAAACAATAATTTATTATTTATTTATATAATATAAATATTATCTATATATTGGTTATTTCTCTCTTTTTAAACTCTACTGTCGCAACTGTCGCAACTGTCGCAACATTTTTTAACCCTGCGACAATGACACAAAAAAGCCGGAACGTGTCCGGCTGGGAAAGACTTCACCCCTTGGTTATTTCTTCTTTCTAAAAGTCACTATTTGACCGCCTGCCCTGAGTTCGTCCAAGTAATCAGCCCACGCTTGCAGCATTTCGCGCCGTTGATGAAGAGCCTCCACACTATCCGCTCGGTTATAACGGCCTCGGATACTGCTATCACGGTGGGCAAGTTGCTGTTCAATCAAGTCCATGTCCCATAGACGGCTACGGGTATCCTGTTCCCGCATTCGATTCAATAAGGTAGAAGCCATCCCCCTAAAACCATGTGGGGTGATGGTGTCATTGTCATAGCCCATCGTTCTTAGCGCTGCCCTGACTGCATTCTCACTCATACAACGGCTTGCCCCTCTGGCACTAGGGAACACATAGATGGACTTGCCGGTATAGCAATAGAGTTCACGCAATAACTCAACAGCCTGACGAGGTAAGGGAATCAAGTGCTGGGAAAGATTGGCTTGCTTTTCATGGGTAGGGGCTTTCATGCGCTTAATGGGTATCGTCCATAAGGCTTGTTCAAGATCAATCTCTGACCATTCCGCCGCTCTAAGCTCACCGGGTCTTAGCATGACTAAGGGAGACAATTGCAAGGCAACTCTGACAATAAAGGTTCCTTGATATTGGTCTATATCGCGTAGCAGTTGCCCTACTTTGACCGGATCAGTCAAGGTTGCAAAGGGCTTTTCAACTCTGGGTTTAAAGATGATGTTGTTAGCGAGATCAGCCGTCGGGTTACGCTCAGCCAACTCCAAGGAGATAGCGTATTTATACACTTGGCTGATGTATTGCTTCACACGTCTAGCAGCGTCACCAGCTCCACGGGCTTCAACCCTTTGCACTAATCGAGTGATTTCCGCTGGCCGAACTTGGTCAATATCGGTTGAGCCTATCCACGGAAAAATATCATTGTTCAAATAGCGATTAACACGCAGCAAATTACCCTCTGACCATTTAGAGGCGCTTTCCTTGAGCCAGTTTAAAGCAACTGCTTGAAAGCTACGTTGCTCAGCTTGCTGTTGCTGGGCTTTTAATTGCTGCTTGTGTTGGCTTGGATTGACCCCTTGAGCAACTTGCTTTCTAGCTGCTTCGTGCTGTTCTCTGGCTTCTTTTAAGCTCATGTCAGGGTAAGCACCCAAAGAACAAATACCTGCCTTTCCTTCTATCCGATAACGGTAGCGCCAGTATTTGCCGGTTTTAGTTACATATAGGAGTAAACCACCACCATCTACATAGCTAGCCGGTGAACCATCCTGATTAGGTTTAGCATTCTTAACGCTTGAGTCTTTAAGCTTCTTAGTCATTTGTGTATATCGCCTTTCTGAGTTTGTGACGATATACACAATAATATGCACAATTCGATGCTATACCATGCTACTTCATGCGACAACATGCAACAAAAAAGCCCTTGCAGATTGCGGCCTGCAAGGGCTTTTAGGACAGTATGCAACAGCATACTACAATATTTTGGTAGGCATAATTGGACTCGAACCAACGACCCCCACCATGTCAAGGTGGTGCTCTAACCAACTGAGCTATATGCCTGTCGTTGAAGGATGCAGAATATAACCAAACCTCTTCAGACTCGCAAGCCTTTTTTCAGCCTAGTGCTTATAGAGTTGTGGTGCACGCGCCTTATTTGCCCATAAGCCTGCACGCCCAGGCTTAGTAGGGCGAGTAACTTTAAAAGGTGATTCAAACACTGCGACGACTCTGCGGGGTACAGGTGAGACTGTTTGAGTGAAATTTGCACGACGTACAGTGACAGGTGGATTATCTGCCTTCATCACACTAGTTTGGAAAAAAACCGTAGGATTTGGAGTGATCACTTCATCTTTAAAGCTTGTCTCATCTTTAGATCTTGCCTCAACCCCCGCAAGTTTGTCATGAACGAACATCACATTACGCACATAGTCCTGAGTTTCGCGATAGGGTGGAATCCCTTGGTATTGGTCCACTCGCCCTTCACCTGCATTGTACGCAGCTAAAACTTTGGTTAAATCGCCATCAAAACGCTTCCATAACCAAGCTAAATAGCGGGTGCCGCCTTGAATATTTTGGTGGCTATCCATCGAATCAGCCACCCCAAAACGTTCGGCTGTTTCAGGGATCAACTGCATCAAACCCTGTGCACCTTTAGGCGATTCAGCTTGTTGGTTATAACAAGATTCAATGGCAATGACTGCTTTAATCACTGCTTCGCTGACTTGATACTGAGTCGCATATTTCTGAATCGTCTCTTGATAAGGGGCTGCGCGTTTATCTAGGGTTTTAACTGACATGCGTGCACAGGGGTGCATAGCTGCACTCGACTCTGGCGTCTCATGACTCGCCCAACTGCTTGGTAAAACTAGCAGTAGATACAAGCCCAATCCAAATCTCGCTAACCGCGAGCTGATGATTCTCATAAAGAAATCCCTATCTGCCTTATTCTATAAGAGGTTGCTAATATAAGGCTAAAATCCCTAAAGTAAAGTTCAACTAGTTTAAGTATAGGTTTAGATCAAAGACCCCGAAGAAGTTTCAAGCACAATTACCAAGCTAACTAAGATTGAGACTAACGGTGGCTTACCGCTATACTCAAGTTATTATGGCTAGGGGAGGACAGCACAAGATGGTCGATAAAAACCTATTAGATGAGTTCAACCTTGCCAATCTACCACCTGAATTTTATCAAGCCCCCTACCCTTTTTATCATGCCTTGCGGACGCATGAGCCAGTTAAGCAAATGCTTGATGGTAGTTATTTTTTAACCCGCTACGAAGATATTCAGAGCGTGTATAAAAACCCTAAGTTATTTAGTTCCGACAAGCAGCGTGAGTTTAAGCCTAAATACGGCGACTCAGCGCTCTACGAACACCACACTACTAGTCTCGTTTTCAATGACCCACCTTTACACACCCGTGTGCGTAAACTTATCGCTGGCGCTTTGCACCCTAAAGCCTTAGAAAACCTAGAACCCGGCTTAATTCAATGTGTGGATAGCTTGCTGGATAGGATGCAAGGTAAAACTCAAGTGGATTTGATTGAAGACTATGCCATGCATATTCCGATAGAAATTATCGGTAATTTACTCGGTGTGCCGCATGCAGAACGTGAACCCTTACGCGGCTGGTCTTTGGCTATTCTGGGAGCACTTGAACCGAAAATTTCCCCTGAAGTTTTTGCACTGGGTAATCAATCTGTCAGTGAATTTTTGTTGTATCTAAAGGACTTAATTGCGCGCCGTCGGGCTGAGCCGGGTGATCCGGAAAAAGATGTACTCACACGTTTGATGCAAGGCGAAGCGGGTGAATCCTTAACTCATCAAGAACTACTGCACAATTGTATTTTCTTGCTGAATGCAGGCCATGAAACAACAACCAATTTAATCGGCAATAGCTTATACACCCTGCTAGAACATCCTGACCAGAAACAACTCTTGTTAGAGCATCCCGAATTAATCAATTCAGCCGTTGAGGAGTTTTTACGTTTTGAAAGCTCAAATCAACTTGGGAATCGCATTAGCACCGCGCCTACTGAAATAGGTGGTGTGCACCTACCTGAACAAACGCAAATTACCCTTTGCATCGGGGCTGCGAATCGCGATCCTGAACGCTTTCCCGCACCTGATCGTTTAGATATTCAGCGCACTCACAACCGCCACTTAGCCTTTGGCTCAGGTGTGCATCAATGTGTCGGTTTAAATCTAGCACGCATGGAAGGGCGAATTGCGATTGGGCATTTTCTCCAACGCTACCCAGCTTATAGCCTAGCCGCCCCCGCTACTCGTGGTGGGCGTGCACGTTTTCGTGGTTTTTTAAATATCCCCTGCTATCTTAATAAATAACCAATTTGAGGAGGAAACAATGAGTATTGGATATACCACCATCGGTCAAGGTACTGAACATGTCTTAGTATTTCACGGTTGGTTCGGTGACTACACTGCTTGGGAGCCGACCCTCAAAGCTTTAGATACAGATACTTTCACCTATGTCTTTATCGACTATCGTGGTTATGGCAAATCAGCCGCTTTGACTGGCGATTATTCAATGCGTGAAATTGCTGCTGATGCCACTGCAGTAGTACGCGAGCTACAGCTTAAATCTTTGCATGTAATCGGCCATTCGATGGGTGGGATGGCAATGCAACGTTTCATCCTCGATTGTGATGCTGATATTCAAGTCAAATCTGCAGTCGGTGTCACCCCAGTACCCGCTTGTGGTGGGCAACTGGATGAAAATGCTTGGGGCTTATTTGCGGGAGCCATTCAGCAAGATGCAAATCGCTATACGATCATTAATTTCACCACCGGCAATCGTTTAACACCTACTTGGATTAATAGAATAGTCCAAGCCTCACGCGCCACCACTAATGAAGCTGCATTTGCGGGTTATCTCAATGCTTGGGTGAAAGAAAATTTTGCGGATGAGATCAGCCGGATTCAAACACCTATGCTGGTTTGTGTTGGTGAAAATGATGGCGCTAGCAATGCTGAGGCGATGAAGGCTACTTATCTGACTTGGTATCCAAGTTGCGAACTACAAGTGATTCCTAATGCAGGGCATTATCCAATGCAAGAAACACCGATTGACCTAATCACACGCCTAGAAGGCTTTATGCGGAACTATAGTTAAGTGCTAGCCGAACTGCTGATTCGCCCCGAACAGGCTGCTGATATAGCAGCCATTGAGCAGGTTGTCCGTGCAGCCTTTCTAACCGAAATCTATAGCAATCAAAACGAATATTTATTGGTCAATGCCTTGCGGAAAGCTCAAGCCTTAACGATTGCTTTAGTTGCAGAATACCAGCAGCAAATTATTGGATATATTGCCTTTTCCAAAGTAACGATTGATGAGGAAGATCATGGCTGGTATGGCCTAGCCCCTTTAGCCGTCGACCCCAGTTGGCAAAATCAAGGGGTAGGCTCTGCACTAGTGAACGCCGGCTTGAATGCTTTAATCACCTTAGATGCTGCTGGTTGTGTGGTCTTGGGTGATCCCTATTATTACGGACGCTTTGGTTTTCAAGCTTCACCCCACTTGAGTTTAGCCGATGTACCTGCTGCCTATTTTCTAGGCTTGAAATTTAAAGAACATGCAGTCCTAGGCGCAGTTGAGTATCATGCGTCTTTTGCCATTTTTGCCTAATATGTCGTTTCTTTCCCAACTTAAAACCATTATTTTTCCTCTCCTCTTACTTTTATGGTTATTTTTTATTTCACTGGCGACAGTGATTTATACCCCTTGGACTTATCAAGTCAATTGTCACTGGAACGCACGTTGTGAACAATTAGGTCTGCCTAAAACTGCCACCAGCAGTAGTGAATTAGCCAGTTTCTTTCGCCACGAACTCAGCACCTTGCCTAGCCCGCCTTGGTCTGAGAAAGAAATCCAACATCTGACCGAAGTACGCGGTCTGTATGATCAAGCCTTCTGGTTATTTGTCTTAATCACCGCGATATTTGTACTCGACTTAGTGTTAAGTAAACGTATGCAACGCTATCAAAGTTATGCGGTGATTAGCCGGAATATCATGCTAGGCTTATTGGCCTTAATGACCCTAATTAGCCCCTTCTTTCAGTTTTTCTGGCTGGAAGTGTTTCATCCGTTAGTATTCAGCAATCAGTTATGGCGCACTGAACCACAAGATATTTCTTGGTATTTAATGCCAAGTAACTACTTCCTTTGGGTCATTATATTTTTGCTAACTGCTACCCTAGTACTCCATCAACTAGTAGTTTGGGTATTGCCTAAAGATCGAGAATTATAATGCTGCGTCGCTTAATCTGCTTACTTAGCATCCTCTTCTTTAGTTGCTCTTTGTGCGCTGCTGATTATGCGGGTTTTATAGTCAAATCCTATGATCCGCAGCAGGAGCAACTTGGTCTCTATTTGAAAGATGAACAGGGTCAGCCCTTCAAAACTTTTGAGTCTTTAAACACTTGGCTAACAACTAAGCATGAAAAGCTACTATTCGCGATGAATGCAGGTATGTATCAAAGTAATTTTGAGCCTGTCGGTCTGTTAGTAAGCCAAGGTAAACAGCGTGGCAAGCTCAATTTACGTGAGGCTAAGGGCAATTTCTATTGGAAGCCGAACGGAGTGTTTTTTGTCAATGAAGCAGGCGCGCAGATTGTCGAATCTTCGGAGTACCCTAAGCTTGCGAGCAAAGTACAATTAGCCACTCAATCTGGCCCCTTGCTTATACAGCACGGAAACATTCATCCTGAATTCAAACCTGAGGCAATTTCGCGCCTCATCCGGAATGGAGTGGGGATTGCAGGGGATCAAGTCTATTTTGTTATCAGCACTAAGCCGGTAAATTTCTATGAATTTGCCCGCTTCTTTAAAAATGAACTCAAGTGCACCGAGGCGCTGTATTTAGATGGTGTGGTCTCAGCTGTTTATTCTGCTGAAGCTAAACTCAATAGCCAAACCACAGCCTTAGGCCCATTGCTTGCGCTTACAAAGAAGCCTTAGCTCTGTGCCGAAACCGCTAAGCGAATCCCTAAAGCGATAAATAAACCCCCGACTACTTTATTCAGCCAAGCTTTGACACCTGCCCCAACCTGTAACCGCTCACTAGCAAATGCAGTGAACAAAGCCACGGTTGTGCACCAAATCAAACTACTCATATCAAAGACGGTACCCAGCAGAATAAAGGCTAATACTGTGTTAGTTGCATCTGCAGAAATAAATTGCGGCACAAAGGCTAAGAAGAACAAGGCTACTTTAGGGTTCAAAGCATTAGTGAGAAAACCCTGACGATAAATAGTGAATAAGGGCTGTTTAGCTTGCACCACTGGAGTATTTGCTTCGCTGGTGGCTCTTACTGTTTGGCGTAAAGTCATCCAACCTAGATAAATCAAATAAGCTGCCCCCACCAACTTCACCACCACAAAAGCTGTTGCTGAAGTCGCCAATAAAGCAGATAAACCAAAAGCCGCTGCAAACACATGTACATAAACGCCTGAGCAAATTCCAAGGCTCGCAACAACACCTGCTTTCCAACCTTGGGAGGCACTTTTGCTCATAATGAATAAAGTATCGGGGCCGGGCATGAGATTGAGTAAAACCCCAGAAATAATAAATAACCACCAATCATGAATGCCTAACATTGGCTGTTCCTACCAGTAAGAAGGAGTTCAGTATACGCAGGAGCCAATGACCTACCAAGTTGTAAAGCAATAGGTATAAGAACATCCTAAGTTATTTAACGAATCCCTGCTTATTAATAGTCACATAAGTACTTGAATTTAGATTGATTTAATATTCAAGCAGCCTTATTAGCTTAAATTAGTTTAAAATAATTATACGACTAAATGTCTTGATTAAAAATTGATTAATTCAATTTAAAAAAACCACCGGCTAATTTAATAATAAACTTTACAAGTTATCGGTTAATAATTGATCTTCATCACTCTATATTGTAGATTGTAACCAATTATCTCTGCTCTGCCACAGACACCCAAATAAAATAATAAAGGAGTGTGTCGATGCGATTTTTTCTACCCAGTTTCTTAGTAACCAGCTTGCTTACAGGCCTGAACTTTCCCTTAGCTAGCGCAAATGAGCTGCAAATTATTCCTGTAGTGCAACTACAGTCTGCGCCTCTTTGTGATGGCTCAAGCGATGACTGGAAAGATGTCCCAAGTATTGAGATACCCCTCATGTATCTAGGCGAACCTGAGCGAGTCAAAACAGTCTTACTTAAAGCAGGCGTCTTCCATGATGAAGTTTATTTCTATAGCGAATGGGAGGACAGTACGGAAGATACCCTTCATAAACCGCATATCTGGGATGAAACTAAGCAAAAATATGTGGAAGGCCCACAGCGCGAAGACCGCTTTGCTTTGGAGTTTGCAATGGAGGGCGATTACGACGCAAATTGGTTTTCGGGCAAAGAATTTAAAGCGGATATGTGGAACTGGAAAGCGGGTCGCACCAACCCTATCCAGATTAGCCATGACAAAATGACCATTATTAGCCGACAAGCTTTAGCAGAGTCCTATAAAGGAACCCTGCCTGATGGTAGTTCGATTTATATTCAACGCCCTAATGACTCTGGTGAAGAGCCTTATGAAACCAAACGTTATTTCAAAAAACAACAAGAGCTGATGCTGAAATACGTGCCGCGTGAAAAACTTTACAAAGGTACGGATGATATTAAAGCTAAAGGCATTTGGAAGGATGGCAAATGGCATTTAGAACAATGCCGTAAATTAGACACTCAACAAGCCGATGATGTCCGATTTGCATTGCACACAACGGTTAAAGGCGCAATAGCTGTGTTTGATCATGATGAAAACGAACATCACTTTATTTCACAAACCTTGTTATTCCAATTCTAAGCTATCTTTTAAAAAATATGCGTATTTTCAGTAATGTGCGCCTGCTCCAACTCATTGATAGTGCTTTATTGCTCATGCTCTTGAGTGTTATTGCCATGCTGTTGTGGTTTAGCCTTAGCAACCTCTCAGTCAGAGCACAGCAAAACCAACAAGAAGCAACTGAGGCTATGCAGAAAGCTTATGAAACCGTTCGAGAACAAATAAAGTTAGAAGAATTACTCGATAAGCAAAGAAAAGCTTTCGATGCTTTAGATGATGAGTTTTTTCGCTTTGCCAGAAACCCGAATAGTGATCGCAGTAACTTACCTTTACTTCATAATTTATCGGACAATTTGAAAGAAAAAACGAACCAGCTGCTAGCAGCATGGCCAGAAAAAACTGACCCACAACTTAAGGAACAGCTTGAAGAATTTACTGGGCTTATGACTGGGATGATTGATGAATTAGAGTCTCTGTCCCCTGGGCATTGGCAACAACTTGCCCGTGATGCACATGACACTGCCCGTAATGCCTATGACCTAGTAGCAAGCTTGGCAACAGTTGACGACCAAGTGGGCTTTGAAGTAATGAATGCCATTCAACAGTCTATTCAAAATAATACGGCTAATACTTTCCAGCTCTCATCTCAGTTGGACATCATTAAATATCAGGCTTTACTCTCAACTATCTTTATTATTGCGGGTTTACTGGCTAGTCGCTTTTATTTTTCAAGCCATTTCAAGCAATTAATCCAAACTGCACAAAATGCTCAGTTACTTGCCGAAGAAGCTGTAAAAACCAAAACCCGTTTTCTGGCTACGATGAGCCATGAAATTCGCACCCCCATGAATGGGGTCATTGGGATGACTCGCTTATTAATGAATACCCCCATGAGTAAAAAGCAATCTGAATTTGTGGAAAGTATTCATCTCAGTGGAGAGCATTTACTCACCGTTATTAATGATGTTTTGGATTTCTCCAAGATTGAAGCGGGCAAACTCGATTTAAAACACGAGCCAGTTGAATTACGGGCTTGCATTGAAGATGTATTTAATCTCCTCAGTTCTAAAGCTTTAGAAAAAGACTTAGAGCTAGCTTATGCGGTAGCCCCGTCTATTCCTCTATTTATTGAAGGGGATGTAGCCCGTCTACGCCAGGTACTCACTAATCTAATTGGAAATGCTATCAAATTCACCGAGCAGGGCGAAATCTCTGTGCTAGTGACTCAAGTTGCCCAACAAGATCAGAACTATGAACTTAAATTTGAGATTCGAGATACGGGCTATGGCATTCCTGCGGATCGGCTTCAGAGTATTTTCGAATCATTCAGTCAGGCCGATAATCCACTGACCCAAAAAGGTGAAGGCACTGGCTTGGGCTTGTCCATTTCTCAACGTTTAGTGGAAATGATGAAGGGGCGGATTTGGGTGGAAAGCCAACTAGGTGTAGGTAGTCACTTTTATTTCACCATCAAAACCTGCCAAGCCGAGGGCAAGCTCAAACCTTTTCTTTACCCCAATATTCCTGAAATCATCGGTAAGCGCATCCTAATTGTCGAAAATAATGCAGCCAACCAGCAAGCACTTCAAGATTTCTGCTCAGGCTGGGGAGCAATAACACAGGTCTGTGCCAGTAGCCAGGAAGCGATTCAGTTGCTGGAATCAGGTAGCACTTATGATATGGGTTTAGTGGACAGCCGCTTACCTAAAGCTACGGCCTTGGATTTTGGGCGATATGTACGCAGTTATTACACATTACAGGAATTCCCACTGATTTTAATCGCCCCGCCAGATGACCCCCATCCAAAACAAGTAGTGAGTGAACTTTATAATCTCTACCTTACTAAGCCAATCACACGGAGTCGTCTATTTGATAGCTTAATGACAGTGCTAGGTGAACGAAACTTAGTTGCAACCCAAAGTGAACATCAACAACTCAAACTCGGAGAGCGTTTGCCACTGTCTATTTTATTGGCTGAAGATAATCCGATTAATCAAATTGTGGCAAGTTCTATTCTGGATGAAATGGCTTACAAAGCCGAGATTGCCGAAAATGGCCGTCAAGCGCTCGACGCTTTACGGGTCAAACCCTTTGATGTAGTTTTCATGGATATGCAAATGCCAGAATTAGACGGCCTTACCGCCACCCGTCTTATTCGTGCTGAATTAGCTGCTGAGCACCAACCGATCATTATTGCGATGACGGCTAATGCGATGGAAAGTGATAAGCAAGCTTGTTTAGCTGCTGGGATGAATGACTACATCAGCAAACCAATCCTACCAGAAGCGATTGAAGCCGCTTTAGAACGCTGGTGCTCAACACCCCTTAAGAAGAAGAATAAGGAATTACCCGATGCAGCTCTTAGCCACTGACACTTTAAAGCAATTACCGGCAGCTATTCTGCCCAGATTAATTAAACTGTTTATGACCACCACACCAGATTTAATCACTGCAATTCAACAAGCTGCAGTTAAAAATGACTTGGTGGTAATGGCAGAGGCTGCACACAAACTAAAAGGCTCATGCTTAAGTTTAGGCGCTGAACAGATGGCTGCTATTTGCAAAGAATTACAAGAAAAAGGGGAGGCGAATGATAATACAGGCATCCACGAGCACATCGCGACACTTAGCAGTCTTTATCCTCAAACTTTAGAGGCCATGCAAACCTTATAATTAACAAATCCGTGGTAATTGCTCACCTACTAACTTATCTAACAAGCGCTCCCCCCCAAAGCCTGTATTTAATAATACCCGTCCTTTGGGGATAGCTTGTACTTCGCCAATCATTACACTATTGACGCCTGCCGGATGCAAGCGCATCGCTGCTAATACTGCCTCCGCAGCTTCAGGTGGCACTACAGCTACTAGCTTGCCTTCATTGGCTAAATATAAAGGATCAAGCCCCAAAATCTCACACATCCCACGCACTTCATCACGGATTGGTATCACAGATTGCTGCAATTTAATCCCGACTTGTGAGCTTTGCGCAAACTCGTTTAGTACGGTTGCTACGCCCCCGCGCGTTGCATCACGTAGACAATGAATCGTTGGGCAAACCTTCAGCATGGTTTGTACCAAATCATGCAGCGGTTGGCAGTCACTTAAAATCGAGCTTTCCAAGGCCAACTCGCCGCGTGCATCCACAATTGCTGCACCATGATCGCCAATAAAACCATTAACAATGATTTTGTCACCAACTTGAGCTTGGGTAGCAGCCATTTGAATGTGTGCGGGAATCACGCCCACACCTGCGGTATTAATAAAGCATTTGTCCGCCGCACCTTTATGCACGACTTTAGTGTCGCCGGTCACGATTTTCACACCTGCCTCATCAGCAGTAACTTTCATGGAAGTAACGATTTTAATCAGCTCATCAATCGCAAAACCTTCCTCCAAAATCATTCCGCAAGTCAGGTACAAAGGCACTGCCCCACTCATTGCCAAATCATTGACCGTGCCCGTCACCGCTAACTTGCCAATATCGCCGCCAGGGAAAAATAACGGGTCGACTACATAACTATCCGTAGTAAGTGCTAAGCGATTACCTTGCGCGACTAATTCAGTTAAATCAAAACGCGCTTGGTCTTCGAGGCTAGCTAATTCAGGATTGGCAAAACCTTTTACAAACACTTCATCAATCAATTCGCGCATGGCTTTGCCGCCTGCTCCATGCGCCAGCGTGATAGTTTTTCCAGCAAGTTTATTCACATTGCTCATGCTGCATCCCGCCCATAGCCATGATTGTAATAGGCCGCACAAGCCCCTTCCGACGATACCATTAGCGCCCCCATTGGGTTTTCTGGCGTACAACGCTTACCAAAAATCTGGCATTCCCACGGTTTGATTAACCCTTTAATCACCGCACCACATTGGCAATCTTGCGGGTCGGTAATGGTGAGATTTTTGACCTTGAACTTCTGCTCAGCATCAAAGGCGGCATATTCAGGGCGCATCCCTACTCCCGAATGATCAATCGAGCCTAAACCGCGTAACTCAAAGAAATCGCGCGTTTCAAACACTTGATGAATGGCTTTGAGTGCGGCGGCATTACCCTGGGCTTGCACCACGCGCGTATATTGATTTTCGACACTGCAACGATTTTCAGCCAATTGCTGCAATAGCATCCATAGCGCCTGCAAAATATCCAGCGGCTCAAATCCAGTAATCGTCAAGGGTTTGCGATAATCGCGGGCAATAAATTGGAAAGGCTCCAAGCCAATTACCATGGCTACGTGTCCGGGAGCTAGAAAGCCATCCAGCATTAAATCCGGTTCGTCGAGCACCGCTTGAATGGTTGGTGCGGTGCTAATGTGATTGCAAAATAGTGAGAAATTTTTGATCCCTTCGCGCTCGGCTTGTAGCACTGTCAAGGCCGTGCTGGGCATAGTGGTTTCAAAGCCCAACGCAAAAAATACCACTTCACGCTCAGGATGCTTTTTCGCCAAACTCAGCGCGTCCATCGGCGAATACACCATGCGAATATCTGCGCCCTCCGCACGCGCTTGTAATAAGCTTTTTTGCGAACCGGGTACACGCATGGCATCACCAAAAGTGGTAAAAATCACCGCTGGGTTTTCGGCAATCGTCACACAATCATCCACCCGTCCCATCGGTAATACACACACCGGACAACCCGGCCCATGCACCATCTCAATACAATCGGGCAGCATTTGCTCAATGCCATAGCGGAAAATGGTGTGGGTATGCCCGCCACAAAACTCCATAATCTGCCACGGACGGGCTAAACGCGGCTCTAATTCGCGTGCCACTTGATGAATAGCTTGGCGTAAGACCTGTGCTTTTTCACTATCGCGGAATTCATCGACGAATTTCATGCGCGTGCTCCTGAAGTTTGCATGGCTTGGTGTTCGGCTTGTAATTCGCCTAACTCATCCAAAATCTGCAAAGTACGTTTTGCCTCATCTTCATCAATTCGGCTCATAGCAAACCCCACATGCACTAACACCCACGCACCAATCAAGGCTTGCGGATCAGCGCCGTCTTCAGCGATGCAGGCAATATTCACCTCGCGCAATACGCCGCCCACATTGACCTTGGCCAAGTGGCGCGTAGTATCGGTAATGGCACTAATCTGCCCCGGAATGCCTAAACACATTCACTTGACTCCTATTAATTGCGCGGCAGTAATTGCCGCTTGCCCCAAAGCTAAACCGCCATCATTGGCCGGCACTTGGCGATGCGTTAATACAGTAAATTGGTCTTTTAAGCCGTCATAAACAGCTTCCAATAAAATACGGTTTTGAAACACACCACCGGATAAGACGATGGTACTTAGTTGCTGTTGTGTAGCTAGTTGTGTGGCAAGCTTTACTAAGCTTTGCGCCAAACCTTTATGAAAGCGGGTGGCAATCAAGGCTCGACTCTGCCCTGTCGCTAAATCAGCTAATAAAGCTAGCCACATCGGGCTGGGGTCAAGCTGATCGTCTTCAAAAGCAAACGGATAGCCTTGCACTTGTTGGTACAAACTCATCTCCACGCACGCTTCTAGCTCAATCGCTGCTTGCCCTTCATAGCTCACCGCTCTTTTGTAACAAATACCCAATAAGGCCGCTACCGCATCAAATAAGCGCCCCACTGAACTCGTCAACGGACAATTAAAGCCCCGCTCAGCCATGGCTATAAAGGTCTTAATAGAGGCACGTGGCATGTATTTAAGCGCGTCTATTTCAGCAAAATCGCGCTCGATTTGCGCCCAAGCTCCAGTGGCATATAAATGGGCGAAAGCCATTTTCCAAGGCTGTAAAATGGCCTCTTGCCCACCGAATAAATGCACAGGTTTGAGATAAGCTAAGCGCTCGAAACCTATATAATTGGCTCTTAAAAATTCCCCACCCCAGAGGCTGTGATCACTACCATAGCCGGTACCATCCAAGACAATGCCAAGTACATTCTCGACGCTTAAAGGATAAGCATTTTCCGCCAAACATGCTGCTATATGTGCATGATGATGTTGTACTTCAATCACGAACAAATCACGCTCTGCCGCCCAATTACGCCCCCATTGGCTGATGTGATAATTAGGATGCTTATCGACCGCCACTATCTCAGGCTGGTATTGATATAGAGTTTGATACAAGCTCAAATGCTGTTGCACATCTTGCAAGGTTGGGTAATTGGCTAAATCGCCATGGTGCTGTGAAAGAATCGCTTGACCTTGATCCAGCAGGCAAAAAGTATTTTTTAACTCACCGCCAAATGCCAAGACCTTTGGTGCTTGTTCAAAACCTTGTGGCAAGTTCAAAGGCTTAGGTGCAAAGCCCCGCGCTCGGCGCAACACGCGCATCTCCCCAGCCATAAAGCGCAACACCGAATCATCCACTCGATTAGCAATCGCACGATTATGCAGCAGTTGCGCATCAGCAATCTGGCTCAATTGCGCAAGGCTTTGCTCATTGCTAATACATTGCGGCTCACCCGAAATATTGCCGGAGGTTAAAACAATTGGTTGCTCTAGTAACTGCATTAATAAATGATGCAAAGGCGTGTAGGGCAGCATAAAACCAATTAGTTTTTGATTCGGCGCAATGATTTGGCTCAAGGGACAATCAGGTTTGCGCCCCAACAATACAATGGGCGCAGCAGCAGATTCTAAAGCTGCTTTTTCTGCTGCATTCACTACACAAAACTGCTCAATCTGCTCCAGATTTTTTGCCATTAACGCTAAGGGTTTAGCAGGACGATGTTTGCGCGCGCGTAAGCTTATTAAGGCTTGCACATTACGCGCATCCACTGCCAAATGCATCCCACCAAGACCTTTAATGACTACTATCTGACCTTGCTTAATCTGTTCGGCACAGGCTTGAATCGCAGCATAGCCGTGAATTTTTTCTGTGGCAGTTTCGAACCAAACTTGTGGGCCACAAACCGTACAAGCATTAGGTTGCGCATGAAAACGCCGATCAGCGGGATTGTGATATTCCGCTGCACAATCGGCACATAAAGCAAATGCCTGCATAGTGGTTTGGGCACGATCATAGGGAATACCTGTGACAATACTTAAGCGCGGGCCACAATGGGTGCAATTGGTAAAGGGATAGTGATACCGGCACGAACTGGGATCGAAAATCTCCTTAACGCACTCTGCACAAGTGGCTGCATCAGCTGCAATATGTGTGTGAGCGTTTGAATAATGACTGGCAATGATTTGAAAATCAGCCTGCGTTGATAGCTCAATAGATTCGCGCTCAATACTAGCAATCTGGGCTAAAGGCGGGATTTCGTTTTGAATGCGCTTTAAGAAATGCTCCAAATTGTCTGCTGAGCTTTGCGCTTCAATTAGCACACCTTCACCATCATTCAAGACTGAACCTGTGACAGCCAAGTCATGCGCAATACGCCATACCAGCGGTCTAAACCCCACGCCCTGCACAATACCGCGAATCCGAATACGTTCTGCTTGCATCAATGCACCGTACAGACCATACAGGGGTCAAACGAGCGTACAATATGCTGTACGTTGATTACTCCCTCGTCCTCAACGGGTGTCCCAACTAAAGCTTGTTCCAAAGCGCCCGCCTGCCCTAATTCATCGCGTGGGGAAAAATTCCAAGTGGTAGGTGCAATGATTTGATAATGCGCAATTTTGCCCGCACGCACGGTGAGCCAATGCCCTAAACTGCCGCGTGCTGCTTCTACTAAACCCACACCATGGGCTTCATCAGGCATCGGTGCATGCGCACAAAAAGGTTCACCAATTTTAAGCGCTTGACACCATTGCTCCATCACAGGCACTAAGCGCGCTAACTCTAATAAGCGCGCAAGCACCCGCGTCGCTACATTCCCACCTGTGTCTTGTACTAATTGCGTCACCAAAGGTTGCTGATCCAGCAGCTGACGCGCAATCGCTCCAGTTTCCACGACTTGCCCCTTTAAACGCGGCGCTTTACACCAACTATAGGCACCTTGCTTTTCCCAATGTGGCTGAGTTTCGCCTTGCGTCGGATGGGCTACACGTTGTGCGGCTTGCATCCAACTGTGACTAATATCCTCAGTGATTTGTGCGACCTCTAAGGCATGAATCTGTCCTTGCTCCCATACACCTTGCGGAAAATGTTGTCCATAAGCACCATAACTTAAAAAGCGGTTCGTAGCTTGCCCTAACTGACTGAGATTTAAACTAGCCACTAACTGCAAAAAGCGTCCAAAATCGCTAGTGCTAGCTGCCATTTGCCAAGCCTTTAATTCCTCAGCGGTGGCTAATTGAGTGACGGTCTCTAGCTGATTGCCAAATACCACTCGTTCTAAGAAGGCACGAAACTGACGAATCAAGAGCAGCAATTGCAGCTTTTCCTGCGCCTCTAACGCACGCGTGCTACCACCTGCTTGAATGCTTAAACTATGCGGCCATTTACCTGCCAAAATTCCGGTAATATGCAACCACTCCGCCCGCGCTTTTAAAACCTCGCCGTGCGCACTGCCAACTTGTGCCTTAAAGCGTTGCGCTATCTCAGGAAACCAAGGCTGATTTTGATATACCTCACGGGCAAAGTCCGGCATAAAAAATAGGTAAAAATGGGTGAGATGATCAGCGAGATTTTCACAGGCTAAAATCAAATTCGTAACCAGTTGACCATTCGGGGTGGGGATTAAACCTTGCGTACTTGCTAAAGCTTGAGCAGCAGCTACCGATTGTGCCACTGAACAAATCCCACAAATACGGGGCGTATAGACCAAGGCATCACTGGGTACTTTGCCAACCAAAATACGCTCGAAGCCACGAAACAGGGAGGAGTTCACCCATGCTTGGGTAATCACGCCGTCTTGTGACTCAAATTGTACTTCGAGGTCGCCTTCCACGCGATTAAACGGTCCCAATACGCGACGGGTCATTTGCGCCCCCGATTTTTGCTGGTCGGTGCAATGGCGATTTGCTCGGAGACCGCATTGGTGCGTACTCGTTCAGGAGTCGCGGCTTTGGATAAAGACGCTAGGGCTACAAACCACGCTTTGGGCATATCGGTGGGCAAACCAATTGGGATTCCAGCGATTTTCGGGGTCACGCCAAAGGCATGTTTGCTTTGCGCAAATTCGGGTGCAGTGCAGTTAATACAAGGATAGCCACCACGCAAACACGAGCCACTACCATTCCACAGCCGCGTATTACAATCGGCACGTGCTTGTGTCCCCAAACAACCGCAATGCTCCATCATACAACCTAAATCAGCAGGCTTTTCGGCACTAGCTTTGTATTCATAAAACTCGTTACGTGGGCAACCGTGATGTACTAAATGATTGGTGTAGGAGCGTGGACGATTGAGTTCATCCAACTGTGAAGGGTGCAAAGCGCCTAAACTGAGTTGTACTAAAGTATCCGTCACCCAAGCTGGATGCGTAGGGCAGCCCGCAATATTAATCACTGGAAAACCTGCTTTAGAACGCCAATTTGCTGCTAATACACTGCCCAAGTGCACGCCGTCATATTGCAACCCTGTGGCCTCAGCAATATTCTCACCCGCTGCAGTAATCCCGCCAAATGCTGCACACGAACCGACCGCTACCACATATTGCGCTTTAGCACTTAAGCTTTTTAGCCAATGCAACATACTCTGCTGCGTGCCAGCAAGTTGATGAAATGCACCGCTACCATTCGGGCCACAAATCACTGAGCCTTCTAAACACAAAATATCCAGCGGAATTTCATCAGTGAGCACGGCTTGCAGTAGGTCTAAAAACTCCTGCTGAGAAGCTTCACTCAAGGATGGATGCCACAACAAATTCAAATCAGCGAGCTTAAATAATTCATATAAATTCGGTGACTCGGCATTCAAGAGCGACATCGAGCAGCCCCCACAGCCACCGGATTGTAGCCAGATTAGGTTCATAGATTTGCCCCCGCTTTTAGTGGCAGACTCAAGCGAAAAATCGCTCCATTTTCGCCCTGTTGGTAATAGTTGCGCGCACTCAAAGCGCCGCCACAGTGCTCGGTCGCCAAACCATAGCTAATGTATAAACCTAAACCAGTGCCCTTCCCTACTGATTTAGTGGTGTAAAACGGATCGAAGAGCTTGGCAAAATCGGCCTCTTTAATCCCCAAACCATTATCCTGCACTTCCACATGCACCCACTCATTTTCGGTCAGTAGGTGAACAGTCAATTTAGGCTTAGCTTGGTTCTCCATCGCATCCAAAGCATTTTGAATTAGATTCACCAAAATCTGACTGACATAGCCTTCGTAATTATAAATCACGCATGTCTCAGGGAAAATTTGAGTCAGCTCCGGTTCAAGCGCACTAGAGCGTACCAGCCAGTGCGCAGTTCGTTGGCAAAGAACGACCAGATCAAAACTTTCTGGTTTTTGACTGGCGGGGGTGGAAAACTGCCGCAAATTCTTCACGATTTCACTGACCCGCTCTGCCCCCTCCATCGAGCCTTCTATGAGAGGGCGAATGTCTTCCAGGATCCGATCAATACGTAATTGCTTGCGTAATGCTTCACGTTTATCCACTGAAAAATTACTATGCACACCGTCCAAATATTGCCGAAAGCGCTGCTCATAACTCAAGAGCGCATGCATATTCGCGAAGACAAAACTAATTGGATTATTGAGTTCGTGCGCGACTCCCGCTACCAAACGCCCAAGTGAAGCCATTTTTTCGGATTGAATCAGTTGGCGCTGGGCGTCCTTTAGGTCTTGATGGGCTTGGGTAAGATCAGCATAAGCATGTTCAAGCTCAGTATTTTTTTCTTCTAATTCAATCTGATAACGAACTAAATCGGTGTAAATATCATCCATGCGTTGAATGACTTCAACCCACGCATTTTCCTCAAACTGGCTAGGCAAACCCTGATCTAAGCCGACTTGTTTGAGGAGGGTATTGGTCATGCGGAGCCTGCTGTATCCAAGCGTTCAAGTTCGTAGCGCTCGAGTTTGCTGCGTAAACCGACCCGCGACAAACCCAACTCTTCGGCAGCACGACTTTTATTCCAGCGATGGCGAATCAAAACTTCTTTCAAAATGCGCGCTTCGAGTTGCTCAACTCGATCTTTAAGCGTGCCTTGTAAAGCATCGGTGAGTAAACGCATTTCTTGGCGATATTCTTCCGGTGTGGCCCGTAAGACATGCGCGGATACCAAATTCGCCTCCAAATAATCACCACCACACAAGACTAACATACGTTTTACTTCGTTTTGCAATTCGCGCACATTGCCCGGCCAATCATAGGCCTGTAAGCAGGCAAGTGCTTCATTACTAAAACCTTTTACCTGCTTGCCCATTTGTTGCATCGACTCTTGCAAGAGCGCATTGGCTAAATACGGTACATCCTGCAAACGCTGGCGCAGTGGTGGCAAATGAATCGAAAAGGTAGCAAGGCGGTAATACAAATCTTGGCGGAAACGACCTTGGCGCACTTCCTCGGTTAAATCTTTATTGGTGGCGGCAATCACCCGCACATTGATACTGCGCGTGGTATTCGTACCGAGGGGACGAATCTCACCCTCTTGCAAGACTCGCAGTAGTTTCACCTGAAAGGCGGGGGAAATATCACCAATTTCATCTAAGAAAATCGTACCTTTATCAGCGAGCTCAAATAAGCCTACACGATCCGCAATCGCTCCCGTGAATGCGCCGCGCTTATGCCCGAATAACTCACTTTCGAGTAATTCATCTGGCAAAGCCCCACAGTTTTGGGCAATAAAGACTTCATTTTGGCGGAGGCTATTATAATGCAAGGCACGTGCGAGTAGCTCTTTGCCCGTTCCCGATTCGCCTGTCAGCACCACATTCACATCATAGGGCGCGACTTGGAAAATCTCTTGGCAGACTGCATTCATACAACTATCGGGGCTACGCACCACGCCCATATCCCAGTCATAGCGCTCTTGCAAAGCGGTGCGTTTGCTTTGAATCGCAGCACTTAAGGTACTCGGTTTGAGTTTTAACTCCAAACTCAAGCGCTCATTTTGACGTTGCAAATCAAATAGTTCTACTGCATTGCGTAGTTTTAAACGTAACTCATCCGGATGCCACGGCTTGCTAATATATTGATAAATCCCCGCCTCGTTAATTGCGCTAATAATATCGTCGGAATCGGTGTAACCCGAAATAATCATGCGCACCACTTCCGGCCATTGGTCACGCACTTGGCTCAAGAGCGCGACACCCGACACATCCGGCATACGCTGATCGCAGACCATCACCTTGACCCACTCGCGCTCTAAAATCGCCAAAGCCGCCTCCGCGGTATGCGCGGTGTGCACATCAAACTCATCATCCAAAATGCGCACAATGGCTTCTAGAGCGCGCTTTTCATCATCCACGATTAAAATCGTTGGGCGTTCAGTCATGCTCTAAGCTCGGCTTTAGTTTGCACAGTGGGATGCCCAAGCAAACGCAGTTGCTGATTCATACGCAGCCATTGATACCAGTCTTGCATACCTTCGCCCGTCGTAGCTGAAACTTGTAAGACTTGAATAGATGGATTCACACGCCGTGCATAGGCAATGCATTTCTCCACATCGAATTGCAGATAAGGCAACAGATCAATTTTATTCAACAGCAACAAGTTAGCCGCGTGAAACATATCGGGATATTTAATCGGTTTGTCTTCGCCTTCAGTCACAGACAAAATCGCGACTTTATAAGCCTCACCTAAATCAAAAGCCGCAGGGCAAACTAAATTCCCGACATTTTCAATAAACAGAATGCTGGCAGCGTGTGGTTTTAAACTTTCCAAGGCATGTCCGACCATATGCGCATCTAAATGACAGCCTTTGCCGGTATTAATCTGAATCGCAGCGCAACCTGTGGCACGAATCCGCTCAGCGTCTTGCGCGGTTTCTTGATCACCTTCAATCACGGATAGCTTCAGTTCATTTTTTAAATCAGTCAAAGTGCGCACTAATAAACTGGTTTTACCCGAACCCGGACTTGAAACCAGATTCAAAGCAAAAATACCCTGCTCCGCTAGCCAACGCCGATTATCATGGGCATACGTATTATTCTTGCCGAGAATATCCTGCTCAATTTGCACCATACGGGTTTGGCTTAAACCCGGCGCATGCGCACGTGCGGGGCCTAGGCCGTAATGATGATTACCACTTACAGGTTTGAATACAGGTTGCGGTTCGTGCGAGTGAGTATGGCTATGAGCGTGGTCATGATGATGGTCGTGCGGGTGGTCGTGGTCGTGGTCGTGACTATGTTCTTTACCCTCTACTCGCGTTTCGCCTGCACTACATCCACATACGGTACACATCATTCCACCTCCAATTCTTTTATACGCATTTCATCACCCGCGCTCACTTGTAATTGATAACTGCCACACTGCGGGCAGGCATCAAAGCGCTGACGAATTTCGACTACCTGCCCGCACGGCATGCACCATGCTTGAGCGGGTAAATTAATAATCACTAATTGAGCCTGCTCAGCTAAAGTCCCACGGCGCACCACATCAAACGCAAACTCTAAAGCTGACACCTCTACACCCGCCAAAGCGCCAATTTCCAACCACACCGTTTTAACTAGAGTAAAACCTTGCTTAGCACTCTCAGCTTCTAAGACTTGCAAAATACCTTCTGCTAGTGACATTTCATGCATGGCTAAGCTCCAAATCATAAGCCACGCAGGGATCAAGTGCGGCAATCCATAAACGCGCTTGGCTTTCTAATTCAGCAGTTGATGCAGTTTGCAGGAGTGTCTTTAAACCTTGTGCAGCGACGCCCTCTGGTGCAAAGGTCAAATCAGTGGGTGCATGAATTTCATAATGGCTAATTAAGCCTTGTGTATCCACTTGTACCTGATGCCATAAGCTGCCGCGTGCCGCTTCAACTTGTTGGGTGGCACGATTCATCAGTGGTGGCTGCGCCAACTCCATCAAGCGCGCTAAATAACGCGTGAATACTCCATTGCCATAATGCCCTAAGGCAGCTTGCATCATCGGCTGGTGAGCTTGGCGTTTTAACACCGACGCTTCCGTAGTTAAGGGAAACTCATGCGCCCCTAAACTAGCTAATTGCTGCTGTTGCAACTGCGCTAAGGTTTTGGCGGCTACAGTTACTTGTGCATCAATCCAAGCTTGTAAGGCTTTTAAAGTATTGAGCCGCGCCCATTCATCCAAAGACATGGCGAAAATATGCGCCTCTAAAAACGCCTCCCACGCATCGATCCTCTGGGTGTCGGCGGTGGCTAATTCACTCGTTAAAGTAAATGCTTGCGCCCCTTGAAACCATGTTTGGCGAGCTTGCGGAACTATGCGCATGGCTTGTTGGATTAAATGAGGATTGGGTTGCTTCCCGAGCCGCGTATTCCAATCCATTAAAATGCGTAGTACATGCTCGCGCTGGGTTTCGAGCTGTACTAATTGCGCTTGTGCTTGATATAAATGAGCATTACTTGGCAGATTTAACGCTTTTTGGATTGCCAAGAAAGCTGCAAAACTCTGCGCCTGACCGCAAATACTAAACAGCAAAGGAATACGTTCTAAGGTTTGTTCAACCGTTTTCCCGACTAATAGCTTTTGGATTGCAGCGATTGGGCGCTGAGTCTGCACGCTCACGCTTCGGATGGCTAGATTTAAACGAATCTGAATGCGCCCCTCTAACCCTGCTTGCATCTTAGCCTCGCACAAAGCGCCCTTGTAATAGCGCACGTCGAGTTAAAGGTTCGGGATTGATACCTTTGGGCTTTTCGGTTTTAGCGGGTTCTGGGGCAGTTTCTTGTTTTAGCAGATGAAGCAAAGCAATTTCAGCGGTAGCTTCCGCAGCGGCTTGATTTTCAAACTCTAATACGGGGGAAAATAGCGAGCAGCTTAGATAAAAGCCGAATTCGGGTTCATACCCAACAATAAATTCATATTCACCGGATGGCAATGCAATCATGTGTTTACTGCCCACTTGCCAGTCTTGTATTTCGGGCAAGAGCAGCACATTCATAAACCACGGCGTGAGTAAAATACCTAAGCGATACGTTTGCCAACGTTTAAAACCAAGCGCTTTGACTTGCAAATTTGGATTTAAAATCGGTAAATCCTGCATACGCTCGCGCTCAATGGCTTGGAACGTGTGCTCCAAGCGCGCAATGCAAGCGTCGGCAGGATGGGTTTCAAGCATGATTCACGACCATGAATTGGGCTTTGGGTGCGTCGCATTCAGGACAACGCCAATGATCGGGCAATTGCGAAAATGGGGTTCCAGCAGGGATTTGCCAGTAGTCGCACCCCTCTTCGGGATCGTAAACGCGCCAGCAGATTTTGCATTCCATTTTATCGCTGTCTTTAATGCGCGAATTATCGCCCCCATAGGAGCCTTCAAATGGACTATGACTTTGGCTCATTGATAAACCTCTAAAATCTCTGCCAAACGCTCAGCACTATCCGCCAAATCCTCGGGGGCTGCACAAGCGACTGCTGGTACATCGACAATTTCAATTGAGTTTAAAATCAAGGCGTCTTCGGAGTTGTAATATTTTACCCACCACACATTCGGGATGCGTGTACTACCAATCCGGCAATTGCCATAACCACGCGATAAAATCGTCACTTCACCCACGCCCAAACGTTCACCTAAAAAGGCTAAATCTTCTGGTGACAACGGCAATAAACTTAAATTAATCACATGCGGCAATGCACCCGTTTCCCACGAAGCACTTTTCTCAGCCACTTCGGTCATTAAGGCAGGCGCATTTAACACACCAAAGGGTAAATTATTCAGGTTAGTATCCAAAGCTTGTACATTGGCAAAACCACGCTCGCGCACAATGGAAGGAATCTCTGCGACCTCAATGCAATCTGCGATTAATTGCTGATGGGCATCAAAGGTCTGCACCCGCCACACGCCCGTCAATACCGATTCTTGAATCTGCACGGTGGGCACACCGCTGTAGACCACGCTCACCTCGCCTTCATTCAGGACTTGATTCACTAAATCAAGGTTAGCCGCATCCAAAGGCATTAAGTCATATTTCAAGGCAGGCGAATGCGCTTGATACTGCTCAATACCCTGTTGCATTTGCGCAAGTAGCGTTTTGGCAGCCACCAGATTTTCCACCTCTTCTGGCTCAGGTAGAATCGGATTTTGAAAGGTCGGCATCGCCCCCGGTGCACCCATAAAACTAAAAGTTTCGTCGCCTTCTTCCGCAGGTTGCGAACCTACCCCCACAATCGGAATTCCAAGCGGTTTGCCGTAATATTTCTCGGTCATACTAGCCTCCTTAATGGCTGACCACTGCAATCCCAATCGCGGGTGGGCGCGAGGGTTCAGAGGCTAAAATGGTTTTAATATCTGACAAATACACTGCCCAATCTTGAATCCCTGTAATCACACCTAAGTAATTTTGCCCACGCAAAAACACCAAAGCAGGCCAAGATGGAAAGCCGTACAAACTTTGCAATTTTTTCTCATCACTGCGCGCCACAATGGCAGGCGTGAATTGATTGGGGAAAGCTTTGGCAAGTTCCGGCAAGACCACCGCTACATCATTCGATTCGTGGAAGCGCTTGGGGTCTTCGGTGAAAAACAGCACGGTGCAAGCGTGGGCTTTAAGAAACTCAGTTAAATTGCTCGCATCCACCAACGGATACTGAAATTCATGTTGCAAACGCTCAATTAGCGGGGATGACATAAGTTTATCCTTTGTGTGGCAATTGCGCGCGCAAATGCTCCGGTAAGGGTGGCTCGCGCCCAATTAAATCGGCAAATAAGGCATCCATTTGGGCTTGTGGATCATGGCCTTGATTAATCACTTGCAGAGCCGCTAAGGCTTGGCGCATTTGGGCAGCATATTCAGGATTTAAGACCTCTCGCGCTGCCCCAAGGAAATTAAGTATCCAAGTGCCTTGGGCTTGCTCGCCCACTAAGATCATATCAATGAGTTCGGTTTGCCCATCCGCTTCGCATAAAGCATACGTACCGCGCATTTCCAGCACTTGCATCGGAATGCCCATGCACATTAGTTAGGTCTCCTACTATCGACATTCACACTCAAAGGCTGCTCGATTAAGGAGGGTTTGGGGTCAAATTGCAGGGTCGGATCGGCTAACACACGCTCATCACCCAAACGACACGCAACCTCCGCTGAAGGACGACCAGCTTCGTATTGAGCTAAAGCAATTTGTGACGGGGTTAAGCGCTCGTGCTCGGGTAAGGGTTCAATACGTTTGCTGGCATGAATGCCCAAATTAGCCAGATAATTTAAAGCAATCGCAATAGCAGGTTGGATTTGTGCTTTTACAGCGGGACGCAAACTACCACCGTAATCCTCAAGCTCCACAGGTTGCACGCCAACAAGTAAGATTTTTTCGGGGTAAGCATCAAGCAATTGTGCCATTGCTAACACTTCTTGAAATCCGGTTTGATGCAAACTCATTTTCTTTGCCCCCATAAAAGTGGGCACCTCGGCATCGTGAATTTGCTTTAAGCTGCCACCTTCTAAGCCATAATCAATCGCATCGAAGACAATTAAAATATCGGCTGCTTGCACATGTTGGACGAGGTAAATACCTTGCGTGCCACCATCCATCAGAGTGACATTTTCAGGAAAAGTGTAATGTTGGTGGAGGGTTTCAATGCAACGTACCCCAAAGCCCTCATCAGCCCACAGTAGATTGCCGATGCCAAGCACTAAAACCTGTTGGGTGGACACTTACTCTCTCCTGCCATAGTGATTGGAACATCGTATTACAGTTTTAAAAAAATTTGCAAGGTTAATTTCCACTTTATTGAGTACACGCCTTCTTCGAACTTAAGTTGATTAGATAGAGGTGGGTGCAAACCTAAGGTTTATCACTTTGATAAATAGCAAGTTAGGCAGATTAACGGAAACCTATCTAGGTGGATGGCATACCCTTTGCATAAAGCCATTTGCCAGACCAAAATTCGGAGTGAGGAGTGCTTTATGCTAGAGACCTTCTATGATGTTATGCGCCGCCAAGGTATTTCACGGCGGAGTTTCTTGAAATACTGTAGTTTGACTGCAGCAGCTTTAGGTTTAGGGCCAGAGTTTGCAGGTAAAATTGCACATGCAATGGAAACTAAACCACGCATTCCCATTTTGTGGTTGCATGGTCTGGAATGTACTTGTTGTTCTGAGTCATTTATTCGCTCCGCACATCCACTGGCAAAAGATGTAATTTTATCGATGGTATCGTTAGATTATGACGACACTATCATGGCAGCAGCGGGTCAACAGGCTGAGGCGATTGTAGAAGAGACTATAAAAAAATATGACGGCAATTTTATTTTAGCCGTCGAGGGCAACCCACCGCTTAATCAAGACGGTATGTCTTGCATTATTGGTGGGAAGCCTTTTCTGGATCAATTAACTCGGGTCGCTAAACACTGCAAAGCGATTATTTCTTGGGGTTCGTGTGCCTCCTATGGTTGTGTACAAGCCGCTGCACCGAATCCAACGAAAGCAACCCCTGTACACAAAGTCATTCACGACAAACCGATTATTAAAGTCCCCGGTTGCCCACCCATTGCGGAAGTGATGACCGCTGTCGTGACTTATATTCTAACCTTTGAAAAATTTCCTGAACTCGACCGCCAAGGTCGCCCAAAAATGTTTTATAGCCAACGCATTCACGACAAATGTTATCGCCGTCCGCATTTTGATGCCGGTCAATTCGTAGAACATTTTGATGATGAAGGCGCGCGCAAAGGTTATTGTCTCTACAAAGTGGGTTGTAAAGGCCCTACGACTTATAACGCCTGCTCTACGATTCGCTGGAATGAAGGTACTTCTTTTCCGATTCAAGCAGGACATGGTTGTATTGGTTGCTCAGAAGATGGTTTCTGGGATAAAGGCTCATGGTATGCCCGCTTGACCGATATTAAACCGTTTGGAATTGAAGCTAATGCCGACACGATTGGGATTGCTGCTGCGAGTACCGTTGGGGTAGCGATTGCTGCACATGCTGCTGCTTCGGCAGTAAGTCGAGCTAAAGCCAACCAATCCAATCAACCTGTGACCACTAAGGGACAAGGAGAATAACAGTGGGCGTTATTACTACACCAAATGGCTATACCTTAGACAACTCCGGGCAACGGGTAGTGATTGATCCGGTCACACGCATTGAGGGGCATATGCGCTGTGAAGTGAATATTGATTCCAGCAATGTGATCCGCAATGCGGTTTCAACAGGCACGATGTGGCGCGGCTTGGAAGTGATTTTAAAAGGCCGAGACCCCCGCGATGCCTGGGCGTTTGTAGAGCGGATTTGTGGGGTTTGCACGGGTTGCCATGCCTTAACCTCAGTACGTGCGGTGGAAGATGCCTTAGGGATTAAGATTCCGCTCAATGCGCATCTGATCCGTGAAATGATGGCAAAAACCCTGCAAGTGCATGATCATGTGGTGCATTTCTATCACTTACACGCTTTGGATTGGGTCAATCCGGTCAATGCCTTAAAAGCTGACCCGAAAGCCACTTCAACTTTACAACAAACCGTTTCGCCTGCGCATCCTTTATCCAGCCCCGGTTATTTCCGCGATGTACAAACGCGGATTAAACGCTTTATAGAATCGGGTCAACTAGGCCCATTCAAAAATGGCTATTGGGATAATCCTGCGTACAAACTGCCACCCGAAGCGGATTTAATGGCAGTCGCCCATTATCTAGAAGCATTAGATTTACAAAAAGAATTCGTCAAAGTCCATACGGTATTCGGTGGTAAAAATCCGCATCCGAACTATTTAGTCGGTGGTGTGCCTTGCGCGATTAATATGGATCAAAATTACTCTGCGGGCGCGCCCTTGAATATGGAGCGCTTGAACTTCGTGCGTGCACGGATTGAGGAAATGATTGCCTTCAATAAAAACGTATACGTGCCAGATGTGATTGCCATTGCCAGCTTCTATAAAAATCAATTGTGGGGCGGTGGGCATGGCGCGATTAATGTCATGGATTATGGTGATTACGCCAAAGTTCCTTACGACAAATCCACGGATCAATTACCCGGCGGCGTGATCCTGAATGGCAATTGGAATGAAGTCATGCCCATCGATCCACGCAATCCGGAGGAAGTGCAAGAATTCGTTACCCACTCTTGGTATAGCTACCCTGATGAAAGCAAAGGCTTACATCCTTGGGATGGAATTACTGAGCCGAACTATGTCTTGGGCGCGAATGCTAAAGGTACACGGACTGACATTAAAGAGTTAGACGAAAGTGCTAAATACTCTTGGATTAAAGCGCCACGTTGGAAAGGCCATGCGGTCGAAGTTGGGCCACTGTCGCGTTACACCATCGCTTATGCCAAAGGGATTGGCTATGTACAGGAACAATTAGCTCGGAGTATTGCCTCTTTCAATCAATTAGCCGGTACTGCTTTAGACCCGAAAGGGGTCTTGCATAGCACCATTGGACGGACTTTAGCCCGTGCTTTGGAGTCGGAATATTGTGCGGACATGATGATGGATGATTGGCAGGCACTGATTGGCAATATCAAAGCTGGCGATACCACTACTGCAAATATGGAAAAGTGGGATCCCTCCACTTGGCCCAAAGAAGCTAAAGGGGTCGGTAATGTAGCGGCTCCGCGGGGTGCTTTAGGGCATTGGATTAAGATTAAAGACGGCAAAATCGAAAACTACCAATGCGTCGTACCAACCACTTGGAATGGCTCACCGCGTGATCCGGCTGGGAATATTGGTGCCTTTGAAGCATGTCTGATGAATACGCCGGTTGAGCGTCCAAATGAGCCAGTGGAAATTCTGCGTAGCTTGCATAGTTTTGACCCCTGCCTAGCTTGCTCAACGCATGTAATGGGGCCAGATGGCGAAGAGTTAACAACCGTAAAAGTGCGCTAAGGAGCAATAAAATGTTTAAATTTTCACGGGATTTAATTGCTCTGAGTGCATTATTCAGCAGTACGGCTGCTTTAGCGCATCCCGGGCAACATGGGGCTTTAGGTTGGTCCGAGCTTGCCGAGCACTTGGTTAGTAGTCCTTACCACAGTATCGGTTTATTCGCTGTGGGTGCTTTAATCACTGCTGTGGTGGTCTGGCGTGTCAAAAGGAGTTAATCATGTCTCAACCGAACGATACTCCAGCCTTCCAACCAGCCGTCTATGTATACGAAGCACCGTTACGGATTTGGCATTGGCTTAATGCGTTAGCTATCGTGGTCTTAGCGATCACTGGCTACTTTATTGGTAGTCCATTACCCACAATGTCTGGTGAGGCTAGTGATCATTTTCTGATGGGGTATATCCGTTTTGCACATTTCGCAGCGGGTTATATTTTACTAATTGGTTTTTTAGGCAGAATTTACTGGGCTTTTGTAGGCAATAATCACGCTCGCGAAATCTTTGTGCCGCCCTTTCATAAACCTGAGTACTGGTCAGGCGTATTGCATGAAATTCGCTGGTATGCCTTTTTAGAAAAGGAGCCGCGCAAATATACCGGCCATAATCCTCTTGCCATTTTATTCATGCATTTCATGTTTGTCTGGGGCATGGTCTTTATGATCGTCACCGGCTTTGCACTTTATGGTGAAGGAGCTGGTTTAGATTCATGGCAATTCCACTTATTCAGTTCATGGGTGATCCCACTGTTTGGACAAAGTATGGATGTGCACACGTGGCATCACATGGGCATGTGGTGGATCTTACTATTCGTGATGGCACATATTTATGTGGCAATTCGCGAAGATATTATGTCGCGGCAATCCTTGGTGAGTACCATGATTAGTGGTTGGCGCACTTTTAAGGATCAACGCAAAGTGGATGATGGACACTAATCTGCTGAAGCACAGTTGATCTTTGCACTTAACCCGACTAAGGTCGGGTTTCTTTTTTCCTGTACCTAAAGTTTATGCTTCATCTAAGCCCCGGCTATACGTTTCTCCTCACTCTGTTTAGCACTGCTAGCTTTGCTTTAATGATTACCTTTATAGTTTCCAAAAAACATAAAATCCCTAATCCAATTTTTTCACTAGCTCGAGCCTTGGCTATTTTTATGTCTCTTTGGTTGCTGTGGGGTAGCATGCTAGGAACTAGTGACTCAAACGGTGGAACGACACAAATTGGCTTATTGGCTTACTTAAACTTGCAACATACAAAAACTGTTGAGCAATGGCTGACACAACCTGAATTCAACTTCAGCGCCTTTATCTTAACCCTAGGCTTAAGCTGTTTAATCATCTTGAGCCTGTCTTTTTTATTAGCACGCCTAGCGGCCATTAGTGATCGCAGACGCTGAGCTTAGATGTATTTTTCACATAAATATTCTTTAGGACGATTAGTCAAGCGCACAAGATTTGCGTATGATTGCCGCCTCATAAATGGCTGACAGCCCCAAGCGGACATCCCATCATGGCATTTAATACAATTGAAGAAATCCTTAGCGATTTAGCAGCAGGCAAAATGGTGGTCATCGTTGATGATGAAGACCGTGAAAATGAAGGTGATTTATTAATGATTGCCTCCATGACTCGCCCTGAAGATATTAATTTTATGGTGAAAGAAGGCCGTGGTCTTGTTTGCCTCACCCTCACACGTGAGCGCTGTAAACAACTTAATCTGCCCTTGATGAATGCGGCGACCGATGAAGCCCATCGCACCAACTTCACGATTTCTATTGAAGCGGCTGAAGGCGTGACCACAGGTATTTCAGCTTATGACCGTGCACATACCATTCGTACTGCAGTAGCACCGAATGCTAAACCGTCTGATATTGAACAACCAGGGCATATTTTCCCGATCATGGCACAACCGGGCGGTGTCTTAACTCGTGCAGGTCATACCGAAGCGGGCTGCGACTTTGCACGTTTAGCGGGCTTTGAGCCAGCCGCGGTGATTGTTGAGATTCTCAATGAAGATGGCACGATGGCACGTCGCCCTGATTTAGAAATTTTTGCCGCAAAGCATGGCCTCAAGATGGGTACGATTGAGGATTTGATTCGCTATCGCGTGCAAAATGAAAAAACCGTAGAGCCAGTTTATGAGCGTGTTGTGAATACTGAAGCGGGTGAATTCAAGCTGCATGCTTATAAAGAATTAGGCCGCTCTAATATTCATTTAGCTTTAGTCAAAGGTGAAGTTAAACCAGATGAACCGATTCTAGTACGGGTACATCTTGAAAATGAACTTTGTGATTTACTAGCACTGAAAGAACCCTATTGTGGCTGGCCTTTACGCGATGCGATGCAAAAAGTCGCTGATGAAGGTGCTGGTGTAATTATTATCTTGCGCGAACCGCAAAATAATACCCAAGATATGTTAGATCGTTTAAAAGCGTTTGAATCTCAGCCGATTGTACAGGACAATACGCGCTCTTCACCCGCTGACCTCAAAACTTATGGCATTGGCGCCCAAATTCTTGCTGACTTAGGTGTACAGAAAATGCGTGTAATGAGTGCCCCTAAGCGTTTCTTAGGCATTGCGGGCTTTGGCTTAGAAGTAGTTGATTACGTTCATAATTAATATGACTAATCACTGGTTGGACTCAAGGATTAAAGATTAAGCATGACAGCTATCAAAGTAACTGAAGGTGATTTCACCCCACAAAAAGCACGCTATGGCATTGCAGTAGCTCGTTTCAACGGTTTCATTGTTGAAAGCCTCTTAGCAGGTGCGCTTGATACCTTAAAACGTCACGGTATTGAAGAAGATGATATTGAAATCGTGCGTGTTCCTGGTGCTTATGAATTACCCGTTGTTGTGCAATCGATGGCGGTGAATGGCGACTATGATGCCATCATTGCTTTAGGTGCGGTGATTCGTGGCAGTACTGCCCATTTTGATTATGTCGCTGGCGAAGCAGCTAAAGGCTTAGCATCTGTTGGCTTAGCTCATGATATTCCAGTGATTTTTGGTGTACTGACCACTGATACCATTGAGCAAGCCATTGAACGTGCAGGTACTAAAGCGGGTAATAAAGGGGCTGAATCAGCTCTGACTGCTATCGAAATGGTCTCTTTGTTAAATAAATTGCGTGCCTGAAATGTCTAAGAAGCCCTCACGAAAGCCTCTGAATGAGATGCAGCAGCTGATTGCTAAACGTCGGGTCGCACGCCGCTTAGCGATGATTGGTACTTATCAATGGCTGATGACTGGAAATACCTTTGAAGAAATTTACCAGTATTTCCAACAAGACTTAGAGTTAGCTGAGGACTTCCGGAAATGTGATGCCGCCTTTTTCCATAAAATGCTGCGTTGGTCAATTGAAAATACCGAGCAACTTGAAACCCTGTTAAATCCGCATTTAGATCGCAAATTAGCCCAAGTTGACATGATTGAACATGCGGTCATGCGCATTGCCACTTGTGAGCTAATTAATAATCCTGAAACTCCCTACAAAGTTGTCGTGAATGAATCGGTGAATCTGACCAAAAAGTTTGGTGCAGAACAAGCACACAAATTCGTGAACGGAATTTTAGACAAAGTAGCGAGTCAAACCCGTCCAGAAGAATTTAAAGCCAGCCAGTCATCTACCCAAATTTGACCCTTTATTGATTTCTTCAATGTTTATCCACCCATTATCGACTAAATAATGTTCTATTTTTCTTAGGGCTTACAATTAAATTGTCCTAAAAGAACAAAAAGGAGCTATTAATGCAACATACCGATCAAGAAGAAGGCCAGCAGCGCCCATTATTCTATACGCACAAATCCACTTGCCATGTTGAAGAGCACGCTCACCAAGTAGGCCATACTGATAGTTTGCCTTTGGTTTATACCTGTACCTTAAAATTCAACACACGCAAGCAACAAGCAGGTAAACTAGCAACTAATACTCAGCAACAAGGCTAATTAGCACTCAGTTATCATGCAGCAATACCTTGATTTAATGCGCCATGTGCGCGACCAAGGTTGCCAGAAAGGAGACCGCACCGGAACAGGCACGGTGTCGGTCTTCGGCCACCAAATGCGTTTTGACCTTTCAGGAAGCTTTCCGCTGCTCACCACTAAGCGTCTCCACTTACGCTCGATTATTTACGAATTATTATGGTTCCTGCGCGGCGAAACCAATATTGCGTATTTAAAAGAACATGGCGTGAGTATTTGGGACGAGTGGGCTGATGCAAACGGTGAACTGGGCCCGGTGTATGGTTACCAATGGCGTTCTTGGCCTAGCGCAGATGGACGGCAGATTGATCAGATCAGCCAAGTTATTGAACAGCTCAAAAAAACGCCTGATTCACGACGCTTGATTGTTAGTGCTTGGAATGTGGCGGATATTGAAACGATGGCCTTGCCACCTTGCCATGCTTTTTTTCAATTTTATGTAGCTGATGGCAAATTATCTTGCCAACTTTATCAACGTAGTGCGGATATTTTTTTAGGTGTGCCCTTTAATATTGCTTCTTATGCTTTGCTAACTTTAATGGTCGCTCAAGTGACTGGTTTAAAACCAGGTGAATTTATCCATACCCTCGGTGATGCGCATTTATATCTCAACCATTTAGAGCAAGCCGAGCAGCAATTAGCCCGCAAGCCTTATCCACTGCCACAAATGCAATTAAACCCTGCGATAACGTCTATCTTTGACTTTAAATACGAAGATTTTGAGTTAGTTAATTATCAACACCATCCTCATATTAAAGCACCTGTAGCGGTTTAATCATGCAAGCTGAAACCTTGGCGGTGTTTATTCCGACCTTTTTTTTCGTATCCGTCACGCCCGGACTGTGTATGACTTTAGCCCTCACTTTAGGCATGTCAATTGGCCTAAAACGTAGCTTACCGATGATGTGGGGCGAGCTGTTGGGGGTTGGCTTAGTAGCCACTTTAGGTATTGTCGGTATTGCTGCCATGATGCTGAAATTCCCCAGTGTATTTTTAGTGTTCAAAATACTTGGAGGGTTGTATTTAGCCTGGATTGGGATTGAAATGTGGCGCTCGCGTGGGCGCTTGGCTATTCCTGAAACACCTGACGCAACTATCTCCATTCAGCCCTGGGATTTAGCCATACGAGGCTTTGTCACGGCTGTATCTAATCCTAAAGGTTGGGCGTTTCTGCTTTCTTTATTACCCCCTTTCATTGATCACAGTCGCCCAATTGGCACACAATTAGTACTCATGTTAACGATTGTGCTGACCATGGAATTTGGTTGTTTATTAGCCTACGCCAGCGGTGGGCAAGCCTTACGGCATTTACTCTTAAAGCAAGGCAATGTACGTCTGCTCAATCGAATTACAGGTTCACTGATGATTGCCATTGGTATTTGGCTGATTCTAGGCTGAAATTTGCTTATACTGATCGACCCTTAGTTCAGTACAATCGAGTTTGTATGTTTCTTGATGAGTTCCATAAGGTAGAAGGCCATACCGTGCGGATTAGCGCGCAACAAGCCAGCCGCTTTGCCAAAGAAATCGCTGACGATTTTAATCCTATTCATAATCCCGATGCACAGCGCTTTTGCGTACCTGGCGACCTTTTATTCTCCTTAGTACTAGCTAAATATGGTATTAGCCCCAAAATGACTTTTATTTTTAAAGGCATGGTGGGCGATAATGATCCTTTAGATTTTAGGCCTACAGATGCGAAGGCTTTTGATATTAGCAATGGTGCTGATAAAGTTTATTTAAGAGTTGAACGTGAAGGTGAAGTGCTAAAAAACCCCGCTTTAGCAGAAACTTTAAGCCGTAACTATGTGGCCTTTTCCGGTCATAATTATCCGTACACGATTCAACCCCTACTGACTTCGCAAAATGTTATGCTCAATCCAGAACGCCCGCTGGTTATTTATGAACGCATGTTATTTGAATTGGACAGGCTCGATTTAGAAAACCCAACATTAGAAGCTAAACAAGCCGAATTAGTAGTGAATGGCAAACGTGGTGAGGTGAATTTGAATTTTGCTGTCAAATCAGCGGGGCAAACTGTCGGACATGGTTTTAAACGCTTATTAGTCAGCGGCTTGATTCCACACGATGATGCAGTAGCAGAAAAACTGGTAGCTACTTATTTAGCCTTAAAAACAAATTATCGTGCCACTACTTAACAACCTAACCAAGCATTCCCATCCCCTAATAACCCGCCTATAATGCGCGTTTTCACAAGCTTTTAGGGAACACCGACATGGCATCCGTCAAGAAAGTTGTCCTCGCCTATTCTGGCGGTTTGGACACCTCCATCATTGTAAAATGGCTACAAGAAAACTATCAATGTGAAGTCGTGACCTTCACCGCTGACATCGGCCAAGGCGAAGAAGTCGAGCCTGCACGCGCTAAAGCCTTAGCCATGGGTATTAAGCCAGAAAATATTTATATCAATGACTTACGTGAAGAGTTTGTACGTGATTTCGTGTTCCCCATGTTCCGTGCTAATACTATTTATGAAGGCGAGTATCTATTAGGTACTTCAATTGCGCGCCCACTGATTGCTAAGCGTTTGGTTGAAATTGCTAATGAAACCGGCGCGGATGCGATTTCGCATGGCGCAACGGGCAAAGGTAATGATCAAGTACGCTTTGAACTCGGTGCGTATGCACTGAAACCCGGTGTCAAAGTGATTGCGCCTTGGCGTGAGTGGGATATGGGTTCACGCGACTCGTTAATGGCTTATGCTGAGAAACATAATATTCCGGTTGATTTCAAAAAAGCAGGGAAGAAATCACCTTATTCAATGGACGCTAACTTGCTGCATATTTCCTATGAAGGCGGCATTTTAGAAGAGCCTTGGGCAGAAGCAGAAGAAGATATGTGGCGCTGGAGCGTGTCACCCGAAGCTGCTCCTGATCAGCCGACGTATATTGAATTGACCTATGAAAAAGGCGACCCCGTTGCTTTAGATGGCAAACCTTTAAGCCCAGCGGACATGCTCACGACCTTAAATAAACTAGGGGGTGAGAATGGTATTGGCCGCTTGGACTTAGTGGAAAACCGTTACGTAGGCATGAAATCACGTGGCTGTTATGAAACCCCTGGCGGCACGATTATGCTGAAAGCACATCGAGCGATTGAATCGATCACTTTAGATCGTGAAGTCGCACACATGAAAGACAGCATCATGCCAAAGTATGCTGAAATGATTTACAACGGCTATTGGTGGAGTCCTGAGCGGCAAATGCTACAAACCATGATTGACCATTCGCAACAGTATGTGAACGGGATCGTGCGGTTGAAACTGTACAAAGGCAATGTGATTGTGGCCGGTCGCAAGTCCGATGACAGTTTATTCGATACGAAGATAGCGACCTTCGATGAAGATGGTGGTGCTTACAATCAAAAAGACGCGGAAGGCTTCATTAAATTGAATGCCTTACGCATGCGCATTGCGGCAAACAAAGGCCGTTAAGCTATTTAGGGTAGTAAGTTACCTTGCTACCCTTCCTCACCCTAGGAAATCTACGCCTTATGCAAGAACGACTCACTGAGCTTGAAATCAAATTCATGGAGCAAGAACAAACCCTTGAAGCCTTAAGTGAGCAAGTTTATTTGCAGCAGAAAGAAATCTTTAATCTCACTCAGCAAATCAAAATCCTCTCTGAGCGCTTAAAGACGCTCGCGGTTTCCCCTATTGCTTCACAAGCTGAAGAAACACCGCCACCGCATTATTAATGTCTAATCGCTATCAACTCGTGCAAACTGCTAGCCGCTTAGAACTCCAAGATACGCTTGATCCTAAAGTGGGCACTGTCTATGTGGATTTCGTTGAGGGTAAAGCGCGACATCGGTTATTGTTTGGCGGTGGTAAAGGTCAGGATATTGCCAAAGCGGTTGGTTTAAATAAGCATAAAGAATTAAAGGTAGTGGATGCGACCGCAGGCTTAGGCCGTGAAGCTTTTGTCTTAGCAAGCCTTGGCTGCCAAGTGACGTTACTAGAGCGCTCCCCGATTATGCATGCCCTATTAGTTGATGGTTTACAACGGGCTGCAAATTCGGATGATCCACAACTACAGGCTATTATTAGCCGCATGCAGTTAGAGCACACTGATGCTCTCTCTTGGCTGAAAATAACTGAACACCAACCTGAAGTGGTCTATCTTGACCCCATGTTCCCAGAGCGGCAAAAATCAGCTTTAGTCCAGAAAGAAATGCGTTGCTTGCATGAAGTAGTGGGTGAAGATACTGATTCAGCAGAATTACTCGATTTAGCGCGGCAAGTGGCTAAATTGCGGGTGACTGTGAAACGCCCGCGTTTAGCGCCTGAATTAGCTAACCTTAAACCAGCTTTTGTGATTAGCGGGAAAGCGGTGAGATACGATGTGTATTTACCCAAAGCACCCACGCAAAAATAAACCTAGCAAGAATAAAATCCCAAACCAGGTCATTAGTTTGAGTATCAAACGGTAGATTTGACGTTTTTGCTGGGTATCCATAAAACTTAAGGATCTCTTGATGAAAAAGAACTATTTTCTCTTATTTGCTGCACTGTTTGGAATGTTAGCCGTCATTTTAGGGGCTTTTGGGGCGCATGGTTTGGAAAAACTAGTGGATGCCAAAATGCTGCAACGTTTTCATACAGGGGTGGAGTATCAATTTTATCATGCCCTAGCTTTGGGCTTAGTAGGTGTCTTATGGGAAACCAAACCCAGTATTTGGCATAGCCGGGCTGCTTGGGGATTTATAGTAGGTATTTTAATCTTTTCAGGCAGTCTTTATACCTATGTGCTCACAGGGCTTACCCATTTTGGCATGATTACGCCTTTTGGCGGCTTAAGCTTTATTGTGGGTTGGGCTTGCTTAGCTTGGGGGCTTTGGAAAGCTGAAGGTTAGTCTGATTTGAACCTAAAACAAATGTCGCTACTCTAAGAAAAGAGCTTGCTTAATCGCAGCTTAAGCAGTATTTGTAGCTTACAGTCTGGACTCGTGATTAGCCACGCTAATCTGATAAACATAGAAGTTGGGCTTATCAACTTTAATAATAGGACTTGCTGTTAACCCAAACCCTTATGAATTCTTGGATGCCAGTGTCGAGCAGCCATGCAGAATCAGTTATTTAAGTTTTTTAATCGCAACCTACATGGGCGTGATTTTGTAGTCGGTGACCTCCACGGGCACTTCTCTGCATTAGAACTGATGTTGGTGCAGATTGATTTTGATCCTCAATGCGATCGTGTATTCGCGGTTGGCGATTTGATTGATCGTGGGCCAGAATCTTGGCGGGTCGTCGAATTCCTCAATTACCCTTGGTTCTTTTCGGTTTTGGGTAATCACGAACAAATGCTCTTGGAATCAGCTACTAACCCAGCAGTTACCAAAAACTGGTTAGGCTTTAATGGGGGGGCTTGGTGGAAAGAGGTGCCAGAAACTTACCATACCCGTATTCGTAGTGTGATCGGACGCTTACCTTTAGCACTTGAAGTGAATACCTTTTCTGGTCGTATAGGTATTGTACATGCTGACATTCCCTATGGGCTAACTTGGCAAACCTTTGTACGTAGTCTTGAAGATAAAGAAATACGCGAACATGCACTTTGGTCAAGACAGCGTTTTCGCCAAGTACAAATAATGGGGCGCACGCAGCCAATTGCAGGTATTGAGTTAGTGATTTTTGGACATACACCCATTCAGAAACCACTGCAAACGAGCAATATTTGCTATATTGATACGGGTGCGACTTATACGACTGAGAAGACTTTAGGTAGTTTAACCTTGATGGAAATTCATCCTAACTTAGAAATTCATCAATTCTGTATTAAAACTCAAACAATGCTGACATCAAATAAAAAGCGGGAACCCGCAAAGGTACCCGCTTAAAGGTTTACAGGCCAACAGCCATGCGTGGTGGGAACATCGTAGCAATACGGCTAGCCATGGTATCTTGACGACGTGCCACGGCGCGCACCTCAGGGCGATTAATAAAGCTAGCTAAGGTTAAACCATCTAAAAACTCATACAAACTTTTACTCAGGTCTGTCCAAAGCTGATGAGTTAAACATTTCTCGCCGCCATGACAATCCTCACTACCCTTACACCGGGTAGCATCAATATTTTCATCAACAGCAGCAATAATATCGGCAATACTGATCTGACCTGCAGGTTTCCCTAAGCGATAACCACCACCTGGGCCTCTTACACCCTCAACTAAACCTGATTTACGCAGCTTCGCAAATAGCTGCTCAAGGTAAGATAAAGAAATACCTTGGCAGTTTGAAATATCAGCCAAGGTGACGGGACCTTCATAATCGTGAATTGCCAAGTCCATCATGGCTGTGACTGCGTACCGTCCTTTTGTTGAAAGCTTCATTCCGCGTCTCCTAACTAAATGTGGTACTAATTCCTTAGTAATATACTCAAGATTATAAATTAGCTAAGGGCTTTCATCAAGAATTTAAGGGGAAATTTCTCTACAAAACTTATATTAAGATATACGATGTTTTAGATGATAACTTATTTTAGATTAAAAATTTTATACAGATAGTTTACAAAAAGTTAATCTTGTAACTGAAATTGGTAGCTTTGATGACGCAAATATCTGATCCATTTGAATAAAAATCGATTCATTCGCCAACGGCAACTTAGCATACTATCCACTGATAAGTGCTGGTGGCGAATAGTACTCTCATCAAAGCGGCAGCGATGGCTAATCACCTCTGCTTGTAAGGCATCATGATAGATACGCACTAGCAAATCTGGGCGTGTTTCTTGTACATAATCTGTATAAGTACCAAATAAATAAGTGATAAACAAAGTGGTCGTATGTGTACTGCGTTCACGTACCTCTACTAATACCGGTAATCGTCCAGCTACATAGGATAGTTGCTGCGCAGGCAGTGCATGGATCGAACCCAATAAGAGCTTGAGCTGTATATAATTTGTTTCATACAGATCCATCAAACCTGTAAAACTATTCGGCAATGCAGGTACTACCGTTGGGACTTGTTCTTTAATTAGCATGGTTTCATAATGTGTCTAGTTTTTTAAGAGCGCTCTGTACGGCTAGTAAGCCAGCTGTGTTGTTCTTAGCGCACCTGTTCTTCTAATGATAACAGTTACCCAGTTAGGCACTACCCTCATGAATATAGAAATCGTGTCTTGTGTTCCCTATAACGATCAAAAACCTGGAACTTCTGGTTTACGTAAGAGCGTAAAGCAGTTCCAAAAGCAGGACTATCTACAAACCTTTGTACAAGCGATCTTCAATACCTTACCCGAGCGTGAAGGCAGTACCTTAATACTGGGAGGGGATGGGCGCTATTTTAACCGTGAAGCGATTCAAGTTATTTTACGTATGGCAGCGGCTAATGGTATTGGGAAAATCCTTGTGGGTAAAGGCGGGATTCTCTCCACGCCGGCTGCTTCACATCTCATTCGTAAACATCAAGCCTTAGGCGGCATTATTCTCTCTGCAAGCCATAATCCGGGTGGCCCAGAGGGCGACTTTGGCATTAAATTTAATATTAGTAATGGTGGCCCTGCTCCAGAGAGCCTTACTGAAGCCATTTACGAAAACTCCAAAACCATTGAAGAATATCGGATTACTTCGATTAAGCCAGTGCCAGTCGATAAAGTCGGCCTGTATGAATTGTACAATATGCAAATCGAAGTAATTGATTCCGTTACCGACTACATGGCCTTAATGGAAGAGTTATTCGATTTTGACCAGATTAGCCAATTGTTACGCTCTGAAAGTTTTAGTATGCGTTTTGACGCGATGCATGCGGTTACTGGTCCTTATGCCCAGGCTATTCTTGAAGACCGCTTAGGTGCACCTCAAGGTACAGTCATGCATGGCACCCCTTTGGCTAATTTTGGTGGTGGTCATCCTGATCCGAATCAAGCTCATGCTAAAGAATTGATGGCACTGCTCTATTCGCCTAAAAATATTGCTTTCGGTGCGGCCTCGGATGGAGACGGTGACCGCAACATGATTTTAGGTAATCATTTTTTTGTCACACCTAGTGATAGCTTAGCAGTATTAGCTGCCAATGCGCATTTAGTCCCCGGCTATAAAAATGGGATTGCAGGGATTGCGCGCTCCATGCCTACGAGTCAAGCACCCGATCGAGTAGCCGCTAAATTAGGCCTACCCTGCTTTGAAACCCCTACAGGCTGGAAATTCTTCGGTAATCTCTTAGATGCTGGCCGAATTACGCTTTGTGGCGAAGAAAGCTTTGGTACAAGCTCTAATCATATTCGCGAAAAAGATGGCTTGTGGGCAGTATTGTTCTGGCTGAATCTCTTAGCTGTTAAACAAGATTCTGTCGCTAATATCGTGCGTCAACATTGGGCTGAATATGGACGGAACTACTATTCACGTCACGATTACGAAGCCATTCCAACCGCTGCAGCCAATACACTCATGGAGCATTTACGCCAGCAATTCGAGAAATTACCGGGGCAAATGCTTCACGGCAAAATGGTAAAAGCGGCAGATGACTTCATGTATGTTGATCCAGTCGATGGCTCAACCAGTGCACAACAAGGGATTCGCATCCTCTTCACTGATGATTCACGCTTGATTTTCCGTTTATCCGGTACAGGCACGCAAGGCGCAACTTTACGAGTGTACTTGGAGCAATACGAAAGTGATGTCCAAAAACATGACCAAGATCCTCAAGTTGCTTTGGCAGATTTAATTAATATTGCTAATGACTTAGCCAAGATTACTGAGTTTACAGGCCGCGAAGTCGCCGATGTAATTACCTAACCCTAGCTCAGTCAGCTGCTTAAGTAATTGAGCGGCTGACTAAAAACTCTTGCACTGCCAAAGCATCGCCCACAAAGATAATGCGCTCCTGTTTTTGACCAATTTGGTAGTCATACATAGGATCATAATAATCAGTTAACAAAAACTCGATCCAAGCTTGATGTGAATATGTCTCGCCGTTTTTTTGCTGTTGAGCTAAAGCATGATGCAATAAGGACGAAACCTTAGCATAACGCACCCCCCCCAAGCGCTTTTGTACTTTCGCTAAACTGGTCAGTAAATATTGACTAAACCTCTTAAAGGCTAGTTCAGGCTCTGCACTATGTGCTTGGAAGGCTTGCAACATATCAAGAATATACTCTTGATAAGTCAGCTCCAGACGCTCGGCTAGACCGGTTTCCAGCAGGATTAACGGCGCAGCACGTAAACTAAAGAATAGGCTATCGGGCAGATGCAAGGAACCGATACTGCGGCTTTCGTCTTCAAACACCACTTGCTTATATTGCTTGGCAAGTTGTTGTAGGAGCTTAGCCACTAAAGCATTTTCAAAGTCGATTTGGGTTGGCTGTGGCTGTACCCAAGCCCCAAAGGCCGAACCGCGGTGATGTGCTAAGCCTTCTAAATCAATGGATTGCTGTAAACCTTTTAAGAAGCGCGTTTTGCCACTGCCCGTGCGTCCACTTAGTACATAAGCTTGATAACGCTGTGGCAAGCTAACTAATGCATCTAAGACATAACGGCGTAAAGCCTTATAGCCGCCTGCGATTCTCGGATAGGTAATCCCCGTTTCTGCATACAACCATTGCTGACTAATACGCGAACGCAAGCCGCCACGAAAGCAATACAAAGCCCCCTCAGGATGGTCTAGGGCATATTGTTGCCAAGCTGCGATGCGCTCAGCTTTATTGGCTCCACTCACCAGATGTAAGCCAAGCAAAATCGCCTCATCCTGCCCCGCATCTTTATAGCGCTTACCAATCGCTGCCCGCTCGGCATCATTCATTAAAGGCAAATTAGTCGTATTAGGAAAAGCACCTTCAGCAAACTCGATAGGTGCGCGCACATCCAACAAGGGCTGTGATTTCACTAACACAGAGCCTAAATCATCGATGATTGGTAAGCGCTCAGTATCAGGTAAAAGCTGCTGGCGATTCATGCTAGTACCTTGATCAATGCTTGGCCTTGGAGAGGTTCTTGTAGGAAGCCAATAGGTTTTAAATTAAAGCCTGCTTGCGCAGTCACTGCTAAAAACTCTAGCTCATGCTCAGGATCAACCGCTATTAATAAGCCGCCACTCGTTTGAGGGTCACAAAGAATATGCTGCTGGCGCAGAGTTAATTCATCGGCGAAAATATGCCCATAACTCGCGAAATTACGCTGTGTACCGCCCGGTGTGCAGTCTTGATCTAAATACTCATGAATTGCTGGCATCAGTGGAATCTGGGAAAACGCTAAAACGGCTTGTAAACGACTCCCTTCACAGATTTCACGCAAATGCCCTCCCAAACCAAAGCCAGTCACATCGGTTAGAGCATGCACATACTCTAACTCACCCAACTTAGTACCCAGCTCATTTAAGACACACATAGTATCAATTGCTAATTGACTGTGTTCAGGCTTAAGAATTTTGCGTTTTTGCGCGGTGGTAAGAATACCAATGCCTAAAGGTTTAGTAAGGTAAAGCTTATCGCCCGCACGTGCCGTACTATTTTGTTTGAGGTGCTTAGTTTGCACGATACCCGTGACTGCTAAACCAAAAATCGGCTCAGGTGCATCAATGCTATGTCCGCCCGCTAAGGGAATCCCTGCATCTTGGCAAGCTTTGCGCCCACCTTCAATCACTTGCTGACCAACTTCGGGCGGTAATTTGTCAATGGGCCAACCAAAAATCGCAATCGCCATTAAGGGCTTACCGCCCATCGCGTAAATATCACTAATTGCATTCGTGGCAGCAATCCGCCCAAAGGTAAAGGGATCATCCACAATCGGCATGAAGAAATCGGTAGTGCTAATGACTGCAGTACCATTGCCTAAGTCATAAACCGCAGCATCATCGCGTGAGCTATTACCTACTAATAAAGCTGGGTACACATCAGCGGGTAGTTGGCTTTCTAAAATGACATCTAACACAGCAGGAGAGATTTTGCAGCCACAGCCAGCACCGTGGCTATATTCAGTGAGACGTACTGGATACATACCAGCCTCTTAACTAACTAAAGAGGCTGTATTATCTAAGACACTAAGCTAATAAAGCTAGATCCCTTCACCGGTAAAGGCGACACGCACAGTCTTTAACAGGATTTTTAGGTCTAAAAGCCAACTACGATGCCGGATATAGTACAGATCATAACGATGCTTATAGCGGGCATCTTCAGCAGAAGCCCCATAACGATACATGACTTGTGCCAATCCCGTGATACCTGGTTTCACTAAATGCCGAAAGCGATAGAAAGGTACAACCGGCGCTAAATCCTTAATAAAGACTTCTCGCTCAGGGCGTGGGCCAATTAAAGACATCTCACCTTTTAAAACATTAAATAATTGTGGTACTTCATCAATACGAGTTTTACGAATAAACTGCCCTACCTTAGTCACACGCTTATCATGTTTACAAGCCCATTGCGCACCATTACTTTCTGCATTTTCATACATCGAACGAAATTTAATAATCTCAAACTCTTGATTATATAAACCTGTTCTTAATTGCTTAAAAAAGATGGGGCCTTTGGACTCTAAACGAATGGCTAACGCCACTGGCAAAAACAAGGGTAACAATAAGGCTAACAATAGGCTACCCACGACTAAATCAAATACACGCCGCAATCGATCAGGCCATTTCTGATTTAAGTCACTAGCCTTCTCTATTTCCAATAAGTATTCGGCATCGAGTAAATTAACCTCTACCCAATGTAAATGTTTCTCGATAAAACTTTGTAAAGAACAAACTTGGGCACCTTGTTCTTCAGCAGCTTGCAAAGACTGTAACTGATGAGGGCTAAGTGCTTGCTTTTTAAAGAAGCAAACATTGACACCTTGCCACTCTTGCAATTTTTCAGCATTAAAATAGCATTCAAAACCTAATTTATCCAAAACTGCATATAAATAAGGCAATTCTGCGACTGGAGCATAAATATACAGCGAAGGCAAAGACCAAGTTTGCGTCGCTGGCTGTTTTGCAGGCGAAAACGCTAATAAGTTAACATCTCCCACAAAATTTAATAATGGGGATAGATGCAACTCCATACGGCGGTTGCTATGGCTCATGATTATTTACTCTTAAAGTAAACAACCGACCCTGTTTTTGTAGTTGGAGGAGGCAAGCCCAGCTCTACGGATCGGGATTAGTTTGTGTACGAGTAAATAATGGAACAGGCTTTAAAGAGTCGCCATATTGCAATCCATAATCGCGGGCGATTAGCGGATGAACTGCGGCATTTTTAGAATTGGTAACATAATGGCTAAAACAATGGCAGTGACCGCACCGCCCATTACTAAAATTAATAATGGTTCTAATAAGCCGACCATTTTAGTAATCCGCGATTGGGTTTCACGTTCTTGTTGAATCGCAGCACGCTCAAGCATTTGATCCAACTGTCCACTCCCTTCACCACTCGCAATTAGGTAAATGACCATCGGGGGAAAATAACCCGATTGCTGCAAAGCTTTATTAATGGCCATCCCTTCACGTACTTTGACAGTAGCCTCATCAACCGCTTCACGCATGGGGATATTAGTGATAACACCACCGGCAATTTTTAAGGCATCTAGAATTGGCACACCACTAGAAGCAAGAATGCTTAAAGTACGTGCAAAATGCTCAGTATTAACTCCGCGCACTAAGCGCCCTACCAAAGGTAATTTAAGCATTAGACGATGAGAACGCCGCTTCCAAGAAGGAAACTTTAATAAATAGCGGACAAAAACAATAAACCCAATAATCCCCACTACTAGGGCAATTCCGTGATTCTCAAGGAAATTACTACTAGCAATCAGCATTTGGGTTAAGGTGGGTAAATCACCATCGAAGGTGTCGAACACACTAATCACATTCGGTACGACGAATTTCAATAAGGCGATTACAATCCCAACCGCGACTAAAGCTAATAAAGCTGGATAAATAAAAGCTGTCGATACTTTTTGCTGATTGAGGAGGCTATTTTCGGTGTAATCGGCTAAACGCTCTAAAACTTGCGCCAAATGACCGGACTGTTCACCCGCGCCTACTGTCGCTCGATATAAAACCGGAAAGGCGGAAGGAAACTGCCCTAAAGAAGATGCTAGGGTGTGCCCCTCCATCACCCGTGAGCGAATAGCGGAGAAAATACGCCGTGCTGAACGATGTTCTGACTGGCGTGAAATCGTACCTAAAGCTTCCTCTAAAGGAGAACCTGCGCTGACTAAAGTCGCGAGTTGACGAGTCATTAAAGCAAGATCAGCTTTGTTTAAACTGCCACCAAATAAGCGTGCACCATCGGATTTCTTTTGCTTTTGCACCACCTCATTAATTTCGAGGGGCGTGAGTGCACTATTGCGTAATAGCTGGCGAACTTGCCGAGCAGTATCAGCTTCTAAAATACCTTTTTCTTCTCGACCACCTGTATTTAAGGCAACATACTCAAAAGCGGGCATTAGCGCTCATCCTCGCGAGTGACGCGTAATACCTCATCTAAGGAGGTTTTGCCTTCTAAAACTAAACGTACTCCATCATCTCGCAAACTAGGTGTGTGGCGGCGTACATATTTCTCCAACTCCACCTCACTAGAGCGATCATGAATCATTTGCCGAACATTGCTATCAATTTCCACAACCTCATAGATACCTGTACGCCCGACAAAGCCGGTATGACGGCAAGCAGGGCAACCTATGGGATGGTAAATGATCGGGCGCTGATGGCGCAGATCATAATGGGAATTTGCTTGAATCAAATCGGTTTCGGTACTGGTGGCTTCAGTAGCTTGCTTACACTCATTACATAAAGTCCGTACCAAACGCTGTGAGGCCACCCCTAACAGACTGGAAGCAAGCAAATAGGGTTCTACCCCCATATCTTGTAAACGAGGCACTGCACCCACAGCGGTATTGGTATGCAAAGTCGAAAATACTAAGTGCCCCGTTAAACTTGCTTGTACAGCAATTTCAGCGGTTTCGAGGTCACGAATCTCCCCGACCATCACCACATCCGGATCTTGCCGCAAAATAGCCCGCAAACCACGCGCAAAGGTCATTTCGACTTTGGTATTCACTTGGGTCTGACCGATGCCGTCGATGTAATATTCAATCGGGTCTTCTACCGTGAGAATATTGCGGCGCGCATCATTTAAGTTAGTCAGTGCTGCATAAAGCGTAGTCGTTTTCCCAGAACCTGTAGGCCCAGTGACCAAAATAATACCGTGCGGCTTTTGAATAAGGCGCGCTAAACGGCCATGCACTTCGGGATCCATGCCTAGGTTAGATAAATTCAAGCGCCCGGCTTGTTTATCTAATAAACGCAACACGACACGCTCACTATGCCCAGAGGGCAAAGTAGAAACCCGCACGTCCACAGCACGTCCAGCTAAACGTAAAGAAATACGACCATCTTGCGGTACACGCTTCTCAGCAATATCTAAGCGTGCCATAACTTTAATCCGCGAAATAATCAAAGGCGCTAGTTTACGCGGTGGCTCCAGAATTTCACGCAGTACACCATCAATCCGCATCCGCACTTGCATACGGGTTTCGAAAGCTTCAATATGAATATCGGAAGCATTTTCTTTCACTGCCTGCGAGAGTAAAGCATTGATTAAGCGAATAATCGGTGCATCATCTTCAGCCTCGAGCAAGTCCTCAGGCTCAGGCATACTTTCGGAAATATCGTATAAATCTGCCTCATCCCCAAGCTCCTGCATCATAGCAGCGCCTGTTTGGCTACGGTCATAACAAGCCGCTAATAAACGCTCGAAGCTTGCAGTATCCACTTGCCGCATCACTTGAATACGTGGGCAGTTCCGCTGTACCTCCATCAGTACAGTGGGCTTCAGTGTATCTCGATATAATAAAACATTGCCTTCAGCTTCCTGCTCAATCAGGACTCCATGTCGTTTAGCAAACGCATAAGGCAGTAAAAATGCATCATTCGCTGCCTCAGCATCTTCTAACAAAACCCCTAGCTCAGCCATGAAATCCGATCACTCACTTTTCATCTATTTGACAGAAACCAGGTACACAATCCTGTGCCTGTCTAGTTTGATTAGTTTGAACAGGTGGTTGTGTAATTGGCTTTTGATTTTGGTTAGGGAAATGCAATGAATCAACACTCCCCTTTTTGCAATCAAAGCATGGAATATCAGGGAAAACTGCCGCTGAACCTAAACGCCCACGTTGTAAGACCTTGCTTTGCTCTTGTTGACGCTGCAATGTGTGGTATTTACTACGACTATAGGCATCCGCAGCTTCACGATCAGGCAGAATTACGGGATGGATAAATACCATTAAATTCTGCTTATTCCGCTGTGTACTGTTTTGTTTAAAGGCAGTTCCAATCACTGGAATATCGGAAAGAATAGGCACCTTGCTTTCAGAATCATTGAAATTATCTTGAATCAAGCCACCCAAAATAAGAATTTGCCCATCTTCAACCATCACGTTGGTATCAATAGAGCGCTTATTAGTAATCAAATCAGAGGCAGCACTACTGGAGGAAACGCTCGAAGCCTCTTGCGAAATTTTCATCTGAATCGTTTTGCCACGATTAATTTGTGGAGTGACTTTTAAAGTCAAGCCAACGTCTTTACGCTCTATAGTTTGGAAAGGATTCTGTGCGGTACCGCCTGAAGTCGAGCTGCTATAAGACCCAGTGACAAAGGGGACATTTTGCCCTACCACCATTTTGGCCTCTTCATTATCCATGGTCAAAATAGTCGGTGTAGACAAGATATTAGTAGCACCGTCGCCTTTGAGGGCATCCATCACCACACCAAAGTTGCTATTAGCTAAGCCCATTAATAAGCCATTGGGTAAAGCCGTGGCTGTGCCTTTACCTAATTGGTAGGCCGTACTTAAGCCACCAAAATTACTAGTACCAATTAAGCCTGTTTTGCCTTGTCCTGCATCTAAAGCAGCTACACCAAAACCTAACTTACTAGAAAGGTCATTCGAAACTTCCGCAATAATTGCCTCAACTAACACTTGCGCACGACGACGATCCAACTGATAAATCACTTTCAGAATATCTTTCTGAATATGTGCAGGCCCAGAGAGAATAATCGAGTTGCTGGTTTTATCAGCTAAGATGCTAACTTCAGTACCTAAACCACCTGATTTAGTCGCAACAGGTGCTGCTCCTGCCGCCGCCGCTGTACCCGCTGTTTGCTCAACAATGCCTTTAGAGGCATCGTTTAAGACTTTGACCATATCTTCTGCTTTGGCATAGCGCAAAGGAATTACACGCGTGCCACCTGAACCGGCGCGCGGTACATCTAACTTAGCAATCGCATCAATAATCGGTTCACGCTCAGCTTTAGGGCCTGAAATCAAAATGCTATTAGTACGCTCATCCGCCGCCATCCGAATTTGTTTAGAGGGCGGCACAGCATTAATTGCTGTAGGAGCAGCACCTTCAGCACCTGCTACAATCACTGAACCACCACCCACTTGTAGATCCTTTAATGTCTGCATCAACTGGGAGGCTACTGCATATTTGAGAGGTACTACCTGAGTTTCTGAAGGCTGAGTACGCGGAATATCTAAACGCTGAATAATTTTGCGTACCCGCTCGCGATCTTGTTTGTCGCCTGCGACCACAATGCTATTGGTACGTTCATCCACTGAGACCTTAACTTGTTGGGGTAGCTGTACACCTTCAGGGCCTACAGCGCTATTCCCCAATAAATCTTTTAAGGTTTGTGCTAATTGGCTAGCCACTGAATATTTTAAACCGACTAATTCAAAATCATTATTATTCGGCTGGTCAATACTCCGAATCACTTCAGCTAAACGGGCTACGTTTTGACCACGCCCCGTCACGATTACCGAGTTACTGGATTGGTTAAATTGAATCCGGGTTTCACCCTGCCCCGCTAAAGGCGTTAAAGTTTGCACAGCAGTGGCAACGGGAATATATTGCAGCTTGAAAACTTGGGTAATGGTTTCATCCACATCGACTTGCGGCAAAGGCTTAGTGGGATCAGACTCATAAATAGGCGCTACTTGAGAGCGAGCCTTCCCCATCGGCACAATCTTAATAATATTGCCAGCTTCAATCGCTTCAAACCCATGCACTTGTAAGATAGACAGAAAAGCTTCATAAAACTCTGCTTCGCTCAAACCTTTGCCCGATACAAAAGTAATCGGACTCTTGCCGACGCTAGGATCAATAACAAAGTTCTTTCCTGTTAGGCGTGAAACTACTTCCACTAAGGAACGGACATCCGTATTTTGTAAGTTAATGCGCGGGGTTTCAGCTTGAGCTAGCGGTAAACTTACAGTGGCGAATAGGCAAGCTACTGAAAGCAGACTGAGTCTTGCAGCCTGCTTGACCGTATTTTTTTCTATCATTACTTCATAACCTAAAGGAGTCAGAACACAACAACAAGCACAAGAGACCCGCTAGTGTGTGGGTGAATGTAGCTTTTTTCCTACACCAACTCAAATTACAATCCTGTCATTAATAACCGTCTATTGTAGTATTTACTTTAAGACTGGATGTAAACGTTGCAGCATTTCTTTAAATACTTTTGGATTAGCGGCTAATATATTTCCATTAATTAAATGCTCACTACCGCCTTGTAAATCACCAACTAAACCGCCAGCTTCTTGAATAATCACTGCACCCGCGGCTAAATCCCATTCTTGCAAACCTAATTCCCAAAAACCATCATAACGTCCGCAAGCTACCCAAGCTAAATCTAAAGCAGCGGCACCAAAACGTCGTACTCCAGCAGTACTCGGAACGATAGCACCTAAAGTTTTTAGGTATAAATCCATATCCTGATTAGCACGAAAAGGAATACCTGTCGCTAATAGAGCATTCTCTAATGAAGGCCGGGCACTCACACGAATTTTACGATTATTTAAAGTAGCCCCTTCCCCACGCACTGCTGCAAACATCTCATCACGCATCGGGTCATAAATCACGCCCAGAAACAAACGCCCTTTTTGCTTTAAACCAATCGATACTGCAAAATGCGGTAAGCCATATAAAAAATTGGTCGTACCGTCTAAAGGATCAATCACCCACTGATATTCAGCATTTTCATCACCATGCTTGCCACTTTCTTCACCCAAAATCGCATGGTCAGGATAAGCACGGCGCAAAGCGTGGACAATTTCTCGTTCAGATTGTTTGTCGACTTCAGAAACGAAATCATTGGCATCTTTCAGTTGAATCCGTATTTTATCAACATCACCTACATAACGGCGAATAAGATCCCCCGCTTGGCGTGCAGTACGGGTAGCAATATTTAACATTGGATGCATGATTTAAGCTCAAATACAGAAGGTAACAATCGGGGCATTAGGATAGCATAATTTCTTGTTACGCTTAAAAAGAAAAAGGAGCCTAAGCTCCTTTCTCAATGTGGCACGCTTCTGCTTGGCGCAAACTTAAATCACACGTGGATTCAACTCACCACTCGCATAACGCTTAAACATGACTTCTAAGTTCACTGGCTGAATTTTTGAAGCCATGCCCGCAGCACCAAAAGCTTGGTAGCGTTGCATACAGATACCTTTCATAGCTTTAACGGTTTCTTTCAGGTATTTGCGTGGATCAAAGTTTTTGCGGTCTTCGGCTAAATAGCGCCGAATCGTACCGGTTGAGGCCATGCGTAAGTCGGTATCAATATTGACTTTACGTACACCGTGTTTAATCCCCTCAACGATTTCTTCAACCGGCACACCATAAGTTTGCCCCATATCGCCGCCATAATTATTAATGATTTCTAGCCAATCTTGCGGGACGGAAGAAGAACCATGCATAACTAAATGTACATCAGGAATACGGGCATGAATTTCCTTAATCCGGTCAATGCGTAGCACTTTACCAGTTGGTTTTTTAGTGAATTTATACGCACCGTGAGAAGTACCAATCGCAATGGCTAAAGCATCTACGCCGGTTTTCTTCACGAAATCGGCAGCTTCTTCAGGATCAGTCAGCAGCATCGAATGATCTAACTCACCTTCTGCTCCATGACCGTCTTCTTCACCCATCATGCCGGTTTCGAGTGAACCTAAGCAGCCTAACTCACCTTCCACGGAGACACCGCAAGCATGCGCTAACTCCACCACTTTGCGAGTCACATCCACATTGTATTCATAGCTAGAAGGCGTTTTTCCATCCGCCATCAAGGAGCCATCCATCATCACTGAGGAGAAACCCGATTGAATCGAACGGAAGCATACCGCAGGCTCAGCACCATGATCTTGGTGCATACAAACCGGAATATGCGGATACATTTCTACTGCTGCTAAGATCAGATGGCGCAAGAAAGGCTCGCCCGCATAAGAACGCGCACCCGCAGAGCCTTGCAGAATCACCGGAGAATTGGTTTCATCCGCAGCCTGCATAATCGCTTGCACTTGCTCCATATTGTTGACGTTAAATGCTGGCATACCGTAGCCGTGTTCAGCCGCATGATCCAGCAACTGACGCATTGAGATTAAGGCCATGTGTGTGTCTCCTGAAAATTAACTATCAATTATTCATTAATTATAGAGTGGTGCTCGACTCAAGCTTGAGCGCGTTTTTCTAGCATCTCAACCGCAGGCAAAGTTTTACCTTCAAGGTATTCCAAGAAAGCACCGCCCGCGGTAGAGATATAAGATACTTTGTCATAAATATCATACTTTTGGATGGCTGCAATCGTGTCACCGCCACCGGCTAAAGTAAAAGCTTTAGTATGCGCAATCGCCATCGCAATCGTTTTAGTGCCTTCACCAAACTGATCAAATTCAAATACACCCACCGGGCCATTCCAGACGACTGTACCGGCCTGCATAATAATATCAGCTAATTCTTGGGCTGATTTCGGGCCAATATCAAAAATCATCTCATCATCAGCTACTGTATTAGCAGCCTTCAAAACGGCTGGCTCATTCGCATCAAACTGCTTACCGACAACTACATCAGTGGCAACAGGAATACTCGCACCGCGTGCAGACATTTTTTCCATCAAAGCTTGAGCCGTGGGGACTAAATCGGCTTCGCATAAAGATTTACCGACATTATTGCCGACTGCTTTTAAGAAGGTATTAGCAATCCCACCACCGACCACGAGCTGGTCGACTTTTTCGGATAAAGCTTCTAGTACCGTAAGCTTAGTAGAGACTTTAGAGCCACCGACAATCGCCACCATCGGGCGAGCTGGCTTAGCTAAAGCTTTAGCGAGCGCATCCAACTCTTCAGTCATTAAAATCCCAGCCGCTGCTACGGGTGCATACATACCAACCCCATAGGTAGAGGCTTCCGCGCGATGCGCCGTACCAAAGGCATCCATTACAAACACATCGCAAAGTGCTGCATATTGTTTAGCGGTTGCTTCATTATTTTTCTTTTCGCCTTTGTTGACGCGGCAATTTTCTAAAATAACTAATTCGCCTTCCGCCACTTCAAAGCCACCTTGCACCCAATCTTTAATCAGGCGTACCGGCTTGCCTAAGCGGGCAGCAATATTGTCGGCAATCGGTTTTAAGGAAACCTCTTCTGACCATTCACCTTCAGTAGGACGCCCTAAATGTGAAGTAACCATGACTTTAGCACCGGCTTTTAAAGCATGTTCAATGGTGGCCATCGATGCAGTAATCCGCGCATCGGAAGTCACTTTGCCCTCTTTTACTGGAACATTCAGATCAGAACGGATTAAGACACGTTTACCCTTCAAATCTAAATCGGTCATTTTAATAAAAGCCATGCACGCGCTCCTTAAGAAATTAAATCAGTTAGCTAAATAGCGAAGGTACTTAGCTAACTCATCTAACAACTGAGGGGCATTCAGCCCCTCAATTCAAACACCTTTAGTTTTTCGCCACGTGCTCAACGAAGCGGAGCATATTGCAGGTATAACCATATTCATTGTCATACCAAGACACGACTTTCACAAAAGTTTTGTCTAAAGCAATACCGGCTTCTGCATCAAAAGTGGAAGGCGCTGAGTTACCTACGAAATCAGTAGAAACGACTTTCTCATCGGTATAGCCTAAAACACCTTTCAAAGCACCTTCAGAAGCTGCTTTCATCGCCTTACAAATCTCTTCGTAAGAAGCTTCTTTGTTTAGCTCAACGGTTAAGTCAACCACAGACACATCTGAAGTCGGTACACGGAAAGCCATACCGGTCAATTTGCCTTTGAGATCTGGCATGACCACACCGACCGCTTTAGCCGCACCCGTAGAAGACGGAATGATATTTTCGAGAATACCGCGACCACCGCGCCAATCTTTCATTGAGGGGCCGTCAACCGTTTTTTGCGTCGCAGTCGCCGCATGTACGGTAGTCATCAAACCACGTTTAATGCCCCAATTGTCATGCAGAACTTTAGCGACGGGGGCTAAGCAGTTAGTGGTGCAGGAAGCTGCGGAAACAATTTGCTGACCTTTATAGCTGTCATGGTTAACGCCATACACGAACATGGGTGTACTGTCTTTAGAAGGTGCAGACATCACCACTTTCTTCGCACCAGCTTGCACATGCTTTTGGCAGCCTTCTTCATCTAAGAAGAAACCCGTACATTCTAAAACGACATCCACACCGACATCTGACCATTTCAGATTAGCTGGTTCTTTCTCAGCAGTTAAGCGAATGGTTTTGCCATTAACAATTAGATTATTACCTTCGGTAGCAATATCGCCATTGAAACGACCGTGTACGGAATCGTACTTCAGCATATAAGCTAAATAATCAGGCGCTAACAGATCATTAATTGCTACGACTTCTAAATTAGGAAAATCTTTAGCAATCGCACGAAATACCATGCGTCCAATCCGCCCAAAGCCATTGATACCGACTTTAATTGTCATCAGTTCACTCCTAAATTTATTAAACCTTAAAAAGCATAGCGCAGGCTGCTAAGCAGCAACCTGCTTGAAAATTTTCCTAGCACGCAAACTTTACAGAAGACTTTCCACGGCTGCTTTGACATTTTCGACCGTAAAACCAAAATGCTTAAACAACACTGGCGCAGGCGCAGATTCACCAAAAGTATCTAAGCCCACTACTTTGCCTTGTAAACCTACCAATTGATACCAGCCTGCCGTTACGCCGGCTTCAACCGCTACTCTTGCTGTAACCGCAGTCGGCAGAACAGCTTCACGATAAGCTGCCTCTTGCGCTAAGAATACATCAACACAGGGGATTGAAACGACGCGAATTTTCTTACCTGAAAGCTGTTCAGCAGCGCCCATTGCCAGTGCGACTTCTGAGCCGGTGGCTATAATAATCGCATCTGGCGTCCCTTCACAGTCTTTTAACACATAGCCACCCTTGGCGATGCTTGCGACTTTCTCAGCAGAGCGGGTTTGGAAAGGCAAATTTTGGCGGGTTAGGATTAAACTAGTAGGCCCGGTTTTCTTTTCAATGGCTGCTTTCCAAGCCATCGCCGTTTCTACGCCATCACAAGGCCGCCATACCGACATGCGTGGAATCATCCGCAGCGTTGCTGTCTGCTCCACCCCTTGATGAGTTGGACCATCTTCACCTAAACCAATCGAATCATGGGTATAGACAAAGATATTGCGAATCTTCATCAAAGACGCCATACGTAAAGCATTACGTGCATACTCCGAGAACATCAGGAAGGTAGCTCCGTAAGGAATGAAACCACCGTGCAAGGCAATCCCATTCATAATCGCGCTCATCCCAAACTCGCGCACCCCATAAGAGAGATAATTACCACTAAAATCTTGGCTTGGACCATGATTTGAGTTGATGTATTTGCTGCTCTTATTAAAAGTATTGTTGGAAGGGGTTAAATCCGCAGAGCCACCTAAAAACTCGGGTAAGAAAGGTGCAAACGCATCTAAAGCATTTTTAGATGCAACCCGCGTGGCTGGTGATTCAGCTTTGGCAATAATCGCATCAATAGCTTTTTGCGCATTCTCTTCCCAATTAGCAGGTAAATCACCTTGAATCCGACGCTCAAATTCAGCGGCTGCTTGTGGATAAGCAGTTTTATAGGCTGCAAATTTTTCTGTCCACGCTTGCTCAGCCGCAGCACCTTTTTCTTTTGCATCCCAACCCGCATAGATTTCAGTCGGAATTACAAAAGGCTCCGATTTCCAGCCCATCGCTACTCGTGCGGCAGCGATTTCATCTTTACCTAAAGGTGAACCATGCACATCATGCCCACCTTGCTTATTCGGAGCGCCCTTACCAATCACTGTTTTGCAGCAAATTAACGTAGGTTGATCACGCTCCATACGGGCATCGGCAATAGCAACCCGCAGTGAATCAGCATCATGCCCATCAATATCGCGAATCACATGCCAACCATAAGCTTCAAAACGTTTGGGCGTATCATCCGCGAACCAACCGACCACATCGCCATCAATCGAGATGCCATTATCGTCATAGAAGCAGATCAATTTGCCTAATTTCAAAGTACCTGCTAAAGAGCAAACTTCATGCGAAATACCTTCCATTAAGCAGCCATCACCTAAGAACACATAGGTGTAATGATCTACAATTTTGTGGCCGTCTTTATTAAATTGCGCGGCTAAGACTTTTTCGGCTAAAGCCATGCCGACTGCATTACTCACTCCCTGACCTAAAGGCCCGGTCGTGGTTTCAATCCCAGGGGTATAACCATATTCTGGATGGCCAGGCGTTTTGGAATGAAGCTGGCGGAAGTTTTTAATTTCTTCAATCGGTAGGTCATAGCCAGTTAAATGTAGCACTGCATAAGGCAGCATCGAACCATGTCCATTGGACATAACGAAACGGTCACGATTCGGCCAGTGTGGATTTTGTGGGTTGTGCGACATGAAGTCATTGAAAAGAACTTCTGCAATATCGGCCATGCCCATTGGCGCGCCGGGATGTCCGGAATTGGCTTGTTGCACAGCATCCATCGCGAGAACGCGAATGGCATTAGCGAGGTCTAGGCGAGTGGTCATGGCAGGTGCTCCTGATAAGCTTAAAACTGATCTACCCAACTAGCGATGGTGGCGCAGCAGGGCTTGGCAAATGAACGATACCGATGCTGCCTGTGGTGCAAGCCAGCATGGGAAACTTTCATTTGAAATAATAAGGCGGTGGTAAGCTGCTTAACTAAGGGAGGAAAAGCTTGAGTGATTGTGACGAAGCTTGCAAATAGCAACAATGCTCCCATCCTAGATAGGCAAATGTAGTCGCATAGACTAATCGAGATAGGCTTGATCTTCAGCATGCTTACGGTAAATACTGGGAGCGCAATAATAACCTGATAGCCGCATGATGAAAACTCTCTTATATAGCCCTTACTGGTTTTTCCAACTGTTCACCACTGCTAAATCCTTTAAAGGCAACCCGATTATTGGTAGCCCTACCCTAAACAAATTGGGTTTACATATCAGTCGTGTGGTGCTCGCCCATATCAGTATGCGCTTTAGAATGTGGTTGCTTAGCTTTGGGGTTGATCCCGACGACCAAATGAGCTATCAACAAAACGGTTTTGTAGCTAAAGAAAATTTTGTGTCTGCTGAATTATTTCAGCAAATTGAAACCGAGATCCGCAATTTCCACGGTGAAATACGTGAATGCCAACAAGGGGATACACAAAATCATCGCATTCTCTTAGACCCAGCGACCTTAGCCAAGCTGCCTTATACGCAGCAGTTGTTGAACGATAAAGCTTTCAAGCGCCTATTACGTTATACCGCAGGGCATCGACGCATGCCTTTTTTTCATATTGAGCAAGTGCGTAATGGGGTGGCGAATGCAGGCAGTGACCCACAAAAATCGTTGCATGCTGATACCTTCCACCCGACGATGAAGTTCTGGTTATTTCTGGATGATGTCGATGAGCACAATGGGCCTTTTACTTATATTCCTAGCTCGAATCAACTGACTCGCCAGCGGCTCCACTGGGAATATCAAACCAGTCAAATAGCTTATCGTCATCCTGACTCTTATTCAGCACGCGGATCATTTCGTGTTAGCCCTGCTGATCGTGAGGCTTTAGGTTTACCAGAGCCGAAAGCTTTCAAGGTGAGAAAAAATACTTTAGTAATCGGCAATACCTTTGGCATCCATGGACGCGGTCAAGCGGATGCGGGGAGTACGCGCTTAGCGATTTGGGGGATGAGCCGTACCAATCCGTTTATTCCTTTTCCAGGCTTAGGCTTAACGCTATTTGATCGCTGGCAATATACACTTTTGAATACTATTCGGACTTGGCAAGACCGCAAAGCCGCTAAGCAGGGTAGACAAGCAGCTTGGCATCGCATCGAGTAAACTAGAAAAGTTCGCAGTTTAGCAACCAAACTGTCATCTGCGAGTCATAGGCTTAGCGCGCAATCTTAGTTTGCCTATGACTCATTGCTTTCTGGTAAACTCTGCACGCAACTCCCCACCCTTGACTCTAGACCTATAAGGAGGCCAAGCATGTTACGCCTATTTAAAATTGAGAATGGCCTACTCCATAAAACCAATGTAGAAGCAGAGCGCCTACGCAACCAGCTCTCTGAAGTGCAATGGGTTGATATGTGTGATCCGGATGACGACGAACGCTTATTGTTAGAGTCCCTCCTACATACCGATTTACCTGAATCGGATGATGTTGAAGAGATCGAATACTCTGCTCGCTGCTTTGTAGATCAGTCAGGTATCCATGTACATGCTTTGTTTATTTATCAAGAAGATGGCCGCCACAGTACCGTGTCAGTGGCTTTTATTTTGCAAGACAATCGCCTAATTACGATTCGTGAAGAAAAGCTGGCTGACTTCCGCTTATTTCGTTTACGCGCCCGCCGTGGACAAATTCACTGCAATAATGCAGCCGAACTATTGGTCACAATGTTTGAACATAAAGTCGAAAATCACGCGGACTATTTGGAAGATATTCACCATGCACTCGAAGATATTAGCCATTCAGTGCTAGAAGAAGAGGATTCTGATTTAGAGAAATCCATTAGTGATCTTGCCCAACTCGAAGATAGTAATGGAAAAATCCGCTTGTGTTTGATGGATACTCAGCGGGATATTTCCTTTTTATTGCGCCACTTAAAAGGTAACTCAGAAATTACTGAAACCTTGCGAGAAATTATGCATGACATTGAAGGCTTGATGTCGCATACCACTTTCTTGTTCGACAAAATTAACTTCCTGATGAGCTCCACACAGGGCTTCATCAATATTAAGCAGAACAAAATTATTAAGATTTTCTCAATTGCTGCCGTGGTGTTTTTACCACCGACTTTGGTGGCAAGCACGTATGGAATGAACTTTGATACTATGCCAGAACTACATTGGCTATTGGGTTATCCGTGGGCGATTACTTTGATGGTGATTGCTGGAGTCGCGCCTTATCTATTTTTTAAGCATAAGGGCTGGTTGTAAAGTTAAAGACAAAACAGCAGTAACTCACTCCGTTACTGCTGTTTATACCTAAGCAACCTACTTCTCTACAAACGCCCGTTCAATCACATAATCTCCTGCTTCACCTTGGCGTGGAGAAATCTGGAAATTATATTCATTTAAGAGTGTTGAGGTATCGTTCAGCATCGCGGGGCTACCGCAAATCATCGCCCGATCAAACTCAGGATTAAGTGGTTCTTGACCAATATGCTTAAACAACTCACCACTACGAATTAAATTGGTCAAGCGTCCATGATGCACAAACGGCTCACGGGTGACAGCGGGATAGTAAACTAACTTTTCACGCACTAATTCACCTAAAAATTCATTATTCGGCAATTCGTTTTCTAAATAATGTTTATAGGCTAGTTCACTCTGCCAACGCACGCCGTGCATGAGAATAACTTTATCAAAGGCTTCATACATATCAGGATCATGTACCAAGCTCATAAAAGGTGCTAAGCCCGTGCCGGTGGCGAATAAAAATAAGCGCTTACCTGGTTTTAAGTCGCGTAGGACTAAAGTCCCAGTGGGCTTTTTACTGATCATAACCGGATCGCCCACTTGCAAATGTTGCAAGCGCGAAGTGAGCTGGCCATCCTGCACTTTAATGCTGAAGAACTCTAGATAGTCTTCATGGTTGGCGCTAGCAATACTGTAGGCACGCATTAAAGGCTTGCCTTCAACTTGCAAACCAATCATGACAAATTGACCATTCACAAAGCGAAACGCTTGATCACGGGTGGTGCGGAAAGAAAACAATGACTCATTCCAGTGACGCACAGCCGTCACATTTTCAGTCAAAAAAGCACTCATGTTAACTCTTACAATCCTTCAAAACTAAAACTTTAAAAGTGGCGGCGCTAGTGTACTCCTCTCTTTTTTAACTAGCGAGTGCCTGTAACTCGGTCAAAGGCCAACGTGGACGTGGCTGAATGACGGGCGGCTCAGCAGCACCTGCTTGTAAACGCAAAGCACCTGCGTAGGCAATCATCGCTCCATTATCCGTGCAGAACTCTAAACGCGGAAAATACACTTGCGCTTTCAGGTCTTTTAAACGTTGGCGTAAACGTTTATTCGCACCCACACCACCAGCAATCACCAAAGTTTTGCGCCCAGTTTGCTCTAAAGCCCGCTTACACTTTATAAACAAAGTTTCTACTACAGCCTCTTCAAAAGCTTGTGCAATATCCGCTTTATCCTGTTCGGTTTGTTTAGAGTTTTGCCAAGTGGTAAGGCTAAAAGTCTTCAAGCCACTAAAGCTAAAATCACAGCCGGGTCGGTCGGTCATTGGACGTGGGAATTTGTAAATACCAGCTCTACCCTGTTCGGCTAATTTGGCTAACAAGGGGCCGCCCGGATAATCTAAACCTAATAACTTAGCAGTTTTATCAAAGGCTTCACCCGCAGCATCGTCGACACTTTCACCTAAAATCTGATAGTCACCAATCCGCGGTACATCGACCAGCATGGTGTGCCCACCGGATACGAGCAAGGCTACAAAAGGTAGCTGGGGTGGCTCAGGCTCTAGCATCGGTGCGAGTAAATGCCCTTCCATATGATGCACACCTACCGCTGGGATGTTTAAGCCCCACGCCAACGACCTTGCTACTGAAGCACCTACCATCAAAGCACCAATCAAACCGGGGCCTGAGGTATAAGCAATACCCTCTAAATCTTTTAGCTCTAAATCAGCCGCGGCTAATACCTCATAAGTCAATGGTAAAACCCGTTGAATATGATCACGTGAAGCCAACTCTGGTACTACACCACCATAGTCAGCATGCATTTTCACTTGGCTAAATAAACGATGCGCAAGTAAACCTTGTTCGGTGTCATAAATCGCTACGCCGGTTTCATCACAGGAGGTTTCAATCCCTAAGACACGCATAGTTTCCGCCTAAAATTGACAAAGCTAAAACCGACTATTATACCTGCACTCCTGCGTTTGTCGTAAAACAAGGACAATTATGACTGGCTTATTTCAAGGCATGAGTTACGTACTAAAGGGGTTTTCGCTGATTACTCAAAAGGGAATTCGACCTTTTGTAGCAGTACCTTTATTAATCAATATTTTAATTTTTACTGGCGGTATTTGGTTGGCATCCAGCCAAATCGAACGCTGGATGGAACACTTACTGCCTAGTTGGCTAACTTGGCTGGAATGGCTACTCTGGCCTTTGTTTATCGTAGTGATTTTCTTTGCAGTCTTTTACACCTTCACCATGCTTGCCAATATTATTTCAGCCCCCTTTAATTCACTCCTCGCTGAGCAAATAGAAAAACGTCTGAATGGCTTGCCGGTTACAGAGTTTCAAGGTTTTAAGTCGATTCCAGGTTTAATTACTCGCACTTTCCGTAGCGAAGCTAGCAAACTTTGGTATATGGCGAAATGGGGGATTTTACTAATTCTGCTTACCCTCATTCCGGGCCTGAATGTGATTTCACCGATTGCTTGGACGATCTTTGGGGCGTGGATGCTAGCGATTGAATATGCTGACTATCCGATGGGCAACCACGAACTTTATTTTAAAGACGAACTACAAACCCTTAAAAAACACCCAACTCACGCTTTAGGTTTTGGGTGGATTTTATCGTTAATGACGGCTATCCCTGTTTTGAACTTTTTAGCCATGCCAGTAGGGGTAGCTGGCGGCACCGCTTTATGGGTAGATGAGCTGTCTAAAAGTCATCGAGAAGGTTTAAACATTAATCTAAGTCCATCCCGTTCATAAACACCTCTAACCAAGTATAGCCGCCTGCTTTAGGCGCTTCCTTAGCAGCATCACTCGCATCAGCAGGATTCAAACCCTGCTGTTGCTCCCAACGATCCGACATACCATCTTTATCAGCATCAGGGTAAGGCTCTCCCTCAATAGGGGCTGGAAAACCTCCAACTTCAGACTCGGCAAAAGGAAAAGCTTTATTCAAATAAGTACTCGAACGGTAGTCATCTACATAGCGCTGATCAACTGGATCACGATTTTTTACCCATTGCCCTAGACTATTAATCCGTTGATTAGCCCCAACTTGATCCAGCACTAGACTTTCAGCGTCCAAAGCAGTTTGGGTAGTGATCGGAATCCCATTTGGACTTAAAGTTTTAAGACGCCACCAACTCATTGGCAGTTGTTTGCTACAGGCTGCTGTACGTGTTGGGTAATAACAGAGCACATTAATGGGTTCCTGACTTGCCTCACCCATAGGCAGATAGCGATTGTCTTGCAAATACAAAGAAGGCTCCCCAGGTACTCCATCCCACCAACCCTGAGGGTCTTTTTGCTTTTGCATTCGAGCTGCGGGGACTAAATGCAAACCGCCACGTTGCTGGTCATAATCGGCCAAAGTAATCGGCCCGGCTTTCCACGTATTGCCAATCACATCTGCTTGCACTGCACCTGCTAGTACGGTTGGAAACCATTGCCAGTTATAGACTAGATTATTAATAAACTGCCCCTGTTTGGTTAATAAGTCACCATTACGCTTTTGCGTGTGCACAAACAAATTGTGATGTAAGCTCAGGCGCTCCGCAGCATATTTAGGGTCGCCATCATAACCTGCCATAAAGGCAGAGCTTGGATGCCCTCTACCATCCGCATGACGGACTAAGCCCTCACCAAGTAAATTCCACGAAATCGTAATATCAGTGGCAGTACCTTTTGAGCCATCCCATAACTCCCCTGTATACACACTCAAACCTTCGGCGGGTGTCCAGCTAAAAGAGCAATGATCAATCATGACTGCACTAGCATTATTTTCAATCATGAAAGTTTCAGGGGTTTGCTGTGCATCAAAAACCGGAAGTTGCCGCCCGGTGCGAAAGCGTAAATAGCGCATTACGACATCATGGGTCAAAAGCGTGATACCATTGTTTTTAATAGTAATACCACCCGCAGGCGCGGTTTGCCCAGCCACAGTTAAATACGGACTTTTAATACGAATATTCGCTAAGCGCTGCACATCCGTTTGCTTAGTTTTTTTATTCCAAACGTTTTTATCAGGCAATAGCTCAATAATACCCGAAACCCGAAATACTACTGTGCGCGGATAGGGTTGCATTAATGCCCAACGTAAAGTGCCCGGGACTAGTTTACTCGGATCAGCTAAATCTTCTGTAGTACAAGCTTTGGTCGGGCAAGGATCATCTAAACGATCCACGATTAAAACTTTACCAGCACGCCCACCTAAGCTAGCGGCACCATCCCCTTCCGCACCCGGAAAAGCTGGCAAACTGGCTTGAATAGGTTGTGCTAGTAAATAGGTGGCTAGTAGCCGCAAGATCCCTCGATTCATCCTGCAAGGTATAAGCAAACCTTAGTAAATTTGCTAAACCTAATTGGGATAACTGGCTAGAAACACACGCTCGATGAGCGTGTGTAAAAGGTGGGATGGGAAAAATTTAAAACCGCTGACTATAGGCAACCCCAATAGCCTTCTGTTTCATCTTTAAGTTATAAGCATCTAAAGCAATGGATGCCTGGGGCGGCGCCGTCGTATCGCCTTTAGTTTCATTTTCGAAGGTATGTACGAAAGAAGCAATTAAGCTTGATTTTGGTGTGAGTTGCCATTCTGCACCTAAACTGATGTGTTGCTTAACAACACCGGGGGCTAAAACATTCACGGTGGTTTCTGAGGAGCGAATTGGATTAGTCCTTTGACAATATCGGCGCAAGGTGCTTGCGTGCATAGTGTTCTCTCCTCATCAGCGGTATTGATTACCTAAGTGCATACTCACCGAAGCTAGTGAAAACTGTCAATTGAAAATAGGCTTACTATCTCTAATGGTTTAGCTAGCTTTTGCGAAACTTATCTGTGCAGTTGCTAGTCTCAATGACAAACTGAGGAAGTATTATGCGTTTATTACTAACATCAATAATTTTTGTACTACTGAGCTGTCAGGTTCAAGCCGAGCAAATCCCTAAATCTGAAGCTCCTCAGCCACCGTGCCAGCAAATCTCTCCCAATAGCGATAAGTTTTATAGTTGCTGGAGGGACAGCTTTGGTCTTGCCTTTGCGCAATTTGACTATGTAAAAATTAACCAATGGCTCGATCAAGAGAGTATTAAAAAAGTAGTCATGGATTATCACTCTAATAATTTTCTTAACCTGCTGTTCTGTGGAACAGAAGTTGAAGGTGGCCACCCTACCAAACCAGAACATCGAGACTTGGTTATCAAAATTACTGAGCAACTGTTGGCCTTAGGTGCTTCATTTGATTCGATACCTGATTATGTAACTAATTTGTTTTGTGTGGTGAATAATCGTGATAGCGAGATGCTTGACTATGTGCTCACCCGCATTGAGGCCAAACCCAAGGATCTTGATTCTTGTTTATATGAAGGTGTGGATACTGCTCATGTACCGATTTTTCGAGCCATTCAAAACGATGATCTAGAATCAGCAAAGGTATTGCTTCAACATGGAGCTGCACTAAATTACAGAATCCTTGATACCACACCACTGATAGAGTCCTTGCAATTGGGTAATATCAGAATAGCGGATTGGCTATTGGATATGGGCGTATCCGTATATGAAACCGATGATGGCAAATGCAAGGGTAAATTACCCATTGCATTTGCCCAAGAAATTCCTGCTGAGCTAGAGGGGCGAGAACAAATAATCATACGTATTGAGTCTTTGATGCAGGTATTTCCGAATACTTGTAAGAAACAGCAAGCACCAACATAGAAACTTGGTATCCCCTCACAACTCCAGTTATTATGCACTGCTTCGCAAACTCCTTTAATTGGAAGCATTCCTATGTCGCACATGCAGTTTGAGCTACTCAAAACTGAAGGGATGGCCCGTCGTGGTCGTTTGAATTTCCCACGTGGTGAAGTCGAAACCCCTGCCTTTATGCCAGTAGGTACTTATGGCACGGTTAAAGCGATGACTCCGGAAGAGCTTAAAGGTATTGGTGCGCAAATTATTCTGGGTAATACCTTCCACCTCATGCTACGCCCCGGTACCGAGATCGTGCGTTTGCATGGTGACTTACATGAGTTTATGCATTGGGACAAACCGATTCTCACTGACTCGGGTGGTTTCCAAGTATTTTCGCTGGCTGCGATGCGTAAAATCAGCGAGGAAGGTGTACGCTTCCAATCGCCGGTGAATGGTAGCCCGATTCTGATGACACCTGAATCCTCGATGCAAGTCCAGCGTGAATTAGGTTCGGATATTGTGATGATTTTCGACGAGTGCACTCCCTACCCTGCAACGCATGAGGAAGCCAAGCAATCGATGGAGCTTTCACTGCGTTGGGCAGCCCGTAGCAAAGCAGCGCATACCGGCAATCCTTCAGCCTTGTTTGGGATCGTACAAGGTGGTGTGTATGAAGATTTACGTCTGCATTCTGCAGAACAACTACAAAAGATTGATTTCGATGGTTATGCCGTGGGAGGTTTAGCTGTTGGTGAACCGAAAGAAGATCGTGATCGGATTTTAGAAGCTACTGTGCCGCATTTACCCGCGAATAAACCACATTATTTAATGGGCGTAGGTAAACCTGAGGATATTGTTGAAGGCGTATTACGCGGAATTGATATGTTCGATTGTGTGATCCCCACAAGGAATGCGCGCAATGCTTTTTTATTCACTCGCTACGGACAATTGAAGTTACGTAATAGCCAATACCAACACGATACCCGCCCGATTGATGAACAATGTGCTTGTTACACTTGCCAAAACTACTCACGCGCTTATTTACGTCATCTAGACAAATGCGGCGAAATCCTCGGCGCACGTCTAAATACCATTCATAATTTGTATTACTACCAAGAACTGATGCAAGGTATCCGCACTGCTTTGGAGGCAGGTCGTTTTGCTGAGTTTGTGCGTGAGTTTTATGCGCTGCGTGCGCACTAAGCGGTACAACTAATCCCGATTTTATCAAAGCGTTGATTAAGCGAGGCCGCCGCTCCGCGTAAAGCTGGATTGTCGGCCTCAATAATATACACAGGTACTTTTTGCATAAAACCTGTGAAGCGCCCTTTGGTTTCAAACGCAGCACGAAAACTAGAGTGGATAAAATAATCACCTAAATTAGGCACAATCCCCCCACCAATATAGACTCCGCCCGTCGCGCCCAAGGATAAAGTTAGGTTGCCTGCAACAATTCCGAACCACTCACAAAATAAGTTCATGGTTTCCATACAAGCGGGACAAACTTTAGCAATGGCACGTCCAGAAATATCAGCAGGCTGTAGCGTCTCTGGCGTTTTACCATCCAAACGACAAATCACTTGATAGAACTCCTCTAAGCCCGTACCAGATAACAAGCGCTCAGCTGACATATGCCCGTATTTTTCCCAGAAAGCCGCAAAGATGGCTAACTCACGTGGGTTGCGTGCACCTAAAGTTACATGCCCACCTTCACCTGATAAAGGATACCAACCTGCTGCAGAACGAATTAAACCGGATACTCCTAAACCTGTACCTGCACCTAATAAAGCAATCGCTCCATCAGGATCAGCAGCCCCACCACCCACTTGTTTTAACTCATTGGCGTCTAATAGAGGAATCGATAAAGCCATCGCAGTAAAGTCATTAATCACTTTTAAGCGCTCAAAACCAAAGCGCTCGCGAATTTCACGAATACTAAAAGTCCAAGCGTGGTTGGTGAGTTTAATCGTATCTTGTGTGACGGGAGTCGCTACATCAATGGCGGCTTGCTTGATTTGATGAGGCGGTGCTGAACTCAAGAACAGCTCAATCACTTCAGCTAACCCTGCAAACTGATTAATTTTAAAAGTTTTAATATAACTAGGGCGTAGTGAATCAGTTCCTAACAAGCCTAAACGGATATTGGTTCCACCAATATCGATAGCAAGCGTAGTGTAGACAGCAGACATATTCTTTTTCCTTAAGCTGTTGCCTGATGCGGCGTGGAATTATTTTACATCATGAAAAAAATAAATGCTGCTACTGATCAAGGTTTTAACGTAGCAATAAGCCACGAGCTTGTAAAAATTTTAACATATGCGGACGTTGTTTTTTCTGCACCGCGCCTGCAGTTTGTGCTGACCAATTAGAAATGCGTTGATTACTGCCACGTGTTTGATAATAAGCCTGCATTTGTAGATCATAGGCATCAACTTGTGATGCTACTTGGCTAAGATCATAGTGATCAGTATGTAAGATAGTTTGCACTGGGAAGCGTGGTTTAACGGCATTAGCTTGCACTGGCCAACCTAAGCACATACCAAACACTGGATAAACCTGCTCAGGTAGCTTTAATAGATCACAGACTAACTGTGGATTGTTTCGAATCCCACCAATGAAAACGCCACCTAAACCCATAGACTCAGCGGCGAGCAGGACATTCTGCGCTACTAAAGCGGTATCAACGGTAGCGGTAATAAAATGCTCGGTATGACCTTCTAAAGCACCCAATTCATTTTTCACACAGGCATAATTCACGCGCTGCAAATCTGCACAAAACACTAAGAAAACTGGAGCCACAGCCACCCACGTTTGTCCACCCGCTAATTCTGCGATTTGTGCCCTTGTTTCGGCTTGAGTGACCTGAATCACAGATACGGCTTGAATGAAACTAGACGAAGCCGCTGCTTGCCCACAACGGATTATATTTTCTAAAGTTTCTTGAGAAACAGCTTGCTCTGTAAATTGACGCACAGAGGCATGGTTTAGCATGGTTGCCATCATCGTATTCATCGTTTACTCCTTAATGCAGCACTAAACCGACTCGCCCCCACTGCAAGCCGCCGACTTCACGGTTATAAGAGAACCAAACTTGGCGAGCGCGTCCAGTAATATCTGCTAAAGGTACGGTACCAAAATAGCGCGAATCATTACTATTATTCCGATTATCCCCGAGCACAAAGACTTGCCCTGCAGGTACGGTTAAATCCGCTAAGGGTGTGGCAGCTTGAGGATTCTTCCAAATAACCGGCCATTGTTTCTTTTCATAGCGCTCTTGAATCACAATCGCCTCATTCTGCTGAGCACGCTGTACCGTTAGGGGTTTATTGTTGACCGTCACGGTTTGCCCACGGATTTTAATTTGATCACCTGGTAAGCCAATGACCCGTTTGATGTAACCCATCGCGCGATTATTTGGGTAAGTGAAAGTAATAATATCGCCACGCTGAATTTCTGGCTCGCAACCTAAACAATTATAATGTTTGTCCGCATAGATAAAATCGCCTGCAATTAAGGCTGGTTCCATGCTAGCCGAAGGAATCCGAAACGGCTCAACCCAATGTTTGCGTACTTGCTGGGATAACAAAGGAAATAAACAAACCGTCACTAGCAAAATAAGAAACAGATAAGTGCCCGCGCCTTGCCAGCTAGCAGGTGTGTAATTGGATAATTTCAAAGCCTGCAAGAGCGCGTCAATACAACTAATCAGCCAAATCAATAGCGCCAAACCAATCGAACCGAGCATGACGGAAGCCGTCCAATCATCGGGTAAATAAGGCACGATTAAGCCAACTAAAGGAATCCCAAACAACCATGAGCCAAGCATAAACCAAGCGGCTCGATTCACTTGTCCATTGTAGAGTTGCCCTAAACCCGGCAAGAATAAACCCAATAAAAAAGCTAACCAAGCTTTGCGTGGGCGATTGAGTGTGCTGATTGAATCCATATTAGCTATTGGAAGAAATCCCTAAAGCTTGTAAATGACGTGGGCTATTTTCCCAGTTTTCTTCCACTCGTACCCATAAGCGCAGCAAGACTTTTTGCTCTAAAAAGGCTTCTAAAGCAATTCGTGCAGAACTACCAATCCGCTTTAGAGTCTCGCCCTTGCGCCCAATAATAATACCCTTTTGATTTTCTCGGCTGACCCAAATGCAAGCGTGAATTTCGGTAATTTCAGCGCGTGGCTCAAACTTTTCTACTTCGACAGCAGTGGAATAAGGAATCTCTTGATGCAAATAAGTCATCAACTGTTCGCGGATTAACTCCCCACAAATGAAGCGCGTCGATTGATCCGTCACATCATCTTCCGCATAACTCCACTCGCCCTCGGGCATAAGTGCAATCAGCTCATTTTTTAGCGCTTCAGTATTAATTGCTTTGGTAGCAGACAAGGGGAAAATCGCTTTAAACTCGCGTTTAGTAGCGACTTCTTGTAACCAAGCTAACAAATCCACCTTCTGCTTGACTCGATCAACTTTATTTGCAACCAGAAAAATGGGGCAAGTTAAATGCTGCAGACGCTCTAAAACCAAACTGTCCTCATCGACCCAACGCTCTGCCTCCACAAGCATAATCACCGCATCGACATCTTCTAGTGCTGCTACAGCTTGGAGATTAATCGTTTTATTTAACAAGCTTTTAGAAGCACGATGGATACCAGGCGTATCCAAAAAAACAATTTGGCAGTCGTTTTCGCTCAAAATCCCACGGATATTATGCCGTGTAGTTTGGGGTTTATTTGCAGTAGCCGAGACCTTAAAGCCCACCAAATGATTCATTAAAGTGGATTTGCCGACATTTGGCCGACCTGCGATTGCCACAACACCATATTTAGACATGCTTCATTACCTGCTCAAAGGCTTTTGCTGCTGCATCCTGTTCCGCTTTACGCCGACTACCTGAAATACCTGTAGTGCAAATATCTAAAGCAGGCACTTTACACTCCGCGGTAAATGTTTGGCGGTGTGCTTCGCCCTCGACCTGAGTGAGTTGATAGCTTGGTAAGTCATAGCCACGCGATTGCAAATATTCTTGCAGACGACTTTTGGGGTCTTTTAAATCATCTTCAGTAGGTAATTGATTGAGCAAATCGCGATAAATATGCAGCACAAAGCGTTCTGCTTCACTGATTCCTTGCTCTAAGTAAATACAACCAATCAGTGCTTCTAACGCATCAGCCAGAATCGACTTACGTCGAAAGCCGCCACTCTTTAACTCACCTTGCCCTAAACGCAGAAAATCCCCTAAGCCTAAACCTGCAGATAAAGTTGCAAGGGTATTTTCATTCACCAAAGAGGCACGTAAACGACTTAGATAGCCTTCGCTCGCACGGGGAATGCGCCGATAAAGCTCCGTGGTGATAATAAGCCCCAGCACACTATCACCAAGAAACTCCAACCGCTCATTATGTTTACCATCTGCGCTACGGTGAGTGATGGCGCGTACAAAATTGTCAGTCGCCATCAACTCAACCGAAATTAATTTCTTTAACTTATCCAAACAGCCTATTGCCCCTTTAACGCCTCGGCATGATGGAAAGTCATAAGAAAATCAATATTTCCTAGCCAAGGCTTTCTTACTTCATAATTTACCACCAAAGCTTTTGCATTTTTATTGTCAGCTTGAGCCTCCACTGAAAAATACTCGCGTTTGACGGTATACATACCATTAATATTCAAATAATCATCTAATTTACCACGTAGCCCCTGCGTATTAGTCGCACTAATTGCTGGGTCTTCTACAATCTTTTTCATTAAAGATTGCACGCTATAAAACTCAACATACACCGGTACTAATTTAACGCCGCTGACAAAAGCCAGAATCACAATACTTAGGACACTGACCCAGCTTAGAAATGACATACCACGCTGTTTTTTTCTTGTTTTCATGCTTTGACCCAAATTTATTGTTAACTATTCTTGTTCGGGCTAGGTCTTGCTTAATGAGATTTAATCAATCAAGCCAATCCGTTTGAAATTTAAACCATCGCCACCCCAGTTAAAGTGCATCCATACTAACATGGCCTTACCAACTAGATTTTCTTCCGGAACTAGACCCCACATCCGGCTATCATTACTCATATCACGGTTATCGCCCATGACAAAATAATGCCCTTCAGGTACCACCAGCTCACCAGAACGGCCTGAACTGCCCGGCAAAATCAGAATATCATGATCTACCTTACCTAGCGTTTCCTTTAGACGAAGGGTGGGGTGTACTTCTCCTTGCTGATCATGGGCATCGTATTCACCCAGCTCTTGGCGGGCTACTGGCACTCCATTTACTTTTAGCTCTTTATTATCCCAAGCAATTACATCACCCGGCATACCTACTAAGCGTTTAATGAAATCAATTTTCGGATCATTGGGAAAGCGAAACACAACCACATCGCCTGTTTTAGGCTCGCCCAAAGGAATAATTTTAGTATGTGTCACCGGTAAACGAATACCATAGGTAAATTTATTAACCAGAATAAAATCACCAATTTCTAAAGTGGGTAGCATCGACCCCGAAGGAATCCGGAAAGGCTCAGCAACAAAGGAGCGTAAGAGTAAAACAATTAAGAGTACTGGAAAGAAAGAACGCGCATATTCCACATACCAAGGCTCAACACGACGACCGAATTTACTTTTCTTGCGATTAAACAGGCTATATAACAACCAAATTAAACCGCTTACTAGGGTAGCAACCACTAGCCAAAACTCTAAGTCCATATCCATGTAGGTTGTTCCTTCTTAATACTCTTCGTTATTAATTATCACTAAACTTATTTATCACTGACGCGTAGGACGGCTAGAAACGCTTCTTGTGGAATCTCCACACTACCCACCTGTTTCATGCGCTTTTTACCTTCTTTCTGCTTTTCCAGTAATTTACGCTTCCGGCTGACATCCCCCCCGTAGCACTTAGCTAATACATCTTTACGCATTGCCTTTACAGTGCTACGGGCAATAATTTGACTACCAATCGCGGCTTGAATCGCGACTTCATACATTTGGCGTGGAATTAATTCTTTCATCTTTTCTACCAATTGCCGGCCACGCGATTGAGCAAAATCCCGATGTACCATAATGGCCAGCGCATCCACTTTATCGCCATTGACTAAGACATCGACACGTACCATCGGTGCTGGTTCAAAGCGATCTAAAGCATAATCGAAAGAAGCATAACCACGACTCACAGACTTTAATTTATCAAAGAAATCCAAAACCACTTCAGCTAAAGGTAAATCAAATACGAGGGACACCTGATTCCCCATATATTGCATATTTCTTTGCACACCACGTTTATCAATACAGAGTGTAATCACATTCCCTAAATACTCTTGTGGAACTAAAATTGTGCCACGAATAATAGGCTCGCGAATTTCTTCAATCTTATTTAAAGGTGGTAATTCTGAAGGATTATGAACAAAAACTTTTTCACCATTCGTTAATAAGACTTCATAAATAACCGTGGGTGCGGTAGTGATTAAGTTTAAATCATACTCACGTTCTAAGCGCTCTTGGACGATTTCCATATGCAACATGCCAAGGAAACCACAACGGAAACCAAAACCTAAAGCTTGGGAGGTTTCTGGTTCATAAAAGAGCGCTGAGTCATTTAATTGGAGCTTAGATAAAGCATCCCGCAGATTTTCATATTGATCGGCATCCACGGGGAAAATACCTGCGAAGACGCGGGGCTGAATCTCTTTAAAACCTGATAACGGTTTATCCGCAGGTTTTTGCGCATCGGTGAAAGTATCACCCACGCGTGCCGCTGTAATCTCTTTAATACCAGCGATGACAAAACCCACTTCACCCGCTTTCAAACTATCTTTATCTAGGCGTTTGGGTGTAAAAACCCCGACTTGCTCTACTTGGAAATCACGTCCAGTCGACATCGCACGAATTTTCATTTTCTTGCGAATTTCACCGTCAACGACCCGCACGAGCGAAATAACCCCAAGATAATTATCAAACCAAGAATCAATGATTAAAGCTTTTAAAGGAGAGTCTGGATTACCCACAGGCGCTGGAATCCGCTCAACTAATTGCTCTAATAAATCCTCAATACCAATGCCAGTTTTTGCACTGACATGGACTGCTTCGGTCGCATCAATCCCAATAATATCTTCAATTTCTTGGCAAACCCGATCGGGATCAGCCGAAGGTAAGTCGATTTTATTTAAGACTGGCACAACCTCAAGATTCAGCTCAATCGCGGTATAGCAATTGGCAACGCTTTGCGCTTCTACACCTTGAGAGGCATCAACCACTAATAAAGCGCCATCGCAAGCCGCTAGTGAGCGTGATACCTCATAAGAAAAGTCCACATGGCCGGGGGTATCAATAAAATTGAGCTGATAGATTTGCCCATTACGTGCTTTATAATCGAGCGAAACGCTTTGTGCTTTAATCGTAATGCCGCGTTCACGTTCTAAATCCATGGAATCAAGTACTTGAGCTTCCATTTCGCGCTCTTCTAGGCCACCACAATATTGAATAAAGCGATCCGAAAGAGTCGATTTACCGTGGTCAATATGCGCAATAATGGAAAAATTCCGAATGTTGGGGTTTACTTCAGCCATCTTGTAATGCTTGTCTCACCATGTCCTCTTCGAAAAAATGGAAACACACGACCTCAGTGCCGAGTGTGACCACCGGCACATCCACGTCATAACGCTTGCGTAAATCCGGATCTTTATCGATGTCGACTAATTCTAATTCAAATGTTAATTCGTGCTGCAAATAACGCAGCTCGGCTATCATTGCATCACACAAATGACAGCCGAGGCGATAATACACGGTTAGGGATTTTTTTGCCTGTCTATTCAACTTTCATAGCCAGAAAACGTGCAGCACCTTCGCGATAGACTAATACTGCAATGGTTTTACCCTTATCAATCTCACTAAGAATTTTCTTAACTTCTTCAGGTGAACTCACCGGTTTGCCATCCAATATAGTAACTACATCACCTGCCGCAATGCCTGCACGTTGGGCAGGATCGCCGCTTACTTTTTCAACTAAAACCCCTCCCATTGCTAGGCCTAAAGCCTCACGAATTGTGTCATCAATGGGTGTCAACTGCATGCCTAAGACTTCTATACCCACAGGATTATCTGGGCTAGCTTCTTCAGGCTCAGCTTGGGCAGCCCCTTCTTCACCAGGTAACTCACCAATTTTTAAATCGACCTCTTTACGCTCACGATTCCGAATCACCGTCAGTTTCACAGTTTCACCCGGAGCGACTGTACCAACCATGGCAGGTAAACTCCCTGCATTAGCCACAGGTTTACCATTCAATTCAATAATGACATCGCCTAACTGCATGACATTAGTGGCTGGCCCTTCAGGAACGACTTGAGTTACTAAAGCTCCAGTCGGTGTGGTCATACCAAAAGACTGTGCTAGGTTTTGATCGACTTCTTGGATGTATACTCCAATCCAACCCCGTGAGACTTTGCCTTTGGTTTTGAGCTGAGAAACCACATCCATCACAATATTGATGGGAATCGCAAAAGACACCCCCATAAATCCACCAGAACGGCTATAGATTTGTGAGTTCACGCCAACCACCTCACCATCTAAATTAAAGAGCGGCCCACCTGAATTACCCGGGTTGATCGCCACATCAGTCTGGATAAAGGGCACATAAGTATCAGTCGGCAAATTACGTCCAGTCGCACTCACAATTCCCGAAGTAGCACTGGATTCAAAACCAAAGGGTGAACCAATAGCCAAAACCCACTCACCCACTTCAATCGTGCCAGAATCCCCGATTTTCAAAGTAGGTAGATTCATCGCTTCAATCTTTAACAAGGCAACATCACTACGCTTATCACTACCAATTAATTTAGCCGTGAACTCACGCCGATCATTCAGCTTTACCAAAATTTCATCTGCACCATCAACCACATGATGATTGGTAATAATGTAGCCATCTGCTGATAAGACAAAACCTGAACCTCGCGCATCTGCACCAAAATCTTCCGGTACACCATTGCCATTCGGATTACCGAAAAAGCGTTTCATTAGTTCATCGAAAGGCTCTTCGTAGCCCGGAGCACTATCGGGTGGCGCTTCAGGAGCTGCTTTTTGCTTATGACTAGTTGTGATATTTACCACAGCGGGTCCATTGGTTTTCACAAGCTCAGTAAATTCCGGCAAGCTGCGTGCCTGCACGGAAGCGCTAAGGCAAAGAGCTCCTGCAAGTAGCCACTGCAAAAGCCGCATACGACTAGCCGGTTTATCAGTCATTGAGAGTCTCCAAACACATGTTGTTCAAATGCTACAAGTCAAACTAGCTTACCCGAATCTAGGCTCGCATAGCTATAGGTGCTCGTGGCTGAATACAGCTTAAAATTCCTTCATCAACTTATTTTTTATACGATTTTTAAATATTTTGCAGGGACTTTTTCAGTGAGCCAGACATGATTAGCTGAACAATAAAAGAGATAACCATCAGCTTGCATTTGTTGTGCATCGACTAACAGAATAATGGGCATCCCATGTCGCATCCCTACTTTAGTCGCTGTTTCAGTATCTTTGGATAAATGCACATGCTGGCGCGATTGCGCTTTTAAGCCTTGTTTTAGAATTGAGTGTACAAACCGACTTGCCGTACCATGATACAAAACCTCAGGCGGCTGCATAGGTTCTAAACCTAACTCTATTGTTTTTAAAGAATGACCTTGGTTAGCACGGATTTGCTTACCATCCACACTGAAGCTATAGCGCTGTTTGTCATTAGTCAATACGATCTCATCCAGCTCAGCGCGCGTTAAAGGCTTTTTGTGCGCTGCTAATTGACTCAATAACTCATCCACTGAAGCCCAACCGGCCTCATCTAAACTTAAGCCTATCGTCTCTGGTTGATGGCGTAATATTAGACTCAAGAATTTACCTTTACGAATTTTTTCTTTTTCATTCATCATTTTATCTTTTCTTTATTTTATAATTAGTGACTTAAACAAATTGTTTAACTTAAATCTCAATTGGCTAATCGCTAAGTACATAAATTTACATTATTTTAGTCTTTTAGCCACTTGCTAGGGGTCATTGTTATGCCTGAGTTTCACCACTTTCTCAATCAGCTGCCGAAAGCCGAGCTACATTTGCATCTTGAAGGTAGCCTAGAGCCTGAATTGATGTTTAAACTCGCACAACGTAATCAAATCACCTTACCTTTTGACTCAATCGAAGCGATTCGAGCCGCTTACGAATTTAGTAATTTGCAGGATTTTTTAGACATTTATTATCAAGGCGCGAATGTTCTACAAACTGAGCAAGATTTTTATGATCTGACTTGGGCTTATTTAGAGCGCTGTTATCAACAAAATGTGCGTCATGTTGAGCCTTTCTTTGATCCGCAAACTCATACAGACCGTGGAATTCCGTTTGGCACAGTCATCAATGGGATTCATCAAGCACTCCAAGATGCTAAAACAAAATTTGGTATTAGCAGCTATCTGATTATGTGCTTTTTGCGGCACTTACCGGAAACTGCCGCGTTGACCACACTAGAACAAGCCTTGCCGTATAAAGATAAAATTATCGCAGTCGGCTTGGACAGCTCGGAAAAAGGCTTCCCACCTGAATTATTTGAGCGCGTATTTGCCAAAGCTCGAGCTGAAGGTTGGTTAACCGTCGCGCATGCAGGCGAGGAAGGGCCTGCTGATTACATTAAACAAGCTATAGAGTTGCTCAAGGTTAAACGCATTGATCATGGAGTGCGTTGTGTGGAAGATCCACAGCTAGTCGAGCACCTGATTCAGACGCAAATGCCACTCACGGTCTGCCCCTTATCTAATCTTAAACTTTGCGTATTTAAAGATATGCGTGAACATAATATTTTAGAACTACTTGAGCGCGGGGTAAAAGTTACCATCAACTCAGATGATCCTGCCTATTTTGGTGGCTATATGACGGAGAACTTTATTGCTGTAGCCGATGCTTTATCAATGACTAAAACCCAAGCCATTCAGCTTGCCCAAAATAGTTTTGAAGCGAGCTTCCTGCCCACTGCGGCTAAAGCAACTTGGAAACAACAATTGCAAGCCTTGGCTTAGACTGCGCTTTAGTACCCCCTTTAGGCAGTAGGTCTTGTACTAGCTGCTTAAAACCTTGCTCAGAATTTCTCCTAAACTTCTCCACAATTGCTCCGCAAACTGTCCTAAGTCCTCCACTATACTCAAGTCAATTCGCTAAATTTTAGCAACCCCTTTTTATTTATTACTGAGTTGAGCAGAATGAAGAATGTTAAAATTACCCTCTGGGTTTTATTATTAGGCTTGAGTATAGCTTGGTTATTTGCCACGCCACCTTTAAATAGTCCAATTACTTATTTCGCTTTTCGCGATGTATTTATTCAATACAGCGGCATTATCGCGATTGCTGCTATGAGTGTTTCCATGATCCTAGCTGTACGTCCAGTATTCATGGAGAACTTTTTCAATGGCCTTGATAAGATGTATCGCTTGCACAAATGGTTAGGGATTTCAGCTTTAACTTTAGCAGTTCTACATTGGTGGTTTGCTAAAGGGACTAAATGGATGGTTGGTTGGGGCTGGTTAAGTCGTCCAGAACGGCGTCCGGGTGGTGATGCAGGCCAAACTCTAAGCACTCTTGAAAGCTTTTTTCGTAGCCAACGTGGCTTGGCAGAAACCATTGGTGAATGGACTTTTTATGTAGCTGTTCTTCTTATTGCGTTAGCGCTGATTAAACGCTTTCCCTATCACTTATTTAAAAAGACCCACAAATTCTTAGCCATTGCTTATTTATTATTGGCATATCACAGCGTGATTTTAATTAAAAACCAATATTGGGGACAGCCGATTGGTTGGATCATGGCAGTCTTATTAGTGTTAGGTAGCGTGGCGGCTTTCTTAGTTTTATTTAAGCAGGTCGGCAAAAAGCGTCAAGCCGCAGCAACGATTGAATCCTTACAGTATTATCCTGAGCTAAAAGTTTTAGAGATTGATGTGTTGGCTGCAGATGCGTGGCAAGGGCATAAAGCTGGCCAATTCGCTTTCGCTACTTCTAAAACGACTGAAGGCGCACATCCCTACACCATTGCCTCCGCTTGGAATCCAGCGGATAAGCATATTAAGTTTGTGATTAAGGAACTAGGCGATCACACTAAAACCTTGAGTGAGCAACTGAGCGTCGGGCAAACGGTTACTTTAGAAGGCCCTTATGGTCGCTTTGATTTTGAGGACAATAAATCGCGCCAAATTTGGATTGGTGCAGGCATTGGCATTACCCCCTTTATTGCACAGATGCGGCATTTAGCCACTGAACCGGATGGCAAAGAAATTGATTTTTTCCATACCACTAAAGAAGTCAGTGAGCTTGCTTTAAGCAAACTCAAGGCTGACACCGCAGCGGCTCAAATCGATTTGCATCTGCTCATAGACGCGAAAGATGGTTATTTGACCGCTGAAAAAATTCAAGCGGCGGTACCTGATTGGCAAAATGCGAGTGTATGGTTCTGTGGCCCCAGTACCTTTGGAGCCAAGCTAAAAACTGACTTAATTAAAGCTGGGTTAAATCCTAACGACTTTCATCAGGAAGAGTTTGCCTTGCGTTAACTAAATCCTAGAGTTAAAAGTTAATTACCCCAAAGTAGCAAGGTAAATACTTGCTACTAGTCCACTAAATCATGATTTAAAAACTATTGGGATAGAAGCAGTTGAGCTTACCACTGATTCATTTACCCTAAAGCTCGGATTAAGGGTTTTTGGTACGCTCAGTCAATCTCACCATATCATTCATTACGCTATCCAAGCCGCCATACACATTTAAGTTCTGGATGCGTCCGGTGATTTTTTCCAAAATCTCCAGTTCTTTTAAGCGCAATAACACAGGGTTACCCTCCATCACTTTTGCAGTATTGTGCAATGAACGGGTTTCTTGCGTTTCTTCGCGACGACGGATTAAATTGGCTTCGGCCTTTTTCTCCGCCTCCACGACTTGCGCCAAAATCGCTTTCATTTCACCCGGCAACACAATGTCACGAGCACCAACAGTTTTCAATTCCAGCCCATAGGCTGCTGCTTTTTCCGCAACAAGGCTTTGAATGGTTTGATTTAACAGATTTTTATCGGCTAATAATTCATCCAAAGTCTGAGTAGAAACCACCGTGCGCAAGGCTAATTGCAACTCGCGATACAAATAATCTTTGTGATCCGCAAGACTCGCTTTTACCAAGGCTGCATCTTTTACTTGCCATAACGCCGACAAATTAATGCGCAAACCCACACGGTCTTTGGTCAAGATTTCCTGCCCATTCACTTCCATGTTTTGCAAACGCATATCCATCTGAGTGACTTTGATACTGTGGTTAAACTGCCACCACGCATACGAACCTGCCGTCAAAGTTTCGCGTTGTTCAGCATCAATTTCTAAGAAACCAATATGCCCTTCAGGAATCTGACTGACTGCTACCGAATAGAGAGCCACATTGCGCAAAGCAGCTTCTTTCACATTGACCAAGATATTCGCTAACTGTTTAGGCACACGAATGTCATCCGCAATATTGACTTTGCGCACGTCAATCGCCCGTTGTCCACGCCAATACGCGCCACGCTGTGCGGGTGCTTTAATATCTTTCAGCACATTATCTTGATAGACCAAACCAACTTCTTGCTCGCCGGTTTCCCAACGTTGAATATCATTGGCAAACTGTTCTGGATAAGTATCGGCAAGCGTCAAAACCTGTTCTAACACCGGATTACTCACAGCCCCCAAGGTGCTTATGATCTGGACTTTGTAAGTATCGGTTAATTCCCAGAAATCATGTTTGCCAGCCTTTAAAACTTTGACGAACTGCTCGTTTTTGAACAACAGCCCGCGATTTGCTTCTGGAATGATGACGGTTTTTTTAAATAACATGGTGTTGTCCTTTATCAATAAGTTGGCATTCCTCCCCACCGCGACGGGCTAAGTGCTTTGGATCAATGGGGAAACGCTGCGTTGCTTGGAGTCGAAACTCGCTGCGTTACAAAGCTCGCCATCGACCTACCCAGCACTCAGGCCAGCGAAGTGGTGCTCAGTATTTTGGTATCCGAAGATACCGCCACAGCGAGCGTGGAGGTTTGCCGTTTGTATGCCCTTACGGGCGATTATTACCGTTTCAGGGTAAGTTGCTAATTGGAGTTGAACCAATCACCGCTTGATTAATAGTCAAGTGCTCTACCAGTGAGCTATAGCATGGTGCAACTGATTGGAGTCGAACCAATGACCTTCCGATTCAAATCGGAGGCTCTACCACTGAGCTACAGTCGCACATCTGTTTCATACTGCACCGATACGCACACTCACCAGAGGCGGCTGCGTCAGCTAGGGTTTTGAACCTAGTCCGCAAGTGCCAGTTGAAGTTCAGATATTAGAAGTATTGCAGGAGACGTGCCATGTGCACGTTGAATAAATAACATATTGAAAAAACTGAATTTTATTTTTTAAAATAATAACTACTCAGTTAAAAAACATAACAACTCTATCAATAAAAATAGCTAACTATCTTTATCGTGCAACCATCTTGCCAACATTGCCTCTAACTCCTGAATGCTAAAAGGCTTGGCTAAATAATCATTCATCCCTGCAGCTAAACAACGCTCACGCTCCCCTGCTATGGCATGTGCAGTTAAAGCAACAATCGGTAAAGTATGTAGACCTAACTGACTACGAATCAACTGGGTAGTTTGATAACCATCCAAATCAGGCATGCTCACATCCATAAAAATCAAATCATAAGCGTCCGCTTGGAGCTTCACCAAAGTACTCTCCCCACTTGCTGCTACCTTAACTTTAACACCCAAAGCATTAAGCAACTCTTGACCGAAAAACTGATTTAGGGGGTCATCATCAACTAATAACACCATCTTATTTTGATAGTGATGCTTGGTAGTGACAGATATTTGAGTATCAGCAGTTTCTGCTTGTTGCTCTGCAATAGTAAAGCTAAGTTTAAAGAAAAAACTTGAACCCTGGGCTGGTCGACTTTTGACAGACAGTTGCCCACCTAAATGCTTAACTAAGTTGTAACTAATAGTTAGCCCTAAACCCGTACCTTTGTAGCGGCGATTAATAGTAGAATTAGCTTGAAAAAATGGCTCAAATAAACGCTCTTGCTCTTTAAGTGATAATCCTAAACCCGTATCAGCTACATTAAAACCCAATTCTATTTTATTCAACCACTTTCCAATGGGTTTAATAATTAAACTTACTGAACCTACATCCGTAAATTTAACGGCATTATCTAGTAAATTCAATAAAACTTGCGAAAGACGCATAGAATCCCCCATCAAAATAATATGGGTTGGATATTCGCTCACAAGGTCAAACTTTAAGCCCTTATGCCGTGCTTGATCACCTAATAATTTCTCGAGATTTTCTAAAACTGCTTGCAGGCTGAAGGGTTGTACCTTCACCTCTGGTTGCACATGAGTCATCCGTGAAACGTCTAATATATTATTAATTAGACTCAACATGTGTTGCGCAGAAGCTTGCAACTTAGCCACATAATCACTTTGCTGCACTGTTAGTTGAGTTTGGCGCAATAAAGTCCCGCTACTCACGACTGCATGCATGGGTGTACGCAGCTCATGGCTCATGGTCATTAAGAGCGCATCTTTAGCCTTATTCGCAGCCTCACTTTGCTGAGCCTGATCACGCAACTCACGGGTACGTGTACTTTGACTGATAGAAAGAAGCACTATAAATAATAAAAACCCAAACATTGAAATATTCAGAGCTACTCGATCCTCAGTCAAAACCCCAATGCCAAACAAGAAACTAGGCATACATGAAATTAAAATCACACTAAAGGCCCACACAAAAGTCATAGCTTCTGGGAGTTGATTTTTATATAGAATCCACACAACTGGGGCAACTAATAGTAATAAAACCAATCCAAAAAACGAGGGGAAAAAGAACTGAAATGGAAGCAAATAAATAATCAGCATTATTAAAAAAGATAGCCAAAAATGGATTCTAAATAAATTAGCCCAAACCGGCAGTCGCTCTGCTATATACAGTATATAATAAAAAAAGCTATTTCCACTAACCACAGATAGCATATAAAACACCATATGAATGTAGCTAATGTTTAAATTGGGAATAAATAAACTTAGCAGGCCACTTTCATGACCTAAACTAATAAAAGTAGCAAAGATAAAAATGGTTAAACTTAAGTAACTTCTTTCTTTTAAGCTAAAAAAAGTCAGCAAATTATAGACTGACATAATTAGCATTCCACCTAGAACTAAGGCGTATAATATATGATCACTAACAACCCCTTTGAGTAGACTATCAGCACTTAATAGCTCAGGCTTGAAAACTAGAGGGCGATTCGAGTTATGAATACGTAAATAGACGGAGTATTGAACAGCTACAGGAAGCTCTAAGCGAAAACTTGCACGTCTTAATTCAGATATAATTGGAATAGTTTTGATAGCTTCAGTCGCTATCGTGTTCTTACTTGGAAGAATATAAAGCTGAACAGAGTCTTTATCTATATCTTGTAAGCGCAAATACCAATCGAGGTTATTGGAGTTTTGGTTAATCACATCAAAACGCAACCACCAAGCCGACAAGCTATAGCCTACTTTTGTAGGTCTATGCCAATCCGATGCAAACTCCGTATGATTGTTGGCTACATCTTTTAGATTTAAGTAAGCGCTCTTATCCTCTAAGACCTCCAGTACGGGTAAAACCGGAATTGTTTCCACTTGCTGATCCAAAACGACAGGCAAACCTTCAGCCTTGAGCGAACCCACAAATACTAAGAGAAAAAAGAGTAAAGCAATCCTAGTCAATTATAAAAATTTTCCACAAATACTTACTTATTAGATATTCAAGTAATGAAATAAAAGACATGGATTAAACTATAATATGAATAAACATGATCAAAAAGCGACACCCTCAAGAGCTTTTATCTGAATTTTTTAACAAACTTTAGAGTCTAATATAGAAATAGACTAAAAAACAATAAATAGATAGGGTTAAGTAGCATATATCAGCATGAATATGCTTATATTATAGGCAAATTTCGATATAAAAACAGTCATTAGCCTTATAATGTGGCAAAAAATTTAACCAAATTACTATATTAATTCATATAATTTATATTTTTTAATGTACGAAATTATTAAAAAACACTGTAGATTTTTGATCTTTTAGTCCTTCGTTAATATAAGCTTATTTTAGCCATGAATTGAACACTGCATACGCACATTTTTTTCAAGATATTCATAAACTCTGCTTAATGGTGGAGATGACGGGATTCGAACCCGCGAACAGCCAAAACTAGGGCATTACTCCTAGCCAGAACGCTCTTGGAAAACGCGCGCCAGTCTCAACCCCTTGGAGCTTTCAACCTGCATCCGCAACCCTGCGAGCTATTCTGCTTAGTTGACTGCGATTTTACTCGTCTGCCGTACTTATCGTTTTAGGCAGTGGCACACCGATTATCGCCAGCATCCCCGTTCGAGGTTAGCTCAACAAATGGGGCACTTCACATAACCTTTTCGGCTATTTTTCTTTAACCATTTACATTGGGTCTTACCTAGATCACGTAAATATTGAATAGCCTCTATCAATAGAGGAGTTTTAAAATCGCTTTCTGACAGAAACTCTATTTCCTCCCCATCAACGGTAGATTTACTTTTACTTAAAAACGAAACCTCTGTTGGGGTATTCATATAACTTCTAGCCACCAAAATAGACTCACTATTATTGTCAAAATAGTACAGATCGTATTCATAGTAAAAACTATAACTCCCATCTGGCTGGGGTTCACTGGCATCAATATGGTGTTCAATACGAACGCTCATAACACCTTCACTTATAGTTTAATAAAAAAGAAAGCAGCAAATTTACTGCTACCCCTTCACACACAAAACCTGTTTCAAGGTATGCATAATTTCCACTAAATCCTCTTGCGCTTTCATCACCGCTTCGATGTTTTTATACGCGGCTGGTGTTTCATCAAGCACATCAGCATCTTTACGGCATTCCACGCCTTGAACAGCTTTCACATGTTCTTTCATCGATACCCGTTTTTTTGCCTCAGTACGTGACATCACGCGCCCTGCACCATGACTACAGCTGCAAAAGCTTTCTTCATTTCCCAATCCGCGCACAATGTACGAACGCGCGCCCATGCTGCCCGGAATAATCCCCATCTCGCCTTTGCGCGCACTCACTGCACCCTTTCGCGTCACCCACACATCCTGCCCATAGTGATGTTCTTTACTGATGTAGTTATGGTGGCAATTCACTGCCTCCACATCCGCAGAAAATGGCATTGGCAACACTTCACGCATCGCCTGTAAAGTACGCGCCATCATCACTTCACGATTAGCCTGTGCAAAATCCTGCGCCCATGCCACTGCTTCCACATAATCACGGAAATGATCCGAACCTTCGGGGATATAGGCCAAATCCTTATCCGGCAAACTGATAAACCAACGCTCCATATCCTTTTTCGCCTGCGCAATAAAATGCGACCCGATTTTGTTACCGACCCCGCGTGACCCACTATGTAGCATCACCCACACACAATCGGCTTCATCAATACACACTTCGATAAAATGATTCCCCGAACCCAAAGTCCCCAAATGCGCCAAGTGATTGCTCTTTTCCAACCAAGGATACTTTTCGCACAGCTTTTTAAAACCCTCACTTAAAGGCAACCACTTCGCCAAAGCTTCCGACGGCGCATCTGTCCAGCTCCCTTTATCGCGATTTCCAAAGGTCAAACCATGCGGCACGGCCTTCTCAATCGCTGCACGCATTAACCTCAAGGAATCCGGCAAATCATCAGCTTTCAAGGTGGTTTTCGCCGCCATCATCCCACAACCTAAATCCACACCCACGGCCGCTGGAATCACTGCACCAATAGTTGGAATCACACTACCAATCGTAGCCCCTTTCCCTAAATGCACATCGGGCATCGCTGCAACCCATTTATGAATGAAAGGCATGGAGGCAATATTTTTTAACTGCTGCTTGGAGTGAGCATCAAAAGACACACCTTTAGTCCATGCTTTAATCGGTGCTTTACCTTGTTCGAATAAGACTTCGTAGTTGCCTGTCGTGGTCATACTTGTTATCTCCTTGAATTAAGTTTGATAACTAGATTGCAGGCAATGTGCCAACTTAACTAAGCTTTTGTTTTACAAACTAATAGCCTCTACAAACAAACATGCGATTGTAGTTTTTAATATCTTAAAAATTTTAAAACTATCTATTTAGATATACTAAAACTGCCAGCTCGCCAAATATTTGCGTTGTACCCAGCCTAACTTGCCATCGTAGCGAATTCGGCACCAAGTGCTTATACAAGCATCTAAGCCTTCAATGCCCGTTGCATATTCAGGCAAACTCCCCGCTACTGTGCTTTTGCTGCTGGCCTGCTGATAGAACGGCAAAGAGCCTGCGTAACCATGCGAGGAGTAATACCGCGCTCCTGAAGATTCACTCAAATATTTACAAAATGACCAGCCCTTCACACCAAGATACTGAACCTTGCACCAGCCGCTCGCCGTGCGACTGCCTAGATTTTTTACCTTAATCGCATTGAAGGGAATATTTTTCAGAACCTTATAACTGCTTGCTGGCCCTGCTCTTAAGCGCAAACTATCTTCACTTTTTACCCAAACCACCGCATAGGTTGCTGGGCCAGTAAAAGCCTGCACACTGGTAACACTAAAGCTAAGCAAGCAGCTACTCAGCATGAATAAACTCCGTTTCATTTTGCCCTCCTGATTAAAACACTTGCTCTTAGGAATTTAAGCTAAAACCCTATGTCTTTACCTTTAGTAAGGTTTTGTAGAAACTGCTGCCGTTTAATCATTAAGGACCTATTATGCGTTTAAAGTTCTATGGATTTTTACTATTAGCCTTAGGTTTGGCGACTGAAACTGCTTTAGCTGTACCTGCCGCTCCACCTGAACCCTTGAAGAATTTAGAAATTGCTGGGCAAGTTTTACAAGACGGCAAGCCTGTAGCAGGCGCTGCGGTAAAGGCTTATTTCTATAATTGCGACACTAAATTACAAGCAACTGCGACTAGCAATGTAAATGGCTATTACCGTTTAGTGATTCCCAGCTATCCGCGCCTTGTGACGGTTAGCCGACCTTGGAATAAAGCAGAAATTGCGGAGCTTACGAAAAATGATCCCAATGCACTGCAGCATTTAAGGCGCAAGACTACCCTCGATACTCGCCCAATCCCTATTTTCCTTAGTACTAATCCACTCGCTAATCCTACGCCCAACATCTGCCAGCAAGCACTAAAAGGTGGCTTAGACACACCACTCACAAATCGCTTTAATCTAAAATTAGAGGGAGTACCAGCTACAACACCCAATCCACCCACTCCACCTAAACCACCCGTGGTCAATGAGCAGCAAAAATGCCAAGCGCAAGGTGGGAAATGGGAGTTTATTAGTCGTGGAGTAAAAGGTTGCAATCTCAGTTATAAAGATGCAGGGCGCTTATGCACTGATGGCAAACAATGTAGTAGCCAAGTTTGCCTAGCCAAAGACCGTAATCCACGCGCGAACGAAGGCCAATGTGCTGCCACGACCTTTGCGATTATCAATGGCTGTATGGGTGAAATTAAGCGTGGCCATTGGCATTCACGCGCTTGTCCTTAGCTAAAATTTAGCTTGAAGCCTAGAACTTGCTTCTAGGCTTTAGTACTTTAATTGAACTGATCCAACTCCTGTAAAACTCGTGGGAGTGCAGCCGTCATCCCCCGATATTCCACAATACTTTCACTCATTGAACGCAAAGCCTCAGCTAATTGCTTAGCTCGTTCAGGCTCGACTCTTAATACTGCACTTAAGGGTGCTAGCATCACCCGAATAAAGAACACGCCACGCTTCAGCTCTGGCAAAGGTAAAGTAGTCTGACGCTCAACCCGAAAATAAAGCTGATCTAACAAAGACCCCTCACCCGCCTGTTGCAAAGCATCTGCCCACAGACGCGGGCGATAGAGCGGATGCGCAGGTAGATCACTATTGGGTGTTAAAAGCCAGACATGGCGTACCATCGTATGTTTACGAAAGGCTAAATCAACAATGCCTTTGGCACCGGCTTGTAGCATTGCATTATCAGCAACAGGGCTATGAATCGCGTGAAAATTTAAACCCAGCTTTTCACTCGGATTCCAATTGGAAGGAAAACACACAGATAAAAAACGGGTACGCATTTCCCATTCAGTGCCGATTGCTTCATCATGTAGAATCACAAAGTCTTCTTGCATCCCTAAGGTAAGCGCTTCAGCGTTGGCAGCCAGCCTTATATCGGTCTGCTGTTGATAGCGGTTAGCAATTTCCGCTAGAACCTGCGTGTCAGCCTCACCTAGTAAAGCCCGTTGCCGATCCTCAGTTAATAATTGCTGTTTACGTTGAGTATATTGAGGAGCAAGCTCATCTCGTAAAAATACACTAACCGTATCCGCTTCAAGACGGGATAAACCAGGGCGCATTTTAAAAGCACCAGCAACTGTCCAAGGCATAGCAGTAGCAGGAGTGAGAATCGGCATAATGAACCTTCAATCAAGCAACAAATAATAAATTTTGCAGAGCTAACCCGCTAAGAGCAATGGCTATTTCGGCTAAACTTGACGCAAGCCCCTTAAAATAACTTTAAAGAGAATAACTGATGAACCTAACTGACTTCGACCATTATTTAATTGTCGACCTAGAAGCCACTTGTTGCGACCGCAATGGTGCCAACCCAAACCTAATTCCGCGCCATGAAATGGAAATCATTGAAATTGGTGCGGTGCTGCTGGATGCCAACAGCCTCCGGACGCTGGATGAATTTAATACTTTTATTCATCCAGTACGCCACCCCAAACTCACAGCTTTTTGCACACAACTCACCACGATTCAGCAAAGCGATGTGGATACTGCACCTAATTTTCCAGAAGCAATTCAAGCCTTTCAAACATGGCTTGCACCTTATTCACGGCTGCTATTCTGCTCTTGGGGTGATTATGATAAAACGCAGCTTGCACAAGACTGTGCTTATCATCAACTCGCCTTTCCTTTGGCTGCACCGCATTTGAATATCAAACGCCAATTCACTGACTCACAAAATTTACCGAAGCGGTATGGGATGGATGGCGCACTCAAAATGGCTGGTTTAGAGCTGCTTGGTACGCACCATCGCGGCATTGATGATGTACGGAACATGGCGCAATTAATGCCTTATACTTTAGGGCGGCAACTGCTTAAAACTACTAAACCAGCTTAAACTTGCGGCTATGAAATCCTCGCTTGATCTTATCGACTCTTTATTTCACATCGCAACACCTGAGCAGCAGGCGTTTGAGCAACTCTTAGCAGCGATTGCACTTGAAAAAAAACGCCTAGCTGACTGGCAAGCCCTGGCCGATTTGCATCAACGCGAAGTTTTAGCCAAATATCTGCCTCTGCGCCGCCGCTATGCCGAGCAGCAGGCCATTTTAGTGCAACTAATGGATGAGCACTTACATCACGAGCGCTTCAGCCCACAACAAACCACCAAGCTCAGTCAGCTCATTCGACTACTCTGTGAACAAGTGCTGACGGTGATTCCTGAGCCAGTGATTGAAACTATCCAGCAGCGCCATGTATTTCAGCCTAGTAAAACTCAAGTGGCTAAGCCTAAGAAAACACCTGCCGCGAATGTTGAAAATGACGATTACAATGCATTTGAAGCCGCCCAACAAGCCGCGGCTGAGCAGCGGGTCGCCTACAAACAAGCGGCTAAACAAAAAGCTCAACAAGCACGTGAACAAGCCGTCAGTTTAAAGAGCACTCAGTCGATTCGCGTAGTGTATCGAGAATTGGTGGCTAGCCTACATCCTGACCGTGAGCCTGACCCAACCGAACAACAGCGTAAAACGGCCTTAATGCAGCAAGTAAATGTAGCTTACCAAGAGCAAGATTTATTAAAGCTTTTAGAACTACAGCTTGCTGCTGAACAGATTCAACCCCGCAAATCTAAACAGCTCGCGGCTGAGCGTTTAGAACATTATCAGCGCGTACTAAGCAAGCAGCTCACACAATTACAAACTGCTAGCCAAAATTTAGAACTCGGTTTAAAAGCGGCTGCTCATTTACACCCATCTGAACTATTTAGCAGTAAGCGCCTGAAACAAAGCTTTAAAGCCGATGTAAAACTGCTGCAACAACAATTAACTGCCATTCAAGCCCTATTAAATGACTTGCGTGAGGTGCAGAACTTCAAGCTTTGGCTGAATGCCTATGAACTAGACGCTGATTAAATACGGAACTCACTATGCCTCACCCTTTATTAGCTCGTAAATTTTGGATTTTTGACATGGATGGCACGCTAACCCTCAGTAAACATGATTTTAGCGCCATTCGCCGAGCCTTAGGCTTACCACCTGATCAAACCATTCTGGAAAGTTTAGCCGCTTTGCCACCTGAAACTGCAGCACCGCTTTATGAACGCTTACAAGCGATTGAATTAGAGATTGCGAAGCGTTCAGAAGCGGCTGAAGGTGCCCAGAAATTATTAAGCTATTTACGCGCACAGGGGGCACGTGTTGGTGTGCTCACCCGCAATAGCGCACTGAATACCCAAGTCACCTTAGCCGCTGCAGGTTTAGATCAGCACTTCACGGCAGCGGATTTAATCAGTCGCGATTGTGCCCCACCTAAACCGCATCCAGCAGGGATTCACCGCTTATTAGCACAATGGCAAGCCGAGCCGCATGAAGCGGTGATGGTGGGTGATTTTGTGTATGACTTACAAGCCGGACGTGCAGCGGGCACTACTACCCTGTATATAGACCCGAGCGCCGCATTTCCAGCTCGGGAGCATGCGGATTGGTGTGTGGCTAGTTTGGCGGAGTTATTGGCTTAAGGAGCCAAACTCGCTACTCTTAAGTTAATTACTCTTATAAAACTCAGTAGCAATTATGAAAACTACCGTTATCGGCATTCTTGGCACGCGTCTTGATCAGCAAGGTTTAGGTAAACGTCGCTGGAATCATTGGCGTCCGTCTATGAGTTTGCTGATGCACCCTGAGCTACAAGTCGATGAGTTTGTACTGATTCATCAAGCGGCTGAAAACGAATTAGCTAAGCTGACCATGCAGGATATGCAGGCAACCAGCCCACAGACGCAGGTACAGAATTATTTAGTCGATTATGCTGACCCTTGGGATTTTGAACAGGTGTATAGCGAGCTGTATAAATTCGCGCAGTCCTATACTTTTGAACCTGAAACCACGAATTATTATGTGCATATCACCACAGGCACGCATGTTGCTCAAATCTGCTTATTTTTGCTAACTGAAGCGAACTACATTCCCGCAAAACTCATCCAAACTTCCCCTAGCAAAGAAGGTGTGCAAGGCAGTTATCATATTATTGATCTGGATTTATCTCGCTATGATCAAATTGCTTCACGCTTTGCCAAGGAAGCTCAAGAAGGCATCAGTTATCTCAAAGGCGGAATTGCTACCCGGAATGCGCATTTCAACTATTTAATTGAACAGCTTGAACAAGTTTCGATTCGTTCTGCAGCACCGATTTTATTAACCGGTGCTACGGGCGTGGGTAAGTCACAATTAGCTAAACGGATTTTTGCTTTGAAAAAACACCGTGGGCAAATCAGTGGTGATTTGGTAGAAGTCAACTGCGCAACTTTACGCGGCGATAATGCTATGTCGGCTCTGTTCGGGCATGTAAAAGGCGCATTTACAGGCGCGCTCACGCAACGCAATGGCTTATTACGAGAAGCACATAAAGGCTTATTGTTTTTAGATGAAATCGGTGAACTTGGCCTCGATGAACAAGCCATGCTTTTGCGTGCAATCGAAGAGAAAGTCTTTATCCCGTTTGGTAGTGATAAAACGGTGAGTAGCGATTTCCAGTTGATTGCTGGCACTAATCGGGATTTATTTGCTGAAGTACGAGCCGGTAAGTTCCGCGAAGACTTGCTGGCACGGATTAATCTTTGGACTTATGAATTGCCAAGTTTAAAAGATCGGATTGAGGATTTTGAGCCAAATCTTGATTATGAATTACAGCAATTTACTCACAAAGTTGGGCATAAAGTCAGCTTTAACCAAACCGCTCGTGAGCACTATCTTAAGTTTGCCCATTCACCCTCTGCTTTATGGCGCGCTAACTTCCGTGATCTGAATTCGAGCGTGACGCGGATGGCAACTCTGGCGCAAGGTGGGCGAATTAATGAAGCTTTGGTCGCACATGAAATCCAACGCCTCAGTTATGATTGGCAAGCCTTCCAAACAAAAACTGAAACCCCGCATAGTGATTTATTAAGACACTTAGTTGAGCCTGAAATTCTCGCAACTATGGATTATTTTGACCAAATCCAGTTAGCTGAAGTCTTAAGCATTTGCCGCTCGAGTAAAAACTTAGCAGATGCAGGACGTAAACTGTTTAATATCAGCCGTACTCAACGCAGCTCACAGAATGATTCACATCGATTACGCATTTATTTGCAAAAATTTGGGCTGAATTTTGAAAAGACTTACAAAAGTAACTGGGGAAATTGATTTCTTATCTTTTTTAAATCAATTACTTATTCAAAATTTGTGACATAATTACCTAGCTTTAAACTGAGCCATACGCATAATACTTTCTTAAAAAATCTACTAATAACTAATCAATAAATAATAAAAATTAAGCAAAACCTTTTTTGCTAAATATTTATGCATTAATTATTTTTTAAATTATAATTTTGATTAAATATTAATCAAATACTAATCGATATGTTGGAGAATACAGATGAATTTAACTCAAATGACCCAGGCAATTTTGCAAAAAATGCCTGCCGCGCGAATCCCCAGTCTGGAGGAGGGGCAATTAATTAGTGCCCAACGAGCCTTTTTCCAAAAGCATGAAGCTAGCCTAATTAATGAATTTTATAATTTGCTTTACAGTGATTCTAATACTCGTTTGGTACTTGGCGAGCCTAAGCTACGTGTACAACGCGAAAAAACACTACATCAATGGTATCAGGTCACCATTAGTGGCAGTTTTGATGAGGACTATTGGGCTTGGCAAACCTTAGTCGGCATCGTGCATGTGAAACACAAAGTTTCTAATGTTTCCCTCTTAAGTATGTGGGCATGGATGGTCGACTTTTTACAGACACGTCTGTTGGCAGAGCTTCCACTTGAACAAGCCCGCCCTATCATCAGCGTCTTGAACAAATTACAGGCAACCGTATGTAGCTTGATTGTCGAAAGCTTTTTAATGACCCAACAAGAAGCAATCACCCGTGCCTCGGGTTTAAATGAACGAATTTTAGGGCGCTTTATTAACGTTGAGATTGATTCCCTCCTCAAACAAGGCCGCGAGTCTCTTATTCAAGCACAAGGCTTACAAAGTTCTGCCGCTTAACCTGCTACCGTTTCAGCTTGACGGCATAAGAAATTCTATGTTTTCTTATGCACGCTTATTCAGCTAAGCTGCTTAAATCCAGAATAAGGTTTAAGCAGCCTTTCATTAATAAACCCAACTGAAACCGCAAGCGATGCGCTTATTACTTATTGAAGATGATCTCATGATTGGCGAAAGCCTAGAAGCCAGCCTCCAGCATGCTCAGTATGCGGTGGATTGGGTACAGGATGGTCATCAAGCTCTCCTCGCCTTGGAACATGATCTCTATGATCTGATTCTCTTAGATTTAGGTTTACCCCGTTTACAAGGCTTAGACGTTCTCAAACATTATCGTAAGCAACAAGGTGAAGCCGCTGTACTGATTTTAACAGCACGGGATGCTCCTTCCGATCGAGTTAAAGGTTTAGACAGTGGTGCGGATGATTATCTCGTTAAACCTTTTGATCTAGATGAATTACTCGCACGCATTCGTGCTCTATTACGGCGCAAAGCCGGGCGTACTCAGCCAGAGTTGGCAGGCAATGGTTTACGCTTAGACCCAGCCAAGCATCAAGCCTTTTATCAAAACCAACAGATTCATCTTTCAGTACGTGAATTTAATCTGCTGCAAGTCTTACTAGAAAAACCGGGGCAAGTGGTATCGCGTGAGACTTTAGAAAGCAAACTGTATGGCTGGCAAGATGAAATCGAAAGCAATACCGTCGAAGTTTATATTCATCTCTTACGTAAAAAACTCGGTAAAGACTTTATTAAAAATGTGCGTGGGGTTGGTTATAAAATCGAGGAAGATGCTTAATTGCCAAGTATTCAAAATAAGCTCTTATTCTGGCTAGTGCTGTGTATTGTGTTAGCAAGCAGTTGTTCAGGCATTATTAGCTATAAGAAATCCTTCACAGCTACTACTGAACTATTTGACTATTTACTGCAAGAAGTTGCTACTTCCCTTCCTGCACATTTAGATACCAAAACTATCTATCAACGCGATTCTTTAAACAAACACATCGTGGTACAAATATGGAATCATAAACAGCATCTAATTTATAGTTCGAATCCCGAATGGAAGCTCCCACGCTATACCCAGCAAGGTTTTCAGACTATTACAGCATTTAGCACCAGTTGGCGGATTTACACCGAAAATCGGCGCTCTAATTATATTCAAGTTGCTTATCAAAGTTCGGCAGTACATGAGTTAGCTACTGAACTGGCCATTCAAGCCATCTTGCCTTTTGCACTCATCATTCCTTTAGTCCTCATTTTAGTAGCTTTAATTATTCATCAAGGTTTAAGCCCTTTCCGTAGCACCGCTCAAGCTTTGGCCGAACGTACCCCTGATCAATTAGAACCCCTCCCGACCAAAAAATTACCGAAGGAATTGGTCATTATTACTCGTGCGATTAATGAACTCTTAGCTCGTTTAGCCAGCGCCCTAAATGCACAACGATCTTTTGTCGCCGATGCCGCGCATGAATTACGCTCACCTTTGACAGCCTTAAAACTACAACTCCAACTGACTGAAAGAATTCAACAAGAACCACAACGCAGCCAAGCCTTAGCTAAACTACATGAACGCCTCAATCGGGCTATTCACTTGGTTGAGCAGATGCTGTTATTAGCACGCCAAGAATCTAGCTTAGAGCCTACTAACTTCCAACTGCATTCGATTAATCAATTAGTGGTACATGCAGTACAAAGCCAGCAAGCTTTGGCACAACAGAAAAAAATCCACTTAGAGGCACAAACTAGCCCAGAAGATATTCAATTACTTATGAATCTCAGCAGCATGGAAATCCTCCTACGCAACCTGATTGAGAATGCCTTAAAACATACACCGCCTGAAGGTATTGTGATTGTTGCGGTACATGAAGATAACCAGGCGATAGTGTTACGCGTGGTTGATAATGGCTGTGGCATTGATGCTGAGGAGCGTGAACAAGTATTTAGGCGTTTTTATCGAGCCACTAACAACCAGCAAGGTGGCACAGGCTTAGGTTTAGCGATTGTGAAAAGTATTGCTGAGCAACATCACGCCAGTATTGCGTTGCTAGATAGCCCCTTAGGTCAAGGCTTATTGGTGGAGCTTAAACTACCCAAAAACATTAATAAATTTTAAACATCTTTTAAGTCTTTTTTAATTAATTCCCACCTAAGATGCAGTCCATGCAGTCCAATACTGACTGCCAACAACCAGAACACTCAAAGGAAATGAGCCTAATCATGAATAAGAAATTAGCTAGTTTAACTGCTACTTTACTCACTGCGCTGGCTTTAGGTGGACAAGCTTATGCAACTGATGCAGCTGCCCCTACAGCAACCCCAGATCCTGCGGCAGCAACAACAGCGCCTGCAGTAACTACAGCGCCTGCAGTAACTACAGCGCCTGCTGCAGTCACGGCCAAGCCTGCTCAAAAGCCTGCAACTACTAAGCATGCTAGTAAATCACACAAAAAAGCTGCTGCTCATAAAAAGGCAAAAGCTAGTAAGAAACACAAAAAAGCAGCTCATAAAAAGGTTAAAGCACATAAAACTGCTGCAGCACCACAAAAACCTATGACCGACCCGCAAGCGAGTACTCAGACCGGTACTCAAACGCCCAAAAAATAATTAAAAGTACCTCCCTCATTTGTGGCGCAGAACTCCATAGGGATATGGATCTGCGCCAGTTCTACTTCCGCCAATACTGTTTAAGCCTAACTAACCATTGCCTAACAAATAAACTAAATTGTTAATATTCACCTAGGTCATTTTACTAGGAAAATCCAACCTATTTAGGTACATTCAGGGATTTTTAAGCTTAATGTCTAACCACAGAACAGCCTCAAGTTAGCCCAACCTGAAAGGATGAGTAATGGACCTCTCAACAACCACTCAATTAATTCTGCAAAATATTCCTGTATTTATGCGCCCTACCCCTGAAGATGGGCAAAAGCTGCGTCAATACAGTGAATTTTTTAACCGCTATCAAGGCTCAGTGATTACTGGCTTTTACGATCTTATTTATTCAGATGCTGCAGCCCATGCGCATATCACCGGCATGACGCGTCAGCAACGTGAAATGATTCTGCATGAATGGTATCGCGTGACCATGTCCGCACAGTTTGATGACCTGTATTGGAATTGGCAGGCGCTCATGGGGATTATCCGCGTCAAACACAATGTTCCAAACTCAGCAGTCTTAAGTATGTGGTCATGGATTATGAGCTTTTTACAAGAACGTTTACTAGCGGAATTACCTGCTGAAGAAGCGCAAACCGTTATTCATATTCTGCATAAACTACATGCCACAGTCTGTGGCTTGATCATTGAAAGCTTTATCGTCACCCGCCAAGAAGCGATTACACGCGCTTCTGGTTTAAATGACCGGATTTTAGGACGTTTAGTGAATATCGAGATCGATCAACTGGTTAAACAAGGCCAAACTCTCGTCGCTGAACAAACTCAATTGCGGATGGCTGCTGCCGCTTAAGGCTAACTGTTTTTATCGCCTTCAAAACCAAGGGCTGTTTTGAAGGCTGTAAAGCAAGCTTAGCACTCGATAATATTCACCGCTAAACCACCACGAGCGGTTTCTTTATATTTGGTTTTCATATCTAAACCTGTTTCGCGCATCGTTTTGATCACTTTATCTAAAGATACATAGTGTGAACCATCCCCACGCAAAGCCATGCGTGAAGCATTAATCGCCTTCACCGCCCCCATTGCATTACGTTCAATACACGGGACTTGCACTAAGCCACCAATCGGATCACAGGTAAGCCCGAGATTATGCTCCATACCAATTTCTGCGGCATTTTCAACCTGCTCCGGTGTTCCCCCCAAAACCTCGGTTAAAGCACCCGCAGCCATTGAGCAAGCAGAACCGACTTCACCTTGGCAACCCACTTCTGCCCCCGAAATTGAAGCATTTTCTTTATACAGAATTGCAATCGCCCCAGCCGTGAGTAGGAAGCGCACAATCCCATCCTCATTCGCCCCCTGTACAAACCGCCAGTAATAATGCATCACGGCTGGAATCACCCCCGCTGCACCATTCGTAGGCGCAGTAACAACCCGACCACCTGCAGCATTCTCTTCATTCACCGCAAGCGCGAATAGATTCACCCAATCCATCGTGCCTAAAGGTGCTGAATTCAAATTATTGTCATGCTGCAGCTTGCGGCATAAAGGCGCAGCGCGCCGTTTGACTTTTAAGCCGCCAGGTAAGATACCTTCGGTACGACAGCCATGCTCAACACAATCCTGCATCACTTTCCAGATATGCAATAAACCCGCACGAATTTCGGCTTCACTACGCCAAGCTTGTTCATTAAATAACATTAACTGACTAATGGAGTAGCCATGTTCTTTACACAGGGCTAGCAATTGCCTGCCGGTTTTAAAGGGATAAGGCTGGACGGTTTTATCGGCAACTATGGGGGCTTCGGCATTATCCGGATTCACCACAAAGCCACCCCCAACCGAATAATAAGTATTCGATTGTAAACAGTGCCCACCTGCATCAAAGGCATGGAAAATCATGCCATTCGGATGAAAGGGTAAAGACTTACGGCGATGGAAAACTAAATCCGTCGCGTAGTTAAAACTGATGCTGCGCTCACCACCCAAGCTCAGCACTTGCTGATCAATAATGTTTTGCATGCGCTGCGGGATGTTTTGCGTATCGACTGTTTCAGGTTCGCTGCCCTCCAAGCCTAGTAATACGGCTTTGTCGGAGCCGTGACCTTTCCCAGTCGCCCCTAAAGAGCCATAAAGTTCTGCTTGAATACGCGTAACTTGGGCAAACAATCCACGCTCACGTAAGCGCTGTAAGAAGTAATTTGCCGCACGCATCGGCCCTACTGTATGCGAGCTAGACGGACCAATTCCTATTTTGAAAATATCAAAGACACTAACTGCCATAACGCTTAACCTGTGATGCGTGACGATTTTTTAAAAGCTGCGCCAAATCAGTTAAACTAAAGGCGCTAGGGTATCTTTATCACATTAATTGACTAGTCAGTCAATAGCACTGCGACCTAGATCGAGAGGAATACGGATGAAAAAAATTACTATTATTGGCGCTGGTTTTGCTGGCCTTACGGCTGTGCGCCAATTACGTAAACTTGAGCAAGCTGTAGAGATTACCCTAATCGCTCCACGCCCCGAATTACAGTATTTGCCCAGCCTGATTTGGGTACCTTCGGGTCTGCGCAAACGTGAAGATATTATTATTCCCCTCGCCAATTTCTTTAAACGCATGGATGTTAAATTTGTGCAAGCCAGCGTCACCGGCTTAAAAGATCAAGGCCGCACCGTCGTAACTGATCAAGGGCCTGTCACTAATGATGGCTTAATTATTGCCTCGGGTGGGCGTTTTATTAAAAAACTGCCTGGTATTGAACATGCGATTACCCCCTGTGAAGGCATTGATGCCGCTGAAAAAATTCGTGATCGTTTAGCGGCGATGCAAGGCGGTACGATTGCGATGGGTTTTGCGGGCAATCCGAATGAGCCGAGTGCGATGCGCGGTGGCCCTATGTTTGAATTCCTGTTTGGCACGGATACCTTATTGCGTCAGCAAGGTCGGCGCGAGCAGTTTAAGATGGTGTTTTTTAGCCCAGCCCCTAAACCAGGCATTCGTTTAGGTGAAAATGCCGTCAAAGGCTTAATGGATGAAATGGCGAAACGCGATATTAGTACCCACTTAGGCCATAAAATGGTCGGTTTCGAAGCAGATAAAGTCAAAACTGAAGGTGGCGAATTTGCTGCTGATCTGATTCTCTTCATGCCTGGTATGACTGGCAATCTGTGGTTTGATAATAGTGAATTACCACGCTCCGAAGGCGGCTTAGTCAAAGCGAATCAACACTGCAAAGTTGAAAGCATGTCTGCTGTTTATGTGGCGGGTGATTCGGGTAGTTTCCCCGGCCCCGACTGGATGCCCAAACAAGCGCATATGGCTGATTTACAGGCCGAATGTGCAGCCAAGAATTTAATAGCGGAACTCAACGGCAAAACTGCTGATGCGACTTTCAAAATTGAATTAATGTGTATTATTGACTCTTGCGACAAAGGCTTATTTGTCAGCCGGACTGAAAATAAAAATACCGTGTTACCTGCAAATAAAGCGATGCACTGGACGAAGCGAGGCTTTGAGTGGTGGTATTTAAGGCAGTATCGTTAAGTGGAGCATTACTCCTTCCTCGATCAACAATTTGCTGCTTTATTAGTACGTTTATGTGCTGAGTGCGGTTACGTACTCAGCGCTGCTCAACAGGAAAAATTAGAGTTGCTAGCTTGCTATACCAGTTCAGCTACTCGCCAAGGCATTATTGCAGCACCGCTACCCCAGTTTATTAGCGCTCAGGAAATAGAGGCTTTGTTAGCTTCACCCGTGATTGGCCAAGCTAATGCTTATACTCCATTGATTATTGAACAAGGGCATATTTGGCTAAACCGCTATTGGCAGTATGAACAGCACTTAGCAACTAATATCGCCCAACGCTTGCAGTTAAAACTGGTTACTGACTCAACTGCTTTACAAACTACTTTAGATAATTGGTTTCCAACTAGCTCTCAGGATTTGCAAAGGCACGCAGTCAAACGGGCTGCGTCCCTGCCCTTTCTGATTATCTCGGGCGGCCCTGGTACTGGTAAAACCACTACGGTGACTCGTTTATTATGCCTGCTGATTGAGCATTTCAAGATTAATCCGCAACGGATTAAATTAGCCGCACCGACTGGTAAAGCCGCGATGCGTATGCAAGAAGCGATTCGCCAAGCCAAAACGAATTTGCAATTATCGCCTGAACTAGCAGCACTGATTCCCGAACAAGGCAGCACCCTGCATCGTTTATTAGGCTATATCCCTGGCAAAGTAGGCTTCCGTCATCATGCGCACTATCCTTTGCCTGCCGATGTGGTGATTGTTGATGAAGCTTCAATGATTGATATTTCCTTAATGAGCCATCTATTCGCAGCGGTACGTCCTAATGCGCGCTTAATACTATTGGGAGATCGGGATCAGTTAGCCTCGGTTGAAACCGGCTCTATTTTCAGGGATTTATGCTCAGTTGATGCAGAGACACATCCTTTAAATGAGCATATTGTGGTTTTGGAGAAAAGTTGGCGCTTTGATGCGAGTGGGGGCATTGGTCAATTGGCAAAAGCCGTGCGTGATCAGCAAGAGCAAACCATCTTAGATATTTTACATTTGACTCCAGTGGGAGTGACTTGGGATCCTAGCCCGCAAATTAGTGAGCAGTATTTACATCATGTATGGCAAGTCTATTTACAACAAGTCAAAGCTTGGCAACAAGATTTAGCTCAGCTCCCTGCTCTGTTTGCAGCGTTTAATCAGTTCCGTTTACTCACACCTTTACGCAAAGGCTCCTTAGGCACTGAGCAGCTCAATCAGCGGATTAGTAGTCTCTTACGACGTGTGTTACCAAACCGTTTCCAAGGCCCTTGGTTTGCAGGTCGCCCAGTAATGATCACCGAAAATGACTATCGGCAGAACCTTTTTAATGGGGATATTGGCCTGAGTTTGCCGGAGGCGAATGGGCAATTGCGGGTTTGGTTTGCAGAGCCGAATGGCAATTTCCGTGCCTTTGCCCCTGTACGTTTACCCGCCCATGAAACCGCTTGGGCGATGACGATTCATAAGAGTCAAGGCTCTGAATTTGAGAAAGTTTTACTCGTGTTACCCGAGGATGCTGAAGCGCAAATTTTAGGCCGTGAGCTGCTTTATACAGGCATTACTCGTGCTCGCAGGCAGATTGATTTAATGGGTAAGGAGGCAGTCATTTTAGCGGCGGTACGCCGATCCTTACCGGCGACCTCCTGTTTAGCTTGGCGCATTCAAGCTAGGCTGGAATCAGCGCAAAGCAGCCAAACGCAAAGCGAGTAAACGAGCCGCCTCAGTCTCTAATTCAGCTTGAATACTGCGCTCTTCTTCACTCACACCTAAAACATAACGACTGTCATAGATTTGATTGCGTTCAACGTGCAGCGACGACTCTAAGGGCTTGAGCTCAGGCTTATCTTTAGCTTCTGCAGTAAAATGCAGATTCAGATAATGATTAAACTCCCGCACTTGACGCGCTGCTGAATAAGCAGTGGCGGTTTTCTCTTCCTTGAAATCAGTAATGGTCAATTGCATAGTAGCGGGTGAATCTGTAGCAACGCTCGCACCCGCTTGCTCTAAAGCAGTGCGTAGCTTTTTGCTAAAACTGCTATTCACATCGAGGCCTTGTACCGCGACTTGTTGACCTTTAAGTGGAGCCAATAAAGCTGAATCAGCTCCTCTTAACTGAAAGCCAGCACAGGCCGCTAGCATTAATACTAGCAGCAGGCTGATCATATTTTTGACTAGGCGTAGTAACACCTTATTTGACCACGATATTCACTAAGCGACCTTTGACTACGATCACTTTGTCTACCGTGCTGCCTTCCAAAAAGCGCTTTACATTTTCATTATTCAAAGCACTGTCTTGAATTTCGCTCTCACTAGCAGCTGCATTCACTTTCACTTTACCGCGCACTTTACCATTCACTTGCACAATAAGCTCAAGCGTATGTTGGACTAAAGCAGCCTCATCAACCTCAGGCCAAGCAGCATCAATTAACGCACCACTGCGGCCTAAAGCTTGCCACAGACTATGACAAATATGTGGGGTAACCGGAGCCAGCATTAAGACGATGGTTTCTAAAATTTCTTGGCGTAATTTCCGGCCATTTTCAGACTCATCTGCAGCACGGGTAATTTCATTCATCAACTCCATATTGGCAGCGATGGCCGTATTGAAGGTGTAGCGCCGCCCCATATCATCGGTGACTTTCTGCAAGCTTTGATGCAATTTGCGCCGTAAATCCTGCTGTGCAGAACTGAGTTTGCTATAAGGGGTACTACTATCCACTATCCCGCTGGAGACATGGTCATAAACCTGTTTCCACAAGCGCCGTAAGAAGCGCTGAGCACCTTCTACTCCAAAATCTGACCACTCCATACTTTGATCCGGTGGGGCTGCAAACATCGAGAATAAGCGCAAAGTATCCGCGCCATATTTCTCAATCATCATTTGCGGATCCACACCATTCTTTTTTGACTTGGACATTTTACTCATGCCGGAAGGAATGACCGGCAAACCATCACTAGCTAAAGTCGCACCAGTAATTCGGCCTTTTTCGTCACGCTGTACATCGACTTCACTTGGCGGAATCCACTCTTGACCGCCACCTTCGCGTTCACGATAGAAGGTATCCGCCAATACCATCCCTTGCGTTAAGAGGTTGGTAAATGGCTCATCGGACTCCAACATACCATGATCACGCATTAATTTATGGAAGAAGCGCGCATACAATAAATGTAGAATCGCATGTTCAATCCCACCGATATATTGATCAACTGGTAACCAATAGTTCGCACGTTCATCCAACATCGCTTGATCATTATCAACACAAGCATAACGCGCGAAATACCAAGAAGATTCAAAGAAAGTGTCAAAAGTGTCGGTTTCGCGGCGCGCAGGACCTTGGCAAGCAGGGCAAGTACACTCATAGAAAGACGGCATTTTCTTAATCGGTGAGCCACCGGTTTCGTCGAACTCAACATCTTCTGGCAAGAGCACGGGCAAGTCTTCAGCTGGCACTGGTTGTACACCACAGCTATCACAATAAATCATTGGGATCGGACAACCCCAATAGCGTTGCCGCGAGACACCCCAATCACGCAAGCGATAATTGATTTGTCGGCGTCCTAAGCCCTGCTCAGCTAATTCATCAGCCATCGTATTGAAGGCATCAGTCGAGCTTAAACCATTATAACGGCCTGAATTAACCAAGACCCCTTTATCGGTAAAAGCCGCCGCAGTTATATCAATTTCACGCCCATCTGCTGGCGCAATCACCTGTTGGATCGGCAATTGATATTTATTCGCAAACTCCCAATCACGCTGATCATGTCCCGGTACTGCCATAACTGCTCCAGAACCGTAAGACATTAACACGAAATTCGCGACCCAAACTGGGACTTCTTCCTGGGTCAAAGGATGAATGGCTTTTAAGCCAGTATCCATCCCTTTCTTTTCCATCGTCGCCATATCCGCTTCAGCAACTTTGGCAAGCTTACATTCTTCAATAAAAGCCGCTAATTCAGGATTCTTCTCGGCAGCTTTCAGTGCTAACGGATGTTGGGCAGCAACTGCGACATAAGTCACGCCCATTAAAGTATCAGGCCGAGTGGTGAAAACGGTTAAATGTCCTTTACTATGCTCCAAACCGAACTGTAGCTCTACACCTTCAGAGCGCCCGATCCAGTTTTCCTGCATGATCCTAACTTGTGATGGCCAACCAGGTAATTTGTTCAGTTCATCCAATAATTCATCAGCGTAAGCAGTAATTTTTAAGAACCACTGATCAATCTCACGCTGCTCGACTAGAGCACCCGAGCGCCAACCACGTCCATCCACCACTTGCTCATTAGCTAATACAGTTTGATCGACTGGATCCCAATTCACGGTGGACTTTTTGCGGTAAACCAAGCCTTTTTCATAAAGCTGGGTAAAGAACCATTGCTCCCAACGATAATATTCTGGTTTACAGGTTGCTAATTCGCGTGTCCAGTCAATCGCCAAACCCATCGATTTGAGCTGGCTACGCATATAGTCAATATTGCGATAAGTCCATTTGGCAGGGGCTGTTTTATTCTGAATCGCTGCATTTTCAGCAGGCAAACCAAAAGCATCCCAGCCCATTGGTTGTAAGACATTTTTGCCCTGCATGCGTTGGAAACGTGCAATTACATCGCCGATGGTGTAATTGCGCACATGCCCCATGTGCAGCACGCCGCTAGGATAAGGGAACATGGATAAGCAATAGTATTTCGGCTTATCCGGATCTTCCTTCACTTCGAAAGATTTAGCGGTGTCCCAAAAAGCCTGTACCTCGGCTTCTAGCGCTTTAGGCGTATATTGTTCCTGCATGCTGCTCATGAATTCTACTAACCAGCTATTCTAAAACGCGAAGGATACAAAGCTTACCCACTGATTACCAGCTACCCGCCACAATTCTTCACACAAACTTGATAAGGCTGAACATTTCCACCACAACTGCCATAACATTGCCGGTACGTTTGATCACAGCCACAATCTTTAGGACAAGTTTCAGCTTGAATTCGCGCTGTTTCAGACTCTAAAGTAGGACGTTTAGGCGCAGGCCCAGGCGACTCAGGGCGATCCCAAGCATCTGGATAACCTAAGCCATAGTGGCGAGGGAAGCGCGCACAGTTACGCTCACCTGGACGACAATGATGCAAATCACGCTGTAAGTCACGCATTAAACGCCGCTGACGCATTTCCATTTCCCAGAAACGCAAATCGGTTTCATAGCGATCCATCGCTTTTTCCCAAACCAACATATCCCGCTCCCAAGCCCCTAATAGAATAGGCAACTCTTGCTGAGCCTGAGTTCGAGCTTTAGCTAAACACTGACTAGTTTTAGCAGCACATTGCTGCCTACATTGCCCTAAAGCGGCATCACAACGCGTTAAACACACTTTTCCTGCGCCCGCAGGCGGTGGAGTAAAACGATAATTAGTTTGGTATTGTGGGCTGACACAAGCTGTCAAACCGAGTACCAAGAAAATTATTAAATAGCGAAACATAAATGACTTGCTCCCCTATAGTGATTGGATGCTGTCTAAACGGATTGCTTAGAACTTAACAATTAGTATGAGATTCTCCAGACGAAGTACAAGCAGGCTTAGTTTGATAGGCAGAATAAAACCGTTAATGTGCTAAATCAGCTAGTTAAAAATAAAAAAGCCTCGATACCCTAAGGATCAAGGCTTTTTCATAAGATTGAATCAGCATAAAGCTTAAGAACTAATCGCTAGTTTTATCGCCAGACGTGCGCGGACGAGCAAACGGGCTGACATTATTGGTTTTACCCCCATCTAACGCATGAATTTTACTCACACCAGGCTTTTCAACCTCATCGATGCGAATAATCGCGTGCAATGGAATGAAGGTACGATTCACTGAAGCGAATTCAGATTTCAAACGCTCTTCGGCAGGATCAATAACTAATTCGCTTTGCGAACCAAAAACCAATTCTTCAATAGCAATAAAGCCATATAAATCAGATTCATAGACTTGTTTAGCGAAAACTTCGTAAATCTTATTATGGTTAGCAAAAGAAATACGGTAGATACGTGAATTGCTCAAGGCTTTTCCTCAAAAAATATCCCCTGCTCAGAGAAAGGAGCAAGGGATGAAACATGAACTTAGCCTATCAAATTTTCTAGCAATGTTCAGCTTTTTAACGTATGGGCGGCGATTTTCTGCTCAATAATATGATGCCATTTTGCGGGACCTGTGGTATGCACAGACTCGCCTTGGCTATCAACCGCCACAGTTACCGGCATATCTTTAACTTCAAACTCGTAAATCGCCTCCATGCCTAACTCAGGGAAAGCCAGTGTCTTTGACCCCACAATTGCTTTGGAAACTAAATAAGCAGCACCACCAACCGCCATTAAATACACCGCACTAAACTCTTTAATCGCATCAATCGCGACGGGGCCACGCTCAGATTTACCGATCATGCCCAATAGACCTGTCTGCTGCAAAATCTGCCGCGTGAATTTATCCATCCGGGTCGCTGTAGTTGGACCTGCAGGGCCTACCACTTCATCCCGCACCGGATCAACGGGGCCTACGTAGTAAATAAAGCGCCCTTTCAAATCAACTGGCAGAGTTTCACCTTTATTCAGCATATCCACCATACGCTTATGCGCGGCATCACGCCCAGTCAACATTTTTCCTGAAAGCAATAGGACTTCACCCGGCTTCCAAGTTTTTACATCTTCTGGGGTCACGGTATCCAAATTCACCCGACGTGAACTCTCACCCGCGACATAAGTCATTTCTGGCCAATCATCCAAACTCGGTGGCGTTTGGAAAGCGGGGCCAGAACCATCTAAAGTGAAATGCGCATGACGAGTTGCTGCACAGTTTGGAATCATACAAACGGGTAAAGAAGCAGCATGGGTTGGATAATCCATAATCTTCACATCCAACACGGTCGTTAAGCCACCTAAACCTTGTGCGCCTAAGCCTAGCTCATTTACTTTGTGATACAACTCAATCCGTAATTCTTCAATACGATTTTTCGGGCCGCGAGCAATCAGCTCTTGAATATCAATTGGCTCCATTAAGACTTCTTTCGCCATCAATGCTGCTTTTTCAGCCGTACCGCCGATGCCAATCCCAAGCATACCTGGTGGACACCAACCCGCGCCCATCGTCGGTACCGTTTTCAACACCCAATCGACAATGCTATCGGAAGGATTAAGCATCGCCATTTTCGATTTATTTTCAGAGCCACCACCTTTAGCCGCCACATCAATCGATACGGTATCGCCTGGGACAATTTCATAATGAATCACGGCTGGAGTATTGTCTTTGGTGTTCTTACGTGCACCGGCTGGGTCAGAAAGAATGGATGCGCGCAGTACATTATCTGGCCAGAGATAAGCTTGGCGGACACCCTCATTAATCATATCAGTGACACTCATCTCACCTTCCCATTGCACCTTCATGCCGACTTTCACGAATACGGTAACAATGCCGGTATCTTGGCAAATCGGGCGCTTGCCTTCAGCGCACATGCGGGAATTCACCAGAATCTGGGTAATCGCATCTTTAGCCGCAGGAGACTCTTCACGTTGCCAAGCGGCGTACATGGCATCGACAAAATCTTTCGGGTGATAGTAAGAAATATATTGCAGCGCATCGGCTACACTGGCAATTACGTCAGCTTGCTTGATGATAGTCATAGGGTCCTCCGTCGGATAATCAGTCTGGCTTACTGGGTGCAATGACTCTATTTGTGTGGTGCACAAGGTTATGCTATTTGACGGAGGGAATCCAGCTTTAAGGCTGAATCCCAAGCCTAGACCTGCAGTAAGCCGCGCTTAAATATAAGCGGGCATAAAATGCTCTTGATGACGAATATGCAAAGACAAACCCAAAGCAGACAGGCCATTTTTATCTAATAAACGCGCACTTAAAGGTAGAAATACTGCCTCTTCAAACAAAGCATGCGCTGCATAGTTAGTCACAATTTGCTCGACAATCACTTTATCTAAACTCGCTGCTTTCCCCTTAGTCAGCTTCTTAAGGGCTGGCTCGATTTTCCGCCACCATGCTTCGATCTGACGATGTTCATTGGTTAAGCGATCAATATGTAATTTCGCATCTGCTAAATCGATGGGATCAGGATGCAAAGCCGTGCGCACCGCCGTAAACAGCTCCTGCTCCTCTTCTTGGTGATGATTAAGAATCACTTTATGATAAAAATCCTCTAGCTCTGTAGCTAAGGTCTTTACTTGAGGATTAGAACTATCTTGGTCAACTAAACTAGCAAGTTGAGCTAACTGTTGAATATGCTTGAGAATTCCGTCATGGCAGCCCGAAAAGTTTTGTAAAGGATTAGAGGAATCGCTGTTGCTCATGATCAAAGCTCTTAAAAGGTTTAATAATAATTAAGCATCATAAACTTCAGCTTAGAAACTGCCATTGACATGGGTCAAGCAGAGACTTGACCCACTAAAAATACAGGGAATTTATTGAGTGACTTGTACTAAACCCTTCATTCCAGCTGCAAAATGCCCAGGTTGTAGACAAGCAAAATCCACAGCACCGGCCTTACTAAATTTCCAGACCACTTCTTTCACTTGACCCGGATCCACTTGCACCATATTTGGATCTGAATGTTGCATATTAGGATGCTTGAGCATTAAAGCGGCATGCTCTTTCAAATCTGAAATCGTTCCTAGGGTTAATTCATGGCGAATATTCCCAGTGTTACGCACTACAAGCCGCACTGTCTCACCCTGCTTAACACTCAAAGTTTCAGGACTAAAGCGCATGGTATCCGCCATATCTACGACCACAGTGCGTCCTACTTCATTCGTATTTCCGGGTAAACCAATGGCTGTTTCAGTAGTGTGATCGTGACTCGCTGCTGCGTGATCATGAGTAACACTAGCTTGCTGCTCAGTATGAGCCATCCCATGATCATGTACGGCGGCGGGATTACTAGAATAATACTGATACGCTAGCCCAGAACCGATTAAGACCACAGCAAATGACCCTAAGGCATAACGCTTAATAGGCTTAGTCCAAGTTTGTTGCGAGACCCAAACCAAAGCCAATAATGAAACCGCAAATCCTAAGGGTACTGCCCACAAACTACGATTCGGCGAATCAGGAAAATGCTGTAAGCTACCAGTAAACAGACCTAAACTAAGGGCTAATAAAGTGCTAATTGCCAGCGACTTAAGCAGTACTGCTCCATGCTCACCTTTGTCTTTATTTTCTAGCCACATGCCTAAAATAAAAGCAACTATACCAATCCCAGCGGTGATCAAAGAACGCTGCCCTGAAAACACCCCATGACTTACTGAACCCGCGATAAAACTAATGCCACCATACTTTAAGGCCATTGCAATATGCTGACGCGGAAAACTTGCCAGTTGCTCCATACAAACCCTCTTAGTTTTAAGCTATATAAATGATTTAGATTAAGGCAACCCTTATCCTAAGACACGTATCCAAGTTTGCAAGTTAACTAAAGTTTATCAGGGACAAACAAGACCTTATAAATTTTGCTTGTGTTGACTCAGAATCGAACGAGCCGTATTGGCTAAAGCCAAAGTATCCACCCCTAAAGCAATAAACTGCACACCCAAACGCTCATAGTGCAAGGCTGTTTGTGGATTGACTGCCAATGTTCCCACGGATTTGCCTGCGGCTTTAATTTTTTGAATTGCTGTCGTCACAGCAGCTATGACCTCAGGATGATTCGGATTACCTAAATAACCCATCGTACCGGCTAAATCAGCAGGGCCAATAAAGACTGCATCTACCCCATCAACCCTTAAGATTTCATCCAAATTATTTAACCCAGCTACACTTTCAATTTGAATAATTAAACACAGTTCTTGCTCAGCTTCTTTTAAATAATTTGGATTCAAATTCCAAGCTGCTGCACGTGCTAAAGCCGTACCAACACCGCGCACACCCGCTGGTGGATAACGCATAAACTTGACTAAATCTCGGGTTTGCTCTGCAGTTTCAATCATGGGAATCAGCAAGGTCTGTGCGCCTAAATCTAAATATTGCTTAATCAGGGCTTGATTACCTTCCACTAAGCGCACAATGGCATGACTCGAACTGGGTGCGGTCGCTTGTAATTGCGCTAATACAGTCTGTAAATCATTGGGTGCATGTTCGCCATCAATCAGCACCCAATCATAACCCGTGTAAGCACACAGCTCCGCCGCCAAGGGGCTACATAACCCTAGCCAAAAGCCATATTGCTGTTGACCAGCGGCTAAAGCGCGTTTAAAGGTATTGATGGGCGTTTGCATGAAGTGAACTCCTTAAACAAAACGGCAGGAAATGCCACCTAAAGCGCCATAATCGGCATGAATCGTGTCCCCTGCTTTGACTGCAACGGGCGCAGTAAACGAGCCTGCTAGCAAAATTTGCCCCGGCTCTAAACCAATGCCATGTGCGGCAAAACGCTTAGCGATCCAACAGATACCATTGGCAGGATGATTCAACACACCCGCAGCTAAACCTGTTTCTTCAATTACTGCATTTCGATACAAAATCGCGCCACACCAGCGTAAATCCACTGCATCAGGGCGCACGGGACGCCCCCCTAAAATAATCCCAGCATTGGCTGCATTATCCGAAATGGTATCCATCACGGTACGCACATAGCCGGTTTTCGGATGGATACGATGACTACGTGCATCAATCAACTCTAAAGCAGGAATCACATAATCAGTCGCATTCAATACATCCATCACCGTCAGCTGTGCTCCACGCAAAGGTGCTTTTAAGACAAAAGCTAGCTCGACCTCAATACGTGGATCATTAAAGCGCGCTGCTTCAATTTCGCTACCGTCATCAATCCGCATAGCATCGGTTAGCACCCCAAAGTCAGGGGTATTGATCTTCATCACCCGCTGCATGGCACGAGAAGTCAGGCCAATTTTATAACCCATGAGCTGCTGACCATCCGCATATTTTTTTTGCATCCAAGCGGCTTGGACTGCATAGGCATCCTCCATAGTCATCTGTGGATAGCTTAAAGTCAGCGCATCAATCTGGCGCACAGCCAACTCGGCTTGATAGAGATCCTGGGCAGCTGCAGCGATTTGCTCGGGGCTTAAAGTCAACATTGCAGCCTCCTAGAGATAATCTTGAATAGTGTTTTTATTGTACTTTAAGACCGGCTCTAACTCTTTCATTTCAAAAGACATAGCAACACCTCGAGTTTCGAAGCAGCTTGCAAAATGCGTTTCCAATACTTTAAAAAAGCTTTTCGCGGCCAGCTCACGCTCTTCTAAACTGCGCCCAGCACCTAATAACACCGTCAAATGCACGAACATATGCTCAGGATTGCCATCTGCCATTCGATAATCATGGCAAGGATAAGCACGGCTACGAATTCCTTTTAAGGGAAAAATTCCCGTATCCATCGCAGCTTGATGCAAGTGTGCAAATAAGCTTTGCAGATTCAGAGTTTCAGCAGAAATATTATCGGAATACTCCAATACGAAATGCGCCATGACTTACTCCAGCGGGAAAATTGCATTAATTTGCCCCGTGCCGGAGCTACCAAAATAAGGGGTAATCACTTCAACCTTGCCGCGATACTGATCCCAGCCTAAGGCACCCAGCAGCATCGCGGTATCGTGCATAAAACCTTCACCATGACATTTATCTGCATATTCAGGCAGCATCCCACAAAAAGTCGGCCAATCGCCTGCTTGCCATAGCTCCACCACCCGTCGATCTATTACTTCCAAAAAAGGCGACCAGACTTTATGCAAAAACTGCTCAGATACACCATTTTGCGCAAACCGATGCGAAAGTGAGCCACTAGCGAAAATAGCCACCTTACCTGCATAGCCTTGCTCAATCGCCTCACGGAACGCTTTACCAAGAGCTACGCTATCCACCAAATGATGCACCATACACAAAGCCGACACCGAGACGACTTTAAAATGGCGGTCACTGTTCATATAACGCATCGGTACTAACGAGCCATATTCCAAAGCTAAAGTCGTTTGATCATGTGCACGCGTATGAATGCCCGCTTGGGTCGCAGCTTCCGCCAAGAGCAGCCCCAACTCAGGATTACCATCATAGGCATAAGGCATATTCTTAATAAAATGTGGTAGTTCATTGCTGGTATAAATACCTTCAAACTTTTCCGCACAATTAATGTGATAGCCCGAATTGACTAACCAATGCGTATCGAAAATAACTATCGTATCTACACCCAACTCACGACAACGCCGGCCTATTTCCAGATGACCATCAATCGCTGCTTGCCGACAACCAAAATGCGGCCCCGGTAGTTCTGACAAATACATCGAAGGCACATGGGTAATTTTCGCGGCTAAGGCTAATTCGCCCATGATTCACCTCCCTAACACGGGCACATGATGCGTACCATGTGCGAGGCAGACATTTTTGGTTTCCATATAAAACTCAAAGCTATAATCGCCTCCATCACGTCCAATCCCACTCATTTTTACCCCACCAAACGGCGAAGGCAGATTGCGATTATTTTCAGAATTAATCCACACCATCCCAGCTTCTAACTGATGCGCCAAGCGCATGGCTCGGCCTTGATTTTCAGTCCACGCATAAGCAGCCAAACCATAAGGCGAGTCATTCGCTAAGCGAATCGCCTCAGCTTCATCTTGAAAGCTAATCGCTGTCAGCACTGGCCCAAAGATCTCCTCACGCGCAATCTTCATTTGGTTATTTGCTTCAGTGAATAAAGTGGGTTGTACATAATTGCCCGCGCCCAAACCTGTTAAGCGCTCGCCCCCCACTGCAATCCTCGCACCCTCAGCACGGGCGGCCTCCATATAGCTCAATACTTTTTGCAAATGACTGCTATGAATTAAAGGTCCAACCTCAGTCGCAGGATCTAAAGGATGACCCACTTTAAGATGCTTAACCCGTTCACTCAGTGCAGCGAGAAAACGCTCCCGAATACTTTCCTGAATTAATAAGCGACTACTCGACGTACAACGCTGCCCATTCAGACTATAAATCATAAAGACCACAGCATCTAAAGCACGCTCAAAATCGGCATCTGCAAATACCAGCACAGGATTTTTGCCACCTAATTCTAAGTGTAAGCGCTTAAGCGTGGGCGCGGCTTGCGCCATAATATAAGAACCCGTCACCGTCTCACCCACAAAGGCGACTGCTTTAATCGCTGGATGCTCCGTTAAGCGCTTACCGACCGATTCACCGAAGCCATTCACCATATTCCACACACCCGCCGGAATGCCAGCTTGCTGGCTAATCTCAGCTAATAAAGCCGCACTTAAAGGGCTAAATTCCGCAGGTTTATGCACAATGGTACAGCCAGCAGCCAAAGCCGGCGCAATCTTCCAAGTCGCCAGCATAAACGGAGTATTCCACGGCGTAATAACGGCTACCGGCCCTAGGGGTGAACGTACTGTGAAATTAGTATGCTCAGCTTGCATCAGCGCTAAGCCATCTTTCGCCTCCGCAGCTTTATCCGCAAAGAAACGGAAATTTTCTGCGCCACGCAAAGCTGCTTGCTTCATAAAACGCAAGGGCTGACCGCAATCACTGCTTTCAACTAAAGCGATTTCTTCAGCGCGCGCTACTAATAAATCAGCAAATTTATGCAGAATTTTGCGCCGCTCACTGCCTGCTAAATCACGCCATGCAGGAAAGGCGACTTGAGCCGCTGCACAAGCCTGATCAGCATCTGCGATAGTACCGGCCACAACTTGACCCAGGCTCGTGTTATCAATCGGAGTTAGATTATCAAAAGTGACCGCATTGATCGGGACTAGCCATTCGCCTTGGATGAAATGCCCTGTCGGCTGTTCACGGAAACGCTGTAAGTAATACGCCGCTAGCTCTTGATTCTTTAGTAGTACCTCAGGCATACCCAACTCCTCATTCAAATCGTTCAAACTAGAAAATATATAACATGTTAAGTTTAAGTTAACAAGCTAACTGCATGAATTGGACTTTTTTAGCTTAACAAGTTAAATTGATACTAAATAATTTTGAGAATCCAAGGAGGAAAGTGATGCGTTTAGCGACTTATCGGCAGGGGCAACGTGAAGCTTGGGGGATCATTACTGAAGATGATATGGTCTTAGACTGTAGTTCCACAGCGTCTAGTTTAAAAGCAGCGATTGAGCAAAATAAATTACAAGCCCTGAGTCCCTCCCCTGTGGGCGTTGCCTTGTCTGAAATTAGTTTATTACCGCCGATTCCGAATCCAGAAAAAATTATCTGTATTGGGGTGAATTACGCAAATCGCAATGCTGAATATAAAGATAATTCCTCAGAGTCTAACTATCCCAGCGTTTTCATGCGCACTCCTGACTCTCTCACAGGACACCATGCGCCTTTAATCCGTCCACCAGAGTCACATCAGCTAGATTATGAAGGTGAGATTGTCATTATCATTGGTAAAGGCGGACGGCGTATTCGTCAAGAAGAGGCTTATCAGCATATTGCGGGTCTCACGATTATGAATGAAGGGACTCTGCGCGACTGGGTGCGCCATGCCAAATTCAATGTAACCCAAGGTAAAAACTTTGTGCACTCTGGCTCACTAGGCCCTTGGATGGTGACTGCGGACAAATTCAATGCCCAAATCTACGAAAATATGACCGTCACCACGCGCGTGAATGGCGAAGTGCGTCAACACGATACCACTGCGAATATGATGTTTCCGTTTGCTTATATTATTCATTATTTGTCAAAATTTTATCTCCTCAAGCCTGGCGATATTATTGCTACTGGCACACCTAATGGAGCAGGGGCACGGTTTGACCCACCCCGTTATTTAGTTCCGGGCGATGTGGTCGAAGTCGAAGTTGAAGGCGTGGGTGTCTTACGCAATAGCATTGAGGACGAGATTATTTAATGCGCACGTTTGAGCGTTCCTTACCCATGTCTTTATTGAAAGCACGTGAAGCGGTGATGAAGAAATTCATTCCGCATTTGCGGGCGCATGATCTATCCCCACAACAATGGCGAGTTTTGCGAGCCTTATATGATGACCCTAAAGGCATGGAAATGTCGGTCTTATCAGAACGCTGCTTTTTACTCATGCCTAGCTTATCGAGGATCGTGCAAAATTTAGAGGCTCGTCAATTGATTAGTCGGCGTACTGCAGACCATGATCAACGTTGCTCCATTATTAGCTTAGATCAATTAGGACACGAACTAGTGGAGGTGATGGCTCCTGAATCAGAAGCCCGTTACGCACATATCACCCAAGTCTTTGGTTATGGCAAACTCGAACTGCTTTATGAATTATTAGACGAATTAGTTGAAAAATTGGAAGAAGCGGACAAAAGCCCGTTGGGTGAAACAAGCTAAGGCTGCAACTCTTTAGCCACTAAGCTACATAATAGAACTAGCTAGGTTCGCAAATCTCCTTTTTAGCCTAAACTTACCCCGACACTCAACAGTGTATATTTATTAAGAAACGTACCAGTTCAGCAGAAAACTCATATACTCTAGTTATTTAGGCCATTAATAAGCTTACGCCCATCTGGGGTCTTGATGACAGCCTAGCAGTTCCGTGAGACACTTTAAATCATGATAAAACACTATACCCTAATTGCTGCTATCCTCGCTTTGGTACTGATTGGACTATTTATCTGGTGGTTTCAAGGTAGTTTAGTCTTTAACTCTGTGTATATCGCTGCAGCGGCTCTCGCTACGTTGAGCGTACCTTTACTTTATCGTTTGCTAGGGTACTCGCTTGCAGATGACGCTGAATGGCTCAAAAATCGGGAAAACCAACAACATACAGAATTAATGCAGCGCTTACAGGGTGTGACTAAAGATTTAGAGGAGTTAGGTTTAAAAGAAGGCGTGCGTCAAGCCAATGCTCTAACTGATATTATTGATGACTATCATGCGGTAGTGAAATCACGTTTTTTTGGAAAACAAGCCAGCCCGCTCACTTATTTAAGCGCTGCACGTACTGTGCAAAATCAGGCTATTCAAAATTTAGCCGATATGGTGACCGTTGGACATAGTATGTCTAGTATTCAGAATAATCTGCAAGCAGGTGGCGACCAAAAAAATAGTCGCTATTTAGAGCAATCTGAACGAATTGCCACTCTCTTAGATGAGAATAAACAACTTTTTTCTGCTTTAACCGAAACTGCTGTTGAAGTAGCCAATATGCAATCGATTAGTGAGTTTGAACGTACCGATACTTTGGCACGTTTACTAGCTCTTGCTGAGATTGCCAATGGATCAGGTAAAAAATGATGAAAATAACTGCCCCGTTCTTTGCTGTAAGTTTGAGTGCTATTTTGCTGGTCGCTTGTGGTGACTCAAGTACTGTTGCTGGTTTAGGAGGTAATGCGAAGCCCACTCCCGAGGCAGCTACTAAAGAAATTGCTAAACTGGTTAAGGATCAAATTCAGCCTAGTTACAATGAAAATACAATTCGCGCGAATATTCAGCTAACTCAAACCAATTTATTATCACTACTACCTGATTTAAAAGAATACCCCATCACTTTAGAAGCTCAAGATAGCGATCGAGTGGAAGCAGCTGAGATTTTCACCTCTCCAGAAAAGGCAGGACAAGGGCGTGATGGTTTCTATTTAGAGCTGGCTAAAACCTTTAACCAACAAAATCACACGATTAGCAATGGTAAAGTCGCCCAAATTGCGATTCGTAAAATGGATTCTGGCTTAGGCGCACAATACATCATGGCGAATCGCTATGTGCCTGAAGCCTATACCCCAAGTAATTATCTTTGGGGCATGTTGCTAGGCGCTAATGGAGTTAAAGTAGATACGATTGCTGCCAAAACTGCTCCGAATGTGGCGGGTATTGTCGTTAAGAAAGATAAAATCGATCAGATCACTAGCAGTGGTAAATTGGACATTGCCAAGCTATTGACCAATGTGAGTAATGGCTCTTTTGCAATGGGCTATACCAACCCTTATCAATCGAGTACTGGCCTAAATTTCCTGCTGAATGTTCTAAACGCCTTTGCTCAAGGTGATGAAAGTCAGATGCTCTCACCGGATGTGGCTAGTGCTTTCGAAGCTTTCCAAGCAGGCGTGCCCTTCGTTGCCCAAAACACCTTGCAAATGCGCGACGCTGCTGTCGGTAGCGGTGTATTAGATGCTTTAGTCATGGAGCATCAATCGTGGGTAAATGTCACCGGTATGAATGACTATCAGTTTGTGCCATTTGGTGTACGGCATGATAGCCCGCTGTATGCGACTAGCGAAGCTGATCCTGCTGAGCGCGAAGTGTTACAACAATTTGCTAAATTTATCGAGCAGCAACAAAGTACGGTGAGTAATTTTGGTTTCGGACAATTAGCCGATTATCAAGATGCTTACACAATCAAAGATGGCACAGTAATTGGACAGGCTCAGAAATTATGGAAGCAGAAAAAGTCAGGTGGTAAACCGATTGCCGCCGTATTCATTGCTGATGTTTCGGGGTCAATGGAAGAAGGTGATCGGATTAAAAACCTGAAAAAAGCCTTAGTTGAATCTTCAGATTTAATCAGCTCTGGGAATGCCATTGGTTTGATTACTTATAGTGACTTAGTAAATGTTGATTTAGAAATTCGTCCTTTTAATGTTCAACAAAAAGCATTGTTTACAGGTGCAGTGGAAAGTCTAGTGACGGGTGGGAAAACCGCCACTAACAATGCAGTACTGGTGGCTGTTGATCAATTAGAACAGTTTGGCAAGCAACATCCCGAATATAAGAAAGTTATTTTCTTACTATCGGATGGTGAAACCAATGTGGGCTTTGACTTTAATAGCGTCCAAGGCTTATTAGAGGCTGCTGGTATTCCTATCCATACCATCGCTTATGAACTCAAGTCAGATCACTTAAAAGCCTTATCAGGTTTGGCAGAAGGGGCTTATATTGAATCCACTACTGGCAACGCCTCGTATCGCATCGGCAACCTACTCAATGCAGAAATGTGAGTAACTTAAATGAAGTTTATCAAAGTTTTTGCGTTATTTACTCTTATTCAAGCAGCGGCTTGGGCAGGTGCTCATATGTACCAAAACCAGCACCGTGAAACTATCCTGATCGTGGCTGATACTTCCTATGCGATGAAACCCAAATTCCCTGCTATGCAAGAGTGGATCGACAACTATCAAGCCAAAGCCCGCTACAAAAATCTGCTGATTGGCACTGATAAAGCCATGTTAGGTGATCTCGCTGAGCTGAAATCAAAAACAGTCATTTTTCGCACCTCATTCGGCAGTATGACTGCCGAAAGTTTGGCTCGTTATGCAGATACCCCAGCTAAACAAAAGATATTATTGTCAGATGGAAAAGCTCAAGTTAATGGCTGGGAGATTATTAAATTTTAAATTTAACCTCCAACTCAGCTTTAGGTATTACTCACCTCAGTCAAGCAAGCTTGATCTTATCTTTTTGCCCTATTAAAAAATAAGATGTTAAAATAATTAACACTTAGAGCACTTTGTTTCATCTAAAAATGACAGTATCAAATCCCTATACCTCTTTAACCGACCAGGCTTTCTGGAAAACAGCGGTTGCTAATCGTAGGCCTCGAGAAATAACAGGCTTATGGAAGCCGAAATTTGAGATAAAAAAACAAGATACGATTGCTACAGCAGGCTCTTGTTTTGCACAACATATTGGAAGGGCTTTAAAAGTTAGAGGTTATAATTGGCATGATAGTGAACCTGCACCTCTGTTAATGCACTTGAACAAAGAAAAAAGTACTTTGTTTAACTATGGTATCTTCACTTTCCGCACTGGCAATATTTACACGGTGGCTTTACTCAAACAGTGGATTGATTGGAGTTTAGGCAAAGCGCTCCCGCCTGAAGAAATCTGGCAAAGCCCAGAAAACCGCTATTACGATCTTTTCCGCCCTAATATTGAGCCAAATGGCTTCAAATCAGCAGAAGAAGCTCTCAAATCACGGCAAAGTACGCTAAAAGCGATTAAACGCTCACTCGCTAAAACAGATTTATTTATCTTTACCCTCGGTTTAACAGAAGCGTGGGTAAATAGCAGGGGGCAATATGTATACCCAATGTGCCCGGGCACTTTAGCAGGAAACTTTGATCCATCCCAACATCAGTTCAAAAACTTTGGATTTTTAGAGGTTTATACAAGTCTGAATACGGTTTTAGACACACTTAAAACTATTAATCCCACTATGCGTTTTTTGTTAACTGTGTCACCAGTACCTCTCACAGCAACAGCTTCAAATGAACATGTGGTAACTGCGACTATTCACTCGAAGTCAATTTTACGTGCCGTAGCGGGGGAGCTGAAAATAGCTAGAGAGGATACAGACTATTTCCCCTCCTACGAAATTATCTCTGCTTTTCCTTTTAAGGCAGTTTTCTATGCAGAAAATATGCGGAATGTCTTACCCCAAGGCGTAAACTTCGTAATGAATTCATTTTTCAACTGCCAAGAGCGTGCTTTTGGTACACAGACTGAGCAAATTCCTCAACAAGCTCTAGTACAATCAAACACTCAAACTTCCATCAAAAAATCTTCTGATGAGGTTTGTGAAGATGCTCTCTTAGAAGCATTTAAAAAATAAATTTATGAAAAAACTTTGTTTCATTGGCACCTCACATCTAGGCTCGGTGGCGAGTGCTTGGCATAAACGAGTTGCACCCCTATATCCTGAGTTTCAACCGACCTTTTTTGCAGGGCCAGGTACTTCTTTATATCAAGCTGAGTTTTTACCTGATCAAATTATTGCTCCAGCTGGAAGCGAACTTGAAGAATATTTCAAACTATCCGCAAATGAACAAACTACAATTGACTTAAAGGGCTACGACTGCTTTATTTTTCAAAGCCTAGATCATCACTTTATAGCTATTTCAGCACTCTGCCAACAAATGGCTAGAGAGAATGAGGATGAGCAAATCTTTTTTTCAGAGGCTTGCTTAGAAATTGTTGTAGATACCTTAATAGAAAGCTCGCCTATTATAAACTATGTTAAACATATACGTTCTTATATCGAAACCCCAATCATTGTTTCAATAACTCCCAAAACCTCCATTTTAGCTCTTGAAAAACATCCGGAAGAATATGTACCTTATTTAAAATATGCTGAGCTTTTTGAGTGCCTTTTTAACCAGTCTTGTAGGAAGCTTTTAGACTATCCTTCTCTAACAATCATTGAGCAGCCTGAAGAGACCTTAGCAACTCCTTATTTTACCAAGCTTGAATATCTAAACCCTTATGACAAGCAAGATTTAGCTAAGGTTACTGACTATTGGCATAAAAATACTAAATATGGCAAAGCGGCTTTAAGTAAAATTCTTAAACACATTAAGAGTTTACATCCCTAATTGTCTATGAAAAAGATTTGCTTTATAGGAACTTCACATCTAGCCGCCTTAGCACATGCTTGGATCGACACTGAACCTGCTTGTAACTCTCATGTGCAAGCCTCATTTTTTGTTGGAGGAGGAACATCCCTATATGAAGCATGTTTTTTCCCTGAAAGCATTGAAGCCCCAGAAAATAGTAGATTAGCTGCAAACTTTCAGCGCTTTACAACAGGGGAATCAAGGATCATTCTTAAAAATTATGATTATTTTGCATTTCACGGTTTAGACTTTCCTATCATCGAATCTCTCGAGCTTTCTAGTTTATTATGCGCTAAAAAGCAGTTTTTCTCAGATGCCTTTTTAATAGAATCCTTCTCTAACTTTATTGAAAACCTACCAATAACCCCTAGCATAAAACATATAGCTCTGAATACAGAGTGTCATATTTTAGTTTCCCTAACACCTAAAACCTCAAATCTTGCTTTACAGCAAGGTATTTTTGCCTACCAGAATTACTTGCTATATGCCGAAATGCTCGATAATTTTTTTCTAAAGGCGTTTAAGGAAATATTTAATTATCCTAAGATGATACTTATATTTTAACCAACTGAAACATTAGCTAATCCATTTTTTACAAAAACTGAATATTTAAATGAAGCATGCTATAAGAAACACCAAGACTATTGGCATAAAACACCTGATTATGGCAAAGCCGTCCTTAAAAAAATACTCAATTATATTGAACATATTGAAAGATAAGCTTTAACGTTTGCTAGCTTGCCAAAAATACCAAAGCATTGTTAAAACCTGCACTGCTAGAGCAATACTAAAAGCGATTTGATAACCCAGCGGATTATAATGATGGGTATCGCCCGCTGAATACCAGTTGATCACTACGCCAATACCCCATTGGGCAATAAAAGCAAAGACGAAGACTAATAAATTCAAGGCCGTATTCACTCGCCCTGCTAATTCAGGGGCAAATTGTTGGGATAAATAAGCATAAGCAAGTACACCTGTCGTTCCAAAGAAACCAAAGAGAATCCACCAAAGGGTGGAGAGACTCGTCCATTCAAGAATTAAAGCAAATTGCACAAGAATAAACATAACTAGGCCAATACTAGCAACATGCAGTGTGGAAAACCCATGACGCGCTAAGCGTTCAGCCATTACGCCTAGAAAGAAATAGCCAGCAATCACCCCAATCGCCAACCATGATAGTACTGGCGCTATCGCTGCACGCTCTAAACCGGCCACATCTCTTAACCAAGGCCCCGCCCATAGACTCATAATCGAGAGAAAGCTAGCTTGTGTAGCCACTGCCCAGGGTGAAATACCCCAAAACTGGCGCGAGGTGAAAATATGCAGGATGCCATTAATATGTTCTTTCAACGTTGCTTGATTAGCGGGCATGGGTTTATCAGGCACAACAAAGAAGACCAGTAAACTCACCATTAAAGTCAGTACAGCTAAGCCCATAAAGACGCCACGCCAATCGGTAAAGTTTAAGGCATATTCAACTGGAATGGAGGCCGCTAAAATCCCAAAGCCACCAGCAGTGAACTGCAAACCATTGACCAGCGGTAATTTTTCTTTGGGAAACCATTGTACAAAGGCTTTAAATGCAGCCATCAAACAAGCTGAGACACCGAAACCAATTAAAGCACGCCCCACAATCAGCCAGCCTAAGGATTGTGCCATTGCAAACACCACGGCACCGGCTGCTGCAAATAGCAATAATAAAGCCTCAATCTTCCTTGGGCCATAACGATCTAACAGAATCCCTAAAGGTAACTGTACCGCAGCGAAGGTAATTAAATAGGTACTAGTGAGTAAGCCAAGTTGCCCTGCATCAATCTGAATATCCTTGGATAAATCACCCGCGATAATGGTATTCACCACTCGGTATAAATAAGAAAGGAAATAACCTAAGGCAAAAGGGATAAAAATACGCGCAAGTAAACTAGGGCTTAAATTCATGCACACACTCAATTTTAAAGGCCAATCGCTTGATCTAGCACACTATACGCAGGCCACTAAGAAGAATAAAGGGCTAGACTTGAACCCACGCATTCAAGCTCCGTTCTAAAGCATGCTAAGATAGTTGCATGAAAAACCAACTGACTTCTTTATGAAAATTTCTAAAAACCTTCGTTGGATTCTGGCAGGTGCGATTGTCTTCGGCACCTTCATGTTTTTGCTATTTTTATTCTATGCCACCCAAAGTGCATTGAATCTTTGGGATCGCTTACAGCAGTTACCCAGTGGCTTGTTTTACCTTTACGTGGGCTTGATTGCTTTAGTGCTTTTGGGAGGACTCGGGTTAGCTCTCAAACTGGTATTGGGGAGTAATCGGGTAACGCCTAATTTCCAGCGCCCTGCGACGCCTGCGACTATTGAGCAAGTCGAAGCGGAGATCAAACAGATTGAAGCAGCGGGAATGGATATTACACCGTTTCGAGAAGAACTAGAGCGCTTAAATGCCCGGAAAGAAACGGGGCAAATTAATATTGCGTTCTTTGGTGATGTCAGTACGGGTAAATCTTCTATTATTAAAACTCTGCTCCCAAGCGCTGGAGTGGAGATTAGTTTGCGTGGTGGCTCCACTCGCGAAATTCACGAATATATGTGGCAAACCAGCTCAGGTGATCGTTTGCTACTTACTGACTTGCCAGGGCGGAATGAAGCTGAGGGCTTTTTAGATGAGTTAGCCCGTGATGAAGCGGTACGAGCGCAAATTGTCGTTTATGTCGTGGATTCGGATTTGAGCCGTAGTCAATTCGAAGATATTCAAGAGCTTTATACTTTTGGCAAGCCTTTGATTATTGCTTTCAATAAAAGTGACTTGTATACCCCCGAAGAAAAACAACAACTGAAAGAACGCATTCAAAGCCGCTTTGGTCTTGGTACGTCCAAGGAGCTGCTACCTAAAGTAGTGTTTATTCAGTCTGGTGGAGTAGAAGAAGTCGTTAGAGTCTATCCGGATGGGCGAGAGGAAACGCTTCAGCGTCAGCGCAAAGCTGATGTCAATGCATTGTCTGAAACTTTACAAACCGAAATTGATAGCCGCATCGAGTGGTTAGAAAAACTGCGTGACTCGAGTGTCTTTAGCTTAGTACAAACTAAATTAGACGAAAGCCGCGCTAGTTTCCGCCGCGAACAAGCCGAAAAAATTGTACGTAATGGCACCCGTAATGCAGTAATTGGCGCTTTAGCGGCGATTAGTCCGGGTACGGATATTATTATTCAAGGGGTGATTGGCACGCGCATGATTCAAGAATTGTGCAAACTATATGATGTGCCGGTTAAGCAAATTGATATTGATCAGTTCCTCGATTTCAGCCAAAACCAAATGAAGAAAAGTATTCCATTGATTTTGGCAGTAGCGGGGAATGGTTTAAAAGCATTTCCGGGGATAGGCACGGTGGCCGGTGGCTTAGTGCATGCCGTCGCCTATGGCTTGATCTTTGATGCTTTGGGGCATGCCGTCACCCTCACTTTAGAACAACGCGGAGCTTTAAAGGCAGCTCCAGCAGCACTGACGTTTCGGGAGATGCTGAGTGGAAATCTGGAAGAACGTACAAAAACATTGGCCCGATTGGTTGTCGATCAATACAAAACCAAAGACAGCGAGCGCATCAGCAGTGAACAATGAAGAACCGAGTACGAAAAAAAACGCCCAAGGCGACTCGCATTTAAACTTAGCTACCGCTAGTTTGCGTCGCTTATTGGAAGATAAAAATCTGCCCGAGGATGTACGTAACACCCTAAAAGATGACTATACCCAAGTCCAATCCATGCTCGACAAGCTGGAGCATGGGCATATTCATATTGCAGTATTTGGACGAGTCAGTGTGGGCAAATCCTCACTACTTAATGCGCTGTTGGGCAAAGATGCGTTTAGTGTCAGTGTCTTGCATGGCGAAACTAAAACCACAGATTTTCACGCTTGGGACGAATATGCGGATGGCGGCTTATACCTAATTGATACTCCGGGGATCAATGAAATCGCCGGTGAAGATCGCGAGCGCATGGCACATGAGGTTGCCACTCGTGCTGATTTAGTATTGTTTGTCATTGATGGCGATTTAACCGATGTGGAGTTTCGTGCTTTAAAGACCGTTACTGCCAGTCATCGTCCGACGATTCTGGTGGTTAACAAAGCAGATCGTTACACCGATAAAGAAAAGCAGCAATTACGCACTGTACTTGAAGAGCGCACTCAAGGGATTTTAGAACCTGAGAATATTATCTTCACCACCGCTCAGGCTAGCCGCCAGACCGTGATTTATGTCGATGCTGAGGGTAACGAGCAAGAAGGTTTGCGCGTGCGCCCTGTCGATGTACAAGCTTTAAAAACACGCTTGTGGGCAATTATTGAGCATGAAGGTAAGACCTTAGCTGCTTTAAATGCCTCGCTCTTTGCGAGCAATTTAAGTGAGGAAGTGGGTAAGCGTATTCTAGCGGTTAAGCACGAACTCGGTTTAAAAACCATCCAAATGTACTGTATCGCCCAAGGGGTAGCGGTCGCCTTGAATCCTATTCCAGTCGCGGATTTAGTGGCGGCGGCGGCCATTGATGCGGGGATGATTGTGCATCTCTCCAAGCTTTATGGATTACCGATGTCGAAGAGTGAGGCGGGTGATTTACTCAAAACCATTTCGGGGCAGATGATTGTCTTGATTGGTACTACTTGGGCAGTGCATTTAATTTCTACAGTGCTCAAGTTAGGCACAGGTGGTATCTCTACCCTACTCACTGCAGCCACCCAAGGCGCGGTGGCTTGGTATAGCACTTTAGTGGTGGGGCGAGTTGCTGAAAGTTGGTTAGCGAATGGGAAGTCTTGGGGTGAAGCAGGGCCTAAGTTTACGGTTGAACAAATCCTTGATTCGCTTGACCGTGACTCCGTCATTGCCGAAGCACGTGAAGAGATTACAGCGTATATCCGTAAAACGGTGAAAAACTAATGGCGGGTTATAGCTGGCGAAATATGCTAGTAATCGCCCTCTTCCTACTGGTGGCGGCTTGGCAATATTTTTCTGGGCAAGTGGGTCACCCCCCCTCACAAACGAAGAGCAACGCCTCAACTAATCTAGCAAGCAATACCCCAGCTAAAACACTGGAACAACTGCGTGCTGCAGCGAATGATCCAAATGCTAAATTTTGGACGAATATTCAAGGCACGGTAATCAAAAACCTGAAAGATGATCAAGAAGGTGATCGGCATCAGAAGTTTTTGGTAGCTGTTGCTAAGGATTTAACTTTATTGGTTTCACATAATATCGACGTGGCTAGCCGTGTACCCATACGTGAGGGTGATGTAGTCAAAGTACACGGCGAATATGTGTGGAATAATCGAGGTGGTGTGATTCATTGGACGCATCATGATCCGAATGATCGCAAAACGGGGGGGTGGATTGAGTTGAATGGCAAACGTTATGACTAAACAGCCGAGTAGAGACTGAAAGACTCGGCTGCTTAGCTTATCTTCACCAGATAAAGGCTGGCTCAGAATAAGTCATAATCATGCAACCACAAGCATTGGGCTTGGGCGGAACATAATGAGCATGGGCAGTACTAGTCGTAACTAACATAGTGGTCGTACCAATAACGGTTAAGCCTAGTAGTAATAATAGTTTCTTTTTCACGATAGTTCTCCTGATTGACACTTACTTTATGAGTTGTAGTGAGGGTGCGAATGGTTCGAACGGTGATAACCTAATCTAAACGCTTTTTTCGCGAGCTTATTAGACTCCACCGCATATTTAGTCGCACAACGCCGCATCATTTTAGCTTTGTAACGCAACTCCACCACATCGATACCCTGACGTTTTAAACTTTGCATGGTCTGCTCTAGCGTGGTCGCTTGATCATTCAAGGTCCAAGCTGTAGCGCGTAGCTTATTGGCTTCATTGACAATTGGCGCAAGAGGGCCTGCTTCAGCTTGGCCGCTTACCAGAGGAATTGCGCCAGCCAATAGAGCGCCATGGATTATTTTTTTCATCACTAACACTCCAAGTGTATTTGCTGGTTTTAAGGCTGGTTTCAAACACCAGCACTTAGTAGTTTAGAAGTAGTTTAATTAAAAAGGTGCAGATTTTTAATATTGTTATTTCATATAGCAAATAGAATTAACTTAACTTAAACTGGAGTGAAAGAATATCCTGAATTGGATGACCTATTATCAGAATAATAAGTCCGCTCATAACAAAACACTTGTTTATTTTTATCCATTAAAATGATTGTCGAACAACGTGTTCCATAATCCATAAAACCAGGAGCAATAAAAATCGGTGATAGCCAAAGCTCCTTCTCAATACCAATACCTGTGTTCGGAAGCTGCTCGGGCTTGGCCAGAGTTCGATCCACTAGCAATTCAAATAATTTATCTACTAGGTAAGTTTGCTGTGCTATTTGTGAATTAATTACTAATTGCTCAAATTCAAATAAACCCCGCTGCACTTTCGGCCAAGGAGCATTTAAACTGGCATTACTTAAACCATAAAAACCCTGTTTTAAGGCTTGCCAATCAGTTGAATAACGATTACTCAGATAATAAATCTCATTAGGTAAATATCCGGCTAGTAAATTAAAACCAGCATATTGACCCTTACTTTTTTCTAACTGCTTTAAGTCATTTAAAGCTAGTTCGGTGCTTTCTACAAACTCACTGACTAATAAACCACGCGAGCGCTCACCAGTCTGCGGAATACCTTGGCGTACATTAGTCACCAGCGCAAATTTAAGGGTAGTTTGGTTGAGGGCTAGCCAAGAGCCTTGGGAGCTTTGATCAATCCCACCGACAATTTCAGGATGATTCGGCCAAACGCCTAAAGCCGTCGCAGGGCGATTAAACAACTCATCACGATTGGCTGCGAGAATAAAAGGATATTGAGGATGTTGCTGCAGGGCTAATAAAGCAAAACACATAAAACATCTCCTAAAAAGCGAAGATAATGCCCACTTTTTAGGAGGAGTACTATAAGCTCTAAGTTAGTCCTGTACCCAATCTTTATAGGCCTCTAAATCATGACTTTTGCCAGCATCATAACCTGCCTCATAAGCTGCATTTAAGCGTTGTTCTTCACGCAATGGATTATACAAATAGCCATTTTGCCAGCCCTGTACAAACTCACTGTTTGTGCCTGCCTTTTCCATCGCAACTACGGCTGCATAATATTGTTGATTCATTCAAAGCTCCTCTCAAAACTAACTCATTATTAACTACTGTCAAACTGGCTTAACGCTGTTGAGCAGCTTTAAAAACCGTTAAGGCTTGCCCGCTATCAAGTACGGCACGCACCGCCTGAGCTGCAGTTGGTAAATCTGGATAATGTCGTAGCTGACTCAAGCAAATTGTACAGGCATACACCAAACTGTCATAAGTTAAGCCCCGCTCCCCTGCTAAAGCCGCTAAGCCTAAGCGTGCGGCTTTCGTAGCTAAAGCTTCACTATCAATTAAGGCATCCTCTGCTGGTACTAAATCAGGTGGTAAAGGCACAGCCCGAGTTTCTGCAAGAATGCCTAAATCTTGGGGTGCTAAGTCCACTTGACATTCCTGTGCCTGAGCAGGATAAGCAAATAAACGTCCAGCCTGTTGCAAAGATGGAATAACACCACCTTCAACCCCGCGCACAAAAATCGCCGTCGCAAAACCTGCCTGACGGGCTAAGGAGGCATAAATGGGTGGATAGGCTTTATGTACATACCCACCCATGCAATGCGTTTTCCCACGCGCTCGAATCGGCCCAAGCATTGTTTCAACAGTGGTTAAAACTTGACGTTTAACCATGCGTTGACGTAAGGGCACAAGCGCATGTAAAGCGGGTGCAAAGCTGGCTTGATCAATATAAGTCCAACCGAGTTGCTCTAATTGTTGAGTCGCCTGTTGTGGAGTTAAGTCAACTTTAACCCCAGCTGCTTTTAAAACTTGATGGTGAGTTGCACCATATTTTGGCCCCACAGTCTCTAGTCCATGTACTACAGCTGGCACACCTAAACTGGCTAATACCGCAGGTACAAAACTTGAAGCGGGAATGCCACGCGCAAAACCATCATAAGGGTCAGAAATATCCACCAACTCCTCAACGGCCGCATGGCTAATCGTGGAATGATCAATTAAAGCTTGAAGCGTGCCCCGATTTTCTTCATCGGTTTCACGCTTCATCCGCAAAGCGATGAAATAAATAGCAGTCTGCACCGGATCAGCTTCAGCACTAAGCATATGCTGCATTGCCTGATAGGCTTCGTTATAGGACAAATCCTTACTGTATTCAGGCCCTGTGGCGACTTTTTGAATACAGTGTTTGAGGTGTAGCGCCAAATTAGCTTCAGACATAGTACAAGTTTCCATAGCAAACTAGTGTAGAAAGTGCTGCAGCGCTTAGAAATACCCCTCTCGGGGTAAAGCTTTGCAGGCACTCTTATTCTAACTTAGGCTAAACGCTTTGTAGCTAGCTACCTTGAAGGAGTTTCCTATGTCTAATCTAGAGTACACGGACGCTGATGCTGGCTTAGCCAGTGGCATGGCAGCGTTTGAAGCTAAGCATTTCGCGCGTGCGATGCAATTACTCTACCCTTACGCTGAACAAGGCCATGCATCCGCTCAATATCATGTCGCCATTATGTATCAAAATGGCTTAGGCATTACGCAAAGCGATGTAGCAGCTTGGAAATGGATGCATGATGCCGCTCAACAGGGGTTTGCACTAGCTCAACATGGCTTAGGCTTTATGTACTTAGCAGGTGAATGTATCGATCAAAACAGCAGCAAAGCTGCAGAATGGTTTAAACAAGCCGCTCAACAAGGTTTAGCAGGCTCTTTATTGACCTTAGCTCACTTATATGAAACTGGTAATGGGGTTGAGCAGAATCAAGCCGAGGCTCAGCGTTTATATGCACTCGCTAATCTTTAAGATAGTTAGTTATAGTTAGCTAAGTTCACTGTTAAATTAAGTTACAATTCAGTACTTGCCATTTAATTTATTGATTAGGAAAAAAGAAAACGATAAGGACAGAGCAGAAAGCGAAGCCGATGTAAATGTGTAGCGTATTCACATCGGCTTGCTATTTATAACATCAATTGTTGCTAAGTTTGGGCAAACTTACTCACCAGGGTCGCACTTGGTCGTTGATGTATAATTAAAAAAATAACAATAGAATAGATTAAAGAGGAATGGAGTACTAATAGCTAATTACTCAGTACTATGATTCCTCTTACTTTTTTACTGTAATTTTAGTTAACTTGCAAGTGCTTACTGATAGCTTGCTTTAATTAGCCCTTATGCCTGAGTAACCAACACCCATGAATCTTCATATCTCTTTGAAAATCCTCAGGTATTGAAGGCACACGATAATCCTCAACTAAATAACGTTCAGTAATTATTGGATCTAATTTAAACTTTCGGAAATTATTGGAAAAGATCAATGTACCGTCGCTAGTCAGTACGCGCATTGCATGATCTAGTAAGCCTGCATGGTCACGCTGCACATCAAATATATCCTGCATCCGCTTGGAATTACTGAAAGTGGGCGGATCTAAAAAGATTAAATCATAAGTCTGTTTACAATCCGCTAACCACTCCACGGCATTAGCGCGAATCATCCGATATTTATAGGGATTGAGCTTAAGCTGATTTAATTGGAGATTCTCTTCCGCCCACGCTAAATAAGTCGCAGATAAATCGACACTATCCACTCGACTCGCGCCGCCTACTGCCGCATACACACTAACCGCACCGGTATAACAAAATAAATTTAAAACTGATTTACCTTGGGCTTGCTGCTGCATCCACCAACGCATCGGTCGATGATCCAAAAATAGCCCCGTATCAAGATAATCGCTCAAATTAACCTTAAAACGTACACCATGCTCCTGCACAATCAAGTTATGTCCCGCCTGAGCTTGGCGTTCATATTGCTCTAAACCCTTTTGACGCTTACGCTGTTTAAGAACAATTTTCTCGGCAGGCACTTGTAACACTTCCGCTAAAGTAATCAGTACTTGGTCCAGCCGTTGCTGAGCGCTTTTCTCATCAATCGTTGCAGGCGGTGCATACTCTTGTACGTGCAACCAATCAGCATAACGATCAACGGCTACTGCATATTCTGGAATATCAGCATCATAAATCCGGTAAGCATTTGTGTGTCCACGTTGAATAAACCCTTTTAGTTTGCGTAAATTTTTCTCGATGCGATTGGCAAAATCCTCTGCAATCCAATTGGTTGGCTTGGCTTTTTGAACAACTTTATCCAAAGTCCATAGCTGGTATTCATCGCGCCCATTGAGGAAACGATACGTCTTGCTATAAAACAAATCGGTATAAGCTAGCGGTGCAGCTGCGGGGGCAAATAAAGCGCCTTGAAAAGTTTCCGGCAATTGCGCACAAGCTTGCCCAAACTCCGCATACTGAGTGCGCCAAACAATAGAATTTTGTTCAACATCATAAGGCAACTTAGTCAGCATTAACCCCAGTTCGGCTTTAAACTCCGCAAATTTAAGTTGTTTAGGTACCTTTTTGAACCACTGAGCCAATGGAAGCTTTAAAGCAGCCCAATCGGCTTGAGCGGTAGTAAGTTTTTCTCGGTCTGCATCTGCACCACTAAAGCGAAACCGCTCGGCCTGAGCTAAACCCGCTTGTTGGCGCTCACGCGCTTCCAATAGCAACTGACTATATAAATTCGCATCATGCTTGAGCCAACGCTGTGCGACGGTAGCGCCTCTCAGTAAAGCCGGTGCTATGTCTAAAGCCATTAAGGCAGCTTCTGTGATAAGTTCCCCTGAGCCACACACGGGGTCAAGAAAGTAGATAGTCTTAGCTTCAGATTGAATCAGATTAAGCCAGCCTGAGCGAATTAATACAGCCGCTGCTAAATTCTCATGCAATGCGTAATAAGCATCCGGATCACGATAACCACGTTGGTGTAAGCCTTTTTGGTTGAGGTCGATACCAATACTAGCCTTACCTTTATGCAGATTAACAGACACCACTAAATCAGGGTTAGCGCTCACACTAGGACGTTGCCCCTCCGTAGTACGCATTAAATCCACAATCTGATCTTTAACCCATTGCGCCCCAAATTGGGTATTGCGGATGTCTGCATTTAAGCCAGAAAAGCGCACTTTAAAACTGCCATCAATGCGCAGGTGTTCTTCCCAAGGAATAGTTTTAATTAAATCAGCCAGTTCTTCTTGATCTTTCCCAAAGCCATGAGCCAACTGCAAACTAGCGCGCGAAGCTAAGCGACTCCAGATTAAAGCTCGATAAGCAAAGGCCAAATCGCCCCAAGCTTGCACACCGGAATGCCCAATTTTAGTTTGGGCTGCACCTAAGCCCAACAGCTCATCAGCGAGTAAAGGTTCAATAAACTGGGGGCAGGCAAAAAACCACTCAGTCTGGGTATTAGTGCTTTCAAATTGCATGGGGATGACCAAGAAATCGACGGCTTATGATTTTAACATCATTTCAGGTGTTGTATGCTCTCAGTTCGGTCATCGCGATAGACTTTTCGTCTGCCAGAACAGGAGTCTATAAAGCTGGATCAGTTAGCAACTATGTCAACAATGTTGCAGCTGCACACTTGGAAAGCCTTAAGTTTCCAGCTATTATTCACCACCTGTCAGCACACATGTCGACAATCCGAAGGCTTAAGAAAACATGTCCCAACATAGGTTCCGAGCAAATGAAAACCACCAGTAACAGACCGCTTTCTCCGCATCTGCAAGTCTATAAGTTGCCGCTTCCGGCTAAATTATCCGTTCTTCATCGTGGCACTGGCGTGGTGCTGGCTATCGGCAGCTTGCTGGTGGTGTATTGGCTCACCGCGTTAGCGGCGGGTCCTGAGGCTTATGCTACGGCGAGTAGTATTTTAGGTTCTTTCCTCGGCAAATTAGCCTTATTCGGTTGGACTTGGGCACTGTTTTATCATATGTGCAATGGTATCCGACACTTATTGTGGGATACCGGCTTTGGTTTTGATATTCCAACCACTTATTTGACCGGCAAAGTTGTGTTAGGCGCTTCTGTGGTTTTAACAATTTTGCTGTGGCTAGTGGCCTAAAGCTTAAAGGAGATTGTCATGAGTTTGGTAACACCTTTAAAGAAAGCACGTGGTTTAGGCTCAGCGAAAGCAGGTACTCATCATTTTTGGGTACAACGGGTGACTGCAGTCGCTTTAGTCCCCTTGACCTTATGGGTTGCTTTTACCGTTGCTGCCTTAAGCGATAAAGACTACACCACAGTCTTAACCTATTTTTCATCACCTTTTAGCGCTGCGATGTTCAGCCTATTCATTTTCACTGCTTTTTATCATGCTGCCTTAGGTTTACAAGTCGTGATTGAAGACTATGTACACAATGAAGGTGTGAAAATTGGCGCTTTAATTGGCATAAAATTATTTTTGGCCTTAACTGGGGCCACCAGTATTATCGCCGTGTTGCTTGCGGCGTTTGGCAACTGAGGAGCCTTGCATGTCTGAGTATAAAATTGAAAACCATACCTATGACGTCGTTGTGGTTGGGGCTGGTGGGGCTGGTTTACGTGCTACTTTTGGTATGGCAGTAAAAGGTCTATCCACTGCCTGTATTACCAAAGTATTCCCGACTCGCAGTCACACGGTTGCTGCGCAAGGTGGGATGTCAGCGGCCTTAGGGAATATGGGTCCAGATAAATGGCAGTGGCATATGTATGACACAGTCAAGGGTTCGGATTGGTTGGGCGACCAAGATGCGATTGAATATATGTGCCGCGAAGCGATTCCAGCGGTGATTGAATTAGAGCATCAAGGCGTACCCTTCTCGCGTACTGAAGAAGGTCGTATCTATCAACGTCCTTTCGGTGGGATGACTACTAACTACGGTGAAGGCATTGCCCAGCGTACTTGCGCAGCCGCTGACCGGACGGGTCATGCGATTCTGCATACACTGTACCAGCAATCTTTGCGTCACGATGCTGAATTCTATATCGAGCATTTCGCGACTGACTTGATTATGGATGAGCAAGGTGTTTGCCGTGGTGTGTTGGCGTGGGATTTAGCGACGGGTACTCTACGGGTGTTTCGTGCGCAAACCGTGGTATTAGCAACCGGCGGTTATGGTCGTGCTTATTTCTCTGCGACTTCAGCACATACTTGTACTGGCGACGGTAATGGTATGGTCACGCGTGCGGGCTTACCGTTGCAAGATATGGAGTTCACTCAGTTCCACCCAACGGGTATCTATGGTTCAGGCTGCTTGATTACCGAAGGTGTGCGTGGTGAAGGTGGCTACTTAACTAACTCCCTTGGCGAGCGCTTCATGGAGCGTTATGCACCAAATGCAAAAGACTTAGCGTCGCGCGACGTTGTTAGCCGTTCAATGACTATTGAAATTAACGAAGGCCGCGGCGTTGGCCCGAATAAAGATCACATCCATATCCACTTAGAGCATTTGGGTGCGGAAGTTATTCATGAGCGCTTACCCGGCATCGCTGAAAGCGCGAAGATTTTCGCTGGCGTAGATGTTACTAAAGAACCGATTCCTGTATTGCCAACTGTTCACTACAACATGGGCGGTATTCCAACCAACTATCATGGTGAAGTGGTCACTCTGAAAGATGGCAACCCTGATAGCGTAGTTCCGGGCTTAATGGCGATTGGTGAATGTGCCTGCGTATCAGTCCACGGAGCGAATCGTTTAGGCTCTAACTCTCTGTTAGACATCGTCGTGTTTGGGCGGGCAGCAGCCAATCGTTGTGCCGAAACCTTAAAAGCCGGTGCTAGCCAACCTGACCTGCCAAAAGCCGGTTTAGAGAAAGCTTTAGATCGCTTCAAACGCATTCATAATGCCAACGGTAAAACCACCACTGCCGAAATCCGCGACAATATGCAACATGCGATGCAAAAGCATGCAGCAGTCTTCCGTACAGGTGACTCCTTGCAAGAAGGCGTGGATAAGATGAATGCCATCTACGCTAGCTACAATGATGTTAAAGTTAGCGATCGTGGTTTGATCTGGAACTCTGATTTAATGGAAACCTTTGAGTTAGCTAATCTGTTAGATTGTGCTCAAGTTTCCGTCCAATGCGCGCTAAATCGTCAAGAAAGTCGTGGTGCTCATGCGCGTGAAGACTTCCCAGAACGCGATGACGCAACTTGGATGAAACACTCATTGGCTTGGGTGAATGAGCAAGGTCAGGTCAATATTGACTATCGTCCGGTGCATACTTATACCCTCACTGATGAGGTTGAGTATATTGCACCGAAGAAGCGTACCTACTAAGAAGGGAGTGTAACGAAGATGGCTGAATTTAAACTTCCCGCGAATTCGATCATTAAAGAAGGCAAAACCTGGCCGACACCTACCGGTGCTAGCCGTGTGAAAAACTTCAAGATCTATCGTTATGACCCTGATAGTGGGCAAAATCCACGTTGGGACACCTTCCCGATTGATCTAGATGATTGTGCACCCATGGTTTTGGATGCGCTGTTAAAGATCAAAAACGAGATTGATCCTACCCTAACCTTCCGTCGTTCTTGCCGTGAAGGGATTTGTGGTTCATGTGCGATGAATATTGGTGGCTCAAATACCTTAGCCTGTATTAAAGCCATCGAAGATATTCCGGGTGACATTACCATTAGCCCGCTGCCACATATGGAAGTGGTAAAAGATCTAGTGCCCGATTTGACTCACTTCTATGCACAATATGCTTCGATTAAGCCTTGGATGCAGACTTCAACACCTGCACCACAAGATCGTGAGCGCTTACAATCTCCAGAAGATCGTAAAAAGCTCGATGGTTTATATGAGTGTATTCTGTGTGCAAGCTGTTCAACTTCTTGTCCAAGTTACTGGTGGAATGGAGACCGTTATTTAGGTCCATCCGTGCTGCTACAAGCTTATCGTTGGGTGATTGATAGTCGTGATGAAGCAACGGGTGAACGCTTAGATAATCTTGAAGATCCATTCAAGCTCTATCGTTGCCATACCATCATGAACTGTACCAATACTTGCCCTAAAGGCTTGAACCCAGCAAAAGCCATTGGCGAGCTGAAAAAAATGATGGTAGAGCGCCTGTATTAAGCTTGCTTAATTAGGCTCGTTCTAGCGCCCTTCTTTTCGTGTGGAAGAGAAGGGTTTTGCAGATAGTAAAGGTGGACTGCATGAACGAACTCTCTCGCTATAAATTGCGTTGTCGGCGTGGTATGAAAGAATTAGATTTTGTACTGGAGCGTTACTTAAGCAATCATTTTCCGCAGGCTGATGCCGAAGAAATCCAGCGCTTTGACGAATTACTCGAACTTCAAGATCCTAGTCTGTTTGGGATCATTTTTCAGATAGAGCCTACCCCTGAACCATTTCAGGCCTTAGCTGCTAAAATTCGCGCCCTCTCTTGATGGGCATCTTTAATCAAACCGAAGAACAATGGCAGGAACGCTTAGTACGCCTACGCTGGGCTTGCCATCGCACACAATCCGAACTCAATAAACCCTTACTCAGCTTTCTGGAAAACGTCTATCCCTCTTTGGCAATGGGTGATCAGTTTGCATTCGAACGCTTGCTAAGTGCAGCTGATAAGGATATTTTGCAGTGGTTAGCGGGCAAACAACTACCGAATGATCCGGGCATTGTAGCTATTCTCACGCTGATGCGCTCGCCTAGCTAATCATCCAAAACACTCATTATTATTTTAGAGGAAGACTCATGGCTGAGTTGATCGACTTATCGCCTATTGCTGCTTATCAATATTTACAGGAAAATCCTGCTAACAGCGTTCTAGTCGATATACGCTCATCTATGGAGTATTTATTTGTTGGTCACCCCATCGGTTCTATCCATATTGCGTGGATTGATGAACCTGATTGGGATGTAAACCCCAACTTCGTGAGCGATGTCGAGCGCTTATTACTAGGGCGCTTTAAAGGCTTAGACCCGAAAACTGAAACTGCCATCGTTTTGTGCTGTCGTAGTGGTAAGCGTACTCAAGATGCTGCAGCTGCCTTACTTGCCGCAGGCTTTCAAAAAGTTTTACATGTGAATGAGGGCTTTGAAGGCGAACGTGACGAACAGCATCATCGCAGTACTCTAGGCGGTTGGCGTTTTCATGGTTTACCTTGGGAACAATGTTAGGTTTTAGGCGACTAAATCAAAATTATCGAAAATTATAGTGCTAAACTGTCACCCGAATCCAAGGAAGTGGGTAGCGGGTGACTAGCCATGACAATGGCTAACTAGAATCACGCTTACCCAACCGTACTGGGATTGAGCTAAACCATAAAGGAGTTATCAAAATAATGAAAGCAAAAGCGCTAGTAGTACTAGTTCTTGCTGGTGTATGGGGTCTAGCCAGTTGGTGGTGGTACGCTTGTAATATCAAAGGCTTCTGCGGTACGCCCGTAGCGCATGCTGAAAATGCCACTGAATCGCAGGGTTCAGAGCCAGCAGCGAAAACCCCAGATACTAATGCTGATGCCCATAAAGTTGCCGATCTCCCTGTAGCAACCACTACTCAATTAGCTGCTATTAATCCCAGTTCAGAAACTAAGCCTGAAAACAGTACAGAAGCAAGCACTCCTCCAGCAGTAACTACCGCTACCCAAACTGAAGAGAAACCTGCTGATTCCTCTACAGAACCTAAAGTTGTACCAGAGACTAAACCTGAACCGATTGAAGCCAAGCCCGCTGAAACGACTGAAACAGCAAAACCAGAAAAGACTAATACAGAAGATACGACTGCACTTGAACCCGCACCATCGACTGAGCCAGTCACCACGACTACTGATGATAGCGATAAAGATGGCGTACCAAATGAACTAGAGAAAAAGCTCGGTCTTGATCCTTATATGTCAGACTCAGATAAAGATGGAGTCAGCGACAAAGATGAGCTAGGCGATAAACCTGCAGAAGCCCCCCTAGATACCGATGATGACGGTACTATTAATGCCTTAGATACTGATGATGATGGCGATGGTGACTTAACTTCGAACGAAGCGGTCGATCCAAATAAAGATGGCTCAGTCGCTGATGCGCGTGACAGTGATCAAGATGGCATTCCCGACTATTTAGATAAAGATAGTGGCTGGGCAACCTTAGATGACGACCATGATGGCATCAGTAATGGTGAGGAAAAAGCAGCGGGTACTAATCCAAGCCTAACTGACTCGGATGGGGATGGTGTGCCAGATAGCATTGAATTAGCCGATAAAAAAGATACTGATGAAGACGGAGTTTTAGATGCACTCGACACCGATGATGATAATGATGGTGTTATGACAGCAATGGAAAATCCTGATCCTAATAGTGACGGCAAACTTAACGATGCAGCAGACCATAATAAAAATGGTGTACCTGATTATTTAGATGCTAAATCCTCTGGTGAAACGGTCGCACAAAATAATAGCACCGCAGAACCTAATCCTAAAGATCCAGACATGGCAACAGGAGTGCCTGTCACTAAGCCCACTAAAGCAGCTACAGAGCCTGAGCCTACTCCTACTGAGGCTGCAGTAAAACCCGAAGTAACCACTGAAAAAGAAGTTACCGAAGATAAACCTGCAGCAGAAACCGCAAAGCCAGAACCTAAAGAAGAGAAGCGAGCCGCTAAGACGGATGACAGCAATAAAATCACTGTCGATTTAGAAAAATCGGCTGACAAAAAAAATGTGAGTTCAGCACGCTTATATTTCCCCTTCCGTTCAAGCAAACCTGAGCTTGCAGATAGCACCAAAGAGTACTTTGATGATTTAATAAGCTTCTTAAAAGCCAACCCGCAAGCCAAGGTGAAAATCATTGGGCATACCGATAATGTCGGTGATGCTGATATTAATGAAAAGCTAGGCTTACAGCGGGCTGAGCGCATTCGTACCTTGCTAGTGAGGCGAGGTGCACCCAAGGATCAGGTTGAAGCCAGCTCCAAAGGTGAAACGACTCCTTGGGTGACTAATAAAACTGAGGAAGGTCGTAATAAAAACCGGCGCGTTGAAGTGAAGCCGATTAAATAACTTGGCTATAGGAGTACCGACTGATGTTCGAAAATATGACTAGCCGTGTTGACCTGGGTGACGCTAGCTTAGAACTAGCCGTTATGTTGGGCGTTGCCTTTATCTTGGGCTTCTTATTCTGCTATCTACAAAATAAATCCAATGACTAAAGGATCTAGACTGTGAACGAAACGACTAATTCCGCCTACACCTTCGGCACAGCTAGCTTTGAGATTATATTATTACTCATTGGCTGTTTCGCACTGGGTGCTTTGCTCTGTTATGTGCTGAAAAAAATGGGCTTATGTTGCAAGAAATCCGTTAAACCTACTTTAGTAGTGGAAGACCAAGCAGAGTCGGAGCCTTTAGACCCAGTAGCACAAATGCGCGCACGAATTGGGACAAGCTCCCCGACTGCAAGCTATCCGCCGCCAGTAAGCGCTCAAATGCCTAGAATGGAACAAGAAACAACTTATGAGGCTGATCTACGTAGCCTCTTAAAAGGTCGTAGTAGTGATAATGAGACTATTAGTACCAACTCGAACTCTTCAAATAACACGCGCAGCACTGCTTTTCCAAGCCGGATAACTCCATCAATGCCGCCTAAAGCCACCCAAGTGGTTGAACCCACGGTAGCGCCTATCGTTATCCCAGATGAAGATCATGTAGACGACTTGAAAAAACTAGAAGGAATCGGCTCAAAAATTGAAAAACTACTGAATGAAGCTGGTATTAAAAGCTATGCAAAACTTGCCACCATGGATCGAGATGCTTTAAAAGCGATTCTAGACGCGGGTGGCGGTCAATTTAAGCTGCATGAGCCTAAATCTTGGCCTTATCAAGCGGAGTTAGCTGCAAAACAAAATTGGCAACGTTTGAAAGAATATCAAGACTTCTTAATTTCTGGTCGGAACACCTAACTTCACTTTAAACAGCTCTTCAATTTAACCTGAAGAGCTGTTTACTTTCCTACTTTTCTTCTTGAGTCGCTACAAAAGCACTTTGCAAATACTGCAACATTGACACCAAAGTCAGAATCGTTGCTAGTACTAAGGCAATAATCCCTAGTTCACGCATGGGTAGGAAACCAAATAAATCTTGGTTATAAAGCAAGAAAATTAGCGCAATAATTTGGAAAGTCGTTTTCAGTTTACCAATAAAAGCGACTGCTACTTTCCCATGTAAGCCTACTTGTGCCATCCACTCGCGTAAAGCAGAAATGACAATCTCACGCCCAATAATGATCATCCCCGCTAGGGTGAACCAAATATTAGCTTCACGCTCAACAATCAGCAGCATGGCCACAGCGACAATTAACTTATCCGCGACTGGATCCAGAAAAGCCCCGAAACGTGACTCTTGCTGCCATTTACGGGCTAAATAACCATCAGCCCAGTCCGTTAAGCCCGCAAGACCAAAGACTAAAGCTGCCGCAAATGGTGCCCAAGTTCGATCAAGATAAAAAAACAGGATCAGTAAAGGAATAAAAGCAATCCGCACCCAAGTCAGTAGGATGGGTAGATTCATGTTTTTCAACTACCGATCTCCATTAAATTTATCGTAAATTTTTTGTGCTAAGGTCACGCTAATTCCCGGCACTTTCGCTAACTCTTCAACACTCGCACGCTCAATCGCACGTAAACCACCAAATTGCTTTAGTAATAATTGGCGGCGTTTACTACCTAAACCATTAATCTCTTCTAAAGCGGATTGGGTACGTGCTTTCTGCCGTTTCGCTCGATGGCCAGTAATGGCAAAACGATGCGCTTCATCCCGAATCTGCTGCACTAAATGCAAGGCTGGTGAATGCTCGGGCAAATTAAGACGCTCAGTATTGTTCTCAATAATCAAGGTCTCTAAGCCGGGTTTACGCCCTTCTCCTTTTGCTACCCCCACCACATTGACGTGGGTGATCGCTAAGCTTTGCAGCACATCTAAGGCTTGGTTGACTTGCCCACTACCGCCATCAATAAACAGAATATCAGGCAGTTTACCATCCTGCTCAGTACCCCGACGAAATCGCCGCGTTAACGCTTGATGCATCGCTGCATAATCATCACCCGCTTGAATACCATTGATATTGTAACGCCGATATTCTGATTTCATTGGTCCTTCCATGCCAAAGACGATACAAGAAGCCACCGTCGCTTCACCCATCGTATGGCTTATATCAAAACACTCCATCCGTGCTGGCGGTGAATCTAAACCTAAAGCCTCTTGCAAAGCAAATAAACGCTGGCGCATGCCCGCTTTGGAAGCAATCTGCATTTGCAAAGCTTGCTCAGCATTACGGATCGCCATTTCCACCCATTTGGTGCGCTCGCCCCGTTGAGGCTGGCGAATTACCACTTTGCGCTCCTGTTTGAGGGTCAGCATATCCTCTAAGACTGCCTGCTCTGCGGGTAACTCTGAAACTAAAATCTCACCCGGCACATCGTGATTCAAATAATATTGAGAGAGGAAACTCTCTAAGATCTCCTCGGTTTTGATTTCATCATCCGGCAATTCAGGAAAGAAGTTACGATTCCCCAAATTATGCCCATTGCGAATCGTGAAGACCTGTACGCTAGCTAAACCTGCATCGGTAGCAATCGCGACTACATCCACATTACCGCTGGTGCCTGTAACGTATTGCTGCTGAGAGATGTGACGAAGACTCTCAATCAAATCGCGCTGTTCAGCGGCTTTTTCAAAATTGAGTTGCGCTGCCGACTTCTCCATCTTGACGATCAATTCATCAATCGCATCTTGGGTATGCCCTTGTAGAAACTGCACGGCATGACGGATGCTATCGGCATACTCCTCTTTTTCAATCAACCCCACACAAGGCGCACTACAACGCTTGATTTGATACTCTAAACAAGGCCGCGAACGATTCGCGAAATAACTATCCTCACATTGGCGAGCCTTAAATAAACGCTTCATTAGATGTAAGGTTTGGCTTACCGCACCTGAGCTGGGATATGGACCAAAATACTGCCCCGGTTCTTTACGTGAACCCCGATAAAATTGAATGCGTGGGTACTCATGTTTGGAAATATAGATATACGGATAGCCCTTCCCATCCTTGAGGCGAATATTGTAATGCGGTGCATGCTGTTTAATCAGATTACTTTCTAGCAGCAAAGCTTCCGCTTCAGTAGTAGTGATCGTTACCTCCACTCGCTGAATTTGCTGCACCATTGCATAGATGCGTGAATTGGCTACTTTTGAACGAAAATAACTTGAAACTCGATTTTTCAGATCCTTAGCTTTGCCCACATAAAGAATTTCCTCATTTTTGCCGTACATGCGATACACACCAGGCTTATGCGGCACGGTCTTGAGGAAGTCTTGAGAGTCGAAAGCATTGGGGGTTTGCATGTAGCTATTTTGCCACAGGTAAGCTAGGAATGGTAAAACCTAATGACTTACTTGGGAAAATACTCCGCCATAAAAGAGCGAACACAACTTAGCTTGCTAAATGAAATAGCACTTAGGATATATACAATATTTTTCGGCCATTCACATATAAATTTCACCCGCCTATCATTCTGCACTAAACACTTTAACATTCATTTAACTATCATTTATTAATTGCCAACTTTAATTTATTAATTAACTAGTAAATTAAAATACAAAGCACTTATTTTAACTAACACTTAGATTTACATGACGAGTCTTGTTGATTTTTCTCTAAAGAATCCATTGAAAAGACGATAAATTACCAAGGAAGAGATGTGACTACGCCTATAAATATCAAAAACCTTATAAAGCCTTTATTAACCCCTCCAATCCCCAAAGATATTTCTTCTAGATTCAGATACCTAGATAAAAAAAACCTATCCATTATCGAAGCCTCCTTAAAGGCGCATTTCTTCATACAGCAAGATGCTTGGTATAGTGATGCTAACTATTTATCCTCTGCTGCAGGTCAAGAAGACTTGCAAGATCATCTAACTGGAAGGCTTGAGCATTTTCGGCTTAGTGTGATTCCTTGGCTGAATAGTGTGCGCCCCTTGGCAGGCTCTAAAATTCTTGAAATAGGTTGTGGTACTGGTGTTTCAACAGTCGCCTTAGCCGAACAAGGTGCTAAAGTGACCGCGCTTGATGTGGTAGAAGAGAGCTTAATCGTCGCTAAAAAACGCTGTGAAGTGTATGGCCTAGATGTAGCGTTTCTGCTTGCCAATTCCACAGAAGTACATAAGTTATTAGCAGGCCAAGACTTTGACTTTATTATTTTTTTCGCCTGCCTTGAACATATGACCCACAGTGAACGCATGCTTGCCATGAAAAGCACCTGGGACATGCTCGCTACGGGTAGCTTTTGGTGCTTGGTGGATACACCTAATCGCTTATGGTATTACGATCAACATACTGCTCACCTGCCATTTTACTCATGGCTGCCGGATGATTTGGCTTTTGCGTACTCACGTTTCAGTCCTCGCAAACCTTTTTCTAGTTTGTATCACGAAATTACTGATGATTCGATGCTCGATTTTCTCAGGCGGGGTCGAGGAGTCAGTTATCACGAATTTGAACTCACCATGAAACCAGCCGAGCAGCTTGAAGTAATAAGTAGCCTTACAAACTTCTTAAAAAGTCGGAATTTTTTAACAAAAATTTTATGGAGCTTAAAAGATAGAAACCCTTTTGAGTCACTCCTAATCAAACTAGGTCCGAAAATTCATCAAGGCTTTTATCAATCTAGCTTGGATCTGATTATTAGGAAAAATTAAATCGCTATCCATGCTAGTAGTAGTAGTAGTAGTTAATATAAAGCTCTTAATTGAAAAGCTTTGCCCTGCTCTGCAAACAAAACAGGTTTAAACTATCAGTTTCAATCTTAAAAGCTTATTTTAAATATGAGTGAAATGCCTAAAGGCTCATGGTATAGCTGAGACTTAGTGCACTACCATTTTCGAAAATAAATTAATCACCAACACACCAGCAATAATTAGTCCCATGCCAAGCACGGCTGGTAAATCCAAGCGCTCATGATAAAACACTACCCCAACCAAGCTAATCAGCACAATCCCTAGTCCTGACCAAATCGCATACGTAATCCCCAAGGGAATGGTACGCAACGCTAAGGTCATGAAATAAAACGCACTACCATAAGCAGCAATCATAATAAGCGTAGGCCATAGCTTGGTAAATTCAGCCGAATTTCTTAAGGCACTAGTTGCAACAACTTCAGACAGAATGGCAATCGCCAAATAAAAATAAGACATAAAACCTCAATTAATACAGTAGATAAGGCTGGCGTTGCGCTAGCCAGGCTTGCTCATCGACTCTTGCTAAATGTTCTAAATCGGCTACTGTTGCCGCAGGATCATCCACCCATTCACGCAATAAGGGCGAACCATTTATGACATCAATCGCGAGCTTATCAAGCTCATATTCATAAGGGAAATCACGCCACAAAGGATAATCAGCGTCTAATAAACGTAAAGCTTTGAAAGCTAAGGCTTGAATACGCCAAGGTCTGAACAGTTGATGCTGATAACTCGCATCTTCCACATGAATGTGCACGCCTGCACACAGTTTGCCCACATGCTTATGGAAAGTCGGCTCAAACCAACACTCACGCAAGCGGCAACCTTGTAGCCAATTAGGCGCTAATTTATACATCAGCTTCAAGAGTGCTTTAGGATCAATATCGGGTGCACCAAATAACTCTAAAGGTCGTGTCGTACCACGCCCCTCCGATAAAGTTGTACCCTCTAGCATCACAGTCCCTGCATAGCAACGCGCCATAAATAAATTGGGCGCATTCGGGCTAGGATTAATCCAGGTGCGTTCACCTAAAGGCCAACCGAAACCTGCGCCTAACTCGGGTTGCCAGCCTTGCATGCTAATCACTTGATAATCTACATTGAGCTTGAACTCAGCAATGAACCACTGCCCCAGTTCGCCCATGGTCATGCCATGCCGCATCGGCATTGGGGCTGCACCGACAAAGCTTTCCCAGCCTTTGCGTAAGCTCAAGCCCTCGACAGGTCGCCCAGCCGGATTCGGTCGATCTAACACCCAAACCGATTTTCCAGTTTGCGCAGCCGCTTCCAAAATATAAGCTAAGGTAGTGATAAAGGTATAAATCCGGCAACCTAAATCCTGCAAATCGACTAGCAAAACATCAAAGGTATCAAGCATGGCAGGCGTAGGGCGACGCACTTCCCCATACAGACTAAATACTGGGATTTTGTACTTAGGGTCGACGAAATCTGGCGATTCCATCATATTGTCTTGTTTATCGCCTTTAATGCCGTGTTGTGGGCCAAAAGCAGCCGTTAAGTTGATGTCATCCAGTGCTGCTAGAGCATCTAAAGAGTGGGTTAAATCGGCAGTGACTGAGGCAGGATGCGCCAGCAGAGCCACACGCTTACCGTGCAAAGCCGTTCTTAATTTAGGTTCTGCGAGAAAACGATCAATTCCAAACTGCATCACAGCCTCATCATTTAGCCCTTAAATCAGGCGCGTACTTTACAAGGAATAGCGTCTCAAGCCTAGCGAGCAGTGAATAGCTGTGTTTAGATAGACTGATTAAATGACAACTTTAATCACTAGGACTTTACTATGGACGAAATCCAAACCTTACAACCCAAAGGCCATCTACTTCTAAGAACTGTCGCTATGCCTGCAGATACCAACCCGAATGGCGATATTTTCGGCGGTTGGATTATGGCGCAAATGGATATTTCCGGCGGCATTATGGCTAAAGAATTGGCGCAAGGCCGCGTTGCTACGATTGCAGTAAATGCCATGAAATTTATTCGCCCTGTGAAAGTGGGCGATGTGGTGGCCTGTTATGGTTCTCTAGTCCACACCGGCACGACCTCTCTCACGATTCACCTGCAAACTTGGGTCAAACCCGCTTGGCGTGATCCAGAATCGGGTTTATTTCAAGTAACAGAGGCTGATTTTGTCTATGTGGCGATTGATGAACACGGACAGAAACGTCCACTCAAAATAGGTTAAACCTTAGGCATTGCGCTGCTCCTCAGTGCGGCGCTGTAACCACCCATACCCACTCACCACTATCAAGCCCAACAGCACCATCCCCGCACCTATCATAAAATGCAGTTCTAAGGATTCATTCAATAAAATCACTCCAAATAAAACCCCAAACAGCGGTGTTAAAAAGGAGAAAATACCCAGTTGGGCAGCCATATAGCGGCGCAGGAGAGCAAACCAAATTAAAAAACTCGCAAAAGAAACTAAAATCCCCTGAAAGGCCAAACTAGCCCAAACCACAGGAGTAGGATTAAATTCAGCTTGCCCCATCACAAAAGCCAGAATGAGTAATAAAATAAAAGTAGCCACTAGTTGATACTGTAAAGTTTCCGTGGCAGGTGCATTGGCGAGACTAGAAGCACGCACCACTAAAGTCGTTAAGCCCCAAGCTAAACCACTTAATAAGCCCAGAAAATCGCCCCAGAGCATATTACTCCCTGTGCTGGGCTGATCATGCCCTAAGAAGGTCACGCCAATTCCGACAAAAGCTAATAGCACCCCAATCCATTGCACCGCTGCCAAGCGCTCCGCAGGAAATAGCCAGTGCATCCCTAAAGCCACAAAAATGGGCGCGGTATAAACTAAAACAATCATGTGTGAAGCGGCTGTATGGCGTAAACCCTCCGCCACAAACACGAACTCAACGGCAAACAATAAACCTACAATTAAACCGGGTTTCCAGTTTTGCGCGATATTCATGCGTTCATTTCGATAACGCATCAATAAAGCTACCAATAGCGCACTCAAGCCTGAACGTAAGGCAATTAACAACATCGGGCTAATCTCATCTACAACCGCTTTTAAGTGCGATTGTTGCACACCCCACAGCATACACAGTAAGACCATAATCCCCATGGCTTTTCCATCTAGTGCTTGGCGAGTATTTGGCATGAGCAACTTCCAGTGATTAGCAAAGCTGCAGATTATCCCTTAGTTTTGCCAGACAAGCAGCAGAATTCCAGCCCTTATGCTAGATAATGGTGCATGCGAATCAGGCCAAGACCTAAGATTCGCCGCATGTTAGACTTAAACAGCCTTCCTAACTTAAACTCACTATGTCTTATTTCGCAGCCAAACAGATTGAAGTACGCCCTTATACTGGCGCCATCTTGCAAGACGCTTCCAGCAGCTATCCGCCGCTGATTAAGCGTATTCTGGCCGCGCGCGGAATTAACCACAGTGACGAATTAAACTTTGTTTTAAAGCAATTGCACCCCGTTTCAAGCTTAAAAAACGTTAAAGCGGCTGCACAATTATTGGCTGAAGCGATTAGCAATCAGCATCAAATCCTGATTGTGGGTGATTATGATGCGGATGGCGCGACCGCGACTGCTTTATGTATTCGCGCTTTACATCTGTGTGGACATCAAGCCGTTGATTTTCTAGTCCCTGACCGCTTTAAATATGGCTATGGTTTAACTCCAGCGATTGTGGCATTAGCCCAAGCTTATCAACCGTGGCTCTTGATGACGGTAGATAATGGGGTCTCTAGCATTGAAGGGGTTGAAGCTGCACATGCTTTAGGCATTAAAACCCTCATTACCGATCATCATTTACCCGGCCAGCAACTACCCGCTAGCCATGTGATGGTCAACCCAAATCAGCCAGAAGATCAATTCCCTTCCAAAGCTTTAGCCGGAGTCGGGGTCGCTTTTTATGTGATGCTCGCCTTAAAACAAGAACTGATTGCCCAAGGCCATTTCGCTAAACAAAACCTACCTGAACCCAATATAGTGAGCCTGCTAGATTTAGTGGCTTTAGGCACAGTGGCGGATGTTGTCCCCCTAGATGCGAATAATCGTATTTTAGTGGAGCAAGGCTTGCGGCGGATTCGCTCAGGTGCTGCGCATGCAGGCATTCAAGCACTCCTTACGGTAGCGAAGAAAGACCCGAAACGGGTGGTAAGCAGTGATTTCGGGTTTGCCTGTGGCCCTCGCTTGAATGCGGCAGGGCGTTTGGCAGATATGGCGGTTGGCATTCGCTGCTTATTAACCGATGACCCCAAGGAAGCCGCACGTTTAGCCTTGCAATTAGATAGCCTGAATCATGATCGCCGCCAGATTGAATCTGATATGAAAGAAGATGCCGAACGCATCATGCAATCCTTAGGTTTTGAGCGAAATGCTAATTTACCACCGATTATGTGCCTGCATCATGCAGACTGGCATGAAGGTGTCGTTGGCATTTTGGCCTCGCGCATTAAAGATCGCTATCACCGCCCCGTGATTATATTTGCCAATTCTGAAGATGGATTGCTGAAAGGTTCTGGACGGTGTATTGAAGGCTTACATTTACGTGATTTAATTGATGAAGTGGCAACCCAGCATCCAGGCATGATCCAGCGCTTCGGTGGGCATGCGATGGCTGCTGGCTTAACCTTACTTCCGGAACATTTCAAGCAATTCCAAACCAGTATCATTGCTGCGGTGAATCGGCAGACTAAACCCGATACTTTCCGCGAAACTATTTATACTGATGGTAGCCTCAATCCACAAGAATTGAACCTAAGCACTGCTGAGCAATTACACGCTTTAGCCCCTTGGGGACAATGGTTCCCTGAGCCGCAATTTGAAGGTGAATTTGAGATCAAAAAAATCCAAATTCTCAAAGACTTGCATGTGCGTGCTACCCTCATTCCGATTTATGCCGAACCGAGCCTAGTTTCAGCAGTAACAGCTATGCATTTCTTTGCCGATTTGCGCCAATGGCCTGCGGAGGGTGAACGTGTAAAGTTAATTTACAAATTGAGTGTGAATGAATACCGCAATGAGCGCTCTTTGCAACTTATGGTCTCTTATGTCGTACCTAAAAAAGATCTTGCTGCTTAACTCGCTTTCAGTGCAAGCCGCTCTTGGGTAGTTTGGGCAATTTTATTTCTTAAATAAATTGGCTGTGCTTGTTCCGCAGGAATGGCTAGCCCCGCTTGATAGTCTTGCCAAGCGAGTTGGGCAATAAATTCTGCTGAAGGTAGCCAATCTGCATAAGTAGCGGTGACTAAGTCGGAGGCTCGTTCTGCCAATTCAGGATAAGCTGACCAGCCATTCCCAACTGCAATCCAGCCTGAATCTTTAGGTAAGTCAATTGCATTAGGGGTTAGAACTTGCTCTTCTGCCTGCAACTGTACCTGTCCAGCTAGTACTTGAAATACACCCCAATAAACCTCCCCCATGCGGGCGTCTAAAGCCACCAGGATTTTCTCTGCTTGTAATTGTTGATAAGCCTGCTGTGCTAGAGCCGCTAAAGTTGAGATAGGTAAAACCAATGTATTCGCTGCTAAGGCCAAGCCCTGCGCAACTCCTGTAGCAATCCGTACTCCAGTAAAAGCACCTGGCCCACGTCCAAAAGCAATGGCATCCAACTGGGCTAATTCTAAATGTGCTTGCTTTAAGACTGACTCCACCATCGGCAAAATTAATTGCGTATGCGCGCGTGGGGTCAGTTCAAACGCAGTGAAACAAGCTTCACTCGTTAGCACAGCGGCTGAACAAGCATCACTAGAAGTATCAAGGGCTAATAGGGGCATGAGTTTCGTTCAAGTTGGGGGTAGAAGGTAGTTTTAAGGGTTGTGCTGAGAAAAAGCGTTCGACAACTTCCAGTTTTTGGGTACGCGGCATCCGTGGCAAACTATCTAAAAACACAGAGCCATAGCGACGTGTACGCAAGCGGGCATCACAAATCATCAAAAGGCCACGGTCTTCTTGATCACGAATCAAGCGCCCTACTCCTTGTTTTAAGGCAATAACCGCTTGTGGTAATTGATAGTCCGCAAAAGGATTGCCGCCTTCACGCCGCAAAGTTTCCAAGCGTGCTTCTAAAACGGGATCATTCGGCGCTGCAAAGGGCAGTTTATCAATAATCACGCAACTTAAAGCTTCGCCGCGCACATCAACTCCTTCCCAAAAACTTGCTGTACCCAACAAGACCGCATTGCCTAGCTCACGGAATTTATCAATCATTTCACGTTGTGGTGACTCACCTTGAATCAGCATCGGGTAATCAAATTCACCCTCGAGTAATTCAGCCGCTTCGTGCATAGCTCGATAACTGGTGAAGAGCATAAAAGTACGCCCACCGCAGGCTTTAATCACTGGAATAGCCGCAGCGACCATTTTCTCCACAAAATCGGCTTGCTGTGGCTCTGGTAAACCCGTCGGTAAATACATCAGAGCATGATGCCAATAATCAAACGGGCTATCGAGTTTTAGGGTAGCCGCTTGTTTAATACCTAAGCGTTTGGTGAAATGTTCAAAAGAGTCGCCGACCGCTAAAGTGGCGGAAGTCATCACCCAACGACAAGGCAAAGTTTCCATGCAGCGTTGTAAGGGTGCGGCAATATCTAATGGGGTGGCAGTCAAACTAAAGCTACGGGTAAAGGTTTCAAACCATTGAATCACATCCGTTTGCGGTATTTGCATTCGCGACAAGCGCTCGCGTAACTCTACCAAACGCTCATGGCAAAGCTCTAAACCTTTGCTGCGCTCAACAATTTCAACCAGCAGGGCTTCTAACTCTTGCATTACTTCCAGCAAGGCATTGGTGTGTTCAATAATCCCCGGGCGATCACGCATCATCAGCCACGAAGAACGTTGTCCTGGTGCATCCATGACTAAACGTAAATCTAAAACGGCTTTATCTAGCTGGCTTAACTTATCACGCAACTGCGGCATATCTTTAGCATTGACTAGAAACTCAGCCAAAGTATCACGTGACCATTCTTGGAGCTGGCGACTACTGATGGTTTCACTAAAAAAGCTTGAAGCAATTTCAGGTAGTTGATGCGCTTCATCCAAAACAATCACATCCGCAGCCGGCAGCAACTCACCAAAGCCCTCTTCTTTTAAAGCCATATCAGCAAAAAAGAGATGATGATTGACGACGACTACATCCGCTTCTTGAGCTTTGCGGCGTGCTTTGGCAACAAAGCAATCGCTATAATACTCACACTCTAAGCCAGCACAGTTTTCAAGGGTTGAAGTAACTTTAGGCCATACTTCCGCATCATGTGGAATCGCGGTCATTTCAGCTATATCGCCGGTTTCGGTAAGGCGGCTCCAGCTTTCTAAGCGCCTGATCCAGCCGATTTCGCGCCGATCCGTGAACCGACCCTCTTCTAAAGTTAGCTCTAATCGCTGTAAGCAAAGGTAATTTGCGCGCCCTTTTAACAGAGCTGCTTTGAGTGGAAGTTTGAGTGCCTCACAGACCACCGGCAAATCTTTGAAGAAGAGCTGATCTTGTAGAGTCTTACTACCAGTAGACAGGATCACACGTTCGCCTGAAGCCAGAGTAGGAATTAAATAGGCAAAAGTTTTCCCAACACCGGTACCCGCTTCGACCACTAAGACGCCTTCACCCGCTAATAACTCAGTAATAGCTTTAGCCATTGCCTGCTGCTGTGGGCGCGGCTGGAAACCTTCAAGGCTTTGCGCTAAGGCACCGCCTTCTTCAAGCCAAGCTAAAGCGGGCTGCTCAGAATCTGTGCTCACCACCCGCTCTCCTCTAAACTAATTGGTCAAACGTTGGGCACGTAAACGCAGAGCCGCATCATCTGGCGCTAAATCTAAAGCCTTTCTCGCCATTGAGGAAGCTTGCGATTTATTACCCAGTTGCTCATTCACCTCTGCTAAGCGCAGCCACAAGTTGGCATCATTGGGCGCAATGCGTAAAGCACGTTCTAAAGTCGTTGCAGCACGATCAGCCTTGCCAACACTCAGCTCGTTATTCGCTTGTTTTAGTAAGACAGCGACCGCAGGCGAGCTAGTTGTGGTTTGTGCACTACTACTTGAACTGGAGCTAGTCGGCATACTGTTTTGCGTAGTGCCCAAACCCGTTTGGGGTGGTACAGTGGTATTTACAGTGGGAGCAGGCTGTTTTTCCACTGGCAAATCCATCACTTCTACTTGAACTTTACCTTGATCCCAGAAAGGAACACCCGCAGGCTTTTGGGTACTAGTTTGAGCACTAGATACAGGTTGTTGCTCAGGAATATAAGTGACTGAAGGACCTGCCGATTTTTTGGGAGCACTTGGCTCTGGTAAGGATTCAGCTACAATTTTGGTGCGTGCTTCAATCGGTGTCACAGTAGGTGGTGGATTATAGCTTTGCTGACGTGGTGGCTGTTGCACTGGTGGCATTGGCTGAGGAATCGGTTGAGGCAACTGCTGGGGCATAGGCGTTAACGGCATGGCTTGCGGAGGAGCTGCATAAATAGGCTCGGGTGGCAAAGCAGGCGCACAGCCCGCTAGACCAAGCATAACTAGAACTAACGGAGCGTAAGCTAAAACGCTTTTAGAATGATTTATTGACATCATTTATCGATTCCCAGAGTTGTTCATCAGATCGTCGACCCAAGTTCCACCATTAGCGGCAGGAGCGGGACGCGGAGCAGCTTGCGGTGCAGGACGTGGTGCTGGCGCAGGACGTGGAGCAACTTGCGGTGCAGGCGCTGCCGGTCTTACTTGAGGAGCCGGTGCACCGGTTTCAGAAGCCGGTGCTTCTAACTGTGGCTCAGCACAATAACTAATTTTCTGCGGTTGTGTACCACGAATAAATGGCATTCTTACCGACTTACCACAAGCTGGATTAAATAATAAGCCAGTCGCAGCGTCGACATCGACCCAGACTAAGCGCGAAGACTGGCCGACTTTAAGTGGTTGTGAAGGCATGACTTTCATCATATCCGCCCATACCTTCAAAGCACCGGTACCGCCAGTCATATTAGTTGGTTTACTATCATCACGCCCTACCCAAACAGTCATCACATGCTGGCCTGAAAAACCTGCAAACCAGCTATCTTTCTTATCATTCGTCGTACCGGTTTTGCCAGCTACATCTTTCCAACTTGGCAATACACCTTGCAAGGCTTTTGCGGTTCCATTGGTAGTCACTTGATGTAAACCAAAGTTAAGCATTTCCACCGACTCAGGGCGTGCCACTTGTTGGACTGTTAGCGGATAGCGGGTCAGCGTTTTGCCATTAGAGACATTCATTACACTGCGAATCGACTTTAAGGGTGAGTAAGAACCATTAGCCGCAAGGGTTTGGTACATCTGTTGTACTTCAAAGGGCGACAATTCCAAAGCACCTAACAAGATAGCGGGATAAGCTGGAATTTCTTTCTTAATCCCTAAATCACCCAAAGTCTTAATCACTTTATCTAAACCAACCTCTACCCCAACCCGTACTGCAGGTGTGTTCCTGGACATCATTAAAGCCTGCATCACAGTCATCGTGCCGGTGAAGCGTTGGTCATAGTTACCAGGTTGCCAATACTTATTACGTCCTATTTTTACCGTCACTGGCCCATCACTTACACGATCACCGAGCGAACCATACTTACCTTTGTTCTCAAAGGCCGCCAAATAAATTGCGGGCTTTACCAAAGAACCAATTTGCCGTTGGGCAATTAAGGCATGGTTATAACCGGGATAACGCACATCTAAACCACCAACCAAAGCAATAACTTCACCACCTTGGACAGTGCTAATAATCATGGAGCCGCTAAGTTTATTTTTCGGAATACGATTAGCACGCTCTAATTGTTGCACGCGTTTAATGACAATTTGCTCAGCCATTAGCTGTACAATCGGATCCATTGAAGTAAAGATTAGCAAACCTTCAGAACGCAAATCTTCTTCACGGTAATCACGTTGCAACTGAGTACGCACCAAATCTAAATAGGCTGGGAAAGGACTTGCACCAGAGGGGCGATGCTCACTCACACCTAAAGGCCGTTGACGTGCTTCTGCACCTTCAGCAGCCGTCAGCACACCTTCTTGCTCCATAACCGTCAAGACTACATTGCGGCGTTCTAAAGCACGCTCAGGGAAACGACGAGGGTCATAAAAAGCAGCACCTTTAGCTAAACCAATCAAAAGAGCAATTTGATCGGATTTCAGTTCACGGATGGGGCGATTGAAATAGAACTGCGCGGCTAAGCCAAAGCCATGAATCGCCCGCGAGCCATCTTGCCCCAAATAGATTTCATTTAAATAAGCCTCGAGAATTTCCTGTTTGTTGTAATGCAGCTCTAAAAGCAAAGCCATCAGCGCTTCTTTCAGCTTACGTTCCCAACTACGCTCGTTGGTGAGATAGAAGTTTTTCACCAACTGCTGGGTGATAGTACTACCCCCTTGCACAGTCTGACCCGCTTTGAGATTAGTTACCATCGCACGGGCAATCGCCATCGGGTTCACACCCTGATGTTCATAGAATTTCTTATCCTCGACGGATAGGAGGCCATTAATTAACAGCGGCGAGACATCTTTAATACGGACTAAAACGCGGTCTTCATTCTGGCTAGGGTAGAAATTGCCAATCAGCACAGGCTCCACCCGCATGACCGGCAGTGCTTCTTTATTCGCTAAAGCAAGGGAGGTAACTTTGCCACGCGCAAGGCTAACTTTAATACTTCGAGGTGGCTCTACATCTTCTGCAAATTGGAAGCCACGTGTAATGACCTGAAAATCATCACCCTTACGATAGTACTGCCCTGTCTCAGTAGGAGCTTTATCAACCTGAACATAGCTGAGTAATTTTAACTCTTGCTCAAGGTGATCTGCATAGAGTTGTTGTCCATTGAATAATTCTAAAGGTCGAGCAAATACACGGGCAGGCAAAGCCCAACGTCGTCCTTCGAACTGTTTACGTACAATTTCGTCTAGTTGCATTGAATATACAACTAACGCTAATACGCCTAAAACTAAACCAACAATAAGAACAATGCGGAAAACCCGCCCAAAGAGAGCCATAAAAAATCCGATTCCTTTCACGGGGAAGAGCCACCAAGCAGTCTTTGATGTTTTTACTACTGCGGGCGGATTCTGATTGGATTCCTGAGTCAAGGTGCTATCCTGCTTAATGTGCAACTATGCTAAATTTGACTCGCTTCATGCGAGCCTAGTTCACCCAGCCTAAGTGCAGGCGGAAACAACGGGGCATTTTACACAATAAGCTTGCAGGAAACATTAACCTCCTGTGCAAGTTTAATGGATAAACGCTCAAATACTGCTGCTTTGCAACAAAAATTAATCATTGCCTTGATCAAAGTTTCTAGACATTTGTGAGCTGATAGTTTCTAGTAAGCGCCATTTTTTATCAGAATGAGTGCTTAACATGCTGCACGATTTAGTTAATTGGTTACTCGAGCACGATGTAGTTAATTGGTTACTTGAGACTTTAGGTGCTTGGGGTTACACCGGAATTTTCATCTTAATGGCAATGGAGTCTACTGTATTACCCATCCCTAGCGAGCTAGTCTTAATTCCTGCTGGCTACTTAGCACATAAAGGGGAAATGAACTTCGCCCTCATTCTACTCGCTTCCACACTAGGCAGTTTAGCAGGTGCCACCCTCAACTATATAGTAGCCTTATGGCTAGGTAGACCTTTCTTAGAGAAGTATGGGAAATACTTTTTTGTGCGCCCCGAATTGCTACGCAAAACTGATCAATTCTTCCTCAAGCACGGCGCAATTTCGACTTTCACAGGGCGTTTAGTGCTAGGCATTCGCCATCTCATCTCCATCCCTGCTGGTTTAACCCGAATGAATTTTGGCAAATTTAGCTTTTATACTTGCTTAGGAGCAGCTGTTTGGTCGCTGGTACTGACTTTGATGGGCTATTTTATTGGCGGTAATGAACAGTTGATTAAAGATAATCTGCCTGTCATGACCGCAGCCATTTTAGGTTCAGTAGCGACTATTCTGGCTCTTTACTATTTTTGGCAAAAGCGGCAAAAAGCTTAAAGTCTCTCAACTTGGACTGGCCTAAAGCGCGCGCGTTATTTAGATAATTAATAACCTAGCCACCCTAACTTAACACTTGAGTTAGGGCAGGATCAGCTAAAGCTTTGGCAAAGAACCTTAGAGTTAAACTAGTGAGCAACTACTAACTGTGACTAGGCAAATTAGCTTCAATCAGTTTAATCAGCTCAGCATCTTGTGGCTTTACAAAGCTTGAAAAGCTGCCAATTAGCTCACCTTTAGGGTTCAACAGATATTTGTGAAAATTCCATTTGGGATATTCGCCTGCCATCTCACCTAACATTTGGTAAATCGGTGAAGCTGCATCCTTGGCGGCATGGGTTTTCTCAAACATCGGGAATTGCACATCATAGGTGAGTTTGCAGAAGTCTTTCACTTCCTGCTCACTACCTGGGTCTTGTCCGCCAAAATCATTAGAAGGAAACCCCAACACCACTAAACCTTTATCTTTATAGTCTTTATAAAGCTTTTCCAAACCTTCAAACTGCGGGGTAAAACCACATTTGCTTGCGGTATTAACGATTAATACCAGTTTATTTTTATAAGCTTCACACAGATTAATTTGTTCTTGGCTATTGAGTGCCCTTAGGGTGAAGTTCAAGGGAGCGGGGCAACCATTGGCGGTTGCTGGGCCTTTAATCGGTTCTGCCATCACTTGAGTCGATGCTAAAAAACTTAAGGCTAAACCAAAAAGCTGTTTCAACATAATGTTCAGTCTCCAAGTACTCGTATTAATCAATTACCGTCCATAATTCTTCGCCCGCTTTGGCGCATATTTCTTTATACTCTGTCAGCAAAACGATGATATGAGGAGTTAAGCATGAAATTTTTTATTGATACCGGTGATATTAACGAAATTCGCGAACTGTGTGCTACTGGCATGGTAGATGGGGTGACGACTAACCCTTCTTTAGTTGCCAGTTCTGGCCGCGATTTCGTTTCTTTGATCCGCGAAATCACTGAAATCACTACAGGACCTGTCAGTGCTGAAGTCTTAGCAACTGATACTGCTACTATGCTCAAGGAAGCAGAAGTTTTGAGTAAAATCGCGAGCAATGTTTGCATTAAATTACCCTTGACGGTCGATGGCTTACGGGCTTGTAAAGAGTTGTCTAGCCAAGGCATCAAAACCAATGTCACACTTTGTTTCAGCCCCTTACAAGCTTTATTAGCTGCAAAAGCTGGTGCGACTTATGTTTCGCCTTTCATAGGGCGTTTAGATGATATTGGCGAACTAGGCTCTGAGCTAATTCGCAATATCATTACGGTGTATGACAATTACCCTGAATTAAACACTGAAGTCTTAGCTGCCTCCATTCGTGGCCCACAGCATGTGTTAGAAGCAGCTTATGCGGGCGCACATGTGGCTACGATTCCGCCGAAAATCCTTAAGCAGATGTATAACCATCCACTGACAGATAAAGGTTTAGCAGCATTCATGGCAGATTGGGCGAAAACGGGGCAAAAACTGCTGTAACTTACAACAGTAGATCCTCTTTAATCGGTATATAACGGGTGGCACTATTGATTAAAGCATTCGAAGTTAACACCGGCACGCCATAGACTTCGGTTTCTACACGATACCGCTGCTGTACTCGTTGCAGCAGCAAATCAAAATCACCATCACCCGAAGCCAACAAAATCACCTCGGTATGCGGAGCTGCCTCCATCACATCTAAAGTAATCCCGACGTCCCAATCCCCCTTCGAAGAGCCATCACGGCGTTGAATATAAGGCTTGAGTTTGACCTGGAAACCGATACCGCGCAGAATATTCTGGAATTGTTGCTGCTTTTGATCGCCACGATCAATGGCATACGCGTAAGCACTCACCACACTCCGCTCCTGAGTGGCTTGTTGCCAAAATCGGTTGTAATCGAAGTTACGATTATAGGCATGTCGAGTTGTGTAGTAGATATTTTGTACATCTACAAACAGACTTACTTTCTTCATGTAGTTATCTTACAACAGTGTAGTGAATTTGCATGCCTTAAATCCTTAGTTTAGAAAAGCTTGCTAAGTATTTGATGGATCTCAAGTTCAACCCTTAGGCTTACAAGCAGTGACTTGCGCATCTGGTAATTTTCTCAACAAGTCAAACCCCAGAGTTTGAGCTTTTTTTAAATCCCGGGGTTGAATCTTAAAGATATTGATGTGCCCATCAGGCGCACCACAAACCGTAGGATAGATTAAGCCATCAACTCCACATTGTCTGACTATGACTTTCACACCCAGTTTGCTTAACTGTCGATTCATGGACTCTAAAGGTTCGCCACCACCCTCACATTGTAAGGAACCTTGATATTTATAGATTTTTATTAAATTAGGAGGTGCGAGAATTGGTCTAGCCTCCAGTGAAATCGGCAGCAACACCAAACAGCTCAGACTCATCAGCCAAGCTGCCAACTGTAATTTGAGCATGGTTCTCTCCTCCCGATTGCTCTAGTTTTTGTCGTCTCTAAGTCGTCAACAGTAGTCTGCTAACTAGGCTAGTATTCTGTATAGTTAAGTTTGCTATACTCCCGCTCGCGTACCCCTTAGTAATTTTAAATGGCGCTTGCTGAGACTGCTATCTTGATGATTCTACTATCACCTGCGAAGAAATTGGATTATCTATCCCCTTTTACTAGCATAAAGCATACTCAAGCGCGTTGCTTAACTGATTCACAAATATTAGTTGAACAATTAAAAGCTTACGCACCCCAGCAACTGGCTGAGCTTATGCATCTCAGTGATGAACTCGCCCAACTTAACTTCGAACGTTATGCACAGTGGCAACTACCTTGTCAGTTAGACAATGCAAAACCAGCAATGTTTGCTTTTGCTGGAGATGTTTACACTGGTTTAGCTGCTTTAGACTTGGATCCAACAACCTTGAACTATGCTCAAGAACGCTTGCGGATTTTGTCTGGCTTATATGGTTTATTGCGCCCCTTCGATTTGATCCAACCCTATCGGTTAGAAATGGGTACGGCGTTAAAAACAGCTCGTGGTCACAACCTCTATGAATTTTGGGGTGAAAAGCTTACCAAAATTTTAGATGCAGATTTACAAGCTTTAGGCGAAGCTAGCTTATTAAATTTAGCCTCAGCCGAATATGCTAAAGCCATTCAACCCAAACACTTATCTCAAAAGCTTATTACCCCAATCTTCAAAGATTGGAGTCGAGGGCAATATAAAGTGATTAGTTTTTTCGCTAAACGCGCCCGTGGCTTAATGGCGCGCTTTGTACTTCAGCAGCGAATTACCTGCTTAGAACAAGTTTTGGCGTTCAATGCAGAGGCCTATGCCTATAATCCAAACTTGACTCAGCACCCCTATCAACCTGTATTTACCCGCAAAATTTTTTAAATCCTCACTTTAACTTAGTTTCACAGGAGTTTGGCTATGCACAACAGCTATAAAAAACTGGGATGGATAATTACTCTATTTATCTTTATGCAATCAGCCGCTTGGGCACATACGGGTGCGGGTGCGATTGGCGGTTTTATGAGCGGTTTTACCCATCCTTTATATGGCTGGGATCATGTGGCAGCCATGGTAGCGGTCGGTATTTTAGGTGCATTTTTAGGCCGCCCAGCTATTTGGCTATTGCCTGTGGTGTTTCCAGTAGTGATGGCTTTGGGCGGTGTGTTAGGCATTTTAGGTATACCGTTACCTGGGATTGAACCGGGTATTGCCATTTCCTCTATTGTCTTAGGTAGCTTAATTGTCTTAGCAGTACGTCCACCTTTATGGGTCGCGGCAGTCTTAGTAGCTAGTTTTGCTATTTTTCACGGTTATGCGCATGGCGCTGAACTACCGAATGCAGCGAATCCTTTAGCTTATTCTGCAGGCTTTGTCATCTCCACAGGACTATTACACTTATGCGGTATTGCCATTGGTGAGTTAATTCGTTGGCCTTGGGGAAAAGCAGTGGCCCGAACTGTAGGTGGTGTGATTGCTTTGACCGGTATCGGCTTCCTGACAGGCGTATTGTGAGTTCTTTTTTCTGGCAAGGTTGCCTGCACCCTTTGATTGTGCCCGCACATCTAATGGTCATACTGGCATTAGGCTTATTACTGGGTCAACAGACACCTAGGACTATTCGTACTAGTTTAACCGTGTATGTAGTGAGCCTAGGTGGAGCATTACTTTTAACTCGTGTTTTACCCCGCTTAGGACAGGGAGAACTGAGCTTATTAGTGCTAGCTTTGAGTTTAGGGGTATTAGTGATTCTGAAGCTCAAAATCAATCTTGCTTTAGTTATAACTTTGAGTATGAGTGCAGGCATTTTGATTGGTTTAGATTCTAGAATAGCCAATCTCCCCGGCCTCAGTGCTAATAAAATCTATCTACAGTTATTAGGTACAGCACTTAGTGCTTCACTGCTTTTAAGTCTCCCTACATTGATCAGCTTTTATCTTAATAAACTCTTAGACGGGATTGCGGTCAGAGTTATCGGTGCATGGGTGACGGCTGGTTCATTAATGGTCTTAGCTTTACTCTTGCATGGTCTATTACAAGCTAGCAACTCATAAAAGGACGTTTCCACGTGTTTCAGGTAGTTAAATTGAGCATCCGAGCTTTCAAGCACATTATGGCAAGCCTATTGATAGTCGTTTTGATACAGACAGCACAGGCTGATGGCTATCATTATCAGCTCAAAACGAGTGCTAAATTTTTAGCAAATACCACTGGTGAATTAACTGCTATCCAGCTAGCTTGGACTTATGCCCCAAATGAAGGCCAGCAGTTATTAGCGGATAAAGATTTATCCGTAGCTCAAAAAGAGGCCACACTAAAAACTTTGGGCAAAGCCATGTTGGATGATCTTTTTGAATCGGGTTATTACACTCAATTGGCTATTAATGGCCAGCCCGTGTTATTAAATAAAGTACAAACTTATAGTGTGAGAGTTGGTGCTGATCAAAGTCTCACTTTAGACTTCACTTTACCCTTAAAAACACCGACTAAACTCTCTACAAAGCAGCTGAGTTTAAAATTAGTTGATCCTGATGGTGTCGCTACCTTGGTATTTAATAAACCGCCTGAACTAGCTTTAGAGGCAAGTTTAGCCAAAATGTGTACTCTACCCAGCCTGAGTGAAGAAACCTTAAAATTACCCAATGGTCACCAACCTAGCGTGCCTACTATTCAATTTAGTTGTAAATAAGTTAATAAGGGCAGTTCTAACTGCTTTTCAGTTTATATAAGGAATTTCAAGGTGAGACTTTTTACCCAATTAATACGCCCCTTATTAGGGCTTGCTGCAAGTGCTACTCTATTAAGCTTGGCTACACCTGCCTTGGCTGATGGCTTTCATTATCAAATTCAAGCAGCGACTAAGTTAGTGAGTAACTCTGCTGGTCAACTCAATGCTGTCGATATGGTTTGGACTTATGACCCTGAATTGGCTGCGATTTTATTAGAGGATGAAGACTTATCCGAAGCGAATAAAGCCGCTACGCTTAAGCAACGCGCCAATGATATTTTGGTAGACCTGTCTAAACTCGGTTATTTCAGTCAATTAACTGTTGATGGTCAAGCACTCAGCTTCAGTGAAGTTCAAGATTACACTATGGTACTCAACCCGGATCAAAGTATGAGTCTAAGCTTTCATGTCCCGTTGAAAGCTCCAGTGATCGTAGCCGGCAAGAAAGTCAGTTTGAGTTTGGCTGATCCAGATGGGGTTGCAACTCTATTTTATAAAAACCCAAGCGATGCAAGCTTAGATGAACATTTAGCAAAAACTTGCTCTACACCAAGCTTAAGTAAGATCACTAATAGCATGCCGAATGATCACAAAGTAGATGTCCCCACGGCACAAACTGAATGTAAATAAACTTAACCGCAGCGCTTAGAGTCTAAGCGCTGTTTACTAAACTATCACTAAACTAATAGCGATCACTGCTCCAGCCACCATAATGAGGGCGATGGTGCTCACCACGACGCTCATTATCATTGCGTTCACGCCAAATATCACGACTAGCTTGATTCAAGCGGGCTACTAAATCATTTCGCTCCTGTAGAGTGAGACAACCATCTCTACGCATACGCTCCTCTATCGAGGCAATATGATCTTGTTGAGCTAATAAAGACTCCATTTCCGAGCGTGTCAAATCACCTTCTTGACGACCTGCATAAATTTGACTGGACTGTCCAGCTTGCATTTGATCCACTTGATGCCCAGGCACACAGCGAGGTGGTGGTTCGTAATAGCGGGGTGGTGCATAGCGAGGGGGTACAGGTGGCACCACATGAATACTAAAATGCCCTCCTGGGTTTCCATAATATTCGGGTTGTTCCCAATCATTATTTTCATACATATAATTTTCTGCACTAGCTAAGCTGCTCAAACACAAACCTGCTACTACTAAACTCAACGATAAAGCTTTCTTAAACATACTCCACTCCTTAACTCAGCCTTAGGCTGCTTTTCCTTGGGGTTAGGCAGTTAAACACTTTTAATTTGCTTACCAAGGATCATCAAGACCCTTAATAATTGCTGAATTTATTATGAAAATCAGGCTGCTGTTATGCCATAACAACCGCTAGTCTATTTAATAAAAGGTTTATTTGAGTTGTTTGGAATTTAATAACAGCTGAAAATTCCAGCGGATTGGCGGTGCAGGTTGCAATGACTAAAAAACAAATAAGTTATTGTTTATATTAAAAATAATTAACTGTTATTGTATAACAAGACTAAGTTATCGAATAATCTAAACCATGCTGTTAGGCTTAAGGCTTTAATAAAACTGGCTAAATTAAATAGGGCAACCCAAGGGAGAGCGATAATGAAAAAACTAAACTATAGCCTGCTAATTCCAATACTAGTCGGCATGCAGGTCAATGCTTATGCATTAAGCTGTGAAGTCGAGTTTCGGGCTAAACGTGATGTGCAAGAAACGCATTGGTTTGGCAATGTGGAACGACCTGAATTTAGATCAGGTACAGTTGCAGGGATAGGTGAGAATCCCCGTGATTGTGAGCGGGATGCTTTAGCACCCATTATTGAAGAAGGCTGGCAAATTACTTTTCAACGTACCCGAATTAATCAGACTGAGGGCTAGTGCGGCTCGGTCTCATCTTCTAATACATGGATATGGGCAGCTTCCATATCCAACCAATAGCCTTTCCCACGTCGATTCTGAATTAAACTTTTTTCTAATAAACGCGCCCCCAATTCCTCTCGTAAGCGCTTAATCAATTGCGTGCCATTGTCACCGGGTAAATCAGCCGGATGTAAGGGCAACTCGGCTTGACGCTTTGCTACTAACTCGCGCAGGGTTTGCATCTGTGCACGATTTAGCTCTAACTCCATCTGATTTAAACGTAAACGATTGCCACTCAAAAAATCCAACCGTTCTACTACTAAGCCTTGTTCACGCCATAGCGCCAAACGGCGTTTATCCCGACTCCAGCCATACATTTGTACCCCAAATAGAATTAAGGTAAGCACTAAAGCAGCGATTAATATACCAATCAAGGTGGTCATAAACTCAAAGGTCAGCGCGACAAAGCGCACATACTCCTCGAAGCTTTGCTCCTCAGTAATGGCACTACCCGCAGGGTATAAAGGCGAGGCTGAGAAATTCAGCAGTGAAAAGATCGCTATCCCCACTAAAGCGATAATGGACAGAAGCAAAATTAAGGCAATCACTAAAGAGAAATAGGAATGCCCGAATAGTTTGCTGAACTTATCTTTCATAGCTGCCTTATTATTAACCTTGCTGTGCTAGGCTTGGAGTAGCGTCTTAGCCATAGGTTCCTTAGCAGCCAATTAGCTCAGGGACTAACTGTATTATTCACCAAAGGATCACCCTTGAGACGTCTCACCACACTATCTACATCCACATGTTGTTCATTATTCAGGATGGTATTGTTGTCAGTCCGTACATCAATCGAGCCATTGCCACGATTCGCCTCCACCCGATTGTAGCCTGAGTTATCCCAATAATACTTAAAGCTCAGAAATCTGGCATACACTGGCTTGGCACAATCCCAATCTTCTAAATTCCAATCGACCCGTTTACCAATTTCTACTGCCCCACCAGGGCCATTGTCCTTGATCAAGTTATTGCGAATTAAATTACGCTCAGCATCAAAAGTCCGTGGAACATAATTAGGATCGGTATGAAACTTTTCGCCACAATTAGAATATAAATGCACGCCACCTCGAGCATTACCTTGCAAAGTATTCCGTGCAATTCGATTATCATAACTGCCATCTACTGCAATGGCTTCACGTAGACCACGCCCTTTTCGGGGTATGCTTTGTGAGTCTAGATAACCACTATCGGTAATCACATTATCGACTACTACATTACCAAAGGAGGCTATCCCCAGAGTCACAGCCGGGCCTTGTGCTTTGGTAATCGTACTATTTTTCAATGTAACCCGATTATTGCCTACCCAAATATAAACGGCTGAGCCATGCGGATTGATAAAATTAAGATTATCAATCGTGACATTACTAGTGGCCGTCTGTTGGATATAAGGATAATAGTTTTGTGGATTAGCCCTTAAGGCTTGTAAATCTTCTTTGGTTAGGATGCGATTGATAAATAAGGCCGTACCGTAACCCTTAATGGTGCCATTCTTAATCCCGACATTCCGGGTCGGATTTTGTGGATTGCTAGTTAAAAAATTAATAGCTATCGCTAGACTCTGACTAGTTAAGGTAGCTCCATTCAAATCTAGCGTGACATTTTGCACATTCTCAAACACAAAGCGCGTATCCGTGAGATTGCAACCAGCAGGTAAAACCATATTCGTTTTTACCTGCACCGTCTGACCATTCAAATTGGCACAAACAGGCTCTGCCCTATTACTCTTTGCAAAGCAAGGCTGAGCCAGAAACCCAATACTAAGAAGAAGTAAACCTAGTTTATTTAACACAGCAGCACCTAAGTGAAAGGATTAACTATTTTCAGTTTAGCTAGAACTCTACAACATCCGCTTCAGAAACTCCCCAGTAAATGAGCCTTTAGTTTTTGCGACTTGCTCGGGTGTACCAACTGCAATAATTTTCCCGCCACGGCTACCACCTTCAGGGCCTAAATCGACGACCCAATCCGCTGTTTTAATCACATCCAGATTGTGCTCAATCACCACGACGGTATTACCGCCATCTCTTAAACGATGTAGCACTTTTAACAGCTGATCAACATCGTGGAAATGTAAACCAGTGGTTGGTTCATCAAGGATATAAATGGTTTTTCCCGTTTCGCGCTTAGAGAGTTCTTTAGCTAATTTGACCCGTTGTGCCTCACCACCTGAAAGAGTAGTGGCATTTTGGCCGAGTGTAATATAAGACAAGCCCACATCAATTAAAGTTTTCAGCTTGGTATAAATCGATGGGACGGCAGCAAAAAATTCACAGGCATCCTCTACCGTCATCTCTAAAACTTCGCTGATATTCTTACCTTTATAGCGCACATCTAAAGTTTCACGGTTATAGCGCTTACCATGGCAAACTTCACAGGTGACATACACATCTGGCAAGAAATGCATTTCGACTTTAATCACCCCATCACCCGCACAAGCCTCACAACGCCCTCCTTTGACATTAAAGGAGAAACGTCCGGGCTGATAACCCCGCGACCGTGCTTCTTGAGTCGCCGCAAAAATATCCCGAATCGCGGTAAAAACTCCCGTATAAGTCGCTGGATTGGAGCGTGGAGTGCGCCCAATCGGGCTTTGGTCAATATCAATAATCTTGTCGATTTGCTCGACACCTTCCACTGCTTTAACGGGTGCTACTTCCACACTGCTATCGTGTAAATGCCGCGCTAAATAAGGGTAAAGGGTGCGATTAATCAGCGTCGACTTTCCAGAACCGGAAACCCCTGTAATACAGGTCAATAAGCCCAAAGGAATCTCTAAACTAACATTTTGCAGATTATTCCCCGTAGCACCTACTAGTTTAATTAAACGTTCCGGATTAACCGGCGTCCGCTGCTTGGGAATTTCAATCCGGCGCTGACCACACAAAAACTGCCCCGTCACTGACTCAGGGACTTCAGCCACGTCTAATGGTTTGCCTTGAGCAATAATTTGCCCACCATGCACCCCCGCCCCTGGGCCTATATCAAGTACAAAATCCGCACTACGAATCGCATCCTCATCATGTTCGACCACAATCACCGTATTACCTAAATCACGCAGCCGGAATAAAGTACGCAATAGACGATCATTATCACGTTGATGTAAGCCAATCGAAGGCTCATCAAGTACATACATAACCCCAACTAAACCCGCGCCGATTTGTGAAGCTAAACGAATCCGTTGTGCTTCTCCACCGGACAAGGTTTCTGCACTACGACTTAAAGTTAAATAATCCAAACCGACATTGACTAAAAACTCTAAACGCAAACAGATTTCCCGAATGATTTTTTCGGCAATTTTGCCCTGAGTACCCGGCAGAATTAAATCGCGGAAAAAAGCATGTGCTTCGCCAATCGGCAATAAACTTAAGCTGGGTAAATTCTTTTCCGCTACTAACACATTGCGTGCCTGCTCATTTAAGCGTGTACCTTGGCAATCGGGGCAAGGACGACTGGATAAGTATTTAGCTAATTCCTCCCGCACCATATTCGAATCCGTATCTCGATAGCGACGCTCTAGATTATTGATGACGCCTTCAAATTCATGGCTACGCTGATAAACCTGCCCTTTTTGCCCAATATAAGTGAAGTCAATTTTATCTTTACCGCTGCCATACAGAATAATTTTGCGGGTAGTTTCGGTTAAGTCTTTCCACGGATCATTCACATCAAAACCGTAGTAATCCGCCAGCGAAGTCATCATCTGAAAGTAATAGGCATTGCGTTGATCCCAACCACGCACAGCACCTTCAGATACACTTAACTTCTCACTTTGAATCACTCGCTCGGGATCAAAATATTGCTTTACCCCTAAACCATCACAGGTTGAGCAAGCGCCTTGGGGGGCATTAAAAGAAAATAGTCGTGGCTCTAACTCGGGTAATGACCAACCACAATGCGGGCAGGCGTAATTTGCAGAAAAGGTAAACTCTTGCCCTGCACCGGCTTCCATCGGCGCAATCACCGCTAAACCTTCAGAAAGCTTCAGGGCGGTTTCAAAGGATTCGGCTAAACGGAGCTGTAAATCTTCACGGACTTTAAAACGATCTACAACCACTTCAATCGTATGCTTTTTACGCAGCTCTAATTTAGGTACATCTTCTAAATCATAGACTTGCCCATCCACCCGCACGCGCAAAAAACCTTGTAACCGCAAAGACTCAAGCAGTTGCACATGCTCACCCTTACGCTCGCGAATCACCGGGGCTAAGAGCATCAAGCGCGCTTCTGCAGGTAGGGCTAGGACTTGATCCACCATTTGACTCACAGTCTGTACTTGTAGATCTACATGGTGCGTTGGACAGCGTGGAATGCCTGCACGTGCAAATAACAGGCGTAGATAATCGTGAATCTCCGTGATCGTACCAACGGTAGAGCGTGGATTATGTGAGGTAGTTTTCTGTTCGATAGAAATCGCTGGCGATAAGCCTTCAATATGATCAAGATCGGGCTTATCCATCATCGATAAAAACTGGCGAGCATACGCTGACAACGACTCTACATAGCGACGCTGACCTTCAGCGAAAATCGTATCAAAAGCTAAAGACGATTTACCCGAACCGGACAAGCCAGTAATGACAATCAACTGATCACGTGGCAGATCCACATCAATATTTTTTAGATTATGCGTACGCGCTCCACGCACGCGGATGTACTTGTCCATGGGGGTTTGCAAGCCTAAACCAAACAAAAAACGAATCTTAACAGGTTTAGTGAGTGGCTGGCATTATCTGTTTAAAACTTACTGTTTTAGTTTTTTTATTAGGCGTTTTAATTTAATGATACCCACCTATTATCTGCTGAGTTTTGCCTTTAAACAGATCAATTTGCATGTACTGAAAAGCCCCTGCATATACTGAGCCAATACCTAGAGTTTGTTAATTTCTAGCAATTTATCCAAACCTAAGGAGGTGAGAAATGGATATTCAAACAAGACGCGGGCAAAACACCATTCTTCCCCGTCAACCTGATACACAAGCACAAACCTTACAAGCTGGACAACGTTTAGATCAGTTTAGTGGACGTAACCAAGGCTTTAACTTCAGTGGTGGTGGGAATAGCCTTCAACAATTAGTCCTGCAACTGATACTGCAATTATTAAATCAATTAAAAAATGGCGGTGCTAACCCAGAACCTAAACCTACCAAGCCTGACCCTGGGGTAGTACAACCAGTATATGGTGCAGTAATTGACCCGATTGATGACCCTGTGATTCAACCCGTTTACGGAGTGGTGATTGATCCCATTGGCGGCGGTAGTGTACAACCTGTGTACGGTGCAGTGATTGACCCGATTGATGACCCTGTGATTCAACCCGTTTACGGAGTGGTGATTGACCCCATTGGCGGCGGTAGTGCGCAGCCGGTTTATGGGGCGATTATGGATACAAGCAAGTAAGCTAATTAAACTAAGAATAATAACTGGGACGCTCTATGGAAACAGCATTATCTTCTTCGCAATCTTACCAACCTCGTCAGCGTAAGTGCTACGCCGTCTGGGAGATTACGCTTAAATGTAATTTGGCTTGTACCCATTGCGGATCACGTGCAGGCGATGCGCGCTCGAATGAACTAAGCACCGCAGAAGCCTTAGATTTAGTTCACCAAATGGCCGATGCAGGTATCACGGAAGTTACTTTAATTGGTGGTGAGGCTTATCTGCGCAAAGATTGGTTAGAGATTGCTCGGGAGATTGTCAAGGCTGGGATGGTGTGTTCCATGACCACAGGTGGTTATGGTATTAGCCTTACTACTGCAGAGCGCATGAAAGCTGCGGGCATTAATCAGCTCTCAGTTTCAGTCGATGGGATGAAAGCCACGCATGATCGTTTGCGTGGCAAACTGGACTCATGGCGACAAACCTTCACAACCATGCAGCATTTGCGCACAGTTGGCATTCCCTTTGGCGCAAATACCCAAGTGAACCGTTATTCTGCTCCAGAATTTGCCTTAATGTATGAAGCTTTATTAAAAGCCGGTGCACAAGCTTGGCAAATTCAAATGACGGTTCCAATGGGCAATGCAGCGGATAACTCCGATATGCTGCTGCAACCCGCTGAACTGATTAATTTCCATCCTTTGCTGGCTTATTTGGCGCAGCGTGGGCATCACGAAGGCTTGATTGTTCAGCCGGGGAATAATTTTGGCTATTACGGCCCTTATGATCGCTTGCTGCGTAGCTTCGGGCGTAAAAATAATGAATGGGCATTTTGGCGCGGCTGTTCCGCTGGCCTAGCTACCATTGGTATTGAGGCAGATGGGATTATTAAAGCCTGCCCCTCTTTACCGACTTCCGCTTATTCTGGTGGAAATATTCGTAATCACTCTTTAGCGGAAATTCTCACTGAACGTGAAGAACTAACCTTTAATTTGAATGCAGGCACAGCGGAAGCCACTGCGCATTTATGGGGTTTTTGTAAGACCTGTGATTTTGCTGAACTCTGTCGTGGTGCTTGTAATTGGACGGCGCATGTATTCTTTGATAAACGCGGTAACAATCCCTACTGCCATCATCGCTCTTTAGTAAACGCTGCCAAAGGTATTCGCGAACAGCTCAACATGAAGCGCCAAGCAAGCGGCCTACCTTTCGATAATGGCGAATTTACTATTACTGAATTGCCTTTCGATGCCACATGGAGCAACGATCCGCTCCATTTCACTTTAGACCAAGTGCAATGGCCAAGCGCTTGGGAAAAAGAGGTGCCAATGATTTTGGAACGTTTACAGAATGAAATTGGCAAAAATATAGAGAACACTCAAATGGCCTTAGGCATTAAAGCTAGCAATTTGGAGCGGAAAAATACATTTTTCGCTAGCCTAGGCAGCTAGTACCCCTAGCATCAATGATTCTTGATGATTAAAGAATGCATAAGAACTCACCGAAGACTGCACATTCGTTGCACACGGTGAGCTTATCTTAGCTAACTAATCGAACTGTATAGAGAATCAAGATGCATTACTTAATCGCCTATACCAGCATTTTTCTAGGTGCTTGTTTGTCTTGTGGGCTTGGGATCATGGTCATTAGCCATAGCTCAAACCTTGCTAGTATTACCTCTTTAGCACCCTTTGCAGGTACTGCCGCAGTTCTCAGTGCCTTACTGCTGACCAAGGCTTATTTATACTTTTTGCAAAAAAATCAAATGGGCCGGCTATTTCTCTTAAGTTTGGCCGGAATTCTTTTAGCAAACCTACTCTTTGGGATTTTATTTACCTGCCATATTGTCTTTGTAACTGATAATTCACCCATCATAATCAAAGAATTTTTCGGCTTTGTTAGTTTAGTGACGGTTATTTCCGCAGTTTTAGGGCTAGTTCCAAATTGTTTATTTATGCTGGGATTTAATTTAGTCGCAAATCATCTGCAAAAAAGAACTCACACTCAATCCATGGCCACGTCTATTTAAAACCTTGTTTATACCTAAAATACTAAGCCGGCTGCTTGGTTGATTCTCCTAAATTAAAGATTTAGGCTCTGCAAGTATAATAAGACACTGTTATTAACAATAAGCACTGCCTTAAAATTGCTTAAATAGCAGTTTGTAAACTCAAAGCCACCGCTTCCGCGACTTTAATCCCATCCACGCCCGCGGATAGAATCCCACCTGCATACCCTGCGCCTTCACCCGCAGGATATAAGCCCTGCACATTTAAACTTTGGAAATCTTGTCCACGCGTAATCCGGATCGGTGAAGATGTGCGGGTCTCGACTCCGGTAAGAACAGCATCATATCTAGAAAAACCCTTGATTTGCTTTTCAAAGGCCGGCAAAGCCTCTCGCACCGCATTGATGGCATAATCGGGTAAACTGGTAGCTAAATTAGTCAAATGCACACCCGGTTGGTAGGAAGGCTCGACCCCTCCCAATTGCTTGGAAGGTAAATTTTTCAGAAAATCGCCGACTAGTTGCGCAGGCGCTTGATAAGACTCTCCACCTAATTCAAAGGCACGCGACTCCCAACGGCGCTGAAACTCTAAACCGGCTAACACATTACCTGGATAATCCTCAGGCGAAATACCCACCACAATCCCTGCATTCGCATTGCGCTCAGCACGCGAATACTGGCTCATGCCATTGGTCACCACACGTTTTTCTTCTGAAGTTGCTGCGACCACCTGCCCACCTGGACACATACAGAAGCTATACACGGAGCGTCCATTTTTGGCATGATGCACCAGTTTATAATCAGCAGCCCCGAGTAACTCATTACCTGCATGCTTCCCAAAGCGAGCTTGGTCAATTAAGGTTTGTGGGTGCTCAATCCGAAAGCCGATTGAAAAAGGCTTAGCTTCCATAAAGACTTCACGCTCAAACAGCATTTTGAAAGTATCACGGGCGCTATGTCCTAGCGCTAAAATCACATGATCACTGCGTAATTCCTCGCCATTCGCCAACACGACCCCACGCATCTGACCCTGTTCAATCAGTACATCGGTCACATGCTGTTGAAAACGGATTTCTCCCCCTAAAGCTTCAATCTGGGCACGCATATTTTCGACCATTTTCACCAAGCGGAAAGTGCCAATATGCGGCTTACTCACGTATAAAATTTCTTCAGGGGCACCCGCTTTCACAAACTCAGTTAAAACCTTGCGCCCATAATGTTTTGGATCTTTGATTTGGCTGTAGAGTTTGCCATCAGAAAAAGTCCCTGCGCCGCCTTCCCCAAACTGCACATTCGACTCCGGATTCAGCACACCTTTACGCCATAAGCCCCAAGTATCTTTAGTGCGCTCCCGAACCTTTTTACCACGCTCCAAAATAATCGGCTGAAAGCCCATTTGTGCGAGTACTAAACCCGCCATAATTCCGCAAGGACCGAAGCCAATAATCAGCGGCCGATGTGGTAATTGTTTAGGGGCTTGCGCAACAAACTGATAGCTCGTATCTGGACTCACTGAAACATGTGGGTCTTTTACAAAGCGCTTGAACAACTCAACTTCGTTGGCTACCTCTACATCCAAGGTGTATACCAAGATAATGGCATCCCGTTTGCGCGCATCGTAACCGCGTTTGAATACTGTGAAGCTGCTTAAGTCAGAGGATTTAAGGGCAAGCTTGTCTAGGATCGCGGCATTTAAGGCTTCGGGACTATGGTCGATGGGTAGGCGGATTTCGGTTAGGCGGATCATGACTGGGTTTCAAACTTAGTCGAGAAAAACGCGAATTGTAAGCTATTTGTAAGGAAATATCCGCTAACAAGCGGCTGGAGACTCTGCAAAAACTTTATTATCAGTAGCTTATTCAAGTCAGGCTTTGATCAGTTTATTCCTAAAATCACAGTTTACTACAAGGAGGGGAGTTGCTACCTCCGATCCAAAATTTTTCACCAATTTTACAGATTAAGTAAAATACAAAATATTATTTGGTTTAAAAAATAGATAAAACCTTACTCGATTTAATTGGAGATTAAGTATAATTTTTTTGAGAACTGCGATTTCGTCGATTCTAATCATATAGAATTTAACTCGAAAGAAAAGGGTGTTAGATTTGACTTTTGTAGTACGCATTGGTTAGGTATTCTTTTAGTAAACCACATAAAAGGCGACGAATTATTAAATATTTTTATAGCCATATCAGAAGATAGAAAAATATATCGTGGAACTCAAAGACTAGTTATTCAATTTTTGGATTTTACTTATACTTCGTAGTTAACTACTCTGGATCAATTAATGTCAACTTACCCAACTACGTTTTGAATAATAATGGATTGCTAGGAAGTGCCGCTAGAAACAGTGGCACCTCTGTTTCAGAGCAACGTATGAAGAAATTTTAGTTGTAGTATTTATGAGAAAAATTGTACATATAGTATTTGTGATTTCTATATCTTTATTTTTTATTTCTGCTTGCAAGAGTAATGGAATAGTCAAAAGACAAAATAGCTGTGATGAGGGGCTTTTTGATAAATATATACAATATAGAAAAGATCTTTCAAGTAATAAAGATACTAGTTATTTTTTAATAAAAATTATTTATTTGGCAAAGAAAAGGATTTTAATAGTAAAAAAATATGTATGAAAAATTATTTTTGGATTTGATTTATAGTATAAACGAAAATCAAAAAGATGTTAGATCAATTTCTGGATTCTATATTGGCTGCTACAGTGATAGCTCTAGTATCTTAATAAAAATAAACTCACTTAATAGTTCTAGAAAGTTGGATTATTTTATGTTTGATTTTGTTGATGGCAAAGCTGTTAGTATTATTTATGGTAACTCTAATGGCGGTAAAATTGAGAATATGTTCTTGGATAAAAATATAAAATTCACAATTGTAAATCATGAATTCTATAAATAAATGTTAATGTCCCAATAGATTTGATTGAGTTATTCGAATCGTCTGATGTGACCGATTGGATAGATCAAGGAAATCATGGTGAGTGTGGTGGTAACATGTCGTCAGTGAACAATTGTATAAACACGGTCGCTTGCTCAGCGGGGAGCCGCGCTACCGCTGTCGGGATTAACACTGCTGCTTCCAGCTTAACTATCGCAATAAAGTTAACTAAATTAGGTATTCGCGAGAAGATCTTGACGATGGCGCTGAGTGACTCAGGGATTCGTTATATAATGCAGGTCTTGGGGGGAGCAAAAATACGGTGTTAGCAAATGCCTATAGGGGAGTAATTTTACTTGTAAATCAAATACTTAACTCCATTCCAAAGGGACAATGACAATTATAATATGCAGCAGTGTTCATGTAAAAAAATACCAAGGCTCCGACTTTTTTTATCTACGAAAACATGGCCTTATCAATGTAAAGAGTGTAAGGGATATAGCTATATAGAAGCTCATCTGGTTGATGCCTATATCAATTCTGGAATGGCTCTCATTCCTGCTGCCTTTATTCTATTCGCTTTATATAAAGGTTTAGGGTTACTGATTTTACTGATAATCCCGATTATTTTTAGGATGTTTGAGCTTTATTTGTTCAAAGTTAAATTTATTAATGAGGAAGAAAAACGCATCAGAGACCAGCGTACACCTCCTGGTATAGGTGCATTGATTTTCTTCGTTTTAATACTGCTGGCAATTCTTATCTATAATTATATCTGAAAGCTAGACTTTAAATATAAAGCTAGTTAGTAATTAACTTAACTAGCTTTACAAAAAAAATCAAACTAAACCTGTAACTCCGCCAAACTCCGATACAATTCCAAAGCCTCTGGATTCGCCAATGCATGGGTATTTTTCACTGGGCGATTATGTACCACTTCACGCACTGCTAATTCCACGATCTTACCGGATTTAGTCCGTGGGATAGCGGCCACTTGAATGATTTTGGCGGGAACATGGCGGGGGGTGCATTTAGTACGAATGGTGTCACGAATTTTCTTTTTTAAGGCTTCGTCTAAGCTATAACCTTCACGCAGCACGACGAATAAAACCACGCGCACATCATTATCCCAATCTTGGCCAATAGCGATGCTTTCAAGCACTTCTTCTAGCTGTTCGACATGACGATAAATCTCTGCCGTACCAATGCGCACGCCTCCAGGATTCAAAGTCGCATCCGAGCGCCCGAAAATAATCACCCCACCCTGTTCGGTAAGCTCCACATAATCGCCGTGATGCCAAACATTGGGGAAACGTGCGAAATAAGCATCATGGTATTTTTGCCCATCTTCATCGCCCCAAAAGAAGGCTGGCTGACTGGGGAAAGTCTTGGTACAAACTAATTCGCCCTTCTCACCTACTACTGGCTTGCCTTCATCATTAAAAACATCAACCGCCATCCCTAAACCACGGCACTGTGTTTCCCCACGATACACCGGCAGAATCGGGCAACCTAACACAAAGCAAGAAACAATATCTGTTCCACCTGAAATGGAAGATAAGCAGACATCTTGTTTAATCGAGCGATACACATAATCAAAACTTTCAGGTGCTAGCACTGAGCCTGTCGAACATAAAGTGCGTACTGTCGATAAATCATGGGTTTTAAGCGGTTCTAAACCTGCTTTGCTCAGCGCCTCTAAATATTTGGCTGAAGTTCCAAATAGAGTTACACCCACCTCTTGCGCATAATCCCACAGCACATTGCCATTCGGATAGAACGGTGAACCATCATACAGCACGAGCGTAGCTTGCGAGGCTAAGCCACTCGCGAGCCAATTCCACATCATCCAACCGCAAGTGGTGAAATAAAATACTTTATCGCCGGGGCGCACATCGCTTTGTAATTGATGCTCTTTCAGATGCTGAAGCAATACACCGCCAATTTTATGCGTAATGCATTTTGGCTTGCCCGTCGTACCAGAGGAATACAAAACATACAGCGGATCATTGAAGCCACAACGGACGAAATTGATTTCTTCAGACGGCTGTGTTTCTAGCACATTGGCCCAAGCCAAACCGGGTAAATCAGTCGTAGTACCTAATAAAGGAATTACTACAGTCTGTATTAAGCTTGGCAAGGCTTGCTTAACCGCTTCGACCTTGGCGCGAATATCAATCCGCTTCCCATTGTAGAAATAGCCATCGGTCGCAAACAAAACTTTGGGCGTAGTTTGGCCAAAGCGCTCAATCACGCTATCTTCACCAAAATCGGGAGAGGTCGAAGTCCAAATTGCCCCTAAACTAGTCGCAGCGAGCATAGCAATTATAGTTTCAGGCATATTCGGCAAATAGCCTGCAACCCGATCCCCTTTAACTACGCCTTGTTCTTTTAACCAATTGGCAACCCGTGAAACCTGATTATACAGTTGCTCATAACTCAGGCTGGAGCGTATTTGGTCTTCGGCTTTAAATTCAATGACGATGGTATCTTTGCCCGTTGCAGGTTCACGCAGCAGATTTTCAGCAAAGTTTAACTGAGCATCAGGGAACCACTGTGCACGCTCAATATCATGGCCATCGACTAAAATGCGTAAGCCTTTCTCGCCAATAATATTGGAAAAATCCCAAACCGCTGACCAAAACATTTCGCTGTTATCAATCGACCATTGATAGAGTTCTTGATAGGTTTTTAGATTATGTCCGCTGCGATCTTGAGCGAATTGGATGAAATCATCAATTAAGGCAGCATCCATGCGCTCAGGGCTGGGTGACCATAAGGGTGTAATTGGCTCCATCTTGTCTCCTCCAAATTTTTTATTTAGCTTGCTGGACTCGTCTGGCAAGCGCGGGGAAGCACTTGTAGGCGTAAGTTCGGGTCAATCGCCTCGCTCCACAATTTCACTGGAGTATTGCTCCCGAACGGCTCATCATAATCCAGCCATTGTACTTTACGCGGTATTTTCTGCTCGGTATAACGTGCATCGTAGCCTAAATAACGAATGTATTCAGCGTGCCGCTTAGCTTTATTCAAGTCTTCAAAAAAGCCTAAAGAAATCGCATTTTCATAAGGTCCTGAATCAATCACTAGTTGATCTTTTACATCAAACCGCTGCATATCCTGCACCACGGCTTCTGCTTCAGCGCGGGTGGGCAAAGGAGGGATATAGACTAAATAATTCAAGACTTCCATGGTTTGCAAAGAGCGCAAAGCGACTGACAAGCCATAACTGCGTACTTTATCTACCACCTGATCTGCTACACCTTGGCTTAGATAAGGTCCAATCGTATAACAGCTACTGGGTGAACTACCATTAGCACTGCTATACACAGCGGGCGCTATATCTTTGACTAGTTTTAGACTAGGTACCTTCGCTTCAGTCAATGGAGTTGGCTCAGGCACATCTTCTGGCCCCCAGAGATTCAGTGCCAAAAAGCCTAGATTCAGTAGCACTAAAATCACTAGCAAGGCTTGCATGCATCTTGCTCCGCCACATACTGTAAGCCCTCCATTAAAGCGTCTGGACAAGCTTGATGCACTAAGCGTAATTGTGGACTTAACAGCTCAGTATCACCCCCACACAGCAGCACCTGTGCAGGCTCCAGCATTTGCTCCTGCATACGTGTACAAATTCCCTCCAATGCTCCGACTAAGCTGAATAAGCAGCCGCTACCCATGCCTTGCAAAGTATTGTCATTAAAGACTTGAGGATGATCAAAAGGGGTAGCTGACATATGTGCAGCCTGAGTGCGCCGAATTAACGCATCACTGAGCAATTGTAAACCAGGCAAAATGACCCCACCTAAATGCTTACCGTCTGCTTGAATTGCATCAATAGTCACGGCAGTACCCGCATCAATAATAATCGCTGCCTGCTCCCCCAAAAGCTTACGTGCTGCTAGTAAACCGACAAATCGATCTGCTCCAAAATGTGCTGGATTGGGATAAACCACTTTAATCCCATAAGCACCTGCACGGGATTGCACCACAGTCAAAGACACTGATAATTGTGCACATAAAGCCTCTAGTCCCTCGGTAAAAGCCCCACCCAGTACATGCACCAATACGATTTTTTCAGCATCTTGTTGAGTCATGAGGGTTCGTAACTGCTGCAAAGCACCTGCTTGTGGGGTGTGCTCGCCATAGGCTAAAGCTTGTTGAGGGCTACGTTGACCTTGAGAGAAACTTGCCCATTTCAGGCGGGAATTACCTGCATCGATCAGAAGGGTTGTCACGAAAGCTGTCTCACCGAAACATCTGCTGAAGAAAAAGCTCTGCGGCTTCCATCCGCGAGTGCCACCTGCAATTGCCCTTGCTCATCTAATCCGCAAGCTCTCCCTTGCAGAACTTCTTTACCGGTATCAATCCGCACCGCTTGATCCGCCAGCCAATCCCAGCGCTGCCATTGTTGCTGAAACTCAAACATATTGAAGTGTGGAAAGGCTTGTAAGGCTGGGATTAATGCCTTGAGTATAGCTGCGATCAGGCGGTTGCGGTCAATGCTCTCTTGCAGGATTTCCGACAAATCGCACCATGCCTGATCAATACTAGTAATACTTGCACGCTGCATGCCGGTATTTAAACCAATTCCAATCACGACTTGCTGCAAAGGTTGCGCCGTTTGTAACAAAATCCCACCCAGCTTCTGACCCTGATAATAAATATCATTCGGCCATTTGAGCATTTGCCCCTGCAAACCATAAGCCGCTAAAGCCTCAGCGACCGCAACACCAACGACTAAACCTAAACAGCCATAATTCGCGGGTACTGCTTGAAAACACCAGCGCAAAGAAAAATAAATATTCCCGCTATTGGGCGATTGCCAAGTGCGGCCACGCCGCCCGCGCCCGGCAGTTTGTTCTTCCGCCAGACAGACACTGAAGCAAGTATTTGGCTGTTCTAATAGCCAGGTATTGGTCGAATCAAGGCTTGGAAAAATGTAAATCTGCTGCAACACAGCTTGCAGCTCAGGGGTAAGCTCAGTCAGGATTTGAGCTTGATTTAAGGGGGGCACGGCAGGCATAACAGGCTTGAGCAAGTAAAAACCTGACCTTAACTTAAATAGGCGTATAGGTATAGCTAATCGCGCAAACCTCGCTCACCACTGGCATTTTCCTTGCCTACACTTAAGCTTAGAGCTATGCGCCTGTTGATTGGCAAATGCACCAAAATGGCGCATTATCTATTCACCCAACACAGTTAAGAGGACAGTACACTATGGCGAATCTTCCCCAAGTCATCCGCATCGAAAATGGCGAACGTGTTCAAAATACTTTCTCAACAGCCGAATTCCAGAACCGCCAAGCCAAACTCCGTGCTTTGATGGCTGAACTTCAAGTCGACGCTGTATTGTTTACCTCGATTCACAATATTAATTATTACTCAGACTTTTTGTACTGCTCGTTTGGCCGACCTTATGGCTTGGTGGTAACGCAAGATAAAGTGGTGAGCATTTCTGCGAATATTGATGGTGGCCAACCGTGGCGACGCACGGCGGGCGATTACAATTTAGTTTATACCGATTGGCAGCGCGACAACTATTTCCGTGCGATACAACAAGAAATTAAAGATGGTCAGCGCGTTGGAGTTGAGCATGATCACATCACGCTGGAACGCTTGAATAAATTACAGGCTGCTCTGCCCTCTTCGCAAATTGTAGATATTGCAGCAGCGGCAATGCGCTTACGCATGATCAAATCCGCCGAAGAAATCGCGCATATCAAACAAGGCGCACAAGTCTGCGATATTGGTGGTGCTGCTTTAGTGGCAGCAGTACATGAAGGCGTAAGTGAACATGAAGTCGCGCTCGCTTCGACGCAAGCGATGGTGCGCGAAATTGCCAAGCGCTATCCCCACGGCGAATTGATGGATACTTGGACTTGGTTCCAATCCGGCATCAATACCGATGGCGCGCATAATCCGATCACGAGCCGCAAAGTCCAACACGGCGATATTCTCTCCCTCAACTGCTTCTCGATGATTGCAGGCTATTACACCGCTTTAGAACGCACTTTATTCTACGGCGATTGCGACGAAGCTTCGTTGAAACTTTGGGAAGCAAATGTGCATGTGCATGAAGAAGGCATCAAACTGATTAAACCGGGCGTGCGCTGCTGTGATATTGCTTTGGAATTAAATAAGATTTTTGCAGATTATGGCCTATTGCAATACCGCACTTTCGGTTATGGACATAGTTTCGGTGTGCTCAGCCATTATTATGGGCGTGAAGCGGGTTTAGAATTACGCGAAGATATTGAAACCGTGTTAGAACCAAATATGGTCATTTCAATGGAACCGATGATTATGCTCCCTGAAGGACTACCAGGTGCGGGGGGCTATCGGGAGCATGATATTTTGGTGTTAACGGAAGATGGTGCGGAGAATATTACGGGGTTCCCGTATGGGCCGGAGAGGAATATTATTCGATCTAACTAACACCCAAGCTAGTGAAGTGTTAGTTTAACACTTCACTAGCAGTATCTTCTATAAACAAAAAACCTCAGTCGACCTACCCGAATTTTTTAAATTATATAAAAATTATTCAATGAAAATTGAGTAAAAATCATATTTTTTGTTAGATCATGTATTTCTTAATATTCAGCATAACTTAAAGGCGCTAATGTAAAGTAGTTGCTTAGATAAAAATTGATATACCCTAAATTAATAAAAAACAAAAATATAGGTATCGTGCATGTCTGAGTTCCTCTCGCCAATTAAAGCATCAACTAACATCTTAGATCTTTTAGACCAACAAGACTTTCAGGAACAACAAGCTACAAGACTGACTGAGGCAGTATTTGGTGATGAGCAAAATACTGAAAAGACTGGGATTTTAATTACTAAGTTTGTTAGGTCATATGAAAAACATAAAAATGATATGACTTTGGAAACTTGGTTAGTCAAAGCCTTTCAAAGCTTCCCTAGTATTTGGAAAGATCAAGATGAATTGAGTCAAACAGCTCGTGAGCTTATCTCCACAGTTGAGAACAATAACGCAGCTAAGGTTTCCTTATATAACCATCTTGAGGCAGGTAAAAGTCGCGAAACTTGGTTAGCAACAAAATTAGAGGAAGGTGCCGCAGCTAGTGGTGTTGCTAATGTTGGTCAGTATGCGTCAGAGATTGATAAAGCCTTAAATCAAGCTAATGAGGCTATGGCAAAAACCGTTACCACTCAAAGCGGTAACATCAATATGGGAAGAAACCTTGATGGTTTTCTTGCTGAACAACACCATGTTGATACATTTAATTTAGAGGCAGCTGCACAAGGTAGCGGTTACCTCGCAAAAGTTTTGTCTCCTAATGGTGATGCTTATGGAAAAAACTCCATGGACATCGGTATTTATGATCAAGACGGTAAGCTGCTTAAACGCTATCAGGCTAAATACGGTCAAAATGCGGATAGCACTAGCCAATTGTTTGAGAAAGGTGACTATCGTGGACAACGTAAACTCGGACCTGCAGACCAGATTGATCAGCTCAACAATGCCACTGATAGCATCGAAATAGATGGTATTAGCTCGAAACCACTCACTAAAGAGCAAGCAAAAGCCTTACAAGAACAAGCACAAATTGAGCAGGAAATTAGACAGTATGAATGGAATGACGTCAATCGTGTTCAAATAGCTAAAGAAATCGGCAAAGGTGCTGTAATTGCTGCAGGTTTAACAGCTGGTTCGCAAGGGCTCCGAATTTTAGGGCGCCGTGCTTGGAACTTCATTACAGGCAAACAAAACCAACCTGTGAGTGAGGATTTGAAAGAGTTCTTTGAAAGCTCTATCAAAAGTGCTAGTCATGTTGGAACACAAGTTGCTGTATCAGGGGCTGTTTTAGTGGCGGCGAAAAGTGGCTGGATGGGTACAGTCTTAAAAAGTACCCCAGCAGGTCGTCTCGCTGATATAGCTTATCTCAGCATGGAAAATGCTAAGATTCTTTACAAATACGCCAAGGGTGAGTTAAGCGGCGTAGAAGCCTTAGATGCAATGGGCACGACCAATACCAGTCTAGTAGGGGGGTTAATGGGAGCAGTCAAAGGAGTCGCCTTGGGTGCTACTTTGGGCACTGTTTTGGGACCGGTTGGTAGTACAGTCGGGGGGCTTGTTGGTGGTGTAGTGGGTGGTATGGCAGGTAGCAAAATCGGCCAAGCTGTTTACGAAGGTGGTAAAAAAATTGTGACCACAGCCGTCAAAGCTGTGCAAAGTGTTGGAAGGGCAATAACAACTGGAGCGAAGGCAGTGGCAAGTAAGGTTGGTAGTTTTGTTAGTAAACTTTTTGGTTAAAGGGTGAAACAAGTTGAGCATTATAAAAACAATAAAATTCGATCTACCGCTTGACGGAACTAAAATCAAAAATCTTGAAGAATTACGTGAGCATTTTACAGCAGAAGTCCTTGATCTTTACTATAGTGGCCTACTAACTCGCTGGTTAGAAGCACGCAGATTAGAAGAGGAATTAGTAGCCATTCGAGCTATTCAAAATAGTTCTGATCGTTTTTCACTAATGAAAAAATTATGCGAAATTTTCAAAGTGGCGGCTGATGATCTGTTAATCGCTCTAACAATAGGCGAATCACCTGCAAAAGCTGAAGCAAACTTTAAAGAAATTAAAAACAGCTATAAGAAAAAAATCCATTTAGAGCTGGCGCCAGAGTATGACCAACTAGTTTACGAAATAGATAAAAGCTTTTACCATCTTATTAGATTAAATGTTATTAGTTCAAACAGATATTCTTATGAGATAGATGAACAGCATAAGAAAGATTACAAAAAGGGGGAATCTATTGGATATTCCTTCAGCGTTTATATTGCAGGTCGATATGAATCTCATATAACCACCTCCACAAAAACCCACCTTCATGACGCTTTTGGATGGTATCAGTGTTCAAAAAAACTAAAAGACTATAAAAAACATGCTTACTTATTTCGCTCTTTTCAAGAGCAGCGCATAGCAATGTTACGTATAGTTGCTAGCAATATTAATATTGAAATTATTCAAATAAAGTTAAATCAACGCGCATTGCTATTAGAAAAATTACTTGGCAAAATCCCAGAATCAAATTTTTCTCACACCCAATCCTTTTTTACAGATCTGGAGAAAGCTGATTTTTTAAATATTAATAAATTCGATGAAGATGAGCTAGAACTTCTATTTTTAGAAAAACCACCAATTACCTCCTCAAATACTAATACCCAAAGCACCATTCATTCAGAGCTTAAAAAAGCTACAGATTCTGCTTGAGCGTCTGCTGCAGCGTATATTTAATTCATTAAATCGACCTAACGATGACGATGACGATGACGATGACGATGACGATGACGACTATTAAACTTATAAAAACGTTTAGCTGACCAATTGCTGTAAAAAAAATCTAGCCTTATAGTTAAAAATAAAACTTACTACAGCATCATGCCAACTAAATACAAATAATATAAAACCGATATTAATATGAAAAAATTAGAAAAAGAATTACGCTCGCATATAGAGTCACATTATCCAGCACTGTATTTAGTTACTCACGAAAGGCATGAAGCTGACAAGCTAATCACTAACTTATCCGAAGGTCGCAAGAGTATTGAATGGAATATGGCTCGTGGTTTAGTCGATTTCAAAACCAAGCGTCCACTTATGGAATGGTGTGATCTAGCTACTGCTCTGGAGAATCTACTGGATCAAGAGCTGAATGAGCATTTTATTATATTACATGATATTCATTTAGGTTTAAAAGATCAGCCGCTTGCTATTGCACGCTTAAAATCACTACTCGAAAAAATACTAATTAATACTGAAGGGGTAGTTACAGTTTTTCTTATATCTTCTCAAATACTCATTCCTCTTGAAATAGAAAAATTTATTACTTTGTTTGATGTACCCTTGCCAGATGAAGATAGTATTCGTGATATTATTAAGCAATATGCAGCTGTTTACACGCCGGATGTTGAAGGTTCAACAATAACTAAATTAGCCCTAGCTTTTCAGGGCTTGACGCGTTACGAAATCGGCCAGTTAATTAATCGTGGTTATCAACGTGATGGGAATATCGGCCTTGAAGATCTGGATTTAGTCCAAACTGAAAAAGCACAAATCATTAAAAAAACTGGCATTCTTGAAATGCTAACGGTGAAAGAGAAGCTTGAGGATATCGGTGGTCTAGATCAGCTTAAACCTTGGCTGCAACAGAAAGCTAATGTCATGAGCAACTGGTCAGATGCACGTAGTTTTGGTGTAGAAATGCCTAAAGGAGTAATGATTGTAGGCATGCCAGGTTGTGGTAAATCCTTAACAGCCAAAGCGACTGCTGCTCTGTTTAATTTACCTCTACTCAAATTAGATATGGGCTCTTTAATGGGCAAATATGTTGGTGAAAGTGAAGGGAATATGCGCCGTGCCATCAAAATGGCGGAGGCAGTAAGCCCCTGTGTGTTGTGGGTGGACGAAGTAGAAAAGGCTTTTGTAGGCATTGGTAGCGGCGGATCAGGCTCAGAAGTAGCAACGCGTTTATTTGGCTACTTCTTGACCTGGATGCAAGAAAAAACGTCGCAGGTATTTGTCATCGCTACCGCCAATGATATTTCCGCTTTACCACCTGAGCTATTGCGTAAGGGGCGTTTCGACGAAATTTTCTATGTTGACTTTCCCAACAAAGCAGAACGCTTGGATATTTTCAAAGTCCATTTAACAAAGCGTCGTAAATTAGAAAATAGTATCAATCTTGAAAAACTAGCTAATAAAACCGATGGCTACTCAGGAGCAGATATTGAATCAATTGTGACTGAAGCAATTGAGCAAGCTTTTATTGACAATAAAACTAGTTTAACTACCGAACGCTTACTAAAAGTCGTTGATGCCACACATCCTCTAAAAGAAGTAATGAAAAACAAAGTTGAAGAGTACCAAAAACGCTTTGCCGAAATGAAGATTAAGCGTGCATCCAAAATCTAAAAGCCTATCTAGTTGCATCGTTACTAGCAGGTTTTCATAGTAGCGATGCAACTAGATAATTACTCAAGATTGGCTAAACTGAAAGCTTTAAACTCTCCACCTGCCCCTTCATCACATCCACAATCGCATACACGCCCACATGCCGATTCGGGCTTAAATTCTCCGCCAATTGCAGGCGCTCGAATAAATCATCAACATCCATCGCTAAGATAGCTTCAGGTGTTTTGCCAGAAAATAACTGCACCAATAGCGCGACTACGCCTTTGATAATCGCCGTGTCGCAATCGCCATTGAAATTTATTTTACTAGAGTCTTGGGTATCCCAATGCGGCTTGACCCAAACCTTACTCATGCAAGCTTTCACCCGATTGGCATCAATCTTTTCGGATTCAGGCATAGGCGGCAGCGCTTCGCCTAATTCAGTTAAATATTGATAGCGCTGTTCCCAATCATCCAGAAATTCAAAGTCACTGGCGATTTCATCAATTTCAGTCATGCTGTCTGCTTTTATACGTTAAAGGATTCGCCGCAGCCGCAAGCATCTTTTACATTCGGGTTGTTAAATTCTAAACCCTGATTCAAAGCATTATTGCGTACATAATCAATTTCGGTGCCATCTACATAAGGCAAGCTTTCCTGATCAACCACGACTTTAACACCGTGCTGGTCATAAACTTGATCATTTGCACCGAGCTGATCCACATAATCAACGACATACATAAAGCCGGTACAGCCACTTTTGCGCACGCCTAAACGCATACCAACCGCATGACCACGTTTGTCTAATTGCTGGCGAATATGCTGCGCCGCTTTTTCAGTAACACTAATCATTATTCACTCCTAATACATATCCAAGGCTAATAAAGCCTCTTCGCTCATGCGCTCTCTGCCCCAAGGTGGATCCCAGACCAAATTCACATTCACATCATTTACTTCGATTTTAGAACGTGCTGCGGTTTCCACCAAACCTGGCAAACTACCCGCTACGGGGCAAGCCGGACTAGTCAGGGTCATATCAATATCGACATTATTATTTTCATCTAGATCGATTCGATAAATCAGGCCAAGGTCATACACATTCACTGGAATTTCAGGATCGTAAACTTGGCGAATGGCAGCAATAATTTCGTCTTTCAGCCAAGCACGACGGGCAACATTTTCATCATCAAACTGCTCAGCTTTTTCGGCTTTAGTTAAGCGCGATAATTTAAACATGCATCCCTCCTAAAGATTCGCAGCAACAGGTGCTAAGCGCTCTTGTAAAATACTTAAAGCCTTGGTTTCTAAAGCAGGATAATCACAATGCGCAATCAATTCCGCCGCAAAGCCTTGGCAAATCATGCTCGTCGCTGCTGCTTTAGGAATCCCACGCGCCCGCAGATAAAACAGCATTTCAGGGTCAATCTGCCCGACCGTCGTACCATGACTACATTGCACATCATCCGCATAAATTTCTAAGCGCGGTTTGGTATCAATCTCCGAGTCACGCGACAGCAGCAAATTATCATTACTCAAACGCGCATCCGTTTTTTGGGCATCCTTTTTCACGAGGATATTGCCATCAAACACCGCTTTACCTTGCCCGTAAAGAATACCTTTAAAAGCCTCACGACTGCTGCAATCGGGGACAGAATGCAAAACATCCAAATGCATGGATTGCATCTGTTGATCACCCGCTAAATAGAAACCATTTAACTCACAATGGGCATGACCACCGCTAAAATCAAGATGGAATTCAGTCCGTGACCAAGCGCTGCCTAAAGCTAAAGTTGTGCCCTTATACACACTCGATGCTGCTTGCTGCACATGCAAGCTGCTTAAATGGCGGGTGCGCAAACTATCATTCTGTAAGCGGGGATGAATCAATTCAGCGCCTTCACTTAGGAATATTTCAGTCACGCCATTATGCATTCCTAATACATCAGCAAACTGCGCATGCTGTTCAAGCAGAGTTAGGTTGGCATTGGCTTCCACTTGTACCAACACCCGCGGATTGCTCAAAACTTCGCTATCAAAGCTGTAATTGATATGAAGCAGTTCAACCGGCTGGGTAAGCTTTTCAGTGACTCGCAGATAAACACCCGCGCCTGTTAAAGCAGCATTCACTGCCCCAAACAGGTGTAAACACTCACCGCTTAAACTGCCTAAGCGCTCAATACCTGCTGCCGACGTTTGAATTGCTTGTGCTAAATCCAAAACTTCTAAGCCAGCTTGGACAGGTAAAGTGGATAGCTCTGGCATAAAAAAGCCATTGAGCAAGACAATGCACACATGATCAGTGGGCGTGACGCGTAAAGCAGCCACATCTTCAGGCACTAATAAACCGTCTTCACGGCTAGCAGCGGCAAACTGATAATCCAGCACGGGCGCAAGGGGTGTATAGCGCCAAGCCTCTTGCTTGCGATTCGGCAGCTCCACCAAGCTCAAACGCTGCTGACCCACTGCTTGATAAACATGCGCCTTGGGTGCAGTGGCCGCTAAAGTTTGATAGTGATCCAGCAAAGCAGCACTCATGCTGCGGCCTCCTGTTGCAACCAGCCATAACCCTTTTCTTCCAGCTCTAAAGCTAAGGATTTATCACCAGAACGAATGATCCGTCCACCACTTAACACATGCACATAATCTGGTTGGATATAATCGAGTAAACGTTGATAGTGGGTAATGACTAACATGGAGCGCTCAGGGCTACGCAAACTATTCACGCCCATCGATACCATTTTTAAGGCATCAATATCTAAGCCGGAATCCGTTTCATCTAAGATCGCTAAAGAAGGCTCTAGCAGCGTCATCTGCAAAATTTCATTGCGCTTCATTTCCCCACCAGAGAAACCCGTATTCACTGAACGCTTTAATAAAGCCTCATTCATTTCCAGCGCCTTTAATTTAGTCCGCACCAGTTTCATAAAATTTAGGGAATTTAATTCTGGCTCACCGCGTGCTTTACGAATCGCATTTAAAGAAGCTTGCATGAAATAAGTGTTATTCACGCCCGGCAATTCCACCGGATATTGGAAAGCCATGAAAATACCTTGATGCGCACGCTCTTCGGGTGACATATCTAATAGATTTTCACCTTTATAAGTGACTGTACCGCTGGTGACTTCGTATTCTTCGCGCCCCGCTAGGACTTTGGATAATGTGCTTTTACCTGAGCCATTCGGCCCCATAATCGCATGCACTTCACCCGCGCCCATCTCGAGGCTTAAACCTTTGAGAATTTCTTTGCCGTTGATGCTGGCGTGTAAATCTTTAATTGAGAGCATATTTCTTCCTTTATTAACCTACCGCGCCTTCTAAACTAATCGCGAGCAATTTACGCGCTTCCACGGCGAACTCCATCGGCAGCTCGTTGAAGACTTCTTTACAGAAGCCATTCACAATCATCGACACCGCATCTTCTTCGGATAAACCGCGTTGACGGCAATAGAACAATTGATCCTCACCAATCTTGGAGGTCGTGGCCTCATGCTCGACTTTAGCGGTGGGATTAGCGACTTCAATATACGGAAAAGTGTGCGCCCCACATTTATCGCCAATTAAAAGCGAGTCGCATTGGGTATGATTGCGCCCATTTTCCGCACCCTTATTCATCCGCACTAAACCGCGATAAGCATTCTGCCCACGATCCGCTGAAATCCCCTTGGAAACAATCGTGCTCGTAGTGTTTTTTCCGATATGGAACATCTTCGTTCCGGTATCCGCTTGCTGCGCACCCCGGGTCACTGCGACTGAATAAAACTCACCAATCGAATCATCACCTTTCAGCACACAGCTAGGGTATTTCCAAGTGATGGATGAACCTGTTTCGACTTGCGTCCAAGAAATCCGCGAACGATCACCCGCACACACACCGCGTTTAGTGACAAAGTTATAAATCCCACCTTTGCCATTCTCATCACCCGGATACCAGTTTTGTACGGTCGAATATTTGATATAAGCATCTTCCAAAGCGATTAATTCGACTACCGCTGCATGTAACTGATTTTCATCACGTTGCGGCGCGGTACAGCCCTCAAGGTAACTGACATAACTGCCTTTATCGGCAATAATTAAAGTTCGTTCAAACTGCCCTGTATTGCGCTCATTAATCCGAAAATAAGTGGAAAGCTCCATCGGACAGCGGGTATTTTCTGGGATATAAACAAAGGTACCATCGGTGAAAACCGCAGCATTCAGCGCAGCAAAATAGTTATCCGTTTGCGGAACTACTGTACCTAGATACTTTTTGATCAGTTCTGGATGTTCGCGCATCGCTTCTGAAATCGAGCAGAAAATTACTCCTGCTTCCGCCAATTGCTTACGAAAAGTCGTCGCTACCGACACGCTATCAAACACGGCATCAACGGCAACACCTGCGAGCATCTTCTGCTCTTCTAGCGGAATCCCCAACTTTTCATACACACGCAGCAATTCAGGATCCACTTCATCCAAGCTTTTGGGCGCATCGCCTGCCGATTTAGGCGCAGAAAAATAGGAAATCGCTTGATAGTCGATCTTGGTATACTTTAAATGCGCCCAGTCTGGCTCTTCCATTGCGAGCCAATTCTGGTATGCTTCCAGCCGCCATTCCAACATGAACTCTGGCTCATTCTTACGCGCAGAAATATAGCGAATGACTGATTCATCCAGCCCCGGTGGTACTGTTTCTGATTCAATGTTAGAAACAAAACCCGCTTCGTAGCCTGCTTTAGCTAGCTCAGCTAGTTGTTGCTCTGCAGCATCCATCACCCTCACCTTTGCAATAACCAAGCAATTTAGTCGGGAATATACGCGAAATTCAGCTAGTTTGCCAATAGGCTTGTGATTGCTCGGGAATCTTTCAGGATGTTTCTTGATAATGATTCGATAAACTGCATTTTTTTCTTCTGCAATCTCTTACAATCTTCAGGATGCTAGTTTTCAGTGAGTCACTCATGCGTATTTTTTCTGCCGATCAAACTGCTGCTGCGCTCCCTTATCCGACGTTAATCGCCAAAATTAGCGAGCTATTCGCAGCAGGACTGAAAGCACCTTTACGTCATCACCACACACTGGCTAATCCCCAAGGCCAAGAGGCTACTTTACTCTTAATGCCTGCATGGCAAGGCCAGCAAGGTTTTGGTGGCGTAAAAATAGCCAATATTCATCCTGATAATGCGAAACGTGGTTTACCTGCTGTTATTGCGAGCTACTTATTATTTCGTGAAGATACTGGTGAGCATCTAGCTCTATTGAATGGTTCAGTCTTAACCGCACGGCGTACTGCTGCTGCCTCTGCTTTGGGTGCACGTTATTTAGCTAACCCCACCTCTCAAACACTATTAATCCTTGGTGCTGGACGCGTTGCCCGTGAACTACCCGAAGCTTTTTCCAGTCTTTTTCCTCTCAAACGTATTCTGATCTGGAATCGTAGTGCCACGCGTGCACAAAGCTTAGTGAATCAGCTACAAGCATTGCAGTGTTGGGAAGTTGAACTAGTCAGCGATTTAAAAGCTGCGGTTGAACAAGCAGAGATTATTAGTTGTGCGACTTTAGCCCAGCAAGCAGTATTACTCGGAGCTTGGCTACAGAGTGGACAGCACGTAGATCTAATTGGCTCTTTCACCCCACAAATGCGTGAAGTCGATGACGAAACAATGCAAAAAGCACTAGTTTATATCGATACAGAAGCCGCCTTGCATGAGTCGGGCGATTTATTGATTCCTATGCAAACCGGAGCATTACACCCTAGGAATATTTGTGGCAGTTTTTATGATTTATGCAAACTTGAGCACAGTCTACACGATCCTAAACTAATAACCCTCTTCAAAGGCGTTGGTCATGCTGTAGAAGACCTAGCCGCTGCGATTGTGGCGTATCAAGCGCAATCTAAGATGGAGTAAAATAAATTTATTTTACCTCTTGCATCGTTGAGCATTTTGGTACTATATTGGATCTTATCCTATGCGAGGGATACTTTTTAACTAGTTCATCTAAATAAATCTAGTTTTTTTCATTAAGCTAAATTTCTTTTAAGAATGAACCGTTTGATCTCGTCAATATTAACTACTTAAGGCATAGTATTTTAAGTATTTGCTTTATAACTCCCTCTGCTAGGCTGATTAGGCTTTATCTTTGATAAACCCAATATTCAGTGAAGATGACTCCTGAAATAATAAACCCAATAGCTCCCCAGCTATGTTTTCCTCAACCTGACCTAGCGTAGTAAACTCCTAATTCACCCTTAGAGCGCTAGGTTCAGGTTTTTCTAATAAGAAATCTACAAAAGCTTGATTGGCTCGGGATAGATAACCGTCACGTCGCCAAGCAATGCACAAATCTAGCCAAACGGGTTCGGCAAAGGGTAAATCCACTAATTCAGGATCATTTTCTAAAGCCATCGCCAGCAAAGTTGAGATGCCAAAGCCTTGTTTAATAATCGATTTGATTAAAGGAATGAGATTGGTTTCAAAGCCAATCACGGGTTTAATGCCCACCTCCGCAGATAAACGATCCACAATTTTGCGATGAAAATAGCCATTGCGAAATAGAACTAACTCTTCTTTAAAAAAATCCTCAATGCTGACAGCTGTTTGTTGAGCCAAAGGATGCTCGCGCCCAACCACAACGCGCATTTCCTCACGCACAAGCACCCGCGCCTCCAATTCTTCCGGCAAGAAGTCCTGCACGATCACTGCCAAATCCAGCTGAGCTGTTTCTAACATTTGCTGTAATTGCCAAGTGCCACCTTCAATCACTTGCAAGCTGATATGCGGATAACGATGCCGAAAAGCCATCAGGATGGGCGGAAAATAATAAGACCCCATCATCCCTGGAATGCCTACTCGTACCTCGCCTTTGCTTAAGCCTTTCAGTTCTTGCATTTCCAGACGCGCATCGTCGACTGCCTGCAGAATCCGTTGTGTATGCAGCCATAAACGTTCGCCTTCTGCCGTCAAACTTACTTTGCGGTCATGGCGTTGAAAAAGTTGCAGCTCTAATTCCGCTTCCAGCTTACGAATAGCCACACTAATCGCGGGCTGTGCAATATGCAGGGCTTCAGCAGCTCGAGTGAAGCTCCCTAAGCGCACTATTTCATGGAAATAGCGCAGTTGTTTTAAATCCACTGGTCGACCTTATCGGTAAACAAAAATTATCGAAACCATGTTTATTATATATTTTATTAATTGTTGCACTGCATTTATTGTGGGCTGAGTTAAAACATGGACAGAGCACAATGATCACAACCGGTACTCGAGAGTTTTGGTTTGCCACCTTCGCCTTGGCTTTAGGCTCTTTTATGATTTTTGCCAATGTGCATATGACGCAGCCGCTTTTGCCACAATTAGCCCAAACCTTCCATTTAAGCCCGTTGCAAGCGAGTTGGAGCCTGACAGTCACGATTTCTATGCTGGGTTTATCTTTATTAATTTATGGCCCCTTGTCTGATGCACTTGGGCGTAAAAATATTATGGCTGTGACTTTACTCGGTGCTGTAGCGACGACCTTAGCCATTTCCCAAGTCGAAACGTATAGCAGTTTATTAGTCTTGCGTGGCCTCCAAGGTTTCTTCCTTGGAGGTTTACCAGCGATTGCTATTGCTTATTTAGGGGATGAATTTGAACGGAAAGCAGTGTTGGTAGCGGTAGGTTTATATATTAGTGCGAATAGTTTAGGTGGTGTCACCGGCCGCTTGGTAAGTGGCTTTGTGGGTGAGCATTATGACTGGCAAATGGTATTCCTTGTTTTAGGTTTTAGTAGTTTAGGCTTAGTGCTGCTATTTATCTGGCTTCTTCCAGCCTCTAAACATTTTCAAGCGAAGGCTTTTCATCCCCGCTCAGTCTTGGCTGATATGCGCAGTCATTTGCAAAATCCGCTGCTTCTGACTGCCTATTTAATTGGCGGCTTGAATATGATGATTTTCTTAAGCCTATATAGTTACATTACTTTCGTACTCGCTGACGCGCCCTATCATTTGTCTATCCATGCTTTGGGAATGCTATTTCTAACTTATTTGACTGGTAGTTTTGCCTCCGCTTGGTCAGGCCGTGCAGCTTTATGGCTCAGCCAGCCAATTTGCATGATTTTAGGTATCTTATTATTGATGCTTGGCACTCTTCTAACGTTGGCAGGCAGTTTACCCATGATTGTGAGTGGCTTTCTGGTTAATAGCTTTGGTTTTTTCTTAACACACTCGACTCTAAGTAGCTGGGTGAGCCAACATGCCTTGAAAGCGCGCGCTAGTGCCTCCTCTTTGTATTTAGTGTTTTATTATTTAGGTGCTAGTTTAGGTAGCTTTTATCTGGAACCATTTTGGCAATGGGCAGGCTGGGCAGGGGTGGTGAGTGCCTCCTTAGGGATTTTTGCTATGACTTTAAGTGCAGCCTTATGGCTACACTTTCGTCAAACACGCGTAACAAAGGCTTTAGTTGGGCAGTCTTAACGCTTCCAACTCGGATCACGTTTTTCCAAAAAGGCATTCACCCCTTCAATGGTGTCATCCAAGTAGAAATTACAAGTGATCGCTTCATTAGCTAACTCATAGGCAGTTGCTAAAGGCTGATTGAGCTGTTTATAGAATAGTTCTTTGCCCATTGTTACCGCTTCTGGTGGTTTAGCAGCAATTTTGGCTGCCATGGTAGCGACCGCGTGATCCAGCTCTTCGGCAGCAACAACTTGATTGACCAAACCATACGATTTTGCGGTAGCTGCATCAATAAAGTCCCCAGTCAATAACATTTCCAGCGCTTGTTTGCGGCCAAGATTACGGCTTAAAGCCACTGCAGGAGTGGAGCAAAACAGACCTAAATTAATCCCTGAGACTGCAAACTTAGCTTTGTCACTGGCGATGGCTAAATCACAGGCTGCGACTAACTGACAGCCTGCGGCAGTGGCTACTGCCTGTACACTGGCAATAATCGGTTGTGGCAGAGTCTCTAGACGCTGCATCATCGCGCCACATTGACTAAATAATTGTTTAGTCAGTTTGGGGTCATCTGCTTCGCGCATTTCTTTTAAATCGTGCCCAACGCAAAATGCTCGTCCATTAGCTTTAATCACCACTACACGCACACTGCTGTCACTACGTATCGCATCCAATTGAGCTGTTAAAGCCTCGATCAGGCCTGCTGAAAGTGCATTAAATTTATCCGGACGATTTAAAGTTAAAGTACAAATCCCCGCTTGGTCATCACGTAAGACCAAACTATCAGTTGTCGTTTGCATAGTTATCTCCTCCAAGTAAGCTAAGGTTTTTTCGATTATAGCGGGATACGACCCTAATTTTCTCAGGTGTGTTCAACTTTATAAGCCTGAATTTGATATGCTCTTGTAGGTCATTGCTAAGGTTGCCAGCATCCGCTAGCCTGCTTACAATGCTCGCTTTGTGAAAAAATGACCTCGCCTCAGTCGCTTGGGTACATTTAAACTAGTTTTTAGGAGTTTCATATGCCCTGGAATGAGCCGGGTGGTAATAATCAAGACCCTTGGACAGGGAAAAATAAAACAACTAATAAATCGACTGACACCGATGAGTTAGTTAGAAAACTCAATCAAACACTATTGGGGCTTTTTGGTAAAAAGTCGAATAGTGGTAGTGAGCCGGACGGCCCTGCTAACTACACAGGTATCTTTGTTATTCTTGGTGTACTCGTCGCGGGTTGGCTATTTTCTGGCTTCTACATGGTGGACGCGCGCGAAGAAGCTTTAGTCCTACGCTTTGGTGCTTATAAAACGACTAGTGGCCCGGGTTTGCATTGGCATTTACCTACCCCCATTGAAAACGTTGAATTTGTGGATGTTGCTCAAAACCGTAGTGCTCAAGACACCAGCAATATGCTTACGCAAGATGAGAATATTGTTGAGATCGCAGTTACCGCTCAATATCAAGTAAGTGATGCTGAAGATTACACTTTCAATGTAGCCAGAGCTGACGATTTAACTAATCAAGCCCAAGGTACTTTGTATCAAGCAATGCGGAGTGCAACTCGTGAAGTAGTTGGGCGCAGTAAAATGGATTACATCCTTGGTGAGGGTCGTGAACAGATTGCTGTTGAAACCCAAAAACTCATGCAAACAATTTTGGATAATTACAAAGTCGGTTTACGGGTCATTAAGGTCAACTTAACTTATGCCGAAGCACCCGATGCGGTCAAAGATGCTTTCGACGATGCGAACCGTGCTCGTGAAGATGCTAACCGCTTCCAAAACGAAGCCGAAACTTACTCCAATAAAGTAGTTCCCGATGCACGTGGTGAGGCTTCACGTTTAAGTGAAGAAGCGATTGCTTATCGTGACCAACTTATAGCACGTGCCCAAGGGGATGCGGCTCGCTTTACTCAATTGGCAACTGAATACAAGAAAGCACCGGATGTGACTCGGGAGCGCCTCTATCTTGAGGCAATGGAAAGTGTAATGACCGGTTCACGTAAAGTGCTTGTGAATAGTGAGAATAGCAATAATATGCTGTATATCCCGATTGACCCTAAAGCAGCTCCAGTACCGACTGAGCTGTCTCCGGCTGCCATTTCTAGTGCCGCTGCTGCTGCAATCAACGGTACCGAATCTAACACTAGTATGAATGGTGTGCCCAGTACTGATACACGCCAGCAACGCCCCTTATCACCGGGTCAAACACGGGAGAGCCGTCAATGATTGAAACTAAACAACTTGTCCTTGGTGGTTTAGTCGTCTTAGCGGTTGGTCTTTATGCAACTGCCTATACAGTAGATCAACGCGAACGCGCAATTAAATTCGCTTTCCGGGAAATCGTCGACTCAAATATTCAACCTGGTTTGCACTTTCAGATTCCATTGATGAATACCGTGCGCAAGTTCCCTGCTCAGGTGCTCACTTATGAATCGAAAGCAGAACGCTTTTTAACCGGTGAAAAAAAGTATGTCTTAGTCGATTTTTTTGTGAAATGGCAAATTGAAGATGTAGCTACTTTTTATCGTGCCACCAATGGTGGACGTATGATTGATGCGTCTAACCGCTTGGGCGATATTATGAAAGACGGCCTGCGTAATGAATTCAGCCGTCGCACCATTGAGCAAGCACTTACTGAACAGCGCGACCAAATTATGCAAGGCTTAGAGCTGAAGTCGAATGAAGCAGCTAAGCAATTAGGGATTAAAATCGTCGATGTCCGTGTCAGCAAGATTGACTTCCCTGATGAGGTTAGTGAGTCCGTATTTAAACGGATGCGCTCTGAACGCCAACGGGTTGCCCAGGACTTCCGTTCACGCGGTCAAGCGGAAGCTGAGAAAATTCGTGCAACAGCGGATCGTAATGCGACGGTTATTAAAGCTGAAGCTTATCGGGATGCGGAAAAGGTGCGCGGTGAAGGTGATGCCAAAGCAGCTGAAATCTATAGCAAAGCCTATCAAGGTGACGCTGAGTTTTACTCCTTCTATCGTAGTTTAGATATTTACAAGAAAACGATTGGGAATAATGCTGGTACCACGATGGTGTTAGAGCCTAATTCAGAGTTTTTCCGCTATTTCAATAGCTCAACAGGTGGAGCTAAAGCTATGCCTGCTGCATCCGCTACCCCAACTGTACCAGCACAGTGAATATCAACTGGTCAGACTTAATTAATGCCTTCGCCCTCTTGTTAATCCTTGAGGGCTTGTTGCCCTTCATCAGCCCTAGCCAACTCAAAAAAGCCTACACCCAAATTCTCAGCTACCCTGAAAAATCCCTAAGGATGTTTGGGCTAATTTGTGTTATAGCTGGTATTCTGTTGCTCTTTCTAACTGACTAATCAAACATGCCAACGACTGACCAATACTGGGCGCTACCAGACGGGATTAGCGAAGCATTGCCTGAAGAATCATGGCGCTTAGAAAACTTACGTCGTAGCCTTTTAGATGTCTACGCCACTTGGGGCTACCAAATGGTGATGCCACCTTTGGTGGAGTATATGCAGTCGCTGAATACAGGCATCGGCTCAAATCTAGATTTGCAAACCTTCAAAGTGACGGATCAACTCACAGGGCGCACGATGGGTATTCGTGCCGATATGACACCACAAATTGCGCGAATTGATGCCCACAAATTGCAAACTGAGCATCCGAATCGTTTGTGTTATATCGGTAGTGTGTTACGCACTCGTGCTTTCAATGAAGATGGTTCACGCTCACCTTTGCAAGTGGGTGCAGAACTATTCGGACATGCGGGCGAAGATAGTGATTTTGAAGTGATTGCTTTATTACTCACTACGCTTAAATATTGCCAAGTACCTGCGATTACTCTCGATATTGGGCATGTAAATATTTTCCGTAGCCTTGCAGCTCAAGCCGGTTTAAGTACTCAGCAGGAAAAAATCTTTTTTGACATGCTTGAGCGTAAGTCTTTACCGGATATTGAAGCTTGGCTTGCGGTTGCAAACTTACCTGTAGCTGAAACCGAAATGCTAAGGCAATTGCCGCGTTTGTATGGTAAAGCCGATATTTTAAATTATGCTTCAGAAGTCCTAAGCGCTGCGAACCTGCAAGTCAAAGCAGCTATCCAGTATCTCAGCTCCCTCGTTAAGCGTATTCAACATGAATTTCCAGATTGCCATATTCATGTCGACTTAACTGAATTATCAGGTTACGACTATCACACTGGCATTGTGTATGCAGTTTATGCCGAAGGTAGTGGTCGGGAGATTGCTCGCGGTGGCCGCTATGATGGAATTGGTAAGCTATTTGGCCGTACCCGTCCTGCGACTGGATTTAGTACTGACTTACGTATTCTGACACGCTATTGGCAAGCCCAACCGCAGCAGCCAATCAAAATATTTGCACCTGCTGATACTGATCCCTATTTAAGCAACACCATCCAGCGATTACGTTCCCAAGGGCATTGGGTGGTACGTCAACTGCAAGGTGATACCGTGAAAACCCCGCAGGATGCAGGCTGCGGACAACAACTAATTAAGCACGGCAACGAATGGATTATTACGGAAGTTTAAAGCGAGAAAGTCATGGGTAAAATCGTTGTTGTTCTAGGCACCCAATGGGGTGACGAAGGCAAAGGTAAAATAGTCGACTTACTGACTGAAAATGCAGCAGCTGTTGTACGTTTTCAAGGTGGGCATAATGCAGGCCATACTTTAGTCATTAAGGGTGAAAAAACTGTATTGCATCTGATTCCCTCAGGCATCCTACGTGACAATGTAGAATGTATGATTGGCAATGGAGTGGTACTTTCTCCAGAAGCACTGATGAAAGAAGTGAATACTTTAGAGGCTAAAGGCATTGCAGTACGTGATCATTTACGTATTTCTGAAGCCTGCCAATTGATTCTCCCTTATCACATTGCATCAGATTTAGCCCGTGAACGTGCACGCGGCAATCAGGCAATCGGTACCACAGGGCGTGGTATTGGCCCTGCTTATGAAGATAAGATTTCTCGTCGCGGCTTACGTGTGGGTGATTTATTCCAGCCTGCTGAATTTGAAGCCAAACTGCGCTTTATTCTCGACTTCCATAATTTCACTCTAAAAAATTATTATCATGCTGATGAAGTCGACTTCCAGCAGACTTTAGATAATGCTTTAGCCATGACTGAAATTTTGCGTCCGATGATTATGGATGTACCGCATCGCATCGCTGAACTGCGGAAAGCTGGCAAAGATATTATGTTAGAGGGTGCGCAAGGGACTTTATTAGATATTGATCACGGTACTTATCCTTATGTCACCTCTTCGAATACTACGGCAGGCGGTGCCTGCACCGGCGCAGGCATTGGCCCACGGAATATCGATTATATTTTAGGTATTACCAAGGCTTATACGACACGGGTTGGGTCAGGTCCTTTCCCGACCGAACTTTTTGATGAAGTGGGTAAATATTTAGGCCAAAAAGGCAATGAATTTGGTGCCACCACTGGTCGCCCACGCCGTTGTGGTTGGTTCGATGCAGTCGTCTTACGCCGTGCTATGGAAATTAATAGCATCAGTGGTTTGTGCATCACTAAGCTAGATGTCTTGGATGGTTTAGAAACTGTAAAGATCTGCACTGGCTATCGCTTAGATGGTAAAATCTATGAAGTACCGCCGGTGATTACTGAAGAATTTGCACGTTGCCAGCCAATTTATGAAGAAATGCCAGGTTGGTCTGAGTCAACTTTCGGTTTAACTCGTTATGAGCAATTACCAGCCAATGCCAAAGCTTATTTAAACCGCTTAGCAGAAGTTGTGCAAACCCCAGTAGATATTATTTCTACTGGCCCTGATCGCGAACAAACCATTGTTTTAAGACATCCTTACGCGGCTTAAATAAAAAATAACCCCACCGCTTTTGCAAGAGGTGGGGTTTGAAGCCACATGAGGCGTGTGGCATGGTCTGCACCGTTCTGACACTCTATTCTGTTAACTACTTTGCAGGCTTTATGCCAACTCCATAAGCCATTATTTATAAAGTATTTTTTAATAAAGCGCTTAATTATTAATAAAATTTATATAGACGAATTAAGACAAGTTTGCCAATAATCTGTCAGTTTGAGACACTAGGGGAAACCCTATGTCAATGTAGGCATAGAAAACTTAAGGCCATTTATCACAAACGGTTTAAATTGCCTTGAACGCGTGCGTATAATATTGCGACAAATCAAAATCATGGCAGATTCTATGCAAGAAACTTTTTTAAATGATCTGGCAAAAAGCCAAGCCCCTGTCTTTTGTTTCCTCGTTAACGGGATCAAATTGGAAGGGTTTATCATTGCTTATGATCAATTCTCAGTGATGTTGGCCTCTAACCGCGATGCGGCGAGTTCTCAACTAATTATGAAAAGTGCTATTTCCACAATAGTGCCGAAAGGTGCAGGTCCAGTAGCACCAAAGACCCATTAATTTTTTAAGAAAGGATCAATCCCAATGGATGCAATTAAGATTCTCGGCAGCTTGTTAAGCAGTGGTGCATTATCAGGCGGCTCAGCGGGTAATGTACTGGGTAACATTCTCGGTTCAGCACTCGGTGGCTCAAGTAACCGACAAGGTGGCGGGATGGCTGATGTCCTTGGGAGCTTATTAGGTGGTGCACAAAACTCTAACCAAGGTGGCTTAGGTAATGTATTAGGCAGCCTTTTAGGTGGCCAACAAGCCAACCAAAATCAAGGCGGCTTAGGCAATGTGTTAGGTAGTTTGCTCGGCGGTCAACAATCTAATCAAAATCAAGGTGGCCTAGGAAATGTATTAGGCAGCTTATTAGGTGGTGCGCAACAAAACTCTTCAGCAAGTGCTGGTGGTTTGGGTGGCCTTCTAGGTGGCTTAATGGGTGGACAACAAGGCGGTCAGGGTGGTGGTGGTTTAGCCGATTTACTCACAGGTGCAGTTAGCAAATACATGCAAAGCCAAGACCCCAATGTACCTGATTTAAGTAGCAAATTACTGCCTAATCAACAAGCGGCTGAACAACAAGCTACTTTAATCATTCGTGCAATGGTTAATTCTGCCAAAGCAGATGGCACTATTGATCAGCAAGAGCAAGAGCGGATTATTGGTAAGCTTGGTAATATCAGTGATTCTGAAGCTGATTTCATCCGTAAAGAATTTGAAGCGCCTTTAGATGTGGCTGGTTTTGTACGCAGTGTGCCACCAGACATGGCGCAACAAATTTATGCGATTTCTTTAGCAGCCATTGATTTAGATACCCGCACAGAAGCACAGTATCTGAGCCAATTAGCACAAGGCTTAAATTTATCACCTGAAGTTTGTAATGCATTACATGAGCAGGTGGGCGCACCTAAACTTTACTCCTAAGTAGTTTACTACTTAAAGTTGCTAAGGGTCTGTAGTGATACAGGCCCTTTTGCTTTTGGGCAAACAACAAAATTTTAGAGAGAAATTAGTCGCTGCCACTGAGACCTGTTAGAATCCGCGCCTTAATCATTAATAATGACTAGCTTAAGCAGATAGCTGTAAAACTTAACTCGCTTAGCTATTAATAACGAGAGAATCTCATTTAAGATGCATGCTGCTAAAGACATGAAAGCCTTGGCGCGCGCGGTTATCGCTGCGGAAATTAGCGCCCTTCAATCCCTACCCGAGCGTATTGACGATCAATTTGTTGGAGCTTGTGAAGCGATTCTTAACTGTCGTGGTCGAGTGATTGTCACCGGTATGGGCAAATCAGGGCATATTGGCAGCAAGATTGCAGCGACCCTTGCTAGTACCGGCACGCCGGCCTTTTTCGTGCATCCGGGTGAAGCTAGTCACGGTGATTTGGGCATGATCGTTGATGGTGATGTGATTATTGCCCTATCTAATTCAGGCACTAGCGAAGAAGTCTTAGCGATTATGCCGGTGGTACGCCGCTTAAAAATCAAACTAATCGCAATGACTGGCAACCCAGAGTCTGAATTAGCACAATTAGCTAACTTCCATATTTATACAGGTGTTGAGCATGAGGCTTGTCCTTTAGGTTTAGCACCGACATCAAGTACCACCGCGACTTTGGTGATGGGCGATGCGCTTGCGATTGCTTTATTAGAAGTGCGCGGCTTCACGGCTGAAGACTTTGCACGCTCCCATCCGGGTGGACGTTTAGGTAAGCGCTTATTGGTACATGTCCGCGATTTAATGCATATTCAAGGCGAGATTCCCCGTGTCCTGCCAACTGCTGATATTCGCGAAACCATTCTAGAAATGACACGACATGGCTTAGGGATGACCGCAATCGTCGATGAAAGTGACTATCTGCTAGGTGTGTTTACCGATGGCGACCTGCGCCGCTCCTTTGAAAATGGTCGTGAATTACAAGGTCGGCCTATCGCTGAGTTAATGACCACGAGCTCACATACTATTCTGCCTGATGAGCTAGCGGTGACTGCTTTGAATAGGATGCAAGAACATAGCATTACCGCTCTACCCGTGGTGCAGGCTGGGCAAATAGTCGGTATTATCCATATGCATGATTTATTGCGCGCAGGGATTGTTTGATGAATGTAGATAAACAGCTAGCTAGCAAGATTGAACTACTGATTCTGGATGTGGATGGCGTGCTCACCGATGGCAGCTTGTTCTACGATAATCATGGTCAGGAATACAAAGCCTTTAATTCACGTGATGGTCACGGCTTACGCATGTTACAAGATGCGGGGGTGAAAGTTGCCATCTTAACAGGGCGTAAATCTGAGTTAGTCCAACACCGTGCTAAGAATCTTAATATTCCTACTGAACTAGTCTTTCAGGGCTTCCGTGATAAGCGCCCTGCTTTTGCGGCTTTGTTAGAACACACTAGTTTGCCTGCAGAGAAGATTGCTTATATCGGCGATGATGTGATTGACCTACCGGTTATGAAGCAAGTGGGTTTAGCCATTGCAGTCGCTGATGCCCATCCCTTCGTTAAAGAGCATGCACATTGGGTCACTACGCGCTCTGGTGGACGTGGTGCAGTACGTGAAACTTGTGAAATGCTCTTAGATGCGCGCGGTCAACTGCAAGCGATTCTAGACAGTTATCTACGATGAAGTTCTTTTTAGTCTTAGTATCGCTTCTGCTAGCGGTGATTCTTTTGCATAATCTAGAAGAATACCTAAACCGTCCTGAAGCAGAACAGCCGAAACAAGACTATGTAGCTGTTGATTATTATCTAACCGACTTCAGCTTAAGTGCGATTACTGCTACTGGTAATGTGAGTCATACTATGGATGGCCTTTATTTGGCTTATTCCCAAGACACTAAAACCAGCAATATTGTTAACCCACGAATTATCAGCAAAGATACTCAATCCACGGAGCTAGTCGATGCCGCCACGTTAACGGCTGATGAGGCTGTGATGCGGCATGATACGCAAGAAGCTGATCTAAATGGGCATGTACGCTTACACATGGCCGGCCAAGCCAATTCGGCCTTTGATCTGCAGACCACTTTTTTACATTATCGCTTTGCTGATCAACAGCTTAGTACTGAGCAGCCTGTCACGATTACTGGGCCACAATTGGTTTTACAGGGTACTGGCTTGGAAGCTAAACTGGATGAGGCTTATTTGAGATTAAATGCTAATGTTAAATCAACCTATCAACCTGCTCCCCCAATTACTCACTAGCTTATTTCTGTTGGCTAGCACGGCTGCCTATGCGATCAGTAGTGATGTCGAAAAGCCAGTGATGATCGAATCGGATTCAGTGGTTTTTAATAAAGAAGCTGGCACTGCAGTGTATGCAGGCAATGTAGAAATTAAACAAGGCACCCTTAGCATTCGTGCAAGCCGTATTGAAATTTCCGCACCCGAAAATGAAATTCAAACCATCAAAGCTACCGGTTCTCCTGTGAACTTCCAACAAACGATGGATAGCGGTAAGCAAGCGTTGGGGCGCGCTAAAAATGTCCAGTATTTTGTCACCCAAAAAAAATTAGTCTTAGAAGGCGATGCTAGCTTAAGCCAAGATCGTGACAATTTTGCGAGTAATCGAATTGAATACTCCACCGCGAATGGCGAATTAAAAGCCGGTGGGCAAGCTACCACTCCAGGTGAAAAACCAGGGCGGGTGCGGGCTATTTTCTATCCCACTAACAAAGCGCAATAAGAACTTATGGCTATTTTGCGCGCAGAGCATTTACAAAAAAGCTATAAGAAACGTCAAATTCTCAAAGATGTTAATTTAGCTGTTCATAGTGCCGAAGTAGTAGGGCTACTTGGCCCAAATGGGGCTGGAAAGACGACTTGCTTTTATATGATTGTCGGCTTGGTCGGTGCGGATGCTGGCAAGATTTTCATTAATGACTTGGATATTACGCAAGCACCTATGCATGAACGTGCGCGTGCCGGTTTAGGCTATTTAGCACAAGAAGCGAGTGTATTTCGTAAACTGACTGTGACTGAAAATATTCTTGCGGTGTTGGAGCTACGTAAAGATTTAAACCGTACTCAACGCCAAGCTAAACTTGAGCAGCTCTTAGAAGAGTTTCAGATTACGCATTTACGTGATAGCTTGGGGATTAGTCTATCGGGCGGCGAACGGCGGCGTTTAGAAATCGCGCGTGCCCTGGCTACTGAACCCGCGTTTATTTTATTGGACGAACCCTTTGCAGGGGTTGATCCTATTTCTGTGTTAGAAATTCAAAAAATCATTCGTCATCTGGTCGCACGTGAGATTGGGGTGCTGATAACTGATCATAATGTGCGCGAAACCCTTGGCATTTGCCACAGAGCCTATATCCTTAGTGAAGGGCGGATCCTCACTGAAGGATCGCCAGATGATATTTTGAACAATGAACAAGCACGTAAAGTTTACTTAGGCGATAATTTTCAACTTTAACCCCCGTGCTTCACCGAGGATTCACCACCTATGCGGCATTTTTGCAGTTGTTTTCAATTGGGGCTACCATGTGAATCATGGTGCGACCCAACTGTTCAATCTGGAAAAAAGAATAACTAATGCTCAGACAAGGACTTGATATTCGAATTGGACAAACCCTGTCCATGACCCCGCAATTACAACAGGCTATTCGTCTGTTACAACTTTCCTCTATCGAATTACAGGAAGAAATTCAGCAAGCTCTCGAAGAAAACCCGCTCTTACAACTGGCTGAAGACTCTAGTTTAACTCATGAAGATACTGTCACTGAACGCTCACCCACTGCGGAGTTACCAACCGACTCTACAGAAACTTTAGGTGAAAGTGATTTAAGTGAGCTAGGTGAAGTTGACACCACTAGCAATATGGATAGTGATATCCCTGAAGATTTGAATTTAGATGCGGCTTGGGACGATGTGTATGACACTAGCACCGGTGGTAATCACGATGGGGATAGCGACAATCAATCTTTTCTAGAAAACCAAGGGAGTTTCTCCGAGGACTTGCAAGAACACCTGCTTTGGCAGATTACGATGAGCCAACTTTCCGAGATTGATAAGCGCATAGCCGTGACTATTGTGCAGTCATTGGATGAAGCTGGCTATTTATGCGAGTCTGTAGAGGATATTTTAGAGAGCTTGATCGACGAACTACCGATTGAGTTAGATGATGTAGAGATGGTTTTAAAGTATATCCAACATCTTGACCCTTTAGGTGTAGGTGCACGGGATTTACGGGAATGCATGCTCATTCAACTGTATAAACAGCCTGCGAATGAGTTACAAAAACTAGCGGTCGTTTTGGTCGAAAAGCATCTAGACTTATTAGAGAAACGCGACTATAAAGAAATACAGAAGCGACTAAAAATCAATCAAGATACTTTCGAGGCAATGATTACCTTGCTAAGAACCTTACAACCAAAGCCGGGCAATGCCTTTTCTGCCAATACAACCGATTACATTACACCGGATGTATTTGTGCATAAAGTTCGGAATGTGTGGGTCGTATCCTTGAATCAACGGGTGACACCGGAGCTGCAAATTAATCAAATGTATGCAGATATGATTGGGCAAGTCAAAAACAGCACTGACTCACATTATCTAAAAAACAATCTGCAACAAGCACGTTGGCTGATTCGTAGCCTTGAAAGCCGCAACAGTACCATTCTGAACGTAGCGAAAGCGATAGTTGAACGCCAATCGGCTTTCATGCAATATGGTGAACAAGCGATGAAACCGCTGATCCTCCGCGATATCGCTGAAGAATTGGAAATGCACGAATCGACTATTTCTCGCGTAACCACTAACAAATATATGTATACCCCGCGCGGTATCTTTGAATTTAAATATTTCTTTTCCAGTCAACTAGATACCGATACGGGTTCTAGTTGCTCATCCACGGCCATCCGCGCCATGATCAAACAGTTAATCGCAAAAGAAGATGCCCGCTCACCTTTGAGCGATAGCAGCCTTACTCAGCTGCTCAAAGACCAAGGCATCAACGTCGCCCGACGCACGGTTACAAAGTATCGTGAAGCCATGTCGATTCCGTCCTCTCATGAACGGAAAGGCTTGGTGACGACTTGAGTCAACCGCTAGGAGGTTGGCTATTTTTATAGACCTTGTTTTAAGGAGTCTGCACATGCAATTAGAAATTACTGGTCATCACATTGAAGTAACTCCTGCTCTTAATAACTATATCAAAGAAAAATTGGAGCGTATCAAACGCCACTTTGATCAAGTTCTTAATGTGCACGTTATTCTGGAAGTGGAAAATAAGACCCTGCATAGTGCTGAAGCAACTATTCATGTTAGTGGTAACCAAATCTATGCCAATGCTAAAGAAGATAATATGTATGCTGCTATTGATGCACTCTGCGATAAGCTAGACCGCCAAGTGCTCAAGCATAAAGATAAGCTAAAAAACCATCATCGCGATGAAAACTTACGGAATATCCAACTGCAAGCTGCAGACTAATAGAGACTAAAGATGGACATTGTTACCCTGTTGTCGCCGGATCGAGTGGCTTGTGTCAATGAGCTATCGAGTAAAAAGCGAGCTTTTGAAAAGCTTGCCGAATTACTCAGCCACGAAGACAGTGAACTTGGCTTTGAGCACGAGGCAGTTTTCAATGCCTTAATCACTCGTGAGAAATTGGGTAGCACTGCATTGGGGAATGGTATTGCCCTTCCCCATGCATCCTTAAGCCTGCCAGAGGCAAAAGCGGCCTTACTGCTTTTAGAGGAGGGGATCAATATGGATACCCCTGACAAAAAGCCAGTCCATGTGCTGCTTGCACTGATTGTACCCAACGGGCAAACCGAACATTACCAACCTTTATTAACCGATTTAGCGATTGGATTAAAGCGTAAAAACTTAGCCAAAACCTTATTAGAACTACGCGAACCTGCACTGATTTTAGATTATTTATCTTCGCTATTTGTACAGAAAATCGCAGCCTAAATTGAAGCTCCATGCAGATTGTTATTATTAGCGGGATGTCGGGGGCAGGCAAAAGTTATGCGCTGCAAGCGTTGGAAGATACTGGCTATTACTGCATTGATAACCTACCGTCGCAACTGATTGAAGCGCTGATTCAAACCCCGCAAATCGCCAGTTTAGAACGCCTAGCTATAGGGATTGATATACGTGGTGGCAAGGACAGTCTTAAAGAAATTCCTGAAACACTAACCCGCATTCGCCAACGCTACCCGAAAACCCATCTGATTTACCTCTACGCGCAACGTGATGTTATCCAAAAACGTTATAATGAAACCCGTCGTAGTCACCCACTGATTCATGAAGAAAAAGAACTCGCTAAAGCTATTGAGTTAGAAGAAAACCTCTTAGGCTTCTTAGCCCAACAAGCCGACTGGCGTATCGATACTTCACAGACCACTGTGTATGAGTTAAGTCTATTGCTACGTGCACGCCTTGGCGAAACGCCCTTGCCTAATTTCTCACTGATGTTTCAATCCTTTGGGTATAAACACGAAGCCCCCTCTGATTCCGACTTTGTCTTCGATGTACGTTGCCTACCTAATCCCTATTGGGTACCTGAACTACGCGCTTTAACAGGACGAGATAGCGCGATTGTGGAGTGGCTACAACAACACCCACGAGTACAGCAGTTGTACCAAGGTATGCGCGATTTTCTGGAACTCTGGCTGGCTGACCCTGAAGCTTGCCAACGCACTTATCTAACGGTTTCTATCGGTTGCACCGGTGGTCGGCATCGTTCAGTTTATATCGCTGAGGCTCTCTATCAACACTTTCACCAGAAACTTGGTGACTGCGTATTACTACGTCACCGTGAGCTTAACTATTTAGCTCCATCTCAATAAGCATTTGATTTTTTGCTGTTTATTCATTTTCATTTTGTTATCATACATTTTTCTTAGCTTATAAATAAAACATTCAAATGATTATATCTTCATCACAAAGCTTAATGCGAGCTTAACAATATTGATTTGCATCTCAAGCAATTGATTATTAAAAAGACAAGCTGCCTTCACCTACTCCATTAATTTATTAGTGAATGCACATTTTACTTCTTAAGCAGAGAGAACTTATGGACAAGTTAACCCCTTATACCCTGAGCTTCATGGTAGCTAGCGCTTTCATTTTTACGCAAAGTTTCCAGCCAGCAGAAGCAGCTGGTTGCCAAACACTCAGTAAGGAAAGCCTCGAATCGAAGGCCGACCCTTATGAGCAAACCATTCGTAAAGCAGCGCAAAAATACGGCGTTAAACAAGAACTAGTAAAAGCCGTAATTACGGTAGAAAGTTGCTTTAAAAAACGCGCACGCGGCAGCTCTGGTGAAAAAGGCTTAATGCAATTAATGCCAGCAACAGCACGGCGTTTTAATTTAAAAGGTGGCTATAGCCCTTGGCAGAATATTCACGCCGGAACTAAATATCTAAGCTATCTGCTAGAGCGTTATAATGGTGATTTAAGCCGTACAGTAGCTGCCTATAATGCAGGCGAAGGTAATATCCGTCCGGGTGGAAAAATCCGCAATCCGTACTATGTCAGCAAAGTTATGAGTGCGTATGGTAAATTTGCAGGCGGTTATAGTGGCTCTAATCTCATCAAAACTAAGGCTAGCACTGAGAATTTAGCTGAGCTCAAACCACACAAAGCCAGTAAGAAAACTAGTACAACTAAAACGGTCTTGACTCAAGCAGAGACTAGTATTCTGCCTTGGAAAGAAAAAACCAAAGGCCGGATAGCTGATGCTTCTAAAGTGCGTACAGCAGCTTTCACCGTGAAAACTGGGCATACCGTCTATGAAGTGATGCGCCAAACGGGTGTACCGGTGAAGCAATTGATTAGCATGAATAAACTAGCTATGCCTTATCATTTGCAAGCAGGGCAAAAATTGCGCTTAAGCTAACACCCCTGAATAGCCAGCTTAGCAATTAAGCTGGCTAACATTGATTAGAATAAACCTTCGATCTGGCCTTGTGGATTAATCCCAATACTATTAGCGGCCGGAACCCGCGGTAAGCCCGGCATGGTCATAATATCCCCACAAACGACAACCACAAATTCAGCACCAGCCGCTAAGCGTACTTCACGAATACCGACCATATGCCCACTCGGTGCGCCGCGTAATTGTGGATCGGTCGAAAAACTATACTGGGTTTTAGCAATACACACTGGCAAATGTCCAAAGCCCTCCTCTTCAAAGCGATTAAATTCAGCCCGGACTTTTTTGTCGGCAAGAATATCATCAGCTCCATACAAGTGCGTCGCAATGGTGCGTACTTTTTGCCAAAGTGGCAGGTTATCATCGTATAAGGGAGCAAATTGACTCGCACCACTTTCGGCTAAGGCGACAACTTTGTGAGCTAATTGTGCTGCACCTTTACCACCATCCGACCAATGTGTACAAACGACTGCTTCAACACCATAAGCAGCAGCCGCTTCGCGCACCGCTTGCAATTCAGCTTCACTGTCTAAAGTAAACCGATTGATTCCCACCACCACCGGCACACCAAAGCTTTTCACATTACGAATATGGCGAGCTAAATTAGCACAGCCTTTTTTCACTGCCTCGACATTTTCTTGCCCTACATCCGCAAAAGCGACGCCCCCATTCATCTTCAAAGCCCGTACAGTCGCTACTATCACCGCAGCGGCAGGCGCTAACTTAGCTTTGCGGCATTTAATATCAAAGAACTTTTCTGCGCCTAAATCAGCACCAAAGCCTGCTTCTGTCACCACATAATCGGCAAGTTTCAAGGCAGTTTTAGTCGCCATTACCGAGTTACAGCCATGAGCAATATTGGCAAAAGGCCCGCCATGAATAAAGGCGGGATTATTCTCCAAAGTCTGTACTAAATTAGGTTGGAGTGCATCTTTAAGTAGGGCAGCCATTGCTCCATCCGCTTGCAAATCACGCGCACGCACCGGCTGCTTTTGCCGATTGACACCAATGATAATATTACCTAAACGTTTGCGCAGATCCTCTAAGCTGGTCGACAAACATAAAATCGCCATCACTTCAGACGCGACCGTAATATCAAAACCATCTTCACGTGGGTAACCATTTGCCGCACCACCTAAGGAGCTAACGATATTTCTTAGAGCGCGATCATTCATATCCATCACACGCTTCCAAGTCACCCGACGCGCATCAATCTGTAGCTCATTCCCCCAATGAATGTGATTATCAATTAAAGCAGCTAACAAATTGTGCGCAGCGGTAATCGCATGGAAATCGCCAGTAAAGTGCAGGTTAATATCCTCCATTGGAATAACCTGCGCATAGCCTCCCCCAGCAGCGCCCCCTTTCATGCCAAAACAAGGTCCCAAACTAGGCTCACGTAGGCATATAGCTGCTTTTTTACCAATATAATTAAGCGCATCCCCCAGACCTACCGTCGTCGTGGTTTTACCTTCTCCAGCCGGTGTGGGGCTAATCGCTGTGACTAAAATCAGCTTGCCGTTGGGCTTATCTTGGAGGGAATTAATGAAATCAAGATCAATTTTAGCTTTGGTATGTCCGAAAGGACTGAGCGCTTCCCAAGGAATACTTAGTTTGTCGCCAATATCTTTAATTTCTAGGGGTTTTGCTGCACGGGCAATTTCAATATCGCTGTTGGCCATCTGACTCCATCCTGTGGTGTTAAGGATGCAGCTCACTATACACTTAAAATTTTATTGATTGAACAGTCAGTCAAACGACTTGAATTTATTCTTTACCTTCGGCATGTCTAGCTGCTATCTCATAGGGATTGTCCAAATAAAAGCGTTTACCTTTAGTCAAAGCCCATAAGCCCGCGCCAAAATAAATGAAAGGAAACAAAAAGCCCCAACGCTCAAATTGCCGCACATGCTCACGCTCATGCACACGTGTACAATCCAGATAGTAAGGCGAAATTCCTAGCACAATATGGCCTAAAGTAATGGCTGCTGCTGAGCCAAATAACGGCAAACCTTTATTTAAGCGCTGCCCAAGCTTGCCGCCACTGATTTCAATGACGCCGGAGTGAATAGCAAAACTGCCTCCAGTCCAATAAGCAAGCGGAATCAAGGGCAAGAATAAGAAAGTAATAGGCCCAACCCAAAGGTATTTGAGAAGCTTTAACAAGGAAGCTTTTGAGACAAGCATCAGGCTAGCCGCCTAAATTAAACATAGAGCTAAACCTCAAGCCGCTGCTTCTATACTCGCAGCTTGTAAGTCTTGTACTGGGACTGGAGTAACCAATTGAGCCGCTGACTGAGTGCATAAACCGACCCGAGCGGTTAGGAGGACTGCCTCTAAATACTCGGGTAGAGGCCGCTCGATCTTACCCTCGAGACGTAATTGAATCATCCGAATCGCCCCACCGAACATACCGGAAGCAGCTACCCAAGTATCCATTTGCCGAAACTCGCCTAAATCCATCCCTCTCTGCACAATACCGCGCATTTTTGTAAATGCTGAGGAATCAGACGGCCTTGGCTCTTCAGGAAGGAATTCAGCATGTTTGGGATGAAAAGCAAAAGCAATAATATTGCGATGGGTTTCGGTATAGTTAAATAAATCAGCCATCACGCGTTTACACTGTTCCGAAGGTGAACCCCCTTCTGCAATCACATCATCAACCGCTTGATCAAGCTCATTGAGAATATGTTGATATAAAGCACGTGCAATCCCTTCTTTGCCGCCAAAATAGTTATAAATCGAGCCAATACTCACTTGAGCTTGTTTTTGAATTTCGTGAATTGAAATATTGTGATAGCCATGTTGCACAAATAGATCCAGCGCTGCTGTTAAAATTCTGCAGTCAATGGGTTCAGGTTGAGGAATAACTTTTTTAAGGTATGGCATACGATTTTAAAGTTTTGGTTGTTAACACTTTATGAGCTGGTAGCCGTCGGAGTACCCACTTGAGCACCTGAAGACTCAATCTTTTGTTGATGTGTAAAAGTTTTACCATCGGTATCAGTGATGGTTGCAGACAGTATACCTGATTTACCAGAGCTGAGATAAAACTGAAAATCAGGATTCTCACTAATAGAAATATCGGTTTCTGCACTAAACACCAGCTGATTATCCAGTTTAACTTCAATCGCTTTGATATACCGTGGTGGAATTGGCAAAGTTGTTACTTGGTCGCGCTGTAAGCCGGATAAGTTCGGATGCACAATCGATAAACGTGTTGCTGGCACAATCTGCTGCTCGGGTGTTGCCTTGCTAAAGCGCATATCACCGATATGCTTTTCATCCAGCTTGGTAGGGGGCGGAGCTGAGCAACCACCACTCGCCTTAACATAACGCCCCGTCATGTAAAGTTTGCCGTCATTAGTTTCTGCAATAACACGCACTGGTGAATAAGCATCAACACGAATTAATAAATCTAAATTAGCTTGAGCTAATAAGGGCGTTAATTTGAATTTACCGGCTAGCGGATTCGGATTGTTGTCTATAATGATATGGAGACTTTGAATATAGTGTTCAGCAGTTTGAGGAAAACCAGCTTGAATATGGATAGGCACGAGGGCTCCGTCTTCGGCGCGCACAGGTGCTTGTAAACTAATGATTGATTCATCCCAAGTAATGTCTTTATCCGGAAAGTAGAAGTTTTTAAGGCGGCTGAGCCAAGCTTGTTCTTGTTCAGCTGTTAAAGATAGATTGGCTGTGAGCTTAGCTGCTAAATCAGCTTGAGCTGAGCTAAAACTCAAGATTAACCAAAATGAGACTATTAGATGACAAATAAACTTCATAGTACTCCACTCCGGACAAGTCAAAAAAGGAATATTACCGCATTACAGCAAGGACTATTGACAAGAATGAACATTCATTCTAATCTGATTTAGGCTTAAAAACCAATGAAATAAGTAGGTGCTCCCACGACAGTGAATTAAGGTAATTTTTCTCAGAAAAACACATTAGCTGTTTGGTTTTTGTGAGTTTGAGCTAAACAGGCTTAGTTTCTCTGAAAAAAAGACTTGCTGTGGCAGCTTCTGCTAACGCATTAGGTCATTTACCTTGGAGGAGTAAACTATGAAGCACTTAGCAAAGCGCTTGACTTTAGCTATGGTGGTAGCTGGAATTCCAGCTGGTATTGCATTAGCCAATGATTCTGTACTACAGGCTACTGCAGATCCCAATAACTGGGCCATCTGGGGAGGTAACTATGGCGGTAATCGCTATAGCAGCTTAGATCAAATCAATGCTGGCAATGTCGCCAATCTCAGACCTGAATGGACTTTCTCAACCGGTGTACTCAGAGGACATGAAGGTGGCCCTCTCGTGATCGGTGAAACGATGTATATCCACACACCCTTCCCCAATAAAGTCTTCGCCATCAACCTCAACGATCAAACTGTCATCTGGCAATACGAACCTAAGCAAGATACCAGCGTCATTCCTACCATGTGCTGCGATACAGTTAGCCGTGGCTTAGCGTATGCAGATGGTAAAGTCTTCCTGCAACAAGCCGATACTACGTTAGTGGCGCTGGATGCTAAAAGCGGTGCGGTGGTTTGGAGCGTGAAAAACGGTGATCCCAAACGCGGTGAAACCAATACCAATGCCCCGATTGTTATTAAAGACAAAATCTACACCGGTATTAGTGGTGGCGAGTATGGGGTACGCGGCTTTATGGCTGCTTACAATATTAAGGATGGCTCGCCCGCCTGGAAATGTTATAGCACTGGCCCTGATGCAGAAATGTGCATGGATCCTGAAAAGACCACTACTTGGGGTGGTACCGATAAAGGGATTGTACCAGTTGGGAAGGATTCTAGCTTAAGCACTTGGCAAGGGGATCAATGGAAGATTGGTGGGGGGACTACATGGGGTTGGTATTCTTACGACCCTGATCTGAACCTCATTTATTATGGAACAGGTAACCCAAGTACTTGGAACCCAGTGGTTCGCCCGGGTGATAATAAATGGTCAATGACCATTATGGCACGGGATGCAGACACCGGTATGGCGAAGTGGGTCTATCAAATGACTCCGCATGATGAGTGGGACTATGATGGTGTCAATGAAGTCCAGCTAGTCAAAACCAAGCTCAATGGTAAAGACATCAAAGCTTTAGTGCATTTCGACCGCAATGGCTTCTCTTACACCATGAATGCTGAAAATGGTGAAGTACTGCTGGCGCAGAAATATGATCCAGCGGTTAACTGGGCTAGCCATGTAGATATGAAAACGGGTCGGCCTGTTGTCATTGATCAATACAGCACGCATAAAAACGGCCAAGATGTAAATACCAAAGGCGTTTGCCCTGCGGCTTTAGGTTCTAAAGACCAACAACCTTCCGCATTCTCACCCAAAACCGGCTTATTCTATGTACCCACTAATCACGTGTGCATGGACTATGAGCCTTTCCAAGTCGACTATGTGGCTGGTCAACCCTATATCGGTGCTACTTTAAGTATGTATCCAGCTGGTAAAGTGACCAATAATGGCACTAGCAATCTGGGGAACTTCATTGCTTGGGATGCAACGACTGGCACTATTAAATGGTCGATTCCTGAACCCTTCTCTGTTTGGAGTGGCGCTTTAGCTACTGCAGGTGACGTAGTGTTCTATGGAACCTTAGAAGGCTATCTCAAAGCGATTGATGCCAAAACAGGCAAAGAACTTTATCGCTTCAAAACCCCGTCCGGCATTATTGGTAATGTCAATACTTGGACCTTTAAAGGTAAACAATATATTGGCGTCTTATCAGGAATTGGTGGCTGGGCTGGTATCGGCATGGCAGCAGGCTTACAAGGCAATACTGAAGGCTTAGGTGCTGTGGGCGCTTATAAGAGCTTAAGTGCTTATACACAACTAGGTGGTGTCTTAACAGTGTTTGCTTTACCCGATGCCCCCAAAGCGGCTGAAGCTCCAGCTGCCCCCGCTACTGAGGTAAAAAAAGTCGCTGAGTTAACTCAAACTCAGTAGCTCAATAGTTTGTGATTTGAAAGCTGCGTTCGGAAGTACCCATCTCTCTAGTATGGGTACTTCCCCTTTAGACCGGAAGGAAAGGATGACAGATGATTGTTTTCAAACCTGCTACTTTGAGTTACCTCGCTCTATCTTTATGTTTGATTTTTACCTCGACTTTACAAGCAGAGGATGCATCACCCGCGCGTACTGCTTTAAAAGTTTGTGCTGATCCTCAATACATGCCTTTTTCCAATCAAGAAGGTAAAGGTTATGAAAATCGCTTAGCACAATTGGTTGCAGCTGAACTGAAATTACCGCTTGAATATACTTGGTTTCCCCAACGCCTTGGCTTTATCCGCAATACCCTAAAAAAAGAACAGCCGGATGGCGAAGGTTTCCTCTGTGATTTAGTTATGGGTCTGCCGACTGGTTATGAATTAACTGCGACTACGGATCCCTATATGCAATCGACTTATGCTTTAGTTGTGCGTTCAGACGGTAAGTTAGCTAGCTTAAAACAAGCTACTGAACTACTGACTAGCCCTCCAGCTAATCCAGATGAGATTAAAATCGGTATTACTGAGAGTGGTCCAGGTGCTGAATGGCTCGCCAAATACCAGTTGCATCAATATATGGCACCCTACCCTGCACAATCGGGTGATCCTGCTGATTTTCCCGGCAAACACTTACTGACTGATTTATTAGCTGGCCATTTAGATGCGGCAATTGTTTGGGGGCCTACCGCAGCTTATTTTACTAGTTATCACCAAGATGGACGAAACTTGAGCCTTTTGCCCCTTAAATCTGAACCCGGGGTACGCTTTAACTTTCCTATTTCTGCTGGAGTACGCTTGGGTGAAAAAGCGTGGAAAGAGCAAGTTAATACGATTTTAAAAAGTAAAAAAGCTGAAATTCAGCAGATTTTGCAAACTGAGTATCACATTCCGCTAGTGGATGATACCGGTGAACTACTAGCCGCTGTCAGCAAATAGGAGAACTTATCGTGCAATTGATTAAAACTTTATCCTTAGCAGTTGGCTTAAGTTTAAGCTGTGCTTTGCCTACTTGGGCAGCGGATGTACAGCGTCTACATACTGAACAAAGCGTGCAATTAAATGTACCGGCTGCCCAAGCTTGGGCAGTGGTTGGTAAATTTGAAGGTTTGCATGAATGGCATCCCGGCGTGAAGTCGACCATCATGCGCAACCCTGTGACCCGCATTTTGGATTTAGGCTCAGGCTTATTTCTAACTGAAGAATTGGAAGCAAAAAGTGATAGCCAAATGTCGTTAAGCTATCGCATTAGCAATATGACCACGGTCGACACCCTACAAATCAATGGTAAGCCAATTGAAAAGAAAGTGTTACCCGTCAATACCTACTCCAGCACAATCAGTGTTAAATCTAAAGGCGCAGGTAGCCAAGTGATTTGGACAGGTGACTTCTATCCTGCTTGGTTAGAGGCTACCCCAGCACCTGCGGGTATGGGCAAGCAAGACGCACTGGATACGATTAATGAGGTATTTCAAGGTGGTTTGGCGAATCTGGCTAAAAAGCTGAATGCCAGTACGGGTGCAACGGTTGCTGCTCCACAAGCTCAAGCGGCTGGGCTTGGATCTATGACTATAGAAACACCTGCACCTGCACCTGCACCTGCACCTGCACCTGCACCTGCACCTGCACCTGC
>NZ_CALFHZ010000008.1 GCF_937876535.1 uncultured Thiothrix sp.
GGCGGAGTGGACGGGGCTCGAACCCGCGACCCCCGGCGTGACAGGCCGGTATTCTGACCAACTGAACTACCACTCCGCGAAAACTATTAACAACAACGATGGTGGGTGATGAGGGACTTGAACCCCCGACATTCGCCTTGTAAGGGCGACGCTCTACCAACTGAGCTAATCACCCGTTGTTGTGAAGGCCGCTATTGTACTGCATCCTTTAGAGCTTTACCAGCTTTAAATGAAGGAATTTTTGCAGCAGCGATTTCAATTGTATCTCCAGTACGTGGATTGCGCCCAGAACGTGCCTGACGCTCACGAACAAGGAAAGTCCCAAAGCCGATTAAAGAAACTTGATCACCTTTAGCTAAAGCCTCCGTGACTGCCTCTACCATAGCTTTGAACGCACGGTCGGTATCTGCTTTGGTCAGGCCTGACTTCGCAGAAACTGCATCGATCAATTCTGTTTTGTTCATGAAAAGAGTCCTTTGAATTCGTTATTTCAGGGAAACCGGAACACTCCTCCACTAACGTCCTGTAGCAAAAAAACGACTAGTGTGAATATGTTTGACTGTTATACCAGCGACCTTGAAAAGGTGTCAACTAAATGACAGCGTAACCTGGCGTTTTCCCTAGGTTTCTTAATGGGTTCGACTATTTTCCAGTTCTTCCTCATTGGTTGAAGTCACCGGAGTTGTCGCATTTTCGCCTTCATCCTCATCGACAGAATCTGCTAAAGGTTCAGGCATTCGCTCCAAAGCTAAGGTTAAAACTTCATCAATCCACTTTACTGGACGAATCTCTAAACTCTTTTTTACCGTTTCAGGGACTTCAGCTAAATCCTTCTCATTGTCTTTAGGAATTAGCACTAAACGAATTCCACCCCGATGCGCTGCAAGCAGTTTTTCTTTCAAACCACCAATGGGCAACACTTCGCCACGCAAGGTGATTTCACCCGTCATCGCGACATCAGCACGCACGGGAATCCCACTCATCGCTGAAACAATCGCTGTGACCATGCCAATCCCAGCGCTAGGACCATCTTTCGGTGTAGCTCCTTCAGGCACGTGAATATGCACATTATGCTTACGCAAGAAACTGCGTGAAATCCCTAGCATTTGCGCTCGGCTTTTTACTACCGTTTCAGCCGCATAAATCGACTCTTTCATCACCTCGCCTAAGCGACCTGTACTTTTAATTGCCCCAGAACCCGGGAGCAGCGCACTTTCGATGGTAAGTAGATCCCCACCCACGGAAGTCCAAGCCAAACCTGTAACTTGACCAATTTGGTTTTCTTTACCACCACGACCATAATCGAACTGCTGCACACCTAAATACTTTTCAAGGTTTTTGGGTGTCACTGTGGACTTAGTCTTTTTGGTCAGTAAATGCTGCTTAACTGCTTTGCGACATAATTTAGAAATCTCTCGATCTAAATTACGCACACCAGCTTCACGCGTATAGTGGCGAATAATATCCAGCACGGTCGCATCACTAATCGCTAGTTCACCCTCTTTCAAGCCATTCGCTTTTAATTGCTTAGGAATCAGATAATTCCGGGCAATATTAAGCTTTTCGTCCTCGGTATAGCCTGGAATACGAATAACTTCCATCCGATCTAATAAAGGTCCAGGAATGCGCATACTGTTTGAAGTGGCTACAAACATGACATCCGATAAATCAAAATCGACTTCAAGATAATGATCGGCAAACGTATGATTTTGCTCTGGATCAAGCACCTCTAACAAAGCCGAAGCAGGATCTCCGCGGAAATCAGTGGCCATTTTGTCGATTTCATCTAACAAAAACAGCGGATTGCGAGTACCTACACGCGATAAATTTTGGATAATTTTCCCTGGCAATGAGCCAATATATGTCCGCCGATGACCACGGATTTCTGCCTCATCGCGCACCCCGCCTAAAGCCATGCGCGTAAATTTACGCCCTGTGGCACGGGCAATAGATTGCCCTAAAGAAGTTTTACCCACCCCAGGTGGCCCTACCAAACACAGAATCGGCCCTTTAATTTTCTTAACACGCTGCTGTACCGCTAAAAACTCTAAAATCCGCTCTTTGACTTCATCTAAGCCATAGTGATCTTCATTGAGAATTTTTTCTGCAACGGCCAAATCGGAAAGTACCTTAGATTTTTTCTTCCAAGGCAAACCGACCATCCAATCAATGTAATTACGTACGACTGTCGCTTCAGCCGACATAGGCGACATCATTTTAAGCTTATTGAGTTCAGCAGTAGCTTTTTCACGTGCCTCTTTAGTCATCCCTGCTTTATTAATGCGCCGAGAAAGCTCTTCTACTTCGCTAGGGCTTTCATCCATATCACCGAGTTCTTTTTGGATAGCTTTAATCTGCTCATTCAAATAGTACTCGCGCTGGCTACGCTCCATTTGCTGCTTGACACGTCCCCGAATCTTTTTCTCAACTTGGAGCAGATCTAGCTCATTTTCGATCAGTTCGACCAAACTTTGAATCCGCTCCTCTACATTCAAAGTTTCAAGTAGAGTTTGCTTTTGGGCAATTTTCAAACCCAAATGGGCAGCCACGGTATCAGCCAAACGCACTGGGTCTTCAATACTCGAAAGTGAGGACAGAATCTCTGGTGGGACTTTTTTATTGAGTTTTACATACTGCTCAAAAAGATTTATCAGGGAACGCCCCATAACCTCAACTTTGCGCTCTTCGGTATCTAACACCGAAGGGCGCATTTCGATTTCTGCAGAGAAATAAGGGCTTTCATCATCAATCGCCACCATTTCCGCACGCTCTAAACCCTCTACCAACACTTTCAAAGTGCCATCAGGTAATTTGAGCAGTTGCAGAATCGTCGCCAAGGTTCCTAAAGTATGTACGTCCGTTAATTCGGGATCGTCAACTTCAGCACTTTTTTGTGCAACCAGAAGAATTTGTTTGTCTGTAGACATCGCTGCATCTAAGGCTTGAATGGAGCGCTGCCGACCAACAAACAGAGGAATCACCATATACGGGTAAACAACCACATCCCGTAACGGTAAAACAGGGACAATTAATCTGTCCGTATCAGTATTTTTATCAGACATTGGTAACCTCATATGCCCTGATGTGGCGCTAAGCGCGTCTTATGATGCAGACCGAACAACCATCAGCAAAGGTAAGAACTTAGGCTCTGCATGCAGAGCCTAGTTAGAAAATTAATTATTCACCTGCTGAGGCCACTTTAGGCTCAGCATTTTCATACACACGATAAGGCTCTGATTCACCACGCACCACAGCCTCATCCACGATCACTTTGCTGACGGATTGCTCTGACGGAAGTTCGTACATAGTGTCTAAAAGAATTTTTTCAAGGATGGTTCTTAAACCACGCGCACCCGTTTTACGCTCCATCGCTTTACGTGCAATTAAATGTAAGGCCTCTTCTCTAAAGATTAGCTCAGTTCCTTCCATTTCGAACAAGCGCCCGTATTGCTTAGTTAAAGCATTACGTGGCTCAGTTAAGATTTGTACTAACGCCGTTTCGTCCAGTTCTTCTAAAGTAGCAACTACTGGCAAACGCCCCACAAACTCAGGAATTAACCCATAGCGGACTAAATCATCCGCCTCAATATCTTTAATGACATCACCAAATGACTTGCTGGCTTCAGGTGTCTTCACTGCTGCAGAGAAACCAATACTGCCCTTTTCGGTGCGATCACGAATAACTTTATCCATGCCTGCAAAGGCACCACCACAAATAAAGAGAATATTTTTGGTGTCAACTTGTAAGAACTCTTGCTGAGGATGTTTCCGCCCACCTTGAGGCGGAACTGAAGCAATCGTACCTTCAATCAACTTCAGCAAAGCTTGCTGCACACCTTCACCTGATACATCGCGGGTAATTGATGGGTTATCAGATTTACGGGAAATTTTGTCAATTTCGTCAATATAGACGATGCCAGTCTGTGCTTTCTCAACATCATAATCACATTTCTGCAGAAGCTTTTGAATGATGTTTTCCACATCCTCACCCACATAACCAGCTTCGGTTAAAGTGGTTGCATCAGCAATCGTGAAAGGCACATTTAATAGACGGGCTAAGGTCTCAGCTAATAAAGTTTTACCGCTACCAGTAGGACCAATCAGCAAAATATTACTTTTCGCTAGTTCGACATCGTCCTTGCCAGTCTTTTTGAATAAACGCTTATAATGGTTATAAACCGCAACGGATAAAACTTTCTTTGCTAACTCTTGACCGATGACATACTCATCGAGATTTTGGCTTAGCTCACGTGGCGTCGGCAAATTGCTTTTATCGTCCGTTTCGCTCTGCGTAGAGTGCATTTCTTCTTGGATAATGTCATTACACAGGTCGACACACTCATCACAGATAAATACAGAAGGCCCTGCAATCAATTTGCGAACTTCGTGTTGGCTTTTTCCGCAAAATGAACAATACAGTAACTTTCCAGTGTCTTGGTTACCCTTTTTGTCTTTACTCATTCAGAACCTCTACCTGCACCAGAACTATCTGGCGAATGTGCTTAAATAGCTTAAAACTGCTATGTAATGCCAAAAACAAGAACTTCAAGCCTTATTATCCACGAGTATGGGCTTGAATAACAAGAAGCCTATGCTTTGTATGTCTATTAAAACAAAAACAGCCTGATAAACAGGCTGTTTTTAAGTAGTTTTTTAGAAAAACTCGTGTTTAAGCACTACGTTTATCCAAAACCAAGTCAATCAAGCCATAATCTTTCGCTTGAGTGGCCGTCATGAAATTATCCCGGTCCGTATCTTGACTAATTTTATCTAAAGGTTGGCCGGTATGCTTGGATAAGACTAAATTCAATTCTTCACGAATTTTTAAAATTTCGCGGGCATGAATTTCAATATCAGAAGCCTGACCTTGGAAACCACCTAAAGGTTGATGAATCATCACCCGTGAATGCGGTAAACAAGCACGCTTGCCTGGAGCACCAGCAGCTAATAATACCGCCCCCATACTAGCAGCTTGCCCAATACACAAAGTACTGACCTGTGGACGGATAAACTGCATGGTATCGTAAATCGCCATCCCTGCTGTTACCACACCACCTGGAGAATTGATGTACAGGTGAATATCTTTTTCTGGATTCTCAGACTCTAAAAACAATAGCTGACCCACAATCGAGTTCGCCATATAGTCTTCAATGCCACCGACGCAGAAAATAATCCGCTCTTTCAGTAGCCGAGAGTAGAGATCATAAACTTGCTCCCCACGAGAAGTCTTCTCGATTACATAAGGGATACCTAAAGCTTGAGTTCCTAGTGCGCCATTTAGCCTAGACATTATTATTCACCTGTACATTAGCTTATTAAGCGGCTACCGGTTCCTGCTTGCGATTCATAATTGACTCAAAATCGCGCACTTCGTCAGTCACCTTCGCTTGATCTAAAACCCACTCCACGATCATATCTTCCATAACAGCTGCTTCCACAGTCTGCATGGCCTGACGATTCGTGCGGTAGTAATTGACCAAAGCAGCTGGATCTTCATAAGAGGCAGCCAAAGTCTCCAGCATAGCATCGACACGAGCAGGATCACGTTGCAGACCTTTTTGACGAATAATTTCGCCAACGATCAAACCTAACTTCACCCGACGCGCTGCTTGCGGCTGGAATAAATCATCAGGGATATTATTAGCTGGAGTACCTGTACTTTGCGAAAACTCCTCACGAACGTGTTGGATTTCGTCTTTCACTAAAGCACTAGGTAAGTCGATTTCATGTAGGCTAGACAAGCCCTCCATAACTTGTTGTTTGACTTGCGCTTTTAAAGCATTGCCCAATTCGCGAGTCATGTTCTTTTTTACTTCTTCGCGGAAAGATTCCATACTGCCATCTTCCACACCGAATTGTTTAATGAAATCTGCATTCACTTCTGGCAAAGATTCTTCCTGAACTTTATGCACAGTTAGTTTGAATTGCGCTGTTTTGCCTTTTAAATTTTCAGCTTGATAATCTTCTGGGAAAGCGACATCAGCCGTCTTAGTTTCACCAGCTTTCATGCCAATTAAAGCAGCTTCAAAATCAGGTAACATACGGCCAGCGCCTAGCTCAACCGGATAATCTTGCGCAGTACCACCTGCAAAAGCCTCACCATCTAAACTGCCTTCAAAGTCGATTTTTACTAAATCGCCACTTTGTGCTGCCCGATCAGTATCTTTCCATTCACGCTGTTGCTTACGAATGGTATCTAACATCTTATCAATGTCAGCATCTTGGACTTCAGCAGTAGGGCGCTTGACTTCTAAACCAGTCACATCAGCCACTGTAAACTCTGGATATACATCAAAGTTCGCAACATAAACCAAAGGTTGGCCAGTAGCTAAAGCTTGTAATTCGATTTGGGGCAGGCCAGCAACCCGCAGATTTTGCTGGACAGAGGCATCACGGAAAGTATGTTCTAATACTTCACCGATCACTTCTTGGCGTACAGAATCACCGTAGCGAGACTTTACAACATTGAAAGGAACTTTGCCGGGACGGAAACCATCAAGACGTACACGCTTGACCATTGACTTCAGACGTGACTCAACGCTCTGCTCAATACGCTCGGCAGGCACTTCTACTGTCATTTTACGCCCGATACTTCCTGTTGACTCTACTGAAACTTGCATGCCATACCTCATCTCCCCATCCATAAACCCAAGGCTGGAGGGGTTATCATCAAAATATTTGGATTGTTTGATATTGGTGCGAAAGGAGAGACTCGAACTCTCACGCCTTGCGGCGCTGGAACCTAAATCCAGTGCGTCTACCAATTCCGCCACTTTCGCATATTTCGTCGGAAAAACAGGTTAGCTTACCCATAAATCCGGAAAGGAGGCGATTATACACAGCAAATTGCCAGATGTATAACCAAAATGTAGAGTAACGTTGGGGTGGCTGATGGGACTCGAACCCACGACGACAGGAATCACAATCCTGGACTCTACCAACTGAGCTACAGCCACCATCTAAAAAATTTATTTTACGAGACTGATCGGGACATCGATGGCGCGCCCGGCAGGACTCGAACCTGCGACCCACGGCTTAGAAGGCCGTTGCTCTATCCAGCTGAGCTACGGGCGCAGACTGCAGATTAAATGCACTTGAGGTATAGACCACTTTGGAAAAAGTGGTCGGGGTAGAGAGATTCGAACTCCCGACATTCTGTACCCAAAACAGACGCGCTACCAGGCTGCGCTATACCCCGACTTGAGTTGCAACTTTCGTTGCTTGATGTTTCAAGACCGCGAAATATACAGATCGAAATTGCAGTCGTCAAGTAGAAAAATAAAACTTAAGCACGCTCATTTAGCCAATAGCCAATTGCTGGTGGAATGGTCTTTTGCGCTTTACCACTTACATAAATTCCAATATGTCCACCATTGAAACTCAGCTCTGCATAATCTTTAGAGCCTACATACTGAGCTAAGGCTTTAGAGGCAGCAGGTGGTACTAGATGATCCTGATCCGCATAAATATTCAAAACTGGCATCCTCACATTAGCAAGATTAACTTGATGCCCAGCAATCTCCACTTCACCCTTAATTAATTTATTCTGCTGAAAAAACTCTTTCATGAACTGGCGGAAAGTCTCACCTGCTTGATCTGGACTATCAAAAATCCATTTTTCCATCCGTAGGAAGTTTTTCAGGACATCTTTGTCGTCCATCATATCCACCAAACCTAGATACTTCTGCCCCATCAGTTGATACGGTTTTAGATTTAGGAAAGTCCAGTTGAGCATTTCGCCCGGAATATTCCCTAGCGTATCTACCATCAAGTCCACATCGACTTTTTGAATCCAGCTACTCAACATATTGTCAGGCGTTTGGAAATCGACTGGTGTCACCATCGTGACTAAATTTTTCACCCGCTCAGGGTGCAAAGCGCTATAACACAAACTAAACGCACCACCTTGGCAAATCCCTAAGAGATTCACTTGCTCGACTTGATGGCGCTCACAGAGTTGATCAATACAACGATCTAAATAACCATTCAGATAATCATCCATCGTCAAGTAACGATCAGCAGCATCTGGATAACCCCAATCGATCAGATAAACATCTTGGGCAGCATCCAATAAACCCTTAATCGTTGAGCGATTTTCTTGTAAATCGGTCATATAAGGACGATTAACCAGTGCATAGACGATCAGCAGCGGAGTGGGATTACGCTCTACAGTCGGATCACCAGCATAATGCAGCAATTTGAGTTTATCTTCTTGATAGATCACCTCATGCGGCGTTACTCCACCCATACTTTCTTGCATGGCAAGTAGATTGCCCATGCCTTGAGTGAGCTTTTCATTGAAGGCTTTAACTTCAGCAGCAAGTGCTTCGGGGCGCATATTAAAAGGAATCATTGTGCTGCCTCCTGAGTAGCAGTGGTCTGCATCGCTTGCTCAATGCGTTTCAAGCGTTGGTCTAGTTCACGGAGGTGTTGACGTAAAGCATTATTCTCACGTTTTAGCTCATATTGCTTTTTAATAGTTGCCTCATAATCAGCACGGACTGGTAACCCGAATGCTTTAAATTCATGATCTAAATGCTCATTCATACCCTGTTTGAGCAGTAAGAAAGCATTCACCAACTCGCCATAAAGGGTTTGATATTGTTCACTGGCTGCAAATTGGGCATAAGTCTCCTCGCTGACATCGACCCAAAGATCATATAGCTCGCGTAAGGAACTAATATTTTTTCCCTGGTCTGCTAACTTCTGAATGCGTATTCGCAAAGCTTGCACTGACTCCTGCCCTTGAGTGGCAAAGGCTTCACGGTATTTATCCATCGCTTGTTGATAACGTAAAGCTAGTGCTGACAATTTCTTTAAGCGCTCTTGACCTTCACGGGATAAGCCAAAACTTGGCGTGGCAAGAGCTTTTTGTAGATGTTCTTGCCATAAACCCGCATTAGGCATAGTCAGACCACCTGTCCCTACTTCACGGAACAAATTCATACCCTGCATATTGCCTACGAGCTGCTGCCACCCATCCAACACGGATTGACCTAAACCTAAATTACTAGCAGGCTGCCCACCTTGCTGAAACCATTGATTAAACCCGCTCTCAAGTGAACGCATCCAGCTTTCAATGCTTGGGGTATCAGGATCAGTTTTGGAATTACTATAAACTTGCTCGGCTAAGCCTAAATAGACTTTGCCCATGTCCATCACACGATTAAGCACATCTTGAATTTGTGGGGGGGAATCCTGTGTGACCGTACTCCACCATTGATTCAGATCATTAGCCCAAGTAGGAGCTTGTGAATTGTTGACAGTTGAGGGAGTAGAGCTGGGATTAAAACTATTAGAAAGAGTAGACCAATAGCGTTGTTGTACTTCCAGCCAGGTTTTTATCGCTTCTTCTGACCATTGCTTAGAACTCATTCCGATCTCCTCCATCCTGAAGATAAAATGGCTGTACTATTCAACCATATCATGCTAATTTGTGCAGCGCAACAAGAGTACTCTAGCGGGTTACTTTGTCAGTCTACTCGTTCTAGAGCCCCCTTGTGAATATTCCATCATGTATGGCCTCACTGTTGATTTCACATCATCGTCTAACGGAGATTTGGTTATGAGTAAAGTTGCACTAGTTACTGGCGGCACCGGTGGTATTGGCACCGCTATCTGTAAACGTTTAGCAGCTAACGGTTTCAAGATTATTACAACTTACTTCGAGCCAGAAGAAAAGGCGAAAGCTTGGGCTGAAGCTCAAGATTACGATGTGGACCTCTATCCTTGCAATGTGAGCGACTATAATTCTTGTGTGGAATTGAAAGAGCAGATTTTAAGAGATCATGGCCAAGTTGATGTGATTGTCAACAATGCAGGCATTACGCGTGACTCAAAATTCACTCGTATGACTCCAGACCAATGGCAAGCGGTTATTTCTACTAACTTAACTAGCCTATTCAATGTCTGCCATCAATTCGTTGAGGGTATGACAGAGCGTGGTTTTGGCCGTATCATCAATATCTCCTCTGTGAATGGTCAAAAAGGCCAAGCTGGCCAAACCAACTACAGCGCAGCCAAAGCTGGTGTGCACGGTTTCACTATGGCGTTAGCGCAAGAAGTAGTACGTAAAGGCGTAACAGTGAACACCATCTCTCCAGGCTATATCGGTACTGAAATGGTGATGGCGATTCGTGAAGACATCCGCAATGCAATCGTTGAACAAATCCCAGTGAAACGTTTAGGCAAGCCCGAAGAAATTGCAGCCGTTGCCGCTTTCTTAGCTTCTGATGATGCAGCCTTTATCACTGGCTCAAACATCAGCGCTAACGGTGGTCAATTCATGCACTAATTGGTGCAGAATACCCTCTCAGTAGCATAGCCAAGCTGTGCTACTGCATAGAAAATAAACAGATCCTCAGAAATTTACTCTTAAATCATTGATCAAGAGTATGCACAGCAAAACAATAGCCTATACAATGAAGATGCACAGACCTAGTGCACACCACATCAATACACCAGAATTTTGGTAAAAAACGAGTATGTCCGACACCCGAATTATTAAAAAATATCCTAATCGCCGCCTGTATGATACGCATCAAAGCTGCTATATCACATTGGCTGATGTGCGCGAATTAGTGATGAATGAAATACCTTTTCAAGTCGTCGATCGCCAAACCAGCGAAGACATCACCCGCAGTATTCTGCTGCAAATTATTATGGAACAAGAATCTGGCGGCAAACCGTTATTTAGCAGCGACCTGCTTTCTAAATTTATTCGCAACTACGGCGTAACCACTCAACAAGGTTTTAGCTCTTTCATGGAGCAAAGCATGCAACTCTTCAATAATCAGCAACAAGCCATTAGTGAACAGATGCATCGTGCTTTAGCCGGTACACCTTTAGATAACTGGTTAAAACTGAGTGAACAAAACCTGCAAGCTTGGAATAAGATGCAGCAAGACATTCTGAAAACCATGTCTCCTTTAGGAAAACGCGATTAAGCACTGTCTTTAGAAGCGCCTTGCAATCACTGACTAGCTTTTTTAAAGTAGTTTTCAATAGGCAAAAAATTACCCGCTATTAGCGGGTAATTAAATAATTTCAGCAACTGAGCACAAGAGGAGGAGGAGAGGAGTGTGCTCAGTCGCTGGTTCAAACTTGTATTAAGCTGATTTAACGTCTTCAGCAGCTTTCTTAGTAGCAGCAACTGTTTTGTCAGCAGCTTCTTTAGTAGCAGCAACAGCTTTGTCAGTTGCATCTTTACCAGCAGCAATAGCTTTGTCAGCAGCTTCTTTACCAGCAGTAGCAGCTTCTTGAGTTAAAGCAGTTGCTTTAGCCATTGCTTTTTCAACTGCTGCAGAAGCTTTTTCCATATTGTCAGTTAAAGCTTGCTTGCTTAATTCAGTCGCTTTTTCAGTCGTTTGAGAAGCATATTTAGCAGCTTCTTCAGCAATAGCAACTAACTCATCACGAGTAGCGGTTAACAGCTCAGCCGCTTCACGTACATTAGCTAACCATTTTTCGCCACAAGATTTCAGAACTTCTTGTTGCAGAGTGAAAACTTCTTTAGGGTCTTTGGCTTTTGCTAAAGCATCAGCATTTTTAGTGCCCGCTTCGAAACAGCTGCTCAATAAAGCAGTTTGCTTGGCAGTTAAAGTTTCGAAAGTTTTCATGTTTAATTCGCCAACGCGTTTTGCAGAGCTCATAGCGTTGTCATTTAATTGTTTGAATAGATCCATCATAGCGTTTTGCATGGTCGTATATCCCTTAGTGTGTCAGTACAGGTGGCTGATTTTAATCTCAGAATCTTTAGTGCTTTCCAGCATTTGATGCAGTGCACAATAACGAAGTTCTAATAGGCTGTCAATGTATTTTTGTGCATTGCAACAAAAGTTTTAAATTTAAGCCTTTAGACTAAGTTTAGTCCAAATTTATGACAATTGAATTTCCATAGTTCCCTTATAAAAGCTGGTGCATAATCAAAGCTCCAACCCGCTAGAAAAAAGGCTCTACTATGCAGATCAATGCCCCTTATGCCGCTCCCTATGAACTAGCCAATCTCAAAGAATTAGAAGCCCGGGTTCGCCAATTTGGTGAGCTACTTGGTGAAATCCTCCGTGAACAAGAAGGTCAAGCGCTGTATGAAGCTGTTGAGAAACTACGGCGTGGCTACATTCAATTACGCCAAAAAGACGATCCGGCTCTTCGTGAAGAGCTCATGCAGTTCATTCTGCAATTAGACGTAAAAGATATTGAGAAAATCATTCGTGCCTTTAATACCTTCTACGTGATTTCAAATATTGTGGAAGAAGATTTCCGCGAGCGCGAACGCCGCCGCAAATTCGCACATGGCGACGATCCTCTCCTATGGAAAGGTTCAGCCCGGCGTACCGTCGTAGAGTTACGCGATGAGGGCGTGACCGCCGAACAAATGCAAAACTTGATGAATCAGTTGCGTTATATCCCTGTCTTCACTGCTCACCCGACCGAAGCACGTCGCCGGACTTTAATGGGAATTCAGCGCCATATTTTCTTAATGATTAATCAGCTAGAGTCCTTAGAGGACGGTGGCGAAGAAGAGAAAGCCGCACTCTTACGCCAAATTAAGGGTCAGATTCAAATGCTCTGGCGCACCAATGAAGTTCGCACACGCAAGCCGACTGTCGAAGATGAAGTGAACTACGGCTTGTATTATTTTCGTGAAAGCTTATTTGATGCGATTCCCCTACTCTATCGTTTCTTTGAGCGCGCCATGCGTTATGCCTACGGCAATCAGCAAGTGACTGTGCCGAGTTTTTTACGCATTGGTTCGTGGATTGGTGGGGATCGTGATGGCAATCCTTTTGTGACGGCAGCAGTGACCCGCAATGCGATTCGCTTAGGGATGAGTGAAGCTTTATATGCATACATTGAGCGTGTGGACGTGCTGCGTGATTCGCTGTCCCACTCCACCGAATTTATTACACCTTCTGCTGAATTTTCGGTTTATCTAGACAAAATTAATGAGCAGATGGGCAATCGCCTCCTGGCCAAGCGGACAGATCAACTGCTTGAAGAACCGTATCGGCGCTTACTCACCATTATGCGCTACCGCTTAAAAAATACCTTAGAAGTGGTACGTGCCCGCCTTGCGAATAAATCGGCGGTTTTGCCTTTAGAGTCTTACCACAATGCCGATGTGTTCTTACACGAACTTAAGCTCATTTATGATTCACTGCGTAGTCATAATGATGGCTTACTGGCTGGGCGAGAGTTACGTGATTTAATTCGTTTGGTAGAAACCTGTGGTTTTGGCCTGTATCAATTGGATATTCGCCAAGAATCAACTATCCACAGTGAGACAGTGGCAGAGATTCTGAATCTTGCAGGTTTATGTGGTAACTATTTAGAACTACCCGAAGCTGAGCGCATTGCCTTACTCGCGGAGCTGATTCAACGCAACCGCCTGCCCATGCCTTATCGACCTGAGCTCACTGCCCGTACCGCTGAAGCTTTAGAAGTCTTCGATACGATGACCGAAATGCGTGCCGAAGCAGGAGCAGAAATCTTTGGTACTTATGTCATCTCTATGACGCATCACGCTAGTCACATTATGGAGGTGATGTTGCTAGCAAAAATGGCGGGCTTAATTGGCTATACAACAGAACGCCAGCTGTTTTGTAATATTCGGGTTTCACCACTCTTTGAAACTATCGAAGACTTAAAACATATTACTAGTGTTCTCACCAACTTATTCGAGAATCCGAGCTATCAAGCCCTATTGAAAGCTTCGGGGAATTTACAAGAAGTCATGCTCGGCTACTCCGATTCCTGTAAAGATGGCGGCATCTTAGCCTCCAACTGGAATTTGTATAATGCACAAAAAGAAGTCTTAGGTTTAACGGATAAATATGGCATTACTTGCCGCTTATTCCACGGGCGTGGCGGCACGGTAGGACGTGGCGGTGGCCCCACTCATGAAGCGATTGTGGCTCAACCGCCCAATACAGTGCGCGGGCAAATCAAATTCACCGAACAAGGTGAAGTTCTCGCCGCTAAATACAGTAATCTAGAAACGGCTGTCTATGAATTAGGCGTAGGTGCAACCGGACTCTTGAAAGCGAGTGCAGGTTTAGTGCTACCGCGTGCTGCTTATAGTGAATCCTATCATGCGGCCATGCATGAAATTGCAGCTACAGGCGAATATAGCTATCGCGAACTGACTGATCGCACTCCTGGCTTGATGGATTACTTTTATGAAGCCACCCCTGTACAAGAAATTGGTCAACTCAATTTAGGCTCACGTCCCTCACATCGGAAACAAACTGTGCGGGATAAATCCTCAATCCGTGCGATTCCTTGGGTGTTTGGCTGGGCACAAGCCCGACATACTTTGCCCGGCTGGTATGGAATCGGCACAGCTCTTACCCGTTTCCGCCAAAAATACCCCGATGGCTTAGAGCGTCTGCGTGACATGCATACTAATTGGCCTGCCTTTAAGTCATTGCTTGGTAATACACAGATGGGTTTATTCAAAGCCGAAATGGATATAGCGCGTGAATATGCTTCTTTGGTAGAAAATCAGGAAATAGCCAAGCAGCTCTATGCAACGATTCGGGCTGAGTTTGAACTAACCGTGAGTGAAATTTTGCTAATTACTCAGCAAGCGCGCCTGATGGATGATACGCCTTTATTGCAATACTCTGTGTTGCGGCGTAATCCTTATCTGGACCCTTTGAATAATATTCAAGTGACTTTGTTGCGTCGGCATCGCGAGCATTTAACCCACAGCACTGAAGCTTCACCTTGGCTAGAAGCCTTGTTGCGGACGATTAATGCCATTGCAGCAGGCTTGAGAAATACCGGTTAGCCGGCTTACAAAACAAAACCCCTCCTATTTGAGGAGGGGTTGGAAAAGAAACTTCAGCGCGCTTAAAACTATGGACTGAAAGAAGAGCCACAGCCACAAGTTGTGGTTGCATTCGGATTGCGAATGACAAACTGCGCACCTTCTAAACCTTCGGTATAGTCGATTTCTGCACCGACCATATATTGGAAGCTCATGGGGTCAATCAGTAGCTTCACACCACCATTTTCCACCATAGTGTCGCCATCACCTTCTGCTTCGTCGAAGGTAAAACCATATTGGAAACCAGAGCAACCACCGCCTGTCACAAACACCCGCAGCATTAAAGCTGGATTGTTCTCTTCATCAATCAACTGTTTTACTTTCGCTGCCGCAGCATTAGTAAAAACCAGCGGAGATGCCATTGCTACGCTCATGTAAAAACTCCTGCAAACTGTTCTAAATCAAGATGAAGACGACGGTAGCACCTGCCGAAAGCAGGGTCAATAAAGCCTCTTTTCTAGCAAGATTAGTTAGCCATTGAGCGGTTCTGGTGCTTTCGGTGGAGGTAATTTACTTGCATCATTCGGCTTTTGACGTACTAACTTGCCATTCACTTCAGCACCCACTGCCATTTCGAGCAAGTTGTAATACACATCGCCACAGATGCGCGCTTTCTCAAATAGCTCTACTTTGCCATTGGCAAACACATCACCATCAATCGAACCATTCAAGAGCATGCTAGAAACACGAACTTCACCTTGAATACGGCCTTGCTCACTTAGAATCAAGGTAGAATCATCGTTTTCCGCTGTCAGATTACCTTTGACTGTACCTTCAATATTCAGATTACCTGAAAAGGTCAAATCGCCATCGATGGTAGTACCACGACCAATTAAAGTATCAATCCGCGCACTACGGTTACCTTTTTGCTCAGTATTGTTGGTGTTGGTGGTAACAGCGGGTGCCACTGCATTATTGGTAGTCGCTGGTGGATTCGCCTTCGGATTACTCTTACCAAACATTGACTTTTACTCCTTACTTGCTGCAGATTTTTTAGATAAATTAAATGATTGCCAATCATAGCTCTTCGTTACTGAATTCGCACCTGACTCAGGCCGCAAAGTCACGATGACTTGCTCTGGAGTAAACTCGGGCGGTAACTCAATAATCCCCTCGAAGCGCTGATAATACTTCAAAGAAAAGTGATTAACATCTTGATTCTGCTCAGTGGATTTCATGCGCAGGCTATCAAGTTGTAGATTTACTTTCGCACCCGCTTTTAAACCTTTGATCTCTAGATTGTAGCGACCCGCCACACCAGCCTCATTGCCACGCACATTCGCCAGCACTAACTGATACTGATAAAAACGTTCATGCGGTAGTTTATTGCCCTCTAGATCAACCAGACGCGGCTTTAACCCAAAGTGCCGAATAGATAAACCAGCCTCAACATCTTTCGGGGAAAGAATCTCTTCATAGAGCAGCAAATTGTCTTTTGCATTCGCTAACTCTGTTTCAGCGAGCTCTAGTTTTCGCTGTAACTCTACATTGGCAGTCGCTTGAACTTGTTCAGAACGGGTAGCAGAGGCGGCTTGGCTTTCGAGTTTAATGATGTGTTGCTGTTGCTCTTCCAATAAGCGCGCTTGCTCATTCATTTTGCCACGCAGGGAAAGCGCTTGTGTGCCACTTGTGGAATCAACAGGGGTTAAATACCCACTGACATATAGCCACGCGGTCACCACTAATAACAGTAATAATAAAACCACTAACAACGGCCAACAGAGATTGCGTTGGCGCGCTGCCTGTAATTGCACAACGCCTCGGTGATCGATTCGATACTCAAGACTCATACAAGTTTAACGTAGTTTATCAAGGCAATAAGCCCGGACTTAGCAAACCAGTGGTTTCTGGATAACCAAACATTAAGTTCATATTTTGCACAGCCTGCCCCGCAGCACCCTTAACCAGATTGTCTATTACTGAAAGTACTACCAAGCGCTTGCCACCTTGAGGTTGATGTAACGCAATCCGACAAGTGTTCGCACCACGCACTGAACGTGTTTCTGGATGGGATTTAAAGGGCATGACATCGACAAACGCTTCACCTTGGTAACGCTCTTCATAAAGTGCTTGTAGGGAAGTCGCATCTTGACCACTCGCGGTCAAATCTGCATATAAAGTCGCATGAATCCCGCGAATCATCGGCAGCAAATGGGGTACAAAGGTTAAATCCACTGGCTTACCCGCAAGCTTAGTTAAAGTTTGCGCGATTTCAGGTTGATGGCGATGCCCAGAAACCCCATAGGCTTTGAAACTATCGGCGGATTCACAAAGCAAATGCGCTACGCTAGCCTTACGCCCTGCTCCACTTGCACCCGATTTAGTATCGGCAATAATGTCTAAATCAACTAAGCCTTGTTCAATCAGTGGCACTAAACCAAGCGTCACGGCTGTTGGATAGCAGCCCGGATTTGCAATCAAGCGCGCTTTAGCAATCTCAGCTCTATTCAATTCAGGTAGGCCATAGACTGCTTCTTCAACCAGCTCTGGGCAGGCATGTTTCATTTCATACCATTTTTCCCAGACATCAATATTCTTGATCCGAAAGTCTGCCGCCAAATCAATGACTTTAGTGCCTGCTTCTAATAAAGCCGGTGCACTCTTCATTGCAACCCCATTGGGGGTGGCGAAGAATACCACATCATTATCTGCTAATTGCTCGACTTCAGGCGCTGTGAAATCTAAGTCCAAAAAGCCGCGCAGATTGGGGAACATCGCATCAACTCGCGTACCTGCGTTTTCACGCGAAGTCACTTGGCTGACACGCACTTGCGGGTGATTGACCAATAAGCGTAATAGCTCGACACCGGTGTAACCGGTAGCCCCAACAACAGCAACCTTTTTCACAGTAGTCCTTTATCTCTATTCATTAGAATCTTTTGTATAATACCCCATCCTTTTTGATTCACAAGTTTTGACTATGAAACTCGATATTAAAGCTTTATTGATTTTGGCGGTGATTGTTGGTGCTGGCTTGTTCTTTTTGTTGATGCCAAGTAAGGGCACACAAGCAGCCCCCAATGCCGAACTTACCACGATTGACGGCACTAAAATTGCCACTGAGCAATTGAAAGGTAAGCCCTACTTAGCGGTATTTTGGGCCACTAGTTGTTCGGGCTGTGTGAAAGAAATCCCACAGCTAGTTGAGCTACAAAATGAATTTGGCAAAGATGGCTTCAAGATTTTAGCTATTGCCATGGAATACGACGAACTACCTTTGATTAAAACCATGCGTGAGCAAAAAGGCATGAACTACGACATCACTTGGGATCAAGGTGGTGTGCTGGCTAAAGCCTTCGGTGGCGTGCGCGTAACCCCGACCAATTTTTTGGTATCCGGTGATGGCAAAATCGTCCTCCAGCAATTAGGCGATTTTAAAGTCGACGATATGCGCGAACGCATTAAAACCTTGCTCTAAAACTTAGGAAGATTTATGTACGAATGGATTAGAGCCTTCCATATCATCTTTTTGGTGACATGGTTTGCGGGTTTGTTTTACCTGCCACGTTTATATGTTTACCACGCAATGCCAGAGAATCACTCTAGCTTTGAACTCTTCAAAGTAATGGAACGACGCTTATTCGGCATTATGACGATTGGGGCAGTGCTTACAGCTGTATTTGGGATTTGGATGATTATCCTTAGTGAGGGGGTAATTTTACAGATGGGTTGGTTTCACGCCAAAGCACTGCTAATCCTGTTTCTCATCGCTTATCATTATTTCTGCTGGAAAATCATGCTAAATTTCCGTAGTGGCGAGAACCAGCATAGCCATAAATGGTATCGTTATTTTAATGAAATTCCGGGCGTACTGCTGATCCTGATTGTCATTTTTGCGGCGGTAAAACCCTTTTGATTAAAGCTTAAGTTTGGGCTTATTAATAAATTACTGCAGAGACTTAACCACATGAAACAACTACTCAGCTCAGTCGCATTAGCTATTTGCTTGACTGCTTGCGCTGGTATGCCAATGCCAGAAACGCACTCATCTCCAAGTGATGGCGAGCCACAATATGTATTCACGGGTACTGTTCAAGCCGCGAACCGAGTCGATATAGGTCGAGGGGCGGCCACGGGTAGAATGTTTACCTATCGCCTGAGTGTAGTGGTGCAGTATGTGGCGCGTGGTAATGATTATATAGAGCCTGCACAAACCATCTCGGTCGAAATCTTGCCTGACCAAGCTTTACCCGGTCAATATCAAACTTGCCAATTCGTTGCTAAAGAACGCCATCCAGCTTATGCCTCAGGCGTGCTCTTATTGAATACACGCATTCTGGATTGCCGTTAAGTAGTTTAATCCTGCTAAAATAAGTTAATGCTATGTTTCTAATAGGCTAGAGGCATAGCCTATTAAATTTGAAGTCCGCAAGCCTCAACTCCCTTAAAGCTTCAAACTTTATAATTTCGAAGTCTTATAACCCTTTTATAAAAAGTGTGCACCACATGAATTTGCGTTATTTTTTTGAGCTGATTGTTTTAGCAGCGCTCTGGGGCGCTTCTTTTTTATTTATGCGTGTCGCTGTGCCTGAATTTGGCCCCATTTGGTTAATTGCTTGGCGCGTTTTATTAGCTGGTTTAGTACTATTACCCGTTTTAATCCATCAAGGCTTACTAGCGGATTTGCAAAAAAATGCTAAGGCTTTATTGGTAGTTGGTATTTTTAATTCTGCTCTACCCTTTTTAGGCTTTGCCTATGCCACAACTATTTTAACCGGCGGCTTCACCTCAATTCTAAATGCAACTGTGCCTTTATTTGGGGTGTTACTAGTATTACTAGGTATCAATAAAGAAAAGCTATCTTCAGCACAAATTGGCGGCTTTTTATTAGGCTTTACGGGGGTCGGCATCCTTTTAGGCTGGCATACGTCTACTTCCAACCCTCACTTTTGGTTAGCCGTACTAGCGAGCTTAACAGCTGCCTTACTGTATGCGATCTCCGCTAATTACATAAAACGTAGGTTAGTCGGTGTTTCCTCAGTCGTGATCGCTGTGGGTAGCCAATTAGCCGCGACTTTAGTGTTTATTCCTTTATTGCCTTTTAGCCTGCCCGCCGCTTTACCCTCTTTAAAAGCCATTTTAGCGCTAGTGGCTTTAGCCGTTTTCTCGACTGCTTTAGCTTATTTAATGTATTTCCGCTTGATTCGGATGTTGGGTGCAGCCCGTGCTGTCACCGTTACTTATATGATTCCCTTATTTGCAATGATTTGGGGCACTCTGCTTTTACATGAGCCGATTACTTGGGACATGATTGTGGGTTGTGTGGTAATTCTCGCAGGTACAGCTTTGGCAAATGGGATATTTAGAAACTGGAAAAAGAATCAATACCCTATCAACAAGCTTTAAAGGTTGACAGCCCTTAGCGTAGCTCAGTGCTAATTGATCGATTTGAAATAGCATACACTACAGCTCCTGAATTTAGGCAATCATGGAGCTGTAGCTATGAGAATGATTAAGCGGTCACGAGCTTATTTTGGAAGAATGGCAAGAAGATCATAAGCATATTGATCGGCTTGTGCTATGGTAGAAACGCCAGCCTTCAATTGTAAACGTGCTTTTGAATACTGCCCAGCTTCAGCCGCGTCATCAGCCTCTTTAATTTTATCCTTAAGCGCTTGCAAGTCCGATACTGATAAACTTAGCCCCATAGCTTTTGAGGCCATGTCTACTTTTTCTTTTTCATTTTTTTTCTTTAGCTCCTCTATTTGTGCAGTGGCCTGTGCTAGCTGCGCTTGGAGTTGCTCACTAATAACAATAGGTTTATCCATAGCTGTACCCTCTACTTTCAATAAGTTAGAATAATTTTAATTTTTTTTAATATAGCAAAATGTTTATAAATTAAACAACTCATTTTGAAAAAAAATTAACCAGCTTAAGCTTGTGATGAGCGAGCTTACCTAAGAACCTGTAAAGCACCATCCTTCAGGTGGAGGTTAAGGCTATCGGCGCAAGCCGCTGAATCTTTGGATGAGCTTCTATTTATAGTATAATCAATAGCATGGCAGAAATAGCCCACCTCAAAACCTTAAAAGCTCGCATCAAGGATAAGCACAAACCTCTCCTTGAACGAATGGCGTTTGAGGTGAATCAGGTAACGAAAAGTACACCACCCAAGCCTGTTTGTGTTGCGGCTGCCTTAGCCCCCCACACCCCGAAAGGTAGAGCAGGCTTGCGAATAATAGAATGGTCATGCTCTGAGTATGGGGCGCTGCATGATAGAGATATTAATGCAGCACAGAACATTCTCGCGCTCGGACATGAGCGGCTCGCTGGAGGAATTCTCGCCCTTTCGGGTGGGGAAGATGTCAATGAAGCTGTGTTGCAGTGATGATCAATCACCCTGAAAACGAAGCTCTACAAAGCAAAACGCCGCTAAAAAGCGGCGCTCCAAATGAAGTAACCTAATAGGCTAGTACTTACTCACCGTCTCATCAAACACCAGCAAGCCCTCTTTTTCATCCACTTTAATCGTTTCACCCGGCAAGAATTTCCCTGCCAAGATTTCTTGCGCTAATGGATTTTCCACTTGCTGTTGAATCGCACGTTTTAAGGGGCGTGCACCATAAACAGGATCAAAACCCGCTGAGGCAATATGATCCATCGCTGCATCGGTAAATTCGATATTCAATTCGCGCGCAGCTAAACGTTTCCGCAAGTTATTCAATTGAATATCCGCAATCTGGCGAATTTCGGCCTGATCTAATGGATGGAAAACGACCACCTCGTCAATCCGGTTAATGAATTCGGGGCGGAAATGTTTACCGACCTCATTCATGACAGCAGATTTCATAGCGTCATAGTTTTTCTCGCCTGCCATGTCTTGAATTAGATTTGAGCCTAGATTTGAAGTCATCACGATTACGGTATTGCGGAAGTCAACGGTGCGGCCTTGCCCATCAGTTAAGCGGCCATCATCGAGAACTTGCAACAACACATTAAACACATCGGGATGTGCTTTTTCGACCTCATCCATCAAGATCACCGAGTAAGGACGGCGACGTACCGCTTCGGTTAAATAACCACCTTCTTCATAGCCGACATACCCTGGAGGAGCACCAATTAAACGAGCCACGGAATGCTTTTCCATGAACTCGGACATATCAATCCGCACCATAGAATCGTCGCTATCGAATAAGAAAGTCGCCAAAGCCTTAGTCAACTCCGTCTTACCCACACCCGTTGGCCCTAAGAATAAGAATGAACCACTGGGGCGCTTCGGATCAGACAAACCGGCACGTGCACGGCGAATCGCATTGGAAACAGCGGTTACCGCCTCTTCCTGACCGATGACACGTTTGCGTAATTCATCTTCCATGCGTAATAACTTATCGCGTTCAGATTCCATCATTTTGCTAACGGGAATCCCTGTCCAACGCGCTACGATTTCTGCGATTTCATCTTCCGTGACGCGATTGCGCACTAGTTTTGGCTGTTCGCTAGTAGCGCCTGCCGCTGTATCCGCTTGCTTTAATTGCGCTTCTAACTCAGGAATTCGCCCATATTGTAATTCGGCCATGCGCTGCAAATTGCCCGCACGTTTAGCAGTATCAAACTCAATCCGCGCTTGATCCAACTCTTCTTTGATATGGGTAGTACCTTGCATGGCCGCTTTTTCAGCTTTCCACACTTCACCTAAATCGGAGGACTCTTTTTCAAGGCGAGTAATCTCTTCCTGCAAATTATTCAGGCGCTTAATCGAGGCTTCGTCTTTCTCTTTTTTCAGCGCTTCCCGCTCAATTTTTAATTGAATCAAGCGCCGATCCAGAATATCCAATGCCTCTGGTTTGGAATCAATTTCAATGCGGATGCGTGAAGCAGCCTCATCAATCAGGTCAATCGCCTTGTCCGGCAAGTTGCGGTCGGTAATATAACGATGTGACAAAGTAGCTGCTGCCACCAAAGCGGGGTCAGTAATTTCCACCCCATGATGCACCTCATACTTTTCCTGCAGGCCGCGCAAAATCGCAATCGTATCTTCCACGCTTGGCTCATCGACCATAACTTTCTGGAAGCGACGCTCTAAAGCAGCATCCTTTTCAATGTATTGGCGATACTCATCTAAAGTGGTCGCGCCCACACAGTGCAATTCGCCACGTGCCAAAGCCGGTTTAAGCATATTGCCTGCATCCAAAGCACCATCCGCTTTACCTGCACCCACTAAAGTGTGAATCTCGTCGATGAACAAAATCACATTACCATCGGTTTTGGCGATGTCATTTAACACCGCTTTCAAACGCTCTTCAAAATCGCCACGGAATTTTGCGCCCGCCAACAGAGCGCCCAAATCCAAGGACAATAAGCGCTTGCCTTTAATGCCTTCGGGTACTTCACCATTTACGATACGCTGCGCCAAACCTTCCACTAAGGCCGTCTTACCGACCCCTGGCTCACCAATGACCACCGGATTATTTTTTGTACGGCGTTGCAGAATTTGCACCATGCGGCGAATTTCTTCATCGCGCCCAATAATCGGGTCAATCTTGCCTTGCTCAGCGCGCTCAGTAATGTCGATGGTATATTTCTGCAAAGCTTGGCGTTGATCTTCGGCATTCGGATCATTCACGGTTTGTCCGCCACGCATGGTCTCAATCGCCTTCTCCACTGCCCCTTTCGTAGCACCAGTTTCACGCAATAAATTGCCCAGCGTGCTTTTGTCTTCCAAGGCCGCTAACACAAATACTTCAGAGGTGATGTATTGATCTTTACGTTGCTGAGCGATTTTGTCAGTCACATTCAACAGGCGCGCCAAGTCATTCGATACCGATACCGAACCGGCATCACCGCCTGTTACGGTGGGCAAACGCTCAATTTCTTGACTCAAGCGCGACCGCAATTGGTTAACGTTCACATCGGCCTTGGTCAATAAACCACGCACTGAACCCCCGTCTTGATCCAGTAAAGCCGCCATTAAATGAATCGGTTCAATAAATTGTTGATCACGCCCTAAAGCAAGCGACTGCGCGTCTTGTAGAGCAAGTTGGAATTTGCTGGTCAGTTTATCCATTCTCATGTGGATTATCCCTCATAAAACTTTTTTAAAAGCTAACACTTTGACTATCTATGCATATAGGGGACAAAATCGGCAAATTCAAGGTAAGCGCTGATGAATTCCCCTATCGGCGGTCGCTGTATTTGCACTAATCTATGGCATAATCCCCTTTAAGCTGACCCAGCCAAAACAGGAATTTGAGTGAAACGACTGTTGCCCCTTCTGTCCAAACAAAGCGGTGAGTTTAAATTTTGGCATGTCCTCCTCATTGTAGTGGTGGTGGTAGGATTCGCCTTATTTATTAATGCTAAAGGTGCTAGCTTTTTCACCCGCACGATCCCAAATAGTTTTAATTTTAATAAGGGGCAGGATTACACCAACTATCAAGCGGATTACACAGAGCCTGTTGCATCCAATGCAAGTTATTACCGCGAACCTGAAGATACTGATGCTGATGTTTGGGTAACCGAACCCAATCCACCTCAACAACAACAACGCCAAAACACTCAAGGCCAAGTGCTAGAAGAATACAACGATAATCTATATAGCGACGATACGGGTGTGCCTAAGCCTAGTTATAGCTATGATCAGCAATACCCGCCACGCTTAAGTCGTGGCTATTACACAGTACAAGTCTTCACGGGCTATAACTCTAAACAGGCCTATGATTTACGTGCTGCTTTAAAAAAGGATGGTTATACCGCTGCCCATATTCGTGAATTACGCACCCGTAAAGGGGTATTATTTAAAGTTCGAATTGGGCGTTATAAAGAACGCTACACAGCTTTTGCGGTACGTGACCAATTACGCCGTCGCTATCCGCACACCCTACCGAATAGTTTTGTGATGTTAATTGAGGCTGAGTATCACTAATCTCTAGCAAAAATTTCATATTGCGCATTTTCTAAGCCTTGATCCGCACAAAGGCTAGCACCACGGTGCAATACATTCGAAGCGCGCATCTTGCCTGAAGCGTCAATCACTACCCCTTCTACTTCAGTCCCACAACGCTTGCTAGCAACTACCTCTTGAGTTGGTGTACCCACCACCGCTAAGACACGGCTCATTTTATCTCGCTGATACACTTGTACCGTATCGGTTCCAGGAGATTTAATAAAATAACAAGGGGCTTTGACTTTTAACCAAATCGGCTCGATTTTTAACTTTGGATGCTTGGCTTGCAGCTGACAACGCTCTGTATCAAACCATAATGATAAGGCTTGCCCCGCGATAGTCACTTGATCGGTGATATAGATAGACGAAGCACGTTCTGGGACTTTTAACTCTTGGATAACTTGCGTCGCTTTAACCTGTTTATCTTCACAGGCTGCTAATAGCAAAGCGCTCCCTAACCAGCCTAATAGCATTAAGGAAGGCACTTGCTTTGCCATTCTTAACTACTCCATCCTTGCAGTCGTTTAAGTTTGAACCATTTAGCTATCATGCGCTGTTTACCCGAAGTTTACTCATTTCAATACGAGCTGATGCTTTAGTTCTAGGTTGAGCTTATGAAAAAATCAATGAGTTTCATGAAAATACTTCTGAAGAAGATCATTAAGCTTGGTCTTCTTTGAAAAGTAAAATCGATTTATTCAGGTACGCATCAGCCAGTGGTCGGCAATATCTGTCTAGTTTGCTCCTTTTACATGCTACTGTTGAATTTATAATAAAAACGGGCTAGGCAATAATAATGAAACGAAAACTTGCTGTACGCGCTATCTATGGGGCGCGCTTTTTAGTTTTAGCTCCCCTCTTTCTGAATATTCTCCTCATTCTAGGGTTCAGCCCTGAAGTCTACGCAGCAGGCAATACAGCTGTTCCTGTGGTAAATACAACGATTTCAGTGGCTAAAACGGGTTCAGAACCCTTTGATAGCACTACGTGGGATGGCAGTTTAGCCACTGCTGGTCTAGATGCCAACGAAGATAACTCTGTTACTCGTTTACAAGATTCAATTACTTATTTAGTTGAGGTCTCAGTAAATGATAAGGATGTTCCAAGCCTAACCAGTACGGTACAACTCGACAAACGTCAAGCGTGGATTGAGATTCCCACAGGTTGTAAAACCGACCCCAAAGAAGTGAATCCCGTTTCTAGTATTTCAACGGATAAACGCACCCTCTTCTGCAATCTTGGCCCTGCGGTAGAAGGCACTACGCGGGCTATTTATCCTGTAGCTCGTGCGCTTGCTGCCTCTTATGATGGCAGTCAAATTACCCTGAATGATCAACATGTGAGTGCAACTGTTTCCTCTCAAGCACAAGGCTCAAATGTTGCGACTGCTGGCCCCACCGATGTAACCGTTACTGCTAATTTCCGAGTTGATACTACGAAAGAATTACAAGTGACCGCACTTGATCCAACAACTGGAAAACCGCTCTACATTGCACCTGCAGCCAAGGGCGCAGATGGCACTACCGATGGTTCAGTGGTTGAATATGTGATTAAAGTAAAATATCAGAAAGGCTCAATGTTAGCCGATGCACCGAATGAAGCAGGGGGTGATTTTGAACAGGATTACTCACTGCTCGATCATTATACCGATGACAATAACAATAATAGCAAAACCGTCACTGCTAGTTCAGGTGTACCCATCAGTGTGTCCACGGGCGCGGTACTATACACATGGGATCCTAAAAAACCAGCTTGCGAACTAGTTGGTGATCATGGGCCTAATGCTAGCGTCACCTGCACCCAAGTGAATCATATTCTCGACCAATTAGGGCCAAACCTGACACCAGATGGAATAAACGATCCAAATATTGCGATTGACCTGAAAAATATTGATGTTCGCGACCCAAATAATGACTCCAACTTAATCGAATTACGTATCAATATTTGGTATAGCAATCCTGAAGATATTGCTAATCATCAAAACTGCTCACCTGGTCCTTGTACTGTACAGACTGTGAACTCAGTCGGTGTGTATGACGCAACAGCTGGAGCGGGTAGTAGTCCGACTGTATTAGGTTTTAATCCTGTTTCCACCGAAGATGCCAGTCATAATAATCTACTGAATTATAATGGTCAGGGTGAACCCTTCCCTGATTATGTTACTTATCCACTAATCTATATCACACCAGGCGGTTGGACTGCCGCGAAAGGTTTTGACGGCCCTTGGCCTCCCAGCAAAACCGGAGAAAAGAAATATGCACCAGGTGCGATTATTCCAATCCTACTAAATATTTGGGATTATCGCTTTATTGATGGTGCTAGGTCACAATTGTGCGAAAAACTTGATACTGACCAATTCGAATACGTCGGTCTCGCTGAACCCAATCGTATGGATTTAGGGTACGCTTGGAATCACACTGAATATAACCCTAACATTGTTAGTTGGGGACCAGAAGTAAATACGTATAGTGCAGATAAATTAGGCTTAATAACCTACTTATACTCAGATGATCCCCATTCAGGCTTGCTCGCACAGCGTGATGAAACCTGTGAAGATGATGTTAACAGTGACGGAAAATTTGTCCTAGATGGTGTGAATCAGACTAGTCACTTACCAGATGCCCCCAATGATTGGGTCACTGATCCAGCCTTAATAGGGGGAGTAGCTAAGGTCAGTAAATTACGCATGCAAACTGTTTTAAATAAGAACTTTTTGCTTAGCCTTGACCCTACAACTACCCGAATGGCTTTTATCACCAATCATCTTTTAAAGATTAAGCCATCTGCAAAAGGCTATACCAACTCGACCACAGGAGTTACTTATTTACCCAATTATATGGCTATCCGCAATGATGGCTCTATGGGTACTTGGGGCTCTTGGAAGGACATGAGTTATATTTCGATTGACCCTGATAATGTAGGTTTCTCTTATGCAGGCTACGATGCAGATCGGGTTGTACTTGCCCCGTCTTCCATTGCTTTGGAGAAATACACCGAGCCACGTGGCCTCAAAGTAGTACGAGGTGGTGATCGAGTCCAATTTACTCTCAAACCGGAAGTCTTTGGGAGTTGGAATCCCAGTATTACGACAGCCTCGCTTACAGATAGTTTGCCAGTAGGTACTGATTATGTGCTTGGCTCTGAGCGTTTTTCCGTCGATGGTGGAACGACATGGCTAACTCATGCTGACTATTTAGCTTCTACCCCCAATGTTAGTTTAAGTTCGGCAGAAAATACCAATCCCCGCTCTATCCAATGGAATTTTGCTGATTTGAATACGGGTGATCAGTTGCCTTTAATTCGTTATAGCGTTGATGTTAACCCCAAGCTAACCACAGGTACCTTTATTAATAATGCTACTCTCTATTCTGATATTAACCCAGATGGTGCAGATGCAGATACTGCTAGCGACCCTGTAGCGGCGAGCTACCAACTGAATATCTTGGCGAATTTAGGCTTAGATGTCTTCAAAGCTGTCGACCACCCTATACATGGCAGAAACGAACCCTTTGAGTTTGAATTGGTGTATACCAATTTAGGGGGTGAGGATTATAGCAGCGGTGACTTCATTGATATTCTGCCTTATAACAATGATGGTAATGGCCAAAACTCCAGTGGCTTAGCCAGCACTCGCTACCCAAGCAGCAAATTCAATGGTATTTATGCGGTAAGCAAAATCACGGCTAGCCATAGCGAAGTGTTCTATGCGACTAATGCTGCGTCTAATACGATCCAACAAGATCCTTGCCATGAGAGCAATCAAGCGGTCGGTAAAGTACCCGCAGCAGGTGACTTGTGTTATCTAATGTATGTGAATAACGGTAATAAATATGCAGGTGGTAGTGCTACTGGTACAGGGACGACCACCTGGACTGCTTGTACTAGCCAATCACCACTTAGCTGTGGCGCTTTACCCCCTGAATCAATTACTGGTTTACGCTTCACCACACCAGCCTTAACCGGTGCTAGTGGCGGAAAATCAGTATTAGTACAACTAAGTCCAACAGGCAATATCGGCGGCACACCTGATCTTGATGTGAATGGTAAAGTTACTGCCGCTTCAACAGGTGATATCTATACTAATAACTTTGGTGGACGGGTTCCTGAGTTATCCTTACAAGTCATCGCAAATGATGTGAGCGTGACTATTGCTCCTAGTACTATTGGTGACAGGGTTTGGTTAGATAGCAACGGTAATGGTTTGCAAGACGCTACTGAAACTGGTATTGCTGGAGTACAAGTTAAACTGCAATGTGGTAGCAACTCAGTGACCACCACTACTTTGGCGGATCTAGCTTCCACACCAGAAAATGAGGCAGGCTTGTATCAATTTAGTGGTTTAGCGGGAGGAAATGCAGCCAGTGTGCTAGTACCCAGTGCTAGTTGTACACTGAGTATTGACCCTAATCAAAGCGCTCTGTTGAATCAACTACTGACTAGTACTAATGCCGGTGGTGATTCAAGTAATGACCGTCTTACTGATCTCAAAGACAACGATGCCAGCCTTACTAGTGGCCTTGCCAGCATTACCTTTACAGCAGATAGCACTGGTAAAGACAACCAAGGTTTTGACTTTGGCTTTAAGCCTAGCCTGAGCCTTGGTAACTATGTCTGGTATGACCAAGACATGGATGGTGTACAAGATGCGAATGAAGCAGGTATCGGCCAAGTTGGTGTTGCATTGTATGACAATGCCACTTGTACAGGTGCAGAGATTGCGAGTACTACTACCACACAAACCGGCTGGTATGAGTTTAATAATTTAGCCAATGCCAGTTATTGTTTAAAATTCACAACACCTAATAATTGGACTTTAAGCCCTGCCGATAAAACTAGTGATACGCTAGATTCAGATGCAGTAGTCACTGGAACTGTGAATCAGTTTGTGATTACAGACATCAATCTAAATGCTACCGACCATAGTTATGATGTAGGCTTATTCCATACTCAATGTACTGCGCCTATAGTCCCTATTGGTAGTCAAGCGGTAATGCCCGCTTATGGCAGCAGTCCTTGGCATCACCCTAGTGCCCACAATGTAGAGGTCGGTGATCTCAATTTAGCGGGCTTCTGCTTAGAGAAGCAGGACGAAGATCCTGCGGTAGATGACTTGTTTAAGGTGAATGCTTCCGATCGTCAAAGCTTAAGCGCTACTCGGATTGACTATTTAAAACGCTTGTTTAGTGCTCTGGGTGATCCTGAAGTTTTGGCGAGTATTCAAGCAGAATTTGGCGCGGCCACGCAAAGCATCGATACAGTCTTACAAAATCTAGTCTGGTATTACACCAACTGGAATGAAGACTTTACTAAGTATGAAACCGCTATTGACGACACCGCTTGGACAACTAGCCAAAAAGCCGCGATGAAAGCTTTAGGTCAGTTAATTCTAGAGAAAACCCAAGGTAGCAATGGGCAAACTCAATATTCAATCACCGAAGTTTATTGGCTACAGAATCAGACCGATACCACGCGCCAAGACTTAATTGTCCCAAGCAATTATGTTTTCCCAGATGAACAATGTACCTTACCTAAATTAGTCGATGTACAACTCACTAAAACTTTAAGTGCGAGCACTGCTAAACGGGGTGAGACTTTGACTTATGAATTAAGTGCCACTAACCAAGGACCAAGCACCGCCACACAGATAAAAATCACCGATCAATTACCTAGTGGTGTGCGTGTAAAAGCAGGGGTTGCCCCATTAGCACAACAAGGGAGTTATGATCCAGTGACGGGCATTTGGGATGTGGGTAATTTAAGCACCGGACAGACTGTTAAATTAGTCATTACGGTGACTGTGGATTAGCTAGGAGCGCAAGCCTAACTGAACTACTAGAAGATAAAGGCTTTAAGCCTTTATCTTTTTTAGGATTGCAAACAGCGCTGACGTAAACTGCTACTGCGCGGAAAATGCGCACTTAAAAACTCCATTTGATCCGCCAAAATACTCCTGCCTTGCAAAAACACATACTCAACATAAGTAGGTTGAAACGGCACTGCTAATAAAGGCATATTCGCTTGCTCAGGCGTACGCCCCCCCTTATTACTATTGCATTGCTTACAGGCAGTGACTACATTCGTCCAATTATCTCGTCCCCCTTTAACAATCGGGATGACGTGATCACGGGACAAATCATGCGCACTAAAATGCCCACCGCAATATAAACAAAGATGGTTATCGCGGCGAAATAAAGTTGGGTTATTTAAAGGTGGCACATAAGACTCACCAAATAAGCCTTGTTTACTCCCATAAGTGGCAATAATCGAATTGAGCACTAACTCGCTGCGTAAACCTGTACGCGCATTAATCCCACCATGTACCTCCAACAGTGAACTGCCACAGGTATAAGCCACTTGTTTAGCGTAATAAAGTTTGACTGCGGTTTGGAAATGAATCCATTCCAAAGGCATTCCGCTAATATCCGTTCGCAAAATTAATTGCTGCAAGTTCGTCATGAACTTAACTCCTTATTGGCTGGCGATACCACAATAACACGCTTAAATGACTCGTTTGTGATAAGCGCCTGATTATTAGTTTGCATACTGCACGTAGATAGTGTCCGATTTCTGATATAAATCAAATAGCCTATAAGTTTTAGCTAGTTTAAAGCTGATAACCGGAGAGTTTTGATGCATATCAAAAACCCCTGCCAGCAAATCATACAAACTCTTAGCCATTACTTCATTATTTAGACAGGACTGCATAATGCTAAGTTTTGATTATGGTTTGCCGATGGCGCTCATCGTGGCTTTAATTGCATGGGCATGGTTTAGCTTCTTCTCCGTGGTGTTTTTCTCTTAGGGTTTTCGTCCAAACCTAGAGAGTTCCACTTACCCTACTAAGCTTGCTTAGTGGGGCTTTTCTGTTTGCGCTTGTTCTAGCGAGCTGCTTTGTTTATCATCTGTAGCTGATAACGATGATGACAGGAACACGGAATTATGAAACTTGATTTGGAATTTGGCATTCCCATGCTGCTGGTTTGGTTGTTGATTGGCTGGGCATGGTTTAGCTTTTTATCAGTCGCTTTCTTTGGCTAAGCCTTCAGTGCGACAGGATATAAAAAAGGCCGCTTGATGCGGCCTTTTAAATTTCTAGCAAGTCATCGTTCAAAACTCGCCTACTGCAGCTCGTAATTTTTTCACTGCTACATTTTCAAGCTGACGAATCCGTTCAGCCGACACGCCATACTTATCCGCTAAATCTTGTAACGTGGCCTTTTCTTCCGCTAACCAGCGACTAACCAAGATATCTTTACTACGTGCGTCCAAATCGGCTAAAGCCTCTTCAAAACGACCGTGTGTATAGGTTTCCCATTCTTCTGCCTCTAAAGTCTCAGCAGGATCAGCGGACTCAGCGGCCAAATACTGACTGGGTGAATAAGAACGCTCATCATCATCCTGATCATTAGATAAATCAAAGGACACATCTTGGGAACCTAAGCGCTGCTCCATTTCCAGAACATCTGCTTTAGTCACCCCTAAATCATTGGCAACTTCTTGAGCTTGGTCATTCGACAACCAGCCTAAACGTGCTTTGCTACTCCGCAAATTAAAGAACAGTTTACGCTGTGCTTTAGTGGTTGCGACTTTAACAATCTTCCAGTTACGCAAAATAAACTCATGAATTTCCGCACGAATCCAATGCACCGCAAAGGAAATCAGGCGTACATTCATTTCAGGGTCGAAGCGTTTTACCGCTTTCATCAGGCCAACATTACCTTCTTGGACTAAATCACTTAACGGTAAACCATAGCCATTGTAACCACGCGCAACTTTCACCACGAAGCGTAAATTGTGCAGAATTAACTGCCGTGCTGCTTCAAGATTATTGTCCTGACGCAGACTTGTCGCCAACTCACGCTCCTCTTCAGCCTCCAATACTGGAATAGCATGAATGGCATGGATATAACTCTCTAAACTTCCGACGGGGGAAGGCAGGGTTTGTCCACGTAGCGTTAGGGCTTGTGTCATATAATTTGCTCTCCTAGTAATCATTAAATTGTATGTTAGCACTCTTCTATTTAGAGTGCTAATACTTGCAATAGTTCACTGCACAGCCGCTTAATCCTACAAAACAAACCGCTTGATTCTGTTTAATTTTATATTTACCTAAACCTGCTAGAATCTGCACTCAAGACCACAATAACAATAAGCCCATGAGCATAGACCATACCGCCCTGCTAGAAAAAATCAGTGGTAATCGTTTCTTGACTAATGAAGACCGGCAAAATCTGCTAATTCTTCTCACCAACTATCAAGACGAAACTCAAACCTTACGTGACCAAGCCAAGCAACTGAGCACCCGCTTACACAATCGTGATGCAGTCATTGAAGATTTGGAGCGTGCCTTGGCTTTGCGTGAACAACAGATTCACAGTAAAGAGCAAATTCTGCAAAAAAATCAGACCGCTGATCAGGCCTATCAAGGTAAAGCAGAACAATATGAACAACGCTTATTGGAACGTGAGCGCATTATTAAAGAACGCGATGAAGCAATTCGTTCACGTGAGCAACTGATTCGTGAGTTAGAAAAACGCTTACACGAAGTTGAAAAGAATACTTTCCAAAGTGAAAAAACCCTGCGTGAACGCGAAGAGCAGATAAAGCAGCGTGACCGCTTATTAGAAGAAAAAGAGCGACATTTAGAAAAGCGTGACCGTGAATTAGAAAATCGGGATAAACAGATTACACGCCGCGATAGCTCTTTAAATGAATATGAACGTCAATTAAAGGAAGTCAATCAATGGGTCTTGTCTTATCAGCAAGAACAGCATGAGCAGAAAAAGATTATCGCGGCTCGCGATGAACAAGTCGGTCTACGCGACTCCCTTCTCCAGGAAACTCAGCAGCAATTATTAGAATTAGATCAATACTTACAAGAAGCACACAAACAGCTTCAGCAACGCGATGAATCCCTCCATGAGCGCGATGAACAGCTTAAAGAGCGCGATCAACTCATCAAGCAAAAAATCGAGCAAATTAGTATTCGCAATGAGCAGCTCTTTGCCCAAACGCGCATCCTGCATGAGAAAGAACAAAATGCAGTCCAATATCACCAAATGCTTGAGCAACGTGAAAAACTACTGATTGAGAAAGACCAACAGCTGATTGCACTCGAACAAGCCATTGCTCAGCATAGCCAGCAACTCACACAGCGTGATGCACAAATCAGTGCTCAATTTATGCAATTGCAAGAACGTGATCGGGAGCTAGGCAAAAGAGACACCCAAATTGCTGAACTCGTTCGCCAATTAGAAGGGATCAATCAGCGCGCTCATACGCAGCAACAGCAAATGACAGCACATCAGCAACAGGTGGATCAATTACAAGCTTATTTGCAGCAGCAACATGAGCAATTTAGCCAAATCCAACAAACCGTACAGACTAAAGATGCACTACTTAGCCAACGAGATGCAACGATTCAGCAGTTAAATGAATTGCTTGATCAACGTAAAAAGCAGTTGGTTGAATACGATGCAAAGCTACAACAACGCAGCCAAGACGTGCAGCAAAAAGCCGAGCAATTGCAGCAAAAAGAACAGCAGTTAAATAGCTTAGCCGCACAATTAATGGAAGAAGAGGCACAATTACAAAAGCAAGCGACCCAACAGCAAACCCGTGAAACTCAACTGGAAGAGCGTGATGTGCACTTGCAATATTTAGAGCAGCAACGTAATCAATTAGTCGCGCAACTCAATGAGCAATTGGTTTCTTTCCAGGCCTTAGTAAGCCAAGAACAAACGCATCGTCAAGATTTAGTGGAGCGTTCTGAGCACTATATTAATCAAACGTTTGAACAGGTTCGTACCGAAGCACAGCAACTGATTGGTGATCAACAAAAGCAATTAAAACTGATTGCTAAAATGATTGAAGCCTTGATGCAACAGCAATATGCCAATTACCAAGAAAAGCTGGCGGCTTTAACTGAACTTTACCACCAAGATGTGCAACAACGGCAGCAAACCCAAGCTCAGCAACAGCAGATGATGGGACAGATTGAGCAGCATATTGAGCTATTAAAACAAACCAATATTGAGGGCGGTCAAGATAAACTCGCCATCCTGCTTGATCAACTCCAAGATCTAAACGAACAGCTTGGTCAAAGCACGAATGAATTGCAACAGCAACGACACACCGAACTAGTGCAATACTTGCGTGATCTTGCGCGCCAGCTAGTTGCTAGTCGTCCTGTCGATCAAGAAGCTTGGAAAAAACGCGTATTAGTGGATTTGAAGCATATTTCTGAGCAACTGCAAACTCAACAAATTATTGGTACCAATAGTCCTGATGACAGCAAGCACTATCAACAACTCGTTGAGCAACGCGAAAAAGTAATTCAACTGAAAGAACAAATGATTCAGCAACTCAATCAGCAGCTGACGGTGAAAGATAAAAACCTATTAGTTAAGGAAGAGCTAATCTTCAAACTTAGCCAACAAATAAAAGGCATCCAACCGGGCGCGTTTTAAGACTTAGTGAGAGTATTGGGATTGCAAAGCTACACTGAGCAGACGTGCAGTCAAATCCACGACTGGAATCACCCGCTCATAGGGCATGCGTTTCGGGCCGATTACGCCTAAAACACCTACATGCTCATCGCCTAAGGAATACGGTGCTGTCACAAGGCTACAGTCTTCAAACACGGAGTAGCCTGCTTCGCGCCCAATAAAGATTTGCACGCCATCAGCCTGAATGGTTTTATCGAGCAAGCTCAGAATATCGCGCTTGCGATTGAACGCACCAAACAAATCGCGCAGCTTGCTAATATCCGACAAATCATCATAACCCATCAGATTGGTTTCACCAGCAATCACGCAATCTTCTTCTTGCTGAGTGCGCAAACCTGCAAACGCCAATTCACCCAACTCAATGGCGGAGAGCATTAAGCGATTCATGTCTTCACTATGCTGACGCATTTCATCCAACAGTGCTTGGCGAGCACTATGAATATTCTTCCCCACTAAACACTCATTCAAGAAATTAGCCGCTTGCTGCAATTCGGATAAGCTCATTTCGCGCTCAAGTTGAATGATGCGGTTTTGCACCTCATTACGGGTAAAGACCAAAATGGCTAACACTTGATGACTGGATAAACGTAAAAACTCGATTTGCTTCAAGGAAGAAGGATTGCGTTTCGGAACGGTCACCACGCCTGTGAGCGAAGTAATCCCCGACAATAAACTGGAGGCCGAATGGATGAGCACTTGGGAATCTAAGCCCGCACTTAAGCGCCCTTGCAAAATATCAATGGCTTGGCTTTCTAAAGGTTGTACTTGTAATAAAGCATCTACAAATAAACGATAACCTTGAGAAGTCGGCACCCGCCCCGCCGAGGTATGCGGTGAACGGATATAACCTAGCTCCTCCAGATCTGCCATGACATTACGGATCGTGGCGGCACTTAAATCAAGGCCACTACGCTTAGCCAAAGTACGTGATCCCACTGGTTGGCCATCGGCGATATAAGCCTCCACCAACACCTTTAATAAATGTTGAGCACGTTCACTTAAATCACTAGTTTGACGGTTTACTGTCATTTGACCTGTATTATCCCCACTACATAGTGTCACAATAGATGCTTAGACTGGAAATTCAAGGCTTTGCTTACAAACAATCCAGAGTTTTTGCCTGAACAGCGCCACGGTCACTTTAGCCTTTTATTCAGCAGCTCGCTACAATAACGCGCCCTTAGCGCCGCATCTTAATTATTTTTAAACAGGTGCAATACAATTATGACTTTATTCACTACCGCTGGCATATTTTCTAAGCAGGATGGCGAAGCCGTTGCTGCTACTTTACATAAGCTTTATGAATTTTTAAGTGCGCAAGGTTTAAAAATTCTACTTAACACCCAAGCGGCTGATTTGCTAAAAGGCACAGCTCTATCTGATGAGTTATTGGCTCAGCATATCGATTTGGCGATTGTGGTTGGAGGCGATGGAACTTTATTAACTGCAGGGCGACTGCTTGCTGATTTTCAAGTGCCAATTGTGGGCATTAATTTAGGCCGTGTAGGCTTCCTAGTCGATGTGTTACCTGCCCAGATGCAGGAACAACTCACTGCCATTTTACAGGGCGATTATTTGGAAGATGAGCGTTGCTTATTAAAAGCTTGTGCTTGGCGGGGTGAAGAAAAACTAGGGCAAAATATTGCTTTGAATGATGTGGTACTGCATGCACGCAATGAAGTACGTATGATTGAATTCACTACTTATATCGATGGTTTTTTTGTAAATACCCAACGGGCAGATGGTTTGGTGATTTCTACCCCCACAGGCTCAACCGCTTATGCGCTGTCTAGTGGAGGACCCATTTTACATACCTCGTTGGATGCCAGTATTTTAGTGCCAATCAGTCCGCATACTTTAACCAGTCGCCCAATTGTTATTCCTAATCAAAGTTCGATTGAAATTGAAATGGGCAGTGATCGTCCAGTGGAGGCTTTATTATCTTTTGATGGGCATCACGATATTCCTTTGGTTTCGGGTGATCGGATTAAAATTAACGCCTCCCCGAAAAAAATGCGCCTACTTCATCCCCGTCATTACGACTACTATCATATACTGCGCTCAAAATTGCACTGGGGTACGCAACTATAATGCTGACTTATATCCACATTCGTGATTTCGCCATTATTACTGATTTAGAGCTAGAATTGCATGCAGGCATGACGGCTTTAACAGGTGAAACCGGAGCGGGTAAATCAATTTTATTAGACGCAATTGGTTTAGTCCTTGGGGATAAAGCTGATACGGGTAGCGTGCGATATGGGGCTGAAAAAGCGGACATTACTTTAAGTGTTGATATAAGCACAACACCACACGCTAAAGAGTGGCTGGCTGAACACGATTTATTAACTGATGAAGATACTTGTATTTTAAGACGAGTGGTCACTAATACAGGTAAATCCCGTGCTTGGATTAATGGCTCTAGTACTACACTGACTGCGTTACGTGAATTAGGTGAACAATTGGTGGATATTCACGGTCAGCATGAACATCAATCGCTAATGAAACGTGATATGCAACGTGGAATGGTCGATGCTTATGCGGCGAATGAAGCCCTGCTCAAACAAACACAAGATGCCTATAAGCAGTGGAAAAACTTAAATGAACGTTATCTGCAACTCACTACCCAAAGTGCTCAAATCCAAGAACGTTTAGATTTACTGAGCTTTCAAGTGCAAGAACTCACTGAACTTGCTTTAGAACAAGGTGAAATTACTCAACTAGATGAAGAATTGAATCGTTTAGGGCATGCTGAACAATTACAAGCTACTGCAGAACAAGGCTACCAACAACTTTATGAAAATGAACGCTCCTTATACTCATCACTTAGTCAGCTAAGCCAAGAATTAAGTCGCCAAGCACGCGTTGATGAGGCTTTAACCGCTCCTCTAGAATTAGTCAGTAGTGCACAAATCCAAATTCAAGAAGCCGCTTGGATTCTGCGTGACTATGCACAAAATGTCGATTTAGATCCCTCGCGTTTAAGCACGGTAGAAGCACGGATTGCTGAGATTCGCAATATGGCACGCAAATATCGTTTAGAGGCCGAGCTACTTCCAGAGCACCTAACACGTTTACAAACTGAGTTAGCCAGCTTAGTGAGTGATGATTACGATTTAGATACGTTAAAGGCCAAATTAGAGGCTGCTGAGCAAGATTATCAAGTGGCTGCAAAAACCTTAAGTAAAGCACGCACACAAGCAGCTGATCAATTGTCGAGCGGTGTGAGTACTGCCATGCAGACTTTAGGCATGCAAGGTGGGCAATTTCAGATTCAAGTTAGCCCCAACGAAGATGATTTACCGCATGCGTATGGGATGGATCAAATTGAATTTTTAGTGAGTGCTAACCCCGGTCAGCCTCTTAAACCTTTAACTAAAGTAGCTTCGGGGGGAGAGTTATCACGGATTAGCTTAGCGATTCAGATGATTGCTGCACAGAAAATGACCCTGCCTGCTTTGATTTTTGATGAAGTCGATACCGGGATTGGTGGAGGCATTGCTGAAGTAGTCGGTACGCAGTTACGTAGCTTGGGTACGAATCGTCAAGTTTTGTGTGTCACCCATTTACCTCAAGTTGCTTCACAAGCCCATCAGCATTATCAAGTCACTAAAGTTAAAACGGCAGATAGCACCAGCACCGGCATTATTTATCTGCAAGCTACTGAACGAGTTGAGGAAATCGCTCGAATGATTGGTGGTACTGAAATCACTACAGCAACCCGTGCGCTAGCCTCCGAAATGCTAGAGCGTGTTAGTTAACTGCCTAAATAGCGCATTACAAACTTCATATCCTACCGCTTATCAGAGACCTTTAGGGTTTTACAAGACCAGTCCTCTATTGCCTCAGCTTACCTACTATACTGTAAGGTAAGGTTAGCTTGGCATTGACGCCTCAACTAAGTAGATGACACTACTCATAAACCAAGATCAACCTTGATAGAAACTTAATATAGTTTCCAAATAGAACTCTCCGCAAAAAAGAGAGACTAATTAAGAAGCGTTAATTTTATGGAAAAAATAACGCTAACCTCGGCGATAAATTATTTTTAATTGCCGCGTACTTGATACTTATCAAGGAGGATTTCTGTGAAAAAAACCTTCCATATTTTAACAATAGCTAGTTTATTGTTAGGCACTACTGGCGTTTGTAATGCAGCTTGGGCAGATAGCAGCTCAGCTGAGGTACGTTTAGTAGCCACGATTAATAATGGCCCTGCCTTCCAACCGATTACTTGGAAAGTTTTCCGAGTAGATGGGAAAGGTGAGACTTATCAATCTGATCGTCATGCCTTTACTATAGACTCTTTAACACCCGGTCGTTATACAGCTATCGCCAAGCGTAATGGTCAAACTGAACGGAAACGCGACTTTTATGTCATGGCGGATACTACTAATAAAATCAATATCCCTGTCGATTAATCTTTTCTGTGGATGCTCTCCTCCATCTAAACTCTGGCTCACCTTCGGGTGAGTTAGAGTTTGTTCTAGACTGTAATTTTTCTCTAAATTTCTCTTGAACTATCACTTTTTTCTATGGTCTTTATGTCATAATAACTAGTAATAAATAATTAGTAGTTGATACAACTCAGGGCTAATGAGTTGAGTTTAAGAATAATGATAGAAAACAGGGGAATAATAAAATGGGCTTAAAGAGTCAGCATACTCTTGCTGTCGGCATTGGCATCGGCGCTACTTTAATCAGCTATTATCTTGTGCCTGAGTTGGATTGGATAGAGCTTGCTTTTATTGGTTTAAGTGGTTTTGTGGGTGTGCACTTGCCTAATATTCAACAGCCATCTTCTTCCTCGTATTGGATGGTACGCTTAGTCAGTATTATTGCCGCACTTTGTATTCCTTTAATTATTTATGCTTACCGACCGAGTGATTTGCTAATTGCTTGGCTGGCCACCTATTTATTATTCCAAGGAGCTTGGTGGATTGTTGATCGAATTTCTTTATATCGTGACTACACCCACAGTTTAAGCGCTATTATTGGCTTGCCAGCCTTTATTACACTGGCTGCTTATATTAGTTTAGACTTAATTGCAGTATTACCAGTGTTTCTGGCCAGCAGTACTGGTTATGTAGTACAACTCTTGACTGAACAACGGCAGAAAGTGGGGTTGGAAACGACAGGTTTCTTATCTAAGTAATCATGCCATGCGTAGTGTTAGGGGGAGTAACTCTCCCCTAATCTACTTTGACTGTTTATGCAGAATGCTCTTGGTTAGCGATGTCCGCATGTACTTTAGCCATATCGACTTCACGCACCTTACCAATTACTTCTTCCAATTGACCTTCAGATAACATCCCGGGTTGAGCAAACAATACCACTTGCTCACGGAAAATCATTAAAGTAGGAATCGAACGAATTTGGAAATGACTAGAAAGTTCCTCCTCCTCCTCCGTATTCACTTTAGCGAAGACAATATCGGTATGCTTGTCTGAGACTTTTTCATAAGTGGGTGCAAACGAGCGACAAGGTCCACACCAAGGTGCCCAAAAATCAATAATCACGATTTCATTATTACTGATTAGATCATTAAACTCAGCGGCGGTTACATTTTCAGTTGCCATAGCAAGCTCCTTATTTCTTAATAACTATCAATGCTAATCGTTGCCTGACAAGTGATTTGCCGGAAAAGTATCAGCAAGCTCCTGCTTCGTTTCGCCCCAACGTGGTTGCACTTGATGTTCTAAATCCAAATGATCCAAAACCCGTGCAACCATGAAATCCACCAAATCATTAATAGACTGAGGACGAAAATAGAACCCGGGGTTGGCCGGCATGATCACCGCTCCCATCCGAGTAAGTTTTAGCATATTTTCTAAGTGGATTTCGGAAAATGGCGTTTCTCTCACCACTAGAATCAACTTCTTCCGCTCTTTGAGCGCAACATCCGCTGCACGTTCAATTAAATTTCGACTACTACCACAAGCGATGGCGGACAAAGTACCCGTGGTGCAAGGACAAACGACAGTAGCGTCTGCTACTGCACTACCGCTTGCAATCGGCGCCATCCATTGCTCACGCTCAAACACTCTGAGTTGACCAGCTTTGGCAGCAAACAAAGTCGAAAAATACTCTTCAGCTTCACTAGCACGTGCGGGGACTTTAAATTCAGTTTCAGTATTAATCACTAGCAGTGCTGGGCGTGAGAGCAATAAGTAAACCTTACATTGCAAGACCAGCAATTGTTCCAATAAGCGCAAACCATATTGTGCCCCTGAAGCACCGGTCATGATTAAAGTAATGGTTTTAGGCATAGCGTTTAGCTAGCTCAGCTAAAATTTTATCGTGAATCCCACCAAAGCCTCCATTAGTCATAATCAGTATATGGTCTCCTGCTTGTGCAGCCTGAGCTACCTTGGCAGCTAGCTGCTGAATATCTTGTTCTAATTGAGCTTTAACGCCAAGCTGATCTAGAACCGAGCCTAAGTCCCAGTTTAATCCTGCGGGCTGATACAACCAGACTTGATCAGCTGCAGCTAATGAATGCGCGATTTGCTCTTTATGAGTACCTAAGCGCATAGTATTAGAGCGTGGTTCTAATAAAGCAATAATTCGACTGTTACCGACTTTCGCCCTTAAACCAGCCAGAGTAGTAGTAATTGCCGTTGGATGATGCGCGAAATCATCATAAACCGAAATACCTTGCACTTGCCCACGCAATTGCATACGCCGCTTCACACCTTTGAAACTCGGTAAAGCCGCCACACCGTGCTCAATCGGCACACCTACATGCCGCGCCGCTGCCAAAGCCGCTAAAGCATTATTGACATTATGCGTACCTACTAAATCCCAACTCACTTGCCCAACTCGTTGGCCTTGGTGTAATACATGGAACTCACTACCATCCGCCTTAATTAACTCAGCCTGCCAATCGCCTTCAATAAATGTTTCAGTCGGTGTCCAGCAGCCCATGGCTAAGGTCGCAGTAAGATTGGCATCAGTGCCATTACTAATCACTAAACCATGACTAGGAACCATGCGTAGCAGATGATGAAATTGCGTTTTAATCGCTTGCACATCAGGGAAAATATCTGCGTGATCGTATTCAAGATTATTAAGAATCGCAGTGCGTGGGTGATAGTGCACAAACTTAGAACGCTTATCGAAGAAGGCTGTATCGTATTCATCCGCCTCTACCACAAAGAACGGCGAATCCCCTAAACGTGCTGAAATACCAAAATTTTCTGGCACGCCACCAATTAAGAAGCCGGGCTTCAAACCTGCATACTCTAAAATCCACGCTAACATACTAGCAGTGGTAGTCTTGCCATGAGTACCAGCAACGGCTAATACCCAGCAGTCGCGTAAGATATTTTCATACAGCCATTGTGGACCAGAAATATAAGGCAGATTCTGATCCAAAACTCGTTCAATAATGGGCATACCACGGCGCATGAAATTGCCTACTACAATGGCATCAGCATCAGTCGGTAAGTGGGCAGGATTATAACCCTCACTGAGATTAATCCCTTCTGCCTCCAGCATTGTGCTCATTGGCGGATAGACATTCGCATCAGAACCGGTGACTTCAATCCCTTGCGCGCGTGCTAATAAAGCAATACCGCCCATAAAGGTACCGCAGATACCTAAAATATGAATTTTCATTTAGCCCTTATCCTTGAGTCTTATCAGTTGCTGCGGGTACAGTCGGTTGTAGGTGAGTTGCAATTACATCAGGTAAAGGAATCGGGCGCGAAATCCCATAGCCTTGACCAAACTCAATCCCAATATCGCGTAGGATACGGATAATTTGCTCATTCTCAACATATTCAGCGATTGTTTTAACCGCCATAAGTTGTCCAACTTGATGCACAGACTGCACCATAGCACGCCCTACATCATCGGTCGCAATATCTTTTACAAAGCTACCATCAATTTTTAAGTAATTCACAGGTAGCTGCTTAAGATAAGCGAAGGAGCTAACTCCGGTACCAAAGTCATCCAAGGAGAAGCTACAACCTAATAATTTAAGCGTATCGATGAATTTATGTGCCAAAGCTAGATTACTGATTGCTACCCGTTCAGTGATCTCAAAACATAACATATGAGGTGGTACTGCTGCCCACTTAATCATATCTAACACATATTTGAGGAAACTAGGATCATCTAAACTCTGCCCTGATAAATTAATCGCAAAAATGGGCAAAGGATCGCATTTAGCGACCCGTCTGATATGGGTGAGCAGTTCCTTAAATACCCATCGATCCAGCTTTGGCATCATCGAGTAGTATTCGGCCACCGGAATAAACTCATCCGGCGAGATAGCTTTTCCCTCTGCATCAAACAACCTTAGTAAAATCTCATAATGATGAAAAGGCTTTAGAAAAGCCCTTGGCTCTAGTGGTTGAATCGGCTGTGCGTATAAACGAAACTCGCCACTTTCGAAAGCTTTACGTAAGCGCCCAATCCAAACTAACTGGCCTCGGTGCTTATTGATCTCTACATCATCAGGCCGATAAAGGTGGAGGCGATTACCTCCCTTCGCTTTTGCTACCCGACAGGCAGCATCTGCTAAAGAAAAAACCCGATTGGGCGTACCAGATTGCTTGTGGATCGGCATAAAACCGACACTTGCTGTAATTTTATGCGGCTGTCCATCCCATACGAAGTTATAACGCATAACGGTATTACGAATACCCTCAGCTTTACGTAGCGCTTCGACAGGTTCAGCTTCACGGAAAATAATGCCGAATTCATCACCACCAATGCGTGCTAAGACATCGCGGCGTTTATCAATGGAGTTCTTCAGCAGGTCAGAGATACGCTCAATGAACGCATCACCTGCACTATGCCCTAGAGTATCATTCACTAACTTAAATTGATCCAACGCTACATGGCAAAATGAATGTTTAACCCCTTGCTGGCGCGCCTCATCTAAGGCCACTTTTAATTTAATTTCAAAGCTCTTGCGATTCAGCAACTTAGTCTGTGGATCATTCATCTGTACATAATTCAGATGAGCCTGTAAAGCCTTCAGCTCTGACTGATCTTTAAGAAGTAGTAGAATATGATCGTCATCTTCTCCGGTTAAAGAAAACGGTTTGACCAAATAAGTAATTTCCACATCTTGTAAGCCACGACAATTGAATAAGCAATCTCGGAAGATCTGTTGTCGAATCATATGATTACGCTCCATCCACGGGATGGGCGAATGTTTGACGGGATCAAGTAAATGAAAAACTTCAGTGTGATACTTACCGCGTGTGCTACGAGCGCGCTGGCGTAAGAGTTTTTCAGCTGCAGGATTAATTAAAATGATGAAACCGTGCTTATTTGCAAGCACAGCAGCTTCTTCTACATCCATCAAGGCTGCAATCAAGATATTTTCTTGATCCACATGGACTCGCCGCGGGCCTCCACGCCGACGCAGAAAAAACACAATTCCTGCACCAATAGAGCCTAGCAGCGAGACAGCGATTGCTAGATACCAAAGAGACTGAGTCCACATGGATGGAACCCCAGTTTCAATCACTTAATCATACCCCATTTGATATAAATTATTTTTTTGATGGAGCTATCATAAAGAGCTGTCTAGAAGCTGTATAGGCTAACCGGATAGGCGTGTTAATCTTTGGGGGTCAGCGCGAAATCTCTAAAAGCTACCCATAAAAAAAGCACTATCACTAGAGAGTTGATAGTGCCTTTAGCAGTGTTAAGCTAGCTTTATCAGCTTAAACTTTTTCTTTAATCCGAGCCGCTTTACCAGTCAAACCACGTAAGTAGTACAGTTTGGCACGACGTACATCGCCACGGCGTTTCAGTTCAATACTAGCAATGCTATTGCTATAAGTTTGGAATACACGTTCAACGCCTTCGCCATAAGACATTTTGCGTACAGTGAATGCGGAGTGTAAGCCACGGTTACGTTTAGCAATTACTACCCCTTCATAGGCTTGTAAACGCTCTTTATCACCTTCTTTTACACGGACTTGTACTACTACTGTATCACCGGGAGCAAAATTAGGGATTTCCTTATTCATTTGCTCTTGTTCTAACTGACGAATAATCGTATTCATGAGATAACCTCTGAAGAAACCTTGTATTCCTGTCTAAATTCATTCAGCAGTGCTTGTTCTGCTGCACTTAAATCTTTCTTTGCTAGCAAATCGGGACGCTTTAACCAAGTAGCCCCTAGCATCTGCTTTTTACGCCAACGAGCAATAGCGGCGTGATTACCGCTTTTAAGGACAGCGGGAACCTCTAAACCTTCAACTAGCTCAGGGCGTGTATAATGTGGACAATCTAACAAGCCTTCTGCGAATGAATCTTGCTCAGCAGAGTCTTCATGCCCCAATACTCCGGGTAGTAAACGGGTGATACTATCAATTAGTACCATAGCCCCTAGCTCACCACCACTAAGTACATAGTCACCGATGGAACATTCTTCATCTACTTCTAACTGAAGAATGCGTTCATCAATACCTTCATAACGTCCACACAGTAGAATCAAACGGGGCTCTTGCGCAAAACTCTGCACTTTTGCCTGTGTTAAGGGTTCACCTTGTGGACTTAAATAAACTAATCGACCTTGATATTGCTGCCGTACATCGCGAATGGCACGTAATAAACAGTCAGATTTCATCACCATACCTGGACCACCGCCATAGGGACGATCATCCACAGTACGATGTACATCCAATGTATAATCTCGCGGATTATAACAACTCACTTTAACAGCTTGCTGCTCAATAGCTCGTCGCACAATGCCATGTTGAGTTACTGCTTGCACTAACTCTGGAAACAGAGTTAATACTACAAACTGCATTTGAAGCTCAAAAGTCTGGGTTCCAGTCGACTTCAATTAAACTAGCTGCCAAATCAACATGCTTAATCACTGCCCCCATCACCCAAGGCAACCAATGCTCACCTGTGGCATGCTTAACAACCAAAACATCATTCGCACCCGTTTCAAATAAATGATCTACTTTACCTAAAACAGTGCCAGTGATAGTTCTAACTGTTAAACCCTCTAAATCGGACCAGTAATACTCGTCATCTTCTAAACTGGGCAATTGGCTACGCAAGACTGCAATCTCAGTTCCTGTCAGCTTAATCGCTATATCACGGTCTAAAACATGCTCAAACTTAGCCACTAAGCCTTTAGCTTGCTGTTGATAGTCAACTAGCTTGACGATTTGCCATTCTTGACTGATTTTGAAATAGAGAGGCTGATAAGTAAAAATATCGGCCATATTTTCAGTATAAGAATGGATTTTTACCCAACCCTTCACTCCAAACGCACCGGAAACCTTCCCAAGTACGACCATCGCTTCAGGTTGAACTGACATCTAGAAAACCTATTTATTAAGCAGCTGCTTTTGCTGATTCGCTCAATAACTTCGCAACGCGATCGCTAGGTTGTGCACCTTTAGAAATCCAGTACTGCACACGCTCTTGTTCAACATGTAAACGGATTTCCTGACCACGAGCCACTGGGTTAAAGAAACCTACACGCTCAATATAGCCGCTGTCACGAGGCTTACGTTTATCAGTTACCACGATGCTATAGAATGGATTCTTTTTAGAACCACCACGAGCCAGACGAATATTGACCATAAATCAAGAACCTTAGTTAAATTCAAATAACGATTGGCAAAGCTCTGCCAAAAGTAAACGCGCAATTGTACGGTTTTTTTAAGAAATGTGAAGAGGGTATTGACAAATAAACCGTGCACTAAGCCCCAACTAGTGGAGCTTAGTAGAATGAGTCTTAATACTGAACCGAAGCAAGCTGTGGCTGACGTACACCTGGGAAGTAGCGATAATGACCACTAATTGGCATTTTGAACAGGACATCTTCCATTTTTTCCCCTTCACCGATGTTATGCACAATCATAAAACGGCGAGGATCTGCCGGCGAGCGTTGATCGACTACAATCCCAATATGCTCTTGATCACCACCTAGATTCCAAGTGACTAGATCACCTGGGCGATAATCATTAGGATTACCTGTGACCGCGAGGCGTTGACCATGACGAGTAAAGAATACTTTTAAGTTAGGTACACGCCGATGATCAATATTAGCATCTGGGCCTTGTAAACCCCACTTAGCTAGATTCGGATAGGAATAAAAAGCGTTTGAAATATCTTCATGAACTAAACGTTGTAAATCGACCCCCAACCGTCGATAAGAGCGAATCACCGTGTCAGTACACACACCAATATTTTGCGGTACATCGCCATTAGGGTAGCCAATAGGAATATAAGCCCCATTGTAGTTTACACGATAACGTAAACGATCCACTGCTGCTTGAGCTAAACGCTCCGAATAATCAGCATTAACAACACGTTGAGAACGTTGCGCCTGCCAGGCGACTTGTGCACGTTGCCTAGTTTCGTTAGCACGTTGGGCAACTTCCCATTGTTGATGATACCAACGTTGCTTTTGTTCAAACTCTAATTGGTGTTGATCTTTGCCACGCCGTGCTGGGGCTGCATTATTCTTTTGAATAATTCTGATTGAGGGTTGTGGATCAGCGATAGCTATCTTTTGTGGTGCTGAAGCTTCAGTTTCAGTTTCTACCGTGTTGGTAGAACAACCTGTTAAATTAGTTAAGGCTAAGACGGCACTGCCATAAGCCAAAAAACTCATCTTTCTTTTTAAATCTTTCTCAACAAAAGAGTTCGCCATAACTCCACCCAAAGGAATAAATAATCTAGAAGGAACGCACTTCCCCAGCCCGTGCGCACGTAAGTTTTATAATAAATGTCTAGGAAATACTAGCTTCAGGCACATTAACTTTTTAATGTTTGGGGCTAAACAAAACAAAAGCTCAACAATTCAAACCTTTACCAGGGTGTTTCAGTTGCAGTAGTTATGGTTGAGCATAAAACCCAACCATAACGGCAACAGCTTAATACTGATATTGCTGCATAGCACGACGGTCAATCGGCACCGCACCACGGTAATTACCTTTCGCTTTTACAGGTGGTACTTTTACAGGTGGACGGTGGACTGGACGTGGGCGCTGCACAGGTGGCGCTGGTTGTACAATCGGAGCTGGTTCTTCAATAACAGGTACTGGCTCTGGTTGCGGAGCCTCGATAACTGGCTCTGGAACTGTTTCAACTGGTGGAGCGGCTTGTTGTTGGCTACACCCTGTTGCAGCCAAACCTGCAATTAAAATAGCCATAGCTACATGCCGATTCTTAATTTTCATTATTATTTGCCTCTATTTAAAATTTATTGTTATTAAAAATACACTCGGTATCTTCAAGCCCATTGCAGACAGCCTTACTATGCTCAGACCTGCCCTAATGACAGCTTAACCAATAAATTTTATAGGCAATTGTTAAATGACTACTAGATAAACGGCAAGGATACCCATTTTCTTAAAATGGGTATCTTGGATTGTTATTTCCTAAGGTTTACTCACAGCCGATTATTGACGATATTGCTTCATAGTCCCTTGGTCAATTTGAATAGGACCTTTGAAGTTACCTTTCGCCTTGACAGGTGGAACCATAATTTGCTGTTGTGGTTGTGGACGCATACCACCTTTGCAACTGTAATGATGTGAGTGGTTAGGATTAGTGTATGGATGAGTATGCGTTATAGAGTTAGTGCAACCTGGAATGGCTGGATGAGTATGTCCCCACTTGCCACCTGTTGATGGACGTGGTTTGCCAAAACCTTTGCCCCCTCTATTAGGTTTGCCACCTTTACAACTGTATTTATGGGTATGACGTGGATTAGTATAAGGATGGCTGTGAGTAATAGAATTAGTGCAACCTGGAATGGCTGGATGTGAATGGCGACCACCTAAACCACTACGCCCACCTCCTCTACGCACACCACCACCTTTACGTATTTTACCCCCACCCACTCTTGGCCGTGGTGGACATTTACTGCAATCAGTAATGGTAATCACTTTACCAGGAGCAGGTGTAGCGGCGGGAGCAGCTTGAGCAACTTGTTGTGCACTCATTTGACTACAACCGGAAGTTATCAAACCTGCCAAGAAAATGGCAGCTAGAGAAAATTGGGTTTTCATCTTCATAATAGTGGTCTCTTTCGTTGTTTAAGGGAACGCACTTTCGAGTATAGTCAAACTTTTTGAAATTGAGAGATGCAGGACTTAGTTTTGAGTTTTTTTTGCGACATTTTTTATATTTTTCATCCCAACTACCTTAACCGTTTAAATTACCAGCAAAGACTCTGCAAATCCTTATAACAGCTTGGTTTTAGGTTTACATACAGTACAAACAAAAAGCCCTTTACTTTTTGCAAAGTAAAGGGCTTAAACAGTTTTGTTGTGATTTAGCTACAGTCGCCTCATCACAGCAAGAATTACTGTTGGTATTGCTTCATCACGCCTTGGTCGATTTGGATCTTACCACGATAGTTACCTTTTGCCTTAACTGGAGGCACTTTCACTGGTGGTACTACAACGACTGGAGGACGTGGTTGTGGTTGTGGACGTGGGTGAACCACAACTGGAGGACGTGGTTGTGGGCGTGGGCGCACGATTGGACGTGGTTTTACAACTGGACGTGGTGTCACCACTGGAGCTGGAGCACATTTGCTGCAATCTAACACAACTTTATCTGGAGTTGGTGCTGGTGGTGGCTCTACTACTTGTTGAGCACTCATTTGGCTACAGCCAGATGCTAACAAACCAGTCATAATGACTGCTGCGAGAGAGAGTTGAGCTTTCATCTTCATAGTCTTCGGTCTCTATATAACGTTAATTAGGGAACAAGGTTCTACAAGTATATTCAAAATTGTTGGTAAGATAAAACAATTCCCCTGACTTTTTTACAACACCCAGCTTAACTATTTAATAAACTGGGCAAGTGGGCTCATAAGGCGTTTTAACTATACCCCAACGATACTGTAGTGGTGCATGAGGGTCGGATACTAAATAACCACCTTCTAGGTTTTTGCGTAACTCGCGCAAACTCATATATAACTCTTCGCCCAAGGTCATTTGTACCATGCAGAAATCATTTAAATATTTCATTTCACCCGCTGGTGGTTCATCAATCGAAAACACCGCTTTCGCCCAACGCGCAGGTTGTGATTGTGGGTCAAAACGACCAATACGATCTAAGTGATGGCGAATAGAACTAAAGAACATACCCAAGCGCTTATCGCGACCTGGTGTTGAAAAGTCGTCGAATTCTTTAGCACTCATACATTGACGACCGCCTTTGCGAATTTCTTGTAGATGCCAAAGTGCATCATACACATAAACACTGCGATCATTGGCATACATACATAGAGCTAATAATAAGCGAGTAGTTTTTTCATCAGGGCGCTCTGGACGTTTGCCTAGTTTTTTAGAAATAATGTCAGTGAAGGCAACATAGTCGTATTTTAAATCAGAGGCTAATTGGAATTGTTCTTCACTATAGCCTGGTTGGGCACTGGCGGGCTGACGAATATTTTGCGGTTCTTTAAAACGACGATACCCATCAGCAAAGGTTTTATCTTCTGGCACATAGAAAGGGAAAGACGGTGTACGCAGTAAGAAACGTGAGGTTTTTGGTGTAGTAGAGGCCATAACCTCAGCAATACCTGTTTCAGTCACTTCTACAATCTGATAGGAGTGAACACCAGGTGCTACATACACATCCCCTGCTTTAATATCATCTAGTGCAACGGGATAAGTATCTTGCCTTAAGGACTTAGTGCTAGTCATATCTGCTACATAATCCATAAAACGGCGCACACGCTGGGGTTCAGGCAAATTATCCCAAGTACCCATATTATTACTAATAATCTGACCAGGTGTTTGCTGATTATTAACGGCAAAGGGCAATCTATTCTCAAATGAGAAAATGAGCCGCATCATGTAAGTCGCATCAGCACAGTCGTTTTCGAATTTGTAGTAGATGGGTTTGGCTGGATTCATGAAGATATCATCTTTCCAGTTTTGTACTACCCATTGGCGATAACGATTCTCCCAAGACTCATCCCATTGTGAATCTGAGCTCCAAACAGCTGCAAAGGCTGAGCTAAAAGGTGCTAAGCAAATCCACACCATTAGTAGTAATAACGCTTTAAATTTATCCATGACTTCTATGTTTATACGACAAGAACAAATACGGTTGTGAGGCAAGAATGCAACAGTAACTGATTATTTACAACAATACCAAATTTAACCGTTTTATAAAAATAAGAAATTACTAATAAAAACGCCCGATATCTTCCGACATCGGGCTGGTATGAATAGATTTTATTGAATCACGGAGGCTTTCCGCAACTCAAAAATCACTTTTTATTGCTTTTTGTAAGTTTTCATGACACTAGTGTCAATTTGAACTGGACCCTTGTAGTTACCTTTTGCTTTTACTTGAGGTACGTCAATTTGCTTCTCTGGTTTATTCCCACCTTTACAGCTGTAGTGGTGATTATGATTAGCATTGGTGTATGGGTGGCTATGAGTAATGGAATCAGTACAGCCTGGAATTGCGGGGTGAGTATGGTTCCATTTACCAGTAGGTGCTGTTGGCTGTTTAGGGGTATTACCCTTCGGTGGCTTTACCTTTTTGATACCACCCTTACAGCTGTAAGCATGCTTGTGGTTTGCATTGGTAAATGGATGAGTATGGGTTGTAGAGTCAGTGCAACCAGGAATTGCTGGATGAGTATGTGCACCACCTGCTACTGGAGCTGGAGCTTTTTTGCATTTACTGCAATCAACCACTGTTTGTGACTCAGTTGGCTTTGCTGCAGGTTCGGCTGGTTGTGCTGCCATTTGGCTACAACCTGAGGCCAATAAACTTACTGCAAAGATTGCCGCTAAAGTATACGGAGTCTTGATTTTCATGGCTTTTAATCTCTTTCGTTGTTAAGTATGAAGCAACAATGAGTAGACGGGAACCCACCCTCTAACCATTGATCGACGTAGTGACTAAGCGGAATGCATGTATGAAGATGCCCAACATTCAGCTCTAAATGTTGCTAAAAGCCAACAAACCAAAGAATTTAGTTGTAACTTTCGCACAACCAAATCATACCGCGCAGTGTCCACTAGGTAAACACTTGAAACCATGATTTTATAAGGAAATAGCAAGTTTTTAGCTAGGAAAACCACCACCCATCGGGGGGAATCCACCACCAGTCGGCAATTTACCCTTCATGTTCTGCATTAGTCTACGCATCCCCCCCCCCTTTGAGAACTGCTTCATGACTTTACTCATTTGCTGCTGCTGTTTGAGTAAACGATTTACATCTTGCACTTGCAGACCACAGCCTGTTGCAATCCGACGCTTACGCGACGCTTTGATGAGTTCAGGATTACGGCGTTCCTCCAAGGTCATGGAATTAATAATCGCAATCATCCGACGGATTTCTTTGTCATTTGCTTGCTCTTTCACATGCGCAGGCATTGCCCCCATCCCAGGCAACTTATCCAACAAGCTACTCATACCACCCATTTTCAGCATTTGATTCATCTGATCACGCAGGTCTTCAAAATCAAAGCCTTTACCTTTATTGAGCTTACGCGCTAATTTCTGAGCTTTTTCATGATCAACCTTATGCTGGGCTTGCTCAATTAAACTGAGCACATCACCCATCCCCAAAATGCGTGAAGCCATCCGATCTGGGTGGAAAGGCTCTAAAGCATCCAGCTTTTCACCTACTCCCATAAACTTGATCGGTTTGCCTGTGATATGCCGTACCGATAACGCAGCACCACCACGTGCATCACCATCGGTTTTAGTTAGGACTACACCAGTTAATGGTAAAGCATCACCAAAGGCTTTAGCTGTATTAGCAGCATCTTGCCCTGTCATACTATCCACAACAAACAGCGTCTCAACTGGCTTCAGGAGGGTATTAAGTTGGCTGATCTCCTCCATCATGTCCGCATCAATATGCAAGCGACCTGCCGTATCAATGATCAGAACATCCATATACTGACGTTTGGCTTGAGCCAGTGCTGCTAAAGCAATATCCGCAGGTTTTTGATTCGGTTCACTTGGGAAGAAAATTGCTTCGGTTTGATTCGCAATGGTTTCTAACTGCTTAATCGCAGCTGGGCGATACACGTCGCAACTAGCCACCATAACCGATTTTTTATTTTTTTCTTTTAAGAAACGAGTTAGCTTACCGACTGTAGTTGTTTTACCCGCACCTTGTAAGCCAGCCATCAATATCACGGCAGGCGGTTGCGCATTTAAATTAAGGGTTTCATTTGCCTGCCCCATGATATCAATCAATTCTTCGTGAACGACCTTAATCAAGGCTTGGCCAGGAGTAAGGCTTTCTAGTACCTCTTGCCCAACTGCACGCTCACGGATACGATTGATAAAATCACGCACCACTGGCAGCGCCACATCCGCTTCTAGTAAAGCCATGCGAACGTCGCGCAAAGCATCTTTTATATTTTCATCGGTTAAACGCGCTTGCCCACGTAATTTTTTTACCGTTTTCGAAAGACGATCACTTAAATTTTCAAACATGATTATGGTCTTCTGCTAGTCCCAATCGAGAACAAATTGCTATCATAGCATTAAACTGTATCGTCACACCGATGAGAAGCTAATCTGTATCTAGAATGACAATAACGATGACCTTGATAGTCATGGCGGCTTGGATGTCGACCTGGCTCGTAATTGCTTTACGCTTACGTAAGCCTCCTGCAACGAGGCCACCCACTTGGCTACTCAACAGTCTTTGGCTGTTGGCTTTAATTGTACAGGGTGCAAGCTTAATCCTGACTTGGGCTAACCAGCAAAATGGTTTTATTGATTTCTTTGCTGCTTTGTCAGTGGTTTTATGGCTTACCTGCTTTTTACTCTTCCTTACTCAGCTGAGTCGCCCCTTAGAAAATTTAGGGCTATTGATTATTCCGTTTATTCCGCCCACTTTATTAGGCAGTTATTTTTTAAGTACTAATAGCGCTACTTTAAACTTAGATAATGGCTTAGGCATTCATATATTCACTTCCTTACTCGCGTATAGCATGCTCACCTTGGCAGCTTTACATGCTTTATTGTTAGGCTTGCAAATTCGTCAACTGCATGATCATAAACCGAATATTTTAGTTAGAACCCTGCCTCCGTTACAGGATATGGAATCGCTGCTGTTCAAAGTGATTGCTTTAGGTTGGGCACTCTTGAGCTTAAGTTTAATCAGTGGTTTTGTCTATCTAGAGGATCTATTTGCTCAACATGTCGCGCATAAAACTATTCTCTCGCTTGTGGCGTGGTTAGTATTTGCAGTGCTGCTGTATGGACATTGGCAATATGGCTGGCGGGGGAAAAAGGCGATTCGTTGGACCCTAGCAGGTTTCTTTATTTTGATGCTGGCTTTTTTTGGCAGTAAGTTTGTTTTGGAGTATTTAAAACAACCATGAACTTGCAGCTACCCTTTAGCTTGCAAATGACTCTTCTTGTGATTTTGATTCTGTGCATTTCCATACTCACTGCTTCAGAAACAGCATTACTTACTTACAAACGCTTGCACGCTGCTAGTCGTAAAACAGCTCTAAATCAACTGCTAGCACATATTGACCAAACACTTACCCTTTTTCAGCTTTTTAAATACTTATTGATAATTTTAGCAACCGTGTTGAGTTTGCTAATCAGCCCACAGTTGCTTAATACGCTGCTAGTTTGGCAGTGGCTATTAGCTTTACTGGTATTTACCCTAGTGTTATTAGTCTTTGCTGAGCTATTACCACGCAAGCTGGCTCGGCTTTATCCGGAAACTTTTGCTTATGCCTTCGCTAACTTTTATGCCGCGACACTTAAGCTTGTTAGGCCGTTAGTTCTGAGCATAAATGCTTTCGCTACTCTTATTTTAAGACTCTGTAAGCAACCAACTACCCCACATAAACTAGTAAAGTTTAGTGGTGCTGAGCTTAAACAACTAGTCGAAGTTGAAGGGGCTAACATTCCCCCTGAGCATTTAGAGATGCTCACTAGTATCGTTGATTTGGAATCCATTTATGTAGAAGACATTATGATCCCACGTCATCAGCTAATAGGCATTGATTTGGCTAAAGATTGGGCAGAACTTGAGCAACAACTTATCCACAGCTTATTCACACGCATACTGATTTATGAAAGCTCTGTGGATAACATTCTCGGCTTTGTACATTTACGCCGCTTACTGCCTTTATTAGCCGAAGATAAATTAGATCGTGAACACTTAAAAGCGGCTATCAAACCCGCTTACTTTATTCCTAAAGGTACTTCCCTATTACAACAACTGCTTAACTTTCGCGAACAAGCAAGGCGTTCTGCCATTGTTGTCGATGAATATGGGGATATTTTGGGAATGCTAGCTTTAGAAGATATACTAGAGGAAATAGTAGGTGAGTTTTCCACCGTCCCGATCCGGCATGAACATAATATTCAAAGGATGCCTGATGGCAGTGCTTGGGTGGATGGTGCTAGTTCTATACGTGATCTTAATCAGTCTTTAAATCTTAAGTTACCCATCGATGGACCCAAAACGATTAATGGCTTAATTATGGAGCACTTGGAGTTGTTGCCAGTGCCAGGCATGACAGTGTTGATCGCCCAACATCCCATGGAAATCCGTAAAACTCGCAAGAATGCGATCAAAACTTTAATTATTTATCCTGCACTGCCAGCCCCCAGTCAGAAGGAATTCGAGCATGGCAAAAGCTAAACTGCAATATTATTGCACTGCTTGCGGCAGTGTGCACAGCAAATGGAATGGGCAGTGCTCTGATTGTGGAGCCTGGAATACTTTAGAAGAAAGTATTGCAGCACCTACCAACAACGCACCTAAGAATCCGCGCTTTACGGGCTATGCAGGCGAACCTGCGAGTATTCGCAGCATCAAGGAAATCCATATCCAAGAAGACCCGCGCACGCCTACCGGCGTTCAAGAACTGGATCGGGTACTTGGAGGGGGGTTAGTTGCAGGCTCAGTCGTATTAATTGGTGGCGATCCAGGAATCGGGAAATCGACTATTCTGTTACAGACTTTATGTGATCTGCCACAGATTAATAGCTTGTATGTTACCGGTGAAGAATCTCTCCAACAGGTAAGTTTACGAGCAAGACGCTTAGGTTTAAATGCTGATCATTTGCGCCTACTTACCGAAACAGGCGTGGAGACAGTCATCACATTGGCTCAAATCGAAAAGCCCCAAATCATGGTCATTGACTCGATTCAAACGCTTTACACCGAGCAATTACAATCCGCACCCGGCTCAGTTAGTCAAATTCGTGAGTCTGCTGCCCAATTAGTGCGCTTTGCTAAACAAACCCAAACTACACTCTTTATTGTAGGCCATGTGACCAAGGAAGGTACTCTAGCTGGCCCCCGTGTCCTTGAGCATATGGTAGATACGGTACTCTATTTCGAAGGTGATCCTGGCGGACGTTATCGGATTTTACGTGCTGTCAAAAATCGTTTTGGCGCTGTGAATGAACTGGGTGTGTTTGCCATGACCGAGCAAGGTTTAAAGGGAGTTAGCAATCCGTCGGCTATTTTCCTCTCTCGGCATGAAGAACCTGTTTCCGGTAGTGCTATCATGGTAACACGTGAGGGAACAAGGCCTTTGTTGGTCGAGGTTCAGGCCTTAGTTGATACTAGTCATGCGGGACATGCACGCCGTGTGACTTTGGGGATGGAGCAAAACCGTTTGGCAATGCTCTTAGCAGTCTTGCATCGACATGGTGGTATTTCCATGTATGATCAAGATGTTTTTATTAATATTGTTGGCGGCGTTAAGATTTCAGAAACTGCAGCTGATTTACCCTTACTCTTAGCTGCCTTATCGAGTTTTCGTAGCCGACCACTCCCAGCAGATGTTGTCATCTTTGGTGAGGTCGGTTTAGCTGGAGAAATTCGCCCCATACCAAATGGCGAAGAGCGGCTGAGGGAGGCTGCCAAACATGGTTTTAAGCAGGCGATTGTGCCAAAAGCGAATAAACCACACCATGCAATTCAAGGCATGCGAGTCACAGCAGTGGCTCGTTTAGAAGAAGCGATTGCGGCATTGATGTAAAAATACAACACGCCAATCGCATAATTGTTGACTCAAAACCACATATATAATAGCTTTATGAACATTCTGGGGCGTAATTTTATTCACAAATTCGGTTTGGTCCGCCCTAACAGGTTTCCTTGCCACAATCGCCTTATTCACATGTTCATGAAGAAGTAAGTTATGGATCACTTGCCTGCTTGTTCAGCCAGGGAGTTTTATCTTGTCATTTATTGATTTAGGTCTACAGGGTGCTTTCGCCGATAATATCGACGCAGCAGGCTATGAGACCCCGACAGAACTACAACAACAGCTTATTCCTTTAATGGCACAGCGTAAAAGTGCTATTGTTTGGACGCAATCCGCAGCAGGCAAAACGGGTGCTTTTTTAATTCCTGCGATTAACTATATTTTTAATAATCCTCTGCCTGAACATCAAGGTGCGCGGATTTTAGTATTAACTTCGCGTCGGGATCGTGTAAATCAAATTACTTACACAATCAAACGTTTACTGGGTGAAGGTCAGCAAATCCGTACCGGGTTTATTGTCAGTGGTCGCCCTTATCAACCACAAATGCGCCTACTCCGTCGCCCCTTAGATTTAATGATTGCTACACCTGGCCGCTTGAATGATTTAGTTGACAACAATAAAGCAGATTTCTCGAATATTGAGCTACTGATTATTGATGATCTCACGGCAATTCATAAGAAAGGCTTGCATAGTTTAGTGGATCGGATTATCGAGCAAAAACCAGCGAATGCGCCCGTGATTGCTTTCGTGCGCCATGATGATGAAGTCACTCCTTATGCACGCGGTATTATTCCAAACTGCGAAGAAATCACTATTGAGGACGAGAAAAGCCAGCTGTTACGCTTACCACAATTGGTACATCAAGCAGACGATTACACCCATAAATTAGCGTTGATTGATTACATTCTTGATGGACTCAAAGGTAAACCTACGGTTATTTTCACAGTCACTAGTAAGACGGCGAAAACTTTAGCGGATAATCTGGCGAATCATGGGCATACCGCTGATTCAACTCATTTACTACCGGATGAAGAACGTAATTTAGAAGCTTGTCCGATTTTAATTGTGCCTGATCAAGAAGATTTTATCCCGGAATTAAGTGGGCATGAGCCAGTCATCCATTTCGAGCTTCCAGAAAAAACCGATACCTATTTAAACCGTTTACAAAGTGTACTGGGTACTGAACGTCAAGAGCCTGTGATTCTGTTAGCAGGACCAAGTGATCGTGATTGCCTGAAGAAGATTGAAGAATTCCAAGGTGAGGCCATTAACCAACGGACTATTCCTGGCTTAGAACCGAAACAAACCAATCGTGGTGGTGCGAAACCAAATACACGTCCAGCCCGCAAACCAGGCACTAATCCCCGTGCTGCAAATGGTGAAAAACCGAGCCGTCCACAAAATGGCCGTGGAGGCAAACCAGCTAATCCAAATAATGGAACAACTGCTCCACGTACAAGCAGCACTGATGATAAACAGCGTGGACGCAAAGGCCCTTATGGACGGTTAAATGGGGGCGCACAGCGTAAGCAAGGTGCAGGCCAACAAGGGTCTGACACTGGTTATGAAATCGGTAGCTGGGAAAAACAAGACTATGTTCCCAAACAAGCTACCACCGCTGATAAAAAAGTCGTGATTCGTTATAAAGAAAAACGCCGGAATTTAGTCAAGTAGTGTATTCATTCTTATGCTAAGCCTAGAAGAAGAGCATTTACTCCGTCAAAAGCTATTTGACTTACGCCAAGAACATCGCGATCTTGATACCGCGATTGAGGCACTGCGGGCTAACTCTAACTGTGATCAATTTATGCTGTCACGCATGAAAAAGCGCAAATTACTCTTAAAAGATATGATTCAAAAACTCAGTAGCCAACTGATTCCAGATATGAATGCATAAACTGAATTTAAGACATGTGTGTGAGTAATTTTTGAATAATAGGTTTGTTAGCAGCAGGAAAATCTAGGTTTATAAGCTCTGCCAGCTCGAACCAAGCAATAGCTTGCCCTTCCCTGCCTACAGGCTCATATTGAAATTGATAGACAGTCCATACATCCAACCAGATATTTTTATCTGGATAAGTATGCTTAATTTCAAGTAAAGACTGCATAGTGGATATATCAGCTTCTATGCCTAACTCTTCAAATAGTTCGCGCTTTAAGGCAGCAGTAGCAGATTCATTAGGCTCTACTTTGCCACCCGGGAACTCCCATTTACCACCTTGGTGTTTATGCAAAGGACGTTGCGCTAACAGAATTCGCTGGCGGCTGTCATAGATAACAGCCGCAACGACATGAATCCAATCAGGTAAAAACTCAGACATCAGCTACGATATTCAGCATTGATTTTAACGTAATCATAAGAGAAATCGCAGGTCCACGTTGTAGCACTCGCTGAACCACGTCCCATATGAATCCGTACGTTTATTTCATCACGCTTCATTTCGACTTGGCCTAACTCCTCGCGATAAGAAGGCGCAGGTTGGCCTTTTTCAATCAGTAAAGTATCACCCAACCAAATAGTGACTGCATTCACATCCAAGTTATCGATTGGACTACGCCCAACCGCTGCTAAAATCCGCCCCCAGTTAGGGTCACTGGCAAACATCGCTGTTTTAACTAAAGGTGATAAACCCACAGTATTGCCAATCACACGTGCTTCTGCTCGATCTTTAGCACCTTCAACCATCACACTGATGAATTTGGTAGCACCCTCACCATCGCGCACGATTGCTTGGGCAAGATACATGCAAACCTCCTGAACTGCTTGTTGGAAGCTAGCGCGATTACTTGCATCAACTAAAGCACCAGATTTGCAGGTCGCGGCTAATACTAGAGAATCATTGGTAGAGGTATCGCCATCAATCGTAATGCAGTTATAAGTTTCCTCAACTACTTCACTTAAAATGGTTTGTAATAAACTCGAATCGACTTGGGCATCGGTTGCTACATAAGACAGCATAGTCGCCATGTTCGGATGAATCATCCCCGCACCTTTGGCGATGCCAGTAATGGTCACTTGCTTACCACCGATCTCGATTTGCTTGCTCATCGCTTTACCGATGGTATCAGTAGTCATAATCGCTTTAGCTGCGGCAAGCCAATTATCCTCTTTCAAACTAGCAAGCGCAGTAGGTAAAGCTGCTACCACTTTTTCTACAGGCAACTGTTGACCTATCACACCTGTAGAAAATGGCAAAATTTGCTCAGGCTTGCAAGCACTTACTTCTGCTAGAGCAGCACAGCAAGCTTTGGCTGCTGTTAGACCTAACTCACCAGTACCTGCATTAGCATTGCCTGCATTGACCAATAAATAGCGTGGATGAGCACTTGCTAAGTGTGCACGAGAAACCGTCACTGGCGCAGCGCAAAAGGCATTACGCGTGAAGACCGCAGCACAAGAACTACCTTCCGCTAGTTCAATCACTAACAAGTCATCGCGCCCTTTATAGCGAATACCTGCATTTAAAGTCGCTAAACGCACGCCCGCAATCGGCAGCAAATTTTCATTAAAGGTTAAATTGACAGCCATTAGCTTAATTTCCCGTGACATTGCTTATATTTTTTGCCTGAACCACAGGGGCAAGGATCATTCCGCCCAACTTTTGGCTCAGAATTAGTTGGTATATTTTCTTGTGACGGAGTAAAAGCATCCACAACCTCATCATCATCCGCGAAAGCAGTTGGGTCAGCATGGGTATACTGCACATCCTGCTGGACTGATTCATGCGCAGGTGGTGGCTCACCAATTTGAATCCGCACTAAGAAAGTAATTACATCGTGTTTGAGACGTGTGAGTAGCTCCTCAAACATCTCAAAGGCTTCACGCTTGTATTCCTGTTTAGGATTCTTTTGGGCATAGCCACGCAAACCAATACCTTGGCGCAGATAGTCCATAGCCGCTAGATGCTCTTTCCAATGCGAATCCAAAATATGCAACATAGCCTCACGCTCTAAGCGCCGCATATTCTCCGCACCAATCAACGATTCTTTTTCGGTTAGTTCATTCTTGACTAGCTCTTGAATACGCTCGCGAATTTGCTCTTCATAAAGCTTCTTATCTTCATCTAACCATTGTTGAACTGGCACAGCTAAGTTTAAATCAGCTTGTAATTGCTTTTCCAAGCCGGGAATATCCCATTGCTCATCGACACTACCCGGCGGAATAAAGCGGCTGACCAAATCCTCAACTACATCGTGACGAATCGACGCGATCATGTCTTGGATATTATCTGCTAGCAATAACTCTGTACGTTGCTCATAAATGACCTTACGTTGATCATTCGCTACGTCATCGTATTCAAGCAAATGCTTACGAATATCATAGTTATGCGCTTCAACTTTACGCTGCGCATTCTCAATCGATTTTGATACTAAGCCCGCTTCAATGGCTTGGCCTTTTTCCATACCTAATTTTTGCATCATGCCTTTAACACGATCAGACGCAAAAATCCGCATAAGATTATCTTCTAAGGATAAATAGAAACGTGACGAACCAGGGTCACCTTGACGACCAGAACGACCACGTAGCTGATTATCAATCCGCCGGGACTCATGGCGTTCCGTGCCTATGATATGCAAGCCACCTGCAGCTAATACGGTGTCATGGCGCTTTTGCCACATGGCTTTAATTTTTTGCTTAGCTGCTTCATCCGCATTCGCAGGTGGTAATTGAGCAATTTCTTCTTCGTAACTACCACCGAGTACAATGTCAGTACCACGGCCTGCCATATTGGTTGCAATGGTCACAGCACCCGGGCGGCCTGCATTGGCAATAATGTGAGCTTCACGCTCATGCTGTTTAGCATTCAAAACTTCGTGCGGAATACGCAAGGCTTTTAGCTTATTCGAGACCAACTCTGAAGACTCAATCGAAGCAGTACCAACTAGCGCCGGCTGGCCTTTCTCAACACAGGCCTTAATATCTTCAATAATCGCATCATATTTTTCTTCAGCGGTTAGATAAATCAAGTCATTCGCATCTTTCCGAATCATCGGACGATGGGTTGGAATAACGACAACTTCTAAGCCGTAAATTTGTTGCAACTCAAAAGCTTCTGTATCGGCAGTACCTGTCATACCTGAAAGCTTTTTATACAAACGGAAATAATTTTGGAAGGTAATCGAAGCTAAGGTTTGATTTTCTGCTTGGATTTCAACGTTTTCTTTAGCTTCAATCGCTTGATGCAAACCTTCTGACCAACGCCGCCCCGGCATCGTGCGCCCGGTGAACTCGTCAACGATGATAATTTTGTCATCACGCACGATATAGTCGACATTTCTTTGGAACAGCGTATGGGCACGTAAACCTGCGTTTAGATGGTGCAGAATCGCAATACTAGCCGAATCATATAAACCCTGCCCGTCAGGCAGTACACCGCGCTCGATGAGAATTTGCTCAACGCGCTCTTGACCATTTTCCGAAAGGAAAACTTGCTTCGCTTTTTCATCTACCCAGTAATCACCTTCACTATCTTCTGTTTCTTGGCGAGACAATTCAGGCACAATGGAGTTGACCGCGCGATACAAATCGGAAGCATCTTGGCTTGGACCAGAGATAATTAAGGGGGTACGCGCTTCGTCGATCAGAATTGAGTCAACTTCGTCAACTACTGCATAAGAGAGTTTACGTTGTACACGTTCCCCCATTGAGAAGGCCATATTATCGCGCAGATAATCAAAGCCAAATTCATTATTGGTGCCATAGGTAATATCAGCTGCATAAGCCTCGCGGCGTTGGTCTTGGGTTAAGCCATTAATAATAACGCCAGTACTTAGGCCTAAGAAGCCATAAAGTCTAGATAAGGAAGTCGCGTCACGTTGTGCTAGATAATCATTGACAGTAATCACATGCACGCCATTACCTGGTAAAGCATTCAGGTAGGCGGCTAAAGTAGCCACTAAAGTCTTACCTTCGCCCGTGCGCATCTCAGCAATTTTGCCGTGATGCAGTACCATACCGCCGATCATTTGCACATCATAATGGCGCATGCCGAGAATACGTTTGCTCGCTTCACGCACGGTCGCAAAGGCATCAGGTAAGAGGTCATCAAGTGTTGCCCCCGCTGCAAGCCGCTCGCGGAATTTAACCGTGCGATGTTGCAAATCGGCATCTGACAACTTGGAGTAATCAGCTTCTAATGCATTAATATTCTTGACGATCTTTGCATAGCTTTTGACCAGACGATCATTGCGGCTACCAAAAATCTTTTTCGCAACAGAACCCAGCATAATCTCTTATTTTCTCCTAACTCATCCTGCCAGTGGCTCTACCGGCAATTCCCTGAGCCAAACGACAAGGTAGAGACTACACTCCCTTGTGATGACGCAGCCATAGTTGTCACCCCAATATGGGGTCTAGCCCAAACAAAACAAGCTCAATTGACAAAAAAATCCGGCGCAATCCTAAGGAGAGGAATTGCGCCGGACTCATAGTATAGCTTGAATAACTGGCTATACGGTGAATTATTACTACTCTGCTAAGCCTAAATAAGTCTGTGGGTCAATAGCTTCACCGTTACGTAGGATTTCTAAATGTAAGTGGGGTCCAGTGGATCGTCCTGTATTACCTAGTAGTGCCACAGTATCCGCTTTTTGAATCACTTTACCCTGTTCGACTAAGGCTTGATCTAAGTGTGCATAGCGGCTAACTAAGCCATTACCGTGATCTATTTCAACGATAGTGCCGTAGCCTCCTTTCGTACCTACAAAGGATACTACACCGCCAGCTACTGCATGTACGTCGGTACCACGTGGCCCCGCATAATCCATACCCTTATGCATACGTGTTCCACCATTAAAAGGATCACGTCGGACACCAAACTGCGAAGAGATATACCCCAATTTTACAGGGCGTGAGGAAGGCAAAACCACTTCAGCTAAAACTTTGCCTTCAAGCACTTGATAGAGACTTTCGAGCATGGCACGTTGTTGTTCCATCTTAGACTCCATACTTTCAAAAGAGCCTAATAATTCTTTAGTCGTTACCTTAGGTGTAGCAGCTGGAATATAGTCTTCCTCTAAACCGCCCCGCGGTGGAGCTTGATCTAAAGAAAACTCACTTGGATCTAATTTTGCACGATTGACCACCCGTTTTGCTAGCGCATTGAGCCGGACAATCTCCGCTTCCAAAGCACCTAACCGTACAGAAAGTGTATCAACATCAACGGTATAAGTTGAATAAGTCTTCTTAATTTCATTGACAGTCTTCATCTGCTCGCCAAGGGTTGAGAGAATTTTCTCCGCCTCATCCGCTGTTAGAGAATTCTGTTGAGGTGTATGATCCAAACGATAAAGACCTAACATCTGATTCACTGACAAACCAATAATCAGTAAGGCCACTAAACTGGCTGGGAGCACAAGATGGGTGATTGGGTTGAGACTAAACGAAGCGCGTCGTGCACCGTCACGACTAATACAAATAACTTTCATGCGACAAACATCCGCTAATGCCCTCCACAGGCAAACTAGGCACTCTATTTATAATAGTTGGATGTAGTGCAGGTTGATGTAAAAAGATATTATGAGAAAAATCAACTACTTTATTAATAATGTCCTGTCTGAAAGGCTGGATCAGCTAGATAAACTGAGCTATTTGATTAGTCAACATGCCCAAATGCGCCTCGAAAACCGCATCTGGCCGATAATTCGCAATCGACGCTTATTAGTGCTGACGGATGACCCACATTTCGCCACTCAGGCACGGTTTACACAGAAGACACTCTGTCATTATCTCAACAAAGAATTGAGCCTAAAACTTAACGGCGTGGATATTAAATTGATTGCTATACCGCTGGCAAGCTTTGGACGGAAATCAGGCAGAACACCAATGAGTGAGCAAACCATTGAAACCCTTGCAAGTATTGCTCAACAAATTCAAGATGAAGGCTTACGCCAAGCTTTGGTACAACTGGCTTTAGCGCATCGTACCAACACTTACAACGCTAACCATCTTCAAACTGCTAGCGCATAACCATCAGAAAAGATAGCTCGCTCCCGTTGTTTTTCCTCAAGCGACACCATTTCCCAAGCATCTTTTTGCACTAAAAGCTCACGCACCAACAGATTATTGATCGCATGCCCCGCTTTATGACCGTGGAAAGCACCAATAATCCCATGCCCTAAAGTGTATAAGTCGCCAATTGCATCCAGAATTTTATGCCGAATAAACTCATCACGATAACGTAAGCCATCCGGATTCAAGACGCGGAACTCATCTAGCACGATGGCATTCTCTAAACTACCGCCTAGACCTAAGTTTTTAGAGCGTAAAAGCTCAATATCACGCATAAAGCCGAAAGTACGGGCGCGCGCAATTTCACTTGCATACGCCTGCTTGGAAAAATCGAGTTCTATACTTTGACGAGTGGCACTAACAGCAGGATGATTAAATTGGATATCAAAAGAAGCTTTAAATCCTTCATATGGACTTAAACGTGCCCACGCATCACCTTTACGCAACTCAACTGACTTTTTGATACGAATAAAGCGCTTACTCGCATTTTGCTCAGCAATGCCAGCTGAAAGAATTAAATATAAAAAGGGTGCTGCACTGCCATCCATAATTGGAATTTCAGGCGCATCAATATCAACATAGAGATTATCAATCCCTAAGCCTGCCAAGGCCGATAATAAATGTTCAACGGTCGCAACTTTAACGCTTCCATCCAATAAAGCGGTACAGAGCATCGTTTCACCCACCCGTTCAGGATGTAGGCGTAGCTCTGGCTTATTAGGAAGATCCGTTCGATAGAAAACGATACCCGTATTCACAGGAGCAGGTCGTAAACTCATGGCTACCTTCTTTCCAGAGTGTAGGCCAATACCTGTTGAAGACACTGCCGTTCTTAGAGTTCTTTGTTTCAGCACTTGTCAGCCCCTATTTTTTCCATAACTATTTGTACCGCTTAATAAACGGCGCAAATCATATCACAGTTAACCACAGTAACTTTAAATAGATTTTGCCAAGCTCACGCTGAATAAAACACTCAAACTTTTTTAAAAAGCAACCAACCTTGGCAAGTTGGTTGCTAGGGCATGCTTGATCACTAACTAACTGCGTTTAATCAGCTTGGGTTCGCAAAAACGCAGGAATATCTAAAGTACTATTACCACGGTTAAATCCATTGCCAGCGGCTGGATTTTGGGCATTTTGGCGGGCGTTATCAATATTTACCACCACCCGTGGTCTTTCTGGTTGCACAGGTATTGCAGCAGGGCGCTCACGCTTCGCTGTGTGTGCAGCAGTAGCTGGTTTGCTGACACTATGAACAGCTGCATCTTCTAAACCAGTCGCAACCAGCGTCACACGAATCTCATCACGCATATCAGGATCGATAACCGTACCAACCACTACTGTGGCTTCGTCTGACGCAAATTGACGAATCACTTCGCCCACTTCTTCAAACTCATGGATACCCATATCTAAGCCAGCGGTGATATTAACTAGAATTCCACGCGCGCCATCTAAGCAGATGTCTTCCAATAAAGGATTAGATACAGCAGCTTGCGCAGCTTTCTCAGCACGACTATCACCTTGTGCTTTACCCATCCCCATAACGGCCATACCCATTCCAGACATAACCGTACGCACGTCAGCAAAGTCAACGTTAATCAAACCAGGGCGGGTAATAAGCTCAGCAATGCCTTGCACCGCATTCAACAGCACATTATTGGCTGATTTGAAAGCATCTAATAAAGTCGCATTCTTCCCTAAAGCGGTTAATAACTTTTGGTTAGGAATAGTAATTAAAGAATCTACATGACGCGCTAACTCAGCGATACCAGCATCTGCCAACTTCATACGCTTCGTACCTTCCAAATGGAAAGGACGGGTCACGACTGCGACAGTCAGAATACCTAAATCGCGGGCAATTTCTGCAACGACTGGAGCAGCTCCTGTACCCGTACCACCGCCCATACCTGCAGTAATAAACAGCATGTCAGTGCCACGAATTAACTCTTTAATCCGCTCACGATCTTCCATCGCCGCTTCACGACCCACATCAGGATTAGCACCTGCGCCTAAACCTTTAGTTAAGCTTGTGCCTAACTGTAAAACGGTACTGACGGTGCAGCCTTTTAAAGCTTGCGCATCGGTATTTGCACAGATGTATTCTACACCTTCAATACCTGAATTCAGCATATTGATGACTGCATTGCCACCGCCGCCACCGACACCAATCACCTTAATAACGGCACCGGCTTTTTGATTATCCATAATTTCAAACATGCCCATTCTCCAACTGTTACAAGTTTCCGTTAAACCAACCTTTAATGCGCTCCCATAAGCTCTCGGGCGAACTTACTGGCGCGGGGTGGTGTACACCCCTTCGCTCTCCATAAGCCTGCTGTGCGATGCCGTACAACAGGAGTCCTACCCCAGTGGAGTGGATAGGGTTTTCAACTTCGCCGCGCAAGCCACCAATATCACGCGGCATTCCTAAGCGAACCGGCATATGAAAAATTTCCTCTGCCAGCTCAATAGCACCTTGCATTTTTGAGGTACCACCGGTTAAGACAATACCTGCTCCAATCCGCTCTTCGTAGCCACTACGTTGCAATTCATCTAGCACTAAGGCAAACAGTTCTGCATAACGCGGCTCAATAATCGACGATAAGACAAAAGTGGATAAGCTCAAGGCTTCCCGCTCACCTACTGCGGGGACATCAATTGTCTCTTCCTGCTCAATTAATTTTTGTAAGGCGACACCGTGCCTAATTTTGATATCTTCTGCATGACGTGTAGGGGTGCGCACGCCAAGCGCAATATCATTAGTCACTTGGTCACCAGCAATTGGGATCACTGCTGTATGATGAATTGCTCCATTGAGGAACACAGCAATATCGCTGGTACCCCCACCGATATCGACTAAACAGACACCCAACTCTTTTTCATCTTCCTCAAGCACTGCATAACTCGATGCAACTTGCTCAAGGATAATATCTTCTACGCTTAGCCCACAACGTTCAACGCATTTAATAATATTTTGTGCAGCGCCATGAGCTGCTGTCACTAAATGCACGCGAGCCTCTAGGCGTACCCCCGACATACCAATCGGCTCACGGATACCCTCTTGTGAATCAATCACATATTCCTGTGGCAGCACATGCAAAATGCGTTGGTCAGCAGGAATCGCAACGGCACGTGCTGCATCCATCACGCGCTCAAGATCTTGGGCTGTTACCTCTTTCTCTCTGATCGCGACAATCCCATGTGAGTTAAGACTACGCACATGACTTCCAGCAATACCTACATAGACTGAACTAATTCTGACGCCAGACATCAGTTCAGCTTCTTCAACGGCTTTTTGGATCGACTGAATGGTCGATTCGATATTGACAACCACGCCACGACGCATACCACGGGAGGGGGAAGTACCAATACCAACCACCTCGAGGCGTCCGTTTTCGTTCACCTCGCCCACCATCGCGACTACCTTTGAGGTACCAATATCTAAGGCGACGATAGTGTTCCGCTCTGATTTTTTTGACATCTTTAGCTCCCTAGACTCTGTTGTGTGTATCCATCTAAGGAACTCACAGCCGCGCCATTACCAACACCAGGTTTCCATTCCACAGCAAATCCATTGGTATAGCGTAGGTCAATCTGATCAATCTCACCGAGACGATCCTTCAAGCCTTGCAAATAGCCCACTCTAAAACGTTGCACTCGTTTTTCCTGCTCTTTACGGCCGATAATGATTTCGGGTCCATGACGTACCTTCATCCGCCATGAACCACGCTCATCTTCTGACAGCTCGATAATTTCTAAATTTAAGCCAGCCAGCATTTTGGTAAGCTTTACATAACGCTCACCCATGACTCGCCCACTATTACTCTGAGGACTGAAAATAATGGGGAAAACACCCTGCTTTTCTGGCAATGTTCCAGCGAAAATCTCGCCGAACTGATTCAATAACTTATCATCACCCCAAAAAGCAACCGGAAATTGTGTTTCTACATCAACAACCAACTGATTTGGCCAAACCTTACGCAAACTAGCGCCTCTTACCCACGGATTTTGCTCTAAAGCCTTCTCTAAACCATCCGTATCCAACAAGTATAAATTCGTATTAACAAAAGGCTGTGCAAGTGCCTCCAATTCAGTTTGTTTGAGATATTGGAAATCACCTTGCCACTCCAGTTTTTGAATGGTTAGATGCGCTGGGTCACTAATCCAAGCCCGCAGCCATAAGATCGCCCCACCTACCACCATCAGCAAAGCAACCATACTCAACCAACGTGCCATATTTGGCGACAACTCAGTTGCCAAGGCTACATTTTTTGCCGGACGTGGTCGCGCACGTTGTTGGGGTTGAGAGCTAGGCTGCTTGGCCATTAGAGCGTCGTCTCCAAAATCCGCAAAACTAAAGCTTTAAAATCCAGACCCACAGCACGCGCCGCCATCGGTACTAGGCTATGATTGGTCATGCCTGGATTAGTATTAACCTCAATCAGCCAAGTATTGCCCTGCTGGTCACGCATCAGATCCACTCGCCCCCACCCGCGTCCACCTACGGCTGCAAATGCTTGCAAGGCTAGTTGGCGTACCTTGTGTTCCTCCGCCTCACTTAAACCGCAAGGACAAAAATAGCGAGTGTCGTTGGAAATGTATTTCGCGTCATAGTCATAAAACACCCCCGGCACTTCTACCCGAATCAGTGGCAGAGGCTCACCGGCTAAAATACCCGCCGTGTATTCAGAGCCTGTAATCCATTGCTCCACAATTACAACAGGATCACTTTGCACTGCGGCTTCATAAGCAGGTTTCAAAGCAGCTGCTTCAGTGACTTTACTAATCCCAATACTAGACCCCTCACTCGCTGGCTTCACAATCAGAGGTAAACCTAGTTCTGCAACCACTGCAGCAAAATCAGTTTCCGCTGTTAGCACGCGATAATTTGGGGTGGGTAAACCAGCACCCAGCCATAAGCGCTTGGTCATCAGTTTATCCATGCTAATAGCAGACGCTTTGACACCGCAGCCAGTATAAGGCAAGCCCAATAGCTCTAAAGCACCTTGAATGACACCATCTTCACCGCCGCGCCCATGTAAAATATTAAAGACACGGTCATAATTCCCTGCTTGCAGGACACTCAGTATATTCTGGTCAACATCAATGCCATGCGCATCAACACCACTTTCCTGCAAAGCAGCTAAGACTGCAGCTCCACTTTTTAAGGAAACGGGGCGTTCAGCCGCCCAGCCTCCATACAATACCGCGACTTTGCCAAAGCGTGTGGATTCTTTACGCATTATTCTTGCCCTTTTTGATAAATATTGAGTTTTTCTGGCAAGCTTGCTGCTAAGCCACCTACGCTACCAGCACCTTGGGTCAAAATAACATCGCCATCTTGCAAAATATGCTTGAGTACCCCAGGCACATCCTCGACATCAGTGACAAAAATCGGATCTACTTTGCCACGAATCCGAATCGCTCGTGCTAAAGCTCTTCCGTCCGCGCCTGGAATAGGTTGCTCGCTAGCGGCATACACATCCATTAACACCAACACATCGGTTTCAGAAAGTACTTGGGTAAAATCTTCAAATAAATCTCGCGTGCGTGTATAGCGATGCGGTTGAAAGACTAAGACTAAACGCCGGCTTGGCCACACACCGCGTAAAGCTTTCAAAGTAGCGAGCATTTCACGTGGATGATGCCCATAATCATCTACTAAGGTAGCGATGCCTTTGCCAAAATTAATATCGCCATACATTTGGAAGCGCCGCCCAACCCCACTGAATTTACGTAAACCATTCAGAATAGCTTCATCAGACACATCCAACTCCATAGCAATCGCAATCGACGCTAAAGCATTCAGGACATTATGCTGACCGGGCAGATTCAGGGTGACATCTAAGCTACGATTGCTGCGCTTGCATAGCACCGTGAAGAAGCTTTGGGTGCCTTCAAAATGCACATTAGATGCACGTACATCAGCATCTTGCTCAATGCCATAGGTAATTACTGTACGGTTTACTTCCGGCAGAATAGCGCGCACATGCTCATCATCGACACATAACACGGCTAAGCCATAGAAGGGCAAATGATGCAGAAACTCGATAAATGTCTGCTTTAGCTTAGAAAAATCACCGCCGTAAGTGGACATATGATCTTCATCGATATTAGTCACCACTGCGATCATTGGCTGTAAGTGCAAGAAAGAAGCATCACTTTCATCCGCTTCAGCGACCAAATACTCACCAGTACCGAGCTTAGAGTTACTTGCTGAGCTATTCAGCTTGCCACCAATCACATAAGTAGGATCTAAACCACCTTCTACTAATAAGCTGGTCGTTAAACTGGTTGTAGTCGTCTTACCATGCGTACCTGCTACTGCAATACCTTGGCGAAAGCGCATGAGTTCAGCCAACATTTCGGCACGGCGTACAATTGGAATACGTTTTTCACGAGCAGCAATGATTTCAGGGTTTTGCGCGTCAATAGCAGTTGAGACCACAATAACATCGGCACCTTCAATATTTTCGGCAGCATGGCCTTTGAAGACGGTAATCCCCATCGATTGCAGCCGCCGTGTCATCGCACTTTCAGCCAAATCCGAACCGCTCACCGTATAGCCCAATGTTGCAACCACCTCCGCAATACCGCCCATTCCTGCGCCACCGATCCCGATGAAGTGCAGGCGATTAATACGTTTGCGTGCGAGGTTGTCATTCCCTGTTTTCATGCTTGCTTCCTAATCTCTTGAAAATCATAGCCTGCAAAGGCTGCACAGATGGCTGCTACTTGTGCCGTAGCCTGCGGCATCGCCAATTGCCGGGCTGCTATACCCATTTTTACTAAACGTGCCCGATCCGAACATAACTCAGTGAGTAAGCTCGCTAAACGCTCTGGATTCAACTCAGCTTGCTGAATTAATAGAGCTGCGTCTTGATCCACTAAATAGCGAGCATTCGCGGTTTGATGATCGTCCACTGCATAGGGATAGGGAATAAATAAAGCGGCTAAACCTGCTGCTGATACTTCAGCTACCGTCAAAGCACCCGCCCGGCAAATAATCAAATCCGCCCACGCGTAAGCTTCCGCCATATCTTCAATAAAAGGCGTCACCGTGGCTTGTACACCGGCAGCTTGATACGCCTGTTGAGCCGCCTCTAAGTTCTTAGCCCCCGCTTGATGCCGTACTTCAGGGCGTAAGTTTGGCGCTAATAAAGCTAGAGCCTGTGGCACCGTTTGATTTAGGGCAGCCGCCCCTAAACTCCCTCCGACCACTAATAAATGGACGGGTTGATCCTCACGATCTGCTAAGCGCTCTAAGGGCTGTGGCAAGCCGGCAATATCAGCACGCACTGGATTGCCTGTCGCTTGGACTTTTTCACTTTTGGGGAAAGTACCAGGAAAACCTTCCAAAACCCGCTTACTGACTTTAGACAGGAGTTTATTGGTTAAACCCGCCACCGCATTCTGCTCATGAATCACCACAGGCTTACCCATGAGGGCTGCCACTAAACCGCCTGGGCCTGCTACAAAGCCTCCCATGCCCAGCACGGCTGCAGGTTTGTGAGTGCGCATAATGCCAACTGATTGCCATAAAGCCTTCACTAAGCGAAAAGGCGCTAAAGCTAAAGCTTGCCACCCTTTACCCCGTAAACCAGAAACCTCTAGCCACGCAACCTCGATCCCTGCGGCTGGAATAATTTTCGCCTCTAAGCCTGCCTTGGTTCCCATCCAAATAATAGGAATCCCATGCGCTTGTAATTCACGCGCTACTGCTAAACCGGGATAAACGTGCCCACCCGTTCCACCTGCAGTAATTAAAATAGGTCTTGGCTTAAGCACGCGGACTACCTCCTACAGCACGACGCACTGGTGGTTTGCGCACCGTAGCTTTCACAGGCAAACCTAAAGCGCTAAGCCGTGTATCCCGATGAATCCGCATCAGTAGCGACATAGCTAAGAGCGTAATTAATAAGCTACTACCACCATAACTGAGGAATGGCAGAGTCAAACCTTTGGGGGGCAATACGGCTAAATTCACCCCTATATGCAGAATGACTTGGAAGCCCATCCAAAACCCAATCCCATAAGCCACATAAGCGCCAAACTGTAAGCCTTGCTTATCTGCATTAAAGCCAATCACAAAAGCGCGATACACCAACCAGCCGAATAAAGCTAACAGCAGTACCATCCCGACAAAACCAAACTCCTCTGCCCATACAGCAAAGATAAAGTCATTATGCGCTTCGGGTAAGTAATAAAGCTTTTGTACACCAGCTCCTAAACCATTTCCAAACCAACCGCCATCACCAATCGCAATCAGTGAGTTAATAATTTGATAACCAGTGTCCTTTACATCCGCCCAAGGATTTAAGAAAGCTTCAATACGTCTAAGCCGATACCCCTCTAAAGCCACTATGGGCAGCATCAAAACAATCGCACCACCTAAAAACATACCTAAGCGCTTTAAGGGCACTCCGCCTAGGAATAACAGGGCCAGCCCTACCATCATAATGATCACTGTTGAACCAAAATCAGGCTCCAGTAACAGCAAAGCACCAATCACCGCTAAGACAATCAAAGGCAGCACTAACGGCTGATAGGAGCTTGAAGTGGAGAGTTTTTGACCATGCCGAACCATGTAGCTCGACAAGTACATAATCATAATAACTTTTACGAGTTCAGAAACTTGCAAAGACACCGGTCCTAGCGCTAACCACCGCCGACTCCCTTTAACAGAGACACCAATCCCCGGAATAAGGACTAAAACGAGTAAGAAAACGGCAATAGGCAACAGCTTGACACCCAAGCCTTCCCAAAAGCCGATCCGTACTTGGTATAAAGCTAAAGCCAGCACTACAGCGAGGCCAAGAAATAGCAACTGGCGGTTAAGGAGATAATACATATCACCATAAGTTTTTTCGGCTACCCAAAAAGAAGCTGAACCCAGCATCACAACCCCAATCGCCAATAATGCGGCGATTGCCAGCGCTAAATCACGGTCGATATAAGCGGACCAATCAATGGCTTCAATCCGCTCTAGCAGCTTATTGGGTAGGCTAGGTTTCATGCGGGTAAACCTCGAACAGCAGCACTGAATACGTCACCACGATGCCCATAGTTTTTGAACATATCAAAACTCGCACAGGCTGGAGACAACAGGACATTATCCCCCGATTGCGCAGCATCAGCGGCCAACTGCACAGCCTCTTCCATACTGTCGGCATAATGTACCGGCACACTTGTATCAATCACTTGGGCAATAAGTGGCGCATCCCGCCCGATAAGTACGACTGCTCGAGCTTTCATTTGAATTGCAGAACTTAAAGGTTGGAAATCAGCATCCTTACCAATGCCACCCGCAATCAGCACTGTTTTCCCAGGCAAACCTTGTAAAGCTGCTAAGGTCGCACCAACATTTGTCCCTTTCGAATCGTCATACCAACAGACACCGCGACGCTCACGCACCCACTGTGTACGATGTGGCAAGCCACCGAATTCACGCAAAGCCGCCAGCATACCGTGTAAAGGAATACCAACTGCTTCGCCTAACGCAAGAGCAGCTAAAGCATTCGCATGATTATGACTACCCGGTAATTTCATCTCAGCGGTAGCTAGCAATAAGGCATCACCTTTAGCTAACCAAGTTTTACCTTCATGCTCACGAATCCCATATTGACCTGCAGCCGGTGCATCTAAGCCAAAACTTACTTGTGAACCTGAAGACGGTGCCATTTGCATGACTAAAGCATCATCACGATTCAACACTGCCCAATTACAGTTTTGATAGATCACCTGTTTAGCAGCCGCATAATCTGCATAGCTTGCATAACGATCCATATGGTCTTCGCTAACATTCAACACCACTGCCGAAGCTGCTTTGAGGGAATGAGTGGTTTCAAGTTGGAAGCTAGATAACTCCATCACATAGACATCAGGCACAGGCAAATCGAGCAAATCTAAAGCAGCATAGCCTAGGTTGCCACCGGCTAAGGACTGCATACCTGCCTGCTTCGCCATTAAATCGACGAGGGTGGTAACACTACTTTTTCCATTAGAGCCAGTAATAGCTACAATAGGCGCTTGGGCAGCGCGCACGAATAACTCGATATCACCAATAATTTCCGCCCCACGTTGCTGTGCCGAATGAATTTCGGGCGTTGCAATCGCAATTCCTGGGCTTACGACTAGAGTTTGAGCTTGTTCGAACCAAGCAGTGGCTTGGGCAAACTCACCAAACCAGTAAGCTACCTCTGGAAAATTTTTTACTAAATCCTCTTTACCCGGAGGATCTTCCCGACTATCAATGACTGCAAAAGGAATGCCTTGAGCTGTTAAATAGCGCGCTACCGAAAGCCCTGTGATCCCAAGCCCCACCACTAAAGTTTTCCAAGCGGAGTGTGTTGCTGTCTTCATTAGCGCACCTTTAAAGTTGCTAAGCCAATCATGACTAGCACCACGGTAATAATCCAGAAACGCACAATCACTTTAGGCTCAGGCCAACCTTTCTTTTCATAGTGATGATGCAGTGGTGCCATCCGGAAAATACGCTTACCACCAGTGGCTTTGAAATAACCTACTTGCAGAATGACCGATAAAGTCTCAAGCACAAAAACACCGCCCATAATGGCTAATACGATTTCTTGACGCACAATAATCGCCACAATAGCTAAAGCAGCGCCTAAAGCTAAAGCGCCGACATCGCCCATAAATACCTGAGCAGGATAAGAATTAAACCAGAGGAACCCCAAACCAGCCCCCACGATCGCACAGCAAAATACGAGCATTTCACCTGCGCCTGGCACTTTCGGTACGCCTAAATAACTAGAAATCGCCGCGTGGCCACTTGCATAAGCAAAGATACCTAAACCACCAGCTACTAAAATCGTAGGCATAATGGCTAATCCATCTAAACCATCGGTAAGATTGACCGCATTACTTGTACCAATCAGGACTAAATAGACCCAAGGGATAAATAGCCAACCCATTTCCCAATGTACGCCTTTTAAGATGGGAATGTAGAGAGTCGTGTCGGTTGGATGTTGTGCAGTAAAGAATAAAAAGAACGCAGCAGCGAATCCCACTAAAGTTAAACCCACGGTTTTTTGCCGAGCGGTTAAACCTAAATTACGACGCTTTTTAAGCTTAATATAATCGTCTAAGCCACCGATTAAACCAAAGCCTAAAGTGACCGCAAGGGCTACCCAAGTAAAACGATTGCTTAAATCCGCCCACAATAAGGTCGAAACACTAATCGCAAGGATAATCATCACTCCACCCATTGTGGGTGTACCCGCTTTCATTTGATGTTGTGGGCCATCTTCACGGATATATTGGCCAATCTTTAGACGGGTCAGTGCGCGAATCATCGCAGGCCCCGACCATAGCCCAATTACTAGAGCAGTCAAAACCCCCAAAATGGCACGAAAAGTCAAATATTGGAAAACATTGAAGCCACTATAAAAATGGCTGAGCTGTTCAAAGAGCCAAACTAACATGTAGTGGCTCCTTGCTCGACTAAAGCATCAACAACCCGCTCCATACGTGCTGAACGCGAACCCTTTACTAAGACTTGAGTATTAGGTGTTAAATGGGAGGTTAAAGCCATCAATAATGCTGTTAAATCCTGAAAAGCCTGTGCACCCTTACCAAAAGCTTGGCTAGCTGCAGCGCTTAAACGTCCTAAACTATAAAGTTCATCAATGCCTACTGATTTTGCAAGTTGTCCCAACTCAAAATGTAGCTGTTCATCTGTATCGCCCAATTCAGCCATATCCCCTAATACTAAAATTCTTTTTCCCTGTTGTTCAGCAAGCACGGCAATCGCCGCCGCTGTCGAGCTTGGATTAGCATTATACGTATCATCAATTACTAACCCGCCATGCCGCCCTTGTTTCGGATTTAAGCGACCTTTCACAGCTTGTAAAGACTCTAATCCTTGCTTAATAGCGGCTAATGGCAGCCCTAAGGCTGTTGCCCCTGCCGCCGCTGCTAAAGCATTCAGTTGATTATGCTTCCCTAACAACTTTAACCGCACTGCAACCGAGTCAGCACCCCTATGAATGATTAATTGATTATCCGTGCTTAACTCACCACGTAGATCAGCGCTTTGACTAAAACCAAAGCTTAATAACGGCCGTGCTTGATTTAACTCTCGCCAGTAACTCGCATAAGTATCATCTGCATTAATAACTGCAATACCATCGGCTGCTAAACCCGCAAAGATTTCACCTTTTGCCCGTGCAACACCCGCAATATCTCCAAAGCCTTCTAAATGTGCAGCCCCTGCATTATTCAAAATAGCCACATTCGGCAGAACTAAATGAGTGAGATAGTCAATTTCCCCAAAATGGTTAGCCCCCATTTCAATCACTGCAAACTGATCCGTAGCACGCAGACGTAACAAGGTTAAAGGAACACCAATATCATTATTGAGATTGCCAATAGTCGCCAAAGTCTGGCCGTGCTGGCTGAGAATAGCCGTAAGCATTTCTTTTAAAGTAGTTTTGCCATTACTGCCGGTTAAGCCAATCACGGGGTTATTAAATTTTTCACGCCAGGCTTTAGCTAATTGTCCTAAAGCCAAACGCACATCAGGTACCAGCACTTGCGGAATAGCTGCATCAATAGGATGGGCTACTAAAGCAGCACTCGCCTTGCCCGCCACTTGTAGAACAAACTCATGCGCATCGAAACGTTCACCCTTGAGCGCTAAAAACAAATCACCTGTTTGAACAGCTCGTGAATCCCGCTCAACTCGCTCTATCGGTAGTTGTTGTGCAGTTTCAAGGCTCACTGCTTGTAAATCGGCTTGGAGCCATTCAGCAATTTGCGCTAGTGTTAACCAAGTCATGCCTCGCACTCCTGCAAAGCTAAACTTGCTTGAATGCGATCATCAAAAGGAATGGAACGATCCGCCAAAAGTTGCACTGTTTCATGGCCTTTGCCTGCAATCACCACCGTATCACCCGATTGAGCCTGCTGAATGGCTAAACGAATCGCAGTCGCCCGCTGATGCTCAAAATGCACAGCTACTGGCTGAGCAAAGCCAGCACGAATATTTGCAAAGATAGTTTCGGGATTTTCAGTGCGTGGATTATCGTCAGTGACAATCACGAGGTCAGCTTCTTGCTCAGCGATTTGTGCCATGACAGGACGCTTTCCTGCATCACGATCACCCCCGCAACCAAATACACAGATTAAGCGCCCAGATGTATGAGCTTTTGCTGCTCGTAAAGCTTGCTGCAAAGCAGTCGGTGTATGTGCAAAATCCACCACAACCAGTATGCCTTCGGCTTTGCCTTGAACCTGCACCCGCTGCATACGCCCGGGTACAGTTTCGACCTGCTGTAAAGCAGTTAAGGCAGAGGCTAAAGATATACCTTTAGCTAATAAAGTGCTCAAAGCAGCCAGCAAGTTATGTAAATTAAAGCGGCCTAAAACGGGCGCTTTTAATTCACCGACACCTAAAGGTGTAGACACTGTTGCTTGGATACCTTGAGCATCAAATTTTGCACTAGTTGCAATCACAGCTTGCTGCGGATAATCAGCCACATCACCTACGCCATAGCCCCAAACTTGCACAGCAGTATCCGCTAACTCTGCGGCTAAACGCTGGCCGAAGGTATCATCTAAATTCAGCACAGCATGTTGCAAAGCCGGCCAATAAAAGAGTTTACGCTTAGCTTCAGCATAAGCCTCAACAGTGCCGTGATAATCTAAATGATCACGAGTCAGATTGGTTAGCACTGCCACATCAAACTGCACACCATGCACGCGCCCTTGATCCAAGGCATGTGAAGACACTTCCATCGCTACGGTTTTAAAGCCTTGCTGCTTTAAATCATTAAATTGCTTCTGAACTTGAATCGCATCTGGAGTGGTATGCGTACCTTTTTCTAAAGCACCCGGTTTACCTACGCCTAAAGTCCCTAACACAGCCGCTTGCTCATTTAGATAAGCTAAAGCCTCTGCAATGAAATGCGTGGTAGATGTTTTGCCATCAGTACCAGTGATGCCAATCACATATAAATCATCCGCAGTGACTTGATAGAAGCGTTGGGCGATCAAACCCAACACTTTCGGTAATTGGGGTACTGCTACTACTGGCACTGGTAAAATTGGCGCAACGAGATTAGACACAGGCTCGTATAGAATAACCACTGCCCCTGCTTCCACCGCTGCTTGAGCATAAGCTAAACCATGTTGGCGTGTACCTTGTAAAGCAACAAAGGCCATCCCCATTTGAAGCTGCCGATTATCCAAGGCCAAGCCAGTAATGCTGAGCTCAGGAATTGCGGCACAAAAGCCCTCTAGTAAAGTAGCCAGCTGCTTCATGTATTGCCCTCTTTTTTTGTTGTATCAGCTTGCTTTAAAGCCGGCAGGTCATCGGGTGGAATATCTAATAAGCGCAAAGCTTCAGACATGACCTTTGAAAAGACCGGTGCTGCTGCCCGACCACCACTATCATCTTTTTTCGGCTCATCAATCTGCACCGCGACTACTAGGCGTGGACGAGTAGCAGGGGCAATACCAATAAAGCTCGTCATATAGCGAGTATTGCTGTAGGCATTATTGATGAACTTGTAGGCAGTTCCGGTTTTCCCTGAAACACGATAGCCATCAATCATGGCACGCTTACCCGTACCATCGGCTTGTACCACTGCTTCCATCATGCGAATAACGGATTGAGCAGTGGTAGGTGACATCACGGTTTGTGCCAGTGGCAATTTGTCGACTTTATAAATAGTAGCTGGCATCAACTGCCCATTATTGGCTAAGGCAGTATAAGCATGCGTTAGCTGCAATAAGCTAGTTGCCAATCCATAACCATAGCCATGAGAGGCATGATCGACTTTGCCCCATTCGGTATAACTTGAAAGCTGCCCAGCACTTTCACTTGGAAAACCGGCAGCAGGTACACGCCCTAAGCCCACACGACTTAAAAACATCCAATGATCCCGTGGGTTCATTAACAGTGCAACACGACTTGCACCCACGTTGCTGGATTTAGCTAATAAAGTTGCTAAAGAAATTGAGCCATAATTGCTCGGATCACGTACTGTATATTTGCCGAAATTGATATGCCCTGGCGAAGTATCAATTTCAACATCCGGCGAAATAACCCGTGACTCTAAAGCGGCTGCTACGGTTAAAGGCTTCAGAGTCGAACCTGGCTCTGACTTGTCAGTGACGGCACGATTCCGATAATTTTGTGCATCCAACTGTTTGCGATTATTTGGATTAAAGGAAGGCAGATTCGCCATTGCGAGAATTTCGCCAGTTTGCGTATCCATGACCAAAATAGAACCTGCTTTTGCTTCCAAGCGGACAACTTGTTCTTTTAGCTGCTTATAAGCAATGTACTGAATACGCCGATCAATACTTAATTTAACCGCCTGGCCTGGCACCATATCTTTCAGACTTTCAATGCCTTCAATAATGCGATTTTTGCCATCTTTAACGACGCGCATACGCCCGTCTTGGCCAGCTAAAATCCCATCGGAAACTTTCTCAATACCTTCAATGCCTTTGCCATCACTATCCGTCATGCCTATAACATGCCCGCTAGTTTCTGCTAAGGGATAAAAACGTCGATAGCCACTAGTGCTTTCCACTTTTTTAATATTGAGGGCGAGAATTTCTTGGGCTAACTCTGGAGGCAGTTGTCGACCTAAGTAATAGAAGTTTTTGTCGCGTGCTTCTTCAAGATTTTGCAGTAACTGCCCTGGTGGATATTCAAGAACCTCTTCGACTTTACGCAAAGCATCTTCGAGCTTTACAAACGGCATGGCTGCCAAGGTACGCTCTGCCGCCAAGCGAGCCTCGTCACCTTGAGTTTTTTCGGCAGTACGCAAAGCGGCATTGTACTCATCACGCCATACCGTGCGTGTATCTAAGAGGATCTTCGGATTACAACTAAGAGTTTCGACCGGCGTACTCACCGCCATCGGATCGCCATTGCGATCTAAGATCATGCCACGATAAGCAGGCACAGTAACGACTTTGGTTTGGCGTTGTTCAGCCCGCTCTTGTAACATAGACTGGTCAAAGACTTCCAGCCAAACCGCACGCAACATTAACACCCCAATCACGCTTAGCAGGGCTAACATCAGGAAACGCCTGCGACCTTCAAACACGGGGGAAGCGACAGCTTTGCGCTTACTCATTCGTGCAGCACCTGGGTAGTTTCTGGGGTTGGCTTTTTCATCCCTAACACTTCGCGTGCATGTTTTTCTACATACACTTGGTTTAATTGCGTACTTTGCTCTAAGACCAAACGACTCCAAGTCGCACTTAATTGGTCACGATCCTTTTGCAACTGCTGTAGTTCAACAAACAATTGACGCGCATGATGACGATTAGCCACGACCATCAGTGCCAAAACGACTACCAATAAATAGAACATCACTGTCGCTAAGCTTTGCCAGCGGTGTAGGTTCATGTTTCCTTAGACCTTCTCAGCAACCCTTAAAGTCGCGCTTCGTGCGCGCACATTCGTTTCAACTTCAGCCTCACTTGGCCGCAAACCCTTACCTACTAACCGCAGTGGCGCAGTTAATTCAATCGCTTGAATCGGCAAACCTTTAGGCAATCGGGGGGGGCTTGAGTGCTCACGCATGAAATGCTTGACCATGCGATCTTCCAAAGAGTGGAAGCTAATCACTGCTAAACGCCCATCCGGTTTTAAATGCTTAAGACTAGCAGCTAACCCAGCCTCTAAATCGTCTAACTCTTGATTTACTTTAATACGAATCGCCTGAAAGCTACGGGTGGCTGGATGCTTACCCAACTCACGCTTAGGAATCGCTTTGGCTATTAAATCCGCTAATTTCAAAGTGCTATCTAAAACCTGAGTGTCCCGAACTTTCACAATGGCACGTGCGATTTGCCGTGAAAAACGCTCTTCGCCATACAGCCACAACACCTGTGCAATTTCTCTTTCATCCGCCTGCAACAACCATTGTTGTGCACTTAAGCCCACTTCAGGATTCATACGCATATCTAAAGCACCATCGCGCATAAAACTAAAACCGCGCTCAGCTTCATCTAATTGTGGGGACGACACCCCTAAATCTAACAACAGACCATCCATTTTAGTCTCAAGCTCTAATTCAGCTAAAGCTTGGGGAAAATCCCGAAATGAGCCTTGCCAAATTTTAAAGCGAGTATCCGCTTGATGAACTTCACACGCATGTTGTATAGCGGCAGGATCTTTATCAATCGCTAGTAAACGGCCTTCAGAACCTAATTGCTCCAAGATTTTTGCAGAATGCCCACCCCGCCCATAGGTGCCATCGATATATAAACCGTTAGGTTTAATCGCTAAAGCAGCAACAGCTTCCGTTAGGAGCACGGTGGTATGAGCAAAATTCGTGGACATCACATAAAAACCTGACTTAATAAATCATCCGAGTCATCGTCTTCACGCGCTTCTTGCAACCAAGCGTCACGAGCTTGTTGCCATTGATCTGCATCCCACAATTCAAATTTATTTACTTGCCCAACAAGCACTACTCGCTTGTCTAGGCCAGCATATTCACGTAAAGGTGCTGGTAATAAGACTCGACCTTGTACATCTAATTCTAACTCAGCGGCGTGTCCCAAAATTAAGCGTTGCATATTACGCACCCGACGATTCACATTGGGCAGCCCCATTAAGGCTTGTTCTACCTTAAGCCATTGATCCATCGGGTAAATCAATAAGCACTTATCAGCATGATCCACTGTGATGACAATCTGACCTGCTGCACTTGCTAAGATAGCGTCACGGTATTTCGAAGGCATCGACAGCCGTCCCTTGGTATCTATTAAAATGTTTGAGATGCCACGAAACATGCTGTCACTCAGGGCTTTAGGTATATTTGATAGCTTATTTTGTAGAATAAAGTTTATCCCACTTTATTCCACTTTTTTCCACCACTGCTCAAATGATAGGAAGTATGTTCCATACTGTCAATCAACGGGCTGTACAGAAGCTTAAAAAGCAAACAGTTTGCAGAATATTTACAGAAGTTTTGGAGATATTAAGGAGGCTTAAGAGGATTTAAAGAAAATACCTAGCAATAAAATCAACAAAATAAAGTTGATAGACTTATAAAGAAAATAGCCGATCTATAAGCCGGGTTCTGTCGTGGACAATCATTCATCTAGGATCTACGTCACCATAGATCTCAAGCAACCTACCCGAATGCAACGCGGGCCGCGCCAATGCATTCCTATTTGGTCTTGCTCCAGATGGGGTTTGCCCTGCCGTACACTGTTACCAATGACGCGGTGCGCTCTTACCGCACCATTTCACCCTTACCTAATCTAGTTAAATAGCTTAGGCGGTATATTTTCTGTGGCACTTTCCGTCGACTTGCGCCGCCCAGGCGTTACCTGGCATCTTGCCCTATGGAGCCCGGACTTTCCTCCCCCAAACTAGATTTACATCGAGTTCAGCAGCGATTGTCCAATCGGCTAGTCAGCGTTTATAGCAAAAAACCAAAGCTTTGTCTTTAAACTAAGCCTTTTATCTTTCATAACCCTTTTTTACTAGGGTATGTAAAGCTGAAATAAAGCGCACATGCCCTGCATAATTTTTGTCATGTAATAAGATATTAGGTCGCACTAACATAGCCGCTAACCGATTGTCCCAATAAGCTTTTAACGGCGCTGGCCGCGTATTTGGAAAGTTGACTGGAATACTCATTGAAGCTAAATCACTTAAGCCTGCTTGATATAGATCAGCCTTGAGTTTACGCAATAAGAACACATCATTTAAGCGCCCATACAGGGCTAAATCATTTTCCCCACCGGGCATCAGCAAACTAAAATAACGCCATTGCTCAGAAAAATAAGCCGCTTCAGGTAAACGTAAACCTGGCATAAAGATAAAAATCGGTGCATCAGTGGATGCTTTGCCTTGAACTAACTGATCCGCATGCGACAAACTGACTTGGTATAGGCTTTTCTCTAATTGCTCAGGGCGATGCAAAAAGATCGTTAAGTTCAGCTGTAAGGCCGTGGTATCTTCATCTTTGCTAACCGCTTTAGCCAACTCAATTAAGCTTAAGGTGGTTTCAGCGATTTCTAAAATTGGTTTTTCTGTGACTACATAATGCAGAACTACATAAAGTTTTTGCGCATCCGGATTACCGACACGTAGCCGCAAAACCTTTTGCCCATCAGTCCGATCATTTTGCTCAACCGAACCCACTTCAGAGAGACGCTTAATCAGCTCTTGTGCTGTGCCCTCAAATCGATTTTGCGCATCATAGCTAGCGGGAATTGCTAATAGGGCGCGTAAATCCTGCTCTAATGCACTACGCTCAATCCCTAACTGGGAAGCAGTAGGCTTTGACCAAAGAAAGAGTGGTTGAGTCAATAACCCAGCCAGAATCAAAGTCATGAGTATTAAAGCAATTAAGAGATCAGTGACACGACTGATTATCCACTTAACCATCAAAAATCCTTATTGATTAACTATAGAGCCAACGCCTAGGGTAAGAATTAGCCTCGCACCGTGCCAAGCATAGACTATTTTCTCAGTTAGCCGCTATGAAAGAAACAGAACTAGCTTAGTTCCACAGCTACCTTTTATAAAATCCAGCTAGCAGCTACAGTAAATCTGGTATACTTAGCCGATGGATCAAAGCCTTTCGATAACTTTAGTGCTGGAAGGTGGCTTACCAAACGCTTACCTCAGTGTTCAAGATAACTACAGTAGCCCAGCACAAATTTTCATAGTACCGATGGATTTTATTGACATCGGTCTCTTGATCGCTAGCGCCCAAACGACTGGCGATTACTGGATGGTGACTGCTTCACCCGATAATCCACGTTTTCAAATTGAATCAGCGGTATTTGTTAAACATCGTGACGGCAAAATTCTCTGGGATGTGGTTTATGAACATTACGAGCCTTTTCTAAATATTGAGTTAGAAGAAGATCCAGAAGAATATGAAGAGAATATCATTACTTTCTCTTTCGATGCCTTCCAATATGTCAGCGCACTCTATCAAGCGAGTCAACTGGGCCAAGACTTAGCACCCACTATTTTCTCTTTACCTGACTCTAGCCCTAAAGACGAGCCTAAAAACCCTCTACTCGAATTGGCAAGTTATGCCCCCCGCTTAAATATGCTCTGGCAAAAATACGGCCAGACCAATGAGATGATTAAAAATGGCCGCCCCACGCATCAACATGATGCTTTTGCGTTGGAAACAGAAAAACAATGGTTGCAGGATTTACTCGATACTTTAGACGAAGCCCAGCATGAAGAAGCATTTGAAAATCTAGATGCTTATCTTGAGTCTTTACCCGAGGAAGTCCAAACACAACTAGAGGGCGACAGCCAGCCACTAAAAGAATTACTCGATCAACGTTGGAAAGTACTAGTAAATTCTCTCACGGAAGAAGAATCGGAAGCTTTAGAAAACCATGAAACCGCCAGCCGCTTTCCAAATAGCCTAAAACTCCGCCTAATGCGTGAATTTTTAGAAGGCAACCCTTCAGTGCTATTGGGCAGCGGTCATAGAGCGCCAGCAGGTGACGGAAAAGACCTTGCTGATAGCGGTAAAGTAGTTGATTTACAGAACTGGAAACGTAAGCGCACACCTGAATAAGGTTTCAGCCGTTAATGCGCCAAGATTCGTTGTAATTGTGGCGCTAAACTCAGTAAAAAACCTCGATTCAAAGCCATCCAAATAACTAAGGGCGCAATCATTGGCAAGATTAAAGTGCCCGTTTGATAAGCCAAGGCAATCACATCCAAACTCCAAGCACTCAAAGCTTGCTGCTGTTGAAAGGCGGCTCCTACATCAAAACACAACACCTTCAAAACACTAAAAAACATGCTGAAAACAGCCATAGGTAGCCAAATGAAACTTGCCCATAACAATTGCTGCCATTTATGGCTAGCAGGTGTGGCCAGAATCAAAGCAAACAATAAAGGCAAGCTAAAGGTATAAATGAGTGGATTCAAATGAAAACCCATTAAATCATCTGAAACTGGAGGGGAAACAATCGTCCCACTCGCATCCATTCCAAAGTTTGAAGCCAACACCAAAGTACTACCATCCAATTTCAACCATAGTACTGAGTGGGGAAAAGTGAGTTGTAATAGTTGCTCGGTTAACCAAGTTAAAGGCGCTAAATGCACGACAGCTGTCCAATACCAAATCACAAAAGTCATAGGTAGCAATACAAGTACGCCGAGCATAAAACTTTGGATGGGGCGTTGTTTCATACTGGTTGCTGCTCTATCAGTTGTTGATCTTCTAAAGGCAAATAACGAATCCAAATAAGGAAAACAACGAGCGCGTCTAACATAATTAAAGCTTGCCAAATATATAAATGCGCCCAGTCAAACAGCTCACGACTCCATTGTCCTAGGTAAAATAGGCTAATAATACGTAATAGATTCATGCCTTGAATCGCCACAAAGCCCCAAGCCAAACCTTTTAACTTATATAACCAAGGCGCAGGGAATGCAGCAATCGCAGCCAGCAACACAATCATCGCTTCAACACCATTACAGCCAGGCTCAATTGAAACTGCAAATCCATTCAAGCTATGGCTGATGACTTTGCCAGAAGCAATGACATTGGTATCGAAAAAGGACATAAACCAGCCACTAATGTCGGCGATTAAAGCGGTCCAAGGAAGAATGACTTGCTGTTGCACGGGTTGAAGCATTTCCAAACCGAATAAAACAGCCTGAGCCATGAGAAAAAGCATAAGGAAGCGTATCATATTGATTTTTTGTTATAAATTAGCTAACAGCAATACTAAAAGACTTTAAGGCACACTATAACAAAAACACTGCAACGATAAAATAAAGATTTAATGCTAATTGATTAAGTTTATTGCTCTAGCTCCAAACTAAAACCCTTGCTCACTAAACCAAGTCAAAACGACCTCTGCTGATGCTGGACGCTGCTCCGGTAACTTAGCAAGTAAACGATTTAAAAGCGGCTGATAAGCTATTAAATTTTTAGGCAACTGTGGCAAAGGATCAAACAGCTGCTTCTGTAAGACCTCCCCGAGATCTGAGCCAGTATAAGGTTTTTCACCTACTAACATTTCATAGAGCAAAATACCCAAGGCATATAAATCAGATTGAATGCTGGCTGGATCGCCCGCTACCCGTTCAGGACTCACATAGAAAGGCGTGCAGTAAATTTGGTCTTCTTGCAAAAAACCACTGCTTAACATCACACTACTTTCGATTCCATAATCTAACAGCACTGGAGTACTGTCATCATTCATAACAATATTGGAGGCTTTTAGGTCACGATGCAGCATCCCCAAAGAATGAATCACCCCAAGAGACTCAGTAATTTGCTTAAACCAACTAATTAAATCAGTCAGAAGTAGATGGGCATGTTGAGTCAGGAGTGCTCGCAAGGTTTGCCCTTGCACATACTCCATAATAATCACCACTGCATTGCAGGACACCCCCACATCCAAAAGATGTACAAGCCCCGGATATTGCAAGGCAGTCAGTAATTTAGCATCCTGCAAAAAACTACCAAACGCATGATTCTCCACACCACTGACATCAAACTTAAAGCGCTTAATCACCGCTTGGCGATGATGGCGATTTTCCGCTAAGAAAATAACAGAGTTTTCACTGTTATGAATGAGTTCCTGAAAATGCCATTGCGGTAAATTAATCGGGTAACGTTGTAAGGCTCGTCCTACTTCAAGCAAATTATCTAACTGAGTCGCCAACTGACTGGGTGAAGCCTGCAAAGGTAAACTTAAATCTGCCCCCGCCCAAACTGCCTCACGCCCACGATTTTGATCATCAGTCAGTACAATCACAATCGGCAAACCAGCACGTGTGCGTTGAATACCATGTAACCAACTTAGTTCAGACGTCATTTTTTCTGTCGCAATAATGACTAAATCGTAAGCCTCCCAGACTAAGCATTTGAGCGCATTGACATCCGCTTCGGGAAATAAGCGCTCTAGGAAAGCTGTAGGGAAACGCTTGCGCAGCATGAGCTCAAGATCTAAGCGTATGGGTGACTGACTCTCAACCAGTAAAAACGTTAAGGAAGGCTTGCTGACAACTCGTTCCGCTTCAGCGGAAAGTTGATAATCCACTTAAAACTCCACGCAATAGTTAATTGGCATTTCGAACTTTTGGTTTTATGTGAGTTTAGGTCAAGAAAATTGATTTTTCACAATAAATCCTACAAAAGGAGAAAGCTTAAGGTGGCTACTGAATTGACAGCAACTGCGCTTTACCGCATAATTCCGCGCCTTTATGAAACCCTAGCAGGATAGGGTATTGATTCTGCATCCTTGCTTCACTGCACATTAAATTGTTCGCAGGAGGCTGTTTAATCCAAAAGGAGATTTCATGCGTCATTATGAAATTGTCTTCCTCGTCCATCCGGATCAGAGCGAGCAAGTTCCAGCGATGATCGAGCGTTATCGTACGCTGATCAATGAAAACCAAGGTACTATTCATCGTTTAGAAGATTGGGGTCGCCGTCAATTGGCTTATCCAATCAATAAAATTCACAAAGCACATTATGTGATGATGAATGTTGAATGTGATGGCAAAACTTTAGATGAATTGGAAAGTATTTTCCGTTTCAATGATGCCATCCTGCGTACACTCACCATCCGTCGTGATGGTCCTATCACTGAAGCCTCACCTTTAAGCAAAGAAAATGAAGGTAAGACCAAGCGTCCACCACGTCGTGAAGAAGTGGAATTGGATGATGCTGATCTTGATGAAGCTGACGACGAATAATTGTAGGGATCATTAATATGTCACGTTTTTTCCGCCGTAAGAAATACTGCCGTTTCACTGCCGAAGGCATTGCTGAAGTCGATTACAAAGACCTTGATACCTTAAAAGGCTTCATTACTGAAACAGGCAAAATTGTACCTAGCCGTATTACCGGGACTAAAGCGCCTTATCAGCGCCAATTAGCTACCGCGATTAAACGCGCCCGTTTCCTCGCGCTGATGCCTTACACCGATCAGCACAAGTAATTTTAGTGTTTGACCGTGCTCGTCACGGTCACTCGTTAAGAGCAGGAGACATGCATGGCTGCATTCATTATGTCAGGGCCACTTCAAGCGATTGGTTTTGCCTTAGTGGTTGCTTTACTCGCAATGTTTCTGCCATTTTTAGGTTTACTGAGTAATGCGGCCATAGGTTTAGTCACCTTACGCATGGGCTGGCAACGGGGCGCAATGATTGCGTTAGCGGTCAGTGTGGGTTTAGGGCTAGTAGCGCTCTTATTACAAGGCAATATCTTCGGTAGCCTATTCTCAAGTTTGCTGCAATCACTATTGGTTGTAGCCTTGGCAATTTATTTAGCCCGAACTGCCTCTTGGCCAAAACTGCTGCAGATTATTTTTGGTTTAGCAGCGGGTCTAGTAGTGCTTTTTCATTTAAGTGTGGCTGACCCAGTCAGCTTCTGGAAAAATGCTCTACAAGCTTTGGTCGATTTTGAGCAACTGCAAGCCCGCTTGGTTGATATTAAATTGGACGATTTACTCAACCAAATCGCTAAGCATATGACTGGGCTGTTTGCAGCCTCGATGAGTTTAGCTTTTACCCTATCGCTCATGCTAGCACGCCATTGGCAAGCGAGTTTGTATAATCCGGGTGGTTTCAAGGAAGAAATGTATGGTTTACGACTGAATAAGTTCGTAGCCCTCGCCCTCAGTGCGATTATTATGCTTGCCCTCGTTAGCCGTTCAGCCTTATTAATCGACTTAATTTTTGTGGGACTTGGATTATTTTTATTCCAAGGCATCGCGTTGATCCACAGTGTACGCGCACAATTAAAGGCTCATCGTACTTGGCTATTAGCGCTTTATATTCCCTTAGCTCTATTACCTGTGCAAACAGGGCTTTTAGTAGCAGTGTTCGGAATGGTCGATACATTTGCAGATTTTCGTGGCTACTTAGCCCGTAGAACTAAACAGTAAACTTAAGTATTTATGGATTATTCAGGCTCAGCCTGAGTTACATTTTAAGGTGAGAACAATGGAAGTCATACTTCTAAAGAAAGTTGAAAATCTCGGTGCACTCGGAACCGTGGTTAATGTACGTCCAGGCTATGGCCGTAATTATCTGATTCCGACCGGCCGCGCCAAAATGGCTACTAAAGCCAATATCGCTGAATTCGAACAGCGTCGTGCTGAATTAGAAAAAGCGGCACAAGATGCACATGCTGCTGCTGAAGCACGTCGTGATCAATTACAAGACTTAGTTTTAACCATCAAAGCTAAGACGGGTGGCGAAGGCAAATTATTCGGCTCAGTGTCTAGCATTGAAATCGCTGAAGCAATCAATGCAGCAGGTGTTCCTGTTGAACGTCGCGAAATTCGTATGCCAGCAGGCCCCTTGCGCTTATTGGGTGAATACGAAGTCGGCCTGCATTTATATACGGATGTTGATGCAACCGTAAAAGTCATTATCGAAGACGAAGCTGCTAATTAATCAGCAACTTAGTTTCATCATCAGGTGGTTTTATAGCTACCTGATGAATTTTCTAGGCGAGCCTCCGCTCTTTTTCCCCTACTTCCTGTAAACTGCTAGTTATGGCAGACACATACGAATCACTTAAAATTCCTCCGCATTCAATTGAAGCAGAGCAGTCCGTGTTGGGCGGTTTAATGCTGGATAATGAAGCTTGGATGGTTATTGGCGACAAACTATCTGAGACTGATTTCTACCGGCAGGATCACCGCTTGATCTTCCGTGCGATTGCTTATTTAGCTAGCCAACAAAAGCCGCTGGATGTAATTACTTTAAGTGAATGGCTTAAGGAAAATCGTTCATTAGAAGATGCGGGTGGCTTGGCGTATTTAGCTACCATGGCTAAAGACACGCCGAGTGCTGCTAATATCAATGCTTATGCTGACATCGTGCGCGAGAAATCAATTCTGCGCCAATTGATTAGTGTGGGCACTGAAATCGCGGATTCAGGCTATAACACTGAAGGCCGTGATAGCCGCGAATTGCTTGATCAAGCAGAACGTAAAGTCTTTGAAATTGCTGAACAAGGGGCTCGCAATACTAAATCCTTCCGTGATCTCAAGTCTTTAATGAAAGCCACTCTAGAAAACATTGAAGTACTGAGTAAACTAAATTCGACTATTACAGGGGTCTCGACCGGTTATACCGATTTAGATGAAATGACCTCTGGTCTACAAAAAGGCGATTTAGTCATTGTTGCGGGTCGTCCTTCAATGGGCAAAACTACCTTCTCCATGAATATTGCTGAATATGCAGCTGCGCACAAAAAGTTACCCGTTGCGGTATTTAGTATGGAGATGCCTGCCGAGCAATTGACCTTACGTCTCTTATCCTCAATGGGGCGAGTGGACCAACATCGCTTACGTACTGGTCAACTGATGGATGAAGATTGGCCACGCATTGCAACTGCGGTGAAGATTTTCGCAGATGTACCGATGTTCATTGATGATAGCCCCGCACTTTCTCCAAATGAAGTACGCGCCCGCTCCCGTCGTTTAGTACGCGAACATGGTCAATTAGGACTGATTGTCCTCGACTATCTGCAATTGATGCAAGGCAATGGCAAAAGTGAAAACCGTACCAATGAAGTTTCGGAAATTTCACGTTCCCTTAAAGCGTTAGCAAAAGAATTAAGTACGCCCATTGTTGTCCTTTCCCAGCTTAACCGTAGTTTGGAACAACGTCCGAATAAACGCCCGGTCATGTCAGACTTGCGTGAATCAGGGGCAATTGAGCAAGACGCCGATGTGATTATGTTTGTGTATCGGGATGAAGTTTATCATCCTGATTCTGCAGAAAAAGGTTCTGCTGAAATTATCATTGCTAAACAACGGAATGGCCCTATCGGTACTTGCCGCCTGACTTTCTTAGGCAAATACACGCGCTTTGAAAATTATACACCTGAAGTGTATACCCAAGGCTTTGAGTAAAAATCTCCTATTATTTCTCACTATCTTCTCCATCTTAAGCTAGATTAATTTGTACGCACGTCAAGGAAAGATGTGCTATTTTTAATCTGATTAATTTTCAATCAAATTGCAGCAAGGATGGCTTGGACGCGATGTATGAACCCTCAAAGTATGCTAACTGGTTGCTAGCGACACTTTTATTTACCTTATTACTCAGTAGTTTAATTCTCGGTTGGTTATTAACTCGTTCCTCAGTATTTGCAAATCCAAGTTTATTAACTACAGCACAATTAGCTGGACAAGACTTAGCCGCAACTTCCGCTACTAACTCTAATCCAGTAAAAGCTATTCAAATTCCATCAATTAAGACTGAGCGGCAAATTATTGCTTTAGAGATGCCGAATACAAATACTGAAAAGCCCGTCAAGCCAAACCAAACAATTGCAACGACTCACTTACGTTTGCCAGCTATCTTAGCAGATAGCCAAGAATATTTAGAGCAGGCTGCTATTACGCCACAAGCTCTTTTACCTTTGGCTAGTTTAGTAGCCAACCAACCCAATACTTTACCTAAAACGACTGCGCCTGCTGCTCTCACTGTCCAAGGTTTATTAACAAGCACTAATCCAGCACAACAGCCCCTAAAATATAAATCTGCGTGGCTCTATGCTGGCCAGTTTCAAAATGGAAAATGGAGTTTGCTGGGATTAGATATAGACTCCACGACCTTACCCGAACCTAATCACAGCTATAAACTAACCTGGGGTGCTAAAGTACGCTCTGCGCCACCTAGTCAACGCATGAGCACTGCTAGCGCTAATTTAGCAGAGAGTATCGGCTACTTAGCTGAAGGTTCGAGCATTCAAGTCTTGAATGTAAAGCAATCTGGCAAGAATGGGCATATTTGGCTTGAAATTGCTTATGGGGAGTAATTGACTCAGCTAGACACAGTGAGTACTTTGAAGACATGCCTAGCTTCAGTATTCGAACTAAACTTTTTATTGCGATCCTCCTAGCCTGTTCAATAGCAGTCACCGCTGCTTTAAGTTTTGTTCATTTCCAATTTAGATATACCTATTTGGAGTTTGTTCGCCAGCAAGAAACCGAGCATTTACAACAGCTAAAAACCACTCTAATTACTTATTATGCAAAACAGGGTACTTGGGACAAACTCAAAAAAGATCGACGCCAATGGTTTTTATTACAACGCTCACTGCGCGAGCAAACTGAGCTTGAAACCAATGATCTCCCCCCTGCTCCCTCCATTAATCGTCTCACTCAATTCGATGTCCGCCGCCGTACGGTCTTATTAGATGCAGCACATCAATTAGTACAAGGTATTCAACTAAAAGATCCACCAGATTTAGAATATAAACTGGAGTGGAATCAACAAGTAGTTGGCTATTTAGGTTTGTATCAACGCACTGGCTTTAACGAAAGTAGCGAAGATGCCAAATTCTTAGAAAAACAAAACAAGACTTTGTTCATTATAGCGCTCATGACTTTATTGGGCAGTATGTTGGTGGCCTTCTTATTAGCCCGTCAATTAGTTCGCCCCATTCAACGCTTACGCCATAGTACTAGCGAATTAGCGGATGGAAACTATACAACACGAATTGCAGAAGTCGGTGGTGATGAATTAGGCCAGCTTAGCTCAGACTTTAATCAGCTCGCACAGCGTTTACAGCAAAATGAACAAGCACGGCGACAATGGATTCAGGATATTGCCCACGAGTTACGTACCCCTTTATCGATTTTGCGTGGTGAAATTGAAGCGATCCAAGATGGGATTAATCCAGCTGATGAGCCGACTATCCACTCTTTACACCAAGAGGCTCTCCATTTACAGCGTTTAGTGGAGGACTTATATACCCTATCGATGTCGGATAGCGGCGCTTTGAGTTATCACAAAACTGAAGTTGATTTGATCAAAGTGCTGAAGGATAGCCTGAGTCAATTTGAGCACAGTTTCCAAGAAGCTGGCTTAAGACTAGCACAGCAACTGCCGACCGATCAGCAAGCCTTGATACAAGCAGATGAACAACGCTTACAACAACTCTTTCATAATCTACTCAAAAACACTCTACGCTATACCGACTCACCTGGCCAATTGCAGGTTGAACTCAAAACACAGGGGCAAGTAGCAGAAATAAGCTTTTGCGATACTGCCCCCAGTGTCCCTAATGAAGCCCTGCCTCACCTATTCGAGCGATTATTTCGTGTAGAAAATTCGCGCAATCGCTTAACTGGGGGAGCAGGTATTGGCTTGAGCATCTGCCATAATATTGTGGAAGCACATAGTGGTAGTATGCAAGCCGATCATTCGCCCTTGGGTGGCTTGCAAATCACTATCCAACTACCGCTGAAGACCTTAACGAAAAAAGCTAATCGAGGCTAAAGCCATGTTTCCGGTGTTAATCGTAGAAGATGAACCTAAAATTGCCGAACTTTTAAAAAAATATCTGGAAAACTCTGGCTATAAAACTCATTGGATCGCCGACGGCAATGCAGCAAGCACTTGGTTACAACATAATCAAGTCGAGCTAGTACTATTAGATTTAATGTTGCCTGGCAAAGATGGCTTGGATATTTGCAAGGAACTGCGCCAACGCGCTCCCCAACCTCCCATTATTATGCTCACTGCCCGCGCTGAGGAAATTGATCGCTTACTAGGCTTAGAGTTGGGTGCTGATGATTATATCTGCAAACCTTTTAGTCCACGTGAAGTGCTTGCTCGTGTTAAAGCCGTTTTGCGCCGCACAACACTACCTACTAATAATCAGCAAAATGGCGCAGTTCTTGGCCACACCAGCATTCAACTGGATCGTGAACGTCTATGCGTACAATTCGGTGACCAACAAGTCATTTTGACCTTAGTCGAATTCGAATTATTAGAAACTTTACAATCCTATCCAGGGCGAATTTTTAGTCGCCAGCAGCTAATGGAGCGGGTTTATCCGGATAATCGAATTGTCAGTGATCGCACTATCGATAGTCATATTAAAAAGCTGCGCAAAAAGATTAATGAGCTGAACTCAGAGCGCGAATTGATCCATTCTGTGTATTCAGTAGGTTATAAATTCGAGCCTTAAAAGCAGTTCATTCTCCTAGATCTCTCCATGATTAGCTCAAACTTAGTCCGTAATTCCTGAGTATTCTGCCTCACATGGAAGCGAGACAACTTCCACACCAGAACAAACTTAGGTTAGGGAAGACCGCTTAAGTCAGTTAAAACACACAGGAACTTATAAATAATTTTTGGAGATATTTAGAATGAAAAAGTCAATTTTAACCTTAGCTTTAGTTAGTGCTTTAGGTTTAGGCGCGGTTAGTAGCGTATTTGCTGAAGATCCAGTGCCTGCCCCTGTTGCTGCAACCACTACTACTCCAGCAACGACTGCTGCACCTGCACAAGCTAATGCTGCTGATACTCAAGCACAACGTGATGCCAAAATGGCCGAGCATATTGATAAGCGTGTCAGCCGCATGAAAGAAAGCTTAAATCTAACCGATGATCAAGCAACCCAGTTAAAAACGATATTGACTGAGCAACAGGCTAAACGTGAAGCTTTACGCACTGAAACTGAAACACGGATTACTGGCGTCTTGACTCCAGAGCAAGCCACTAAACTGAAATCTTTCCGTGATGATCGCAGAGGTTTTGGTATGGAAGGTGGTCCGGAAGGCAAAGGTCGTCATGGTGGTCATCATCGCGGTGGGCATGGCGGCGATCATGGTGATTGGGGTAATAAACCAGCTGAATAAATCTATTTAATCTTATATAATAACTCTACATTGCATTGACCTCTTATCAGCCGGATCCTAGGATCCGGTTTTTTTTACTCACACTGCTTTCAAGCACTTAAGCTGTTATCGAATAACCACGTAACCGTTGGGCAAACTGTGCTAAAGCGACTACCCCTGTTTTTTCTGCATGTGTGATCCACTCTTGCACCGCTTCCAAGCGAGCTTCTTGAGACTGGGCAGTACGTTCCCATAATTGCAATAAGCGCTGTTGGAATTGATATACCGTTTCTAAAGATTGGTTACCTGCTACTAACTGCTGTAAATCTGCTTTAGCCATTTGATCTAAAGGTTTAGATTGACTCAGCAAGCGTTGCATCAGGCGCTTTTGTTGACGGCAGGCTGGTTTATCTTGGCATAACTCAGCATTGACCACAGGCTTAGTCACTTGGCGTGCAAAATTCGATAAGACTTGCACCCGATTCCCCAACACAGCTGATACAGTATCCAAATCGACGACTTGCTTGGTCAGATTCACGGTTAAGCGCGGTGCTACATTGCGTACTTTGGCCATACCAGCGATTTCTAGTAAGCGGATGTACATCCAGCCAATGTCGAATTCATACCATTTACTCGATAAGCGCGCCGAAGCTGCAAAAGCATGGTGATTATTATGTAACTCTTCGCCACCAATAATGATGCCTAAGGGTGAAATATTGGTAGAAGCATCGTCGGTCTGCCAATTACGATAACCCCAAAAATGTGCCAGACCATTAATTACTCCAGCCGCCCAAAACGGAATCCATAACATTTGTACCAGCCAAATGGCTAAGCCTGCAAAACCAAATAGCGCTAAATCAATCAGCAACATGCAGAGCACTCCTAGCCAAGGCAACGGCGTATACACCTTGCGCTCTAACCAATCATCAGGAGTACCACGTCCATACAGATTCAAAGTGTCTTGATTTAAGGATTCGCGGCGATACAAAAAAGCACCTAGCCACAACACGGTCTGCAAACCTTTATGTTGCGGGCTGTGTGGATCATCTTCAGTTTCGCATTTCGCATGATGCTTACGATGAATCGCGACCCACTCGCGAGTGATCATTCCTGTGGTGAGCCATAGCCAGAAACGGAAAAAGTGGAAGGGCACAACACCTAAATCGACGGCACGATGCGTTTGTGAACGGTGCAAAAAAACGGTCACCGCAATAATAGTGATATGCGTTAGCCCCAAGGCAATCGCTACTAATTGCCAAACGGCTAACTCAGACCATAAGCCCATGAAATCTCTCCTCTACCTACAACACTTAAGCCTAAAAGATTAACTAATTTAATTAGCTACTTAATTATACTTTTTTCAACAAAAAACTCATCACCTGACCTGCTTTAGTTTGCCGATGAATCGCTAAGCCCCAACGTGCAAAATCAAGCTGGTACTCAGCTTCATGCTCCAAGTAAATCAAGGTTTCACTACTGATGAGTTGCCGCTCTAACAGCTGAGCTAAAGACTTTTCAGGTAAGGCTAAACGAAAAGGCGGATCCAGAAAAATCACGTCGAAACTTACTGTTTCACGCGCTAAATAACTGAAAGCATCAGCATGAATTAATTGTGCGTGGCTTGCCCCCAAGGTATCCACATTGGCCTGTAATTGTTTGAACGCACGCGTATCTTGCTCAACAAAGACCACTTTAGCGGCTTCACGCGATAAAGCCTCAAACCCCAAAGCACCGCTACCTGCAAATAAATCTAAGCAGCGCGCGCCCCCTATTACTGATGTCAACCAATTAAATAAAGTTTCGCGCACCCGATCGGGGGTTGGTCTTAGACCAGCTACATCGGCTATAGGAAGGCGACGACTACGCCATTGTCCGCCTATAATACGTAATTGATTGGCTTTGACTCTGTTTGCCTGAGAACTATTACGATTTGGGCTAGCTGATGATAGTATGCGGGGCATTTAGCAGAGTGCTCATAGATAAAAATTTTGGTGTAGGTGATTGTACGATGTTTGGATTTGGAAAGAAAAAAAAGCAGGAAGCAGAAGACATCTCCCCTGATGCCGTACTCGCTCAACCCAAGAAGCTCGGCTTATTTGAACGCCTACGCCAAGGCTTATTCAAAACCGGCAATACCATTACCGCTGGCATGGATGTCATCGTCAAGGGTAAGAAAAAAGTCGACGATGAAGTTCTTGAAGAACTAGAAACTCGCCTCTTAATGGCCGATGTCGGGATGGAAGCTACTCAGGAAATTATGAGTGACTTAAATCAACGGGTAAGTCGCCAAGAATTAGACGATATGGATGCCTTGATGCAGGCTTTGTATAACAAAATGCATCGTATTCTTCGCCCTGCAGCCCAGCCTTTAACCATTGACAGCAGCCATAAACCCTTTGTGCTATTGATGGTCGGAATTAATGGCGCTGGCAAAACCACTACGATTGGTAAACTTGCCAAAAAATTCCAGCAACAAGGTAAGTCCGTCATGCTGGCAGCAGGCGATACTTTCCGTGCTGCCGCTGTTGAGCAACTCACTATTTGGGGCGAACGCAATGGTATTCCAGTGATTGCTCAAGGCAGTGGCTCAGATTCAGCTTCCGTCATCTATGATGCGATGCAATCGGCTAAAGCACGCGGTATTGATGTCCTACTGGCCGATACGGCTGGACGCTTACACACGCAAACTAATTTGATGGAAGAGCTGAAAAAAGTAAAGCGGGTGATGCAAAAGCTGGATGAATCCGCACCGCATGAAATTATGCTGATTGTTGATGCAAGTATTGGGCAAAATGCGTTAATTCAAGCCCGTCAATTTAATGAGGCCTTAGGTGTCACTGGGATTACGGTCACTAAGCTGGATGGTACGGCTAAAGGCGGGATTTTATTTGCGATTGCTGAGCAACTGAAAATTCCAGTACGCTTCATTGGGGTTGGCGAAACGATTGACGATTTACAAGAGTTTGATGCTTACGAATTTACTAGCGCATTACTAGCGGGCGGCGATGACAACCAAAACGATCATTGAATTCCGGCAGGTACATAAGCGCTACCCGACGGGTCAGCTTGCACTCTACAATGTCAATTTGACAATTCATGCCGGAGAGATGATTTTCATCACTGGCAATTCAGGTGCTGGCAAAAGTACGCTTCTTAAATTAATCGCTTTGCTGGAAAATCCAAGCAAAGGCGATGTACTGATCGATGGTACACCTTTATCGCATTTGCAAGCTCGGCAAATTCCTAATTATCGGCGACGCATTGGTTTTATCTTCCAAGATCCACATCTACTCTATGACCGAAATGTGTTTGATAATGTCGCTATGCCCTTATTAATTTCCGGCATGCCTGCTACGGATATTACGCGCCGCGTTAATGCCGCTTTAGATAAAGTTGGTTTAGGGAAAAAAACCAAAAGTTACCCGCTCATGCTGTCAGCTGGTGAGCGCCAGCGCGTGGGGATTGCCCGTGCAGTAGTCAATCGCCCCACCATGATCTTAGCAGATGAGCCAACTGGGAATTTAGACCCCGAATTAGCGCAAGACATTATGCATACCTTTGCGCAATTTAATGACATTGGTGTCACCGTCTTAATTGCTAGCCACGATCATGGTCTAGTCGAGCGCATGAAGAAACGCATTCTTGTCTTACAGCGAGTGGAGCTTTAAATGACTGAAAAAAGACCACTTGCAAAGCCACGCCCTGCTACTTCAAATAATTTTGGGCGCAAATCCAGAGTCTGGCTCAATCAGCAAAAACAAGCGATTGACTTCAGCCTGAAACGCTTATGGTTTAATCCAATTTCTGCTTGGATCACTTTAATTGCGATTGCTTTGGCGTTGTCCTTGCCAACAAGCATGCATGTTTTGGTTAAAAATCTGCAAAGTCTGACGCATAACAACCAGTCTGTGCCAACTATCTCTCTATTTCTAAAGCCCAAAGTGACTGAGCAACAAGCGAATGACTTGGCGGAGCTGGTCAAAAGTCAGCCTGAAGTGTTAAGCACTACAGTGGTCACCCGCGATCAAGCACTACAAGATTTTAATAAAATTTCAGGTCTTGCCGACACATTAAAAACCTTGGGCGAAAACCCCCTACCCAATATTGTCGTGATTACCCCTAAAATGAATGATTTAGGGGTCACCGATGCTGATTTGGAAGACTTCAGTAAACGCTTAAAGACCTATAAAGAAGTTGAAGATGTACAAATCGATATTGAATGGATTCAACGCCTACGTGCCATTCTGCAAATCGCAGAACGCATAGTGGCCGTCGTGGCAGCGCTATTAGCCACTACAGTACTGTTAGTGGTTGGTAATACAATCCGTCTTGATATTGAAAATCGCAAAGATGAAATCCGCGTCACGCGCTTAATTGGCGCAACGAACCGTTATATTCGTCGCCCTTTTTTATATGGCGGTTTATGGCTAGGCTTATTTGGCGGCTTCCTTAGTCTATTAGTCGTGAATATCGCCTTACTGTTTTTGGTCGACCCCGTCAATAAACTTTCCATGCTTTATGGGAGTGATTTCAATTTAGGCGGCATTGACCTCACCACTACTTTAGAAGTGTTAACCGTCAGCGCTGGTTTAGGCTTAGTTGGTGCCTGGTTAGCCGTGAATCGCTATCTCTGGGAAAGCGAAGTCATTAACGACTAAAAGCGACTACCATCTGGAAAGACCAAGGTTTTGCCAGTAGGGTCAGATTTAGGCACGTTCGGTTGTGGTTGTGTAGGATGAGTGATCGGTGCTGGATTAATGGTGGATGGCTTAGCCTCTAAGAAGGGACTAAAACTCGAGTTGCCAGCTGGAAACTTGGTTGACTCAGTAGGCTGCACTGCTTGATCTGTGGTGGGGGTTATTACAGCATTATTCGGCAGCATCGCGGGTTGTTGTGGGTAAAAAGCATTAGGCGCAGCTTGCATAGGTGCTTGCTGCCAATTAGGTGCTTGATAGTTATAGTTGGGTATCCCTGTACTCCAAGGCTGTTGGCTATTGAGTGAGTTCATTAAAAACATACTGGCCACCCAGTCATTATTATTGCGCCGCCCAAAGAAATTAGAACCACTCGACCACGGCATCCACGCATTATTTCCCCATGAACTCCCCCAACTATTGCCAGAACTCCAAGGCATAAACGCAGAATTCCAGCTATTTCCGCCCCAAGGCGCAAAGCCAGTTGACCAAGGATTACTCCCCATCGCCCAAGGCGAAAAGCCTGAAGACCACGGATTAGTACCCATACTCCAAGGTGAGAAACCCGTCGACCAAGGATTTGCGCCCATACTCCAGGGTGAGAAACCAGAAAACCAAGGGTTACCCGCAAATCCTGCTGGATTATTACTCCAAGTTGCTGCTGAACTAGGCGAAGCAATCGCTATCAGCCAAGCAAAACTGCTAGTTGATAAAAGAATTTGAGAGTTTTTCATCAAATGAATCCAGAAAAGATTAAGCATTGAGGGTCAGGCGCGGCACAGCGGCCAATAGTTTTTTAGTATAATCCTGTTGGGGCGAACCACAAACCGCGGCAGTTGGCCCCAACTCAACAATCCGTCCTTTGTACATCACCACCGTTTGATCACTGAGATATTCAACCACGCCAATATTATGGGTGATGAATAAGAGAGTTAAATCCCGCTCCGCACGTAACTCTAATAACAGCTTTAAGATTTCTGCTTGCACAGATACATCTAAAGCGCTGGTGATTTCATCGCAAACAATAAACGTTGGATTCAACACCAAAGCCCGCGCTAAACCAATACGTTGGCGCTGCCCACCCGAAAATTCATGTGGATAACGCCACAAATGCTCACGCTTTAACTGCATACGTTCTAAAGTTTTAGCCGCTAGCTCCAAGCGCTCTTCTTGATTTGCACCTATCCCATGTACAGCCATCGGTTCGGTCAGCGTGGTTTCAATCAAGAGCCGTGGATTTAATGAGGATTGCGGATCTTGAAAAACCATCTGCATTTTCGAGCGCCAAGGTCGCATTTCGCTAGCGGATAAGCCAACTAGTTCGGAGCCTTGCATTTTGATACTGCCCGAGCTGGGTTTCTCCAATTGCAAGACGGCGCGCCCCAAGGTCGTTTTCCCACAACCCGACTCCCCGACTAAAGCCACAATCTGGCCTTTGGCAATATCGAGGCTGACATCATCAACTGCTTTATTGTGATCAACCACTTGCCTAAACACGCCTTTTTTAATCGGAAACCAGACATTAACATGCCGCAACTGGAGTAAAGGCTCAGCGATTAAATGCGCTTCAGAGAGTGATTTAGTTAAGGCTGGGTTTTTGTGGCGTGCCAAATTTTCAGGAACTGCTTCGAGTAACTGATGAGTATACACATGCCGCGGGCGATTCAGCACTTGCTCGACTAAACCGACCTCTACCAGTTTGCCGTGTTGCATGACACCGACTTGATGCGCCATTTGCGCGACCACCCCAAAATCATGGGTGATGAACAAGATACTCATGCCAGTCGTGTCTTGCAGGTGACGCATCAGGCGTAAAATTTCAGCCTGCACAGTGACATCTAAAGCTGTCGTTGGCTCATCCGCAATCAGTAGCTCAGGCTCACAAGCCAAAGCCATCGCAATCATCACACGCTGCCGCTGCCCACCTGAAAGTTGATGCGGAAAAGTATTCATGCGTTCGCGGCTATTGGGAATTTGTACTTGCTCTAAAGCCTGAATAGCGCGCTCTTGAGCCTCTTCTGCGGTCATATCCGGATTATGTAGCTGCAAAGCCTCCATAATCTGATCACCAACCGTAAACACCGGATTAAGCGAAGTCATTGGCTCTTGGAAAATCATGGCAATCTGTGAGCCACGAATAGTCCGCAATTCAGCTTCATCCACCTGCAACAAATCTTGATTATTAAACAGAATCTGCCCATTCGGATGCGACGCAATCCCATAAGGTAATAAGCGAATCACCGATAAAGCCGTTATGGATTTACCACTGCCCGACTCACCCACTAAACAGAAAGTCTCACCTTTATTGATGGTGAAACTCACCCCATCCACTGCTTTAACGGTTTCAATGCCATTTTGCAGGTAAGTACACAGATTACTAACTACTAACAAGGGTGCTGGCATTATTGCACCCCAGCTTCACGCGAGAGGTTTGGATCAATCGCATCGCGGAAAGCCTCCCCAATCAGGGTATAGGCAAAAACTGTTAAGAAAATTGCACCACCCGGAAACACGGCCATCCACCAATTGAAGCTGGCAGAAGTCACGGATTGATCCAGCATTTGCCCCCAAGAAGGCTCTTCGACTAAACCTAAACCTAAGAAACTTAAAGTAGCTTCGGCCAAAATCGCTGAAGCCACCCCAAAACTTGCAGCGACTAAGAGTGGTGCGACCCCATTCGGCAACATATGCCGAAATAAAATCGAGTGTAAAGGTAAGCCGGCCGCCACCGCCGCTTGTACATAATCTTGGCGACGTAATTTCAGAAATTCTGCACGAATATAACGCGCATAACCCGACCAACTGGTGACTCCAATAATGATCATCATCATATACAGGCTACGCCCAAAGAAAGCGACAAAGGTGAGTAGGAGAAATAAGGTCGGAATCGCTTCAAAAATCTCTACTAGGCGCATGCCAATCATATCGACTACACCGGAGAAATAACCCATGAAGCCACCAATAATAATCCCAAGAATCATGGAAATACTGGTTGCCACTATCCCAATACTTAAAGCAATACGGGAGGCATGAATCATCCGGCTTAACACATCGGCACCATTTTCTTCGGTGCCCATCAAGTGTAAGCGTTTATGATCAGTCGCTTTGCTAGCTAAAGGTGGTTCTAACCCTGTATCACCATAATCCCGCAAATAATCTTGGGGTGCATAAGGAATCGGAGGCATGACTCGCCAATCCGTTTCGATATAAGTAGAGGTGCGGAAATCGTCGTAAATGACTAGCTGAGGGGGCTTTAAATATATATTTGCTAATACGCTGACTGCGGCAATCACTGCAGCAAGCAGTGCTAAATTCACTCTAAACTTTAATTTCAGCGGCAAAACCCATAAAACTAAAATCGTGAAAAAAGCGGCTAATACGACTAAGTCTTCAATACTCAAATAAGTTAAAACAGGAAAAAAAATTTGCCCATTTTTACTCATGATTAAGGGCATGCTATTTGCTAAGAAGGGGGCAAAGACTGCACAAAATACTAAAGTACCTATCCAGAATAGAGCAAATTTTACACCTGGGCCAGCCAAGGTTTTACGCAATAAGCGACGTGACAGGGTTTCTTGGCTAATAAGCTGCTTAGTCATAAGTCACACGCGGATCAACTAAAGTATAAAGAAAATCAGCAATTAAATAACCGATTAAGGTTAGAAACCCACTAATCCAAGTAATGGATAGTACCAATTCACGATCGCGGCTTTTTACTGCCTCAATCGCTAACTGCCCCATGCCATTAATGCTAAAGATATTTTCGACGATTAAAGAACCTGCTAATAAACTCGGTAATAAACCAGCAATAATAGTAATCAGTGGGAGTAAACTATTGCGGAAAACATGCTTCCACAGTACGGTTTGCTCGTCCAAACCTTTGGCACGTGCAGTTCGTGCATAATCAGCACTCAGATTTTCTAACAAGGAAGCACGAATAATTTTCGCTAAAGCGGCTGAAGAACCGAGTGATAAGCATAAAACCGGCAGGACTAAATGCCAGATACGATCAAATAAAAAGCCGCGCACAAAGCCATCAGCGGTGAACTGCAAAGCAAATAAAATTCCGAGGGTGGCACCAAAGAAACCTAAGCCGATGACACGAAAAGGCGTGTAGTCCATCCAGCCAAGACCGGCTAACATGGCAGCCCCTAAAACCGGCAGCACCACCCAGGCAAATAGCGAAAAGTCCGCATGCGCTTGTGCCATCCACACACCAACCACTAGGCCAAACACACCTGCTAAAAAGGCGCGTAATTTGCGCTCTTGCCAACGGCTCAGCCAAACCAGTAGTGAAGTGCCCATTAGCATCCCTAGAAATACTTTCCCGACATCCCAGAGCGAACCCCAATGCGGCATAAAGGGCATATCGTGCGCAGCCCGACTGCCAATTCCTGCGGTTGGAAACCATTGCCAATGCTGTACACTGGCAAAAAATCCAAGCAGCAAAACTCCTAATAGCATGGTAGGAATCGACCACAAAGCTAGCATAACCATGCTAGAGCTTACATCAAAACCGCTCCCCCGCTGAGTTGCCGAACGCACCCCTATTGCAATTGCAACGATATAAATAAGCGGAATAGTGATAATGTTCAGCAGCAAAGTAATCGGGATACGCTCGCCCAGAATCTCACTCACGGGGCGACCAAAATAAAAGCTTTCCCCTAAATCCATGCCCTTAGTAAAAGAAAAACCAGTGTATTTGCCGCCCTCATCCTGCTCAAAACCAATCGGGGAAACATTATTCAGCCAGCGCAAATACTGCATCGGTGCAGGTTGATCAAGCCCATAGCGCTTATTGTAATAATCCATTAGCGCTTTGCGCTCTTCCGGCTTCATATTGCTATCGGTCATATTCTGCGCCCCAACCCCACCCGGAGACAGCGCCATCACCGAAAACACTACAAGCGTAATCCCTAACAAGGTTGGAATCATCAAGAGTAAACGGCGCAGCAAATACGTCAGCATTTAGCAGCTCCGGTTATTTTTGATATTTTTGCAGAGGGGCTGGTACATAGTTTTCCATAGGCAATGAACCGTAATTCAAGCCTAATTTGGACATTTGTAAATTTTGAATACGCTTATCCACAAACAATAAAGATTGCTCACGGATCAAGAAGGTATAAGGTTGATCCTCATACATAATTCTTTCGGCTTGCTGCCATAAAGCCATACGCTTTGCTTCATCCACAGTGTGGCGTGCTTCATCAATTAATTTATCCAGCTCAGGATTAATATAAGAAATGAAATTGCTCCCCTCGTCTTTGATTTGTGAGCTGTGGAACATTTGATAAATATCAGTCTCAATGCCGCTCGACCAACCCATCGTAATGGAATCAAAATCCCGCTTCTTTAAAGCTTCCTGCATCACCGGAAACTCTTGGGGCGAAGGCTCTAATTTAATTCCCGCACGTGCATAAATGTCCTTCAGGAAGAGCACCGTGCGCTCGCGGCCTTTATTTCCCTGAAAATAAATCATTTTGAATTCAAACGGCTTACCATCTTTATCCTCTAAAATACCATCGCCATTTTTATCCGCAAAACCTGCTTCCTTCAGTAGTGCTTGCGCCTTTTCGAGATTAAATACCCAAGGTTTTAGACTAGGATCATGCTGCTTAGAGCGCGGATTGAAAGGACTAATCGCCTGTTCGGCATGATCCAAATAAATATCTTTTACAATCCGCTGCATATCAGTTAGATAACTCATTGCTTGGCGTACACGCTTATCTGCAAAACGGGTTGGCTTCCCATCCTTCTCCTGATTCCAAGCAATATAGCCATACGGTACGACTGGTGGCATATACTCAAAACTTTGGCTTTTACCAATGAGTTGCTGATCAACTTTCAGCTTGGCATATTCAGATGGCGCGGCCTCATAACTATCAATTTCGCCATTACGATAAGTGGTCAAGCGTGCACTTTCGTTCTGAATCACCTTCCAGAGCATGCGATTAAATGGAGGCTGGACATCACCCCAATAGCGTTCATTCCGCACCAACTCCACACTGCCTTGATCGGGTGTCCAAGTTTTTGCATCCGCTAAACGATAAGGGCCACTGCCGAGTAATAAGCCTTTGGATTGATTAAACTCTTGTGGTTTTTTCATATACGGCTCATAAAAATGCGCGGGCATGATGGCTAGACCACCGGCTAAACCAAACGATTGGAAATAAGGCTCTTTGAATTTGAAGACAACTTCGTAGTCGCCCTTGGCCTCCACGGAAGTAATTTGCCCATAGACCGAGCGCTCTGCGGGCGCTGCAATGGCTTCATTCATAATGAAGTTGTAGGTGAAGACGACATCCTTAGCCGTTAGCGGCACGCCATCAGAAAAGGTCACATCATCGCGCATTTGGAAAGTAATGGTTAACCCATCAGGGCTAATTTGCCAAGACTTAGCAATTAAGCCCTCCCACTCCATCGTGTCGGGATTGCGATTCACCAAGCTTTCTTGCACATAATATTGGACTTGCGAGGCGTAAGCATCCGTTGAAACTAAGGGCGTTAGAGTTTTGAGACTTGTTTCTAGGGCACTAACTCCCCAATCGCCTTGTGCATAATCAGGCTTTTGAGTCGCAGCATAAGCACGCTGAAAAGCCGCTCCTACGCCTGCTGTGGCAGTCTGAGCGGCTGGAGTAGCTGGGTTCGCTACAGCAGAAAGATTCACTTGCCCCGAACCAACCGCCGTTCGCAAGCTGCGCATATCCTGCGCTTGCTGTGTGAGAGCCGATTCCATTTGTGCCAATTTCGTCCATTGACGATCCACTTGGTACATGACTAATAGAAGTAAGGCGATCAGAAGGATCAAGATAGAATAGAGAAGCCAGTCGCGGGTGATGAATCTTTTTTGCATGTTCTTCTGTATACTTGCGCGATTAATTCAATCAAGCATAACACCAACCCAAGCTAGCTTGCATCTATGCAACTGATTCTTGGATTAAAAGTGTGTTCGAGTTTTTAAGGAGTCACTATGGGTTTTCTCGCCGGCAAACGCGCCCTTATCACTGGCATCGCAAGCAATCGTTCTATTGCCTATGGGATTGCTCAGGCCATGCATCGTGAAGGTGCTGAGTTAGCATTAACTTATCAAAACGATAAACTAAAACCTCGGGTTGAGAAATTCGCGGAAGAGTTTGGCTCCTCCATCGTGCTCCCTTGTGACGTAGGTTCTGACAGCGAGATTGAGAACACGTTCAAACAATTAGCCGAACATTGGGATGGCTTCGATATTCTAGTCCACGCCATTGCTTTCGCACCGAAAGAACAACTCGAAGGCAGCATTGTTGATAACACCACCCGCGAAGGCTCACAAATCGCCCATGACATTAGCGCCTATAGCTTTTTAGCCATGGCTAAATATGCCCGCCCCCTGATGACAGGTCGGAATAGTTCCATGCTGACTTTAAGTTATTTGGGTGCGATTGCTGCAATCCCGAACTACAACGTGATGGGGATGGCAAAAGCGAGCTTAGAAGCAGGCGTGCGCTTTATGGCGGCTGATCTTGGCCCTTCTGGAATTCGCGTGAATGCGATTTCTGCAGGCCCGATTCGTACTTTAGCGGCTTCTGGGATTACCGGCTTCCGCAAAATGCTCGATCATTTTGAGCAACATGCGCCACTGCGCCGTAATGTTACCATCGAAGAAGTTGGCAATGCGGCTGCTTTCCTCTGTTCTGATTTAGCTTCAGGGATCACCGGCGAAATCACTTATGTGGATGGTGGTTGGAATATCTTGGGTATGTCGGGAATGCCGACCGAATAAGTGTCAGCATTCATCTGATATGAACATATTCACGGTATAATCGGCGAATATGTTCAATGCCCAATCACAGGTGAAGCATGAAGTTCTGTCCACAATGTGGCTCAGCCTTACGCAAAAAACAAATTGATGAACTTGAGCGACTGGCCTGTAAGCGAGCTTGCGGCTATGTGCATTGGGATAATCCGGTTCCGGTGGTAGCCGCTTTAGTGCATTGTAATGGCAAGTTTATCTTAGCGCGCAATTACAAATGGCCTGAAGGTACTTTCTCTTTAATCGCAGGCTTTTTAGAAGCCTTTGAATCCCCTGAACCGGCTATTTTGCGCGAAACGCAAGAAGAGTTGGGCTTAACGGGACAGAGTGCAACCTTTATTGGGCATTATACCTTCCCACAGCGCAACCAAATCATTATGGCTTATTTAGTAGAAGCCACTGGCGAGCTAAACCTGAATAAACAAGAACTGTTAGAAGCAGTTGAACTTAGCGCTGAAGAATTAAAAGCCTTCGATTTTGGTAACTTGCGGCTTGGGCCTTTAGTGGTAGAAGCGCTCTTTTCTAAACATTTATAAACGACTTATTCATGACTATTGAAACTAATAACGATAATAAAACTACGCCTAAATACAGTCGTCGCCACCAGCTCGAACAGATTCTGCCGCGCCTTTCGCGTGAACATCTGGAGCATTTCCTGTTAGAAACCGCACTCCGCGATATTGAGCTGCGCGAAACTTTGCTGATTCATTTCGGCGAATACCTGAATACTAGCGATCCTGAAGAAGCTAAATATCGCGAAACCCTACAGCGCATGATTACCCGCCACCAAAATCAAACGGGATTCATCAATCTGGAAAGCGCCCAAAAACTTTCGGACATGCTAGAGTCGCTACTGGAATCTGCGCGTCAAGCCACCACACCCCCCAGCAAAACGATTGATCTGTGTATGGCGATGATTAGCATCATGCCAACTTTAGGTGATCACATGGATGATTCCGAAGGGCATATTTATCGACTGATGCGCATTACTTGTGTGGTGTTGTGGGAATGCTTTAGTGTGCTACCGCCTGAAAATCAAGCCGTCGTATTCAATCGTCTATTAAGTGAATACGCTAACCCTATTTATCTCGACTTAGATTTAGACAGTTTTATGCTTGCGCTGTTGAAAGACTTGGCTAAATCTAACCGCGAATGGCAAAAAGCTTGCCTGCATCAGCAAGATCAACTGCTGAAAGCAGTTAAAGACGATAAATGGCGGAAGAATTATCTGCTAGAGCAGTTGAATGATTTGTTGGGAACTTGGCATAAGAAGTAGTCATGATTTAACTTCACTAATGTGCACCTCTCAACTCTTCAGCAACTACAAATAAAACACTATGTTCTTTAACCAAAAAGCCCACCCCTTAAAGCTAACTTTTAAAAACCTACGACTTGGAGTTTTCCAAATCCCGATTCACAACTCGCTGGTAAATCTCCAAGACTGGTAAACTCAGCCCAATCGACTCAAACACAACTTCATCACCTAGATAATAATAAGAAGGTTGCCAGTTTTGACTACGGCGCAATACTTCGATCTCAACAAAGTCCTGCTCAATTAAGACATACTCCATGAGGCTTGGCAGTTGCAAATATTCTAAGCGTTTAATTTCTTTATCAGCTTTGCGAGTGCTATGTGACATAACCTCGACTAAGAGCATCGGATTAGCAACTAATAACTCGTTTTCTGTTTGAGTTTGGCAACTCACCATCACATCAGGATAACGATAACGGGTTAAACTCGTCTGTAACAACATATCGCTGCTAAAAACATCACAGGGTCTTCCAAGCAAATGATTGCCGAACAAGCGTACTAGATTACTGGTGATTCGATTGTGATTCATACTCGCCCCAGCCATAGCGTAAACTTGTCCGTCGACGTACTCATGGCGAAGGTTCTGAGCTGATTCCTTGTGTAGATAATCTGCAACAGAAACAAAACTGACTTGTTGGGCTAAGGACATAGCCGGTACTCCGTGACTGTGTAGCTCCCCATAAGCTTACAACATCTAGCTTAGACAGAAATAAAAAAACCAGCCGAAGCTGGTTTCTTCAAATAGGTGCAGTGAATTTTAATGGGCTACTAGCTCTGAATCAGCTAAAGATTTCGGTAAAAAGCGGAGCGCTACCATCCCACACAGGAATAAAGCCAAGGCTAAACCCACTCCCCCTAAGCCTAACATCCATTCCCAAATACTGGGTGCATAAGCATGGATTTCACCATCAAAGAAACTGCTTTGCACTTCAGCATTCGGGAATAACTCCAGCGGATAAACTTGCCCACCCACAATCAGCACATACAACTGCACAAAACCGCCAATAATCACCAAGATTGAAGCTAATAGTAGTGACCAATGGTTATTTTTTAGCGCACGACAGAAGATTAGGGACAGAGGAATTAAACCACCGACTAGTACCTGCCCGACCCAAAATAGCAGAGTGTAAATGCCACCATCTAACAGAATAAACTGCTCTACTCCCTGCCGCTGAGCTATATAAAGCGCAGTTAAATGCCGAGCTAATTCTAAAAACATCGCAGCAGCCACAAAGATAGCGAGTAGATAACGCAAACGATTCAGTACTACATCCCCTAATTCACGCTTATCTAAACGATAAGTGAAAAATAATAAGATAATAAATACGGCTAAGCCCAAGGCAAAAGACAAGGCAATAAATAGGGGTGCCAGTACCGCGCTATTATAATAAGCACGGGAAACTAAAAAGCCAAAGATCGAGCCAGTACCTAAAGTAAGAATCAAGCGCCAGCTAAACGCAAAAAAGCCTGCATAAGGATAAAAGGCTTTCAGTTTTCGATCCTGCATCGTCCAAATATACAAAATACATAAAGCTAAAAAGCCATTATACAGAATAATATTCCACGCAAAAATCGACTTAAAATTGTAATAAGTCATTGCAATGATTAAGCGATCTGCATGACCTAAATCTAAAACAAGAATCGCTAAACCACCAATTAATAAAGAAATCGCTAATAAGGCGGATAAGCGCCCCAAAGGTTGGTAAATCGTTTTGCTGAATACAGTGCCAATGGAGGCAATATTCAAAGCGCCCGACGCTGCCACAATCAGGAAAATCGCAAACACATGCGGCAAGCCCCAGACAATTTGATTATTCATTCCCGTGACGTAGTGGCCTTCGTGTTCCAAATGGAAGAAGCTAATTGCCCCCAAGCCTGCAATGGCGAAGCAGATACTGAGAAGGATATAGTAGGCTTTGCTGGCGCGGAGTTCGCTATAAACGATGGTTTTGCTGCTCATGACTAACTCCTCACAGACCTAAGTAGCGCACGCCAGTATTGAGACCTAAATCAGCGCGAATTTGTGAGCCACCCAAAGCTTTCATAGCCTGACTAATCCGGCTATTGGGATCATTCAAATCACCAAAAATCACTGCATTGGGTGCAGCCTCGACACAGGCTGGTAATTGCCCTTTATCGATGCGATGCACACATAGATTGCAAGACTCCACCGTCCCTATACCACGCGGTGAATGAGGCTGTTGATCGGTAAGATTTTCATGCACGAAACTGCGCGCTTTATACGGGCAAGCCATCATGCAATAGCGGCAGCCAATACAAATATGCTTATTCACTTGCACAATGCCATCCGCACGCTTCATTGACGCACCCGTTGGACAAACATCTACACAGGGCGGCTCGGCGCAATGCTGGCACATGACCGGTAAGGTGAAACTGTGTTTAGTGAGCTTGTCGGTAACCTTAACAGTACGCATCCATTGCGCTTGTTGCTCAGGGCGAGCTTTCGGATCATTACCCCAACCGTGTTCGCGTTTGCAGGCTTCCACCATCGACGCACCGCCATCGGTTAAGCGATTAATGTCGATTAACATGCCCCAGCGTACCTTGTTGGAAACGGGCTGATCCACCGGCTTAGCAGGGACATCATTAGCTTGGACACTGCGCAAAATCACACCAGACGCTAAACCACCGGCTGCTATACCACTCAGCGCAGCCATAAATTTGCGTCGATACGCATTGATCTGACTCATTGCGTAACTCCTTGGTTTTGGCTATTGCCCAGCCATAATAAATCGCTCGCATTGGGCTGCGTGCCCTTAGCAGAAAGATGATAGGTATTTGAGCTGAGCTTGTGCTGATAATTAATCGTTCCAGCCACTTGCGGACGATCCGCATGGCATTGAAAACAGTCCAATTTCACCCCCACATAAGTGTGGCAGCTCGCACAAAAATGATCTTTCTTTTCATCCGCATAATGCACGGCCGAACCATCTTCCCGCGTGGGCGCAATATGGCAGTTAATACATTCATTCAAACTGTGCTTGGTGGTACGAATCCCTTCAATCACGGTTTTATCGCGATGGACCAGCAAATACTGCATATGATTTTTGCGCATCTCTGCGGTCGGCTCGACACATTGCGCCGCCTTCGCTTTTGCGGGGGCAAGATTTGATTTTGGCACACCCGCATCGCAGCCTACTAGTGCTATAGCAAATAGCGCCAGCACGAGCAGTGATTTCCTATGGCTGAGCAGGGGCATGTTTTATTCACCCATACCCATTTCAATATAGCCGGTTGGGCACACGTCCGCGCAAATATGGCAGCCAATGCAACGCGCATAATCAGTTGCCACATAACGCCCTAAGGTCGCTTGCTTTTTCGGCACGCGATATACCGCATCTTGTGGGCAGAAAATCACGCAGTTATCGCACTCGAAGCACATGCCACAACTCATGCAACGCTTAGCTTCAGCAATGACTTCGGCTTCGGTTAAAGCATTCATGCGCTCGGTAAAATGCCCCAAGACCTCTTCTGAAGTGGGTACATCTTCCGTGCGGGTGTGACGCGCTTCTTCTTTAAAATGCCCTAAGAACAATTCTTTGGATTGCACAATCGTGCTCTTGGAACGATCTTCATAATTGTGCACTGCATACTTCAGATCCGAAGTACCGCGCAAATCTTCTGCTTTAGTCGCTTCAAAGCTACTCGGCTCTAAACCCGCCTCTTGCAATTTGCGCATTAAATCAAAGTGATGCTTATCCACTTTTGGACGCTTTTGAATTTCTTGGGCATTCAAATATTGGTCAATGGTTTGAGCCGCAATCGCAGCTTGACCAATCGCCGTGGTCAATAAATGCGGACGCACAATATCACCTGCCGCAAAATGCCCTGCTTTGTTCGGGACTTGATAGAGCGCATTATGATTTATCAAGTTTTTGCCATTATTCCACGTTTCTAAGCCGTCAAAACGACCATACTGGCCGATAGCAGAAACAATTAAATCCGCTTCAATAATGGTTTCTTTGCCGCCCTCTTTCGCTTGTGGAAAGTTACCTTTCATCACGCACTCAACCACTTTTAAGCCAATTGCCCGACCGTCTGCGCCAAACACGATTTCTTTCGGCATGACTTGGGTGAGGATAGTCACACCTTCTTTCAGCGCGTCTTGAACTTCGTGCTTGGCAGCCGTCATCTGATCCAGTGCAAACAAAGTGGTCAAAGTCACCGTCGCGGGCACTTTCTCACCCACTTCGCCATGCACTAATTTGCCAGTGGCGGCCTCTTCCGGTTTTTCAGTGTAGTTGGCTAAAGTACCAATGCGGCGCGACACCGACACCACGTCAATAGAGGTATCACCGCCACCAACGCAAACAATACGTGGTGCAGTATATTTCATCGTACCTAAGTTGAAGACTTGCAGAAAATCAACAGCGGTGACACAGTTGGGCGTTTCGGCAAATTTCTCCACGAATAAATCGCGCCCTGTCCAACAACCCATCGCCCATAACACAGCATCATAATCTTGTTCTAATTGCTCAACCGCTACATCCTTGCCGACGGTGGTATTGCAGCGCACGTCAATAGCGCCCAAATCCAAAATACGCTGAATCTCCGCACCCAGCTTGTCGCGTGGCACACGATAACCCGGAATACCGTAGCGGAACATGCCTCCCAACTCGGGCAAGCTTTCGAAAATCGTGGAAGCATGACCTAAACGGCGCAATTGATAAGCAGCGGATAAACCGGCTGGGCCACCACCAATGATTGCAACTTTTTTACCTGACAGCGCAGGGGCTACATCAAATTTGAAACCCTGCTCAATGGCAGTGTCACCAATGTACTGCTCAACCGCATTAATCCCCACGAAATCATCCACATCATTACGATTGCAACCCGTTTGGCAAGGTGCAGGACAAACCCGTCCCATCATGGCAGGGAAAGGATTGGCTGCGGTAGCACGACGGAAGGCATATTCTTGCATACTCATGCCAACCGGTGGTTTTTCAATACCACGCACGATTTGTAACCAGCCGCGAATATCTTCACCGGAAGGGCAAGAGCCTTGGCAGGGCGGGGTTTTATGCACATAAGTCGGGCATTTGTGCGAAGTATCCGCCACGAAAATCTGGTCGTGCATACTATCCCATTCGTGCTCGCCGTCCTTAAAACGCCGGAAAGTATGCCCTTGTAATTTTGGGTCATGCGCTGCTGTTGACATATCATTCTCCTCTCAGAAAGCTTGGCACACCAATCAGGATCAAATCGGTATAAATCTGGTTTAGGAAGCGGCTTAGGCGTCGTCGTTATCATCTTCATCATCGTCGTCATCTTCATCAGGACGCGCTTGCACCGAAACTTGACGCTGCAAGACCAGCGCCTTGCTCACCAATTGGTGCACGCTAACGATCTGATCCATCTTAAAGCCGTAATACGGAATCACTTTGGTGAACTGCGACTTACAAATCGCGCAAATCGCCGCCATATGCGTCACCCCCTGCTGCTCAGTCACATACTTGAGCGCCTCCATACGCGGTTGTGCACCCTTAATGCGTAATTCCATTAAATCGTCAGTGAGCAAACCGCCACCACCGCCACAGCAATAAGTAGCGTCGTGAATGGTATCGGCTGGCATATCCACAAAGTGATTACAGACCGCTTTGATGACATTACGCGGATATTCAAACTGCCCGCCCGGCTTATCACCCATCCGTGAGCCACGAGCCACATTGCAGGAATCGTGGAAGGTCAGCACCTTGTCGTCATTCTGGGTCTTATCAATCGTCAGCTTGCCGTCTTGAATCAAACCCCAAGTCACTTCCAGAATGTGCTGCGGCACCGGATATTTCGGATCAAGAAAATCGAAAGGCCCTGCGAGGGTATTCAAGAAACTGTAGGCCACCCGCCACGCATGCCCGCACTCACCGAAGACAATGCGCTTTACTTTGAGCTTGATGGCGGCTTCACGAATCCGCAGTGCAATGCGACGCATATTCTCGTAAGAGCCAATGAACAGGCCGAAATTCGCACCTTCGGACGCATACGAACTCAGCGTCCAACTAATACCGGCTTCGTGGAAAACTTTGGCATAGCCCATTAAGCCATCGACGTGTGGCTCGGCGAAGAAGTCAGCGGAAGGCGTTACCAATAAGACTTCAGCGCCTTCCTCATCCAATGGGAAGCGCACTTTTATACCCGTATCGGCTTCGACGTCTTCTTCTAAACCTTCTAAAGTGTCGGCCAGCGCGGGCTGCGGCAAACCTAAGTTATTGCCAACTTTGAACACCTTACCGATGATTTCATTGTTATATTTGGAACCACGCCCAATATGATCGAGAATTTCGCGCGCGGCCATCGACACTTCAGCAGTATCAATTCCATACGGGCAATACACCGAGCAGCGCCGACATTGGGAGCATTGGTGATAATAGTTATACCAATCGTCGATCACCTCCTCAGTCAAATCCACCGCGCCGACTAATTTGGGGAAATGTTTACCCGCAAAGGTGAAATAGCGCCGATAGACTTTGCGCATTAAATCTTGACGCGCTACTGGCATATTCTTCGGGTCTTGCGTACCGAGGTAATAATGGCATTTGTCGGTGCATGCACCACACTTGACACAAATATCCAAATACAATTGCAGCGAACGATAGCGATGGCGCAAATCATCCAGCTTGGCCAAGGCGCGCTCTTTCCAATCAGGCACTAATTCAAATTTGCCCTGCTCGTCGGCTTGGAAATCACTTGGAAAATGCAGCGCCTTTTGAAAATCGGGCTTAGCAATGTAGGGGCCTTTACCTGCCATTGCATCTGGCTTGATTGTTGGAATCTCAACATAGCCTTCGCCATTCAGCTTTGGAACGTCGTAATCAGCCATTTTTCACCTCGTCCAAATAGGTTTTCTGCTGTTGCTCCAGCTCTAACGCCCATTGAGAAATGTGGCGCTTTTCGCGTGGATTATCGACTTGATTACGCGTGGGGCTGAGGAAAACACCAGGGGCGTGCATTAATTTACTGATCGGGAATACCAGCATCAAAATCGCCACTAATAATAAATGCAGCAGCAAAATCGGCGAGGCGGGCAAGGGGTGAAAATCAAAGGTCATTAAGCCACGGAAAAAGCCTTTTACCATCACAATATCGGTAGACGCGACAAAGCTCATTAGTATCCCACTCAAGCCAATCGCAATTAATAAGGCCAGCATTAAGAAATCAGACGGTGCGGAAATATAGCGCACCCGATCCACTAGAATGCGCCGCGCTAATAAACCGGCTAGGCCAAATACCATCGCGAAACTGGCATATTTACCGAAAGGCTGGATAAAGCTTAAAAACGCACCGACTTCCATGAAATAGCGTGTATGGCGTAATAGCACCAGCCACAAGGCCATATGGAAGATAAAGGCAAAAAGCCAAGTATATTTATTGGCGCGGAATAAACTTTGGAAAAATACCACTTCACGGAACATGCGCCATACCACGCCGCTTTGGGTAATCGGGGCGGGTGTGGTGGGGATTTTTAAGGGCACAGGAATTTGTAGGTAGAAGTAAATCCGGCGGCCTACTCCGCCTACGAGTACCAGTGTCGCCGCCCAAAATAGCAGGCCGTAGAGAATACTCACAAAGGTCACAACTGACTCCTACAAACAAAACCTCAGCGCAACCCTAGCAAGCTAGGGTCGGGCAGATAGCTCTAGGCAACTAGAGCACTTTAATTTTAAAGAATATGGATTAGACGCAGCCGGTTGGCTTTGGTAGACCAGCATATTTGCACGCTTGCTTACCCGGACCATAAGGGAACAAGCTGTAGAGGTATTTGGAATTGCCTTTATCCGCCCCCAGACGCTTACCCACGGCTTTAGTTAAGACGCGTACCGCTGGAGCGATTTGATACTCTTCATAATACTCACGCAGGAAATTAATAATTTCCCAATGCTCGTCATTCAGTGCCACTGGCGTTTCTTCAGCCAAAGCCATTGCGGTCGCGACTTCTGGTGTCCAATCATTCAGGTTTTCTAAGTAACCTTCTTCATCCGTTGCGATGGTTTTTCCGCCAATTTCCAGAGCCATTCACGGCCTCCTGTTTAATAAAGTTAAAAGTTATAGCCAGCTTTGAGTTTTTTCGTTCGCGACGGTCAAATCCACAAAACCTGCATAATCTACCACTTGAATGCCTTCCAGCACTCGCTCAGCCTTTACACCGCGTGCCGCTAGATCGGGGCTTAAGGCATAAATCTTTACCGCATTACCATTGATGGCTTGCTGCAGCTCAGTCACGATACTAGAGCCACTCACCGCACCAATCACCGCATCTTCAATTAATAACACGCTATCGCCCGCTAACGCATGAGCTAAGCAACTTTTCAGCGCATTTCGCTCAAACGGCGATTTATTCACAATATGCAACATGCTCATCACTCACCCCTAGAAGCTCAACGTGACATCTTGTTCAGCCATAATTTGCGACATTTCTGCCCGCGAAATCACCTGAACCGAAGGCTTTTCAGCATACTCATCGTTTTCATCTTCGTAAACGATGGGCATTAAATCCTCTTCCGTTAAGCCGCGCTCCACTAAGGATTCGCGCTCCACATACAGTTGGGTAATGCCATAATCGCCCAAGGCATTGTATGTCGGTGAGAAGTTTTTCATGCCCGCCGCTTTTGGGTTTTGACCTTTAGCAATTTGATATACACCATCATCTAAAAAGGCAAGGCTCACTTCTTGCTCAAAGGCCGCAGCAATTAACACCACCTCTAAAGACTCCAGCGCATACACCGTGCCATAAGGGGCTTTGCGGTTCAAATATAGGAATTTCTTCGCCATGTTTTAATCCCCAAACACGATGGTACGATCCGACTCAATCCCACCTTCGATCAATTGACCCAAGCCAGAGATCCGAAAACCGGCTGCAATATTATCGGCGCTTAAACCTTGGCGCTTGGCTTCAGACGCATCCATTAAGCCGCGACGTTGGGCTGCTGCAATACAAATCACTAAATCCAAGCCGTGCTTTTCCGCCAACTCTGACCATTCTTTTTGCAACATCCGATCATCTTTGGGCGGAACCGCCAGGCGTGTGCCATTGTTCACGCCATCGTGATAAAAGAATACCCGAAAAATGGTATGCCCTTTCGCCAAAGCAGCGCGCACAAATTGCAGCGCGGTATCAGAGGACTGATGCTGATAAGGGCCTTCATTGACCATAATGGTGTATTTCATGTCCTTCCTCGTTATCGGCTTTAGAAGCGGATATGGGTTGAAGAATTCAAGTTAGTCCGTGCGCCACGCCAGTTATCAATATGATATTTGGTGAAGGGCAAACCAGTTACTTCAAAGAAACGTGGCCAGCCAATACGCTCGACCCACTCATTGATCCGCTCCCAATCGCGCGCACCTTCTTTATAACACTGCAAAATCTTTTTCACGATGGCGGTCGCTTCCGGCCAACGCGGTGGATTATTCGGAATCCCAGCCGCCACTAAACGTTGGAAGGTCGGTTTACTGCGTGCATTGGAGTGCTTACCACCAATCCAAATCGCCAGTTGCGTGTATTGATGATCATTAATTTGCATTGGTGGGCAAGGTGGATAACAAGCACCACAGCAAATACATTTCTTCTCATCCACTTCGAGTGATGGCTTACCATCCACCATCGCAGGGCGAATCGCTGCCACCGGACAACGCGCTACCACTGAGGGGCGCTCGCAGATATTGCCCACCAGATTATGATTAATCTTCGGTGGCTTAACGTGCTGGACATTAATCGCGATGTCACCTTGACCGCCGCAGTTAATCTGGCAACAAGAAGTAGTCATATGCACGCGATTCGGCATATTCCAACCTTTGAACTCATCGACCAACTCGTCCATCATTGCCTTCACGACACCTGAAGCATCTGTTCCCGGAATATCACAGTGTAACCAGCCTTGGGTATGCGACAAAGTCGCCACAGAATTTCGAGTACCACCCACAGGGAAACCCGCATCTTCTAAGGCTTTCACCAACGGCTCGACTTTCGCACCATCCGCGACCATATATTCAATATTGGAACGAATCGTAAAGCGCACATAGCCTTCGCCATAGTGATCGCCAATATCCATCAGTTTACGTAGCGTAAACACATCCAGAATACGTTGTGTTCCCGCACGTACTGTCCAGACTTTCTCACCACTGCGTGCGACATGGACCAATACACCGGGACGTGGATCTTCGTGATATAACCATTGACCGTAGTTGCGACGCATCACAGGATGCATATACTGGAAACCATCGGGGCATCCAGACTCAATCGGTTCGCGCATTTCGGCTGCCATTCAAATTCTCCAAAAAATCTTTAACAGTAGTACTGAAACCCCTCCCAACCTCCCCTTGTCAGGGGAGGAGAGCGTCCCTCCCTTGATAAGGGGAGGGATCGAGGGTGGGGTTAAGCAGCCGCCATTTTTTCTTCACGCTTACGGTTGAACCACGCTTCCGCAGCCTCATCCCAACCATCCATACGTACATAAGACACATTGCGCGGTTGCTTAATCATATTCGGATCAGGGTCAAGGCCAATACCTTCGAGGAAGTTCACCAAGCCAATACGCTCAATCATTTCACCGCAGCGCTCATGCTCTAAACCATTTTCGGCCCAGTAATCAATCACGGTGGAAGCGAGTTCTTTAATGCGCTCGTAATCTTCCTCAGTCTCCATTTTCATAAAAGGAATAATCACTGTGCCCATTAAATCGCCGATTTTTAAGGTACGTTTACCCCCCATGAGAATACTCACGCCCTTATCATCACCTGTGTGCAGTGCTTTCGGCATTACGTTTAAGCAGTGCATACAACGCACACAATTGCTGTTATCCACCGTCATGGTGTCATCATCATTCAGCTTAATGGCACCCGTAGGGCAACGGCTAATGACATTGTCGAACATATATTGACGACCCGCCGCGCGATCACCTTCTTTGCCGATTTCAGCCGCCTTTTTCATAATCGCTTCTTTCACGGCAGCTTGGTCGATTTTCATCTCATCGCGCCACGTACCAATAATGGCAAAGTCAGCGCGCTCAATTGCATTCATGCAATCATTCGGGCAGCCCGAAACCTTAAACTTGAACTTGTAAGGCAAGGCTGGACGATGCACATCATCGGTAAAATTATTTAATAAATGACGATGGATTGCTTGCTCATTGCAGTTGGACATTTCGCAGCGTGCCGAACCCACACACGACATGCCAGTCCGCACGCAAGGGCCTGCACCACCTAAATCCCAGCCGTATTCATTAATCTCATCGAAGAAGCCTTGATAGCTTTTACTATCCGCACCGATGAACATAATATTGCCAGTTTGACCGTGAAAGGTTTGCAGACCCGAACCATGCCGTTCCCAACTATCCGCCAGCTGACGCAGCATATCGGTGGTGTAGTAATTGCCCGCCGGTGGCTGCACGCGCAAGGTATGGAATTCTTTGGACTCAGGGAACATATGCCCCACTTCTGAGAAGCGCGGAATAATCCCCCCCCCATAGCCATAGACTGAAATCGTTCCCCCTTTCCAATAACCCATGCGCGTTTCATAAGAATGCTCCAACTGACCTAATACGCCATTAGTGACATTACGAATACGCTCGTCAGGATGGTTATCACGGAGATTCTTAATACCAGAAATGAAGCTAGGCCACGGCCCTTCTTCTAAGACATCCAGCATCGGGGTTGGATAATGTTTTGTTGCCATAGCTGCCTCCTCATCGTTGCACTTATGACTAGCCTGACTACTTGCGAAATTAGCTTAAGTAGCCCAGCTTAGAATCGCTTGCGGTGGACACCTATCCACACGGTTAAACCATGTTCATAAGTGTATGCTTATGATTCTTGCCAAAGAATCTCACTCATGGGGAATGCCATAAAATAGCCCTATCTCTAAGGAGATAGACCTAAAAAGCTCGACAAGTTTTCTCTCAGCCAACGCTAAAGATAGAATATCATTATTTTATAATATTTAAACTTTCAAACTTACTGGCGTGTTTATGAACTTATGGGATGAAGAATTTTATCAAAGGTGGCGAGAGCAAAAGCTGGCACTTTACCCTGTCGACCCTAGTGATCTATTGGTTGAAATCCAACACGCAGATGCGGCTACACCAGCAGAACTCCAGCAGCTTAAACTCAATTTAAAGCGCTATAACTTTGCTTTCTACCGCTTTGCCAAGCAAGCTAATGCCTCTAAACAACAAGTTCACCAGCTTGCCCAAAATATGGGCTTGAAGACTCTAGCGCATAATTTATGTGCGGATGCAGATAGCTTGACGGCTATTCAAGTCACCCAACACCAAGGTCAACACGCTTACATTCCGTATACCGATAAAAAGCTAAGCTGGCATACGGATGGCTATTACAACGCCGCTCACGAACAAATCCACGGTATGCTTTTGCATTGTGTCCGCCCAGCGTTACAAGGTGGTGAAACTCAACTGATGGATCATGAACTAGCTTATCTTTTATTACGCAACGCAAACTGTGAGTATATCCATGCTCTACAGCATCCCGAAGCTTTTACCATTCCAGCCAATATTTTAAAGGATGAGGAAATCCGCCCTGCACAAACTGGCTCTGTTTTCAGTTTTGATGCGGATGGTCATTTGCATATGCGCTATTCAGCACGGCAAAAGAATGTGATTTGGCGGGGTGACTCAGTCACTCAAGCGGCCGCTCAGTTTTTACTCGACTTGTGGGAACAGGATTCAGCTTATAAGCTGCGTTATACCCTGCGGGCGGGTGAAGGCTTAATCTGTAATAATGTCTTGCACTGTCGGACGGCATTTGTGGATGCGGAAGAGCCTGAAAAGAAGCGCTTGTTGTATCGGGGGCGGTATTTAGAACGAGCTACTAGCTAAAAAGAAGCTCTAGTATATGAGCTTCTTTTTTTGGCTTCAAACCAGAATTAATGCGATAACATCCTCTCTAACTCTGCCATCCCAGCCGGCAAGTCCAATTTCGCACCGCATTTCCGCATACTCGAACCAAAAGCATGCAAGGTTCTAAATAAATTATGCGCCCGGCTTTGTTCACCCATTTGGCCGATACGGAGGATATTCAAACCAAACGCGCCGGAAATTTCAACTTTGTGCACACAAGACATATCTGCACGCACTGCATCAGCCGATACATGATCCGGAACTACAATGCCAATGACTGAATTTAGACGGTGCTGTTTTTCCACCAGCAAATCTAAGCCCATGGCCTCTAAACCAGCTTGTAAGGCTTCCGAGCAACGTAGATGCCGGCGGAAACGATTCGGCAAGGTTTCTTCGCAGACTAAGCGCAAGGCTTCATGTAACGCTAAAATCCCCGAGACTGGCGCAGTGTAATGATAGGATTTTTGATTCCAGAATTTATCGGCTAATTGCGCATCCAAGCACCAATGATATGGCAAGTCTTGGCGATTGGCGATTTTGCGTGACCATGCTTCTTCTGAGAAAGCTAATAAAGATACCCCCGGAATCGAGGATAAGCCTTTTTGCCCACCCGTGATAATTGCATCCACTTGCCAATTATCCATTTCAAGCGGCATGGTGCTGAGCGTACAAACGGCATCCACAATAATCAGGCAGCCATACTTTTTCGCCAGTTTCGCGATTTGCTCCAGATTACGGTTGTAAACCGTATTAGAGGTTTCCCCCTGCACCATCGTTACGACATCGTATTTAGTACGTTGTAATTCACGCTCAACCGCTTCGACATCAGCCCCTTGATTGCGGGGCATTTCTAAAATGGTCGGTTCTGCTCGCACCCGCCGCGCCATTTCTGCTAAGCGCTGGCTGAAATAGCCATTGGTAATACACAAGACCCGTGAGCCAGGGGTTACCAAATTAGCAACTGCCATTTCCATCGCTGCCGAACCGGGGCCACTCACACCCATCACATGCGAAGAACGGGTTTGGAAGACATAGCGACTCATGTCTTTAACCTGCTCAATCGCACGGTTCATGGTATCGCCAAGGTGGTTAATAACGATTGAATTCGCCGCCGCAACTTTCTGCGGAATCGGTACCGGTCCCGCCCCCATCATTAACAATGGTTCGTCTGGTAAAATTTGTTCTAAAGGAACAATATTCGGAGGGGAGAGAGACTCGCTCATGAAATTTGATGTCCTATTCGCTTTTAATAAATTTAACTAAAACCTGGGGGATATTGTGCTATGCACAACTTGATTGCAAGACCCTTCATTATCATCCTCACATAATCAGTCATCCTCCCTGCTGAATATATACAAAGGGGGCTAATCATGCTTTGCTGCTAGTCTGATTTTCTGAAGGTAAGATCGGATGTTTTGGCAAGAAGACGAAGACAAAACCCTGCCCTATCAAGCATCAGCTGATGTTTTAGACTTAAGCTTTGCTATGCGTTGTAAACGACTCCCCATTGACCATGCTTGGGAGTTATCAAGCGCCATCCACCAAGCCCTGCCTTGGTTTGCTGAGGAGACTTTGGCTGGTGTCCATACCATTCATGTGGCTGCAAGCGGTAATGGCTGGTTACGCCCTGAAGAGCAGACAGGTATACTGATACCCTCACACCGTACTCGGTTGGAACTACGTATCCCTAAGCACCGTGTCCAAGCAGCTCAAGCTTTAACTGGTCAAACCTTGAGCTTTGGGGAGTATAGGATTGAAGTAGGTGAAGCTAAAGAAAAGCCATTTTCTAATGCTTCCGTTTTGTTTGCGCGCTATGTGGTTTCAGAGGAAAGTGAATCTGAAGCAGCCTTCCTGCAACGTATGGCGGCAGAGGTGCAGGAACTCACAGAGTTCAAACTCAAAAAAATGCTCTGTGGACTTAGCTCTCATTTGCGTACCGACGCAGGCACTATATTTACCCGGCATTTAATGCTCGCCGATTTGGATACTGAAACCTCGATCCGCTTACAGCAAGTTGGCTTAGGCACAGGTCGACACTACGGCTGTGGCCTATTACTCCCGCATAAAAGCATTAAAACGCTTAAACCGACCGAATAAATCAACACTGCTATCCCTTTAGAGCAGTAGTGAGGCTTAAAGCACTTAGTATAATTTTTCTAAAGCGTATTGAATACGGCTTAAGGTATGAGAGGAATAACTATGGTATTAGAAATCAATGGTAAAACTATTGAGCTGACTGAGGCCGGTTATCTGGTCGATTTGAATGACTGGGATAAAACCATTGCTCAACAACTAGCAACCGAGGAGGGGATCGGCGAATTGAGCGAGCAGCATTGGGATGTACTCCATTATTTGCGCGATGAGTACCTTAACAATAATGGTAATCAGCCAATGGAGCGCGCCATTCTCAAAGCAATGGCTGAAAAATGGGACAATAAAAAGCTCAGTAGCAAAGACCTCTATAACTTATTTCCACGTGCACCCAGTAAACAAGGTTTGAAGATCGCCGGTTTGCCCGCTACCCATCGCAAAGGTGGCTACTAAGGCTTAACCACTAAGAGGTATGGGCTGGCTAGGTTTCAAGCTTTATGCTGCTGTAATAAATTGCTTAAGTTTAAGAGATCAACACCATGAACGAACGTAAACAAGCCCTAATTCAAGAAATGCTAGAAATGCAAAAGAAATTCATGGCTTATGAAAAGTCAGGTGAATTTAATGCCGAAGATTATTATGTTGGTGAATGGAAAGACTACCGCAACCGCTACACGGAACTAGCGGCTGAAGTTCGCGAGATTGCCTCCAAAGAAGCTAATTTTTGGAAATAAACCACACTTGCTCTTGATAGTATGCGTAGCCGCTAGGAAACAGCGGCTTTTTTCATTGCGGTGGGCGGGCTTTAGGTAAAGGAAAGGTCTTACGCAAAGCCCGAATCAACGACTCAATTTGTTGCTCAACACTCGCATGAATAATACCCACATCAGATTCCAGCACGCATTCATCCAACTTTAATTGAGTGTCGGGTAATACCTCAATATGGACAATTGTACGTTGCCATTCTTCCAGCTGCTCTAAGACCACATCCTGCATTTGTGGGTGCACACGGATAATGAGCTTTTTGCTACTACGAACTAAATCCATCCCGCGCCGCACCGTGCTAGCTACCAATTCTCGATTTTCAAAGGTATGTAAAATTTGCTGCACGGATTCAATCACTACTTGCACAAGGGCTAATTCAACATTGCGCAAATTGTCATGCATTTTGATGGTAAAGCCCAACAATTGCTGTACAACTTGATCATGCGCTTGCTCCCGTCCCTGTTGCATTCCGGCTTGAATAGCATCATTGAGCGCTTGGGTCGCACGTTGCTCGCGCTCTTGATCGCGTTGTGCCATTTCTTGGACTAAAGTTTCATAATTCACTAAATGCCGATAGTCATTGGCTTTCAGGACGACTTTGCCCGGCTCTAGTTGCGAGTCGAGCGGTTTAATTGAAACGAATTTGTCCATCACTATCGATCCTCATGCGCACTTCTATGGCTATTTTTTGTATTAAGGCGGCACATTCTTTATTTTGCCCGTGTAATTGCTTACCCAAAGGCTCAGCTTTTTTCAGCAATAGATACCATTGGTAAGGCAACTTCAGCATTAATCGCTTGCGTAAAGCGATGGGATACTCTTGTAGAGCTTGGTTCAGGCACAGCATACCTGCCACGATTAAACTATGATGCGGGTCGAGCTTTTCAGGCAGCTTTAAATCTAAAGGTAAATTGCCTTTCATTAAAGCCGCACGCCGATGCATGAAACTAAACAGATCAGAACCCAGTTGCTCTTGCAGTTGTTGTACTTCCTCCCGCACCACAATTTTTTGTACGCGCTTAAAGTAAAAGACTGTCCCTGTGTACAAAACTAAGCGCTCTAAGTCGTCGCCTGACCACAAAGCAATGCGGGTTAAAGCATTTGAGAAATTAAAAAAGACTTGGTTTTCTAGGCCAAAACGCTGCAATAAATATTGCACAATTCGATCAGCACTGCGCTGCTTGCCGACTAATTTTTTAATAATCGGGCCGTCTGGCATTTGGTCAAGCCAACTCATGTGCGTATAGTGATCAGGGCGGAAATTAAATTCCCACACTAAATTCGCTATCTTGCTATTACTGGTGGATTCCACGTGTTTGAGCTCATTCACATTGAGTTGACTGATTGTGCACATTATCAGTCAAATGAATGAAGTCTATAAAAACCTGATCGACAACCGGAGGCTTTACTAAGTTAAACGATCTTTGGCATTCATCTTTCAAGCTCTTTACAATAGGCCACCCTCTGAAAAAAGCATAAGCGCTGAGATTTAAGATATGGATGAACTCGAACTACCCCTTTCTACTCGCTTGAACTTAGAAACAGGTCGCATCACTTGGAAAGAATTAGGATTTTTCTTTGCACGCGGGCGAATCTTGCAAGTAGTAACTGAGCTTGATCTGATTAAAGTAGCAACTGCTTTAGCCAATGATGATGCTAGCCAAGTTTCAGGCTGGCTAACCGCCCAACAAGTGCGCATTCTGCCTGATGCAATCGCCAAAGAATGGGCAGCTGATGACAATAATCTTTGGGCAGTGGTAGTAGCGCCTTGGGTGGTGGTTCAAAAACGTAGCTAAATGCTTCTTAAACCTCACCTCACTGAAAATACTTAAGCAAGATTAAGCTAAGTCGAAAAAAATTGCCGCTTCTAGGAGCGGCAATTTCTTATAGCGGTTTTAGCAAAAAACTATTTATTTTCGCGTTGCGCTACTAAGTTGTCTACTACGCTTGGATCAGCCAATGTTGAGGTATCCCCCAAACCATCCAGTTCATTCGCAGCAATCTTACGCAGAATACGCCGCATGATTTTGCCAGAACGAGTTTTTGGTAAGCCTGGTGCCCATTGCAGCAAGTTGATCTTAGCGATAGGGCCAATTTCTTTACGCACTAAATTGATCAGATCATTCTTCAGTGCCTCAGTACCTTCAACGCCAGACATCAGCGTGACATAAGCATAGATACCTTGACCGGTCAGCTCGTGTGGATAGCCAACGACTGCCGCTTCAGCCACTTGTGGATGTAGGACTAAAGCTGATTCGATTTCAGCAGTACCTAAACGGTGACCTGAAACGTTCAGAACATCGTCCACACGGCCAGTAATCCAATAATAACCATCTTCATCGCGGCGAGCACCGTCACCTGTGAAGTAATAGCCTGGATACATCGCGAAATAGGTTTCATAGAAACGCTTATGATCGCCGTAAACAGTACGCATCATAGATGGCCAAGGTGCTTTAATCGCAAGGTTACCTTCAGCAGGATTGCCTTCGATTTCCATGCCTTTATCATCTAAGAGCACAGGTTGCACACCGAAGAACGGGTTGGTTGCAGAACCCGGCTTCAACGGTGTAGCACCTGGCAATGGAGTTAACATATGTGCGCCTGTTTCCGTCTGCCACCAAGTATCCACGATTGGGCAACGATTACGACCGACCACGCGGTTATACCATTCCCAAGCCTCTGGATTGATTGGCTCGCCCACTGACCCAAGTACACGTAATTTTTCGAGTTTTGCACGATTAACAAATTCCTCACCTTGACCCATCAACATACGAATAGCCGTGGGTGCAGTGTAGAAAATCGCAACATCATGCTTGTCGCAGACATCCCAGAAACGACCTGCATCTGGATAAGTTGGAATACCTTCGAACATTAAAGAGGTAGCGCCATTGGCTAATGGGCCGTAAACGATATAAGAGTGACCTGTTACCCAACCCACGTCCGCTGTACACCAGTAAACTTCGCCGTCTTTATAGTCGAATACCAATTTCTGAGTCATCGCTGCTTGTAGCAAATAACCACCCGTGGTATGTAGAGCACCTTTTGGCTTACCCGTAGACCCAGAAGTGTAAAGGATGAATAAAGGATCATCCGCATCCATTGGTTCTGCAGGACAATCCGCGGAAGCTGCTGCTAAGGCTTCATGGTACCAAACATCATGAGAATTCCATTCAACGGGATCACCACCACGCTTAACCACGATGCAGGTATGTACGGTGGGGCATTGAGCAATCGCTTTATCTGCATTGGTTTTTAGCGGAACACGCTTGCCACCACGCATGGATTGGTCAGAAGTAATAACGACTCCGCATTCAGCACCTTGAATACGATCACGTAAAGCATCAGGAGAGAAGCCACCGAAGACGATAGAGTGAACTGCACCGATACGTGCGCAAGCCAGCATAGCGACGGCTGCTTCAGGAATCATTGGTAAATATAAAGAAACGCGGTCGCCTTTTTTCACGCCACGGCTTTTCAGCACATTCGCGAACTTACAAACTTCTTCATGTAATTCTTTATAAGTGATTTTGCGGTCTTCATCTGGGCTATCACCTTCCCAAATAATTGCAACTTGATCACCGCGAGTTGCTAAGTGACGATCTAAGCAGTTTTCAGCAACGTTTAGTTTACCACCTTCAAACCAGCGGATATGGATGTCGCTTTCATCGAAGCTCCAATCCAGAACGTTATCCCACTTCTTGCTCCAAGTTAGGTATTTTTCAGCTTGCTCACCCCAGAACGCGGCTGGATCCTCGACGGATTGCTTATACATGCTGGCATATTGTTCTGCATTAACATGAGCATTAGCTGCAAACTCAGCAGGCACAGGATACGTCTTAATAGACATGGTTGACTCCTCACTAACGAAAAATGGCTTACAAACTACTGGGTGCTTCTGTATTTTTATTCGTATAAATCGCTCTCCGGCACGCTATATTTATACAATCTTAGTGAAAAGTCCAGAAAAACGCCGGAAATATCCAAGGATTGTCGACAATTTTATTCGAAAGTATTTTCTAGTCCATCACGAATGAGAGGCTGCATTGCCGTGGCTAGGCTTTTGAAAAGATTAGAGTTGCTAGCCTCTTCAGCAGCTAGCAGCTCTTTCATATGTTGTCTTTGCGTCGGCATATCAAAACAGGCCGGACAATTCTCCATGATTACCGGCAATTGTGCAGCCTTAGCAAAATCAGCCGTTTGCCGTTCCCGCACCTGTACTAAGGGGCGAATCACACGTAAATCACCTGCATCAATTTGATAATGTGCCTTCATCGTTTTGAGCTTGCCACCATGAAAAGCTGACATTAGAAAGCTTTCAGCTAAATCATCTAAATGCTGTGCAAGAGCTAACACATTATAACCCTGCTCACGTGCGGTCTTATACATGAGTCCACGTTTCATTCGTGAGCAAAACGCACAGTAGGAGTTATTGTCCATATGTGTTTCCGCCAGATTCATAATCGGCTCACGCACATAGAAATAAGGTACACCCAACTTTTCCATATAAGGAATCAGTGGTGATGGATCAAAAGCCCCCGACTGCGGGTCAATCGTTACTGCTGCGAATTCAAAACGTACAGGGGCATGGCGTTGGAAATGCCGCAAAATGTGCAACAGCGACAAGGAATCTTTACCACCCGATAAGCCTAAGAGAATTCGGTCACCTTCCCGAATCAATTTATAGTCGCCAATAGCCTTCCCCACCGCCCGTACCAACGATTTAGGTGGACTAACAAAACTATCGGTGGGTGTTTCTAAGATAAGTTCAGCAGTATTATTCATGAGCAGCAACATAACCGATTTTTTAAACGGATGCTACTTAGAGTCGTATAGATTTAGGGTCTTATAAGCCACTACACATATATCCTTTAAGCAGCGAGGGCACGATTCAAGGTCTTTGATAAGGATTGATAATCTAAGGGTTTGCGTAAACAAGCATTAATGCCTAATTCACGGCAAGTAGGTTCCAGTTCAGCCACATTATTTGAAGTAATCGCAACAATAGGCAATTTAGGATTACGTCCTGAATGCCTTACCCAGCGTCCTAACTCTAAACCACCTAGTTCAGGTAAAGTCATATCTACCAATACTATATCAACATCTTGTTCTTGCAGGCATAAAATTGCCCCTTGCCCATTGGGCACAACTTGTACCTCCGCCCCTAACTGACGCAACATATTACTAGCCTCCGGATGATTAAGTTCTGAATTATCCGCCACTAGTAAACGTAAGCCTCGTGTTAAAGGGCTAATGATATTAGAACTACTCTTTTCCTCTGAGAACACCACCGGCAATTGCAATTCAAAACTAAACTCGCTACCTAAGCCAAGCGTTGATTTGACTTTTAATTCTGAACCCATTGCAGCAACTAAGCGTTTACTTATTGCCAAACCAAGGCCTGTACCTTTACGTGCTGTTTGGGTAGAAAACTGAGTAAAGGGGTCAAATAACGACTCTAAACGTTCAGAAGGGATGCCTTCGCCTGTATCAATGACACTGATTTGGATAATTTTTTGCTTATTTTCAGGCTGTTTGACCTGTACTTTTAACTTAATAGAACCTTCATGGGTATACTTCACTGCATTACTCAACAAATTCAGAACCACTTGAGTCAAAGAAGTCCGATCCATGAATAGAGTTGTGTCTAAGTTGCCTATTCCTTCAAAACTAAAAATCAACCCCTTTTGCTCTGCTTGCTGTTGAACAAGAGGTAAAGCTGAGTGGATAGCCAACGATAGCTTGCAGGGTTCGGGTTTTAACTGAAAAGTGTAACTAGTTAACTTTGCATAATCCAAAACATGATTCACTAGCTGCATCATGTGCTCAGTCGCTAAATCTAGTTTTTCTAAATAAACCTTTTGTTTATCATTTACTGAGCTGAGCTTTAGCAAAGTAGTTAGGCCTGCGATTGAATTAATGGGAGTACGCAATTCATGGCTCATAATTGCTAAAAACTCTTCTTTAGCAGCGCTACTGGCCTCCACCTGCTTCATTTGCTCACGTAAAGTTCTGACTCTTTCCGCTTGTAAAACAGAAAGGAGTAGAATGAAAGTCAAAGTACCTACACTAGTAAAGGCATCAATATGAGCGGTCCACTCATTTATTTCAAATACCTGAAAAACAAAGCCAGGCATATGAATACTGATTGGCAACCAATAGATCCAAGAAAAATAACGGGCAATCCTATTTCCTTTAGAGGCTATATAATAACTAGTCACTAAGGAAAGAGCTAATAAGCCGAAAGACAAAAACACTGGGATGTTTAATCCACCTGAGATTGAACCCGTTACAAAAATACCGAGAATAGCTGCATAAACTCCCCATCGGTAAATTCGATCAATTAGTACAGAGTAGTCTTTAATATCTAAAATACGACGAGTAAACTCAGCATGTGCAATCAAGGTAAGAAAAAAAGGCAACGAATAAAAATAAGAGTTTGTATTGCTTAGAAAATTTAACCAGGGAAAAACAGGATTAGTGCGATGGATAGTAGCCATGATAGCAAAAATATAAACTGTCAAAAGCAGATAATTAGATTCTCGCAATACAAAAAACATAAACAATTGGTAGAGGCCAAGAGTAATCATTCCGGCGTAAATAAAGCTAATTAATCGATAGTTATCCACACTATGATTGATCAAGGCTTCTGCACTAAGAAATTTTATAGGTAATGCTAAAATGGCATCGCCATTAGTTACCCGTAGATAGATTTGGAAAGTCTGTCCCTTAGGCAAATTGAGACTCCAAACATGGCGTAGGTAACTGGGCAAAGGCTTAGCGTAAAAGCGTGTAGAGTTACCTGGCTTTGCTGGCAGCGCCTGTTGAGGCAAAATGAACAGATCTAGGTCAGCCCCTAAAGAAGAATCTAAGAGCAAATACCAAGGAAAATCAGCTTGGTTTTGTACTTGAAACCTTACCCACCAAGCTGACTGAGTACGTCCAAAATTAACACGCTCTTGAGTATTGGCTTCAAAAGCTGTGGTATAAGGCGGATGTGTTACCTGTTCAAGCGTAAGTTTGAGGGAAGTATCTTCGAAATACTCAACAAAATCAGAGACTAGTACATTGGAGTCTTGGTTAGTTAAGACTAAGTTCGGCACAGGAGCCGCGTTTGTTACAGAAATAGTTAGTAACAAAACACCAAGCAAGCAAATCAAACACACTTGCCTTAGTCTTTTCATAAGCCCTCATCCATATTATTTCAGAGCACCTCGGTACTCTGTTGCTATTAGGGCTTACAGTAGACTAGCTAAAATTCAAGTACAAGTAACATTTAGTAAAACAAAGTAAAAGGCTCGGATTTAACTTTTACTTGAAATTTTAAGTATCAAATAATAAAAATCTTTAACTAGCTTCTATTAGACATGTTGTTCGCCATGATAGAGACGAATCACATGGCGAGCTTCAGCAAAGAATAACCAACGTTCTGCACCTATACCGACAAAGCTTGCTAACACTGCTAGCAAGGCCAAATATACACTTTGTACACCTAATGCGATTAAGCCAATAAGTAACAATGGTATAAAAAATCCAGCTATAAATACTGTCATTCTTAGGCTTAACAGCAAATTCACTGGGGCAAAATAAGCAAACTCATCTGTTAGGAAAGTACCTGCTGTATGTCCTGTATCTAGTAAGCGCACTTGTGCACGAGTAAACCCTGTAGCCGTATTAATGGTTGGTCCAGTGACTGTTCGCACCCAAAAATAGTAAATAGCTTTACTGATCGCAGCCATACTGATTAATATGACTGATAAAGTTGCTAGTAAATTAACTGGCTGATGATTTAGAGCTAAAACTGCTACTAATAAAACAGAGCCACTTGCCAAGCCCAAAAGAATATAATTAGTTGGAGTTAAAGCTGTATTCCATTGCCGAATGGTTTTCAAACAAGCATAAATCATACCTGTACTAAATAAAGTCGCAAACGCTAAAGTAAAAGCCGCAAAACCAATGACTGCTACCAAACCATTATAATCAGGCTTTTCAGCATTAACCCAGACACCGAATAAAAATAACAGAGCAACTGGATAAAATAAAATTGCGAATACACCTTCACGGGCTAACCAAGATGTTTTAAAGCGAAAAAAAGCCCGCCATGCATTTTTTGGATTGGCTAAATGCAAAGTTGAAGATAAGAGACCCGCTGAAATTAAACCTAAGGATAATAAGCCACCCACTAGGACAAGGGTTTTATTAAACTCAATAAAACCTAAGATATAACCCAAGGCCATCAGAATAAATAATCCATAACCTGCGCCCGAAGCCACCGTAAAAAAAATAACAGAAAAAGCTGGATGCATATCAAATCCTCCTTAACGCGCAATGGCTTGGTTGACCCATTCTTTGACCGAATTAATTAGTGATTTTTTCTTCACATCATCTGTTGGAATTAAGCGGGTTACACGCGGTGGCAAATAACGATTGGTGGGGTTATAGCCAAGTTCTGGCATGAGCGCATAACCGCCGCGCTCGCGCACTAAGGTGCTCACATTCGAATTCGGATCATCAAAATCGCCAAAATGACGCGCATGGGCAGGGCAAGTGATCACACAAGAGGGCTGACGATCATATTCATCTAAACGTTCATCATAGATGCGATCAATACAGAGCGTGCATTTCTTCATCGTGCCTGAAGAGCGATCCAGTTCACGCGCGCCATAAGGGCAAGCCCATGAGCAATAGTTACAGCCCATGCACTTGTCTTGATCGACTAATACTACTCCATCTTCCGCACGTTTATAGCTTGCACCCGTAGGGCAAACGTCCACGCAATCGGCCTGCTCGCAGTGCATGCAAGACATCGGAAAATTGATAGTTTTATTATGTGGATACTCACCCACTTCATAACTACGAATGCGATTGAACCAAACGCCACTCGGGTCTTTACCGTAAGGGTTGTAATCCGTGAGTGGGCCAGTCGTACCCGAAGTATTCCACTGTTTACAAGATACTGCGCAGCCGTGACAGCCAACACAGACATCCAGATCAATGACTAAACCTAATTTCATTGCTCCTTACTCCTTATTCGCTGTGCCACGCCGACCATCATGCACACTGCCACGACTTAAGACATCCTCCCGTGGACGCGCTAAGTTCACCGCTTGATGGGCTTGATAACCTAAGATATCGGGGGAAACATTCGCATTGGGTAGGGGCTTAATCGCAGGGAAGGTCGGCCATGTACCGATTTCACCTTCAGCCGCCGGATAAACCTTTACTTTCAAGTCATACCAAGCGGCTTGCCCAGTAATCGGATCGGAATTAGTCACATTATCCAAGGCATCATGTTTTACTGGCAGCAATTCCGAAATCAGATGATTCATTAAAAAGCCATCATTCGCTTCATTGGCATTTTCATTTAAACCCCACGCACCTTTTTGCTTACCAATCGCGTTCCATGTCCAGACCGTATCATATTGGCAGGCTTCGACCAGTTTCACTTGCACACGAATTTTGCCATGATGCGATTCCACCCAGCACCACGCTTCATCTTTAATCCCCAAGACTGCGCCACGCTGACGATTCATATACAAAAAGTTCTGCGCACAGATTTGGCGCAACCAAGCGTTCTGCGAATCCCAGGAGTGATACATGAACATAGGGCGTTGATTCACCGCATACAACGGATATTCATCCTCATCAATCCGGCATTGTTCCAGTGGCTTGTAATAAAACGGCAGCGGATTGAAATAAGTGCTCAAGCGTTCTTTATGGTGCGCTTCAGTCGGCATCGGGCCATCATATAAACCCTGTCCGGCTAATTTAAAACGCTGCTGAGCTTCGGAATACAACTCAATCACGATTTGATTCGTTGAACCGACCCACGCTGCATACTTAGCAAATTCTAGATAGTCCTTATTCGCATGACGGTAGTAGCGGATAGGTTCCGGCAAGTGCATTTCAAAGAACGCACCATTTTCCGCATAACGCTCCCATTGTTTGGGATTGGGTTTGCCACGTAGGTGCACTTCATTGCCGTTTTCATCCAACCGCCAGCCTGCCAAGAAGCCAATGCCAGGTTCACGTTGCCAATTAATAATGAAATCTTTATAGCCTTGATATTTGCGTGAGCCATCCGGATTAGTGAAAGCTGGAAAACCTAAACGCCCTGCTAATTCGACTTGCACCTCCTGCCACGATAAGACATCGCGCTCAGGTCGAATCACCTGCTGACGGATCGAATCACAAGCCGCGTGTGGCTCAGAAATGGGGCGATCCAACATCGAAATCGTATCCCAGCGTTCCAGATAGGTCGTATCAGGAATAATCAAATCAGCGAAATTGACCATTTCCGAATGATAAGCATCGGACACCACAATAAACGGAATCTTATAGTCGCCGTCGGCCTCTTTCTCACGCAGCATGTCCTGAATTTCGGCGGTATTCATGGTCGAATTCCACGCCATATTCGCCATAAACATCATTAGGGTGTCAATTTTGTATGGATCACCCTTCACTGCATTGGTGATTACCATATGCATCAGGCCATGATTCGACATCGGCGCATCCCACGAATAAGCCTTATCGATACGTTTGGCCTTGCCATTTGCATCCATCACCAAATCTTCAGGCCCGGTGGGAAATCCGAGTGGTGGCCCTTTCAAAGGCGTATTCGGTGCACAATCTTTGGCCGGTTTAATCGCGGGTGGAATATGTTTGGGATAAGGTGGTTTGGCTAAATGCCCACCGGGGACATCAATCGTGCCAAGCATGATTTGTAAGAAATGAATCGCGCGGCAAGTTTGGAAACCATTGGAGTGAGCCGAAATACCGCGCATCGCATGCATGGAAACCGGACGTCCCACAAACTTATAATGCTTACGCCCTGCCCAATCCGTCCAACCCTCGGGAACATCAATTTCAATACTTTCTTTGAAAGCGACATGCGCCATTTCTAGCGCTAAGCGTTCGATTTGCTCAGCCGGAACGCCACAGATTTTCGCCGCATGTTCAGGAGCATACTGCTCATCAAGATATTCCTCGGCAATCAGCGTCATCACTGACTTAACGGGCTTGTCATTGACATCACCCTCATAAAACAGCGCAGGCGTAATACTAGGGCGTGTACCGTCGGTCGCTGCTTGTAGCTTCATATCCCAAACCAGTGGTTTACCCTCTGCATCACGCAGTAATAAGCCATGCCCTTTTTGATTCGGAGTATGCACCACCAAGTAAGCTGCATTGGTATAACGAATTAAAAATTCCCAATCAAATTGATCATTTTTGAGAAGTACATGCAGCATGGAGAGCGCGAGTATCGCATCAGTACCCGGCTTAATCGCCACCCACTCATCCGCTATCGCCTGATAGCCGGTACGTGCCGGATTTATCCCAACGAATTTGCCGCCATTACGCTTAAGCTTTTCCAGTCCAATCTTAATAGGATTAGAAGCATGATCATCAGCCACCCCCCAGAGCATGAAATACTTGGTACGATCCCAGTCTGGATCACCGAACTCCCAGAAGGCATGCCCCATCGTATAAAGCCCACCCGCTGCCATATTCACCGAACAAAATCCGCCGTGCGCTGCCCAGTTCAGTGTGCCAAATTGCGATGCCCAGAAACCCGTCAAGGCCTGCATCTGATCACGGCCGGTGAAATAAGCTAGTTTCAGCGGGTCGGTTTCCCGAATCTTGCGTAACCGCGCTTCGAGAATGTCGAGTGCTTCCGTCATTGTGATTACTTCAAACTCACCCGCACCACGCTCACTACCGACCTTACGCAATAGGGGTGAGTTGAGTTTGGCAGGGGAATTTTGCTTCATGATGCCTGCATTACCCTTAGCACACAGCACCCCTTTATTGATCGGATGGTCGCGATTGCCTTGAATATAGCGAACTTTATTATCTTCGACCGTGACATGAATGCCGCAACGGCAGGCGCACATATAACAAGTGGTGGCTTTCACTTCTTGCTGCCCGCGCCTCTCAAACTCTGGCAATGCACTCATCTGTACCTCTGAATATAGTAATACAGTAATATACTTAAGTTCGCATCTTCTGCCATCCTGCTAACTCTAGCAACAACAATTTTTATCTACATAAATAAAATTATCTTATAAAAAGAAAAACCGGCTAGCAGCCGGTTTATTAAACTTGAGTCTAAGCAAAAGAGCTTTTAATGCCCTTCCTCTTTCATCTTCTGTAAGCGTGCTTCTGCTAATTTAGCTGAACTACTATCGGGGAAGAAACGTACAGTATCCTCTAAAGTGCGGCGTGCATATTCCCATTGTTGGAGCTCATAAAATGAGTAACCCAGTTTCAAAGCTGCCCCTGAAGATTTAGGGCTATCTTTGTATTGCTTGAGTACTTTCATGAACTCTTTAGAAGCACCCTCAAAATCCTTCTGCGCATAGAGTGCTTCAGCTAACCAATATTGAGCATTGGCGGCTAATTCATGCTGAGGATATTTTTCCAAAAAACTACGGAATAAAGGGGCTGCTTCTGCTGGCTTGTTCACTAACAGTTGATAAGCCTGATTGTAATCAGCCTTTGCTTTACGCCCATCTTCTGTACTAGCGACGGGAGCTGCAGTAGGGGTTGCTGCCGGAACGGCTGCTGTCGCTGGTTTTACCTCAGTAGTTTTCTCAGCTTCGGGCGTACCGTAATAGTAATAGCTATCCTTACTTTTTGGATCTACCACAGGTGCAGCAACCGGAGATTCTGTAGTGGTAGCAGTCGTAATAGGTGTAGGCGTTACCTCTACAGATGTATCAGTTGCAGTACTTACAGCGGCGGCCTCTGCAGGTTTAGTTTCTGCCGGAGCTGCTTCAGCGGTCACTGCATCGGCAGCTTCAGTAGTCACAGTTGCAGCACCCGCATTGAGTAATGCAGGTGCTGCATCGGCTGGACTCGTGGTTAAATAATCCGCTTGTTCAGGTACCGCAGTAGCAGGATCTTCTGCTCTAGTTTCACGAGCGGCCACAGATTCAGCAGCGTCTAATGTTGCAGGTTCTTGCTCCAAAGCTGGAATATCCGTGGCATCGGTTGCTGCGGTAGCCTCTTCCACAAGAATATTTACCCCTGGAATGGGTGGCTCAGTGCTTGTTCCGGAGTCTGATGATTTCGCTTCTTCGTCTAACTGTACCCCGTCTTCAACACCAGCTTGGGCAGCTTCGGCTTTAACTTGCTCTTCATCCTCCGCACGCGTAGGCGCACCCTCCAGCTTATCCTTTAAGGTTTCGTTCTCAGTGCGTAGGGCGTTTACTTCCCCTTCTAAATCATTAAGTCGCTCAAGCAACTGTACAGCCACATCATCATTGAGTGCCTGCACAGGTGGGGCGATTAGCATAACAGCCACCAGAACGCCTAACAGGCTCCGGTCAAGCTTGTAACACATACCCTTTATTCTCCTACATAAATAATTTCAACTCGGCGGTTTTCACTCCATGATTTCTCACCATGCCCCAGTGAAGCGGGTACTTCTTCCCCATAACCCACTATTTCAGCTTGCTGATTTTTCAGCCCTCGCGCCGCCATGTAGTCACGTACCGAGTAGCCCCGACGTTCCGACAGAGCTACATTGTACTCGCGTGAACCGCGTTCGTCTGCATGTCCTTCCAGTCTAACTCGTAAGTTAGGGTAGGCAGCAAGCAAAGAAGCATGTGCTTCTAACACGGGCAAATACTCTGCACGGATACGCGCTTGATCATAATCGAAGTAAATAACACGTTGTGCAAGAATACTGCCAGGGTTGTTTAAGTCTGCAGGTGAATAAGGGCTATTACCTTGTCCTGCCATTCCTGTGCCATTCCCATAACCACCCTGTCTATAGCCACCTTGGCCTTGACCAGCACCACCGTATTGACCTGCCCCCCCTTGGCCACCATTAGGGTTAAGTCCACCTGCACCATTACCAGATTGACCATTTCCTCCCATTCCCCCTTGGCCTTGACCAGCACCGACTTGCCCCATGCCGCCTTGCCCATAGCCACCTGCGCCGCCTAGAGCATTAATATCAGGAATGGGTTCTAGCGGCCGTGGAGCGGTTTGGCAACCACTTAAGACACCCACCGCTAAGATACAACTGAAAAAAAGTTTACGATGCATTGCTATTACTCCCTCGTTCATAGCATTAATCTAAATAAGGAGACCATGCGGGATCACGCACATCATCAACTTGAGTAGCTAAGACCTGACGCGCCTTACCGTTAGCACTAGCGACCGCTAATACCCCACGCCCACCAGACTCAGTCGCATAAACAACCATTTCGCCATTGGGGGCTAAAGAAGGTGATTCATCATAAGTACCTTCTGACACCAGCTTAGAATCACTCGACGAGGCATTCATTAAAGCAATTCGATTGGCGCTACCAATATCCCGCACCATGGCCACGGTATTGCCTACTACACTGGGCGCCGCATTGTACTCCCCCGTAAAAGTCAAACGTGAACCTTCGCCGCCCGCCACGGTTGTTCGGTATAATTGCGGGCTACCACTTTGGTCTGAGGTATAAATTAAAGTATTGTTATTTGCCCAAGCAGGTTCAGTGTCAATCGCTTTAGAAGTGGTGATTTGACGCAAACCGCCGCCATTAGCATCCATCAAATAAATATCTGGATTGCCTTCTTGGGACAAACTCATAGCAATTAAACGCCCATCTGGTGACCATGCAGGCGCGGCATTCATGCCTGGATGATCTGCAATAGCGCGTTTATCACCTGATACTAGATCCTGCACATAAATCACTGAGCGATTACTTTCAAACGACACATAGGCTAAACGATTCCCATCAGGCGACCAACTTGGAGACATCACTGGTTTATTCGAACGCAAAATAGTACGCGGATTAAAGCCATCGGCATCAGCCACAATTAACTGATAAGTTTGTGCTTTAGCAGGGCCATTTGCTGATACATAGGCTACTTGTGTATCAAAGGCACCACGTTTACCGGTTAAGCGCTCGAAAATTAAATCAGCGGCTTTATGCCCCATTCGACGCGTATTGCCAATCTGAGCAATCCGATAACCCGCAGTGCGTTTACCAGTAGCTGCATTCAAGATTTCAAACTCTAAAGAGCCAACCTGCTTGCCTACAATCACATATTCGGCACCACTAGCACGCAAAGGTTCTGTTTGGAAAGGCTGTCCCATCGCTAAAGCCTGACCTGCTTTAGCTGGATCAATCAAAGTAAATAAACCGGTACGCTGCAAATCAGCTTCAATCACTCCGGCCAGATCACCACCTTGAAAAGGTACGATCATGACTGGAATCCCATCATTGGTGCCATCGGTAATACGGATCACCAATTCAGCACGACTCGCCAACGAGGCAAATAGCCCGCTGACTAACACTAATAACACAATCAATTGGCGTTTCATGGTTATGGCTCAAAAATTAATCTTAAATTTTGATTATAAAGCTCTGGTAAATCTGGCTCTGGGAAGGGCTCAGACTTATACAAAGCCGCTGTCAAAGAATCACAAAACTGTGGACTACCATTACAATCCGTGACTCGCAATTCACGAATATTGCCCGGTGGCTTGATCGATAGAGACACTGTAGCACGCATGCCAAAGGTATCGGCAGGTTGATTCCAGCGCGAACTTACCCGTCGTTTAATTTGCGCACCCCAAGCAAGAGCGGCATTCTCAATGGCTTGTTGGCTAGGGCCTGCATTCTGCTTAGCTTCGGCCTCTTTTCTAGCTTTTTCAGCGGCTACTTGCTTAGCTTTTTCTTCAGACTCAGCTTTCGCTTTGGCCTCTAATTCAGCTTTATCACGCTCAGTTTGCTCACGAGCACGCTCGCTACTTTCACGTAAACGCCGTTCTTGATCTTCACGAGTTTTTGCTTCTGCTAGCTTACGCTCTTCTTCAGCTTTACGTTTGGCAGCCTCTTCTGCTTTCGCCTTATCTTCAGCTTCTTGCTTAAGTTTCTCTTGTTCAGTCTTCCATTTTTCTTGGTAAGCAGCACGCTTTTCAGCTAATTCTTTTTCTTCTTGGCGCTTTTTTTCATCCGCTAAACGCTTCTCTTCAGCTTCTTTGATTTTGCGTTCAATTTCAGCCGCTTCACGTTGTTCGTCCTCGTCTTTTTTCTTACGCGCTTCTTCTTCGACTTTTTTAATTAAAGCTTGCTGCTCGGCATCACGCTCAGCTTGCAGTTGCTTTTGTTTTTCTTCCCATTCTTGTTCAGCTTTTTGACGCTCCTCACGTTCCTGCTCTAACTGTTTTTCTGCCTCTTCTGCTTTTCGCTTTTCACGCGCCAACTCACGTTCAGCTGCCTCTTTACGTTCTTGCTCTGCAGCTTTTTCTTGTTCACGCTTTTTTTCAGCTAAAGCTTGCTCAGCTTCATCTGCTTTGCGGCGTTCTTCTTCCAACTCCTTTTCAGCCTGCTCTTTGCGTTCGCGTTCAGCTTTTAGGGATTGTTGGCGACTCTCTTCCGCTTGACGCTCGGCTTCCAAAGCTTGCTGGCGCTCACGTTCAGCTTGGCGATCTTCCGCTTCTTGCCGTTTCCGTTCAGTCTCTGCTTCTTTACGTGCTTGTTCTACAGCCGTTTGCTCAAGTTGGGCACGCTTCTTTTCCTCAGCAATCCGTTTACGTTCAGCTTCTTTTTCAGCTTTAGCCATCGCTGCTGCCTCAGCAATAGCCTCGCGCCGCGCTTGCTCACGTAGCTTTTGATCTTGCTCTTGCTGTTTTTGATTAGCACTTGGCTCAATAGGTGTGGACTGCGCTTTAGGCTCTTCAAGCGTATAGGGAGCTTCAGTATAGGCCGGCTTGGGTTCTGCTAAAGGTTGCAGACCTTTGACTTGTACAGCGACCGATTCTTCTAGTGGCTTAGGCTGCTTATTCATTTGAAAGCCTATAATCAGTAGAATCAGTACAATGATATGGATGACAATTGCCCAAAACAGAGCAACCGGATTTTTTAGCAGTTCTTTGAACATGACTTATTAATTTCTACAGTTCCTGCAAATTTAAAACCTTATTGTTTAGCAGGCTGCTCACTTCGGTTTAACAGGATCAGCCAACAAATTGATAGCTGTAGCCCCGGCTTTTTGGGCTGCAACCATCGCTGTCATCACATATTGATACTCAACACCTGCATCGGCACGAATATTCACAGCTTTATTACGTTTCCCTTGTAATTGCTGAGCGACATAAGTATTCAGTTGTTTAGAACTCACTTTGTCGCCATCTGGCAACAGATATTGTCCTCTTTGATCAACTAAAATTATTAAAGGTTCCTGCTGATTATCAGATTGTAGTGCAGCAGCATCTGCATCCGGTGCATCTATAGCCACGCCTGACTGCATCATGGGCGCAGTGACCATAAAAATCACCAATAAAACCAACATAACATCGATATACGGCACGACATTCATTTGCGCCATCGACTTACGGGTACGTTTCATCGCCGCACCTGTTGAGTGGCCGCATGACGTTCTAATAAAGCGGTAAATTCTTCACGGAAGTTGTCATAATTCACCGCTAACCGATCGACATGATCCACAAAGCGGTTATAGGCAATGACCGCAGGAATTGCCGCAAATAAACCAATCGCTGTCGCAATCAAAGCTTCCGCAATCCCAGGTGCCACTACTGCTAAAGTAGCCTGTTGCATTTTCCCTAAAGAAAGAAATGCATTCATAATCCCCCATACTGTGCCAAATAAGCCCACATAAGGACTAGTTGAACCCACCGTGGCTAGAAAGGCTAAGTTTTGCTCTAAACCATCAATTTCCTTAGAAGCAGCCACCCGCATCGAGCGCTGCACAGCTTCGGTAATAGGCAGATTATTCGCATTATCTAATTGACTAAGCCTGCGATACTCATGAAAGCCGTCATAAAAAATACGCGCTAAACCAGTCCGTTGTGGTGCTTTAGCCAGTTCGTCATAGAGTGCAGGTAAAGAAATACCGCTCCAAAAACGCTCTTCAAACTGTTCTGCTTGCCGCCGTGCTTGCTTGAGTTTACTGGACTTCACAATAATTAAAGTCCACGACAGCAAAGAAGCGACTACCAGTAGCCCCATAACAATTTTGACGACTAAACTTGCATTAAAAATTAAATGCAAAATCGATAAATCAGTGTTCACCGCTGAACTTACCTCGAATTTCTGCTGGAATCGGTTTCGGCCGGAAACTCTCGGCATCCACGCACACCACTCTGACTATGCCTGCGATTAAATGTTCACGTGTATTTTCACGTTTATTCTCACGCCAGATATTTTGCCGGAAATGGACACTAGTTCGCCCTAACTCATGGATAGCTGCTTCAACCTGTAAGAGATCATTAAATAAAGCAGGCTTCAGATAATCGACTTGCAAGCTACGCACCACAAATACAATGCCTTGCTCATGAATAAGAGTATCTTGTTCATAACCTAAGGAGCGTAACCACTCAGTGCGAGCGCGCTCCATAAAGTTAATATAATTACTGTGATAGACCACTCTGCCCGCGTCCGTATCTTCATAATAGACTCGCACTGGCAAGGTAAAGCCATGTAAATTTTCAGGAGTTTCAGTTTTCATGGCGCAAGGATAATGAAAAAGGTAGAAGCCTACCAATAAATTTATGCGCCGATTATAGACTCTGAATTCTCAGACCAAGCAATGAGAAAAACCCAGAGCTAATAAACAGTTAATGTAACGGCTCAGCATGAGCCTCTTCACCATCGCTAGATTGGTATTCAGTCAAGAATTTATGTGGATTCACATAAAAGACTTGATCCAGCCAAAATGGTTTTTCTGGTTTTAACTCAGAAACTTGTGGTGACAAACTGCGAATCGAATAATATAAATTAGCGGGACGTTTCGCGTCTTTATTCGGCAAACCTACTGCACCAATTTGCTCACCGGTTTTTACCCAACTTCCTGGCTTAACATCGACTTTTTCTAAGTTTGCATAATTGTGTAAACGCCACTTAGAGCCTAGTACTAAGACAGTATTGTTACCTTCAGGATTATTTTCGCTATACACAACCCAACCGCTAGTGCTTGCGACTACAGGAGTGCCTTCGCGGGCGAAAATATTGATACCTTTTTGTGCGTTTTGGCCACCTACATACCAGTAAGCAGCGGGGTTCCAGTCATAGGGTTTGGCACCTTCTACTGGCACATGGCGATCTTCGGGGATCCAATAACCCATCATAAAGATGGTGAGTGCGCCTAAGAATAATAATGGTTTTTGCATCGCTCAGCCCTCTCGTTTTATCGCGTATGTAAGGCAACCTCCATACAAATTACAGATGTGTGTTTCGTTGAAAAGTTCAGCTATTTTTTCTTAATTTCACACAAAAACGCTAGGAAATAAACTTTCTACCGACGATTTGCGCTTAGTTCGTTAATAAATCACTAGTTTACCCTTTGATTCCTAGCTGCTGCTGAATCGCTTTAATCGGAGCACGTAGATTTGCTGGAGTATTGTCATGCCAATCTTTCAAATACTTAGCTAACGATTTATCTTTGCTATCATCTCCTAAGTTAATGTAATTAATTGCTGCCCAAGCCTCAGGTTGTTCAGCAAATATCTTCAACAAATGTGAAGCCATTTTTTCATTTAATTTCCGACCCTGAGCATAAGGATCGGCTTCAAATGTAGCTTTATGGGCTTGGTACCAGCTGGCAAGGTTAGGCGCAAGGCTACGTTGCTCTTCTTTCAGCATATCCGCCAAGTACTTACGCAGCTCCGGCGCATATTCCTTCCAATTTGGATAAGGGGGGTGTTGTTCCCACTGATCCGCCAACTTGCCTACACTAAACAAGCTAAAGGCCTCACACAGCGACTCTTCGAACCATTGCTGCTTAGAGACATTATTGGGGGCTAGATCATAATTACTCAATAAGTGACAGGTTTCGTGAGAGAACTGATAGGCTAACTGCGACCAATAGCGCCCTTTCACGTCTAAGAGCACCACATAATCACCTTGCTTATCACGTTCATAGAGGGACACCGGGCCTTTTTCTTCATTTCTAACCACTACAGGCTCTAAGTGTCGATTGCCGATATACGGAGCGATGGACAGAATGGTGGAATCCAGAACAGCTTGAACATCTTTAGGATCAGCCGCTTTCCAAGCTGGATCGACCCTGACCTGAAAGGGTGGCGCGAGTGCAGAAGTCCAAGTGGGGATAAATAGAGTAAAGACGATTAAGAATTTAAGTTTACTGAACATCTATCCATCCCAGTTACTAACGCGTGTGTAACTGGAATAAATAGCAAACAATTATTTTGCTGAATAAGACTGTAAGCTTAAACAGTTAAATTTAGCTGAGCATCGGTAACAGTCCATTATAGGCGTTAATTTTTAAGATAAAGTAAATCCCAAACCCCATGCCCCAGCTTTAAACCGCGTTGTTCAAACTTAGTCAAAGGCCGAAACTCAGGGCGTGGTGAGAAGGCTTCGCCACTTGGATTCGCGCTGTGAAAATCGGGGCTGGCTTGCATCACTTCAGCCATAGATTCGGCGTAATCCTCCCAATCTGTTGCTAAATGTAGTAGCCCCCCTGCTTGCAAACGAGTGGCTAATAAGCTCACAAACTCAGTTTGAATAATCCGGCGTTTATTATGGCGCTTCTTATGCCAAGGGTCGGGGAAATAGATTTGCACACGCTCTAAAGACTTTGTTGGAATACGCTGCTGAATAATGTCGACTGCATCGGTATTCAACACCCGCACATTAGTAAGCTGATGCTTTTGCACCAAATGTAACAAATGCCCAACCCCTGGTGTGTGCACCTCAATCCCTAGAAAATTCCGCTCCGGTGCTGCTAAAGCCATTTGCGCTAGGCTCTCACCATTACCGAAGCCAATTTCCAAAGTAACAGGGGCAGGGTTCCCAAAGAGGGCTGGAAAATCTAATAGTTCCCTAGAGTTCTCTATGCCAAAACAAGGCCAGCCTGTCTGTAAAGCTTGCTCCTGCCCTTTGGTCAAACGACCCTGCCTTAAGACAAAACTTTTAATTGGGCGCAAAGAATGAGTGGTATCCATGTGACTTGAGCTTGAGTCGAAAAGAGGCTTATTAGAGCATAAGCTTTAAATACTGTCAGGTACGATAAATAACTTTGTAAAAACAAGAATTTCAAAGCTCAAACTGAGAAAGCAACACCTGTCCACTTATGAATAACTTGTTTTAGCTCTGCCAGAGTAAAAGGCTTGGCTAAATAATCATCCATACCTACTTGCAAGCATTTTGCACGCTCATTCACAAGAGCATGAGCTGTAAGTGCGATGATAGGTAAGCATTTGAATTGAATCTGAGCACGGATCAGACGTGTCGTTTCATAGCCATCCATCACTTGCATACTGATGTCCATCAGGACTAAATCAAAACGACAGCTTTGTAATTTGTCGAGGGCTTCTGCGCCTGAACCTGCGACAATCGACTCCATTCCCAAACTCTCTAGCAACTCCTGACCAACAAAACGATTCAACTCATCATCATCAACCAATAAGACTTTGGCTGTCATCATTGATGCAACTCATCTTCTTTTTTAGGTGGTAAGAAGCGATAACCTTTGCCCCATACTGTATTTAAATATTTTGGCAAATTAGGCTTATCTTCAATTTTCTTACGCAAACGATTCATATGAACATCAATACTACGATCTAGCGGGTGATGGCTATTGCCGCGTAAAGCTTCAGAAATTTCATCGCGGGTGACAATTTTGCCGGCATGATCAAACAAAAAACGCATTAACCGCGTTTCAGTCGTTGTCAATTTAATGGTTTTTCCATCTCGGAAAAACAAAGCATGTTCAGGATCAAAACAATAGGTATAAGAATGATTGGCTTTAAGCTCAATGGGGCGTTTATTTTTAAGGATATTTTTTAAACGCAACAATAGTTCAGTCATATGAAAGGGTTTAATCAAATAATCTTCAGCTCCTAACTGTAAACCAGCAATCCGATCATCCACCGCTTTTTGTGATGATAAAATAAGCACTGGTAAAGAAGGATAATTATTTTTTAACCAAGCTAACCAATATAATCCATGCTCCCCGGGTAATAAAATGTCCATAACAATGACATCCACTGAATTTAAGTGTAAAAATCCAGCAAGTGCCTCTCCATTGGAGAGTGCTGATATCATATAACCTTGGTCTGTTAAAAATTCTTGTAAAAGTTGCTGAAGTACTTCGTCATCATCAACTAACAAGATTCTACTGCTTTCTAAATCACCAGCTTTTGCCATGAGTTTAAGCCACTAAAATAAAGTTTTCCTCAATCAACTTAGTATTATCACTAATAAATATCCAACTTAGGGAGTATTCTGCAACATTTGTTACAAATTAACCAAATATTTACTGTATATTTTATGACTGGTCTAATAATTTCGTTCAAAACAGTAATTATTACCACTGACAATAAAGTGTGGATTAAGCAAAGACTCTTTGGAGTTATAACGTAAAGCTTGTCCCTGTAAATCCTCCATTCTTCCACCAGCCTCCTCAACAATAATCTGGGCAGCGGCAGTGTCCCATTCTGAAGTGGCACCTAAACGCGGATAGAAATCGGCCTTACCTTCAGCTACTAAACAAGCTTTTAAAATACTTCCCATTGAGATCAATTCATAGTGTTCAAATTGCTTGAGGAACTCATTTAAGGACTCACCTGCATGAGAACGGCTACCCACTACCGTGACAACCTCGCCCCGCTCACGCACCTGCAAAGGCTCAGGTTCATTCTGCTTAGAGCACAGATAAGCTCCATTGCCTAAACTGGCATACCAAGTTTTATGCAAAACGGGGGCATGTACAACACCTAGTACCGGTTCATGGTTATGAATCAGTGCAATTAATACACTAAATTCACCATTACGCTTAATAAACTCACGAGTACCGTCTAAAGGATCAACCAACCAATAGGTTTGCCATTGACTACGCTCAGCAAATGGCAATGCTGCTGACTCCTCAGAGAGAATGGGATACTGGGGCGTTAAAATCTGTAAAGCCTCGACAATTGTGTGATGTGAGGCTAAATCAGCGGCGGTCAGCGGTGAATGATCCTCTTTATGCTCAACCTCAAAATCGGCCGATTCATAGATTTGCATAATGGCTAGACCAGCGGCTTGAGCGATATCCACAACCGCTAAGCTGAGTTCTTCTAAATCCATACTTGACTCATTGTATTTGAAGGGAAATCAACTGACACTTTAGCATAAACAGCTAGGTAAAGACTTGCATACCACCACTGGTCTGCAAGATTAGACAGTTAGTCATCATAACTTTAACGTTTAGACAAAATCATAACAAACATTAAGAGCAGCTAAACCCATGCTTATTCAGGATTATGCAGCTGCGCGCCATCTTGCAGCGCGTCTCGAACTGGGGATAAACCACAACCTTTGTAAACAACGGATTGGCCAAAGCGTAGAACAAGTTGTCGAAGCTTTATGCCCTTCTACTCTGCCCACTTTAACTAATACTCCCTTAATCTCTAATTGGGAGGATATGAGTATTTTCTACACTAGCTCATTTGAAAAAAAGCAAGTAATTGATCAATTAGCTCGGCGGGAAGGGACTATTTTAAGTAGCTGGTGGTTAGAGCAAATCCACAAAACCAATGCTCCCTTATGGGAAAGGATGACGCTATTTTGGCATAACCACTTTACCTCTAGTTTACAGAAAGTGCTTTGGCCACAATGGATGTTTAAACAGCATCAACTGCTACGTCAATATGCCTTAGGTAATTTTGCAGAACTGTTGCATGCCATAGCCAAAGATCCGGCTATGTTGAGCTATTTAGATGGTGCAAAAAATATCGCGAGTAGCCCCAATGAGAATTTTGCCCGTGAGCTTTTAGAGTTATTTACTTTAGGAGTTGGTCATTATAGTGAACAAGACATCATCAATGTAGCGCGTGCTTTCTCTGGCTGGAACCTAGATCCGATTAAAGCGGAGTTCTTATTTAGAACAAATCACCATGATAATACTCAGAAGCAATTCTTAGGAAAAGTCGGTAACTTTAATGGCACTGATATTATTAATATAATTCTCGACCAACAAAGAACTGCTGAATATATTGCTGAAAAATTCTGGAAAGAGTTTATTAATTATGACCAACCTGACGCAGCTATCATTAAAGATTGGGCTAGTGCATTCCGTGATAGTGGCTATGAAATCAAGACTTTACTTCTAAAAGTAGTGACTAGCTCTGTATTTTGGGAGCAAGCACAACGGGGCAGTTTAATTAAATCCCCAATTGAATTTACGCTGGGCTTACTACGTGAGTTACAAATTCCTTTTACAGAATACCAAGCCTTAAGAATAGCTAATTTACAATTAGGTCAGGAATTATTTAATCCACCAGATGTAAAAGGTTGGCGAGGTGGTAAAGATTGGATCACAAATACGCGTTTGATTCGTCGTTATGACTTAATACCTAAGTTTTTAGCTGAGCACAGTAAAGACCTACAAAGCCTAGTCAACCAGTTTGTCACTAAAAACCCATCGGTGGGAAATAGTAACTCTACGAAACTAAGTGCCTTACTTAACAACCTCCTGCCAAAGTCCAGTTGCTCAAACAATAGTAGTGCATTGCTTAATTGGTTACTTCCCATTAGCCCCGTAGCAGCACCTAATTGTAACCTACCCATAGAAAAGATTTTAATTACCGTTTTAAAAGACCCAACTTATCAACTACGTTAAGAATAAAAATTTATGAATCGTCGTGAGTTTTTGAAAGGCTTGGGTCTAAGTACACTAAGCCTATTGGCAGCACCGAGTTTATGGGCAAATAGTTTAAGCACTATGGCGGGCAATCGCCGGATTTTAATTTTAATTGAATTAAAAGGTGGGAATGATGGCCTAAATACCCTGATTCCCTATGCGAATCCAGCTTATTACAGTGCACGCCCAAGTATTGCGATAAACCGCTCTAAAGTATTAACGCTCTCCGCACAATTGGGGTTAAACCCAGCTTTACAGACTTTAATGCCTGCTTGGAATGAAGGCCAACTAGCCTGGTTACAAGGGGTAGGTTGTGATGCCGAAAATCGCTCACATTTTGAGGCTATTGAAGTTTGGGATACTGCAAGAGTTGATATACAAGGAGTAAACGATGGTTGGATTGCTCAAGCATTTGCCCAGCACCCCTTAGCAGGGATTGCTATTGATACCAATCTTGGCCCTTTGTACGGCAATAATGTCTCTGCTTTGACCATCGCTAATCCGCAAAATTTTGCACAGAACGGTGCAAAAATTGCTAATTTAAAATCAAATTCAACTAATAAATCCTTGCAACATATTCTGAGTGTACAGTCACAAATTAATATGTTATCGAGCACTATAGCCGAATATCTCAAAGATATACCGGCGGCTAAAGATCCTTTTGCTATCAGTAACTTTGGTCAAAGCCTCAACTCAGTTTATATGTTAATTGCCTCGGGCTTAAATGTGCCTGCCTATAAAATTTCTTTGGAAAATTTTGATAGCCATACTAATCACAGCTTACGCCATCAACCTCTGCTTGAAAGTCTCGCGCAAGGAATTGCGAGTATGCGCACTAATCTAAAGCGGATCGGTATGTGGGATGAGGTGGTCATCATGACCTATTCAGAATTTGGACGTCGCTTGAAAGAGAATGCCAGCAAGGGCACTGATCATGGCGCTGCTTCGGTTCATTTAGTGGCCGGAGGAAAAGTCAAAGGAGGTTTTTATGGTGAATACCCTTCTTTAACCGATTTAGATGAGCGCGGTGATTTAATCTACAGCACTGATTTTAGGGATATTTATTCGATTATTCGCAATAACTGGTGGGGACTAAGTGAGAAACACAGTGGCAACTTAGCTTTCGTCTAGTAATACAAACACCGTAGGCAGGCTCAGTGGTGAGCTTAATTAAACCATTTAAAGCCGAAAAGCCACCGCTTGCCTAAAGCGCTCACTAGATGCAAGCAGCTGTACTAAGCTTAAAAATATAATAACTAGCTTATCTCTATGTATATTCCTCTTCTCCCAGCCCCGCCGCAACGGGGCTGTATTTTTTCTGGCGGATTTTCGCCGAGCCTCAACCAGCAAACTGGTGGAAAACCGCCTTCTCTTTAGTAGCCCATCTAATCATAAAAAATAACTCATTGTTTTTATTAAAAAAATTATTAAAAAAGAAAACCACGCAAGTTGGCACGAATCTTTCAATACAAGTTTTGTTTTGTATGTTTTCTACTTGGAGCGAGAGATGAAAAAGACACTGTTTACTTTAACTACAGCGGTTGTATTGGGTTTGTCCAGTTTATATGCCTATGCAGCTGATCCGATTGTTATTAAATTTAGCCACGTGGTTGCTCCTGATACCCCAAAAGGCAAAGCGGCTGAAAAATTCAAGCAATTAGCTGAAGAAAAAACCAAAGGTGCAGTTAAAGTAGAAGTATTCCCCAACAGCACACTCTACAAAGACAAAGAAGAAATGGAAGCCCTACAAATGGGTGCGGTGCAAATGTTAGCACCTTCTTTGGCTAAATTTGGTCCTTTGGGGGTGAAAGAATTCGAAGCTTTCGACCTACCTTATATTTTCCGCAACTATGACGATCTGCACAAAGTCACTCAAGGTGAAGTCGGTGCTGGCTTATTAGCGAAATTGGAAGCCAAAGGCGTAAAAGGCTTAGCTTACTGGGACAATGGTTTCAAAATCATGAGCGCGAATAAACCCTTGAAAACACCAGATGATTTCAAAGGCTTAAAAATGCGTATTCAATCCTCTAAAGTTTTAGAAGCAGAGATGCGAGCACTGGGTGCTAACCCTCAGGTTTTACCTTTCTCTGAAACCTATCAAGCCCTACAAACGGGCGTTGTGGACGGGACTGAAAACCCACCCTCTAACCTCTACACGCAAAAAATGCATGAAGTGCAGAAAAATGCCTCTTTAACCAATCATGGTTATTTAGGTTATGCGGTCATTGCGAATAAGGCTTTCTGGGATAAATTGCCTGAAGATGTCCGTAAGTCTTTAGATGAAGCATTAAAAGAATCAACTGATTATGCGAACCAAATCGCTAAAGAAGAAAATGACAAAGCGTTAGAAGCGGTGAAAGCCAGCGGTAAAACTGAAGTTTACCAGCCCACTGAAGATGAAATTAAAGCCTTCCAAAAAGCTTTGGCTCCTGTGCATGCTGAAATGGCAGACCGTATTGGTAAAGATCTGCTTACCTCAATCTATGCTGCAACTGGTTTCGATCCAGCCAAATAAGCTCTCCCTTTCATTAGGTGGCCTACTAACCCTAGTGAGTAGGCCACTAGTTTGCTGTTTGGCTGAATTCAGTACATCTGCGGGAGGAGTGTATGAAGTGGCTTGATCGTCTGGAAGAAATATTCATTACCTTTCTGATTGCAGCCGCCACCTTGGTAATTTTTGTAGCGGTTGTTCACCGTTATTTATCAGGTTGGCATTTGGGTGCTTTTCAGGATTTCTTACTCAAAATCAATCTGAGTTGGGCGCAAGAGCTGTGCATCATTCTCTTTGTATGGATGGCTAAATTTGGGGCTGCTTATGGGGTTCGCCAAGGTATTCACGTTGGTGTGGATGTATTAGTCAATCGACTCAACCCTGAAAAGCGCCGCATCATTACTATTTTTGCCCTAGGTGCTTGCATTTTATTCACCGGAATTGTCGCCCTTTTAGGTGCAAGGATGGTCTGGGAAAATGGACTCGCTTATGTGCTGTTATCCAGCTTAGGTATGGAAACTGGTGAGCACTATGAAGGCCCGACTACCCCGGATTTAGAATGGCCGACTTGGATTGTGTATCTAGCGGTGCCTTTAGGCTCCTCGTTGATGTGTTTCCGCTTTGTTCAAGTTCTAGTCACCTTTTTACGCACAGGTGAAATGCCGCATCATGATCATGGTCATGTTGATGGCTTAGAAGATGAACTGGAAACCACTACTGTGGGGCATAAATCATGAGCGCCTTAATTATCTTTGGTTTATTGCTGATTCTCATGCTCACGGGTATGCCCATTTCGATTGCTTTGGGTTTAACTGTACTTACCTTCTTGTTCACGATGACCCAAGTACCGATAGAAGCAGTAGCTTTAAAACTCTTCACCGGTATTGAAAAGTTCGAAATCATGGCGATTCCCTTCTTCATCTTGGCAGGTAATTTCCTGACACATGGAGGCGTTGCCAGGCGGATGATTAATTTCGCCTCCTCCATGGTGGGACACTGGTATGGTGGTTTAGGTTTAGCAGGTGTAATGGCTTGTGCCTTATTCGCTGCAGTTTCCGGTTCTAGCCCAGCAACGGTAGTGGCCATCGGCTCGATTCTCTTACCCGCGATGTTAAAGGCAGGCTTCCCCAGAAACTTCGGGGCGGGTGTAATCACCACCTCAGGCGCTTTGGGCATTTTGATTCCACCCTCGATTGTGATGGTGATGTATGCAGTCGCCACCAATACTTCCGTGGGTGCACTATTTATGGCTGGGGTGATTCCCGGTTTAATGTTGGCGGGTTTTCTAGGGTTCACCACATGGTATCGGGCACGTAAGTTTGATTATCCACGCCAGCCTAAAGCCAATATGGCAACCCGCTGGAAAGCTTTCCGTGATTCGATTTGGGGTTTAATGCTGATTGTAGTGGTCATGGGTGGTATCTATACCGGAATCTTCACCCCGACGGAAGCAGCGGCAATGAGTGCTGTTTATGCCTTCTTTGTAGCCGTCTTTGTCTATAAAGATATGGGCTTAAAGGATGTGCCTAAAGTTTTGCTGAACTCCGCCAGTATGTCGGCCATGTTGCTGTATATCATCACGAATGCGGTCATGTTTTCCTTCATTCTTACCAATGAGCAAATCCCCCAGACCTTAGCGGATTGGATGCTGGCACAAGGTATGAATGCGGTCATTTTCCTTTTAGCTGTGAATATCTTACTACTCGTAGCAGGTAATTTCATGGAGCCTTCCAGCATTGTGTTGATTTTCGCGCCGATTCTATTCCCGATGGCAATGAAATTAGGCATTGATCCCATTCACTTTGGCATCATCATGGTGGTGAATATGGAGGTAGGGATGTGTCATCCGCCGGTAGGCTTGAATCTGTATGTAGCCTCAGGCATTACCAAAATGGGTATTACTGAACTGACTATTGCGGTTTGGCCGTGGTTATTATCGATGCTGATGTTCCTAGTTCTAATCACTTATGTACCTATTATTAGCTTATGGTTCCCTAAGCTTTTAGGCGTTATGTAAACGATCTCCCGTTGGGGCATCTGTCATCCATCTTAAGATGCCCTTTTTAAACCTCGCTAAATTCCCTAAATCCTAAGCAATCGCTACACTAGACCTACTAATTTTGGTAGAGGAAGCCTGCTTAATGTTCAAAGTCACCGTCCAACCCAGTGGTCATACATTTAATGCTGAAGAACAAGAAAATCTGCTGGATGCTGGGCTAAGACAAGGTATTGCCCTTCCCTATAGCTGCCGCAGTGGTTCTTGTGGTTCTTGCATGGTCACACTCAAGCAAGGTAGCGTTGATTATCCGCAAGGTGAACCGCTCGCACTTTCTCCTTATGACATGGACCAAGGTCGAGCATTACTCTGCCAAGCGGTGGCTCTATCTGATTTAGAAATCGATTGCCCGCAAGTGGGTGAGCTACCCGATATCGAAGTCAAGACCTTACCGGTACGCGTTGAAAAGCTACGCAAGCTCAATAGTGATGTGATTGAAATGACTTTGAAGCTCCCAGCTACCGAGCGCTTACGCTTTATGGCCGGTCAATATATTGACCTCTTATTACGTGATGGCAAACGCCGCAGCTTTTCGATTGCGAATGCGCCGACGGGTGAAGCATTCATTGAGTTGCATATTCGCCATGTTCCCAATGGTTATTTCACTTCACACGTATTCAATGAGATGAAAGAAAAAGCCTTAATGCGCATGCAAGGGCCTTTGGGCAACTTCTATATTCGCGAACTCACCCAGCCGATCATTTTAGTCGGCGGTGGTACAGGGTTTGCTCCTCTCAAAAGCATGTTGGAATATTTAAAGCTGAAAGGCTTTGACCAAGCTGTTTACTTATACTGGGGCGTGCGTAGTAAAGAAGATTTATATATGGATTATTTGCCGCGTGACTGGATGAATCGCTATCCACAATTCAAATATATTCCTGTGCTCTCTGAACCCAAGCCTGAAGATAACTGGCAAGGTCGCACGGGTTGGGTACATGCAGCGGTCGTGGCTGATTTTCCAGATTTAGCAGCCTATCAAGTGTATATGAGTGGCCCTCCCCCCATGATTATCGCCGGTCGAGCAGCCTTTTTAGCCTGCGGCTTAAGGAGTGAGCAGTTGTATTCTGACTCTTTTGATTACAGCCCCGACACTTTGAAATCTTTGGCTGAGAAGCACGCATGAGTCAAGGTTTCGAATTACATCCGCAACTTGCCGCCGATACGCTCTTAGTAGGTAATTTGCCTTTGTGCCGCGTGCTGCTAATGAATGAAAGCCGCTATCCTTGGCTGATTTTGGTGCCGCAACGCAATGAAATCAGCGAGATTTACCAACTTTCTGCAACTGAACGTACCCAGCTTTGGAGTGAGTCTGATTTAGTCAGCCGCCAGCTCATGCAGCTGTTTAAAGCCGATAAGTTAAATATCGCGGCTTTAGGGAATGTAGTTCCACAATTACATCTGCATCATATCGCACGCTTCAAAACGGATGCCACTTGGCCTGCACCGGTCTGGGGTAAGTTTAAAGCGGAGGCTTACCCACCTGAAGCCGCTGAATCCTTACTCCAGCAATTACGCCAAGTCTTAAGTATTTAAACTTAATTTATTGTGGGCGTGCTTCGAGCATATCGTGAATGATGGGGTTAAGAATTAACTCCATCGCTAAAGTCATTTTTCCACCTGGTACCACAATGCTATTACGTCGTGACATAAAGGAATCATGGATCATAGCTAGTAAATAGGGAAAATCAGTATCGAACTTTTTCGGATCGCGAAAGCGAATCACCACAAAACTTTCATCGGGTGAGGGAATATCACGGGCAATAAATGGATTGGAAGTATCTACCGTCGGTACGCGCTGAAAATTAATATCAGTGCGCGAAAACTGTGGAGTAATATGATTAATATAATCAGGCATGCGTCGCAAAATCGTCTCCACAGTAGCATCAGTAGTGTAACCACGTTCTGCGTGATCCCGATGAATTTTTTGAATCCATTCTAGATTGACACTAGGTACGACACCTATACCTAAGTCCACATACTGCGCCACATTGTATCCCCCATGCTTCTGCTCAGTAGTGTCATCCTGCACTAAGCCATGCAAGCCTTCATAAAACAGCATATCCGTATCACGATCTAACTCTTCCCAAGGAGTAAACTCACCCGAACCACAGTTACAACTAATGCCTTTCTCCTTGAGTAGGCGTTGTGTATGTGTCCGTGCTTCCGCCTCATTGTGCAGGTAATAACGCCTCTTGCCAGTCCCTGCTTCACCGTAGGATTTAAACAAAGACTCTAAAGCATGAAAGTCATTAGCTCCAGGGCCAAAATGACTGAAATATCGCTCATTGGTCGAGCGTTGTTTAAACTCTGCACGCGTTACACTATGAAAACTATCACCCTCAATGATGGCTGCTTTGATTTTTTCACGACGGAAAATGCCTTCAAAGGTGCGTTTGACGAACGTCGTCCCTGCTCCGGATGAACCAGTCACAGCAATAACTGGATGCAACTTAGACATATCCACCTCTTACTCACTAAATAGGCAAGTACTCATTCTAGCCAATAGCTTGGATTAAGCTGTATATGTCTTTGGGTAGGGACAGACCATCACCTAGAGATATACTTATCCACAAGCTTGAAGCTTAGCAGCTATTTTTTGATTAAGCTGTGGATAACTCGCTGAAAAGCTTAATTATACAACCTAGCCTTAGCTGGCAAAGCTTAAAAAAACAAGGATTAGCTATCGCAACGTATTGAATTTATAATAAAAATTATAAAAGCCCTTAAGCCTTAGGTGAACCCACCATTAATAAGTTTAATTTATAGCTGTTGATAAGTTTGTAGACAAAGAAAAGCCTTGCATAGCTTTAATGAGTTTATATAGATAGATATATAATCAAACCTAACTGATAATCAGCCTAGCTTATATAGTTTTTAATTTAATGATCTTATTAAATTTAGCAGGCCGCTAATAATAATTCTTAACTTACTACTAATCACTAGAGCAGCATCAAATAGCCATCAGATGTTAATAAGTATTAAGATTTATTAACATCTGATACTTAAATAAATTAGAGCTTTGGATTAACTGGATTTTGTGCTGGTATTGTGGCTGGAGTTAAACTAGTTTTGGTTGTCGTTGGTTTTACAGAAGTCAGTTGCTTAGATGGAGTAACCTTTTTAAGGCTAACCTTCTTAGTATTTTTATGCACTACTTTAGTTTTACTATTATGTGCCATACTTGCCTTTTTAGCCTCTAAGGCCTGTTTCTTTAATAAACCATTTGATATGCACTTACCACCTTGATGATGCATACCTACACCACCTGATAAGCTCGTACCCTTAGGGCAAGCCATTGCTGATACAGAGAAAGTGCTGAGTACTGTCACTAAAACTAAAGCTGTTAACTTTTTCATAATCAAAATCTCTACGTAAAACTTAAATTTAATATATTTAAGCAGAATCAAATCCAAAATATATTTTTTGAATAAACTTAATTACCTAAGTAACGATTAAGCATGTTTTTTAACAACGTGCTTATAGGCATGATGCTTCACATGTTGCATTTTTTTAGCATGATGCAATTTAACATGATGGCGCTTATGGTGCTTAGCGCCCTTAACAAGATGAACATGATGTTTTACTACGGAATGGTGAGTTGGCTTAGCTGGAACTGAACCTGCGTAAGCAACATTTCCTAATAAAGCCATAGCCATGACAGGTGCTAAAAACAATGCCAATTTCATTTTATTTTATCCTTTTCTCTAATTTAATGATTTAATTTAGCTAGCCTCTACGCTGCATGAATACATTGTATTTTTTTGAAAATTAAAAACGTCTTAAAATTCGAAATTTTCTAAAAATAGATTGAATCTGCTAAGCAAGCTAAAAACCGCGAAAAACTTATCCACAGGTTAAGCCTTGTAAAGTTTTGATTCTATGAGCATCCTGTGGATGAATACGTTATGATAGCCACCCTTTGCTAAGTAGGTTTGCGGTATCCCAGTATGAAACAGTCAGCTAGCCCTCGTGTCGGTTTTGTCAGTCTTGGTTGTCCAAAAGCCTTGGTCGACTCCGAGCGCATTTTGACGCAACTACGGGCGGAAGGTTATGCGATTAGCCCGACTTACAATGATGCTGATTTGGTGGTTGTGAATACCTGTGGTTTCATTGACTCTGCGATTCAAGAATCTTTAGATGCGATTGGTGAAGCCTTAGATGAAAATGGCAAAGTGATTGTTACTGGCTGTTTGGGTGCAGATTCAGAAAAAGTCTTAAGTGCTTATCCGAATGTACTTGCGGTCACGGGTGCGCATGCTTATGAAGCGGTAATGAATTCGGTACATGAACACTTGCCACCGCTGCATGATCCTTATACCGACTTAGTGCCGCCGCAAGGTATCCGTTTAACCCCGCGCCACTATGCTTATCTGAAAATTTCCGAAGGCTGCAATCATCGTTGCTCTTTCTGCATTATTCCGCATTTACGCGGCGATTTGGTGTCGCGTCCAATTGGTGATGTCATGCAAGAAGCGGAAAACCTAGTAAATGCAAGCGTAAAAGAACTATTAGTGATCTCTCAAGATACCAGCGCATATGGAATTGATACTAAATACCGTACTGGTTTCTGGAAAGGCCGCCCGCTTAAAACGCATAGCCAACAATTGGCGGAAGCTTTGGGTGAGCTAGGCGTTTGGACACGCCTACATTATGTTTATCCTTACCCGCATGTAGATAATCTGTTGCCGCTCATGGCTGAAGGCAAAATCCTGCCTTATTTAGATATTCCCTTCCAACATGCTAGCCCGCGTATTTTAAAAGATATGCGTCGCCCTGCCCATGCGGAAAAAGTCTTAGAGCGGGTTGAGAAGTGGCGTGAACAATGCCCCGATATGGCGATTCGTAGCACCTTCATTGTCGGCTTCCCTGGTGAAACTGAAGAAGACTTTGAAACCTTGCTCGACTTCTTAGAAGAAGCACAATTAGATCGCGTCGGTGCCTTTGCTTACTCCCCAGTTGAAGGCGCGCCTGCGAATGAACTGGCTAATCCGGTACCAGAAGAAGTTAAAGAAGAACGTTTAGAACGCTTCATGGAATTACAAGCCGAAATCAGTGCAAATAAACTCAGCAGCTTAATTGGTAAAACCATGAAAGTATTGATTGATGAAGCGGGTGATGAGGTCAGTATTGGCCGAACTTATCGCGATGCACCAGAGATTGATGGACAAGTGATTATTGAAGGGGTGGAGTTGCCGGTGGGTGAATTTACTCAAGTGATGATTACACATGCGGATGAACATGATCTTTGGGGAGAGCGGGTTTAAAAGCTAAAAAGTACTACTGTCATTACCGTTCTATTGCTGGTTTCCATAGTCACTTATCAAATCTATGAGCACTATACGATTTCAACTGAACCTGCAGGTAATGTTGTGTATCTTGGCTGGGGTGCTTTAGTGGTATCGACGATTACTTTTGTACTAGCCGATGAATGGGATGCCTGTGAACAAGCTAAAGCTTGCCCACATGCTGAGGATGAGGGTTGGGGCGAGGGCAGCGACCAGTGATTAATGTCAGCTGGGAAGATGCTTAGATCTATATTCAATGGCTGAACCAACAAACGGGCAAAAACTATCGGCTGCCTACTGAGGTTGAGTGGGAATATGCCGCACGTGGTGGCAAAAAAGGGACTTATCCTTGGGGTACAAATCAGATTAGCTGTGATCAAGCACGTTATGGTAATTTTAAAGACGAATGCAAGAACTCTGATAAGACCATCACAGTAGGTTCCAATGCTGCCAATGGGTTTGGTTTACACGACACGGCTGGTAATGTGTGGGAGTGGGGGCAGGGATATTACACAGCTAGCTACGACACTGCGGAGCAGTCAGGTTACTATGTGTTGCGAGGCGGTGCTTGGGACGATATTTCACTAGGTTTGCGCTCGGCTCTCCGTTACTGGAAAAATCCGACTAATCGTAGCAACGCTATTGGTTTTCGTGTTTCTAGGACTGATTAGCCTTGATTCTTTGTGCTTTTACCCTTTTGCTTTTGGATTGAGGGGAAATCCATCCCCAACCCTTCCTTTATCAAGGAAGGGAGTTAAGCGTGCCGCTTTCAGCCTCCCCCTTGATAAAGGGGGAATGAGGGGGATTCGCCTCCAACCCTGTCGCAAATCCAGTGAACTTACGCTTATAAGGCGCATGGAAAGCCAAGACAATATCTGACTTTGGCACACCCAACTCAACTAATTCGTTTGCAATGCCTCCTTCTGTACCATCATGCTGAATCCAAATCAACCCATTTTTAATTTCAACATGCAAAACTGAACCATGATAGCGGTCATAACCTAACCAACCAATCGTCATTAACTGATAACTATCCCGCACTTCATCAAAAATAAGTTGCATGTTCAAATCACCATAAGCGGGTTTGAATTGCGCGTAGTGTTCCAAAATTTGCTTAATATAGCTGCGATATAGCTCTAACTTTTCCATACGGTAATCTCCTCCTGAATTGGATCAAAGATCACTAACCTAACCTGATAACGCTGAATAATTTTTTGCGTAATGGACAGTGAGAAAAACTCCTTGTAAGCATCGGCAGGAATGGCTAAATATAAGGTGCGCTGCGGCTCATATTCTTCTAACACAAATTGGTAATTTAGAAACTGACCAAGAGCCGTATGAAATTCTGAAACCACCGAAGACGCAATAAAATTCTTAACCTCAACCGCAATTTTCTCCTGCCCTTTCTCGGCTGCCAAAATACGCTCTGCTCCTAAATCGATGTGCAAATTGCTATCACCAAATGGTACAGTCAGCGGATCATGCGTAATCGTCCAACCTGCTTTGATCAAAGCCATTTTGACAGTTTTATGAAAAAAATCATAAGCAGGCATTCACAAGCTCCAATAGAGTTCCTTGAGTACAGTGTAGCAATTCGTAGTTGCCTACTCACAAAAACTTAATTAGCTAAGGCTCACTCCAAAAACTGCCCTCGCTCCAACCCATACTTTTTCATCTTATCCGAGAGCGTCTTACGTGGAATATCCAGCACCTCCATCGCTAACTTGATATTCCCGTTATAGCGATTTAAGGTTTGCTCAAGCAGTGCTTTTTCGTAGCAGGCGACTTGATCAGCTAGCGACAAGCCATCCGGCACACCGTCTGCATTCATCAAAGCCGCTAAATCATAACTATAAGCGTCGCCTAACAGCACGTAACGTTCAGCAATATTGCGCAGCTCACGAATATTCCCTGGCCAGTCATGCCCGAGTAAGACATGCAAAGCTTGGCTATTTAAAGGTGGCACTTCCAGCTCTGAACGAGCCGCTGCAATCAGCATAAAATGCTGAAATAACATGGGAATATCTTCGCGGCGTGTGCGCAAAGGCGGTACTTCTAAGGTCACAACGTTTAAACGGTAATATAGATCACGGCGAAACTCAGCACGCTCCGCCGCTTCTTTTAAATCTATTTTAGTCGCTGCCACCACGCGAATATCAAGGGGCAATAATTGATTAGAGCCTAAACGCTCAATCTGTCGTTCCTGTAGGACACGCAGTAGCGGCATTTGTGTGGTCATCGGCATGCTTTCGATTTCATCTAAAAATAGCGTGCCGCCATTCGCATGCTCGAACTTGCCGATGCGTAAACCCTTCGCGCCCGTGAAAGCACCGGCCTCATGCCCAAATAACTCGCTGTCGATTAAATTGGCTGGAATTGCCCCACAATTAATCGCCACATAATTATGATTACGGCGCTTACTTTGCTCATGCAAAGAGCGTGCGACTAATTCCTTACCCGTGCCCGTTTCGCCCCAGACTAAAACATCCGCGTCGACATTCGCAATCCGCGTAATCATTTTGCGTAAAGCAACAATACTCGGTGCTTGGCCAATAATCCGTGGGCCTAAACGGGTTTGTTGTTGAGCCAGCTCAGCCTTTAAAGCACGGTTTTCTAAAGTCAGACGGCGCTTTTCCAAAGCACGCTTTACGCTTTCAATTAAAGCCGTGGTTGCAAATGGCTTTTCAAGTAGATCATACGCGCCATCTCGAATCGCATTCACCGCTAAAGCCACATCCGCATGCCCACTGATTAAGATCACCGGAAAATCAGCATCCAATTTGTGGACTTGCTCCATTAACTCCAAGCCATCCATTTCGGGCATACGAATATCAGTAATCAGCAACCCATCAAAATCAGCCTGTAATTGAGGTAAAACTTCAGCTGCGCTAGCGAAGGTATCCACTTCAAAACCTGCCAACATTAATGACTGCCCTACTGAATCTCGAATGATTTTTTCATCATCCACCAGCAGCAGTTTAGTCATGTTGAGTCTCCAATGAAGTTTCTACAAAAGGTAGCAGTAAGCTAAAAATCGCCCCACCTTCTGGCGCGTTCTCGGCTAATAATTCGCCTTGCATATCTTTAGCTAAGCGATAGGAAATCGATAAACCTAAGCCCAAACCTTTGCCTAAGGCTTTCGTCGTAAAAAAGGGTTCGAACAAATGCGGCTTATCCTCTTCTTGAATTCCTGCACCATTATCCCGTACTTGGATGCTGACTTTATCAGCTATACGTTGTGTGGTTAGCCAGACTTGACCTTCGGATTGTGCTGCTGCCGCATCAATCGCATTACTGAGTAAATTAACCAGAATCTGCTCCAGCCAGACCAAATCGGCTTTCACCCATTCAATATCAGCTGCGCGCTGATCGTGGAGAATAACCTTAGTTTGAGCAAGCTTGGGGCGCACAATTAAAAAAGCTGAGTCCAAGGCCACCTGCAAATGGCAGTCACTAATACTCCCGCTACTTTTGCGCGAGAAAATCTTTAATTGGCGAGTAATGGTTGCCATCCGCTCAGTCAGGGCAGAAATCTCCTGCAAATTAGCCTTAGCAATCTCAGGATAGCCACGCTCTAAAAATTGATTGGCATTATCCGCATAGGCACGAATTGCCCCTAATGGATTATTAAGCTCATGATTAATCGCTGCCGATAATTGCCCAAGTGCTGCCATTTTAGTCGCCTGCACTAATCCTTCTTGAGCTAAACGGAGTTCTCGAGTGCGCTCTTCGACTTTCGACTCTAGCGCTTCCATAGCCGCCTGTTTATAACGCCTACGTTGAGATTGATTCTTCCAAAGTAATAAGACTAATAAGCTCGTCAGTAACCATAACACCGCTGCAACGGCTAAAGCGGTAGCAGCGGGGCTGGTAATCTCTTTCCAGTCCAATAGCACATACACCTGCCAACCCGCTGTCTCCATATTACGTTCAGCCAGCAAATACGACTGATTTTTCAGCCAAGCTTGTTGATAAGATGGATTAAGTGCCACTAAGCGAAAATCCTCCAACGGCATCAAGGGTTTCTCTAAATAGCGTTTTACATCGCGAATTGCTTGGCGGCGCAACTCAGGGAGGGGCTTAATAGTCTTAAATAGCCACTCACTGTCACTAGCTAAAAAGATAATGCCTTCGGAGTCGGTGACTAGAAATTTAATCGGTGCGGATTGCCATAAGGCCTCAATCTCAGCCACATTGACTTTTACCGTGATTACACCTAAAGAACGGTCTTCCTCATCACTGATTGGGTAAGCAAAATAATAACCCCGTTCATTAGAAGTCGTGCCCACTGCATAATAACGGCCTAATTGACCTTGAATCGCTTGTTGAAAATAAGGCCGGAATGCAAAGTTTTTTCCAATGAAACTCTGCTCTTTAGCCCAATTACTAGCAGCCACTGTGTCACCATTGGCTAACATCAAATAAATATCTAAAGTTCCGGCAATTTTATTAATCCGTTCTAGATACATATTTAAAGCTTCAGTGCTAAGGGCAGTTGGCTTTTTCTGTAAGAAATCTTGAATAACTGGCTCTTCTGCAAGCAAAACCGGTAAATAACTGTGGCGTGCTAAAACAGCATCTAATGACCCAACCAAGCGCGTTAAATAGTTTTTTGCACTTTCTTCTAAGCGGTCTTGCGCGGAAAAGCTAACTGAATAATAAACCGTGCTCAGCACTAAGGCAGCAGTCAATAAAAATAAACTAAGCATAGTTTTTTTAGAGAGCTGCCGCTGTTTAGTGAAAAAATTAAAAGCTGTCACATCAATCTAAGGATTCAAATTGCGTAATTCCCGCCGCAGGATTTTTCCCACATTGCTTTTGGGCAGTTCTTTAACAAATACAATCGATTTTGGACGCTTATAACCGGTTAATTGCTCTTTACACCATGCTATTAACTCGGCCTCTGTCAAACTCTCATCCTTTTTCACTACAAAAGCTTTGACTGCTTCACCCGCTGCACCATCCGGCACGCCAATCACACCTGCTTCTAAGACTTTGGGATTTGCGACTAAGACATCCTCCACTTCATTCGGATAGACATTGAAGCCTGAGACCAGCACCATATCCTTAAGGCGATCTACTAGCTTGATATAGCCATCTTCATTCACAAAGCCCATGTCACCAGTGCGCAACCAGCCATTAGCATCGATGGTTTTAGCGGTATCTTCAGGACGATTCCAATAGCCTTTCATCACTTGAGGACCACGAATCCATAGCTCTCCCACCTCACTCACGGCTAAAACCTTACCGTCTAAATCACGAATTTCAATCTCGGTGGATGAAATCGGCAAGCCAATCATGCCATTGTAAGCTTTAATATCGACAGGATTAATACAAGCCGCTGGCGAGGTTTCAGTCAAACCATAAGCCTCTAACAGCACACAGCCAGTGACGGCTTGCCATTTATCCGCTACCGCCTTTTGCACTGCCATACCACCACCTAATGTGATTTTTAATCTTGAAAAATCGACTTGATCAAATCCGGGAGTATTTAAGAGCGCATTAAATAAAGTATTCACCCCAGTAATAAATGAAAACTTCTCGCTTTTTAATTCTTTAACAAAGGCAGGAAAATCACGCGGATTAGTAATTAAAATATTTTTTGCCCCTAATTTACAGGCAAATAAAGCATTTGCAGTGAGTGCAAACACATGATAAAGCGGCAAAGCGGTAATAAAAATCTCTTTACCCGGCGTCAAATCACGTGCTGTCCAAGCATCTGCCTGCAAAAGATTAGCCAGCATATTTCGATGCGTCAACATAGCACCTTTAGCAACACCAGTCGTACCGCCGGTATATTGCAAAAAGGCTACATCTTCATGGTCAATCTTCTCATCTTTAAACGGATGATTTCGCCCTTTACGCAAAGCCTCTTTAAAATTTACTGCATTTGGAAGAGAAAAAGGCGGAACCATTTTTTTAATATGCTTAACTACAAAATTAACTAAATAGCCTTTTAAGCCGAGCATATCGCCAATACGTGTAGTGATAATGGTTTTAACTTCAGTCTCAGCCAAAACATCTTGAAGAGTGTGTGCAAAGTTTTCCAGAATTACAATAGCAGTTGCACCCGAATCTTTGAGCTGATGTTTTAATTCACGGTCGGTATATAAAGGATTAGTATTAACGACAACTAGGCCAGCACGAAAAGCTGCAAATAAAACAATCGGATATTGCAGTAAATTCGGCATCATAATCGCGATGCGATCACCTTTTTTTAAGCCGATTTCATGCCGCAAATAAGCCGCAAAATAACCAGTTAAACGCTCAGTTTCAGCATAGGTAATACTTTTACCTAAATTTACATAGGCAGGTAAGTCGGCAAAGCGTTTAGTACTTTGCAAAAACATATCTTGCAAAGAATTATAAACATGTGTATCTATTTCAAGCGGAACCCCTTCAGGATAGTGCTGTTGCCATATTTTTTCCATGCCGCTCTCCTCCCCTACTATATATTTGAATTATGTATCATTCAGGCGATTTCATTGTAGATTTTATGTTCTCAAAGGACAAGTTGCAGCGCAATAAAAAGGGATGAGCCTCCCAGATGGCTTGATGAGCAAACAACACCTTAGATTCAGCCCATGATATGATCCAATACCCCAATTCACTTAATGCGAGGAAGTGTTAAATGCCCCAATCTTCTGCCTTAGTTGTTTTCAGTCTGCTAACCAGTATGGCTTTGAGTGCCTGCACACAAACCCCAAGCATCAGCAACTCAAGCTCAACCGCTACTGTTAGCCCCGTGACTAATTCTGAAGCGGATCAAGCCACAAAGGCTATGAGCAATATCAAGGCTAATTCGACTACCGTAGGAGTTAAAAGTATTAAACCGGATCCAGCACTTAAGCCTGGTCATAAACTAAGCCCGCAGGAAGTTGAAGACTTGATTCGCAAACTAAGTGTCTGCCGTCCTTCCTAAGAAACCCACTCTCTTAGCAGCAATGATCTTCAAAAAAATGGGAATTCAAGCAGGCTGTGCTTTTAAATAAATCCTTGTTACGGCTCTAAAACTGCCAGTATAGAAGCTGGCAGTGGCAACTTAGAGTAACCACTCAGGCGGAATAGATTCACTAAATGGCTGAACATTTATCTCAGTAAAATTATCCCGATCACGTGAGCGCCCAACTTTGCAGCTTACCGTTGGTGCATCTTTACCTTTGCTATAGCGCGCCGTTAACTGAGCCGCTAACTGAATATCGTCTTCGGTTAGATTATCACCATCCAATAAAGTTAGCGGCCCTGAGCAGCTGGCCGTTTTAATCCAAACAAATTCGTTCTTGTAGCCTTCCAAAAAATTCGTTTCCCCCTCTTCACGGGAAAGAATCATTTTAAAATGCGGACGTGGGCGCAAATGCCGACCAATTTTCAGCAACATAATATCATCCAGCTCATAATTACGACTCGGGCGATGCGCCCAAAGATCACGTAACTTACCTGAATAATTCGCATCCGTTAGGAAACAGCAACCCCCTGCTGGCTGGGCATACTCCTCAATCCCCCATCGGTTGGCTAGAGCAATTTGTGGCTTACGACTCCGTCCACTGAAATTAAAAAGCTGCTCACGCTGTACCCAACCTTCCCGCTCCGCACGACTGGGCGGTAAGTTCTGGGCAGATAAAGGTCGCAGCAACAAATCTTCTGCACCCGACTCAGCTGCTACAATTGGCATGGTAAAAGCACGTTGCGACATGGGGCGCTGACCAACTACTTCACCAGTGATAATAAAATCAAAATTATGCTGGATAAGCCATTCTTTAGCTTTCTTCACCATGAAAATTTTGCAATCTAAACAAGGATTTAGATTAGCACCATAGCCATGTTTGGGGTTAAGCACTACATCTTTATATTCTTCAACAATATCAACAATATGTAGTTTGATCCCTAGTTGCTCGGCTACCCACAGTGAATTATTGCGCTTAGGTTTGTCGCGTTCTTGTTTACGAATTGCATGGGTATGCCCTTCGACACAAAACCCTGTGAAAAAGTTGATACCCTCTACATGCACACCCTGTTCCATTACTGCTTTCGCAGCGAGCATCGAATCGAGCCCGCCGGAAATAAGAGCCACAGCGCGCGGTTGCCTGTCCATCAGTTTTACTACCCTAGCATCCATTTAACGGCGTGGAGTATACCCTTTTTCAAAGAAAGACAGTGGTTTGAAATCCACTACACAACGCAAGGAAGGAATCCATTCTTTTAAATGAGTGGTTGTAAACAAACGCCCTTGTTGCAGTTGATCGTGCACTCCATCATGGAATAGCACTACCCCACCTTGTTTACGTGTACAAACTTGCTCCAATACATTCGATAAAATCTTATCACCCTGTTGATTCTTTTCGTCCCAATCAAAGGCTGATAATTGCCAAGCAATATGTTGAAAACCTGTTTCCTTCAAAGCTTGTAGCACTTGTGGCTGCTGTTCGCGATTAAACCAACCATCACCATAAGGTAAACGGAACAAGGGTGGACTTGTATTCAAATAAGGATCAAGGACTTGGCGAGCTAACCGGAAATGCTCTCGCATTAGTTTTGGTTCTACTTCTGAATAGTGCAAATGCTCATACGAATGAGAGCCAATCACATGTCCAGCTTGTTTAGTTTGCAAAAGTATCTGTTTACGTTGTTCACATTCATGTACGGATTGTGTACAGACTTTAGCCTCATTGGGGTGATCGATCTTGCATTGCTTTTGGATAGCTGGGCAATCGACTTTGCTGGCAATAACGAAAAAAGTAGCGGGGATTTTTTCTTGCTTTAAAACATTGAGTACATCAGTGGTTTGTAAAGCGGGACCATCATCGAAGCTTAAATGTAATGGATATTTAGTGGTAGTATCACATTGAAAGCGTGCCCGAACTGCTTCACAGTCAACGGCTTGCGCTATACCTGTCCAAGCCAATAACCCAAAGATTAGTGCTTGAGCTAAATTAAATTTCATCAAGAATTTAGAATCCGCAAATAGCTAACTAGCTTATTCTAGCACCTCTAGCTTCACTTTGGCGGTACCACGGCCAATCATACCAAGCTCTTTAGCAGCTGCCCGCGATAAATCAACAATCCGTCCGTAAGCAGGGAAAGCCCCTCGATCATTTACAGTGACGACAACAAAACGTTTATTACGTAAATTTGTCACCTTGAGCTTAGTGCCAAACGGTAGCAAACTATGTGCAGCAGTGAAGCCATCATTAGAGTAACGTTCGCCGCTGGCAGTAAATCGACCGTGAAATTTCTTAGCATAAAAAGAAGCCATTCCTACAAAACCCTCAGTCACGGCAGCGGGTTTATTGGCATTAATCGAATGCCGAGTAGCGGCTTCGCTGGTCATGCACATTACCATAAGCATCGACCCCAACACTGATACGAGAACTTTCTTCATATTATTTATCCCTCTGTAAGTTGTTGCTTTCGGGCGAAAATACCATAAGTTTTTTAAAACTGATTGTTGTATTTTCGCTGTAGCATTTATACAACGCGTTTTAATCGATTTTTTAGTTCAGAGATTCAGGGAATATTTATTTAAAGCTGCGCATATTGCGCAACCTGAATTAATCATGAGCTTGTTTTTTCTATAGACAGCTTCTACCCTTAGACCCTTGAATTCAGCATGATGGAAAAGATCGGGGAATTTACATGCTAACTTTACGCCTCAGTGTAATTGCTGTTTGCTCAGCGTTGGTGAGTGCTTGTGGGACGACACCTGCACCACGCAACCAGATTCCAGCGGCCGGAGAATTAACATCCGCTCCGCCACCACAGCAACGTTACATTGCTCAACAACAGCAACAAGCGAATGCTCAACGTTATAATCAACAACGTTGGCAAGAAGAACGTGCACAAGAAGCTCAACGCCAAGAGAATGCCTTACGCCTGTTGGCGCAAGAACGACGCGAACGTGAACAGCGTGCTCAACAGGAAGCTGACTCTGCTCGTCAACAGCAATTAGCGATGCAAGAACGCTCTCGCGAACTGCGCGCGCAACAGCGTCAACGTATGGAGCAAGTACAACAACAGTTTAGTACACCACCGACTGTTAATACCGATAATCAAGCGGATAACCGTCCCGTTGCACAATTTGCCGTAGGGCATATGTACACCGGCCCTGGCCGCTTCACTCGCTTACCCGATCAAGTTGCAACAACTTTACGCGCTAATGGTATTTCTGAAGCAGGCATGGGTACTTATGTACGTCTAGCTAGTGGCAATCAACCTGCACTTCTCACTGCGAATGCGGATAACCCACAAAGTCCTGCTTCGACTATGAAGCTAGTAACGACCTATGCAGCCTTAGGCATTCTTGGCCCTGACTATCGTTGGCCGACTGAAATTTATACTAATGGTAATGTCACTGGCGGTACTTTATATGGTGATGTGATTATTCGTGGTTATGGTAATCCACAATTTGCAGAAAGCGATTTCAAACAAATGCTACAAGCTTTGCGTGGGCGTGGCATTAGCAGTATTAAGGGTAATCTAGTCGCTGACACGGGTTTCTTTAATGTGCCGTACCAAGACCCTGGTGCTTTCGATGGAAATGCGGGGGCAGCTTATAATGCTCAGCCAGAAGCAATCCTTTATCAAGAACGGGGTAGCTGCTACGAATTCCGTGATCTCAAAGGTAAGGTGCAAAAAGTTTGCCCCATCATGCCGGCTAATGCCCAAGCACGCCAAGCCTTAAATGTGAACCTATTCGGGAGCTTCTGGAAGATTTGGGTGGGTGAACTTGGCGGGCAAATGCAAGGAACCTTCGTGCGCGGTGGCACTCCACAAAGTGCACAATTAGTCTACACCCATCGTTCACGTCCCTTACGCGAAGTCATTATGGAAGTGAATAAAGACAGCAATAATGTCATGGCAAGACAAATCCTCTTGTCAGTGGGTGCTAAACAATTAGGCGCTCCTGGCACTCCGCAAAAAGGCGCGCAAGCCATTGGTCAGTGGCTAGAGTCACGCGGCTTAGCTTTCCCTGAATTGCGTTTGGAAAATGGCTCAGGCTTAAGTCGGATTGAGCAGATTACCCCACGACATATGGGTGAGATGCTCGTTGATGCTTACAACAGCCCCTATCGGGATGATTTAATGAACTCGATGGCGGTTTTAGGTGTGGATGGCACGCTGAAAAATCGTATGAAGAACTCGAGCCTCGCAGGCCGTGGCCGCTTCAAAACGGGTACTTTACGCGATGTACGGGCACTGGCAGGTTACTTACAAGCTTCTAATGGGCAAATGTATGTGATCTCAATTCTGCACAATGATCCGCGTGCACGTGCCTCCGTGCGGGCTGCGCATGATGATCTAGTTGAATGGGTGTTTGCAGGCCCACGTAGCTTCGGTTACTAAAACGCCTAAAGCAAGAGTCAGTTATCCTGGCTCTTGCTCAATGTAGTTACATCCGCTCTAGCACACCAATGCCTAATAAACCTAAACCTGTTTTCAAAGTATTTGCAGTCAACTGCGCTAATTGCAAACGACTGGCACGCACCTCTGCTGATACATCGTCACGTAGAATCGGGCAAGCTTCATAAAAGCTCATGAAATTAACCGCTAACTCATACAAGTAATTACATAAATGATGCGGCTGACCCTCGCGCCCAACACTTTCCACAATTTCATTGAATTGCAGCAGCTTTAAGCCTAAAGCGCGTTCACTCGGCTCAAGTAATTGAATAGTTGCTTGCTGAATAGCTCCGGCTTTTCTAAAAATACTTTGAATGCGCGCATAGGCGTATTGCAGATAAGGGGCAGTATTGCCATCCAAACTCAGCATTAACTCCCAGCTAAATACATAATCGGAGGTGCGATTTTTGGATAAATCTGAATATTTAACTGCACCAATCCCAACCGTGTGAGCTATTTCTTGGCGCTCGGCTTCGCTTAATTCAGGGCTTCTTGCACTGACTAATTGATAAGCGCGTTCTTTCGCTTCTACTAATAAATCAGCCAGCTTCACTGTGCCGCCGGTACGGGTTTTGAAAGGTTTGCCGTCCTCACCTAACATCGTGCCAAAAGCCATATGCTCTAAGGACATGGTTGCCGGTGCAAAGCCTGCTTTACGCGCTAAGGTATACACTTGCTGGAAATGCAAAGCCTGGCGCACATCGACAAAATACAAAACCCGATCCGCATGCAGCACGCTATTCCGATAACGAATCGCGGCTAAATCGGTGGTTGCATATAAATAGCCGCCGCCAGTTTTTTGAATAATCAGTGGTGTGATAGAGCCGTCTTTATTCTTAAACTCCTCCATGAAAGCGCACTGTGCACCATCGCTTTCAGTCAGCAAATGTTGAGTTTGTAAGTCACTGACGACATTCGCTAAATCAGCGTTATACGCGCTTTCGGCCATCACATCTTGGCGCGTCAGCGAAACATCTAATTCTTGATAAGCTTCTTCACAATGAGTCAGGGAAATAGCTATAAACTGCTGCCACAGTGCTAAGCATGCAGCATCGCCCGATTGCAGTTTCACCACATATTCACGCGCCCGCTCAGCAAAGGCTGGCTCTGCATCAAAGCGCTGCTTGGATTCACGATAAAAGCTTTCCAAATCCGCTAATTGCATCGACAACTCGCCGCCCTGTGCTTTCAAATCCGCCATATGCGCGAGCAACATGCCGAATTGCGTACCCCAATCACCCACATGATTTTGGCGGATCACTTTATGCCCTTGAAACTCCAACACACGCACCACCGCATCACCAATAATCGTGGAGCGCAAATGACCGACATGCATTTCTTTAGCCAGATTCGGGCTGGAATAATCCACTACGACGGTTTGTGGAGTCACCGGATCAAGCTGAGTATTGCTTGGCAACTCTGCGGCTAGCCACTCTGTTTTTAGGTGAATATTCAAAAAGCCGGGGCCAGCCATTTCGACTTTCTCGGCTAAATCACTTAGCTCAGCTTGCGCCAAAACCTTAGCGGCTAAATCGCGTGGGTTCATCTTCAACTGCTTGGCTGCTGCCATGACACCATTAGCTTGATAGTCGCCAAACTCAGGTCGCGCCGAAGGCTTAATAATGGCAGAAGTGGACTCAGGCGCAACGGCTGCATGTAAAGCAGCAGTGAGACGTTGATCAAGCAGTTGACGGATATTCATAATGCGTCTTTCAAAGTGGAGGAAAAGGGGGCTTATTGTAGCTGGAATGAAGCTTGATGACGATGCTTTAGGAGGCTGGACTAGTTATGGAATAAGCTGCTTAAATTCGCCGCAAGTAAACAAAATAATACGAGGCCCAATGGCGCAAAAAAGTTTGACACAACAAAGAGTCGAACACGCGCAGGGGGCTTCTTAATACTTTAGGAATCCGATGCACTGGAAATAGCATAACACCCTGTTGCTGTTCTAATACAAACAAACCCTCTATAGCTTGCTGAAGCTCCGGTAAACTTAAAGCGGTATTCCCGTGCCAACCCTCTTTTTTATACTTCACCAACTGTCGGCGAGCAGCTGAAGGAAAATCAATAATGAGAACGCCCCTTGGTTGTAGAATACGATGCGCTTCTTGCAGCACTTGCTTAATAGTATGCTTCTCAAGATGGAAGAATACATGCAGGCTAAAGGCTGCTTGAAAGCTTTGATCTAGAAATGGCGTGTTGGTAATTGAGGCTTGGATCAGTTGATGTTTAGGAAATTTATGCAGGGCTTGAGTGAGCATCTGCTCACTAAAATCAACGCCGTAATGCGCATATTGTAAAAACCGCCCTGTCCCACAACCTAAGTCTATGCTTGCTGTTGGTGCAGCACCCTGTAGCCAAGCTTGCATGATTTGGTGTTCCTGAGCATGTAAGTATTGTCCATAAGAATTACCAAACCTATTTGCATCATAGTCGCTCGCTAGTTGATCGTAATAGTGCTGAATCGACTGCTTATTCATAGCTTGAATTTATATGAGAATTTGCGGCTGAAGGTTTATTAGCTGCTAGTGTATAGCACGAATTAGCGAGCACCTGACCTGAATCGGTTAGAGCCTGCACTATCACATAAGCCTCACCATATTCTCGTTCAAAACTGACTAACTGCTTATTGATAGGTGCTGCGGCATAAAGTCTAGCCGTTAATGTTTTCCCTTCAATTTGTAACCACAACACCAAAGGTACTGTTAGGCTATTTTCCAACCGCAAATCCTTATACCCAAATACAACGGTGGCATCATCACCCAAGGGGGTAAATCGTTCTGACTCCTGATAAATATCCACCGAATGATGATGTCGCTCGATAATTTTCAGATTCGCGATTAAAGCCAAGTGATACAAAATACTTGATAGCTGACAGAGGCCACCACCAAAATCTTGCTGTAATTTGCCCCCAATGATATTTCGCCCTTCTCGATAGCCCCGCTGTTGTGACGCCTCACCCAAAACCTGCCAAAACGACAAAACTTCCTTGGGTCGCCATAGCAACAAATGTAATTGCTCAGCACCTAAGTGGATATTATGTAGTTTATTTTCTAAGAGTGTGGAAGGCATGATCGGCTGCATCAACTCAAGGTAATAAGGATAATCACTTAAATTGGAGGTTTTATGCTTCACCCAACGAAAGGCCAAGCCTTGTTGCAGATCACGAGTGAAACGTATGAATTGTCTAAGCCTTCGTTTTAGTTTTTTCAAGATTTTAGGTTTAACTCTTAAAGCTTAGTTCATGGAGCATGATTAGTCTCAAAATCCACCTGCAATCAAGTAAATCTATACCAGCATCATGCCCTGCAATCAATGCTTAGCTACGTAAATCTACCAATCCTTGCTGCCAAATCGCCTGCATACGCCCACCGATCAGCGTAAATTCTTCATGCTCTTGTTGATAGGCCACTAACTCCGGTAAAGCAGTTTCTAAGCCATGCATTACCCAATCCAATAACTGGCTAGCACGACGCTCAGTTAGGCTACAAAAGCGCCGTGCAAAGTTAATTAACTCAGCACGTGCCGGAAATTGCTTACTCGCTCCAAATAGCAAAGCAAGGCTATCATTTGGAATATAGGGGGTAGTGGACACAATATCGTAAGCCGGTGCAAAACTAACCTCAGCTTCAGGGTTAGCATAGATCACCCCGAAATTCTTCAAATGTGCGTCACCATTACGTACTGCACAAGTCAGAGCCAAAGAGAGGAAAAACTGCTCCAATGCATCATGGACTCGATGCGGCGAGACAAACTGCCGAATCCGCAAGGCTATATCTTGATAGCTACCCACATATTTATCATCGGTGGCTAAGCCATTCAGAACACAGAAATCCTCAAAGCCTACATAAGCCCCTTTACCGTCTAAATCAAAGCGCTTAACAATTAATAAACGCCCTTGCGCAGCTAATTCAAATTCAGGTACTTCTAAACCAGCATATTGCGCAGCCTTTAAACAAAAATATTCATTGGCGGCTAATTGCGGAAAACGCTCAGGATTCCAAGCTTTGACAATATGCGTGGAATCCTTATAGCTGATTTGCTCCACTTCCTGCATAGCCGCCGCTACGGTAGCCTCATCGCGCACTAATACTTTAGGTTGTACGCCTGAAATCCCTGAATAACGTCCAAAGCGTTGCAAAAGATCCATGAATAAATCTTCGCTGCCTGTATAAGTCTGTAGCTCTTGTACACTTTGCAAAGGCACTTCCAGGGGTTGCCCACCCGTTTCAGCAATCCGCACCCGCCCAATTTGGGAATGCCCAACAATTGCTAACAAACTTAGATCATCAAAATGCTGCACTGTCTTTTGAAAATTATTGCGCAGCATTTCGCGTAATTCACCCTCCGGTAAATTCATTTGAAAAATCGGATGTACACCCTGTTGAAAGCTATATTGGTCAGGTAAGACCGGCATTGTCAGAGAAATAGCTTGGGATTCTTCAGCGTGGGGCAAATAATTGAATAGATAAGTACGTGCTTGTAATTCACTACGCCCCAATACTCCAACCCGCTCTTTGCCTGCAAAAATATCTAACTGTTGAGTGCTCATGTGTTTCCTTTACCACGTTTACGCTGATCGGCCTCTGAGACTAAAGTATGCAAAGTGGGTCGTTTGGTTTGGCGGATTTGTACTTGTAATTCCAGTCCCAATAAAGAGCAGAGTGCAATGATTTTGCGAATACCAATTTCATTGATAGTGCCATTTTCAATCGCCGACACCGTCGCACGGCTCATCCCGAGCTGATCACCTAATTCAGCTTGAGTCCATTGCTTTTGTTTACGTGCCTGCTTTAAGGCTTTACCGAGTTCTTCTAGATTCATGCATTGTATATAGTGCATTTTTAAGTAATAGACAATCAATGCATTCCATATAATGCATTTAGCTAGGGTAACTCTATCTCTGATGGGTACATATTAATTATTTACAGCCTATACTCTTTACATTAGAAAATTCTAATATTATGATTATCTCAACTTAAAGATAAACAAACAGAGATTCTGTTAGGAGATTCGATCATGAAATTACAAACCATCGCTTTCGCTGCTTTGATTGCTTTATCAGGCGCTGCTTCTGCTGAATTCTTTGATAATGGCATGGGTAATGGCAACGGTTCTACCGCGGGTAATGGCACTGCTTATACTAATGGTGCAGGTAATGGCTGGGGCACAGGCAAAGGTAATATAGATGGTTGGGGTAGAGGCAAAGGCAATGCCGACGGCGAAGTTGAATTCCAAATTACATTCAAAGGCAAAGGCAAGTCAGATATGAATGCTGATATGGCTGGTAAAGGTAATGGCGACACCAACGGCTATTTAGCAGGCAATGGTAATGGCTGGGGCAATACTTACGGTAATGGTTACGGCTTCAGCAATACTGCATCGAATGGTGGCTATCCTTATGGTTCAATGGCTTACTACCAGCCACAGATGATGCCAATGCCACCAATGGCGGCTCCAGCTCCAGCAGTACCTGCTGCACCTGTTGCTCAGCCACCTGTAGTTGCTCCTACAGCTCCAGCGCCTGTCACTGCTCAATAAATTAACACACTCCTCCTAGTGTTCAATATCCCTAGCAAGTGTGTCAGTTTCGGCTGGCACTCTTGCCTTTTAGTGCTGCAAAAAAGGCAACAAGGCTGTATTTAAAGCTGCATAGCCTTGTACATTCAAATGCAACAAATCTCGGCTGTAATCAGGTTTAATCAAATCTATTTCCCCTTGAAGCACACTAAAAGTATCAAATATTTGCACACCTTCACCCGCTAAACTGGCAATAAAGGTATTCATCTCCCGAATCGCTGGCGCTACGGCATCTGACCAAACCAAACGCCGTTCTAAGGGTACTTTCCCTACTGGGAAAATGGTGGTAATCAATACTCGACTACCATCCGCTCGAGCTTGCTGCACTATCCATTGCAGATTAACTTTAAGCTGCTCAACAATAGCAGTCTGCCTTTCTGGAAATAAAGGCAGTGTTTTTAGATCATTCACGCCCAATTGCAAAACGATTAAATCCGCTTTTAAAGGCTGCACATGTGCTACATAACGCAAACGAATTTGCGCGGAAGTTTGATCCCCAATCCCACGATTTAAAAACTCTACACCTTCCGCTTCTGGAGCAGGCCAACTCAAAGCACGTGAATCTCCAAACAAAACCACACGCTTTAAAGCGGAATTCTTGGGAAGATTTTCTGGATAAACTGACAATTGTAGGGGATCTAAACGCACTGCATTTTCTTTTTTATACAGATACTTAACCGCCCATACACCAGCTACATTAACCGCTATAGACACTAAAAATAAAATTAGAAATAAATACTTCATCAGGCTCAACTCAAAGAAAAACACTCTAGAGTTTAGTGATCTTTTGTTAAAATCACCGCGCTTATTTTATCTGCGGAGCTATCATGACTACCCCCACGCGCTTAGATATCGCCATGCCTGATGACTGGCATGTGCACTTACGCCACGGCGAAATGCTAGAAAAAGTCTTACCGTATACTGCAGCGCATTTTGGGCGAGCGATTGTCATGCCGAACTTGCAACCGCCTGTAGTTCGCACTGCGGATGCGCAAGCCTATCGCGAAGCGATCTTAGCTGCTTTACCTACAAATCAGTGCTTTCAGCCTTTAATGACCTTATATATGACTGAAACCACCGAAGCCGCCGATGTAAAAGCGGGCTTTGAATCGGGTCTAGTCACAGCAGTTAAACTCTATCCAGCCGGTGCTACGACCAACTCCGCAGCCGGAGTCAAAGATTTAGAGAAAATCTATCCAGTGCTTGAAGTGATGCAAGCCATTGGTATGCCTTTGCTAGTACATGGCGAAGTCGTTGATCCTGCTGTAGATATTTTTGATCGGGAAGCAGTGTTTATTGAAACCAAGTTGATTCCGCTACGGAAACAGTTTCCTAATCTAAAGCTTGTATTTGAACATTTGACTACTAAGGAGGGTGTCGATTATGTGCTGTCTTGTGATAGTCACACTGCTGCTAGCCTCACCCCCCATCATTTAGTGATTAATCGTAATGCTATGTTGGTAGGCGGAATTAAGCCACATTACTACTGCTTGCCAGTCGCGAAGCGTGAATCACATCGTCTAGCTTTGCGTGCTGCAGCAACAAGTGGTGATCGACGCTTCTTCTTAGGTACGGACTCAGCACCACATCCCATTCACGCCAAAGAAACCGCTTGTGGCTGCGCGGGGATTTTTAATGTAGCGAATGCACTGGCGATTACTGCGCAAGTATTTGAACAAGAACAGGCTTTAGACCAATTTGAAAGCTTTGTATCCCTCAATGGGGCTGCGTTTTATGGTTTGCCGGTGAATAAAGAGCGTTTAGTTTTAGAACGGCAATCAGAGCCGCAAGCTTTACCGGCTAACTTAAAACTCAGCCAGGCGGAAGTACAAGCTTTTGACCCGATGATGGATGTGTATTGGCAGGTTGTTTAAGGTAACTCAAGTTTCAACATACAAGATAACGACCTGATGACAAGTCGTTATCTGCAAATCGATATTAAACCGCTAAACCTGCCCGTTCTAACATCGCATGCAAAAGCACATTACATCCTGCGGTAATATGCTCCGGTTTAGCATCTTCAATTTCATTGTGGCTAATCCCATCTTTGCAGGGAATAAAGATCATGCCACTGGGGGCTAGGCGTGCCATATAGACGGCATCATGCCCTGCCCCTGAAACGGCTGGCATATTAGAGTAACCAAGTTTTTCCGCCGCTTTGGCAACCGCATTCACACAATCCGGATGGAAAGGTTGCGCGGGGTAGCTGGAGACCATTTCAATCTTGATTTCTAAGCCACGGCGCTTAGCGACCTCTGCTGCGAAAGCTTTTACCTCATCCGCCATTTGATCGACCAGTTCATCCGTGTGATTGCGTAGATCAATACTGAACTTCACCGTACCCGGAATCACATTACGGCTATTGGGATAGACTTGCACCATGCCGACTGTACCGCGTCCGTGCGGGGCATGACGTAGTGCACAGGCGACGATTTCCTGCATAATTTCGGCAGCACCTTGCATCGCATCTTTGCGCAAATGCATCGGGGTTGGCCCTGCATGAGCCTCCATCCCAACCACCGTGCAATCGAACCAACGAATTCCGAGCACAGCTTGCACCACGCCAATCGTTTTATCGTTGTCTTCGAGGACAGGGCCTTGCTCAATATGGGTTTCAAAATAAGTACCAATCGGATGATCACCCGGCTCTTGCTCACCGATATAACCAATCCGTTCCAATTCACTTTGTACTGTTTTACCTTCGGTGTCTTTCGCCGCATAAGCATGTTCAAGGGTAAACGCTTTGGCAAACACGCCCGACCCCATCATTACCGGCACAAAGCGCGAACCTTCTTCGTTCGTCCAAAAAGCCACTTCAATCGGCGCTTCCGTTTCGATTTTATAGTCGTTTAACGTGCGCACTACTTCTAAACCTGCCAGCACCCCATAGTTGCCATCGAACTTACCGCCTGTGGGTTGGGTGTCGATATGACTGCCAGTAACCACGGGGGGCAGCGCATTATTCCGCCCTGCACGACGCATAAAACCATTGCCAATTTTATCAATAGTAATCGTCATGCCTGCTTCTTGTGCCCATTTGAGCACTAGATCACGACCTTGCTTATCTAAGTCGGTGAGTGTTAAACGACAGACTCCCCCTTTCGGCGTTGCGCCAATTTGCGCTAGCTCCATCAGGGAATCCCACAGACGTTCGCCATTTACCCGTAGATTACTCATATCCAACTCTGTTTGCTGTTTCATCACATCCTCCTCAGCACCATTAGCGCTGCACAGCAGTTGGTTTTAAAGTTTCGCTACGCTTTTGCGCAGCGGTAAAATTCACCCCAAAGGCTGGACGTTTGATATAACGCCCCACGCCACGCTCTGCACGCAGATCGCCATCTACCCAAACCAACTTACCTTGGCTCAAGGTATGGCTAGGAATGCCTTGCACAGTGCGCCCTTCAAAGATATTAAAATCACCTTGGCTATGGTGAGTTTTGGCGGAAATAGTGCGCGAACCTTGCGGATCCCACAGCACTAAATCGGCATCCGCGCCAACTTGAATGCAGCCTTTTTGTGGATAGATATTGAATAATTTCGCTGCATTGGCGCTGGTAATAGCGACAAATTCGCTCGGGGTTAAGCGCCCCGTATTCACCCCTGCATCCCAGAGTACGGTCATGCGCTCTTCAACCCCGCCCGTACCATTCGGGATTTTGGCGAAATTATCTAAGCCTGCTGCTTTTTGCGCGGCACAGAAAGTACAGTGGTCGGTGGCGGTGGTATGTAATTGCCCAGACTGCAAGCCGCGCCACAAAGCCTCTTGATGCCCTTTCGGGCGGAAAGGTGGACTCATTACATGCGCAGCAGCAAAGGCAAAATCAGGATGACGATAGACACTATCATCAATCAATAAATGCCCCGCCAAAACCTCGCCATAGACACGCTGACCCCGCGCCCGCGCGCGTGAAATTGCATCAGCCGCTTCAATACAGGAGACATGCACAATATAAATCGGTACACCTAACACATCGGCAATCGCAATCGCCCGATTCGCTGCTTCACCTTCCACCATAGGCGGACGGGCAAGTGGGTGGCCTTCGGGGCCAGTGATCCCCATTTTCGCGACTTCTTGCTGGAGTAGATAAACCAACTCGCCATTTTCAGCATGGACAGTCGGCATTGCACCGAGTTCTAACGCACGCTTGAAGCTATTCACGAGGGTTTCGTCGTCACACATAATGGCATTTTTGTAGGCCATAAAATGCTTGAAACTATTTACGCCTTCTTCGCGTACCAGCTTGCCCATATCTTCATGGACTTGATCACTCCACCAGGTAATCGCGACATGAAAACTATAATCGCTGGCAGCTTTTTCTGCCCAACCACGCCAAGTTTGATAGGCTTCCATTACGGGCTGCTTTGGGCTTGGAATCACAAAGTCAATAATAGTGGTTGTGCCACCCGCCATGGCTGCCGCCGTACCCGTATAGAAATCATCGACTGTAACTGTGCCCATAAAGGGCAATTGCATATGCGTATGTGGATCAATCCCGCCCGGTACGATGTATTGCCCGCGCGCATCCAATGTTTGCGTACCTGCTGGGGCTAAATCCGCAGCCTGTTCGCCGACTGCTGCAATTTTGCCATCTACACAGAGTACATCAGCTTTGCGCTCGGCATCCGCATTTACCACCGTGCCGCCACGAATTAAGACTGCTGAACTCATGCTGTCGCTCCTCCCAATTTGGGCTGTTTTGATGCACTAATGTAATACACCACACCAGACACAAACAAACTGAAAAACCAGCCAAAACTAAACAAATCAATTAAGAATGTAGGCATAGCTTCTTTGGGGACAATACCTGCCACAGCTAGATAACCCGGTAAACAAGGAATAACACCGACTATAAAGGCAACGAGTGCCTGTAGGTTCCAACCATTACTATAAGCATAGCTACCTTGAGTACTATAAAGATCATCCACATTGAGCTGGCCTTTGCGAATGAGGTAATAATCCACTAATAGAATCCCTGCAATCGCCCCTAATAAAGTACCGTAGCCACCTAACCAGACAAAGAGATAATCGCCAGAAGTCGCCAATAGCTTCCAAGGCATAAACAACAAACCAATCACTGCGGCAATCAAGCCCCCGGTACGGAAGCTAATATATTTTGGCGCGACCTGACTGAAGTCATAAGACGGTGAAACTAAATTCGCAGCAACATTAGTGGTTAGATTAGCTAACAGAATGACTAATAAACCCACACCTGCTGCAAAACTACCGATTTGTGCGAGTAAAGCATCAGGGAATAATTGGGCTTTGCCATACAGGATTTGCGAAACGGAGAAACCAATAATCCCCATTAAAGAAAACAAGGCCATAGGAATGGGCAAACCAATAATTTGCCCTGCTTGTTGATCTTTCTGTGATCTAGCGAAGCGGGTGAAGTCAGGGATATTCAAGGCTAAAGTTGCCCAGAATCCGACTAAGCCAGTTAAAGCGGCCCATGTTTTGGGGCCACCCTCAACGACTTTGGCAGGTAAACTAAAAATTTGGCTGGGTGATACTTTGACAAAAGCCCAGATGACTAAAGCCACTGAGGCAGCAATCATTAAAGGAGCAGCATACACCTCTAATTTACGGATTGACTCTAAGCCATTCCAAATAAAATAGAGGTGCATGAGCCAAAAAATGAAAAAGGTCACGAATTGAGAGGTGCTAATAAACTGGCCTTCAGCGGGTCCTGCTAAATTCATTCCGAGCACATTTAAAAAACTATGCAGCGCTAAGCCCCCAAAATAGCAGTTAATTGAGAACCAACCACAAGCTACTAAGCCACGTAAGATGGCTGGTAAACTAGCGCCGCGCACTCCAAACGAAGCACGCGCAATCACTGGAAAGGGAATCCCATGTTGAGCACCAATTCGCCCCATTAGAATCATCGGAACCAACACAATACAGTTTGCGAGAAACACTAACCAAACCGCATGTTGCCAAGTGAAGCCTTGATCTAGCATCGAGCTAGCCATGGTATAAGTAGGCACACAAACCACCATCCCAACCCAGAGTGCTGCATAATCTTGCCAACGCCAATGTCGTTCAGCAAGAGCTGTGGGTTGTAGATCTTTATTGCTTAACGAATCGCTCATGTTTTATTCCTTCTTGTGGTTTAAAGGGTAAAGAACTCAACTTGGCTTAGTTTTTTCTCCTGCTAACTGGATTTAGTGAGTGGTATTTACGAACAACTGGCTCCGGGGTTATTAGGGTGAGTCGTCCAATTGGCATAATCACTGCTTACTGGATGGCCTGTGCGCTGATCGATTTCACCAGCTTGTAAAGCACGCATACTGATGCAATCGGGTACAGGGCAAACCGAGACACAGAGATTGCAACCGACGCATTCAGCCTCATTGATCTCAAAATGGCGCTCACCATTTTTCATGGCGAAAATAGCTTGATGTGAAGTGTCTTCGCAGACAATGTGGCAACGCCCGCATTGAATGCATAAATCCTGATTGATGACTGCTTTCTCAATGTAATTGAGATTGAGCTGATTCCAGTTTTTAACGGTGTGTACAGCTTTACCCACTAACTGATCAATCGACTGATAGCCATGACTATCCATAAAACTAGAAAGACCATCACAGAGGTCTTCGATGATCTTGAAACCGTACACCATTGCGGCAGTACAGACTTGTACCGTACCCGCGCCTAAGGTCAGGAACTCTGCTGCATCACGCCATGTAGTAATCCCACCAATCCCTGATATTGGTAAGCCAGCGGTTGCAGGGTCGCGTGCAATTTCCGCCACCATATTCAGCGCAATCGGTTTTACTGCATAACCGCAGTAACCACCATGCGAACCTGCACCATCAGTATTCGGATAAATCGCCATCTTTTCCAAATCCACACTCATAATGGAATTGATGGTATTAATCAGCGATACCGCATCCGCACCTCCAGCTTTAGCAGCACGCGCAGGCATACGAATATCGGTAATATTGGGGGTGAGTTTGACGATAATGGGTAAGCGGCTATATTGCTTACACCACTCGGTGACCATTTGAATATATTCAGGGACTTGTCCAACCGCCGAACCCATCCCGCGCTCACTCATCCCGTGCGGGCAACCAAAATTCAGCTCAATGCCATCGCAGCCCGTGTCTTCGACTTGCGGCAGGATGTTTTTCCAAGCTTGTTCGGTACACGGCACCATAATCGAGGCAATAATCGCCCGATCCGGAAAACGCTGTTTCACCCGTGCCATTTCTTCTAAATTAGCTTTTAACGGACGATCTGAAATCAACTCGATATTATTAAAGCCGATCACACGCCGGTCAGGGCCTAATAAAGCGGCATAGCGAGGGCCATGTACATTCACCACCGGTGGGTCTTCACCCACAGTTTTCCAAACCACGCCACCCCAACCTGCTTCCAAAGCACGCATCACATTGACTTCTTTATCGGTCGGCGGTGCTGAAGCCAACCAAAAGGGATTAGGACTTTTGATACCTAAGAAATTACTGCTTAAATCGGCCATGATTTGCTCCTCTCTTAGGCTGTTCTTAATACACGATCAATGTCGAGGGCAGCCAATTTTCCATGCTGCACCCCTTCTACGGTGAGGTCTTTGCCACCATAACGGCAATCTCCACCCGCCCAAACTTTAGCGTGACTGGTTTTGCCATTGGCATCGGTGAGAATTTTACCGCCTTGCATCTCCAAGCCCTCAAGCCCATGATTACTATCGAAGGTCTGACCAATCGCGCGCAGCACCATATCAGCCTCGAGCTGAAAGCTTTCTGGTAATGTTGTGAGTCGACCCTCCGTTAATTGGGTATATGCAAAACGTATTCCAGTGAGCTGTCCATCATCGTTCGTATGTAACTCTAAGGGGGCTGCCCAATGGCGAATTTTCACCCCATTACTTTTTGCCCACTCTTGCTCATATTCGGAAGCACTCATGCTTTCCTGTCCACGGCGGTACACAATCGTCACTTCTTCTGCACCTAACTTGCGGCTTTGTACGGCGGCATCAATCGCCGTCATCCCCCCACCAATCACCACGACTTTACGCCCCACTGGCAATTGGCTTAAATCCTCGGCTTGGCGTAAATCAGCAATAAACTCCACGGCATTGCGTAAGCCCAAAGAGTCTGGTTCGCTAATCCCTAACGCATTTACACCGGCTAAACCTAAGCCCAGAAATACGGCGTCGAAGCTTTGTAAAAGATCAGCGAAGAATACATCTTTACCCAAACGGGTATTGGTTTGAACGGTGATACCACCAATCGACAACAGCCATTCAATTTCTTGCTGGGCAAAATTATTCGGGGTTTTATAAGCGGCCAAACCATATTCATTTAAACCGCCTAATTTAGGTTTCGCTTCAAAGAGAGTCACGTGGTGGCCAAAACTGGCTAAGCGATGGGCGCAGGATAAACCCGCTGGTCCCGAGCCTACCACCGCGATTTTTTTGCCCGTATCAGCAGCACGTTTGAATAAAGGGGGTTCGGGTTTAGAAAAAAAGGTATCGGTGGCAAAACGTTGTAATAAACCAATTTCGACTGGCTTATCTTCGTTGGTATTACGCACACAAGCTTGCTCACATAAGACTTCGGTGGGGCAAACGCGGGCGCACATGCCACCTAACACATTCTCTTCCAAAATCTTAGCGGCAGCGCCACGCGGATTATCTTGCGCAATGCGTGCGATAAAGCTGGGAATATCGATACCGGTGGGACAAGCGGTTTGGCAGGGTGCTGCGAAACAATAATAACAACGTTCGGCTTCGATTTTGGCTTGGGTGGAATTGAGGGGAGGATGGGTGTCGGCGAAATTTTGTTGATAAGTAGTTAAATCCAGTCGTGCACTACAAATACCATTTCGTAAGCTAGCAAGCATAGATTTGATTCCCCTTCACTCGTTGTTAAGAGCTGGCAGAACTACCTTAATAAAATTTAAAGTAATTCTCTTTTTCTGTGGTTTAAGCTGAATGTTGGTAGTAACACCAGAGTTACTCCTAGAAACTAGTATAATTTTGAAATAATTCACGGTTAATTGAATAGTCAAAACTAAACTCTTACAAAACAAGCCAGTCAGCTTTAATTTTTTCATTGTGAAACAGCGCATTACTTAAATAAATTTCAAAAAAATTGAAATCAGTTTTAAATTTACTTAACCAAGCTGCAGCAAAATCGTGCTGAAAATGCCCTATAAAAAATCACAGTCTGGAATCTACTACAGCAACAATAGTTAAATCAGCCACTTAAAAACTGAGCAAAGCTCTATTTTGGAACATCCTGCCTCTTGTCCTACACAAGCTCGGCTAAACACTAGCAGTGACGCTTAGACTGACACAAAAAATCCTCAGTTTTTATGTTTAATAAAGACTAAACTAAATACATGAAATTTTAAATTTATTAAAAATAAAAGCTATCGCACTATAGCCCCATGATAATACCTTGGAGATCAGCATGAGCCAGTCCACTACTACCGATGCTTATTGGTTGCCATTTACCAGCAATCGGGCATTCAGAGCCGAACCACGTATGATTGTGGCAGCCGATGACCGCTATTATATTGATGATCGGGGTCGTAGAATTTTTGACGGTTTGTCAGGGCTTTGGACCTGCGGTTTAGGGCATGGCCAAGCCAAGATTAGTGAGGCGATTGCTAAACAAGCTCAAGAGTTAGATTACTCCCCTGCTTTCAATTTTGCCCATCCTAAGGCTTTTGCTTTAGCAGAGCGTATTACTACATTTATGCCAGCCGGTTTGAATCATGTGTTCTTTGGCTGTGGTGGCTCTGATGCAGTCGATAGCGCATTAAAAATTGCCCGCGCTTATTGGCGCAAACAAGGCCAAGCTTCCAAAACACGTTTGATCGGGCGTATTAAGGGCTATCACGGGGTGAACTTTGGGGGGATTAGTGTTGGCGGGATTGTGGGCAATCGCGCTCTGTATGGCCAAGGTATTGAAGCGGATCATTTACCACATACCATGACTGCTGCTAATGCCTTCTCCAAGGGTATGCCCGCGCAAGGCGCTGAACTGGCGAATGACTTATTGAATATGATCGCCCTACATGATGCCTCAAATATTGGTGCGGTTATTGTTGAGCCAATGGCTGGTTCGGCAGGTGTGATTCCACCACCTGTAGGCTATTTGCAGCGCCTTCGCGAAATCTGTACCCAACATAATATCTTGCTGATTTTTGATGAGGTTATCACTGCGTTTGGGCGAGTAGGTGCCAACACTGGCTCAGAAGCTTTTGGGGTAACCCCGGATATGCTCACTTTTGCTAAGCAGGTCACCAACGGTGCACAACCTTTAGGCGGGGTAGTGGTAAACGATAAAGTCTACCAATGCTTTATGGAAAAAAGCGGGGCTGAACACATGATTGAGTTGCCTCATGGTTATACCTACTCAGGCCACCCGATTGCTTGTGCCGCCGGCTTAGCTGCTTTGGATATTTTGGAAAGCGAGCAGATGATTGAGCGGGTTAAGGCAGCAGCACCGATCTTTGAAGAAGCTTGGCATGGGCTGAAAGGTTTGCCTTATGTCACTGACATTCGCAACTATGGCTTAGCAGGTGGTTTAACTCTGCAAGCACGTGAGGGCGATGCGGTGATTAGACCGTTTGAAGTCATGAAAAAGTGCTGGGAAAAAGGTTTCTATGTACGCAGTGGCGGCGACACCATTCAACTAGGCTTACCATTCACCATAGAACCGAAAGAAATTGATGCTTTGGTCAATGCCATTGGCGAATCGATCAAGGAGGTTAACTAATGAAAACGGTCGGCCACATCATTAATGGCGAATTACGCGAGGACACAGGTCGTACCCAACCGGTGTACAACCCCTCCACTGGCGAGGTGAGCAAACAGGTAGCACTCGCCTCGAAAGCGACTGTTGAAGCAGCGATTGCCGCGGCGCAAGCCGCTTTTCCGACATGGCGTGACACCCCACCGGCCAAACGCGCCCGGGTGATGTTCAAGTTCAAAGAACTACTGGAGCAACACGCATCAGCCATCAACCAATTAATCGGTGAAGAACATGGCAAGATAGCCCATGATGCCGGTGGTGAATTGCAGCGCGGTATCGAGAATGTCGAATTCGCCTGCTATGCCCCTGAATTGTTGAAGGGTGAGCACAGCCGCAATACCGGCCCAGGGATTGATTCGTGGAGTGAATTCCAACCCTTAGGTGTGGTCGCAGGCATTACTCCCTTCAACTTCCCCGCGATGGTTCCCTTGTGGATGTATCCCGCTGCTATTGTCTGTGGTAATACCTTTGTCCTGAAACCCTCTGAGCGTGATCCCAGCTCTACCCTGTTGATTGCTCAACTGGCGCAGGAAGCCGGTTTACCGCCAGGGGTGTTGAATGTAGTGAATGGTGACAAAGAAGCCGTCGATACCTTATTAAACGACCCTCGCATCCAAGCGGTGAGCTTTGTTGGCTCGACCCCGATTGCCGAATACATCTATTCAACAGCTACAAACAATGGCAAACGCTGCCAAGCCTTAGGCGGTGCTAAAAACCACGCTATTGTCTTAGAAGATGCCGACATGGATAATGCGGTCGCGCAATTAGTCGGTGCAGCGTTTGGTTCCTCCGGTGAGCGCTGTATGGCTTTATCCGTGGCGGTGGCGGTGGGTGATAAGGCCGCGAATGCTTTAGTCGAAAAGA
>NZ_CALFHZ010000009.1 GCF_937876535.1 uncultured Thiothrix sp.
CGCTGTCAGCCACCGGCTTTTATAAAACCCCGAAAATTCATTATGACCCGCAAACCATGAGTGGGCGGCCGTTCTATTATTTTGCTTATGGCGCGGCAGTGTCAGAAGTTGAAATCGATACTTTGACTGGCGAATATCGCGTGCAGCAAGTCGATATTTTGCATGATGTGGGTGAGTCTTTAAATCCTGCCCTTGATATTGGGCAGATTGAAGGCGGTTTTGTACAAGGGATGGGCTGGCTAACCACCGAAGAGTTATGGTGGGATCAGACTGGACGCTTACGCACGCATGCACCTTCTACTTATAAAATCCCTGTCGCGGGCGATCTACCAGAACGTTTCAAGGTGTGTTTGGTAGATAAAAAACCCAATCGAGAAGCGACGATTTATCACTCCAAAGCAGTGGGCGAGCCACCGTTAATGCTAGCCATGTCGGTGTTTTTTGCGCTCAAAGATGCGGTTGAAAGTGTTGGGAATTATCAATACAGCAGTGGTTTAAATGCACCCGCTACTCCAGAGTCGGTCTTAATGGCAATTGAGTTTTTAAGGAAAAAGGTTAAATAAATGAATAAATTTGCTCTACTCAGTATAGCTTTCCTTCCCTGTTTAGCGAATGCAGAAGCAACTTTAGCACACTGGGATCTTGGTTTAGCCGTGACTGCGCGGCAATCGCCGTTTGTGGGAGGGGATACACAATTAAGTGCTAAACCTGTGTTTGCAGATCAATCTGGTTTTAATATTCCTGGCCCTAGCTTATCTTTATTGAATTCACCAAATGCACGTTACTATATTGGAGTGGGTTTAGATGATTGGGATCACGAGCGTGGGAATAGTACGCAATTAAAAGATATGCATGAATTAGATCGAGCGATTAATTTGCGCGTCGGGGGTGCTTGGAAAGTTATGAATGGGGTAACCTTATTCGATATTGCTCAGGATATGACTGCACATAAAGGCACACAATTAAAAGCGCGCTATACGTTTAATCCCGAACCTTATCAAGCCATTTTCCGTCCGTATGGAGAGGTGCAATGGCTGTCTGATAAAGTCACTGATTATTACGTAGGTGTGAATGCGGATGAAGCCAAAGCGGGTCGGCCTGCTTATCAAGCTGATGCTGCTTTTGCTTTTAAAGCAGGGGTAGAAGTCGAACAACCTTTAAGTCCAAAACTGACTTTGGTAGGTGATGTTGCGGTAACTGCGTATGATTCACAGATTAGTGATAGCCCGATTATTGAGCGCAGTAGTGTTTGGGGTGGGGCTTTGGGGTTGAGATATAGTTGGTAGTCTCTAAATGCTAGTGCATTTAAAATCATAACGTTATTTAGATGCACTAACATTGCCTGGTATTAAGATCAGCTCTGGGTATCAGGTTTTAATCTTAAATAAAGGTGAGTTTACTATTTCCGTGCTAGCAGTTAATTTCAACTAGATCTCCTTTTTATTCAAAAAATTGACAAAATAAATTAAGTTTTATTTTTTATTATTTTTCATATGTTGAGTTAAATGCCTTTGGCAAAAAGTGATTTAAAGTTATTTGTTATTAGCCGTATTGGATATTGAATTAAATAAGGATTTTCCCAACCGATAAGCCCGCTGAAACTGTTCCTGCACCGAAAAGCTATCACTAGCTTCCAGCCTGCGTCGATTAAGCTGCACTTGCATACCTTGTTCGTAATAGTGATCAAGGAGTTTTTCTAGTTCATTCAGATTGTAAGTGGGCTTATCTTCACTGACGGATAGCGGAATCATCGACTGGAAATTGAGGAGTTTTTGGTTGTAATCCAAAGCATCACGAATATTTCGGGCTTTTTGGTTGTGCGGATTTTGCAAATCATAAGGAGGTTGCCATTCATTTTGTGGAGCAAGGCGATCCACTTGATTCAGTACCCCTAATAGAATGGGTTGGCGGCGTGCGCGTTGCTTGGGATCATTCAGCCAAGTTTGCCATTGCTCTTTAAATTTAGTATCCAAGGCACGAGCAGGTTGATTGGCTTTGAGCACCCACAGCACCACATCGCTTTGCATCATTTGCTCCAGCAAATACGCATCATTGTCAGCTTGACCATCTAAGCCGGGTAGATCTACCAAATGCATAGCATCCACCTCATTCTCTAATTTGGCTTGATAAACCGTTGCAGTGCGAGTAGACGGCAGTTGATTGACTTCCGCGACCATTGAACCAATCAAGGCATTGATAATGGATGATTTACCCGCGCTGACCTGCCCAATTAAGCAGACCCGTAAGGGTTCAAGGGGTACAGCTAAGCGCGCTTGATCGGCTTTTAAAGTTTCACTAGCGCTTAATTCTTCATTACTGACCTTAAAGCGTCCACTGTAGAGATCAATCACTACACTGGAAACTTCTTGCAGCAAGGCTTGTTTAAGCTTGGCTTGAATTTCATCTTTTAAGTCAGTGAAGACATGATCTAAGAGTTGCCCACGTGCCTCAGCAATTAACCCAGCGGGTGTAAACGCTCGAATGATGCGATAAATATTCCAGACATTTTGAATCGCTTCCTGTTTGTCACGATGGTCGTAAACCATCCGCACCATCGATAAGTTCAGCTTTTCCACTAAAGGTACGTGTTGCATGATTAAGACCCGATAACGCCGACTGACTTCTTCGGTCATGCGCAAGGCTTCGGGAAGCGTAAAAGCTAACTCACGCCGTGAACGCGTAGGGTGATATTGTGCAGCCGCCATTGAGGCTAGTTCCAAACTATAAGGTCGCATCATGGACCAATCGGCATTGGCGGCAAGCTTTTCTTCAAGGCTTTTATTTAAGAGTGCCCAAACTTGCAGATCAAATGCTGTCCAGTCTTTCGAAGCTTTGACCCAAGTTTCTTCACTCAAATGCTTCGTATCAATCCCTTTTTTTACTTGGCGACGCAGAAAAAAGAGAGGTACTGCAGCTACAAAAGTCAAAACAGTAATGAGTAGCACTAAAGCGAGCAGATAGCCTTCGCGATAAATCGAGATGATTCCAAAGCCCAGCACCACCAGCAGAGGAATCCCAACCACCAGGGCGAGAAAAGGTGCAATGCGTTCAGAGAGACGCAGGAAACTACTTAGGCTGGTTTGAGTTTGGCGCATCTTGATTGTCTTTATCGTTCTTTAATTTAGGCAATAAAGCGCGCATGGCGTCTTCATATAAAGTCTGTAACTCGATTTGATCGACTGCTTCGCCTTGAGTTTGATGATAGAGGTATTTGCTCGCCGCGCGGCCTAAAGCATAGGTAGTGGCAAAACTTATACTTGCAGCTGTTGCCGTTCCAATGGTCTGCCCATACACTGGAATCAATTTGGCCAATTGGCGCAAACCCAAACGGGTCGCGTATTTGATTCCAAAACTAGCCCCCAACGCTGTAGCAAACTCGCTCAGTAGTTTTTTATCCCATTCCACCCCATATTGATTTGCAAGGCTATGGAGCATTTTGCCTTGAATACTTGGAACGGCGACTAAACCGACGGCTGGCAGGACGTCACTTGCCGCCGCAGCTCCGGCATACCAGAGCACTTCTTTTTTCAAATGGATGAAGTTTTTTTCTTCTTGATTCGTATGCAATTGCTCATCATTGAATTGTGCCAGAATTGGCAGCAAGTCTGCTAAAGCTTGTTTTAATTCAGAAACACCGGATTGAGCCGGATCGTCTGCAATGAAATCCACCGCCACTTGATCCAGTGTTTGCGCTAAGACTTTTTCAACTTGAGCTTGATTATGGGCAATAGCCTGTTGGCGTTGAATCAAGTCAGATACTTGCAAAATACCAGTGTGCACGACCAAGTAATTTTTAATTTTTCCAGAAGCGCGGATTTGTTTTAAGGCTTTGACGACATCGCTTTGTTCAGGGTCATCCGCTTTCAGTACAATCAACAAAGCATGGCTACGATCTTCACAGGCTGCTATATCTTCACGCGCATCATAATCAGCTTCCGACAGACCACGGGTATCGAGAAAGCGTAGCAGAGGCTTATCTTGTGGATAGTCATAGACATTGGCAGTTTTAGTGCAGGGTTGAAAGCCATTGCCAATATCGATTTTACTATCGCCAGTCAGCGCCTGAATGAGGGAGGATTTGCCAGCACCAGTTTTGCCCAGCAACCACAAGATCGGTAAGGACTGTGCTTGCTGAGCAAATACCGGTTCTAACTCTGGATTTTTGCTCGGATTCGCCCAAGCGGTGACGCGTTCAGACCAATTCATACCCTAGCCTAGCCTTGTTATTCATATACTAACTAATCTAGGGGATAAATCAGATAAAGCAAGTTGTCTGGATGAAGTCTGTTGCTATTTAAAGCTCACTTTATTCTTAAACAATTTTCGGCTCTTGCTGGGTGGCACAGTGAATACTGCCGCCGCCTGCTACAATTCCATCGACATTAATCTGTTCAATTTTCCGATTCGGAAAAGCTTTTTGCACTGCCAGTTTGGCCGCTTTATCCGCAGCCGCATCGCCAAAATTCTGCATAATCACTGCACCATTACACACATAAAAACCAATATAACCAGCGGCAAATTCATTATTTAAGAAAGTATCACGAATATCGATAGGTGCTTGTAGTTTAATCACTTGCAGCTTTTTGCCAGTCGCATCGGTGGCGCTTTTTAAAATTTCTAAATGCTTTAAAGTCACTTCATGATCAAATGAGTCCGGATCAGAATCATAACCGGCTAATACCACACCGGGGCGGGCAAAGCGTGCATAAAAATCGGTATGACCATCCGTAATATCTTTACCTTTAATTCCGGGCAGCCAAATAATTTTGCTTAAACCTAATAGCGGCATCAGTAAATCTTCAAATTGTGCTTTAGAAACACCCGGATTACGGTTTTTATTTAACACACAGCTTTCGGTGATAATCGCTGTACCCTGTCCATCGACTTCAAGACAACCACCCTCTAACACTAAACTGGTATTGAGCACCGGCACATTAGCTTGGCCTGCAACTAGGTCGGCGACATTTTTATCTAAGTTATGTACCTGTTTTTTCCCCCAGCCATTGAAGTTAAGTTTTACAGCGGCTTTTTTGCCTTGATCATCGAGGACAAAACTAGGGCCGGTATCGCGTATCCATAAATCATTGAGTGGTGCTACTACTAAGTTAATTTTGGGGTCAAGCATACTGGCAGCTAGTGAATATTCTTTGTCACGCACTAACATGCTTACGGGTTCGTACTTCACGATGGTATTAGCAAGTAGGGCGAGGCTACGGCGGGTTTCGGGTAGTAGCTCTTTACCCCAAATCGCAGCACTCGCACCAAAGGCCATCCAGGTGCGGGTATGTGCTTCACTTTCATCAGGCATGCGCCAACGACTGGGTGCAACGATAGCTTGAGTAGAAGAGGATAAACCTAGGAGCGCACTAGCGGATAAACCCAAACTAGTCGTTAAGAGCTGGCGGCGCGTGATCATGCTAAGAATTCCTAGAAATTTTATAAGTTTGCTGTGGTATTGATTGGTCAGTATACGCCAGAGTATTAACTAAGCAAGCGAGTGGGTGTGCCTATGCTGAGTATCCAATTTAGAAATCAATTGAATACAAGGCTTAGCTGTAATAATCTGCTGGCAACCCATCCGCTGTATAAGTGCACTCGATACGATGCCAACCCTCACTCGTTCCACCCTTGGTTTACCTGATTGGCTGCGTGGTCTGCAAGTGGCTATCGATGACCAACAGCCTTGTGTACTGATTACCTTAGTGAAAACCCTTGGTTCTGTACCACGCGAGAGGGGTGCGCGTATGTTGATTACTGCCCAAGCTTGTTGCGGCACGATTGGTGGTGGTCGTTTAGAATGGCAAGCGAGTAAACGTGCTCGGCAGTTACTCACGCAGCCTCAAGCTATTAGCAGCATCGAAGTATTTACTCTCGGCCCACATTTAGATCAATGCTGCGGTGGTGTCGCTAGTATTCATTATGAATATTTTCCGCTGGCTGACATAGCTTGGTTTGAGACTTTGATAGCGCGTTGGCAGCGGGGTTTAAGTACAAGCTTACGCGCCTATCCTCAATTGTGGCCACATACAGGACGAGGCCGAGACTTAGTTGACACTCACTCGGATCACGACATTCAATTGCTTGAACCTGAGGCGGGAAAGTTTTATTTAATTGAAAGCTTTACTCCATCACCCGCTCACTTAGTTATCTTTGGTGCAGGGCATGTGGCGCAAGCGTTAGTACCCATCTTATTGCCTTTAGATTGGCATATCCACTGGGTGGATAATCGGGCTGAATTATTCCCTAGTTTGTCAGTTGGGCAAGCTAGCCTTAGCTATTCGGTGATAGACCCTGCCCTATTCGCGGCTGAACAAGTCCCTGCCGATAGTTTTTGTTTAATCATGACCCATGAGCACAGTCTTGATTTAGAACTCTGTGCTGCGTTATTAGTGCGCTCAGATTTAGCTTATGTGGGTTTAATCGGTTCAGCGACTAAAGCGGCGCGTTTTCGTAAACATTTGCTTGATCAGGGGTTGAGTACCGAGCAAGTTGCTAAATTAGTTTGCCCGATTGGTATTAGTGGCATTCAAGCTAAACAGCCAGCCGCTATTGCTATTAGTGTCGCGGCACAATTATTGCAGTTGCGGGAAGAGAGCCAAGCTGCTTCAGGAGATCAGATACATGAGCCTTAATGCTGTTCCACCGCGTTTAGAGCTACGGGGTATTACTAAGCGTTATCCTTCGGTGGTAGCCAATCAAGCTATTGATTTAGTCGTGCAGCCCGGTGAGATTCATGCACTCTTGGGGGAAAATGGTGCAGGTAAAAGCACCCTAATGAAGATTGTATATGGGGTGGTTAAACCTGACACCGGCAGCATTTTTTGGAATGGACAAGCTGTACAAATTCGTAGCCCTGCTCAAGCCCGTGCATTAGGAATTGGCATGGTGTTTCAGCATTTTTCCCTATTTGACACCTTAACGGTTGCCCAAAATATCGCTTTAGCGCTGGATCAAAAGCAGGATATGCAAGCACTCTCTGCACGGATTACTGAAGTATCGAATCGTTATGGTTTACCGCTAGAGCCAGATCGTTTAGTCCATTTATTATCAGTGGGTGAACGTCAGCGTGTGGAGATTGTGCGGTGTTTATTGCAAGAGCCGCAGCTGTTGATTATGGATGAACCAACCTCAGTCCTTACACCGCAAGCAGTCCGTAAATTATTTGAAACTTTGCGCCGCTTGGCTGCGGAGGGTTGCAGTATTCTCTATATCAGCCACAAATTAGATGAGATTCGCGAACTCTGTCATACCGCTACCGTGTTACGTGGGGGCAAGGTGACGGGTACAGCGAATCCACAACTAGAAAGCTCCAAAAGCCTAGCAGAATTAATGATTGGTAAAGAATTGCCTGCTTATCAGCGTGCCAGCACCCGTGCTGTGGGCGAGCCGCGTTTAGTGATTAATGAGCTCAGCCGAGCAACCACTGACCCCTTTGGTACATCTTTAGAGCAGGTTCAACTGAGTGTGCATGCTGGTGAAATTGTGGGGATTGCAGGTGTTTCTGGCAATGGCCAGCAAGAGCTGTTGTATGCTTTAAGTGGCGAACAACCGGGGCAGCGTGCAGAGGTTTTAATCAAGGGTCAGGAAGCTGGGCAACTGGATGCAGCGGGACGACGAAGTTTAGGTTTGCGTTTTGTCCCCGAGGAGCGTTTGGGGCGTGGTGCAGTACCAGAAATGTCTTTAGAGTTGAATGCTTTGTTGACAGGTTATTCAAGTAGTTTGGCGCAGAAAGGTTGGATTCAATACGCTAAAATTCGGGAGTTTTCTAAAGCCTGTATTGAGCGTTTTAATGTGAAAGCGGCTGGCTCGCAAGCAGCTGCCAAAAGCTTATCAGGCGGTAATGTACAGAAGTATATTGTTGGCCGTGAATTAATGCTCAACCCTGAAGTCCTCGTTATCGCTCAACCTACTTGGGGGGTGGATGTAGGCGCTGCTAGTTTTATCCGCCAGACTTTATTAGATTTAAGTCAGTCAGGGGTTGCTGTACTGGTGATTTCTGAGGAGCTAGACGAGCTATTTGAAATTTGTGACCGGATTGCAGTGATGGCGGGTGGGCAATTATCGGCAGCTAAACCAGTGGTTGAAACCAGTATCGAAGAAATTGGCTTACTCATGGGTGGTACACACGCTAATCATGCTAGTCAACAGAGGGCTGCCTAATGCTGCGCTTAGAACCACGCCCCGCCCCTTCACGTTTAATGGTTTATCTCTCACCACTACTGGCAATGGCTTTAATGCTCGTTGTGGGGATGGTTGTCTTCACCATTTTAGGCCAGCCTCCGCTCAAAGCTTTTCATGCTTTCTTTATTGAGCCAATCAATGATTGGTATGGCTTTGGCGAACTTCTAATTAAGTCGTCGCCTTTGGCTTTAATTGCTTTGGGCTTAGCGGTCGGTTTTCGTGCAAATATTTGGAATATTGGTGCGGAAGGTCAACTAATAATGGGGGCGATTGCAGCGGGTGGAGTAGCTTTATGGCTGTATGAAACGACTAGTGCTTGGATTTTATTGCCCTTAATGTTTATAGCAGGTGCTTTAGGTGGCATGTTCTGGGCAAGCATTCCGGCTTTCTTGCGCACCCGTTTTAACACCAGTGAAATTCTGGTCAGTTTAATGTTGGTGTATGTGGCAAATTTGGTTTTGAGCTGGTTGATTCATGGCCCTTGGCGTGATCCGGATGGTTATGGCTTCCCCCAATCTAAATTATTTGAAAGCTCAGCCATTTTGCCAATTATGCTCGAGGGTACTCGCGTCCACGCAGGGATCTTTATTACGGTTTTAGCACTCCTTGCTGCAGGTATTTTCTTTCGTTGGAGTTTAATTGCCTTTCAAATGCGTGTTGCGGGTCTAGCACCAAAAGCAGCTTTATATGCGGGCTTTAAACAGAAAAAAATGGTCTGGTTAGGCTTACTTGCTGGTGGTGCAGCCGCTGGCTTAGCAGGTACTGCTGAAGTGGCAGGCCCCATCGGGCAGTTATTAATTCCAATCTCCCCCGGTTATGGCTTTGCAGCGATTATTGTTGCCTTCGTGGGGCGTTTGCATCCGGTGGGTATTGTGCTGGCGAGTTTGCTTATGGCTTTATTGTATTTAGGCGGTGAGTCGGCGCAAATGCAATTGGCCTTGCCTGCAGCGGTCAGCGGTGTTTTCCAAGGCATGCTGTTGTTTTTCTTATTAGCCACGGATGTGTTAATTCAATTCAAACTGCGCTGGGTACCCAAAGCTTCAGCAGGAGCTGTTTAATATGGATATGAATACTTTGGTGTTAATCCTAGCAGCTACTGTGGCCGCTGCCATACCTTTAATTTTCGCGGCCTTAGGCGAATTAGTCGTGGAAAAGTCCGGTGTCCTAAATCTAGGCGTTGAAGGCATGATGGTAGTCGGGGCTGTGTTTGCCTTTATGACAGCTGCAGAAACTGGGCAGTTGTGGCTGGCGGTTATAGTTGGCGCGTTAGCTGGTGCAGGGATGGCTTTGATGTTTGGCTTTATTACTTTAAGCTTGATGGCTAATCAAGTAGCGACTGGCTTAGCCTTAACTATTTTTGGTATCGGCTTAAGTGCCTTTATTGGACAAGGCTATACCAGTGTGGCTTTGGATGGTTTGAAGGAAATCAGTATTCCAGTTTTAAGTAGTTTGCCTATCGTGGGGAAATTACTATTTTCTTATAATATTTTGGTTTATTTGGCTGTTGTTGCTTTTGTTGGCATTTGGTGGTTTTTATATAAAAGCCGCGCTGGGTTGATCTTACGTGCTGTCGGTGAGTCGCCTTCGTCTGCTCATGCTTTAGGGTATCGGGTGATTCGGGTTCGCTATTTAGCGGTACTTTTTGGGGGAGCGATGGCAGGTGTTGGTGGTGCGTATTTGTCGATTGCTTATACCCCACTCTGGGCAGAAGGGATGACAGCTGGACGTGGTTGGATTGCCTTAGCGCTTGTTGTGTTTGCGACTTGGCGACCTGGGCGGGTATTGATTGGGGCTTTATTATTTGGGGGTGTCACGATTGCCCAATTCCATGTGCAAGGATTGGGTGTAGAAATTCCTTCGCAGTTTTTATCCATGTTGCCATATCTGGCGACGATTATTGTGTTAGTGCTGATTTCACGTGATGCGGGGGTAATTCGCTTAAATGCGCCCGCTTCCTTGGGTCAACCTTGGCATAATGAACTTCACTAAGACTTTGTGAGACTTTGGGAGCTTAAAATAGATGACTAAATATTCCTTAGCACTACGCTTTAAAACCTTGATGAGCAGCTTGCTATTAGCTAGTAGTATGGCGGTGGCTGGCAGTGCTTCTGCTGATGAGCCTTTAAAGATTGGCTTTGCGCATGTCAGTCCCATTGGTGATGCAGGTTGGACTTATCAGCACGATCTAGGCCGTAAAGCGATTGAAGAAAAGTTTGGCGATAAAATTCAGGTCAAATATATCGAAAGTGTTCCTGAAGGTGCGGAAGCGGAGCGGGTGATACGTGATCTGGCCTCAAGTGGTAATAAGCTGATTTTCGGTACGTCCTTCGGTTTTATGAACCCAATGGTTAAAGTAGCCAAAGCTTTCCCAGAGACTTATTTCGAGCATGCGACCGGCTATAAAACAGAAGCTAATCTGGGTAACTATAATGCGCGCTTTTATGAGGGGCGCTATTTGTCGGGTATCATTGCAGGGTCGATGACTAAATCGAATACCTTGGGTTATGTGGCTGCTTTCCCGATTCCTGAAGTGGTCATGGGCATTAATGCGTATATTCGTGGTGCACAAAGTGTTAATCCGAAAGCAGAAGTCAAAGTAGTCTGGGTTAATGCTTGGTTTGACCCAGGTCGCGAGCGTGAAGCCACTGTCGCTTTAATTGATCAAGGTGCAGATATTATTACTCATCACACTGATTCCACCGCCGTCGTTTCTGCTGCGGAAGAGAAGGGTAAATACTCGATTGGTTACAACTCTGATATGTCTAAATATGGCCCTAAATATCAATTAACCGCTGTGACTCATCATTGGGAGCAGTTCTATATTGATCAAGTGCAACAAGTTTTAGATAAAACTTGGAAACCAACTTCAATTTGGGGTGGGGTGAAAGAAGGCATGATTGGTTTATCCCCCCTAAATCCAGCCGTACCTAAAGAGGTAGCGGATAAAGTTGAACAGGCTAAAGCGGATATGATCGCTGGTAAATTACATCCATTTGCAGGCCCAGTCGTTGATCAAGATGGCAAAGAGCGGGTGGCTGCAGGTAGCAATATCAGTGACGAAGATTTATCCAAAATGGATTACTACGTAAAGGGTATTCAAGGTAAATTACCTAAGTAAATTCGGCTGCGTATTCTGAGTGGGTTATCCTGCTCAGAATACAGCAATTTATGCGCACAGTAGTTGGTTCTTGTGCAGAAGTGACTCAAGTTATTTGAGTCACTTTTAAAACCTTAAGCCCAACGATACCAAGCCTCAATCCCTAAGGCTCTGCCCCAAATATCAATGAGTTCACGATCTAAAGTCTCATCAAAAATCTGATTCATACACGCATCCAACAGTAAAGTCGCTGCTGCTTCCATCCCCACAGTTTGATAGGGTGCAAAAATATCAGGCATTTCAAAGAGGTTTGCGACCATTAAAGCTTGGGCTGCATTCATCACTTGATTAGCACGCAGCAAAGTACGCGGGAACATATCCGGCGTCATTTGTAAGCAGCCAATATGTTCCACCACTTGATTAATTAAAGACTGGCGTTGAGTGGCGTGTAATTCTGCATACTCCCGATGCAGAGCAATATCAATCAGCATCCCCACCGGCATGGAGCGTAATTGGGTTAATACGCCACCAATCACATGCTCGCTAAAATTTTCCCGCTGACTAATCGGAATTTGCGGATGCATATCCAACAATTCTTTTTTTACAGGAGCTAAAGCCGCTGGCTCAGGTTTGAGGTTGGCACGCTCGGTTTCTGGCATTTGAAATTGATGCAAGACAAAGGCAGCTTGCCAAGCAATCAAATAATTATTTTCATCGCTGGGTAAGCGCAGCACAATTTCATGTTGCTCACGGCCTTCGCGTCCAGCGATTTTGACGCTGGAAGAAATAGGTAAATTATAGTCGTAAACAATATCGAAGCCTGCACCGCTCAGCGTAGTGGCTTTATCCAGCAGGGTTTGAGTACTTTTGGGGTAAGCAGTCATGATTAATCCAGTGGTGCTGCCCACTATCTGAAATAGCAAGCAGCAAGCTTAGCGAATAAGATTAACGGGTAATAATTGTGCCCATGCCTTGATCAGTGAGCAACTCTAATAAAAGTGCATGTTCAACCCGACCATCAATAATACAGGCATTATTCGCCCCACCGCGAATCGCATCAATCGCACAGTTGAGCTTCGGCAGCATCCCGCCGTGAATCGTACCGTCATCCATTAAACGACGAATATCTTCTTGGGATAGGGAAGTGAGCAATTTTCCTTGTTTATCCAAGACACCAGGGATATTGGTAAGGAGTAATAAGCGCTCTGCCCCTAAGACTTCAGCAATTTTACCTGCAACTAAATCCGCATTGATATTGTAAGTCGTTCCATCTAAGCCAACCCCAATCGGTGCGACCACTGGAATAAAACGATCTTCATCCAATAAGCGCAAGAAGCGTGAGTTGATCTTAGTCACCTCACCTACATGGCCTAAATCCACCTCTTCCAGTTCGCCTTGAGCATTTTTGGTCTTCATTGCCATTTTTTCAGCAATAATGGTATGCCCATCTTTGCCGGTTAGGCCAACTGCGCGTCCACCGGCTTGGTTAATCATGTTCACGATCTGCTTATTGACTAAGCCGCCAAGCACCATTTCCACTACATCCATCGTTTCAGCATCGGTAACACGCATGCCTTCGATGAACTTACTTTCCTTGCCCAAGCGATTCAGCATCTCACCAATTTGCGGGCCGCCACCGTGCACTACTACTGGATTAATGCCGATTTGCTTTAGCAGTACAATATCACGCGCAAAGCCGAGCTGAAGCTTTTCCTCAGTCATCGCATTACCACCGTATTTCACCACAATGGTTTTACCCGCATAGCGTTGAATATAAGGCAAAGCCTCGACGAGAATATTAGCTGTATCGTGAGCATCGTGTGCCATAGCGAAACTGTCCTAGGTCAAGCTGAAAATGGCCGCAAGTATAACCAGTTTGCAAGCCTTGGAAAATTAATCTTCATGTCTAATCCTGCTATATTGTGCGCAAGACCTAGAAAGGATTAGACATGGATTACGAAATTATTATCGCCGGTGGTGGCATGGTGGGTGCTGCTTTGGCTTGTTTACTTGGTCAAGCAGGCAAGCAGGTGGCGGTGTTAGAAGCAGCAGTTCCACCCGCATTTTCAGTCGATGATCCTTTCGATAATCGTGTGTCTGCTTTGAGCCGAGCTTCCCAGCGCTTACTGGAGCAAGCAGGTGCTTGGGACAGTGTCGTAAAAATGCGTGCTGCCTCTTATGAGAATATGCAGGTTTGGGATGCAACTGGTTCTGGAGTAATTCGCTTTGAAGCAGCCGAGATAGGTGAGCCTGATTTAGGACATATTGTTGAGAATCGAGTTTTACAATTAGCTTTATTAGACACTTTAAAATCCTATCCTAGCGTTGAACTACTATGTCCAGCTCGTTTAAGTAGCTTTGAACTAACTCAACAGCAGATTCAAGTCACGCTAACGAATGGTCGCCAGTTAAGCTCACAGCTCTTAGTGGGCGCGGATGGCGCTCAGTCGGTGGTGCGTAGTTTGGCAGAGCTGCCTTATGAGGTTTTAGATTATGCGCAAAAGGCGGTGGTCTGTACCGCTTATACCTCATTGCCTCATCTGGAAACCGCGTGGCAGCGCTTCCTGCCCAAAGGGCCAGTGGCTTTTTTGCCTTTACCTCATTCCCAAGGCTGCTCTATTGTTTGGACTTTACCGTCTGATCAAGCTGATGCTGCTTTGCTCTGGGATGAAGAGCGTTTTCAACGTGAATTGGGCCAAGCTTTAGATTTTCGCCTAGGTGAGATTATTAAGATTGGTGAGCGTGCAGCTTTTCCTTTACGGGGTTTGCATGCACAACACTATGTCTGCGAGCGAATTGCCTTACTTGGTGATGCAGCGCATACCATTCATCCCTTAGCTGGGCAGGGTGTCAATTTAGGTTTTAAGGATGCACAAGCTTTAGCCAAACTGATTTTAGCTAATGCACATACGGATCATGGTGCGTTGAAGTTATTACGTCGTTATGAGCGCGCACGGCGGGGTGATAATCTTTTGACGCAAAAGGCGATGGAGGGTTTTAGTCTAATGTTTGGCAATACCCTAGCGCCTTGGCAGGTGCTGAGGAATAGAGGGCTGAATACGGTTGATCAATTCCCGCTACTTAAATATCAGCTGGCAAAACGGGCGATGGGTTTATAGCCAGTGGTGGGATTGGTGTAGATAACATAGGCTTTAAATTTAGCTTGGCTTGCTGCTGTTCTTGAATCAAGACACTGAGATTTTGCACAAATTCTTGAACTTTTTTGCGCTTGGGGCGGTTTTGCCAGATGTATAAAAAATTCTCACGTGTATGGAGGTGCCTAAAAATTACCAAATCTGTAGTATATAAAAAGAAGCGATAGCCGAGTACGAGAGTGGTAGCTGTTAAAATTCCAGCCAAAATATACAGGGCTAACATGCTCTTCATGGCTGCCCAATAAAATACGAAGCCTGCTAAAGTACCGACGAATAAACTATGAAATAACCACTTTAAAGAAAAGGAGGAGGAATAAGTAGGCGAGGGATCAAGGACGCTAAGTGGGATCTGTGTTTCATGAAAACGCCCAAGTGAGCGTTCCCTGACTAGTAAAGACTCAGGTGCTTTAATTACAAATTCACGGCTGCCAAATAATAGGTGTCGTTGTTTGAGTGTGCTGTAATTCGTTGGCGCTTGCATTGCTATGAATTTACTCTGCTAAAATGGCAATCTTTACCTAAAGTATAAAGTGATTAAAAACAAGTCCACAGGCTTTTCCGATGGCCTGTGTTCCTAAGGTGGTTACTGGAGATATAAAAAAATCGCTTAAATATTCAGCATTTTGGCTATCATTAAAGGTAACTTGGTTAGAGAGTAGTCTTAAACCCCAGCAGAAAGGACTCTGTTTAAGCATAAGACTAGGAAGACAATAAGAATAAACAGCGCTGTTGACCTGTCATGGAGTGTAAGTTATGAGAGGCGAAAAAAAGGGCATGTATTGTAGAGCGTTACTGGTAGGTGTGGTGTTTACTTGGCACTTATCTGTAGTGGCGGCTGACCCGGCCGTTTTAGAAGAAGATGGTATAGTGAAGTTAGTAGCAACTTTGCAAAATAATCCGGCTTTCACGAATGTGTTATGGAAGGTTTATCGAATGGATGATATGCGGAATCCAGTCGAAACCATAGCACGTCACACGGCTACCTTAAATTTACGCCCAGGCGCTTACAAAGCGGTGGCAGTGTTAAACAATAAGGAACGCAGCCGTGCTTTTCAGTTAAAATCCAAAACTAATACCGAAGTTGTATTATCGATGGACTAACTGTTTAGAAGGAATGTGTATGTCTGTGCAAGTTGACCGTTATGCGGTCATTGGGAATCCCATTGCTCATAGTAAATCTCCACTCATTCATCGTTTGTTTGCTGAGCAAACCCAGCAGAACTTGGATTATCAGGCTGTATTCGTGCCGCTAGGTGAGTTTGAGACGAAGGTGGATGAGTTATTTGCACAGGGTCTACGTGGGTGTAATGTCACGATTCCTTTTAAGCAAAATGCTTGGGCATTTGCGCATGAGCTTAGTTCTTATGCGCAAATTGCAGGTGCTTTAAATACTTTAATGTTGCGAGCTGATCAAAGTATTTATGGCCACAATACGGATGGCTTAGGGATGATGCGCGATCTATTAGTGAATAAACAGGTCGCTCTACAAGGCAAAAGAGTGCTAGTTTTAGGGGCAGGTGGAGCAGTACGCGGTATCATTCAACCTTTATTAGAAGCTCAACCGGCTTTAGTTCAATTAGCAAATCGTACCGCTGCGACTGCTAGTGATTTAGCCAATGAGTTCAAACCTTATGGTGAAATCATGGGGGGGGGATTTGACGCGATCAATGCTTCGTTTGATATTATTATTAATGGCACTGCGGCAAGCCTGCAAGGTGAATTGCCTGAGTTACCAGCAAATTGCTTGGGTGAAGGTGGCATAGGCTATGACATGATGTATGGCAGCGAACCTACCCCCTTTATGCGTTGGGCCTATGAGCAGCGCGCGGTGCAAGTCTTTGATGGCCTAGGTATGCTGATTGAGCAAGCCGCCGAAGCGTTTGAGTTGTGGCGTGGTATTCGCCCTGATACTCAGCCTGTATTTGCTGCTTTAGTTCAACAGTTTAAATAGCACTAGGAATGAGATAGCCGTGCTCACGCAGCATGGTACATAAACGAATCAAGGGTAAGCCAATTAAAGCCGTTGGGTCATCGCCTTGCATGCGTTTAAATAAGCTAATGCCTAACCCTTCTGACTTAAAACTACCGGCACAATTATAAGGCTGTTCGCGGCGCAGATAATTTTCTATCTCGAAAGCTTCAAGCGCTCGAAATTCGACTTGAAAGGAAATCACATCAAGTTGAGAGGTTTGTGTTTGAGTATCAAATACACATAGACCGGTTAGAAACTCGACAGTTCTTCCTGAAGAGGCTGCTAACTGCTCAATCGCTTTTTCGTGGGTATGGGGTTTACCTAAAATCTGTTCACCTAAGACGGCACATTGATCGGAACCAATAATTAAAGCATCTGGATATTGACGAGCAATGGCGGCCGCTTTTTGTTGAGCCAAGCGCGCTACCATTTGATAAGCTGATTCGTTTGGTAGGCGAGTTTCATCAATGTGGGGTGCAGCAGTGATAAACGGTAGCTGTAAACGCTCTAATAATTCGCGTCGATAAATAGAGGTAGAAGCTAGGACTAGAGTTTTAGACATGGTTGACTCAAGATAGCAAAGAAACGCGCCAGCATCTTACGCAAACCAGAAAAAATCAAGCAGGTTTTGCCGCAATAATTTGTGATTTTTCTTTACACTCCTACCCCTAGATTCATATAATCGCGCGCTTATGTCGAACAGGTTACCCATTGAAGTTAATCCTTTCCGTCTGATTGAGCAGCGCCGAAGTTTATTGGGCGTTTTGCCATTGCAGCAATTACCACGTGTACGTGAATTAGCCGCAGAATCAACGGACAGTGAATTTGCGGTGGAAATGATTTTTACTCATTCTGCAAGCGGCTTGCCGTTGATTACAGGGTCAGTAAAAGGCGAGCTAATGTTAAGCTGCCAACGTTGTTTAGAACCTGTATGGGTGAAAGTTGATACACAAATCAATGTGGTATTAACCACCTCCCAAGTAGATCGTGAACCTGAAGAAGAGGGTTACGAGCTGTATATTGTCGACGACGAGCGTATCTTCGTGCGGGATTTTATAGAAGATGAAATTCTTTTAGCCTTGCCCGTAGTGCCTCGGCATGAGCATTGTCAACCGGTAAAGCCATTATTTGAAGGCTCGCCAGCTGACTTGGAAGATTCGGCTGCAGAAGAAAAAGCAAATCCTTTTGCTGCTTTAAAAGACTGGAAGAAATCGGAGTAAAATTGCTATGGCAGTCCAACAAACTCGTAAATCACGTGCTAAACGTGACATGCGTCGTGCACATGATGCACTGACCGCTCGTACTACTTCAGTAGACCAAACTTCAGGTGAAACTCATTTGCGTCATCATATGACTGCGGGTGGTTTTTATCGCGGCCGTCAAATCATTAAAGCTGCTGTTGAAGTAGAAGACGAAGAGCAAGATCAAGCGTGATGATTAAGGCTTGGCCTGATCAGAATGTTTTTGAATAAAAATCGCGGGCTTTGACCCGCGATTTTTTTGTAGGAGAGAATAGCATGGGTACCTTGTACCGCATTGCTTTAGACGCGATGGGCGGCGATCACGGGCTAAGTGTGGTTGTTCCGGCTGCCAAAAAAGCACTAGAAAATCATGCAGATATTGCTCTGATCTTGGTTGGGGATGAGCAACAAATCCGCGCTAATTTAGGCTCACACACCCTCACTGAAGGGGAACGTTTACAAATTAAGCATGCCTCCCAAGTAGTGACCATGGAGGATTCGCCTGCTTTAGCTTTAAAAAGCAAAAAAGACTCGTCAATGCGAGTGGCAATTAATCTGGTAAAAGAAGAGCAAGCGGATGCGGTGGTGAGTGCTGGCAATACCGGAGCCTTAATGGCAACTGCGCGGTTTGTCTTGAAAATGCTCCCAGGGATTGATCGTCCAGCTATTTGTACGGTGATGCCTTCTTTAAATGGGCATACCCATATGCTTGATTTAGGGGCAAATGTTGATTCTTCTGCTGAGCATCTCTATCAATTCGCGTTGATGGGGTCGGAACTGAGTAAGGCCATTGATGAAATTCCTAACCCAAGAGTCGGATTGCTAAATATCGGCCAAGAGTCTATTAAAGGCAATGAGCAGGTTAAGGCAGCTAACGCTTTATTGGAAGACTCATCCTTAAACTATATTGGTTATGTCGAAGGGGATGATATTTATCTAGGTGAAGTCGATGTGATTGTCTGTGATGGATTTGTAGGCAATGTAGCACTAAAAACTAGTGAGGGTTTGGCTAAACTAATCTCCTCTAAGCTCAAAGGCAGTTTTACACGAAATCTCTTAAGTAAATTGGCTGGATTAATTTCTATGCCTGTCTTGAATAATTTTCGACAAGAAATTGACCCACGACGTTATAATGGGGCGAGTTTATTAGGCTTGCAGGGTATTGCTGTCAAAAGTCATGGCGGAGCAGACAGTCTAGCGTTTGCGAATGCCATCAGCATTGCTCGCACAGAAATTATTAAGCAAGTTCCGCAGCGGATTAATAAGCAAATCGCGGCTTTGCTAGAAGGACAAACAGTATGAGTTATGCACGCATTATTGGTACCGGCAGTTATTTACCGCCGCGGATAGTCACTAACCGTGAGTTGGAATCAACTGTTGATACTAATGATGAGTGGATTGTTGAGCGTACTGGCATTCGTCAACGCCATGTGGCTGATACCGAGACTGCCTGTGATTTAGCCGAAGTAGCTGCCCGTCGTGCTTTAGAAATGGCGGGTAAGCGCCCTGAAGATATTGATCTTATTGTCATGGGCACTTCAACGCCTGATCTAGTATTTCCAAGTACTGCTTGCCTGTTGCAGGGTCGTCTAGGAATTTCTACAGGGGCGGCTTTTGATGTGAATGCAGCTTGCTCTGGCTTTATTTATGCCCTAGGTGTAGCCCATAACTTTATGAAGGCCGGGACTAGCAAATGTGCTTTAGTCGTCGGTAGCGAAGTAATGACTCGCATCCTTGACTGGAATGACCGCACTACCTGTGTCCTATTTGGTGATGGAGCGGGTGCTGTTGTACTAGAAGCTTCTGATGAAGCTGGTATTCTTTCCACCCATTTGCATTCTGATGGGAAGTATGAGCATTTGCTCAATGTGTCTGCAGGTATTTCACGGAATCATCAATTACTCCGCGAAACGGGCGCATTCTTGCAAATGAAGGGCAATGAAGTCTTCAAAATGGCCGTCAATACTTTAGGCCGGATTGTGGATGAGACACTCGAAGCTAACCAACTAACCAAAGCCGATGTCGATTGGTTAGTTCCACATCAAGCCAATATTCGCATAATTCAAGCGACCGCTAAGAAATTAAGTATGCCAATGGATCGAGTAGTAGTGACAGTAGGTGAGCATGGCAATACCTCGTCAGCGTCTATTCCTTTAGCGTTAGATGCGGCAATTCGCGATGGGCGTATCCAGCGTGGTGATATGCTATTGCTGGAGGCTTTTGGTGGTGGCTTTACGTGGGGTTCGGCGCTAGTCCGTTATTAACTGCTAATGATTTTTCTATAAAGAAGGCTGGAGCTTAATTCCGGCCTTTTTTATTTAAGGCTTAAGTGCTTTGTGACTAATCAGGTTGTTAGTTGTAGTTTGATTTTATCCACCTTGGATTACATCTAGTGTTTTAAATGATCTGTTTTAATTATGATCAGCAGAAGTATCAACTTCATTATAAGCGATTGTTTTATCTTTCTTATACTTGAAGCAAAACCCCCCTTTATTGGCACTAGTCAGTGCTTCATTCACTTCATCGTAAAAAGGATAACAGTTTTCATGTTCCACGCCACTCATTACGACCCAACCACGTGAACGGGTTACAGCTACTAAAAGTTGATTTCTCATAAGAAGATCATGTTCTTGTTCGGCAACCAAATCCATACCAACAACATATACAATATCGGCTTCATTACCTTTTGCGCGCACAACTCTTGATATAGTCACTCCGCCAGCATACCAAAAAGCATCTGGATCATTATCAGGATATTTAGGATTGGGTTGATTCAATCGAGTTCCGCTTGCTACAAAAATATCAATGCCTGAGGAGATTAAAAAAGAGGCAATATATTCTTCAAGTTTTATGGCTTCATAACCGTTACCTAAAACAACTACTAAAATGCCCAATTCTGACGGAATATTTTCGACTTTTAAATTATGCTGTATATTTTCAGCTAAATGCAGGAGCTCTTCTTGACGAGATGGGTAATGCTTAAATTGAATACATTTCTGGCTGTACAGTCGGTGAGTCGGGTTGGGTGAGTTCTCGTTGGGACGCGTTAGAACAATATCTTGATCTTTTGTTTTAAAGTCCCCAGCAATCACTTTGTAACCAATAGCATCCCAATCTTCTTGATCTGTTATCCCACAAAGCATCCCTTCTTTGCGCATTAGCCCCATGCCCAAACCTTGTGCAAGCATTAAAATGGGCTTGGGCGTGCGAAAACAGCGTTTCATGATATGACTTTTTAAAATACCACCTTTATAGCTACGCTGTAGTAGAGTGCTATCACCAAAAAATTCTTTAGCCTCCGGTATTTTCAAGGTATCAAGACTTTGTGCCTCATCGTATGCCCAAATTAAGCGTCGCATTTTTGTATCGTCAGGGTCAGAATTCTTTAATGATTGGTAGATTAACCAATAAATAGGTTGTTTTCCCTCGTACATTAATTGTTGATTGTCAACGACTAAATCTTGTCCTTCATCAATCAAAACGGCATCAAATAAAGGTGTAAGTATTTTGCCGCTTTTTAGCAACTGACCACAAATATCAGCGAGTCCCTCACTGGGCTTTTTATAATTAGTTTCATTGACTGTTAATGGACGAATATTATTCTTTTCACAAATGTATCGGTATATTCCATCTCTATTCTTTGCTCCCCAGGCATGAAAAACCTTTAACTTTGAACGAGCTTTATCATTATAGCCTGTATCACCATTAGTAAAATGTCGCAACCACTTATCAAGGGAACTTTGCATGTGCTCATATAAGGATCTAGTAAAAAATACCAGTGCAATATCCCAGTCAGGATGCTTTAAATGCATATGAGCTGCCTTTTGACATAACAAGAGTGTTTTACCTGAGCCTGCGATACCACGTATCCTTTGTACCCCTGGTGGTATTTCCATTGCTATACTTAATTGCTGTAAATCAAGAGAGTACATACTTTTGCGTATGTGATTAATAATGTTAAGGCGTTCAAGCTCTAACTCACCAGCTTCAGGCTGAGGTTCAATTTTAGGTTTTCGCATGACTTGCGACCCACCTATGACTGATAATAACAGCGCCCACTGATAGTCACTGAGATTACTAGCAGCTTGCACAGGAGGGGTATTCTCAAAATTTCTAAGTAGAGTTACTGCTCCCAATTGATTAGCAAATAATATAGGTGGACAGGCTAAACTCTGATCGAAATTTTTAGCCTTCCATTCAGATTCAGAGATATTTGGTAAGGCAACCAAAGCTCGCCCCCTTATTTGACGACGTAGCTTTTGCTCTCTATCACTTCTTCCTAACACTGCAAACAAATAATCCTCTGCTTGCGCATAAGGACTACCGCTTTTTTTATAAAAATTATTATAAGTCCAACTATGACCATCAATAGCTTGAATTTGATCTATGCTGATACTTTTTACTTCAATTACAATGACACCTAGTTCTCTATCAATCAACAGAATATCAGGCTCTTTGCGTTTCTCACCAAGATTAGAAAAAATTGGGTAACGCCAAAAGGCAAGACACTGTCTGCCACTAAAGGCATTTTTACAGGCCTGCCAAACTCTTTGTTCACCTGCTAATCCCTCTTTAGCAATATTTTCTGTCTCAATGAAGGTGGATAGGAAATCTTTATTAGTTTCCTTAGCTACATCAGTAACTGTTGTTTTTGTAATTATAGCTGTCATAGTTTATGTCTTTTTTCTGGTAATATGCTTGCTTGATGTCTTAAGTTAATATGTAAATTTCATTTAAAATAGATTTTACTAAAATTTTAATTAAATTTTTTAAAACTATAATGATTTTTTAATTGAAGGAGATTTATTTTTATTTGAATAATTTTTTAATTAAGAATAGATGATTTTTTCTTACAATACACCTGTAAACGATAAAGTGACTTTCCAGTCTTACCCAAGAGCGGCATAAGAATAGGTGTGTATTGATACGTAAGGGATAACTAAGATTACTAGTGTTTAGTAGCTATAAACCTAGGTAAGTTATAGTAGTTAATTAAATTTTGAACATGGCCAATGAGTTTAGGACAATATTGACAGTCATCTGCTAGACTGCTGTTTTATTTGTATGAGTGCTGCTAATGGCTCTAGAAATCGAGCATAAATTCCTTCTGATTTCCAACGAGTGGCGCAATTTAGTTAGTCGTTCGGAAGTATTTCGCCAAGGCTATTTGAGCAATAATCCAGCCGCTTCGGTGCGGGTGCGCATTGCGGATGAACAAGCTACTTTAAATATTAAAGGCATGACGATTGGTACGCATCGCCCTGAATATGAATACAGCATTCCCCTACAAGATGCGGCAGAACTATTAGACCTACTCTGTGCACGGCCAATTATTGAGAAGACTCGTCACTTTGTGGAGTATGCTGGCAAGACTTGGGAGATTGATGAATTTGCAGGTGAAAATACAGGTCTGCTTGTCGCTGAGGTTGAGCTAGCGGAAATCGGTGAGCATTTTCAACGACCTACTTGGGCGGGTATCGATGTGTCAGGGATTGAGCGTTATTATAATGTCAGCCTGCTCAAGTATCCTTATCAGCAATGGACAGCAGCCGAGAAGGCCTATGGTGCTTAAAGCAATTCTCTTTGATCACGACGGTACTTTAGTTGATTCCGAAGCTGTCCATTATCAAATGTGGCTGGAGGTACTAAAGCCTTATGGGGTAAGTATTTCGTCTGAGCAATATATGCAGATTTATTCAGGCATGCCGACGATTGATAACGCACGGGATCTGGTGGAGCGTTTTCAATTAAACGCTGCTGTGGATGATTTGGTCACTAAGAAGTTAGAAGTAGCGCATGCTTATCTAGAAGATAATGCCTTTCCCTTAATGGCGGGTGCGCAGAATATTCTCAATTATTTTCAGCGGCAACCAACAATTCAGCAAGCCATTGTAACGGGTGCGGGGGCGCGTATTGTGAATGCGACAGTGCGCTCGCACCAGTTAGCGGCTTATTTTGCGACGATTGTTTCTTATGATGATGTTGAGCAGAGCAAACCAGCACCTGATTGTTATTTATTGGCTCTTAAGCGCTTGGGATTGAAAGCAGAAGAATGCATTGCTATTGAGGATACAGAGCATGGCGTTGCGGCTGCTGTGGGAGCGGGCATTACTTGCCTTGCGATTCCGAATGCACAATCACAAGGCCATGATTTCTCTAAAGCTACGGCAGTTTTACCCAATTTAGCGGCAGCTCAGGCTTGGATTCAGCAGCATTATCACTTAGTGGGTTAGTTTAGGTTGCTTCAATCAGCCACTCTACTCGCCATTGTGCTTTGCTATCTAATTGTAAAGTTTGCCTAAGGCGCGGCAATAAAGTTTGTAGTTGTTGCGCTAATTGCCAAGGCGGATTAATCATCGCTAAACCTGAGCCATGCATGCCTAAATCGGGATGTTGAGTTTCAACACTCAGCTCAGCGACTAATAAGCTACTAAAGCTGCTTTTCTCTTTTAAATCATGCAATAAGCGTAGGCTACGATCACGCGCTTTAGCCAGCATTGGATACCAAATCAAATAGCAGCCTGTTGGCCAGCGTGTATACGCTTTTTTTACCGCTTGCACCACTTGCTGATACTCTTCTTGGCGCTCATAGGCAGGGTCAATCAGGGCTAAACCGCGCCGTGGAGTGGGTGGGGTAAGGGCGGTTAAACCTTCTAGACCATCGCGATGATGGATGTGTACGCGATTATCTTTAGCTAAATTCCCACGTAATACCTCAATTTCTTGCGGATGCAATTCCATCAAAAGTAGTTGGTCTTGGGGACGTAAGAGCTGCCGTGCAACCTCAGGAGAGCCAGGATAAAATTGTTGTCCCGCTTGCTCGGTATTCAAGTGTTGGAGAATTTGAAAATAAGCACTTAATTCAGGCCATTTCGTTGGCTCATGCCAGAGACGCTGAATACCACTATTCGACTCGCGCGTTTTGCGTGCCCAGTCACTATCCAAATCATAAATCCCAGCGCCTGCATGCGTATCTAGATAAATAAAAGGTTTGTCTTTTTGTTTAAAACTTTCCAGCACTAAACTTAAAGTTGCATGTTTTAAGACATCGGCATGATTGCCGGCATGAAAGGCGTGGCGGTAACTAAGCACAAGTATTTCTCACTGCTGGGGTTAATTGCGCTGTTGTTTGCGGAAGTCCCAAGGCGCAACTGGCTTTGCATCTTGCCACAAACCACGCTCAGCAGCACGTGCTTGTTCTTCGGCTTTAGCATACGCCTTCTGATCACGTACACTCTGCTCCTTTGCATAAGCAGTATAATGCCAACCACAACCCGCTTTGATTTGCTCTAAAGCCAGATCTTTACCCTTAACGATAACTTTTGCCACGATACGTCCATAACGATCTTTTTTGAAAGCCTCCACTTCGGCAGGCTGATTATCGGTCAGGTGCATCAGAGATTCTTTGCAGGCTTGCCCAAAGGGCTGCTTTTTCTCTGGCGCATCAATGCCTTGAAGGCGAATTTTATAAGTATTTTTATCAGGACCAAGGACTGTGAGCGTGTCGCCATCAGCAATATGTACGACTTGGGTTTCAGCGAGTAAAGTATTTGTCTCAGAAATACTGATACCTTTAGGTAACTGTTTATAAGAGCCAGTTTGGGGGCCGAGAGTATCTAAACAACCTACAACTAGACTAGCGATGCTGCATAACAACACGGCTTGCACATAAAGCTTCATTATTTCTTAAGCACATCCACTAAAACAGGTTCTAAAATTGGCCACAGATGCTCAAGAATCTTTGGCTGGGCTTCAGCCGTGGGGTGTAAACCATCGGCTTGCATTAAATTAAAATCAGTCGCGACCCCTTCTAATAAAAAAGGAACAAAAGGCAGCTTATATTGCTCTGCTAAATCCTTGTAGATCTTATCAAATTGCTCGGTATAGCTTGCTCCATAGTTGGGTGGTAGGCGAATCCCAAGCAGAATAACCTTGACCGATTCTGCAGTCGCAAGCTTAATCATTTGCTCAAGGTTTGCCTGTATTTCTTTGACAGATTTACCTTGTAAACCATCATTCGCACCTAGTTCAATAATGACATAATGCGGCTTGATCGCACTCAAAGAAGGCAGTAAGCGATTTAAGCCGCCACTGGTGGTTTCACCACTAATACTGGCATTAGCGACATGAAAGTTTTCACCTAATTTTTCTTGTAAAAGATTCACCCAGCCTTTTTCCACTGGAATCCCATAAGCAGCACTTAAGCTATCACCAAAGACTAAAATCGTGGTTTTGGTGGGCGGCATAATCGCTGAGGCCGGTTGAAAACTAAACAGTATAAAACTTAAAAACAGGGTAGTAACTAATTTCCAAAGGTTCATAAGATTCTTGAACTAGTTGAGATAGGCATAGCCTACCTGAAGCGCTAGCTAAAGGCATTAAGCCGCTACTGAAGGTAAGGAAGTAGTAATCTTTTAGTTAGAAAGTAGCATTTTACGCTACTGTTTGGCGTGCAACTTGCCACTTATCCTATAGCACTCAGCTAGCTTGAGGTGCTTGCATATACTGACTGAAACTATTGACAGGTCAGTACTATGGTTTTCAGTATTTTTCTTCTTATCATTGGTGCCTTGCTCGCCGCTTTTGCAGGGCATTCGCCCTTCACCGGTGGCGCTTTAGGTTTTCTATTCGGCTGGGTCTATAGCTTAAGTTTGCGTATTCATCAGCTAGAAACTCAAATTAAACAAGGAGTTCCTGCACACGAGGAGCCTGCGACCAGTGAGCCAGTGCTTTATGAGCCAGACCCTGTGGCAGCAGCTCCTCCAGTGCCTGTTCCCATACAGGTGTATGCACCCACCGCTGCAACTGAAGCTATACCTAAATCTAATACTGAGCCTGTTTATACAGAAGAGCCTCTGCAAACTCGCATGGCTTTGGAACCTCAGCAGCCTAGTTTTTCCATACTTACCAAGGCTAAGGATTGGTTATTTGGTGGTAATCCCTTTGTACGCTTAGGGGTGGTGATTCTCTTTATTGGTGTTGTCTTCCTACTGCGTTATTCGATTCAGCGTAATCTAGTACCGGTTGAGTTGCGTTTGATAAGTGCTGCCATCAGCGCTTTAGCGTTGTTAGGCTTTGGTTGGAAGTTGCGTGAGCGTGCAGGAGCATACGGCCTGATCTTGCAAGCGGGAGGGGTAGGGCTACTCTATGTGACGGTCTTTGCTGCTTACAGCCTTTATCATTTAATTCCGTCTTTGGCAGCTTTTGCTCTTTTAATGCTATTTGTAGTAGGGGCAACTGCCTTAGCCGTTTTGCAAAATAGTTTGCCGCTAGCTGTATTTGCGACTGTAGGTGGCTTCTTAGCACCGCTATTAACCTCGAGTGGTAGCAATAATTACATTGGCTTATTTAGTTTTTATGCGCTGTTAAATGCGGGTATTTTCGCTATTGCTTGGTTTAAATCGTGGCGTTTACTGAATCTAGTCGGCTTTGTCTTTACCTTTGTGATTGCGGGAATCTGGGGCTGGTTTAGTTATCGTCCTGAAGATTTTTGGCCGACCGAAGGCTTCTTAATTCTATTCTTTCTATTCTATGTTGGTATTTCTATCCTGTTTGCGACCCGCCGACCCTTTAATTTCAAGGATAAAGTCGATGGGACTCTGGTGTTTGGCACCCCAATTATTGGCTTCTGTATGCAAGCGGCTCTGTTTGTACCGTTTGCTGCTGACACCATTCCTAGTTCTTTCCTGACCACTTATGGCCTAGCCGTTAGCACCTTTGTGTTAAGCCTGTTTTACCTAGGTTTAGCCTTGATCATTTGGAAGCGCTATGGGCAGGAGCAGAAATTACTGGCTGAAACCTTTTTAGTGTTAGGTGTTATTTTTGCCAGTTTAACTATTCCGTTTGCGGCGCAAAACTCAGCGATTACCACAGCAGCTTGGGCAATTGAAGGCGCTGGGATTGTGTGGTTGGGGATTCATCAACAGCAATTTATTCAACGCTTAGTTGCAGTCATTTTACAGTTTTTCAGTCTTCTGTTGTTAATCGGTAGCCTCGGCAGTACTTGGTATAGCTATCCGGTGTTCTGGGATACGGCCTCTGTGCAGCCGTTCACTAATGGCTTTTTTGTCGCTAGCAGCTTGATTGCTTTAGCTATGCTAGTGTCAAGTCGCCTGCTGTCTAATGAGTTTGTGGGCAAACGTAGTTTTGAAACTGGTTTAGCGATGAGCTTGTTGATTAGTGCCTTGGTGATGCATTTCATTAGCTTTGAAATCCAAGTGCTGTGGGGCGAGCTTGAGTATGCCTTGCACTGGCATTTACTGTATGCCGCGCTTGTCTGTGGCTTATTGTGGCTGACTGCACAGCAGTATTGGGCTTTACTCAGTTGGGTGTTGCCTTTACCGATGCTGTTAATGGTGTTAGCACTATTCATCAGCTTAGGTAAGCAAACCAGTCTGTTTGCAAACTATGAGTTTGTAGTTTGGCTAGTATTTTTCGGGGCTTGGTATAGCTTGTTAGGCCGTTTAGAACGTCAAGCTTGGTTCCCAACTTGGTTGAAGATAGCGCATAGTTTCAGTTTGTGGGTGCTCGTGTTCTTGTTAACCAATCAAGTGCAAGTCTTACTCGGTGATTATTTCACTTGGCAAAGCGCGTGGAGTGTTGCGACCTTACCCGTGATAGCTTTAGGGATGATCTGGTTTGTGTTGAAGGCACCAGTTTGGCCGTTTAAATCGCAAACTAGTTTATTTTACAGCCTTGCTCTGCCTCTATTTGGCTTGGTAGCTTGGTGGTTCTTAAGTAGCTTAGTGCATGCAGGTAGTGTTGAGCCTTTACCTTGGTTACCTGTCTTGAATCCTTTAGATGTGGTGACTCTATGGATGGTGTTAACCCTAGTCAGTTTAGTCAGGCATTGGCAGAACTTAGGTGGCTTACAAAATTCGATGTTGCTACGTTACAGCCTAATTTTTATCGGTTTCGCATGGCTGAATATAACGATCTTGCGCGCCTTGCATCATTGGTATGGGCTGGCTTGGGAATTCCCTGATCTACTCATTAACCCGATTACGCAAACCACTCTAGCTTTAGTCTGGGGTATTTCTGGCTTACTGCTGACTTGGCGAGGTAATCGGATGGGCAAGCGTGTGTTATGGAGTGCAGGGGCAGTGTTATTAGGTGCAGTGGTCTTGAAATTATTCCTCATTGATTTTGCTTCCTCCGATACAGTTGAGCGCATTATTTCGTTTATCGGTGTGGGGATCTTGTTGCTGTTTATAGGCTATTTAGCGCCTTTACCTCCCGCCCATCAGGAGACTGTCCATGTTAAATAAGTGCTTAAAAAGTTTGGTGCTTGGCTTAGTTTGCTTACCTCTACTGAGTGTAGCCTCTGAACCGGTGTTTCATTACGAAGCACCTTTGACCGAAGGAGCTGGGACTTATCGTCGCGCTGAATTACCGTGGTTTGTGTTGGCAAATTTATTACAAGCCAACCAAGCCGATTTGCAAGTGAGGAATGCGGATAATCAAGCAGTACCCTCACGGATCAGTCCGATTGGCGATCTGCAATTGCAACCGGAAGAGCGTGCCTTAAATTTCTTCCGGGGTGATGATCCAACCCAAGTAGGCGTATTGTTACAATTAGAGCCGACCACGCATAAGCCTAAGCTGGAGCAGCTTGCACTTACGGATCGGTCTTATTTAATTATTCAAAACTCAGAACTTGAGGGGCAACTCTTTAACTTGCAAAGTCTCAAGCTAGCTTGGGATAGCCAAAAACTCAGCCAGTGGCTACCAAAAAATCTCAAGGTAGAAACCAGTGATGATCTGCAAACTTGGCAAGCTGTCAGCACTAAGCGCTTGCCTTATATTTTAAAGGAACAGAATGTTCTGGTTGAAAATCATAGCCTTGAATTTAATCAAGTCATCAAGGCGCGCTTTTTACGCTTATCGGGTGATAATGATTTTGCTCCACTACTCAGTGCTTTGCAGAGCGTAAATGGCTTAGCGCCTGAGCAGTCAATGCAACGGATTGTTTGGCAAGCCGTAGGTTTAACGAGTACGGCTGATCCTCAGCAATTTACCTATCAAATGCCGCCTTCCTTGCCAGTTAAATATTGGCGGATGCGCTTGGATCAGCCCGGTGATCTCTATGCAGGGCAGTTGCAAAGTCGTTATCCGGATGCACGCTATGGAGCTAATACTAAGTACGATACTGTGGTGAGTTTCGTGGATTATCGCTTAAGTTCTGAGCTAGGCGAGTTGCGTGCACCTAGTCAAAGCTTGCCGAATCCTTATGCTTGGTATAGTGATCAATCGATGGAGTGGCGCTGGACTTTTACTCAACCTAAGCCTTTGCCTGTGAATAAAGCGGTGGTCGAGTTTGCTTGGCAGCCTTTGGAAATCAAATTCATTGCTCAAGGTAAAGGTCCTTTCCGCTTAGTCTATGGAAGTCGCGATCCGGTTGAAACAATAGCTTTACCCTTTGATGATACGGATGCCTCGGTAGCAAAGCGCTTTGGTTCAACTACGGTTGAAGTGGGTGCCGAGCACGTGCTAAAACCTTTAGAAAAGCCAATTTCCTACAAACAATGGCTGCCCTATGCTTTATGGAGTGTGTTGATTGCAGCGGTCGCCCTTTTGTTATGGATGGCGCGCAATTTATGGCGGGATTTGAATAAAACGACTTAAGTGAAATGCTGGTGCTAACTCCTATGATTAAAAATAAATCATTTTAAGTGGATAGTGTCACTTATCTTTATAAGTTGCATTTGACGAAATATTGACTATTATCAGTTTGATGTATAGTTAACAAGCAAGTTTTTGTTGGCTATACGCGCAGACTTTGTTGCTAAACGGTTAATAATAACAACTCAAAAACAACCGTTTAGGCCTTGTATCTTCCCCTATATAAGGTTCTGCACTATTTGAGTTGAGTGTAAAACTAGATAGGACTGACTTGATGCAACTGAGATACTTGTTGCTGCCGACTACAATTTATGTGTTTTGCAAACCTGCAAAGCAGTGTGCAGGTTCCCATCTTTTTTTATCCCAAGAATCTATTGATCTAGGTAGAACTCTATGCTGTCTATAAAAACAATTTTGATTGCGGATGATTCCCAAACTGAGCGTCTCCACTTAAGTCGTATTTTACAAGATGCCGGTTATCAGGTGATTGTAGCCACTTCAGGTAACGAAGCTAGAATGTTGGCAGAATCTCATAACCCAGATGTGATTTTTCTCGACATTATCATGGAAGATGGTGATGGTTATCAGACCTGTCGCAATCTACGCCGGAATCCAGCCACTGCTGAGACACCGATTATTATGGTGTCGAGTAAGTCAAATCCAGTTGATATGCAATGGGCTAAAAAGCTAGGTGCAAATCATTATGTTATTAAGCCTTATACCCCAGAAGCTATTTTGTCGCAGTTAACCGCTTTGTAATGGGTGGCTATTTAAAATAAAGCTTAAGAAAAATAAACCAAAACAGTTGTTAGTGAGGGAAGTAAGCAACTGTTGATAATAACTAAATTGGGTAAAGGAGTAGGACGATGGGTCAAACTGCGTTCTCATATAAGGTTGGTGACTATCGCATTTTGTTAGAGGCGGGCATACGTTCTGAAGTGCTAAGCCTTGATACGGTCTATCCTGTGCCCTACATCCCTGATTGGTGTGCGGGGCTTTCTAATGTGCGTGGCGATCTTTGCCCTGTCATTGATATGCATGGTGTTTTGTTTAAGCAACAACGGCCTAAAAAGCAATATCTATTATGGCTACAACATGAGTCTTTTGCTCCAGTCGTGGTTAGTTGTGATGAGCTTCCTAAGCAAATTAATGTGCCTGACGCAAGCGAGCAGAGTGGGAGAGTTCCAGGAATGCCCGGTTGGATTCAGGCCGTTTGGAGTCAAGAAAATACGCTGTTATTAGCAGCGGATCATGGACGTTTATTGAGATTACTAAGTAAAACCAAGCCCAGTGGAACCACAGCCACTGTTAAAGAGACATCAATATGAATAATAAAAAGAGTATCTTGCGGCAGTTAGTTTGGGTAGCACTGTGTGTGTTGCCTTGCTTGGGGCAAGCTGATAGTGCTAATCCCAATGAGATTCGCTTAGCGACTTCTTTGGATTTACAAGGTCAGTCCAAAGGATTGGGGACTGGCATGTTAAGTGGTTTAGAGGCAGCACTAAAAGATAAACAAGTTGGTACCAAGCAGATTAAGTTGTTAAGCGAAAATGATAATTACAGCCCACCAAAAACCGTAGAAGCCGTTAATAAACTGCTAAGTCAAGATGTGTTTGCTTTCGTTGGTAATGTCGGAACACCTACAGCAGTAGCTGCTCTACCTTTATTAGCAGAGAAAAAAGTGCCTGCGATTGGTTTTTTCACAGGTGCTGAATTATTACGTGGTAATCAAGAAGGTGTGATTAATTACCGCGCTAGTTATAGCCAAGAAGTTAAGTCGGTTGTTCAAGAGGCCTTCCAAAACGGCTATGGCCCAGCTTCTATTTGTGCCTATGTACAGGATGATGCTTACGGTCTATCAGGTTTAAAAGGTCTAAAAGATGTGTTAGTGGGTGAGCAGGGTGTGAATTTTATTGCAGAAGCCCTCGATAAAATTTTCCAACAACAAGGTGATGATGCGCAACGTAATGGTATCGGACCTGTGGGTTTTTATAAACGCAATAGTTTAGCGGTACGCGATGCTTATGACTCCATTAAAACATGGGAAGCTAAACAAGGTAGAGCCTGTCGATTCGTCGTTACAGTGGGTTCTTACGAATCGGTAGCACGTTTTATTACTTATGCCCAAAGTAAAAAAGAATCTTGGGTTTATAGCGCAGTCTCTTTTACAGGTGCCGACAATTTACTCCAACAATTATCGAACTTTGGGGTAAAAGACCGTGTATTAATGACACAGGTCGTACCTCCCTTAGATAGTAGTTTACCAATTGTGAATGATGCACGTGCAGCACTAGGGGATAAGTTAGGTTATGTATCTTTAGAAGGCTATATTGTTGGCCGCATGTTACTTAAAGCAATGGACGATGTATCAGCCGCAGGTAAAGAGGTCAATCGCGAGAATGTAGTTGCGGCTTTACGTGGACAACATTTCGATTTAGGCGGCCTACCGCTTGATTTTAGTAATGACAATCAAGGTTCTGATTTAGTCATCACAACAGCGCTAGTCAATAATAAATGGGCGCCAGTAGATAGCGCAACTTGGAAAGGGTGGAGCAAATGAGTGATTTAACAAATAACAAACAGAAAGTAGGCTGGCTAGGCAATATGCCAGTAGCACAGCGGATTTTCTTGTTAGTTTTGATTCCGCTACTTTTATTATTGGTGCTAGGGATGGGGGCGATCTATGTCCTCAATAAGAACCAAACTGTTTTGAAAGATTTAAGTAATCATATCGCCTTGATAGATACAGGAAATAGATTGATTCGTGATACTCAAGATAAACATATCTTGTTGTTGCATGAAGTGGTTTTAGGAACTAAGTCTTGGGAAGAAGGTTTGAAGGAGTTAAAAGCTGCCGAAAAAGACTTCGTTGAAGTGAGTATGCCTCGTTATAAAGTCCTAAAAAGTGCTGATAAATTGGATGATGAAGCCATACGTAAAGAGTTTAACCGTGTACAAGAGCAAATGGATCAATTATTGGTATCTATTAAACGCAGCGCGCATTTATTAGAAGGCCAAGATCGTACCCAACTTGAACTGTATGTACAAAACGACTTAGTTGCTGAAACTCAAGGCTTCCGGGATAAAATTAATGCTCAAGTTGAGGGAGACATTAAACAATCTTACGCCTTGTCGGATAATGCGACTGCGGATGCGCGGTTATTCTTGTTGAGTGCGACCATTTTAATTCTTCTCGGCATGTTGATTGCCTCTATTTTAGGTTATTGGATTTACCGTTCTATCGGTAAACAATTGGGGCGTTTAAATAACACGATTCGTGAAATTGCTGCCGGTGACTTAAATGCACGGGTGGAGTTAGGGGGACGGAGTGAATTAGCAGAGTTAGGTCAAGCCTTTGATGGCATGGTGGAAGATCGTATTGCCACCCAACGTAAAATTAATTCTGAACACCAACAGTTGAATGAATCTGTATTTACCCTGTTAGAAGCAGTTGCTGATCTAAGCGAACGTAACTTAACGGTGCGTGCAAAAGTGACTGAGGATGCAACTGGGCCATTGGCAGATGCGATTAATCAATTAGCGGAAGATACCACCGATGTTCTAAAACAAGTACGTGAAGTGGCTATGTCAGTTGATCGCACCTCACAAGATGTAAACCAACATGCGCTTTCAGTTAATCAGTTAGCTTTGTTAGAGCGTACTGAAGCTGAAGAAACGGCTGAGCAATTAGGCAATATCTTACGGCGGTTGGATTCGATTGCAGCTTCGGCTCAACAAGCTAATCAGGTTGCTGATACCACTTCACAAGCCACTCGGGAAGCGCAAGAATCGGTAGCGCGCACCCTCGCCAGTATTTCTGGGATTCGTGACACTGTCCAAGAAACCGGTAAACGGTTGAAACGCTTAGGTGAACGTTCGCAAGAGATTTCCCGCATTATCGATATTATCAGTAATATCTCCGAACGCACTACCGTGCTGGCTTTAAACGCTAGTATGCAGGCGACTGCTGCGGGTGAAGCGGGACGTGGGTTCTCAGTCATCGCGGAGGAGATTCAGCACTTAGCAGAAAGCTCACGCGAGTCAACCGACCAAATCGGTGCTCTGGTGCGGAATATCCAGCAGGAAGCCAATACAACCATTGCAACTATGGATCAAACTATTTCCGAGGTTGTGGATGGGTCTGCACTGGCTGAGCAAGCGGCAGCACAAATGCAAAGCAGTTTGGATGCAACCAATGAGCTGGTGCAATCGGTTGAAAAGATTGCAGCAGATTCGGCAGAGCAGGTGCAAATCAGCCAAGAGTTACAAACTCGCGCCGAGCGTATCGTTGAAGCGACCCAGTCAACTGGTAAAGAATTGTTATCTTTGACTAGTTTGACAAGCAGCATGGCGGAAGCCGGTCAACGTTTGGTTAAGTCTGTTAACGTATTCAAGCTGGAAGCCTAAGGGTTCTAGTATTAGGAGACCTTGATGGACAATCAGCTTGATCTAGATCGCTTAGCTTTTGCTGAAGAGCTAGAAGAGGTGGCTTTACAGTTATCTATGCTGGATCCCAGCATAGAGACTGCTGTGCAACTTGAGCAAATCGGCGCTGAGTATGAGCGCCTAAGCATGACTGCCGAAATGTATGCTTGGCAGGATGTAGTTGCAGTGGTGAATTGGGTCAGTAGCTCGTTAACCACGAGTGCTGCACCCGATTTATTAGCAGAGGGAAAGTATTTTGGGTGGTTAGAAATGACTGCCCTTGTGTTACGTGAACCAGATGAACTCAGTCATTTGCCGATGCTTATGGCTGAGCTAATGGATGCTAATTGGCCTGAGCCTTTAGAGGCACAATTACTGCAACAATTCTTATTAAATCTACGCGCGAGTGGACAAGAGGACCAGACCGAGGTTGAAGTAGAATCAACAGCATCTACTGAGTTAGCCTTTGCTGCAGATATTCACCCTGAGTTATTGAATGCTTATTTAGCAGAGACTCCAGGGCATATTTCTGAGGCAGCCCGTTTAATTCGCTTGGTTGCCCAAGGTAAGAGTAATCGGGAACAGCAGCGTCATGCCTCACGCTTAGTTCACACTATTAAAGGCTCAAGCGGTGTGGTGGGTGTAGAGCCAATTGCTAATTTTACGCATAAGCTCGAAGACTTATTAGATGCAGCAGCCTTACAAACGGTGCCTGAGGGTTTAGGTGATACTTTAGAGGCCTCTGCAGATTGTTTGGAGGCTTTGTTCGATCATCTCAAAGCAGGTACGGGTCTGCCCGATGTATACGCACAGCTCAATAGTGAGTTAAGCCTTTGGAAACAGCGCTTAGAGCAAGCTGCCGAAGAAGAGGGGATTGAAGAGGAGTTACCTAGCCTTGCGCCAGTAGCCAGTTTACCCAGTTTTATTACTGAACATAAAGTTGAACCCGTTGCGGATGAGTTTGTAGAGGAAAGTGAGGAGCTGCCAGTAGCGCCAGTTATTCCACAAGTAGCAGGTTCAATTATCGTCGGTGAAGAGCGGGTTGCACGCTTACTGAGTTTGGCAGGTGAATTGATTACTTCGAGTAGTCAATCGGCTGAACTCTTGCAGCAATCTAGCCGTATGGGCAAACAAATCTATCAACATGATGAGCAAATTCGTCAGCGCTTAGATGAGTTGGAAACGGCGATTGAGCATCAAGCCCAACGTCAAGCCAAAAGTGTAAAAACCACCCAAAAAGAGGGTCAGACCCTAGATGAATTAGAGCTAGAGTCTTATAGCGACTTGGTCAGTGCAAATAACCTCTTAATGGAAGCGGCTGCCGATAGCCATGAGTTAGTGCAGAACTTGCAACAGTTAATTCGGCGTTTGACGGACGAGCTTTATCAACAACAACGGGTACAACGGCAGTTAAGTGAAGCGGTTCTATCCATGCGCCTCACTCCAGTGAGTTCTTTAGTGCCACGTTTGCAAAGGATTGTGCGTGAGACTTGCCGGAAAACAGGTAAAAAAGCGGAGATTGAAATCCACGGTCAGCACTTACAAGTCGATGCAGATATTCTCAAAGGTGTCACTGATCCTTTATTACACTTATTACGTAATGCAGTCGATCACGGTATCGAGTTGCCTGAAGCGCGGCTAGCGGCAGGTAAAGCTGAAACTGGCAAAATCACGCTGAACTTTGCGCAACGCGGTAATCATATTGCCTTGAGTTTAGAGGACGATGGCGCTGGCATGCAGCTCGATAAAATTCGTGCTCGTGGGATTGAACGTGGCTTAATTCAGGCGGATGCTAAGCTGAGTGAGGAGGCCTTATTACGGCTGGTCATGCAACCCGGCTTTAGTACTCGTGATGAGGTAAGTGAGGTTTCTGGGCGTGGCGTAGGGATGGATGTAGTACAAACCGCAGTGGAAAAGCTACGGGGTACACTCAGTTTAAGTAGTCAAGCTGGGGCTGGTACTAAAGTCGTGCTAGATATGCCACAGACCTTGATTTCAACACATGCTCTGGTCGTGCGTGCAGGTGAGCATTGGGTGGCAGTACCCGCGGATAGTATTGAGCAGGTGTTATATGTCGCTGCCAATGAAAGCATTGATGATCAGGGGACTTGGCGGATTAATACCAACCGCTATAAATTACCCGTAGAACCCTTGGCTCAATTACTGCACTGGCCTGCACCACCTGTAAATATTCAGCAAACCCACACTATGCTTATTATTCGTAGTGAAACGGGTGTCCATGCTTTATATGCAAATGAAGTTCTGCCTTCACGCGATATTGTAATTAAGAGCCTTGCACCGTGGTTGAATTATCTGCCGGGGGTACAAGGTGCTTGTATTCTGGCGAATGGTACAGTGGCTCCTGTCTTAGACATGATTCGTTTAGTACGTGATCTGGAAGATGGCAAGCTTCATTTACAAGCCCCTGATGAAGTCAAAGTTGTTGAGGCAAGTAAAGCAACTTCGACCATTTTAGTAGTAGATGACTCATTGAGTAACCGTAAAGCCTTACGCCTGACTTTAGAGGGTATGGGACATGTGGTGCATACCGCAGTTGATGGTTTAGATGCCTTGCAGCTCATGAATAATACACCCGTTGACATGGTACTAACCGACATGGAAATGCCACGCATGAATGGTTTGGAAATGACCCAAGCGATTCGGATCTGGCCAGAAATGAAAGATTTGCCCGTCATCATGATTACTTCACGTAGTACGCGCAAGCACCGTGATTTGGCAGAGCAGGCCGGTGTCGATGGTTATTTAACTAAACCCGTACAAACAGCAGCCTTACAGGAACAAATACAAAAATGGCTAGATACGCAGTTGGCGATTGCATAAGTGTTTCTTCAGGAGTAAATGGAGCGATGGCTCAGGATCATACAGTAGGGGTTTGCCTCTACAAGCTGGATGCACGCGAAGAAGCGGTACTAAAGCGGGTCGTGACGTTTAGCGGCGCACAGGGACGGCACTATGTATTAGCTGAGTTAGCAGAAGCTCAATTAGTAGTGGCAAGTAATAACACAGTAGTAGACCTAGCTGATATGCATACAGGAGCGATGTTAATCCGGATTGCTGATCAGGATAGCGAACAGCCTTATGATGTCTTAATGCAGCGCCCCTTGTTAGTGACCCGCGTCATGCGTAGCTTAGATGATGCGCGTAAACTATGGGCAGATAGTTTGGTGGTCGCCGCGCCAAAGACTACAGAGTCAGTGCATTTAAGCGTAGTTGAATCGACTCCTATTGCTCCTATTGAGCCAGCACTAGTGATTCAAGAGCCTGTTCAGCCAATGGTTGATTTAGTGTTGCCACCTTCTGAGCCAAGTGCTGAACTAACTATTGCATCAGTTGAAGCGCAGCCAGCAGTGCAAGCAGAGGTTTCCGCCTCTCCGCAAAGCACTGAATTGCCCATTGCCTCAGTGGTAGAGCAAGCAGCTTCGGTTATCGCAACGATTACACCAACTAGTCAGCCTCCAGCCGATTTAGGCGGTGAATATCAGCATCGTGCTTTAGTGGTGGATGACAGTGCAGCGATCCGTAAGCAATTAGAGTTAGAGTTACGGGAGGCAGGGATTGCTTCTGACTTCGCAGAAACAGGCGAAGAGGCTCTGCAAAAGGTCGCAGGTCATACGTATGATTTAGTGTTTTTGGATATTATTATGCCGGGCATTGATGGTTATGAAACCTGTCGGCAAATGCGTATGCGTAAAGAAATGAAAAAAACACCGATTATTATGCTGAGTGCTAAAACTTCACCCCTAGATGAAGTTCAAGGTGTTATTGCTGGTGCCTCCACTTATCTGACCAAACCAGTAAAAAGTGATCAACTACAAAAAACCCTGAAACGGGTGGCGATGTGGCTTGATAATTTCCAACAAGCACGCTCTTAGAGCGTGCTGAATTCAGTGCAAGTTTAACTAGGGTATTATATAAAAATTAGCAAAAAAAGAAGTGTTTAGCTGGACCCAACCCAAACCCACGGGGGCACATAATGAAAATAATAATACGCAACCGACCTATTCTATTAATCTCTCAAGTTTTATTAGCCAGCTACTTGCCCATACAGTTGAACACGGCGCAAGCAGCTAATGCGGCTTTAACGGAAGCACCTCCACCTTGGGCAGCGCGTCAAGATGCACAAGTAGCTACACCCTTACCTGCAAAGGCAGCCATCCAAGAAGTTGCTAGTGAAGTAACAGGGGCAGAGGCTACTGAAACTCTGCGTCAAGCTAGAGCACAAACCACCAACACCAATAATAACAGCATCGAACAATGGTATGCCCAGCGTCAGAATTATGCTGCACCAGCAAAATCAGCGCCTGAACTAAAAGCTAAGGCTACGCAAGGTGATCTAAACGCTCAATACGCTTTGGCATTACAACTACGTCAAGATCCTAGCCCTGAAAATATTGCTGAATCTCTTAAGTTACAGGAAAAGGCGGCGCGTGGTGGGCATGTGGAAGCTCAATATGGTCTAGGCGTGCTGTATAGCAATGGTCAATACCTCGCCCAAGACCAGCGTTTAGCTAATTTTTGGTATACCCAAGCAGCCAAGCGCGGGAGTGAGGCTGCGAAGTTAGCTTTAGGCAGCTTACCGACTCAAACGGCTGTTCCTGTTGCTAGAGCAGCACGGGCACCTCAAACGGTAGCTCTAAGTCCCACTACTAATGAAGTAGCTCAAGTTACAGCTGTCCATCATAATGACAGTATGTTTGCTGCAGGTGAGCCAACAGCCAGTTCTGATGTACCAACGATGTCAGCAGAAGAATATGCCGCTTTAGAAACAGATACGGCTACTTCTCAAGAACCCACAATGACTGTCCCTGAAGCGAGTGACCCAGCGCCAGCATCAGTTAGTCGGCAAGCACGTCAACGCCAAGCTTCTGTAGCTGCGCCAGTTGCTACGGTTCCAGCAGTGGAGCTTGCACAACCAGCTGAAGGTGCGGCTGGTGCTGAAGGCGCACCTGAGCTAGCTGCAGAACCAGAAGCGGGTGATATTTCTGTTGAGCACAATGAGTCTAAAGTCGATTTAGGTAATATGAGTGTACAAGAGGTAATCAATACCGCGCAGAAAGGTGATATGTATGCCCAACTGATGCTGGGTGCCTTATTTGAGGATGGGACTGATCCTGCTATTCCTCAAGATATTAAAGAAGCAGCGAAATGGTATGCAAAAGCTGCTAAGCAAGGTTACCCCAAAGCTCAGCACAATTTAGCGCTATTGTATGAAGATGGGCGCGGCGTGCCACAAAGCTATACAGAAGCTGCCAAATGGTATGCAAAAGCAGCAAAAGCGGGTTTTTCAGAAGCCCAGAACAATTTAGCCGTGCTGTATATAATGGGTAATGGTGTCAAACAAGACCGCGCACAAGCTGAAAAATTGCTAACGGCTGCGGTTGGGCAAGGCAATGAAAATGCCCGCCGCAATCTACAAAAACTCTTAGAGGGTGCAGCTAGCTAAATCAGCTAGCTTTTGAGCCACCCATACATAGCGGGGAGTCGGCCACGGCTCCCGCCCGCTTAAAATACTCATCAGGTGTCAAAGTGTGTAAAGCTAGCGCATGAATCGAGCTTAATTCAGTTGCTAAGGCTTGATTGACTAAACGGTGGCGAGCAACCAAGCGCTTGTCAGTAAATTGATCACTCACAATAACTGCTTTAAAATGCGATTCGGAGCCGGGCGGGACATTGTGTAGATGACTTTCATTAATAACTTCTAAGATTTCAGGGCTAAAAGCTTGTCGGAGCTTTGCCTCAATCTGTCCTTGCATGCTCATAATCATTTCCTTTTGGTAACTTGAATCTGCTTTAATACCAAGTATATTTCATCACATTTTAATAAAGACGCTGGCGAGCATGAACCAAAAACAAAATTTTGACAAATTGGCGCGTTATCTAGAACGGAAAATTGTTGGCCAAAAATCTCTGATTAATCGTCTCTTGATTGCTTTGCTGGCTGATGGCCATTTGTTGGTGGAAGGTGCTCCGGGTTTAGCAAAAACGCGTGCCATTCAAATGCTTGGGCAGGGTATGGAAGGTAGCTTCCATCGCGTGCAGTTTACGCCTGATTTATTGCCTGCCGACATTACCGGTACGGAAGTATTTCATCCCAATGATGGAACTTTCAAATTCCAGCAAGGACCTTTATTCCACAATCTAATTCTGGCGGATGAGATCAATCGTGCACCTGCTAAAGTGCAATCTGCTTTATTGGAAGCGATGGCAGAGCGGCAAATCACGGTTGCAGGCACAACCTGGAAATTACCTGATCCTTTCTTGGTGATGGCTACACAAAACCCGATTGAGCAGGAAGGCACTTATCATTTACCAGAAGCGCAATTAGACCGCTTCTTGATGCATGTTTTGGTTGATTATCCAACGGCTGAGGAAGAGCGCCTAATCCTATTGTTAGGGCGAAAAGAGGCGATGGAGGATGTGAAGCGCGAGAAATTGATCGAAGAGCCGATTGTTGGCCCTGAAGAAATTCGTGCTGCTCGCCAAGAAGTGCTGACTATTTATATGGCAGAGAATATTGAGCAATACTTATTGCAGCTGGTTCTCGCTACCCGCCATCCTGAACGCTATGGTAAATCTTTAACTGGCAGTATTGCTTATGGGGCGAGTCCACGGGCAACTTTAGCTTTAGATCGTTGTTCGCGTGCGCATGCTTGGCTAGCTGGGCGTGATTTTGTTAGCCCCGAAGATGTGCAGGCAGTAGCCCATGATGTCTTACGCCATCGGTTATTATTAACCTTTGAAGCAGAAGCAGATGGGATGAGCGCAAATCATCTGATTGATGAACTCTTAGCCTTAGTAGCAGTGCCTTAATGCGTCCCGGTGATGGTTTAGTTTATAGCTCTTTGCAGTCCTTAATTAGGCTGCAAACTCAAGTGCGTACTTTAAATCTAGCCAAACGGCATGTGCGTGCTCGGCAAGTGGGTTTGCATCGTTCGGTATTTAAAGGGCGTGGGATGGATTTTGCAGAATCACGGCCTTATCAACCGGGCGATGATATACGCACTATTGATTGGCGAGTCACTGCTCGTAGCGGCAAAGTGCACACCAAAGTTTTCCAGGAGGAACGCGAAAAGCCAGTATTAATTTGGCTGGATCTACGGCCTTCAATGTTTTTTGCGACTCAAGGACGCTTTAAAAGTGTAGTAGCAGCAGAAACCGCTGGGCTTTTGATTTGGAAAACCCTTTCAGAGGGTGATCGTGCGGGTGGCATTCTGCAAGAGGCTAATGAGCATTTTGAGTTCAAGCCCTCACGTAGTCGCAGTTCAGTGCTAGGTTTTATGCGTGCACTGACTGAAGCGACTCAGCAAGAAAATACGCAGCTTGCCATGACCGATCCAAGTTTATTACAAGACAGTTGGCGGCGCTTAAGACGGGTTACTGAATCGGGTACGCAAGTCTTTGTAGTGAGTGATTTTCGCCAAGCCAATCCAGAGGCTTTACAACAACTTGCGATGATTCATCGGCAAGCGAGCATTACTTTGGTGATGATTCGTGATCCCTTAGAAGATCATCTGCCACCGCAAGGTGTCTTGCGCGTTACCGACGGTAGACGCAGTTTGTGGGTTAATCTCAAACAGAAAGTTTGGCGACGGGATTATCATGAGCGCCAACGTCAAGCTCAAGTTTCGTTGCAAGAGTTTGCGCGTAAGCATCGGATTCCTTTAATTCAATTATCCACTCGCGACACTACGAATGAGCGTTTACTAAAGCTGGTCAGGGGGATGCGATGAATCCTAATGATTTGCCGTTGCGTGATATTCATTTACCACCGGACATCGGTTGGTGGCCTTTAGCTTGGGGTTGGTGGCTATTGATAGGCTTAGTTCTACTTGGCTTAGTCACTTTGGTCTGGTGGTTATTGAAACGTCCGACTAGTCCAAAACGGATTAATTTGTCTGCGCAATCATCTGCTTTGCAGGAGTTAACCCGGATTGAGCAGCAGTATAAAAATGATCCTTTAGGCTTAGTGCGTGAGTTATCCGTCTTATTGCGCCGGATTGCGATTAGCTTATATGGGCGGCGCAGTGTCGCGGGTTTAACGGGCTTAAGTTGGTTGCAGTTTTTAGATCAGCAAGGTGGCACACCAGTGTTTAGTCAGCGCTTTCAACAAGCTTTAACTGAGCTACCTTATCGTGCGCAAGGTAGTGCAGATGTGAGTACTTTAGTGCAAGAGGTGCGTCAATGGTTAAGTGCACAAGCTTCGGCAGGTAAGCAACATGTATGAGTTTACTTGGTGGTGGCTATTTGCTTTGTTGCCTTTGCCTTGGCTGATTCGGGTGCTATGGCGGCCTGTTAAACAACAGGTGGGTGTAGCGCTAAAAGTCCCCTTTTTACAAGATTTTCTGCAAGGTGAAGCTGCCTCAGAAAAGGCTTGGGTCTCTTGGTTAGCTTTGATTCTCGCGTCTGTAGCTTGGTTATTTTTGGTAACTGCAGCAGCCCGTCCGATTTGGGTGGGGGAAAGCGTGGCTTTGCCAGTTTCAGGGCGCGATTTAATGCTGGCAGTCGATCTGTCCGGCAGTATGCAGGAACAGGATTTCTATCTGAATAATCAAGTGGTTGACCGTTTAGTTGCTACTAAAGTGGTGGCTGGGGATTTCATTCAAAAGCGTAATGGAGATCGCATTGGTTTAATTGTATTTGGGGATCAAGCTTATCTCCAAGCTCCCTTGACCTTTGATCGGGTGACGGTTCACACCCTATTGAATGAAACGGTAATCGGCTTAGCAGGTGAGCGGACTGCTATTGGTGATGCGATTGGCTTAGCCATTAAGCGTTTACAGGATAGCCAAGAAAAAAATCGGGTGTTGATTCTGATGACTGATGGGGCAAATACCGCCGGTTCAGTTAGCCCTGCCGCCGCTGCAGAAATGGCGGCAACGGCTGGCTTAAAAATTTATACCGTCGGGATTGGCTCTGAAGGACCTCAAGCGCGCAGTATTTTCGGGATTCAATTAATGAATCCGGCGGCAGAGATTGATGAAGAATCATTGAAGATGATCGCTAGCAAAACGGGGGGGCAATATTTTCGGGCGCGTGATACCGAGGAGTTTCAACGGATTTATGCGGAATTGGATCGTTTAGAGCCTGTTGAACATGAAGCTGAAGAATGGCGTCCTCAGCAAGAGTTATTTCGCTGGCCTTTAGGTTTGGCTTTTATGCTCGGATTCTTTGCTTTTGTCGTGCGTATGGAGGCTTTGGCCTAAATGGCGGATTTTCATTTTCTTTACCCGCATGCCTTTTGGTTTTTGTTGCTCTTACCGCCCTTATGGTTTTGGATTCTGCGGCGACGGAAGCAACAAAGTGGTTGGCATGATTTAGTTGACCCTGCCTTAGCTCCTTTTGTATTAACAGGGCGCGAGCGGCGGCAAAGTTTAGCTCCTTTGATTCTATTTTCCTTAATTGCACTCTTAAGCATTCTGGCCTTGGCGGGGCCTGCTTGGGAAAAGAAAGAAGTTCCGGTGTTTCGCCAGCAGCAGGCACTGGTGATTGCTTTAGATTTATCCGCATCCATGTATGCGCAGGATTTATCGCCCAATCGTTTGGAGCAAGCGCGTTTTAAAGTGATGGATATTCTGCAAAAGCGCAAAGGTGAACAAACTGCTTTAGTGGTCTTTGCTGGCGATGCTTTTCCGGTATCGCCTCTGACGGATGATATTAAAACCATCGAAGCACAAATGAAAAATCTCACGCCAGATATTATGCCAGTGCAGGGTGGGGCTTTAGGTTTAGCGATTGAACGCTCGCTCGAATTGCTGCAACAAGCCGGTGCTAAAACCGGCAATATTCTATTAATCACCGATGGTATGACGGATGATACCCAAGCTTTAAAAGCGGCTCAGACTGCTGTGGCTCAAGGGGTGAATGTTTCAGTTTTAGGTATTGGTTCAGTTGCGGGTGCTCCGATTCCGTTAGCGAATGGTGGTTTCCTGCAAGATGCTCAAGGCAAAACGGTCATGCCAAAATTAGATGCTGCAAGCCTAACAGCCTTAGCTCAAGCTGGTAATGGTGTTTATGTCACCGCAGGTATTGGAGATGCTGATGTCAATCGTTTGGCCAATGCTTGGGAGAGTAAGGTTGGCGAGCAGAATTTAATTTCGGGTGGGCAACGCCAAGTAGATACTTGGGTCAATGCAGGTGTTTGGTTAGTGCTAGGCATCTTGCCTTTGGTCGCTTTGCTGTTTAGGCGTGGCTGGCTGTTGTCTTTCAGTTTAGTGGTTATCTGTTTGCCACAGGCACAGCCCGTCCAAGCCAGTGTCTGGAATGATTTGTGGGCGACTCCAGATCAACAAGCTCAAGCGGCTCTACAAGCAGGGCAAACTAAAGAGGCCAGTGAATTATTTGAAAATCCTAACTGGAAAGCCGCAGCTGCTTACAAGTCTGGTAATTTTGAGCAAGCGGCTAAACTCTATTCAACCGATCAAACGGTAGAAGGGCTCTATAATTATGGGAATGCGTTAGCGCGGTTAAATAAGCTGGAAGAGGCGATTAAAGTTTATGAACAAGTCTTAGCTCAAAACCCAAAACATGAAGATGCGCGCTATAATCGAGACTTACTCAAGAAAAAATTAGAGGAACAACAGCAACAAGGTTCACAAGACCAAAAACAGAATCAAGGCCAGCAAAATCAACAAAACCAACAGCAATCTGGTCAAAATCAGCAGTCTGAGCAACAGCAGCAGAATCAGCAAAACCAACAAAGCCAAGCTCAACAGCAACAGGCACAAGCTCAACAAGAACAAGCTAAACAACAGCAAGCACAACAAGCCAAAGCTGAGCAGCAAAAACAGCAGGAAGCAGAAAAAAATGAGGCGGAACAGCAGCAAGCCCAAGCTGAAAGTGCGCAAATGGACCCGAAAGCAGCTGAGCAACAACAAGCTACTGAGCAATGGTTACGACGGATTCCAGATGATCCAGCAGGGCTATGGCGGCGCAAGTTTCAATATCAATATCAACAACGTGCGCATCCAAACCAAGGAGATGCTTGGTAATGTCTGTGTCTAAGTTTATTGCACTCCTCCTGCTGTGCTGGAGTTTAAGTTGCAGCGTATTTGCAGCGGGTGTGCAAGTGCAGCTTGAGCGTGATACGGTCCAAGTCGGCGATGATTTCACCCTGACCTTTTCGACTGATCAAGCTCTGACTAGTAATCCTGACTTTACCCCTCTGAATAAAGACTTTCAGGTCACTGGCACTTCAACTAGCACTAATGTCCAATATATTAATGGGCAAATGAGCCAACAAACCGGTTGGATTGTGAGCTTATTTGCGAATCGTGCAGGTAATTTACAAATTCCCAGCATTAACTTTGGTAGTGTCAGTAGTGAGCCAGTCACTATTCAAGTCCTTGACCAAGCTGTCGCTGATCCTAAGGGAAATGCCAATAACGATATTTTGGTGGAGTTGACCGCAGATCCCCCTAACCCTTATGTGCAACAACAAGTGATTGTCACCCAGCGTTTATTGCATGTTGTCCCGTTATTGCCAACGCGCGCGAGCATGTCGCATCCAGAGCTTGAGAAAGGCAAAGGTTTGATTCAGCAGTTGGGCACTACGAAAAGTGGGGTGATTAATCGCAATGGTGTGCGTTATAACATGATTGAGCGTCGCTATGCCGTGTTTCCGCAAGTGAGCGGCGAGTTGACCATTGGCCGCACGGTTTTCCAAGGTGCTTTAGATGATCGGCGATCGCGGCAAATAGACCCTTTTGGGCTTAGTGGCAAGCAAGTACGCCGCTTTTCCACTCCTTTAGTCATTAATGTACAGCCGCATCCGCAAGTACAGAGCACTTGGCTACCTGCGAATAGCCTGACCTTGAATGCTCATTGGGAGCCAGTGAATAAAACCCTTAAAGCTGGCGAACCAGTCACCTTAACTATTGCAATTATTGCGGACGGCTTGATGGCTGAGCAGCTACCGGCTTTAGATATTAAGCCGCCGATGGGAATCAAGGGCTATGCCAATCAACCAGAGTTTCGTAATGATTTAGGTGGCTCGAGCGTAATTGGAATGCGCGAAGAGAAATGGGTTTTGATGGGGACTGCGGATGGCAGCTATGTCTTACCAGAAATTAAAATTGATTGGTGGGATTTAAAAGCTAAAAAAATGCAGACCGCACGGATTGAGCCAACACCACTTAAAGTGACGGGAGTTGGGCAAACCAATCCGAAGAATGATCCAAATGCAGCGGCAGTCACGCCAGCGAACCCATCTGCTGAGCCTGCAAATAGTTTACTGAATCCTGCTGAGCAAACGGTGCCTTCTAGTCAGACACAAACAGAGAGTAAAGCCTTCAGCCAGCAACAGTGGTTATTGATGATTGCAGTCGCTTTAGGTTTAGCCATTTTGGCTGGTTTATGGTTCTGGCTGAAGCAAGGAAAAGGGAAAACGCAAGCCGTTAACACAGCAGCACCGAGTCGTATCAGTCCCTTAAAAGCCTTACAAACAGCTTGTCAGCGTAATGATGCTCAGGCAGCTTTTCAAGGCTTGCAAGCTTGGATTCGTGAGGATTTAAAGCTTTCGCCTGCAACGATTGCAAGCTTAAGGACTCAGGCCGATTTACCCCTTAAGCAAGCCTTGGATGATCTCAGCACCGTTTTGTATGCTTCTACTACGCATGTTTGGGATGGACAGGATTTATGGAAAGCAGTGGAGCATTATCAACAGGTTGACACTCCAATACTGCCCCCCCAGGCTCAAGGTCTTGCAGACTTATATCCGAATTAACAGTTTGTGGGAGAAATTGGCTTTTTTTTATAATTTCTGCAAACTGTAGCCTCAGGCATTTTCTACAATAATAACTATTAAATATCCTAAGGAGTTTAGGCTTATGACATTATCACTTTCTGCTGTTAAATATGTTGGCCCCGCTATGCAAACCCGCTTGGAGTCAAATGGGATTAAAACGGTTGAGCAACTAGCGACTATGACTGAACAAGAGTTAGCTGATATTCCAGGCATTGGTGCAAGTACCGCTGTGGGGATTATCGAAAGTGCGAAGGCACTAATAGCTAAATCAGAGTCTAGTTCTGAGCCAGAAGCTATTGTTACTAACGCCATAGAAGACCAGGCTGAGACTGCTACAACGCCTGCAGAAGGTGCTATAGAAGTTAACGAAGAAACAGAGCTTAAACCAGCTACTAAACCGAAAGCCCCTGTAACTAAACGCCCAAGTCGTGCTAAAACTATTACTGCTAAAAAAACCACAAATGAGGCTACACCTGCTGATAGCGCTGCAACTACTGACGCTGCTCCTAAACCAGCTAGCACTCGCTCAAGAGCTAAAAAGCCTGTAGCAACTGAAACTAAACCGACTGAAGTAACAAGCGCTAATGAAGCTAAGCCAGCTGCACCTAAAAGAACGCGTACTAAGGCAGAAGCTAAGCCAGTTGCGGTAAAGACAGAGTCATCGGCTATAACTCCTAACGAATCGACAAAAAAAGCGCCTAGTGGCAAAAAAGCAAAAAAATTGGCTAAAGCTGAAAAAGAGAGTGCTAAAGAGAAAGATAAAGTGAAGCGAGAAGCAGAGAAACAATTAAAGAAAGCGAAGAAAGTCGTTGAGAAAGAGCGTAAAAAAGAAGAAAAGTCTTTAAAGAAAATTGCGGAAAAAGAAAAGAAAGAAAAAAAATTAGCTGATAAAGCGGCAAAGAAAATCGTCAAGAAAGCCAAGAAAGCTGCAAAATCAGCTGGTGCTAAAGTTAAGTAATTACAGTTGTTAGCTACCCGCTAGTGAGTAGCTAGCGGGGTTTTAGTGGATGTTTTACTGGCAGGTTTGCTTACGAAACTCTACTCGTCGGTCAACAGCATCTCGAAAATCATCTGTTCCTGTACCTACAATATTCTCATGAAAGCCTTTACCTTCGGCCTGAGTGCGCGTACCTGCAAGAGGCTGTTTAGTAGCCATTGCTTGACGAATAACCGTGGCTCGTGCGGTAGAAAGTTTCAAATTATATTCTTCAGAACCTGTATGGCTGCTATGGCCTACCACTAAGAGGCAGCGTTGTTGGTATTTTAGATAATCCGCGATTTCCTCGGTCCATACTTGATATTGGCTACTTAAAAAGTCCCCACCTGCAAATTTGGTCGAATCGACCGCAAAAAGAATTTTGAAAGTAAGCATATTGCTACGGTTAAAACCATATTTGAGGAGATCCGCAAAGGCGACACGTGCCTCAGCATGACGATTCATCCGCAGCAAGGATAAATAACGACCCGCTAGAGTACGTAAGCTCATACCATTTTTAGTACTTTTGGCAGCCTCATAGAACTCCAATGCTTTAGCGTATTGAGCGTTTGCATAAGCTTTGGCTGCATCGGCCAAGATAGCCTCTAATTGCAAACGAGCTTGGTAGTTAGGGCGCTGCATTTCTTGACGTAAATCGAAGCCTTTTGTGTTCGGGTTAAGCGGTTCAGTGTAAACCGGGCTATCTTTTGACTCAGCTGTTAAAGCATAGGGGAGACCTTGCGCCAATACTTTATTTAAACCATGTGCTAATAGGCGTCCCGTTTTGGCATCGCGTAACCAGACATTCAGATCATACACTTGACCTTCGCTGCTCTTGTCAATTGTTAAGGCACTGTGAACCACATAATGCGCTGGTGGCAATGTGCTTTGGGAAATGGCTGCAATTTTTAAACCAGTACCTTGCTTTTGCAGTTGAGTTTGCAGGTCACCTGTTAAATTCAAATTCTCCTTCGAGTTAGCATCAAACATCGGTACTAAGACAATTTGAGTACTCGCCAATTGGCTACGCCACGAGCGATCTTTATTTGCCGCTTCTAGGACTAAGTGGCTAGTTTCTTGTAAAGCAAGGAGCCAAGGCTGTGGTTCAGGATTAAAGCTTAAGCTGGGTTTGCTGGCCGGATTATCAACACGAATCGCTGAGCTAACTGTGGAGAGCCGACGTTTAGATTGTGGCTCGATCATCCACATGCTGAGCACCACCTTTTCCTTACCATGCTCTTCGGTCATTAACATGGAGCTATGCAACTCATAATTAGCTTGAGTTTGGCCTTGTGTTTCTAAGTTCACTAAGTGAAGACCTTTGAAGCTGGGCGCTTGTTGTTGTAAATAGGGAAAAATTTGCTTGGTGGGTTCTAAGATTTTTTTGGTGTTTTCTTGAAAAGTGGGTAATACCAAAATACGGGTTGATAAGACCTCACTACGCCAGCCCCGTTCTTGTTGGACGAGGGTAAATAAATGTTTGGCTCCACGTTCGGTCGCTTTCTGTAAAGACACCGGTTGGGTTAGCTCTAATAAAATAGGGGCTTGGATAATAGTTGTGGTACAAGCTGCCAGCACAAAAAATGCCAGCAGTAATAGCATCATTTTTTTCCTAAATGACATGAAATCACCTTGATTGTGAGCCGTGCAACGCAAGCCGCTATTGCAAGGGAATACCTAAAGACTGCTCTAGTAGTCGGTAATCATTCGTGCTTCCCCGCTCGTTTTTAGCAGCTTCTAGTGGCCTAGCTTCAGTTTGCACAGACCTTTCAGAAGTAGTACGAGCTACTGGGCGACTTGGGCGTGGAGATTCACTGACTGTTTGGGGTGATTTAACGGGTTTATTGTGGATGCTTGGAGCTGCAACTGGATAGTTGCGATTATTCTGCTGATTTTTGGTATTAGCTTGATTTATTGATGAGTTGGATTGGCTCTTTGCAGTAGTCGATTCTGCGGGCTTTTTAGCAGTTTTAGTAGGCCGTATAGGTGCTAAGGTTTCCGATCTATTTAAGGGTTTAGATGTAGTAGTGGAGGGTTTAAGGTCAGGTTTAATGAGGGTGTCTGTAGAACTCGTAGGTTTTTCAGGGCTTGTATCACTGGGCAATTCAGCGGTGAGTGGTAACGGCAAATTTGTACTTGAGCTAGGTGGCAATGCTTGAGGTTGTACCATCGGCGCTAGAGGTAATAAAGGCACTTGTCCCGCTTTAAAGTTCAAGTGTTGCCATTGGCTAATCAGGTTGCCAGTAAGAAAGCCTGCCAAGAGGGCTACAGGTAATAAACCCAATACCCAAAACAAGATCGCTTGCCACGTAAAACGTTGGGGATTTTCACGTTTAATAATAAGCTTAGGCATGCTGACCCTAATGAGCGTGCAAAACTACAAGCGCTCACAGTAACCTTAAGCCTAGACAGATTCAGGTAATAAGCGGATAAGCCTCTAAGTTAACGCGCTAATCGGTGGGTTAGTTGACTTGATTGAGCAACTGACCTTGTTGAAAACTGCTAATAACTTCAGCCAGTTGATCCACTAAAGTTTGCCTTGCCTTGTGACTGGCCCAAGCAATATGGGGCGTAATAATCAGGTTAGGTAAACTCTGTTGAAGTAGTGGATTAGCAGCCGTAGGTGGTTCAATGCTTAAAACATCTAAACCTGCACCCGCAATAGTACCGTTTTGTAAAGCAACTACTAAATCCGCTTCATGAATCAAACCACCGCGGGCAGTATTAATTAACAAAGCCGAGGGTTTCATCTGTTTTAAGCGCTCTGCGTTAATAAATGCTTTGGTCTGCTCGGTTAAGGGGCAATGCAAACTAATCACATCTGCTTGAGCGAATAACTCCTCCAAACTGACTCGATCAGGGCGTATGCGGCTGGCATCTGAGCGCTCAGCAATAATGACGTTCATACCAATGGCAGTAGCTAGTTCGGCAGTAGCTTGACCCAAAGCTCCATAGCCAATAATCCCCAAAGTTTTACCAGCGATTTCAGTGATAGGGTAGTCTAATAAGCAGAAATGTTTACTTTGCTGCCAAATACCTGTTTGCACGGCTTGGTGATAAGCAGGAATTTGCCGAGCCAAAGCAAAGATTAATCCGATACAGTGCTCAGCGACCGAGCGACTACCATAATTGCGTACATTACACACAGGAATGCCTAAATCACGTGCAGTTTCTAAATCAACATTGTTCGTGCCTGTTGCCGCTACACAAATAAGCTTAACTTGATCTTTAAGTGCTTGTAGGGTGGCTGCGTTAATGAGCACTTTATTGCTAATCACAATTTCAGCTTTACCAATATGCTCAAGCACGGTGCTAGGGTTGGTATCTTCCCATAAGGTCAGGGCTCCACAAGCTTGTTCTAATTGAGTTAAATCAAGGTCATGGCGGCTGGTGCTAGCAAAATCGAGAAAGACTATTTGTGGCATGAAAGGCTCCTAATCGGTGAATAAGTGTCAACAGTCGGTGCAGGCCTGCTTAAGTTTGTTTATGATAGCGCCTTAAATTGACGTCTTTGGTTTTAGGGATGGGTCGCAAGCTAGCGCGTACACTACAACTTGGTATTCTTTTTAGCGTAGTCTTGTTTGGATATACACTATTTTCTGATCAGGAGTTTGCCAAGTGGCAAACTAATTTTCGGCACTATGCGCAGCAACATGGGGTTAAAAACGCTACGTTAGATATGGCTTTTCGTGGTCTGCTCACTGATAAAAAAGTATTAAAACTAGATACTTATCAGCCAGAGTTTAGTCGACCTGTTTGGGAGTATCTGGATACGGCTGTCTCAGCTGAACGGGTGGAACAAGGTCGTTATGTTTTAAAGCAATATGCACCCCTTTTAAAAAAAATTAGTGAAACCTATCAAGTAGATATTGAGTATATCGTCGCTATTTGGGGGATGGAAAGTAGCTACGGTCAGCAGCTTGGTAATTATTCAGCGATTCGCTCGTTAGCGACCTTAGCTTATCAAGGTCGTGAAGATCGGCGTGATTTCTGGCGCACTCAATTAATTGCTGCTTTAAGAATCCTGCAAAGTGGTGATATGCCAGGCAATAATCTCCGTGGCTCTTGGGCGGGCGCGCTGGGACATACTCAATTTATTCCTAGCACTTTCGAAGAGTTTGCGGTTGATTTTGATGGCGATGGCAAGCGAGATGTACGCGCTAGTATTCCAGATGCTTTGGCTTCGACGGCAAATTATTTAGCGCAATCTGGTTGGCAGCGTGGACAACCTTGGGGGACAGAGGTCGTTCTGCCAGTTACTTTTGATTGGATGGAAACTGAGCCAGCCAATTGGCAAAGTCTGAATTATTGGAGTGCGCAAGGTGTCTATCGAGTGGATGGTACTGCTTTAGAAGACTCTCCCACGCTGCGAGCTGCAGTGATTATTCCTGCGGGTTATCGGGGGCCAGCTTTTTTAACTTACCCTAATTTTAATGTATTACTGAAATATAATAATGCGCTGAGTTATGCCTTGGCAGCGGGTTACTTAGCAGAGCGATTGAAAGGTGGTTTAGAAGTACAAGCCGCATGGCCACGTAATGAAGTTCCCTTAAGTCGTTTGGAAAAAGCAGAGTTACAAGAACGTTTAAGTGCTGTGGGTTACAGTACCGATGGGGTTGATGGCACGATTGGCCCAAATACACGCGCTGCTTTGCGCCGTTGGCAGGCGGATACGGGTTTTCCAGCCGATGGTTATGCCACCATGGAGCATTTAAAACTTTTACGTGAACAAACGGCTTTACCCAAAACCTTGGAAGCAGGCAGCTAATGTAGCCACCTGCTCAGTTAACTTAAAACTTATAAAAATCTTGTGCTGCTCTGACAGCAACGCCCGATTCAATTGGGGCTTGCATAGAGCTGAGGACTGCATCCAAAGCGCCTAAACAAGTCAAGACGTTTTGGGTATTACAGGCATGACCCATTAAACCAATCCGCCATACTTTACCTGCTAAAGCACCTAAGCCCGCGCCGATTTCTATGCTGTATTCATTTAACAGGCGTGTACGCACCGCTGCTTCATCCACACCTTCAGGCACTGTAATCAGATTCAGCTGAGGCAGGCGATAGTTTTCTTCCACCACAAAGCGAATGCCCATTGCTTCTAAACCGGCTTTTAAGGCTTGATGATGGTGATAATGGCGTGCCCACGCATGTTCTAAGCCTTCTTCTTGCACCATCACCAACGCTTCATGCAAAGCATAGAGTGTATTCACAGGGGCAGTGTGATGATAGGCGCGCTTAGTACCGCCACCCCAATAGCCCATAATCAGGCTCATATCTAAGAACCAGCTTTGGATTTTGGTTTTGCGACTTTTAATCACCTCAACAGCGCGACTGCCAAAGCTTACAGGAGATAAACCGGGTACACAGGACATGCATTTTTGCGTACCAGAATAAATCGCATCAATGCCCCAAGCATCGACTCTTAATTCACAGCCAGTTAAAGAGGTTACCGCATCTACTATCACTAAACAGCCATATTGATGAGCCAACTCAGTTAAGAGCTTGGCATCTGAGCGTACACCTGTAGAAGTTTCTGCATGGACAAAAGCAAGAATTTTGGTGTCTGGGTTAGCTTTTAGGGCGGCTTCAACTTTATTAGGATCGACTGGCTTACCCCAATCATCCATGACCATCACCGCAGTACCACCAAAACGCTCGACATTTTCTTTCATGCGTCCACCAAATACACCATTTTGGCAAACGATGACTTTATCCCCCGGCTCAACTAAGTTGGCAAAGCAGGCTTCCATTCCGGCAGAACCAGGAGCAGAAACCGGCATAGTCAGTTCATTGTTAGTTTGTAGGGCATACTGCAGTAGGCTTTTGACTTCATCCATCATGCCAACAAATAAAGGGTCTAAATGCCCTAAAGTTGGGCGTGCCATCGCTTGTAAAACACGCGGGCTTACATCAGAAGGGCCTGGCCCCATTAAAATACGTTGCGGTGGGTAAAATGATGAATTTGCCATGCAATCCTCTCTGAATCTTTGAAAAATAGCGCCTCATTATGCCATAGCTTCAAGGGAGGCTTGCCATTGTTTTTCCACTCACGGGTTGTTGCTAAACAGCAGATTTAGCATAATCAGCGCTTTTGCATTTTTTAGCCTCCGAGGGCCTGTCTGTGTATAGCTTGCTGCGCGAATTACTCTTTCTCTTATCCCCTGAAATGTCTCATCATACTGCTTTAAGAGGCTTAAAATTAGCTTATCAATTAGGCCTGAATGGCAAAGCAGAAGCATTGGTTGGAACACCTGTTGACGTGATGGGTATTAAGTTTCCCAATCGCATCGGTTTAGCCGCAGGTTTGGATAAAAATGCAGAGTTTATTGATGCACTGGCTAGCTGCGGGTTTGGCTTTATCGAAGTCGGAACAGTGACTCCACGGCCACAGCCTGGTAATCCGCATCCCCGTCTATTTCGTTTGAAAGCAGCCAAGGCTATTATCAATCGAATGGGCTTCAATAATCATGGTTTAGAGTATTTATTAGGTCAGGTTAGTAAAGCCCAATATCAAGGCATTCTTGGTATTAATATTGGGAAAAACTTTGATACCGCAGTAGAACGTGCAGTCGATGATTATTTGATAGGTTTGCGCAAGGTTTATGCATATGCACATTATATCACCATCAATATTTCCTCTCCTAACACCCCCGGTTTGCGTAGTCTTCAGTATGGAGAAGACTTAAGGCGTCTATTGACAGCTTTAAAACAAGAACAAATCTTATTAGCTGAAGAACATGGTCGTTATGTACCCTTGGCAGTGAAGGTAGCACCAGATCTAAGCCCAGAGGAAATTGCAGGTATTGCTGAAGTCTTACTGGATTGTGAGATGGATGGTTTGATTGCTACGAATACAACTTTGGATAAATCGGCGGTTGCACAATTAGAGCATGGCGCAGAGCAGGGCGGCTTGAGTGGTCAGCCGTTAACAGAACACTCGACTGAGGTCATTCGCTTATTTCACCAACATTTAGGGAATCGGATTCCAATCATGGGTGTGGGTGGGATTATGAGTGCCCAAGACGCTGTGGCTAAGTTGCAAGCGGGCGCAGTTTTAGTGCAAATCTATACAGGTTTTATTTATTCAGGGCCGCAATTGATTAAAGATTGCGTGAAAGCTAGCAATCAAGCCTACTAAATTTAAGTAGGCTTGAGCTAAAAACTGATTAGTTAGTTTTCGCAGGCGCTGGGGCAGTAGTTTCAGTTGTTGGTGCTGCTTGAGTTGGCGCTGCTGGAGCAGGAGTCATAGGCGGGACTGGAGTTGCTGCAGCTTTGCTTTGAGCTTCCAGCATTTTGCGCTGCTCCTCCATTTGCTGCTTCATATAGGCTTCAGCCTGTGCACGTTGTGCCGCCATTTGCTGCTGAATTTGGGCAAAGTTAGGATTTTGCATCATGGGCATGGATGGTTGCATTCCATAGGGTGCATACATTTGCGGCATCATCGGCATATAGGGTTGTTGCATGCCGTAGGGAGCATACATTTGTGGCATCATTTGCATCTGTGGCATAGCAGTTTGTGGGTACGGATAATAATTACCCCAAGCTGGCATTCCGCCCCAAGGGTTATAACCACTGCCAGAAGTAGCACTATTGCTATAACCATTTAAGTTGTTATAGCCTAAACCATAGCCAGTACCTTGACCGTTGAAATTACCATTAGTAGTACCATTACCACGGCCGACTACGTCGGACGCCATATCTGTATTACCTTTGCCTTTAAAGTTAATAGAGAAATCAACTTCGCCGTCACCTGTACCTTTGCCTGTACCCCAACCATCTAAGTTGCCTTTGCTAGTGCCATAACCAGTGCCTTGACCAGTGGTATAACCTTGACCTTGGCCTGCACCTTGGGCATTACCTGCACCTGTGCCATTATCAAAACCATTGAAAAAATCAGTAGCAGATGCAGTCGTGGCAGCTGCAAAAATAGTCATAGCCAATGTCATTTTTGTAAATTTCATGAACAGATACCTCTAGCAGAAATGTGTCGATACACAAGTCATCAAAATCGAATAGAAAATTAAATATAAGAAAATATTAATATTCTAATCCTTCAAAAGCAAGCAAAACTTTCAACTAGAGTATCTAAAAACATTGGTATGGTATTTGCTTTAGTACTTTGCATAAGCAGGTATTTCACAGTAGTTATTTTTAATAAATCAATTTGAATTAATTATTGACAGCTTTCATCGAAGCCTTTAACCTAAGTCCATTAATTTTTTATTAATGATACGGTTAGTGCTAAGCGTTCTTAAGTTGACAAGCATGCGAGTTTACGAGATTATTTTTTTCGGATCTTGAAAAAATTAATGACTTAATGTGGGATAAGTTTTAATAAACTGCTAGTGTTTTGTGCTTCAAAGCGCTTTGGTAGTGTGTTTTAATAACCGTGTTTTTGATTGAATAGCGAAGGTAAATGCAATGAAAACCAAATTGAAATTGAGCGTTGCTTGTGGGATAGCAGCTTTATTAGTCGGCTTTAATGTTCAAGCAGAAGAGAAAACTTTCAGCATTGGTGGGGATGTTGAGCTTGATCTGACCGCAAAAGATACAGATGCTAGTGGCAGTAGTTATTATAATGGTGGCCGCGTTAAGTTAAATGCGACTGGTGAAATGAAAGGCGAAAATGGCAGCTTTGTTAAAGGTGTTGCTCAGCCTTTAGTGCCCTTCAAAGGCGACGCTTTAGGTTATGATGATGTTTATTTGCAATTTGGTCGTCCAGCTTGGGACGTGCAAATTGGTCGTTTTGAAGGGCTAGACTTATTCCCAGCAGGTAAAGATACAGTGGTTGAGCATGCTGCTGGTATGTCTCACTATGGTACTAATGATAGCCGTGGTCGTAAGAGCAACGTTATTCATACAGCTCTGCATTTAAAACCCAATGATGCGACTACTTTTGAACTGGGTGTCATGGGCACTAAGAACACTAGTGATTATGATAAGTTCACGGCAATTCGCCCAGCTATTAGCTACAAAGCAGGTATGGCTACCCTGCGTGCAGGCATAGAAAGTGTAAAAAGTGATGAAGCTGGTGATGCTGCAAAAGAAGTTTCACATACTGGCTTTGGCTTGAGTGGTGGCTTTGATTTAGCTGGTGGTTCTTTAAATGTGAACTTAGCTAAGAAAAATTATAAAAAAGATGCGGGTGCTGATAAAACCACTTACGGTGTGAACTATACCCAAGGTCCTTGGGGTGTAGGTTACATTGGTGCTAAAGAAGACTATTCCTCAATTGATGCCAAGTTAAATACTTTCTATGCAGCTTATAGTATCCCATTAATGGGACTAAAAGATGCAACAGTAACCTTCGCAGCCAGTACTTCTAAAGCGACTGACGTGGGTGGTACAAAAGGTAACGATGATAACGTTAACGCATTCCGTACACGCTTTAACTACGCATTTTAATTAAAGCTAGGGAAGCCATCATGTTTGTTGTCTGTGGAGAAGCACTATTCGATGTTTTTACAGCAGAAGTTGTGGATCAAGCAGCTTTTGAAGTACCGCTTAGTGCACGTGTAGGTGGTTCACCGCTGAATGTAGCAGTGGGTCTAGCACGCTTAGGCTGTCCGGTTGCCATGTTGACAGGACTTTCTACAGACTTCTTAGGTGAAAGGCTCTTAGCAAGTTTGCAATCAGAAGGGGTTAAAACTCATCTGATTGCACGCAAGCAAGCACCTACTACTTTAGGCTTCGTCCAGCAGGATGCTGCGGGCGTACCTAGTTATGCTTTTTACGGTAACGGCGCGGCGGATCGTTTGTTAACTTTAGACGACGTTAATGTTGATCTAGAGGGGACAGCGGTTATTCACTTCGGTTCCTATTCCATCGTTGCACAGCCGACTGCCGATTCGTACTTTGCGCTTGCCCAGCAACATTCGGGCAAGCGCCTTCTTTCCTTAGATCCTAATGTGCGCTTGAATGTTGAGCCACGTTTGGCGATTTGGAAACAACGCATTGCTGAGCTTTTACCTTTATTTGACATAGTAAAAGTAAGCGATGAGGACTTGCATTTGCTTTATCCCGAACAGCAGCCTGAAGCGATTGTGGAAAGTTGGTTACAACAAGGCCCACAGTTAGTTGCCTTGACGCGCGGGGGCAAGGGTGCTTCTTTGTGGAGTCATCATGGGCAGGTTGATGTGCCTGGGCAAGCCGTGCAGGTGATTGATACGGTGGGTGCAGGTGATACTTTCCAAGCATCCTTATTAGATGCTGTTGTCAGTTTAAAAAATTCTACGGCTGTTTGGTCTGAACAGCTTAACAACGAAACTTTATTTAAGATTGGTCACACCGCTACCGTAGCGGCTGCGATTACTTGCTCGCGACGTGGTGCCAATTTGCCGACTCGTGCAGAGATTCAAGCTGCACTCTAATAACAAATAAAATTGTTAAAACAACCACCAAGGAAATCCAGTATTCATGAGCAGCACGGTTATTCCTGTTGATCCTTTTGATCTTGTCATTTTTGGCGGTACTGGCGATTTGGCGATGCGCAAATTATTGCCTGCTTTATTTCGACGCGATGCCGATGGACAAATTCCGGCTGCCGCTCGAATTCTAGGTTTAGCGCGTACCGATCAAGACACGGAAGCTTTCAAACTTGAAGCTCGAGAAGCTTTACAACAACATGTCGCTGCTGAAGAGTTAAGTGCAGAGGCCGTTGAACGCTTTATTAAGCGCTTAAGCTATTTACATATTGATGTCACCGATTCCAGTGCTTGGGGTGATTTAGTTAGTTATCTAAATGAACGTCCTGAGCATATTCGCGTTTACTATTTAGCCGTTGGCCCAGCTCTATTCGGCACGATTGCGCAAGGTCTAGCCAATGTCGGTTTAGCTACAGTTAAAGCACGCTTGGTAGTGGAAAAACCCTTAGGCCATGATTTAGAAAGTGCGATTGAACTCAATCAAGCCATTAGTAGCGTTTTTAATGAAAAATCAGTTTACCGGATTGATCATTATCTTGGTAAAGAGACCGTCCAAAACTTAATGGCGCTGCGTTTTGCTAATGCATTGTTTGAGCCTTTATGGAATGCGAACCGCATTGATCATGTACAAATTACTGCTGCTGAGTCTTTAGGTGTTGGGAGTCGGGGTGGGTATTATGATACTGCCGGTGCTATCCGCGATATGGTGCAAAACCACTTAATTCAGCTGCTTTGTCTATTAGCAATGGAACCGCCGTATAAATTTGATGCAGACGCTTTGCGTGATGAAAAGCTCAAAGTCTTGCGCTCCTTAAGACCTTTAACTGGGCGTGCTGTATTAAGTAGTACAGTACGTGGGCAGTATATGGGGCATGAGGCAGATGCTGAATCTTATTTAAAAGACGTGGGTAATCCTGATAGCAGAACGGAATCTTATATCGCGATTAAAGCGAAAATTGATAACTGGCGTTGGTCAGGTGTACCTTTCTACTTACGCACCGGTAAAAAGTTACGGGCGCAAATGACCGAAATTGCCGTAGTTTTCAAAGAGCCTGCACATTCAGTCTTTGGTGATTTAGAAACCCCCATCATGCCGAATGTTTTGACAATTCGCTTGCAGCCGGATGAAGGTTTGCAATTGCATATTATGACCAAAGATCCAGGTCCGGGTGGTTTCCGTCTACGGGATATTCCTTTAGATATGAGCTTTGCTGAAGGGCGTGAAGGTAGCTGGCGGATGCCAGATGCTTATGAACGCTTGATCATGGATGTAGTGCGTGGTAATCAAACCTTATTCATGCGTGGTGATGAAGTCGAGGCGGCTTGGCGCTGGATTGACCCCATTATTGATGCTTGGGAAGCCTCTGGTCTGAAGCCGGAAGCTTATGACCCAGGTAGTCGTGGCCCGATTGCAGCGGTAGAAATGATGGCGCGCGATGGGCGACGTTGGCGAGAAATTGAGGCATGAACTTAATTAGCTATCCTGATCGCGCTGTGCAAGCTGAGCAATTAGCTCAGCTTGTCGCTGATGAATTACAGCTTGCTATTCAAACTAAGGCTAAAGCCACGGCTGCATTTGCTGGTGGCACTACGCCAGTACTTTTTTTTAAAGCACTAGCTAAGCAGTCAGTCGATTGGTCAAAAGTTGTGTTTACTTTAACCGATGAACGCCAAGTAGAGCCTACAAATGAGCGTTCAAATGCTCGTTTATTGCAAACCAATCTATTGGCTAGTTTAGAACCCGCTGCAAGCTTTCAAGCCTTATACCAGTTTGGGCAAACTAAAGCGGACTTAGCTAAATTAGCAGGGAAGCTGCAGGACGAGTTTTTACCTTTAGACTCAGTGGTATTGGGGATGGGCAATGATGGACATTTTGCCTCTTTATTCCCACAAGCCGCGAATTTAGACTGGGGTTTAGATCCCAAAAACTCCGAGGTTTTATTAGAAATACAAGCGCCTGATTTACCAGAAGCGCGCATTTCTTTTAGCTTGGCAGCTTTATTGCAAGCTAAGCACTTACATTTACTGATTACTGGCGCTGATAAACACCAATTACTAGAACAAGCGCAGGCCAATCTTGCTGCCAGCCAGCCACGTCAGTGGCCAATTGAGGCTTTATTACAGCAAGCTGGTGATAAATTGATGATTCACTATGCACCTTAAAGGTGTAGGTCGAGAATATTATGAATACCACAGTTCACCCAGTCATCGCCGAGGTGACAACTCGGATTGAGCAACGCAGTCAACAGACACGTAATCTCTACTTAGCTCGCATGCAACAAGCCGCAGTGCGCGATAATCGGCATAATCTGGCGTGCGGTAACTTAGCTCATGCGGTTGCTGCTAGTCCAAGCGCGGATAAGTTTAAAATTGTAGCGAGCAAAGCGCCCAATCTTGGGATTGTGACCGCTTACAATGATATGTTATCGGCGCATCAGCCCTTTGAAACCTATCCAACTTTAATTAAACAAGTTGCCCGCTCAGTCGGTGCTACCGCTCAAGTAGCCGGTGGTGTACCTGCGATGTGTGATGGGGTCACTCAAGGCCAGCCGGGTATGGAGTTATCCCTATTTTCGCGCGATGTAATTGCGATGGCGGCTGGTATTGCACTCAGCCACAACTTATTCGATGCGGCTGCTTTTTTAGGGGTGTGCGATAAAATTGTTCCGGGCTTAGTGATTGCTGCGGCTACTTTTGGTTATTTACCTTGTGTTTTCTTACCTGCAGGCCCGATGGTTTCAGGTATTTCGAATGACCAAAAAGCTAAAGTGCGCCAGCAATATGCAGCCGGTCAAGTAGGCCGTGCTGAGCTATTAGAAGCTGAAATGCAGTCTTATCATAATGTGGGTACTTGTACGTTCTACGGTACAGCGAATAGTAACCAGATGCTCATGGAGTTTATGGGGCTGCAATTGCCGGGTAGTAGTTTTGTTAATCCTAATACCCCACTACGTGATGCGTTAACCGTGGCGGGAACTGAGCAAGTTCTGAAGCTGACCGCAGAGGCAGGTAATTACACACCAGCCTGTGAGGTCTTATCCGCGAAGGCTTTCGTGAATGGAATTGTGGGTTTGAATGCTACCGGTGGTTCCACCAATCTAGTCTTACATTTGATTGCAATGGCACGTGCTGCTGGTTTAATCGTGCACTTAGAAGATTTTTCTGCTTTGTCAGCAGTTACGCCCTTAATGGCACGAGTCTATCCAAATGGCTCGGCCGATGTTAACCATTTCCATGCTGCTGGTGGCTTGCAATTCGTGATTCGCGAATTGCTGGCTGCCGGTCTTTTACATGAGGATGTGCATACTGTGGCTGGCTTTGGTCTGCATCATTACACGCAAGAAGCCAAGTTGAATGAACAAGGTAAAGCCATGTGGGTTGAGGGTGCAGTAACTAGTCATGATACCGACATTTTGCGCCCCTACACTGAGGCTTTCCAAGCCGCCGGTGGTTTAGTCAGTTTAACAGGGAATCTTGGTGAGGCAGTGATTAAAGTGTCTGCCGTAAAGCCCGAACGCCGTATTATCGAAGCGCCTGCCAAAGTCTTCCATGACCAAGAGGAAGTGAAAGCTGCTTTTAAAGCAGGTGAGCTAACTGGCGATTTTGTCTGTGTCGTGCGCTTCCAAGGACCAAAAGCCAATGGCATGCCTGAATTACATAGTCTCACGCCAGTTTTAGGTGTTCTACAAGATCGTGGGCAACAAGTGGCTTTAGTTACTGATGGGCGCATGTCCGGTGCGAGTGGCAAAGTTCCTGCCGCGATTCATTTAAGCCCAGAAGCTGTGGATGGTGGCGCGATTGCTAAAATCCGTGATGGGGATTTAATCCGTTTAGATGCAGAAACTGGTGAATTAAACGTATTGGTGGCTGATTTCGATAGTCGAACCAATGTAGCTGCGAATTTAGCAGCGAATGAGGCTGGTTTAGGGCGCGAATTGTTCCAAGTCTTCCGCCAAGCAGTCGGGCCTGCTTCCAGTGGCGCCAGCTCCTTATTCGCTGCTGGAGTATAAATTGATGAAAGCAAATCTTACTAAGGATTGGCAAGCCTTAGAAATGCATGCGGAGCGCTTGAGGGTGCAACATTTGCGCGAGTTATTTGCGAATGACCCACAGCGTTTCGAGAGCTTGGCCTTTAGTCTGAATGATTTACTGATCGATTTTTCTAAAGAAAAGATCGATAGCTTCGCCCTGAATGCTTTAGTGCAGCTTGCGACTGATGCCCAAGTAGAAGCGCGGCGGGATGCGATGGTACAGGGTGATAAAATTAATAGTACCGAACAGCGTGCCGTTCTCCACATGGCTTTACGTGAGGGTATTCCAGCCGGTGTAAGCGTTGATGGTCAAGATGTGCTAGCGGATGTTGCTGAAGTCCGGGAGCGTTTTCTAAATTTTGCAGAAGATGTCCGGACAGGTACTTATAAAACCTTATCAGGTCAAGCTTTTACTGATGTGGTGAATATTGGGATTGGTGGTTCGGATTTAGGTCCAGTGATGGTGACCACCTCCTTAGCGCCTTGGCATGATGGTCCGCGTTTACACTTTGTTTCCAATGTAGATGGTGCGCATATTGTTGATACCCTCACGCCCCTTAATCCGGCGACTACTTTAGTGATTGTTGCTTCTAAAACCTTCACCACTGCGGAAACCATGCTGAATTTCAGTACCGCTTTAACTTGGTTAAAGGCCACTTTAGGCGAACAAGCAGGTCAACATGTGGCTGCAGTTTCAACTAATTTAGCGGCAACGCGTACTTACGGGATTGATGATTCGCGGGTATTTGGGTTTTGGGATTGGGTTGGTGGACGCTATTCAGTCTGGTCAGCGATTGGTTTACCCGTAGCGATTGCTGTCGGTAAACAAGCCTTTACTGAGTTTTTAGCGGGTGCCAAGGCGATGGATGAGCATTTTCGCTCAGCGCCTTTGAGTACAAATTTGCCGGTACTGTTTGCTTTAGTTGGGGTTTGGCGGCGTAATTTTTTGAAATATCCCACGGTTGCGTTGATTCCCTATGATCAGCATTTAGCCCGTTTCCCAGCTTATGTGCAGCAGCTAGATATGGAATCGAATGGTAAGCGAGTGCAAATGGATGGAAGCCCAATTCAAAGCTCAACAGGAGCGGTTATCTGGGGCGAAGCGGGGACTAATGCACAACATTCGTTTTTCCAACTAATTCATCAGGGTAGTGATGTCACACCAGTAGATTTTCTTGTAGCCGCTAATCCAAGTAGCCAGAGTGAGTTTGGTGATGTGCAACGACATCATGAAACTTTACTCACGAATGTTTTAGCCCAAGCCCAAGCTTTAGCCTTTGGGCGTGATGCACACGCCGTCCGTTTGGATATGCAAGCAGCAGGTTTATCAGTGGAAAAGATTGAGCAATTAGTACCACATCGTACTTTCCCTGGTGATCGGCCTTCGACTTCGATTATCTATCGTCAACTCAATCCACATACTTTAGGCCGTTTAGTCGCATTATTTGAACATAAAGTATTTGTGCAAGGGGTAATTTGGGGTGTTAACTCCTATGACCAATGGGGCGTGGAGTTAGGTAAAAAATTGGCTACAGCCTTAGCGCCTGCTTTGCAGGAGCGTACCGTACCTGCTGATGTGGATGCATCGACCGCTGGGCTTTTAACACATATTCACGCACTGCGTGCCTAAAGAGGATTAGCAATGTTTTCATTAAGAGACATGTGTCAGCAGGTCGCAGTCATTCCAGTATTAGTCGTGAAAGAAACCTCACAGGCTAAACCTTTAGCAGCAGCTCTAGTAGCGGGTGGATTAAAGGTGCTGGAGGTGACTTTACGCACACCGGCTGCTTTAGAAGTGATTCGTTTAATGAGTGAAGTGCCAGGTAGCCAAGTGGGGGCAGGGACTGTACTAACCTTAGCTGATGTGAAAGCAGCAAAAGCAGCCGGTGCTCAATTTGCGGTATCTCCGGGGGCAACGGCTGATTTAGTCAAAGCGGCTGCAGATGAAGGTTTACCTTTATTGCCAGGTGCTTCGACGGCCTCTGAAGTGATGCGCTTGATGGAGCTGGGTTTAGATACCTTAAAGTTCTTCCCTGCTGAAGCAGCAGGTGGGGTGCCAATGTTAAAGTCTTTATATGGCCCATTGCCTAAAGTGCTGTTTTGTCCTACTGGCGGCATTACAGAAAAAACGGCCGCTAATTATTTAGCACTACCGAATGTGATGTGTGTGGGTGGGTCTTGGGTAACACCCGATAATCTACTACAAGCGGGTGATTGGCAGGCGATACAGGCTTTAGCGCAAGCAGCACAAGCTTTGAAAAAGCCTTAAAAAGTGTAAACCACGCTGTTGAATCCATAATTCAGCCTTGTTCATTCAACAAGGCTCTGCAGGAGGGCAGGCAGATGCCAAACTTAGCCATTGCGATGATTGCTCATGATCGGACTAAACCCGATTTAGTGGCTTGGGTGGGGAGAAACCTGGCGCATCTGCAAGGACGCTTGATTTATGCGACTGGCACAACAGGGCGTTTATTGCAACAGGCCTATCCTGAACTCACGATTCACCCCTTGAAAAGTGGCCCCTTAGGTGGTGATCAACAAGTAGGTGCTTTGATCGCTGAGGGTAAAATTGCTTGTGTTATCTTCTTGCAAGACCCAATGACCCCGCAGCCGCATGATGTGGATGTAAAAGCCCTCGTCCGCTTAGCTACGCTTTACGAAATTCCTTTGGCTTGTAATCAAAGTACCGCAGATTATTTGGTTTCTAGCCGCTATTTTACTCAACCTGAATTAGCGCCAGATATTCTCTCGATTGAGGAGCGCTATGAAGCTTATCTGCAGCGTTTAAATGCCAGTTTGGCTAACTGAAGCTTCAATTATTCACCGCATTGATCATGGAATAACAAACAAATGAATAGTCCTTTTAAATTAGACAGGCGCACCAAGATAGTGGCTACCCTAGGCCCCGCTTCGAATGATGAAACGGTATTACGCAAATTGGTTGAAGCGGGCGTGAATGTCTTCCGCCTCAACTTCAGTCATGGTAGCCATGAAGATCAACGTGCCCGCTTCAATCTGATTCGCTCAATGGAGGCTGAGTTTGATCGTCCGATTGGCATTCTGATGGATCTCCAAGGACCAAAATTACGTATTGGCACTTTCGCAGAAGGCAAAATCACTTTAAAAAAAGGCGATACTTTTAATCTGTATTTAGAAAAGCGTGTAGGTGATCAAGACGGTGTAAGCCTGCCGCATAGAGAAATTTTTGATGTACTGGAAGCAGGACATGAATTACTGGTTGATGACGGTAAAGTCCGCTTAAAAGTAACTCAAGCTTCGCCATTAGTGGCGGTAACGACCGTAGTGGTCGGTGGCGTTATTTCTGACCGGAAAGGCGTCAATGTTCCTGATAAACAATTACCGATTAGTGCCTTAACTGAAAAGGATCGTGCGGATTTAGCCTTTGGTTTAGAACTAGGGGTCGATTGGGTGGCTCTGTCTTTCGTGCAGCGCCCTGAGGATATTATGGAGGCACGTAATTTGGTGAATGGCCGTGCCGGTGTGTTAGCCAAATTAGAAAAACCTTCTGCTTTAGATCAATTGCATCGGATTATTGAGTTAGCGGATGCAGTGATGGTGGCACGTGGTGATTTAGGTGTTGAGTTACCACCGGAGCGTGTACCGGCGATTCAAAAGCGGATTGTGGAAACCGCACGTTCTTTAGGGCGTCCCGTCATTGTGGCGACGCAGATGCTAGAATCTATGATTAATTCACCAGTGCCGACCCGTGCTGAAGCCTCAGATGTGGCGACTGCAATTTATGATGGTGCTGATGCAGTAATGTTGTCAGCAGAAACCGCAGCGGGTCAGTATCCAATCGAAGCTGTGGAAGTGATGGGGCGGATTATTGCTGAAACTGAGCGCGATGTACGTAGCAATCATGCCCTGAAAACTTATCCACTAGAAGGTGAGCCAACCGATGCAGATGCGATTGCACGGGCTGCTTCAGATATTGCTACAGCACGGCGTTGTGTCGCGATTGTGACCTTTAGTAGTACGGGATCAACCACGTTACGCGCAGCACGTGCCCGTGGTTTGGTGCCTATCTTGGGGTCTACGCCTTCACACCATGTTGCCCGCAAGCTCACCTTGGTCTGGGGGGTGTATGCAGTGCAAACCCGTGATGTGGTGTCGCTCTCGGATATGGTGGGAAAAGCAGCACGGATGGTGCAGCGTAAAGGTTTTGCAGTTTTAGGGGATCGCATTGTGGTGACAGCGGGGGTTCCCTTTGGTCAACCCGGCTCAACCAATGTCATTCGCCTTGTTGAAGTTACCAAAGAGTATGATAAGCCCAGTGCCTAGAAGGCGGCCACAAGCCTTTAACAGTGGGGGCTGCCAAGTTTCACACCAGAGGAGGTTAGCATGAGTAATACACATAATAATCCAGATAATTCAGGCCGGATGGACTTTTCTCGTCCGAATTTGGCTCGGGAGTTAAGCCGTAACACTTTAGCTTTAGTGTTGGCAGGTGGTGAGGGGTCACGTTTAAAGAATCTGACACAACGCCGCGCTAAACCGGCTGTGCCGTTTGGCGGTAAATACCGCATTATTGATTTTGCTTTATCGAATTGCGTCAACTCGGGGATTCGCCGGATTGGTGTTCTAACACAATACAAATCCGATTCTTTGATTCGCCATATGCAGCGTGCATGGAATTTTATGCGGGCTGAAATTGGTGAGTTCGTAGAAATTCTGCCTGCCCAACAGCGCACTGAGAAAAAAGAGTGGTATCAAGGCACGGCGGATGCGCTCTATCAGAACTTGGATATTTTACATCGGCATGATCCGGAATATGTCATCGTCTTAGGCGGTGATCATATTTATAAAATGGATTACTCCGATATGCTGGTGAAACATGTGCTATCAGGGGCTGATTTCACGGTCGGTTGTATCGAAGTTCCTGTAGAAGAAGCAACTGCTTTTGGTGTGATGTCCGTAGATGAGAACATGCGCATCACTAAGTTCTCTGAAAAGCCTAAACAACCAGAACATATGCCGGGCAAACCGGGTATTGCGCTTGCGTCAATGGGTATTTATGTGTTCTCACGCGAGTTCCTATTTAGAACTTTAAGTGAGGATGCGCTCAGCGATGATTCTTCACACGATTTTGGTAAGGATATTATCCCTAATCATATTCATAGCGCGAAAGCACAAGCTTATGCCTTCCGCAATGAAGCAACCGGCGAGCCAGCTTACTGGCGTGATGTGGGTACGGTTTATTCCTATTGGAAGGCCAATATGGAGTTATGTGCGGTCGAGCCAGAGCTGAATTTATATGATCGTTTATGGCCTATTTGGACGTATCAGCCACAATATCCGCCTGCAAAATTCGTATTTGACGAAGATGGGCGTCGTGGTGAGGCGATTGATTCCCTAGTCTCTGCAGGTTGTATTTTGTCAGGCGCTCGTATGAAGCGTTCAGTGACTTTCTTTGCAGTGACGATTGGCAATAATTCTTTGGTGAAGGACAGTATTATTTTGCCAAAAGTGAGCATTGGAAATAATTGCCGACTCACTAAAGTGATTGTTGATAAAGGCTGTGTGATTCCAGATGGCACCGTGATTGGTGAGAATCTGGAGGAAGACAAAAAACGCTTTTATGTCACTGATGAGGGAATTGTCTTAGTGACGCTCGAAATGTTAGGGCAATCTTTAAGTAGTCGCGATAAAGAACATATCTGGCGGATGGATACTTAAGCTTGCAAAGCGTTGCCTTTTGGTTAGTCATTAGCGGTTTTTTTGCAGTAGGCCTTGTATTTGGCTCTTGGCAAGTGATGATGGCTGATTTGCAACGTGCGTTTAGTCTAAGCTCAGGCCAACTGGGCTTGACTTTGACTTTAGGTGTGGTGGGATCTTTTCCTGCCATGCTGTTGACAGGGCGCCTTGCTGACCGCTGGGGTGCTCGATATTTGATACTGGTAGGTATCTTCCTATCTGCTTTGGCATATGCTGCCTTTTATTGGATTAACAGCTATCCAGTTCTAGTTATCTCAGTTATCTGTTTCATGGCAGCATCTGGTGCTTTGGATGTAGGTATCAATGCTGCTGCGGTTAATTATGAGCAGAATACAGGCGATACACGTATGAGTTTCTTTCATGCTGGTTACAGTGGCATGGCTGCTATAGCCGCTTTAGTAACTGGGTTATTATTATTCCAAGGCATAAATTTTCGGTTAGTTTACTTACTTGTAGCAAGCCTGTTAATCGTTCTCGGTAGTATCTATGCCTTAAGTAAGCGCTTGGATTCAATCATCAGCTACCATCAACCAGATAGTACAGATTCGGCGAGTTCTAAAATGAGCCGATCGGAGTTATTTAGAACTCCGGTCTTACTATGGTTAGCTGCGATTACAGGTTTGACTGTTTTCTCTGAGGGTACCTTGGAAATGTGGTCAGCAGTTTATTTGCGTTTATCTTTAGACCTGCCCGTTATTATAGGTGCTGCAGGGCCGGCGATATTTCATTTGGCGATGATGATAGGACGGTTAGGTTCAGGCTGGATTGTTTTACATTGGCAACGCCGTTTAGTACTTCGAGTATCTGGAGTTATGGCTACCGTTGGGATCATTATTTCTGTTAGCACCGTATATCCGCCATTAATTTTAACAGGTTTTTTAGTTGCAGGCTTAGCGCTGGCTGCGGTGGTACCGATTGTACTTTCTTTAGCTGGTGATATTGCTCCCAAACAGGCAGGGCAAGTGATTTCAATGATTACCATTTTGGGTTATACCGGCTTTTTATTAGGTCCTTCCTTAATTGGCAATCTGGCTGATTTAGTGGGGTTACGTTTGGCTTTATTAGCTCTAGGTGTAGCAGGTATTGGTGTGGTGTTCATGAGTTTTAAAATTCAGCACCCTGTTTTAGACCACCCTTAGATCTAAGCGAGCTTAGACTTAAAAATACGCTGCTAACCCGCATTCCACGTGAGTTTCACTGGTGTATTTTGTCCTTTTCTAAGCATTATCTGCTATAATAGCCGCCTCTATCTTGAACGGTCGAACAATAAATATGGCTGCTTTTGCCAAGGAAGTTATTCCGGTTAACCTCGAAGATGAAATGCGTCAGTCCTATTTGGACTATGCGATGAGTGTCATCGTTGGACGTGCGCTACCGGACGTGCGTGATGGCCTAAAACCTGTACACCGTCGTGTCCTCTATGCGATGAGTGAGCTGGGCAATGACTGGAATAAAGCCTATAAAAAATCAGCGCGCGTTGTCGGTGACGTAATCGGTAAATATCATCCACATGGTGACACCGCCGTTTATGATGCGGTCGTGCGGATGGCTCAGCCATTTTCGTTGCGGTATATGTTGGCGGATGGTCAAGGTAACTTCGGCTCAGTGGATGGTGACGCGCCCGCAGCGATGCGTTATACCGAAGTACGCATGTCCAAAATTGCACATGAACTTTTAGCTGATATTGATAAAGAAACGGTTAATTTCGTTCCTAACTATGATGGTGCTGAGCAAGAGCCAGCGGTATTCCCGACCCGCGTGCCGAATCTCTTAGTGAATGGCTCTTCAGGCATTGCGGTAGGGATGGCGACGAATATTCCGCCACATAATTTGACAGAAGTCGTTAATGCCTGCTTAGCTCTCATCAATAATCCAGAATTAGAAATCGATGATTTGATGGAGTATGTCCCAGGCCCCGACTTTCCGACTGCAGGGATTATCAATGGCTCGCGTGGGATTCGTGAGGCCTATCATACTGGGCGTGGGCGGATTTATGTACGTGCACGTGCTGAAGTAGAGACCCATGAAAAAACTGGGCGTGAAACGATTGTGGTTCACGAGTTGCCTTACCAAGTTAATAAAGCACGCCTTCTAGAAAAGATTGCCGAGCTGGTTAAAGATAAGAAAATCGAAGGCATTTCTGAGCTGCGCGATGAGTCTGATAAAGACGGCATGCGCATGGTCATTGAGGTCAAGCGGGGCGAATCGGCCGAGGTGCTGCTCAATAATCTGTATAAACAAACACAAATGCAAACTGTGTTTGGCATCAACATGGTGGCTTTGGTTGATGCTCAACCAAAATTACTTAATTTAAAGCAAATTCTAGAAGCTTTCTTACGCCATCGCCGTGAAGTAGTGACACGGCGCACGATTTTCAATCTGCGCAAAGCACGTGAGCGAGCACATATTTTAGAAGGCTTAGCAGTTGCACTCTCCAATATTGATCAACTTATTGATTTAATTAAGCGTGCAGCGAGTCCTGTCGAAGCGAAAGAAGGCTTAATGGGGCGTGGTTGGAATCCGGGAATTGTCTCTGAGATGCTTACGCGCTCAGGTGCAGAGATGTCTAGACCTGATGATTTAGATGCCGCTTTAGGTCTGCGTGAAGGGCAATACTGGCTTTCTGAACAGCAAGCACAAGCGATTCTTGATCTACGTCTGCATCGCTTGACGGGCTTAGAAAAAGACAAAATCCTTGAGGAATATCGCGAACTGTTAGAGCGGATTGCCGATTTACTGGATATTTTGAGTAATCCTGAGCGCTTAATGCAGGTCATTCGTGCTGAATTATTGGAACTGCGCGAGACTTATAGCGATAAACGCCGTACTGAAATCAATGTAATCGGCGAAGATTTAAGTCTTGAGGATCTAATCGCTGATGAAGAGGTGGTTGTAACGCTTTCGCATGAAGGTTATGCCAAAGCTCAGCCTTTGGATACTTATCGTGCACAACGTCGTGGTGGGCGCGGTAAAACAGCGACGACGATGAAGGAAGAGGATTTCATTGAAAAACTCTTTGTAGCCAGCACTCACGATACGATTCTCTGTTTCTCTAGCCGTGGACGCATGTATTGGCTTAAGGTTTACCAATTACCGCTTGCCAGCCGTAATTCACGTGGACGACCGATGGTGAATTTATTACCGCTCGAAGACGGTGAGCGCATTAATGCGATTCTGCCCATTCGTGAGTATGCAGAAGATAAGTTTATTTTCATGGTGACTTCGAATGGCACTGTGAAAAAGACACCGCTGAAAGAGTTCTCACGGCCACGGAATGCAGGGATTATTGCGATTGATTTGCGCGATGATTATTTAGTGGATGTAGCACTCACGAATGGTGAAAACGAAGTTATGCTCTTCACTTCTGCAGGTAAAGCCATTCGCTTTCCTGAAAGTGATGTACGTGCTATGGGGCGTGGTGCTGCGGGTGTGCGTGGAATTAAATTAGAGGATGATCAACAGGTCAATGCTCTAATTATTCTCGGTGAAGGTGAAATCCTGACTGCGACTGAAAATGGCTATGGTAAACGTACCCGAGTGGATGAGTTCTTAGCCCAAGGCCGCGGTGGGATGGGGGTGATTGCCATCCAAACTTCTGAGCGGAATGGGCGCGCTATTGGTGCGGTACAAGTCACAGAAGGTAATCAAATTATGCTGATTACGGATGGTGGCGTGTTAGTGCGGACGCCGGTTGCGCAAGTGTCTCTAGTTGGTCGTAATACTCAAGGGGTGACTTTAATTCGCTTAAATGAAGGCGAGAAATTAGTACAAATTGCCCCCATCTTTAGTACAGACGATGAAGATACTGATTTAGAGGATCTTGAAGCTGAAGCGGCTGAAGACGATAGCAGCGAGTAAATTGGAATGAAAGGCATCTATTTTTAGTAGATGCCTCTTGTTTTAACTCAGTTCTTTCAAGCAGCTTTAGCCATAGGCAGCTCTAACTCACTAAAATCCACGCCTAACATATACAAGAGATTTAAAGTCATGCGGGCTGTCGCGCCCCACAAAAGTTCACCGTCATATTCTTTGAAGTAAACGACTGGCACATTAGTCCCTTTCAATTCACGCAAACGCAGTTCGTGATTACGCGGATCAGCCAACCAAGTTAAGGGAATCGTAAATGCGCGATCAACTTCGCTACGTTGCAGTTGTAAGGAATAAGGCCAAGGCACTTGACCAACGACTGGGGTGATTTTGAAATTGCTAATGCTATGGTGAGCACTTAAATGTCCAAGAATGTTCACATCCTGCGGGTTAATCCCAATTTCTTCCTGAGCTTCACGTAAGGCCGTACCGTATAAATCAGGATCTTGCGGGTCACGCTTACCACCTGCAAACGCTACTTGGCCGCTATGCCGATCACGCTCTGAACAAGCGCGCCGAATATATAATAAATGCCATTCATCTCGTAGGCGCACAAAGGGCACTAAGACCGCAGCATCGCGAAACTGGTCGCCGATTAAATTGCTGGGTACATCAAAACTACGGTGAGGGTTGACGGGTTGTAAGCGCTTACTAATCTCCTGCGCTGTTAATTTATTTAAAGCCTGCATGCTAAATCCTAATAATGGGTGCTAGTTCTAGTTGTTCTAGACAGTTGTGATGGTCGATATAGGTCTTAGGTGTGGTGGTCGGCTAGTACATATTCCAAGCCGAGGATGCTACTGTTACACTGCCTACGCTTTTTTTCTTACCCTTCCTTTGGGTGCTTATTCCTATTATATTTTGTTAAGGATCACTTTATGAGCCACATTGAAAATGTCCGTCTTCAAACTACAGCTAATGTCTATTTTGACGGCAAATGTATCAGCTATACTTTTTTTACAGCTGATGGCACACGGAAAAGTGTAGGAGTTATTTTGCCTGCTACTTTAACTTTTGGTACTGCTGCTCCCGAAGTGATGGAGATTCAGCAGGGACATTGCCGTGTGCGTTTGGCTGGCTCTGACCAATGGCAAGACTATAAAGGTGGGCACTCATTTTCAGTGGGTGCGAATACTTCTTTTGATATTGAAGTCTTAGAACCCACGCATTATGTCTGCCATTACGGCTAATTATTGCAGAGCCACTGCATCCTTGCAGCTAAACCTTTTGTAAGGATGCAATTATTTTGCCACAATCTCTAAATTTTTCTCTAAAAACTTAATAATTTCAGGCTCATCCCATTCTAAGCCCCCAAAATACATATAGCGTAATTGTCCCTTACGATCAATGACATAGGTGCTAGGGAACGCTTTTAAATGCCAAGCTTCAGTTGAGCTACTAGTGCTATCTACCAACACTGGGTAATCCGCTGGGATATGCTTTAGGAAGGTTTGAATGTCTTTTGGTTCCTCACCTACATCCACGCTAAGTACTACGAAATCATCGTGAGAGAACTTCTTCTGTAAGTTATTGAGCGATGGAATTTCTTTGATACAAGGTGGGCACCAAGTAGCCCAAAAGTTTAAAAGTACTACCTTGCCGCGATAATCTTTTAAATCCTGAGCTTTCCCGTTGAGGTCAGTTAAGCGCAGCTCAGGCGCTAGTTCTTTAGTCGGATGCTCCAGCAGAGTGGGTGACGGCGCTTCTTCAGTTTTAGTCGTGGCTGCTTGGCTGGCAGCTTCATCTAATTTATCTAGAGCTTGAGTGAGTTGAGCGGGAAAAACACTAAGCTGTAAGGTCTCTTCTTCTGAGCTTGCTTTACGTTGCAAATAGCCAGCTGCTGTATCCTTCACTACTTCTGAATAAACTACGCTACCTGCTTTTTCAAACGCAGCAACTAAACCTTCAGTGGCTGCTAGGTTGAGTTTCTCGGAGGGTTGAAAAATATAAATCGGCGACTTCAGTTGGGAGGCGGCTTCAATAAACTGTGGCTCTTTTTGTTTAGCCTTACTTAGAGTTAGCTCTGGGTAGGCGAGTATCAAGCCGCCTAACTGGCTAGAGCTACCACGTGCTTCTTGCCACGTCTGTAAACTTTCTACGGCAGCTTTAGCTTGTTTTCCAGTACTAAAAATATAAAGTTTATTTTCGGTTTTACTTGGAAAGGATTCTTGAATTAATTCAGCGAGTTGAGTAGCAGAAAGTTCTTTAGATACGTGAGAGGTTTTGCTATTACCTTGCAAAGGAGTTAACCAAATCTCTAAATCAGCCGCTGCTAGTTGTTTGGCTAAATTGAAATCAGCGACTTGGGTTTCAGTGCTCGAAATCCACAAGATGCGGCGGGGAGCTTCACCAAAACGATGAATTGAGGTTTCTACTTGCCCCGATAAAGCAATTTTCACACTTTCATCAGCTTGTTCAGTAGCAAAAACAGGTGTCAGCAAAGGACTGACCATAAGTACAGCAATTGCTAACCAGTAGTTTATTTGGATCATTTACTTTTCTATAGAGTTATCAAGCCCAGCAGGTAGCCTACTTTAGGCTACCCTATGGAATTGTAAATTATCCCTGATGCCTATAAGGGGTAATTATACTTATTGTGCTTTGCTAGCTTGAGCCGGAAGAACATCAGCGTTACATAGCTCTTTGACGTTTTTTTCCACCTCGGCAATCTTATCGGCACGTTCTTTAGCCGTAAGGATTTTTTCTACATTGTCAGTTGAGCGCCAACGAATTATTGGATTTGCCAATAATTGTTTTAAGGAGCCTTTTTGTTGATCACAGAACTGGCGGTGCTTTTCTTCATTTTTTGCACCTTCATCCTTAGCTTGTTCCATCTCATCTTTGGGTTTATCTTTATCTTGCTCTTCAGACTTAGCCGTATCAGTTTTAGTTGCATGGGTGGCTTTGCCAGTAGACAAACTGATGTCTTCAGCAATGTCTTTCGCTTTGGATAAATCCGGTGGGGGCGTTTGTGTGTAATGGACTGCACCCGAAGCATCAGTCCATTTATAAATTTCTGCCTGTACGTTCGCTATCATGCAGGATAACAAAGCAGATAGTGCACAGAGTCTAATTACTGTTGTTTTCATAATGCATATACCTCTGCGTAACTTCCTTTGACTTTAAGTATATTAGGATTTTCTAAATTTATTTGGCTATATTTAATCTGATCAAATTATTCTAGCGACTAATTATCACATGAAATTAGTGCAGACAGGCATGCTAGTCGTCGGATTTCTTATTGTTAATAATTGTATTTTATTAGCTGGTTTAACCATCTAAGTCTCTAAACAGGACAGATGGAATGCAGGAATTGCCTAAGATAGATGAGGTATGAGGGGCAAAGGGCAATAGTTGGGTGGAGCAGAGCGCTCCACCCAAGAGCGGTCTTACATGCGTTCGAATACCGCAGCAATACCTTGACCGCCACCGATACACATGGTGACTAAGGCATATTTGCCATTGATACGGTGTAATTCATAGATCGCTTTGGTAGCAATGAAAGCACCAGAACAACCGATGGGGTGACCTAATGCTATCGCACCACCGTTTGGATTGGTTTTGTTCATGTCTAAGCCTAAGCCTTTAGAGACTGCAATGGCTTGAGAAGCAAACGCTTCGTTAGACTCAATCACATCCATTTGATCTAAAGACAAGCCTGCTCTTTTCAGTGCTTGTTTAGACGCTGGGATTGGGCCTTCACCCATTACATCATTTGGTACACCAGCAACAGCATAAGACACTAAACGTGCCATTGGTTTTTGACCCGCTTTCGCAGCCACATCAGCCGCCGCTAAGACGAAGAAAGCAGCACCGTCATTGATACCAGACGCATTACCTGCTGTTACGGTACCGTCTTTCTTGAACGCGGGGCGCATTTTCGCCAGAGTTTCAACGGTAGTATCCGCTTTAACGTGCTCATCCGTATCAAATACCACTTCACCCTTACGAGTTTTCAGAGTGATTGGTAGAATTTGAGATTTGAATCGGCCTTCTTTGATCGCATTGGCTGCACGACGTTGTGACTCAGCCGCTAAAGCGTCTTGCTCTTCACGCGAGATGCCCCATTTTGCTGCTAAGTTTTCTGCAGTGATGCCCATGTGACCTACGCCAAAGGGATCAGTCAAGGTGGCAACCATCGTATCGATCATAGTGGTATCGCCCATACGTGCGCCATTACGCATCGCAGTCGATAAATAACCAGCGCGTGACATCACTTCCACGCCACCGCCCACACCATAGTCATAATCGCCGAGCATAATGCCTTGAGCGGTGGTTACAATCGCTTGCAAACCAGAGCTACACAGGCGATTGACTGCCATAGCGACCGATTCCATCGACAAGCCAGCTTGGATAGAAGCGACACGTGCAACATAAGGGAAACGAGATTCAGTAGGGATAGTATTGCCTACTGTTACATAATTGATTTGCGCAGGATCAACGCTAGAACGTTGCACCGCCTCTTTCATGACTTGGCCTGCCAATTCAGCAGGTTCCATACCACTTAAACTTCCACCAAAAGCACCAATTGCAGAGCGTACCGCACTTAATACAACAACATCGCGACTCATTAGACTTCTCCTTGCATGGGTTATTTTGACCCGTCCTCAACGCCTGCACAGCATAGCCGAAAAACTTGCGCATTGCAGCAACTTAAAAACACCTATGTTAACGCCACTCATAGCTTTAGCTTCTAACCTTGCTGAGCTAAGCTAGTTAAATCCGATGCTGTATAATTAGTTCTTAATTCGTAGCATAACTATGTTAGTACAAAGGATTTCTACCACTCCTTCTGCTAAGAAATTAATTGTTTCAAGTTAGACATCGGGTCATACACTCCACTACAGTACCGTTAGAAGTGTTTGGCCTCATGTTCTAAAATAAATTTTTATCTATACGTAGTCACATAGGTCTTAAGAAAAGTGATGAAGTCAATAAAAAATAGTACTCCAAACTACGTGCAGTTCGGTGTTAGGGGTCATAAAGCCTCACCTTTTTACAAGAACATAGAATGTGTTCTTCTACACGCGCGTCACCTTAGGTATTAGGTAGCAGTTTTTCGCAAGCTTATAGCAGCAATCGCCGAATATCTTCCAACATTTTAGCTAGAAAAGTGGTAAAGCGTGCACCATCCGCACCATCAATCACTCGATGATCATACGAGAGCGACAAAGGCAGCATCAGACGTGGCACAAATTCTTTGCCATTCCAAATCGGCTGCATACTCGATTTAGATACCCCTAAAATCGCTACATCGGGGGCATTAATAATCGGGGTGAATTGAGTGCCACCGATCCCGCCTAGGCTGGAAATAGAGAAGCACCCCCCTTGTAAATCAGCAGGTTTCAAGCGCCGTTCACGCGCTTTGGTAGAAACCTCTTTGAGATCATCCGAGAGTTGTAGGAGAGACTTCTTATCCACATCACGAATAATCGGCACAACCAAACCATCCGGTGTGTCCACAGCAATACCAAGGTGATAATACTTTTTCTGAATGAGCATTTCCCCTGAAGGATCAAGCGATGTATTAAAGCGGGGATAAGCTTTTAAACCAGCTACCACTGCTTTCATAATGAAGACTAAGGGGGTGATTTTCGAGGCTTTGATTTTTTCTTGTTCAAGATTCAGTGCTTGGCGGAAAGCTTCTAAATCGGTGATGTCCGCTTGATCGAATTGAGTGACATGCGGAACATTCAACCAATTGCGATGCAGGAACTCGCCAGTGAGTTTATTAATCCGATTTAGGCGCACTGTTTCGACTTCGCCCCATTGGCTGAAATCAATTTCAGGCATGCGTGGAATGCCAAGGCCACTATGAGCCGTCGCCGCATTTTTTGATGGTAAGCCAAGCCCCATCACATCTTTGATATAGCCTTTCACATCTTCTTGCGTAATGCGCTGCTTGCGCCCACTGCCCGCCACGCGGCTTAAATCGACGCCTAATTCACGTGCAAACTTACGCACCGAGGGGGGAGCATAAGCTTTTTTAAATGCCTCGTGATCTACTACAGTTTGCGGGCTAGGGCGCTTAGCAACAGGGGAAACGGACATTGATGCGGGTGGGCTAGATGCAGAGGGTAAATGAGCTGCGCCCGAGTTAGGTGTTAATGCAGGTGGTGGTTTCGCTGGGTTCGTCACGGTTTCCACGCTGAGAATCAGACTACCTTTAGAAACCCGATCACCTTGTTGAACCCGCAACTCCTTGACAGTACCTGCCAACGGTGACGGAATTTCCATCGAAGCCTTATCCGACTCGACAGTAATGAGCGAGTCTTCCGCGTGAATGCTATCACCCACTTTAACCAGCACTTCAATGATTTCTACTTCTTTAAAGTCCCCAATATCCGGGACACGAACTTCTTGGATAGCCATGGTGTCGCCTCCCTACACGTATAAGGGGTTAGGTTTGTTGGGATCGATCTGATATTTCTCCATCGCTTCCATCACTTTGACTGCCGGCAAGGAGTTTTCATCGACCAAGGATTTCAAGGCAGCGAGCACGATATAATAACGATCTACTTCAAAATGTCGCCGCAACTGGGCACGGGTATCACTGCGCCCAAAACCATCTGTACCTAATACTTTATAATGCATGGGCACCCAAGCACGGATTTGGTCTGCGTAACTACGAATATAATCAGTGGCTGCGATGGCCGGGCCACGTCGATCTTTTAAGCACTGGGTGATATAGGGGGTACGTGCATCTTCTAAGGGATGCAATAAATTCCAACGCTCAAGATCACGCGCTTCGCGGGCGATTTCATTGAAGCTGGTCACACTCCAAATATCTGCATCCACGCCCCATTCTTTATCTAAGATTTCTCCGGCTGCAATCACCTCCCGCAAGATCGCGCCCGAACCTAAAAGCTGAACTTTCTTACGCTTTTTGCCCCCACCACTGAACAGATACATACCTTTGACAATGCCTTCTTCTGCTGCAGGTGGCATCGCAGGATGATGATAATTTTCATTCATTGCGGTGATGTAGTAGTAAACATCTTCCTGATTTTCATACATGCGTTTCATGCCCTGTTGAATAATCACCGCAAGTTCATAAGCAAACGTCGGGTCATAAGAAATACAGTTTGGAATTAAACCCGCTTGCACTAAGCCATGCCCATCTTGGTGCTGTAAGCCTTCACCCGCAAGCGTGGTGCGTCCGGCTGTACCCCCAATCAAAAAGCCTCGTGCACGGCAATCCCCCGCTGCCCAGGCTAAATCGCCAATCCGTTGGAAACCAAACATCGAATAGTAAATATAGAAGGGCACCATACATACCCCATGTGTACTGTAGGCGGTGGCTGCTGCAATCCAGCTCGAAATTGCCCCCGCTTCATTAATACCTTCTTCCAGAATTTGTCCTGATTTATCTTCTTTGTAGAACATCACTTGATCTTTATCTTGCGGTTCATACAACTGACCCACTGAAGAGTAAATCCCTAATTGGCGGAACATGCCCTCCATCCCAAATGTGCGCGCTTCATCCGGTACAATCGGTACGATGTGCCGTCCAATATTTTTATCGCGGGTCAAAATGGTTAACAGGCGTACAAAGGCCATCGTAGTGGACATTTCCCGATCACCACTGCTATCCAATAGAGTTTGGAAGAGGTTTAATTCGGGGACTTTTAGTGGGGCTGCATGAGTCTGGCGCTGCGGTAAATAGCCACCCAGTGCTTTACGTCGCTCATGTAAGTATTTGATTTCTTCACTATCATCGGCAGGACGATAATATTTGGCTTCCGCTGCATCCTCGTCGCTTAAAGGAATGTTGAAACGATTTTTGAAGGCAATCATCTCTTCATTGCTGAGCTTTTTCTGTTGATGCGTGCGATTTTGCCCTTCGCCGGCAGCGCCCATTCCATAGCCTTTTACGGTATGCGCAAGAATAACTGTAGGCTGATCTTCATGATTTACCGCTGCGTAATAGGCTGCATAGACTTTGTGTGGATCATGTCCACCACGGTTTAAGCGCCAAATATCTGCATCGCTCATACGTGCGACCATTTCGCGCAATTCAGGATAAGCCCCAAAGAAATGCTCGCGTACATAAGCGCCGTCTTTGGCTTTATAGTTTTGGAATTCGCCATCCACCACTTCGAGCATACGTTGCTTGAGCTTGCCATTAATATCTTTGGCTAAGAGTGGATCCCAATACGAACCCCAAACCACCTTAATGACATTCCAACCCGCACCTCGGAAGACCGCTTCCAGTTCTTGTACAATTTTGCCATTACCACGCACCGGGCCATCTAAACGTTGCAGATTGCAATTCACTACCCAAATCAGATTATCGAGTTTTTCACGCCCTGCCAACGAAATAGCGCCTAAAGTTTCTGGCTCATCCACTTCACCATCGCCGACAAAAGCCCAAACATGGCGATTTTCAGTATCCGCGAGCTTGCGATCTTGTAGGTATTTCATGAAGCGCGCTTGGTAAATCGAAGTAATTGGCCCCAAGCCCATCGACACAGTCGGGAATTGCCAATAATTCGACATAAGCCACGGATGCGGATAAGAAGATAAACCTTGGCCGCTCACTTCTTGACGGAAGTTATCTAAATCTGCTTCAGTGAATCGACCTTCTAGGAAAGAACGCGCATACATCCCTGGTGCTGCATGCCCTTGGATGTAAATTACATCACCCCCATTTTGTGGCGAGGGCGCATGCCAAAAATGATTCATGCCGACATCATATAAAGTCGCTGCTGAAGCAAAAGTAGCAATATGTCCGCCGAGCTCGGTACTTTTTCGATTAGCCCGTACCACCATAGCCACCGCATTCCAACGAATCCATGAGCGCAAACGCAATTCGAGTGCTGGATTACCAGGGGTATATTTTTCCAAATGCGGCGGAATGGTATTGATATAAGCAGTATTTGCGGAATAAGGCAGGTTGGCGCCATTTTGCCGTGCGGTGCTAATCAGTTGTTCAAGCAGAAAATGCGCGCGTTCTAAGCCTTCGCTTTCAATCACCGCTTCGAGGGAGTCGACCCATTCGAGGGTTTCTTGTGGATCAATGTCTTGCGGGGTTTTGTCTAAGCTCATAGCAGAACTCCTTGCCAGCCGTAGCGCACCTTAGCAGTCGCGCGAAATGATGTTTAATTTTTTGAACATAACATTATCCTTTTTGAAAGAAAAGAAGCTCTGATTTTGTGAAATAAATAAATTTAAAAATCAGTGTCTTATAAAAAACAAATGAAATTGCTTGCAATTTTCTACCTATTTTCAGCCACATCCGGTAAGCTCAATGCCATGAGTGATGAAATTGAGATTATTCCCCTCGCTAATCGGTTTCGTGGATTTTTGCCGGTCGTAGTCGATGTGGAAACTGGCGGATTTAATTTTCGTAAAGATGCTCTGCTAGAAGTGGCAGCGGTTATTTTGCGCATTGATGAAAAAGGTGAATTATCCCGTCATCGTACTTATCACTGGCATATTGAACCTTTTCCCAATGCTAATCTTGATCCCAAGTCCTTAGAGGTGAATGGTATTAAGCCGTTTAGCCCCTTACGCTTAGCCGTACCTGAAACCCGTGCTTTAGATGAGTTCTTTAAAATTGTGCGCCGCGAAGTCAAACTAAATCGTTGTAATCGTGCGATTTTGGTAGGGCATAACGCACCTTTTGATCTCAACTTCGTCAATGCCGCTTCGGATCGTAATGATTGCAAACGCAATCCTTTCCACCCGTTTAGCACCCTGGATACGGTGACTTTAGGCGCGGTGGTCTATGGGCAAACTGTGCTCGCGCGTGTGGCGCAGGCAGCAGGAATGAATTGGGATGGCGAACAAGCGCATTCTGCCGTTTATGATGCTGAAAAGACGGCGGATATTTTCTGTCATATCGTCAATACCTGGCAGACTTTAGATGCAGCCTTCAAAGCGGTCGAAAATTAAGTGAAACCCTATGCGGCCTCTTGTGATGAAAATCGCGAGCCGATTTTAGCGGTACTTAAAAACTTGTTGCATGATCGTCATGCACTACTCGAAATCGGCAGCGGCACAGGCCAGCATGCCGTCTATTTTGGTGAAGCCTTCCCACAACTCACTTGGCAAACTAGCGATCAACTTGAATATCATGTGGGCATTCAAGCTTGGTTGGCTGAAGCCCAACTCCCTAATGTTTTAGAACCTTTGTTATTAGATGTGCGCCAAGCAACTTGGCCTGGGCTAAAAGTGGACGCGGTGTTTTCAGCCAATACTTTGCATATTATGAGCAGGGAGGCGGTACAAGCTTGTTTTGCGGGTGTGGAGCGTTTATTGCCAAGTGACGGCTTGTTTATTGTCTATGGCCCCTTCAATTATGCAGGGCAATTCACCAGTGCGAGCAATGCACGCTTTGATCAGTGGCTGAAACAGCGTGACCCGGAAAGTGGGATTCGCAATTTTGAGGATTTGAATCTGCTCGCAGCCAATGCAGGTATGGAGTTACAGGCAGATTATGAGATGCCGGTGAATAATCGAATTTTGGTTTGGCGCAAGGTTTAAGGTTAGCTAGGCAACTTGTTCGACTATTTTGAATAAATCCCTAACATCCAACTGAGCCTGGCAAGCTTTTAAAGTAACCCGATTGGGTAGCACCAAATCAGGCGCAAGCTCAACTAAAGGATAAACCACAAACGCGCGCTTACATAATTCAGGATGCGGCACGATCAAATTCGCTTCTTGTATAACCGCCTCACCAAACAGCAATAAATCTAAATCTAAAGTCCGTGGCCCCCAGCGTAGATTCGGATCACGCACGCGTCCATGCAAGCGTTCCACTTCCAAAAGCACTGCTAACAAAGCTTGAGCATTTAAACTAGTCTTTAAAGCAGCCACTGCATTCACATAATCAGGCTGCTCTTGTGGGCCAACAGGCTTGGTTTGATAAAAACTAGAAACTGCTTGGACTTCAATCTCGGCATGCTCAGCTAACTGCTTTAAAGCTGACTGCAAAGTTGCTAGTGAATCGCCTTGATTACTACCTAAACCAATATAAGCCAAAGTCATCAGGCAGAGTCCGTTGGCTTATTATTCGCTTTTTTGCGCTTGGTACGGCGTTTTTTACCACCATTTTTACACAAACCTAAGCGGTCTTCGGGTGAAGCTTCTTGGAAGCGTGTCCACCAAGCTGCATCTTCAGCGACACTGGTTTCACCTGCTGCGGCACGTAGATAGAGGAAATCATAAGCAGCACGGAAACGTGGATTACTTAATAGAATATTCGCACGGCGTAGATCACGATGACGGAAGCGCGATTGTAAGCCCCAAATCTCGCGGGTGATATTACTAAAGCGGCGCGGAATCGCGGTTACTTTCACTTGATCACGCAATACATCGGTCGCAGCAATATGTAAAGCTTGCAGTTCAGGATGGCCTTTGAGTTGCGCTTGCACCATTTGTGCATGTACTTGTTCCCACAAGAGCACTGCAAACAAGAAAGCAGGCATTACTGATTTACCTTCAGCAATCCGATTGTCGGTATTGCTTAAAGCGGATTGCAGTAGCTTTCGATAAATTCCTTGATGGTCTTGGGCAAGGCTTGTGGCAGTAATCGGCAAGAGGATAGGCAGTAGCTTATACTGCTCTAATAAGCCAAAGGTTTTCCAGCCTTGGCCGCTGTGTAGAAGCTTTAAAAGCTCATCAAATAAACGCGCAGGCGCTACATCATTGAGTAACGGCGCCATTGCATAAATCAACTTACCCGTTGGGCCGTCTAATTCAAAATTCAGTTTAGCCACAAAGCGTAAAGCGCGTAACATCCGCACAGGATCTTCGCGGTAACGCTGCTCAGCATCACCAATTAAATGCAACCGGCGCTTGGCTAAATCCTGCATGCCACCGACATAATCGAGCACATCACCGCCAACCGGATCATAGAAGAGGGCATTGATGGTGAAATCACGTCGCCAGACATCTTCTTCTAAAGTCCCATAAACATTGTCGTGTAAGATACGACCTTGTTCATTGACTTGACCTTGAGAGCTTTCATCATGGGGTGCACGAAAGGTCGCGACTTCAATGTAATCACGTCCATAATAAATATGCGCTAGACGAAAACGCCGCCCAATCAAACGTGCGGAGGAAAAGAGTTTACGCACCTGCTCAGGATGAGCACTGGTGGCAATGTCGAAATCTTTAGGGATTAAACCGAGTAAGAGATCACGTACACAACCGCCAACTAAATAGGCTGCAAAGCCTGCTTTTTGTAGCTTGCGGATAATGGCATCAGCACGTTCACAAATTTGTTCTTGTTGTATTTTATGTTCAGATGCGTGGATGCGCACGGGTTGTGCCGATCCTATCAAATTGTCGGAAGCTCCCTGTTTTAGCCCTGTCGAAGACATTAATATCTTAAGGATGTTGCCAAAGATCGCAATAATAGCACTGCTATGGCTTCACCACTAACCCCCTGAAAGATTTAAACTAAAGTTTTTGCCATCAAAATGGCATGTTCACGCCCATTTTTAGCAGGATAATAATTTTTCCGTAAGCCCACTTCATTAAAACCCTGCGCTAAATACAAATGAATCGCGGCTGTATTTGAGGGGCGCACCTCTAAAAAACAATCTTGTGCACCTAAACCACTACCGATTTGTTCTGCGCTTGCTAGCAAACGTTTACCTAAACCTTGGTTTTGATGACTAGGTTCAACCGTGATATTTAAAATATGTAACTCGCCTACGGCAATAGATAAGACACAATAGGCGATAATTTGCTGATCAAGCTCATAAATATACGCATGATAAGTTTTGTGTTTGAGGCAATCTTGGAAAATCCCCAAGGTCCAAGGATAAGGATAAGCACGCTCTTCAATCGGCATGATCCGTTCAAGATCAGCCAAGCTCATCGAACGTAGGGGTAAAATAGGACTAGAGTCAGACATAAAATAAGTTACGATTGAGCGTTTAGGCTAGCTAAAAAATCCCGCGCTAATTGCAAATCTTGCCAAGCTCGGCGCTTTTCAGCCGGTTGACGCAGTAAATAAGCAGGATGATAAGTCACAATCACTGGCACGGTACTATTCGGTAAAATATGTACACTGCCCCGTAAGCGACCTAATGGAGTCGTAGTTTGCAATAAATTGTGTGCCGCAATTCTGCCAACCACTACAATGAGCGCTGGTTGAATTAAAGCAATTTGCCGCTCTAAATAACCCCGACAAGCTGCAGCTTCTTCAGGCTTGGGATCACGATTATTTGGCGGGCGACATTTAAGAATATTCGCGATATAAATAGCTTCACGTGCAATTTGAATCGAAGCGAGCATATTGGTCAGCAACTTGCCCGATTTGCCCACAAAAGGTAAACCTTGACGATCTTCTTCAGCTCCGGGTGCTTCGCCAATAATCATACATCGTGCTTGTTGATGACCTGTACCAAACACCGTTTGGGTACGGGTTTTGTGCAGCTCACAGCGCTTACAAGCTGCAACGGCAGCTTCTAAGTCTAGCCAAGTTAGTTGGCTACAATCTGGTGCATGGCTAGCAATAACTGGTTTAGCAGGATTCGCTGGCGGTATTAGCTTAGGTTTAGCAGGCTCAAATAGCTCACTGATTGTTCTCGATGAGCTAGAGGGCTTACTAACTGGCGGCAGTGGTTCCAGTGTTTCATTAACTAGTGCTACTGATGCTTCTAAACTTGGTGCAGTGTCTTCGTCCATAGCTAAATCTTTGGGTATCCACAGCGGAATACCCATTGCTTTTAGATAACGACGGCGCGTCTGCCAATCCAAAACTAACTACACTCCGCTGTGCTGCGGATGAGCACGCTGCTGGCTGGAAGCTAGCTTATTCAAAGCATCGACATAAGCCTTGGCAGAGGCAATTACAATATCTGTATCTGCGCCATGCCCATGTACTAGCCGACCGGCTTGTTCTAAACGCACAGTTACTTCGCCTTGGGAGTCAGTACCACTGGTGATCGCATTTACTGAATACAATTGCAAGCTAGCTTCTTCATGCGTGATCGCTTCAATCGCTTTATACACTGCATCTACTGGACCACCACCTAAAGCTTCTGCTTTCTGCTCAACACCGTGTACTTTTAAAGTCACAGTCGCGACGGGTGCCTCACCCGTTTCTGAGCACACACGTGAAGAGACTAACTCATAGGCGGCTTGTTCTTGGGCAGAGCGTGATTCTAAGATCAGCATTTGTAAGTCTTCATCGAAGATTTCATGTTTGCGATCCGCTAAATCTTTAAAGCGTGAGAAAGCCGCATTGATTTCTTCTTCGGTTTTTAACTCAATGCCTAAATCCTGTAAGCGGGTGCGGAAAGCATTTCGGCCTGAGTGTTTGCCAAGAACAATCTTATTATCTGACCAACCGACATCTTGGGCGCGCATGATTTCATAAGTTTCACGATGCTTGAGCACGCCGTCTTGATGAATACCTGATTCATGTGCGAAGGCATTAGCACCGACAATCGCTTTATTCGGTTGCACAGGGAAACCCGTTACGCTAGAGACTAAACGCGAAGTCGGTACGATCTGTGTGGTATCAATTTGAGTTTCTACTGAGAAGACATCATGCCGCGTGCGAATTGCCATGACGATTTCTTCTAAAGAGGCATTCCCCGCACGTTCACCTAAGCCATTGATAGTACATTCAACTTGGCGTGCACCTTGCATCACTGCCGCTAAGGAGTTGCCGACCGCCAAGCCTAAATCATTGTGGCAATGCACGGAAAATACCGCTTTATCCGCATTCGGAATCGTTTGGATTAAGCGCCCCACCATGTCACCGAACACATGTGGAATTTGATAGCCCACTGTGTCCGGAATATTGATGGTCGTTGCCCCCGCTGCAATCGCTGCTTCAATCACGCGACATAAAAACTCAAATTCAGAGCGCCCCGCATCCTCACAGGAAAACTCAACATTATCCGTGTAATTGCGTGCTTTTTTCACTGCATACACCGCTTGCTCGACCACTTGATCGGGTGTCATGCGCAATTTATTTTGCATATGAATCGGAGAGGTGGCGATAAAGGTATGAATTCGCCCAGAGTTTGCACCTTTTAGAGCTTCGGCAGCGCGTTCAATATCCGCATCTAAAGCCCGCGCTAAGCCGCAAATGGTGCTTTCTTTAATAATGCCTGCAATCGCTTTAACTGACTCAAAATCGCCGGGGCTAGCAATCGGGAATCCAGCTTCGATGACATCCACACGCATTTTTTCTAGCATTTTGGCAATGCGGATTTTCTCAGCTTGGGTCATGGATGCGCCAGGGCTTTGTTCGCCATCCCGCAAAGTGGTATCAAAAATAATTAAACGTTGTTTAGACATGGTTGTCTCCAAAGATTCTGCTAGACCTAATGATAAATTAAAACAGGGAATGCGTGTTAAGCTCGCGAGGCTTCAGTTAGCTTTATTCTGCCTATCTAGGCAGTCGATATAGCAGAATAGTAGGCAGGAAGCAGCAGTGGCTTAGATGGCCAGTAGACCAAGGAGTTGTCAGGCTGCGTATAATCATTGAGTTTCAAATCTAAAATACTGTTGAAGAAACTACAGTAAATCTAAAGGAAGCTCAAGTTTTCTAAGTTCGGTTTGGACTGCTTTTGTAACGGGAAATTGGAGCATCTTCATACCAGATGCCCCAGAAGTTTTTAAGGTTGAGGCGGGTTAGGAGCACTTGGTGGGGGAGTGATTTGGCCTTCCTTTTTGCGTCTTTGCATCCGCCGATAACGACGCACCCCCCAAATAATCGGCCCAGATAAGGTGTAAGCCACGAATACAGTGAATAGAACTTTAGGTGGATCGATCGTGGTGAGTGCAAACAGCAGTAAGACCGCAATCATTACCACGAAAGGTACTCGATTGCGTAAATCGATTTCTTTAAAACTATAGTAGCTGACATTACTCACCATCAATAAGCCTGCGGTGAGGGTCATTAACAGCGCAGGAAACTGAAAATTATTCCCAGAAATACTTAAATCATTAAACACCCAAACCATACCCGCCATCAACGCAGCCGCAGTCGGGCTAGGTAAACCAGTGAAGTACTTTTTATCGCCTTTACCAAGATGGGTATTAAAGCGGGCTAAACGTAAAGCGGCGCAGGCGACATAAACAAAAGCCGCTAGCCAGCCCACCTTGCCCCAGCCAGTCCCCATTTCCCCAAAATGCACTAAAGACCATTGATACATGGTTAGGCCGGGGGCGACACCAAAGGAAATCAGATCAGACATGCTGTCATATTCAGCACCAAAAGCAGTTTGAGTATTGGTTAAGCGGGCAACGCGTCCATCCAAACCATCCAAAACCATAGAAATAAAAATCGCAATGGCGGCCGCTTCAAAATGGCCTTGCATGGCAGCTACGATGGCATAAAAGCCACTAAACATAGCCGCGGTCGTAAACAAATTCGGGAGTAAATAAATGCCACGACTGCGCGGGCGCTCAGGGTTAGAGTTGGACTCAGGTAGAGCCTGATGGTCTGATTCCATTGCTTAGTTTCCTAGTGGTTTTGTGATTATCGTGTTTGAGCAAAAAAGTATTATGACAACTGCAGGATAACAGGGTCAATCGTTGTGCAATGTGTTAATGAAGAGGTAATCTAAAGCAAAAAGCCGCTTTAAAGGCGGCTTTTGTTAGGAAACTCAGGTTTTACTTAAACTTAAGCAAAATTCAAACCTAACTGTTTGGCTAAATTATGGATTAAGCTGTCAGCACCCGCTAATTGCTCCTGCAATTTTAAACCTTCTTGCATATGTGTTAATAAACTCTCAATCGCACTAACATGTTTCACACGTAATTCAAGAATTTCGACACCTGCTTTAATCGGAGTCATTAATTGTACGGCGCGTTGACTATCTTGCTGAATTAAGTCCTTCACTTGGCTGATAGAGCGCATTAGATTCTCACAACTATCCGCTTGGACTAATTGACGGCCTTCATCTAAACCGCCCCGAGTTTCAGACATATCGTGAACCAGCGCATTCAATTGGCGCATCTGATTGCGTAAGGCTGCGATGGCTTCACGCTCTGCACTGATTAAAGCTTGATTGGCAGCCAGCTTTTTTTGTAAATCCGTATAGGCATCAACAATTGGATCAAAACCTGCACGATCTAAAGAGTTCAACACAGCTAGGCCTGCTGCTTGCGCTGCAGGTTCTGCCACTACAGGCTGTTCTTCTTTGAGTTCTGTCTCTACAGAGGCTTGAGCAACTGCTGGTTCAAGTACAGCAAGGGGTTCATCAGTAATGACTAACTCATCAAGTTCGGCTGCTTCTGTTACAGGGTCAGCCTGTAAAGCAGCGGTTAGTTCTTCTAGTACTGAATCATGGCTGGTGGGTTCTGCAGCGAATGTCTCTGCTACTAGATTCGCTTTTGGAGTTTCTTGCGCTGTGGTGCTGGTAAAAATAGCGTCGACTATGCTGTCTTCTTCCTCAATGTGCTCAGCTTGTTTTGGCTCAGCCGCTTTAGGTTCAGTGAGGCTAATAAAATTTTCCTCCACTGCAAAATCAGCATTCAGGAAATCTTCTGCCGCTAAACCACCCTCTAAGGGTTTGCCTTGTGGGCTTAAACCCATATCGGCAAACAGTTTTTCGCGGGCGCTTAAATTACTATTGGGTCTAGATTCAGGAAAAGTTTCAAAAGGATTATTCTCAGGCATAGTGGCTACTTCTTTATAGTTATTTGGGATTTAGTTGAAGTAAGTCTTTAAACGACTTGAGTCAAAACTATTATCTTCGGTTTTGACTCTAAAAGAGACCGCCGCCTGCGTCAAATCAAGAGGATAGTTGGTCGCTCAAGGCTTGAGTAAGCGATAACCTTGTGCTTCTAAACGTCCTACCTCAGCCACGCCTGAGGGAATTACATCTTCTGCTTTAGCGTTATACAGATCAGCAAGTTTGATTTCGCGCCCGACTAAGGTGTTGTAGCAGATTTCAAATTTCACCCCTTTGGCTTTTAGGTTATCTACTTGCGCAGGGAGTTTAGCTTCATTTTCTAATTCGAGGTCTTTGGCAAGCTTTAATAAACCCAGTCCCTCGCCATTCATGACCACAATGGCTTCAGTTTTTTTGCCTGTGCTGTCTAAAGCTTTAATGTAGTTATTAATATTGGCCAAAATACTGAGATATTTTTTCTCGTCTCCATCGACAGAGACATGCACTACTAGTTTTTCTGCCCCTGCATAATAGTCAGCCGGTACTTTAGGTGCAGGTACACCGGGATCAAAGCTTTCGGCGAAACTGAGTGGGCTAATAAACGATAAACTTAAGGCTAAACTAATGGCGAGCTTATTCAACATACGTGATTTCCTCTAGTCATCAGGATTAAACTAATATTTTGAGTTTAGGTCGCAAACATCTCTTTAGCTGAACTGAGTCGTTAAAGAGATGGATAACTGAGCAGCTTAAGCACGGCGCCAAGTAGTGAGACCCGCCTTGTCTTCAAGCAGTACCCCTTTAGCTTTCAATTCATCGCGAATCCGATCCGATTCAGCCCAATTTTTATTGGTGCGTGCAGTTAAACGCGCTTGGATCAAGGCCTCAATCGCAGCATCATCCAAACCATCTAAGGCTTCACCTTTAAACCAGCTTTCAGCGTCGCGCTCAAGCAGGCCTAAAATACCTGAAAGTTTTTTCAGTAGAGCGCCAGTTTCCGCTGCAGCCGTTGCATTGTGCTCCATCCGCAAGCGATTAATTTCGCGCGCCAGCTCAAATAAAATCGCAATAGCTTCAGGAGTATTGAAGTCATCATCCATCACAGCCCGAAAACGCTGTTCTGCATCTGTATTTTCAGGAGCGGTCACTTGGGGCAAGTCGCGTAAAGCCGTATACAAGCGAGTTAAGGACGCACGGGCATTATCAAGTTGCTCAGTGCTGTAATTGAGTGGGCTGCGATAATGGCTATTCAACATGAAATAGCGAATTTCTTCAGCTTTGTACTCTTGAAGCACATCGCGAATCGTGAAGAAATTATTCAAGGATTTTGACATTTTTTCGTCATTAATCCGAATAAAGCCATTATGCATCCAGTAGTTCACATACTGATGACCATTGCAGGCTTCGCTTTGCGCAATTTCGTTCTCATGATGTGGGAATTGCAAATCATGCCCACCCCCATGAATATCAAACTGCGTACCTAAGAGGGTACTCGACATGGCCGAGCATTCAATATGCCAACCCGGGCGACCCAAGCCCCAAGGGGATTCCCAAGCAGGTTCACCTTCTTTTGCCGCTTTCCATAAGACGAAATCCAAAGGATCATCTTTCACTTCATCAATGGCAATTCGTTCACCGGCACGTAAGTCTTCTAATTTGCGCCCAGAGAGTTTGCCATAGCCTGCAAATTTAGACACATCATAGTAAACATCACGATTACTACCCACATAGGCATAGCCTTTCTCAATCAAGCTGCTAATTATGGCTAGCATTTCTTGAATATTTTCAGTCGCACGCGGCTCATAAGTAGGCGAGAGGATACCTAAAGCTTGCTCATCCTCATGCATAGCATCAATAAAACGTTGAGTCAGTGCAGTGAACGGTTCTGCATTTTCATTGGCACGCTTAATAATTTTATCGTCGATGTCGGTGATATTGCGCACATAAGTCACCGCATAGCCAGCCGCTTGTAAATAGCGATAGACCATGTCAAACACCACCATGACGCGTGCATGCCCTAAATGACAATAGTCGTACACCGTCATCCCGCATACATACATGCGGATTTTGTTCGCTTCTAAAGGGATAAAGTCTTCTTTGCGATTGTGCAAACTATTGTAAATTTTCAGCATAAGAGAATGATTTTATTAGTGTTAAGTTAATCGATAAGTTTACTTAAAACCGTAGCACCGTGGCTTAAGGTCTTGTGCACTGGACAGCGATCCGCAATTTCCAGTAAGCGTTGTTTTTGCTCTTCATCTAAGTCGCCGACAAGTTTTATATCTCGCTCAAACACACTTTCCTTATTTCCATCACGGCTATGACGTAAGGTGACAATCGCATCTTGTAGCGGCCATTTTTTACGTTCGGCATACATGCGAATCGTCATCGCGGTGCAAGCTCCTAAGGCTGCTTTCAAGTAAACATAAGGTGTAGGGCCTAGATCAGTGCCACCTAAAGGTATAGGTTCATCAGCAACGAGTTGATGATGACCTGCTTTAATATCACAGATATAACCATCGCTCCCGCGTAAATTGACGGTGACACTGTGCGGATCCTTGGCATTGCTATTCATTGATGTTGTCCCTCGAACGCAGTCGGTTGCTGGCTGGTTATGGTCTGTTTTACTCGCATGGTAGCGGAAAGGTGTGTGTCCTGCTAGGGTTAGCGCATCGGCAAATCAGTCATCTGGGCTAAATAATGAACTATCTACACGGCTTAAAACTAATCTTCAGTCTATTGATGAGTGCTTGGCTCTTGAGCGCTTGTACCACCGCAAGTGTACCTTTGGGGCAAGATAAACTAGAGCCTAGCCTCATTCAGCAACCTGTATTTCGTGCCAGTGATGGTACCGAGTTAGTCGCACAAAGCTGGCTACCGCAAGGCAAAGTGAAAGCAAATTTGTTGCTTTTGCATGGCTTCAATGAATATCCGGGGGCTTTTGATGAAGTCGGTCAAAGCTTTGCCAAACAAGGCGTTGCAGTTTGGGCTTATGATCAGCGTGGTTTTGGACGTTCACCTTATCGTGGCTTATGGTCAAGCTCAGAACGTATGGCTGAAGATGCGCGCGAGGTGACGAAGCTCTTACATAAATTGCATCCCCAACAGCCTCTGTATGTGGCTGGAACTTCGATGGGAGGCGCAGTTGCTTTGTTAGCAACTGGCAGTGGTGACTTAGCAGCAGATGGCATTATTCTACTAGCTCCAGCTGTCTGGATTAGTGAAACCCAGCCTTTTTATCAGCGTTGGTCTTTAGAGTTTGCCAAACGTTTTACCCCAGCTTGGTCACCAACTGGCGAAGGCTTAAATATTCGCCCTAGTGATAATATAGAAATGCTCAAGCGTATTTGGAAAAGTCCTTGGATGATTCGTCAATCGCGCATTGATACGGTGGCTGGTTTAGTCGAGCTGATGGATAAGTCCTATGCCTCAGCGGATAAGGTCAAACTACCTGTACTGCTGTTGTATGGGGAAAAAGATCAGCTAGTACCGAAAAAGCCCACTGATATGTTGTGGGCGCGGTTGCCAAAAATGGGTAAAACTCAGCAAATTCGCTATCCGAATGGCTGGCATATGCTGATGCGTGACTTGCAAGGAGCCAAAGTGATTCATGATATGATTCAGTGGATGGAAAGAACTAACTAGTTCGAGTCTAATGTTTAGTTTTTATGCTAATTTGTGCTAAGGTGAGATTCAATAAGTTATTAAAATGAAGTGCCTTGGGGATGTATGACAACAAGCTTAATGAGGATCTCAGCTGACGAACTCAGTGCTCAGCATGTCACCTGGTATAGCTATGCGCGGATGTTGCGCCGCTATCGTTGGGTCTATTGGGCTTTTTCTGTCCTCGCCATTTTAATTATTGTGAAATTATATGCATTTAAATGGGATTTGGGCTTAGATCAAGCTTTACTCATTAGCTTGCTGTGTTTAATTTTGCTAGCAACTAGCTTTAATCTCTTTATTGACTCCAGTTTTTCGTTAGCAAAATATGGAGCTGAACAAGAGGCACGTAAACTCATTGATTATAATTTCTATCTCACGAGTTTAAATAGCGCCCTTTGGGGTTGTTTAAGCTTAGTTATTATTTATCATCGCCATACCATTGATTATGAGCTGCTAGCCTTACTAGGTGTATTGGTTTGTTTAAATATTCCACGAGCCGCTATTTTGCAACCAGTGTTTTATTTGCAAACAGCCATTATTACTTTGCCGGGTATCTTTTTCATGCTCCTACAAGGGCGCTGGGCTAGTGCTATTGTGATGCTATTTGCTGCCTGTTCCATCACGATTGCGATTAATGCAATGGCGATGTTGCTGAAAGCCCATCAAGAACATGAGCAGCAGTTGCTCGTCGAAATGCGCCAACCTCAAAAGAATAATCTCCTAAATGCAGCCGAGTTTGATGTCCTGTTAAAGCTAGAATGGCAGTATGCGGCACGTGAGCATCAATATTTGTCAGCACTTAAATTGGAATTAGAACCTGCGGGTTCAAAACAGCTACCGCACTTTATAAGTGTTATTAAAACCGCTTTATATCGTTCTTCGGATTGCTTAGCTTATTTAGATGGCTGCGTCTTTAAGGTTTTATTGCCGAATACCTCTGCAGAGCAGGCTTTATTAATTGCTGAACGTTTGCAAGGTCGCTTGGCTCAGGCCGATTTAGATACTGAAGAGGAGCTGCAACTTAGAGTAGGTTTAGTGACTTGTAGCCCGGAATTGGGCAGGCGTGCTGCGAAAACTAGCTTTGCTTTGGAGACTTTCAATACACAATTAGATGCAATGTTAGTTGAAGCGAAGCGAGAGGAAGGCCGTTTTGCGGTGAAAGCCTATAGACTATAGGCTGACATTAGCGAAATGTTTACTCTTAATCCACCAATGCTAAATGACTGCTTTGGCTTTTAAAGTTTGTTGCTGGTCTACATCTAAATTTAATAACTTGCTTAAGACTTTTTCTGTATGCTCACCTAATAAGGGCGGTGGGGTATCCGCATTTAAGGCTTGATTATCAAAGCGAATCGGGTTACTGACCAGTTTTACGCTACCGGCTGTAGAATGGGGTAATTCAATTTCCAACTGACGATGCTTCACTTGTGGATCAGCAAAAACTCGATCTAGCGTATTAATTGGGCCACAAGGTACCCCGACTTTTTCTAAAGCTAATAACCAATCATCGGTACTACGTTGTTTAAGCACTGGAATTAATAAAGGAACGAGCACCTGACGATGTTCAACCCGCTTGGCATTTGTTAAAAAGCGCTCATCTTGAGCTAATTCAGCACAACTAGCGACTTCGCAGAAACGCTGGAATTGCGCATCATTACCTACCGCCAGTATTAAATGCCCATCCTGAGTCGCAAAAGCTTGATAGGGAACAATATTCGGATGCGCATTTCCTAAGCGCCCCGGCACTTGACCCGAGGTCAGATAATTCAGCGCTTGATTAGCTAATACACCCACCTGAACATCTAACAAAGCTAAATCAATATGCGTTCCGATACCGGTTTGTTGGCGTTGAAATAAAGCAGCCAGAATCGCATTAACCGCATACATACCAGTGAAAATATCTGCAAAAGCCACGCCAACTTTTACGGGGCCACCCCCTAATTCAGAATCTGGCTGGCCGGTTAAGCTCATTAAACCGCCCATCCCTTGAATCATAAAATCATAGCCTGCCCGTTGTGCATAAGGGCCCGTTTGCCCAAAGCCGGTAATGGAACAATAGATCAAGTCAGGTTTGATGGTTTTTAAACGGTCATAATCCAACTGATATTTTTTCAAACCACCCACTTTGAAGTTTTCTAGAACGACATCGCAGTGTTTGACTAACTCATGCAATAAGGCTTGTCCTTCGGGTTTAGCCATATCAATCGTGACCGACTGCTTGCCGCGATTAGCACAAAGGTAATAAGCAGCTTCTGTAGAGTTTGCCAACCAAGGAGGCCCCCAGCGGCGCGTATCATCACCTTCATTCGGCTTTTCGATTTTGATGACTTCTGCACCTAAATCAGCTAACTGTTGGCTACACCAAGGCCCTGCCAAAATGCGCGAAAGATCGAGAACACGAATACCTTGTAAGGGTTTTGGAGACATGGGAATACCTGTTAACGAGGGCGAAAGTTAGAATCTTCGCCCTAAGTATTTGAGGGAATCAAGAAGCCGTTAAGAAAAAGCCTGAATCCCTGTCTGAGCGCGACCCAAAATTAAGCCATGCACATCATAAGTACCTTCATAGGTATTCACGGTTTCGAGGTTGACCATATGGCGCATCACCCCATATTCGTCCGAAATCCCGTTGCCGCCATGCATATCCCGCGCCACCCGAGCAATATCTAAAGATTTGCCGCAATTGTTACGCTTGATCATTGAAACCATCTCAGGTGCCCAAGTGCCTTGATCCATTAAGCGCCCAACTTGTAAAGCAGCTTGCAAACCTAAGGTAATTTCAGTTTGCATATTCGCAAGCTTAGTTTGGACTAACTGTGTAGCTGCTAAAGGGCGACCAAATTGAATCCGGTCTAAAGTATATTGCCGTGCTGCCTGCCAACAGAATTCAGCCGCACCTAACACCCCCCAAGCAATCCCAAAGCGAGCTTTATTCAAACAGCCAAAAGGACCTGCTAAACCCGAAGCATTCGGTAGGAGGTTTTCTTCAGGCACAAAGGCTTCATCTAAAACAATTTCACCCGTAATAGAGGAGCGTAAAGACAATTTGCCATGAATTTTCGGTGTACTAAAACCTTTAGTCCCCCGGTCAACAATGAAACCCCGAATTTTATTCCCATGCGCTTCAGATTTCGCCCAGACCACCGCTAAATCAGCAATTGGGCTATTGGTGATCCACATTTTTTGCCCACTTAAGCTATAGCCACCATCGACTTTTTTAGCGCGAGTAATCATCGAACCGGGATCGGAGCCATGATTCGGTTCAGTCAAACCAAAACAACCGACGATTTCACCTGTGGCTAACCGTGGCAGGTATTTACGTTTTTGCTCTTCACTGCCATAGCTTTCAATCGGGTACATCACGAGTGAAGATTGCACACTCATGGCTGAGCGATAGCCAGAATCCACCCGCTCTACCTCACGCGCGATTAAGCCATAAGCCACATGACTTAAGCTGGCTCCACCATATTCTTCAGCGACAGTTGCACCTAACATGCCTAGTTCGCCAAGCTCATTCATAATTTCACGATCAAAGCGTTCTTCACGTGAAGCCATTAACACCCGTGGTTGAAGTTTTTCTTGGCAATAGGCTCGGGCAGCATCACGAATTTGCTGTTCATCATCGTTAAGTTGTTGATTAAAAAGTAAAGGGTCATCCCATTGAAAGGCTTGCATGCTGATTCCTCCAAATACTGCTGAAGTCCAAAGGTAATTATGCTATTTATTATAATAAATACTAGAAATCAAGTTTTATTTCAAATTTAAAATAAATTTCGGTTAGCATAACAGTGACCACTAACAAATGAAGCCAAATGAACAAGAGTGTTGAAATGGAATTGATGGATAAGTTGCTAGCCAGTGGCGGCTCAGCGAAGCGGGTGAAACGTGCTGACCAAATTGTTGAGGCAGTCAAACGTTGGGTAGTTGTGAGTAATATTCAGCCCGGTGATCGCCTGCCGAATGAAAAGGCTTTAATGGAGCTATTTGATTGCTCCAAGGGCACTGTGCGGGAAGCGCTCAAATCTTTAGAAGTGCAAGGTTTGATTAGTATTAAAACGGGACCAAATGGTGGTGCGGTCTTAGTCCAAGTGCCTTATCCTTTAGCTTCACAGATGTTACGTAATTATCTACATTTTCAGCACCCGACTGGCCCAGATGTTTATGAACTTCGTGATCTGGTTGAGCCAGAAATTGCCCGTTTAGTCGTTGGAAAGCTGTCTGCAGAAGATTTAAGTGAACTAGAGCGCCTCACCAATTTATGTGCACCTATTGCAGAGAGTATGGAGCAGCGCCTAGAGCAGCGGATTGCAGAATTGGATTTTCACAGTCTGCTAGCGGAGCGTTGTGGTAATCCACTGTTAGGCTTTATTGGGCGCTTCTTAAATGATTTACTGAAAGATTTAGTGATTTTCAAAAAAGTACAGTTACCTGAGCAGCGCGAATTTTCCAAATCGAATCTGCATTATCACCAAGAGCTAGTTGAGGCATTTCGTGCGCAAGATGCAGTAGCCGTAGAACGCTTAATGCGTGAACATATGAAGTGTGCACACGCTTTTAATTTAGAGTTAGAAGCGCAACTATCCAAGCAGTTGTTAGTTTCCACTTAAGCGCAAAACGTTGAAAACCACCCTGCGACAAGCATTCTTGAGCAGGCATTGTTACTATAAAGCTTAGTTAACTTCAGGCTAGTCAAGCATGCATTGGTTTCGTAGCCATTGGTATTATTGGTATACCGGCAGGAAAAAAGTTGCCATCATTAGCATGGGTTTAAATTTTCTGCTGCTGACGTTAATCCTCAATGGATTTTTTAGCTTTTCAGTTTGGGCAGTGCTTTTAGCTTTGTTATTGGATGCGGTGGGTTTTATTGTTATTGCTATCTATTTAATTTCCCTGCGCGCCTTTATTCCCTTGGCCTTAGTCGAGCAAACGGATGCCTTAATGGTGCATTATTTCGTCTTGCCAATCTGTATTGCTTTTGTTCTGAGCCGTTTTGTGACCTTTTTAGTGGCTAAAGCGTTTAGTGCTAGTTAAGCAGGCTTAGCTTGCAGTTGATAAACTTCGGTTTTGAGTTTGGTATTCTGCTCCAACTGCAACAACCATTTCTTCCGCTCCAAACCTCCCGCATAACCCGTCAATTGTTTCTGACTCCCCAATACGCGATGGCAAGGAATAATAATACTCAAGGGATTTTTCCCAACCGCAGCGCCCACTGCTCGCACCGCTTTCGGCTGATTGAGTTGATTGGCAATATCGCCATAACTACAGGTCACACCATAGTCGATGTCTTGCAAAGCCTGCCAAACACGCTCTTGAAACTCCGTTCCTTTTGGCGTTAAGGGCAAATCAAACTCCTTCAATTCACCCGCAAAATAAGCTAATAATTGCTGTTTAGCCGCATGTAACAGCTCAGTTTCCTGATGAATCCAATCGCCCTGAATCCCTGCAAAATGGCGCTGATCATTAAACCAAACCCCTGCCAAGCCCTGCTCATTCCCAGCCACAATGGTCTGACCTAAAACCGTATCAAATTCAATTACGTGCATGTGCCATTTCTCCAAATATACATCACTGCGTAGCTGCGCCACGGTTTCCACTGGTGTGCGATAGTTTCGGCTTGTTTGGCAGTCGCGACCTTAAGCAGTTTTTTAATCCAATAATCATCCACCAAAAACGCATCCGGCCAACGCAAAGTACGCATCGCAATATAACTCGCCGTCCACGCGCCAATCCCTTTGAGACTCAGAAGTTGCTGATAACTTGTGTGATAATCGGCGCTACTATCCAATACCAATTCGCCTTGTACTATCAGTGCCGCGATATGGCGTAAGATTTCGACTTTACGTGGCTGGATTTTATAAGCGCTAAAGGTTTCGTCGCTCACTTTAAGAAAATCGTGGGCTAAAGGAAAGCGCTGATACAATTCAGGATAAGGTGTTGCCACTTTGCAAGCCGCCAATTCAGCCATGCGCCCAACCAGTGTCAATGCGGCCTTTACCGTGACTAATTGCCCCATCACCGCCCGCACCGCAATTTCAAATCCGTCCCAAGCACCAGGCACCCGTAAGCCTGTGGCGGGATTCGCCAGCTCCCCCAAGGCTTGATGAATGGCGTCTGGTTCGCAATCCAAATCACACAGTGAACGCACCCGCGCAATCACTTGAGGAATCACTGCCTCCAAACTATCCGAAACGGTAAGTTGCAAAGCGTGTTGTTTGGGGGCAGGGCTAATGCTAATCCAGCCTTCGTGCCATTGGCCTTGTGCATCGGCTAAGGCCACTGTGCGAAAGTAAATATCAGCACGCACCATTTCCACGCCTTTAATGCAGCGCGTTTTGAAATAGTTGAGTAAATGCGCCCAATCGAGCGGTGGGCGATAAGCCAGTTTAAATGTCATAGCACCTGCTTGGGGTGGCGAGTTACGCCGCCAATCCGTGGGTGTGAGTTGATAGTGAGTTTTGAAATGTTGATAAAACTGCGTCGTGCTGCCAAACCCTGCATAAATCGCAATTTTATTCACCGGCAATTGGGTATCAGTTAATAGGGTTTTCGCTATTAATAAACGTTGGGTGCGCAAATAATGGCTGGGAGCTACGCCAAACGCCTGCTGAAATAACCGCCGCAAATGCCGCTCACTCACGCCTAAACGCTTGGACAGTTGAACGGTATCTTGCACCTGTGCCTGCTTGATTAATTGCGCGGCTTGATGCGCTAAGGTGTGGGTGGCATCCATTTGCGATAAGCCGGGCGCTTGCTCTGGGCGACACCGTAAACAAGGGCGAAAACCTTGGGCTTCCGCCAACGCTGCGGAACTATAAAACTGGCAATTTTTCAAGCTAGGCGCTTTGACCCGACAAATCGGTCGACAATAAATTCCCGTGCTGGTTACACCGACGAAAAAACGTCCATCAAAACGTGCATCGTGACTGAGTAGGGCTTGGTAATAGTCTTGAGCTTCCATGTGGGAAGTATATGCAGAACTGGGCTAGCATGTGTCCGGATTGCGGACTTGAACTTTGTGTGAGCTTACTAAAAAGCTGTTAGAGCCTGCAATTAAAAATCGCGAACTGCATCAAACCAAGTCTGGGCTTCTTTTGGATCAATTTGGAATTTAGCGGCAGCAACCAGTTGATCAACTGCTTCTGCTACATCTTCTCTTTCAGAAGTTTCCATAGCAGGAAGTTGGTTAATAACTGCAATAAATACAGCAATACTGTCTTGTACTTCCTGAGTAGTTGAGGCTTGCTGAATTGCTTTTAAGCAAGCTTTATAGGCCTTAGTAGCTAACTTAGCATTTTTATTTTCCCAAGCACCAAAAGGTAGCGCATATTCAGCTATAAACCAGCTTTTCGATCTTAGTTGTGAGACGCTTGAGTATTTTTTTAATTCGGCTTTCTGAGCTAATTTAAGTTGTTTTTGCAAAGCTTTTCCTGCAGTGGCTTCGATATTCCAACCAATAAAATGGCTTAAATTTGGCCAAGTACGCAGTGCAGGTAAGGTATCTAATTCAGGCATATAACGTAAACCCAGCGTCTGCAAATGAGTTAAGCTGGCTAAGCAGTCTAAGTGCAGCATAGATCCCCAAAGTTTTAAAGAGGTGAGCCTAGGAAATTGCAATAAACTCCTACAATCAAAACTTTTGCCAAGTGGTTGAACATAAATACAAAGATCATCTGTGTTAGCTAATGAGGGATACTCTGGAAGTTGATAGCACTCCGTGTCTGAGTACTTCGGGGAGAAGCTTAAAGATTCAAACGTGCTGCATTGGTTCAAATGGATTTGTGCTAAGTTTCCTGCAAGATGTAGCCTACTAATTCCTGCATCCAGTGTTAAATTTAAATGAGTGGTGTTCACTTCAATATAAAGTTTACTGATAGCAGCTGAATTGAAGTTTGCAGCTAAATGAGTGGTTGGATACCATTCAAAGCTCTCAATGGGTCTGTTTGTTGACCAAGTAATAAATCCTAAGTCATTACCAGAATACTTAAAAAAGCGTGGCCAAGGATAATTAGAGGCCGTAGTCAGTGTATCAAAGGCATGCCAGTTCAATTTTTGTTGTGGTTCAACCCAAAGATCATATTTACCGTGTGATTCCCCACGTGTGCCAATGGATAAACTTCCTTGTCCCGGTTCAAGGAGCAACTTATGGCTATCAGTGCCTGTTAAAGAGATCAATAGAGTTTCAAGTTTGGGCATAAACTTTAAGGGTTTACTCTATAAAACCTTAGTGTAAGAGCTAAGAAGTGAGTTTAATCTTAATGCCGCAGTCTTATAAATAAGGTGGTGTACAGGCACTCACAATCACACAATCCGTTTTGCCAATATTGCGAAAGCGATGCGGTTGACGGCTATCAAATAAATAAGCATCACCGGCTTTAAGAATGGTTTTACGTTCGCCAACGGTTAGTTCAATCGTGCCTTCGATGACCACTCCACCTTCTTCCGATTCATGTTGCAACATGCTGCGCCCCGTATCTGCGCCGGGGGTATAACGTTCATGGAGAATCTGTAAGTTGTGATAGCGCATATCACCCACTTGCCGATAGTGCACCGCACCTTGAGTGATTGGTACTAACTCTTCTTCTTTAAAGAAAATCTTATATTCAGCAGGTGTTTCGAGGGCAAAAAACTCGGTGAGTGATAGCGGAATCACTTCTAATACTTTTTTTAATGAGGCAACCGAAGGGCTACTCTGGTTATTTTCTATGACTGAAATAGCAGCATTCGTCATCCCCGCACGTTTAGCTAGTTCGCGCTGGGATAAACCAGCAGCTTGACGGACATAACGTAAACGCGCCCCTAAATCAAAGTCATCCAAAATAATTTATTCCTCTTCAAGCCAAGCTGCTCAGTAAAGATCGGCAAAGTATAGCAAGCTACTTGCGAACTTGTCTTAGTTGTGCGATAAATAAATTTAACATTTTTAAGAAAATCGTCAATTTTATTTAACAAGTTAGCTAGGCTAGCACGCAATCCTGTAGAGGTGGGATGTGTTAATCACGGATATGAATTTATTTAAGCAACAAGCTTATATCAATGGTGCTTGGGTCAATGCAGCTCAGCAGCAGTCTTACCCTATTCACAATCCAGCTACCCATGAGCGTTTAGGTGCAGTACCAAATATGGGAGCTGCTGATACGCAAACTGCGATTAATGCAGCCGAAGCTGCTTTACCAGCTTGGCGTGCTTTAACCGCTAAAGAACGTGCTAATCGTTTACGCCGCTGGTTTGAGTTGATGATGGCGAATCAAGAGCAACTCGCGCATCTGATGACTTTAGAACAGGGCAAACCCTTAACGGAAGCACGTGGTGAAATTGCGTATGCCGCCTCGTTTGTCGAGTGGTTTGCGGAGGAGGCTAAACGGATTTATGGTGAGACGATTCCGGGGCATCAAGCCGATAAGCGCATTGTGGTGATTAAGCAACCGATTGGTGTAACTGCTGCGATTACGCCGTGGAATTTCCCTTCAGCAATGATTACCCGTAAAGCTGCCCCTGCTTTAGCCGCAGGTTGCACAATGGTATTAAAACCAGCGCCACAGACTCCATTCTCTGCGTTAGCTTTAGCTGAATTAGCTACTCAGGCGGGTATTCCAGCCGGTGTGTTTAATGTGGTGACAGCGGATGCGGAGAGTTCACGGGCGATTGGCGATGTGATGTGTTCGAGTCCAGTCGTGCGTAAATTATCTTTCACAGGTTCAACCGCGGTGGGCATGAAGTTGATGGAGCAATGTGCGCCTACAATCAAAAAACTGTCCTTAGAACTGGGTGGGAATGCCCCCTTTATTGTATTCGATGATGCTGATGTCGATGCTGCGGTGCAGGGCGCGATAATTTCTAAATATCGTAATGCAGGCCAGACTTGTGTGTGTGCCAATCGCTTATATGTGCAGGAGGGTATCTATGAGCAATTCGCTGAAAAGCTCTCGATAGCTGTGCAAAAACTCAAAGTAGGGAATGGCTTAGAAGAAGGTATTACTACTGGGCCTTTGATTGACGAAAAAGCGGTGAGTAAGGTCGAGAAACATCTAGCCGATGCGCTCAGTAAAGGTGCGCAAGTGCTTACAGGTGGTCATCGCCATGCTTTAGGTGGGACTTTCTTTGAGCCTACAGTGATTACTGAAGCCAAGCCCGGCATGTTATTAGCAAAAGAAGAAACCTTTGGTCCTTTAGCCCCTTTATTCCGTTTTAAAAATGAAGCCGATGTAGTTCAAATGGCGAATGATACGGAATTTGGCTTGGCCGCTTATTTCTATGCACGTGACTTAGGTCGGGTGTGGCGGGTCGCAGAAGCTTTGGAATATGGCATGGTCGGCATCAATACGGGCCTGATTTCGACTGAAGTTGCTCCATTTGGTGGGGTGAAGTCATCCGGCTTAGGGCGCGAAGGCTCGCATCATGGCATTGATGAATATCTTGAACTGAAATACTTGTGTATGAATATTTAAAAGCCATAAAGGCTTTGGAGTTAGCAGAATGAAAAAAACGAATGCTGGTTTAATTGAGCGCAAAGCCTCCGCGGTAGCCCGTGGAGTTGGCCTGTTACACCCTCATTTTATTGAGCAAGCGCAAAATACTACGGTGCGTGATGTGGAAGGGCGCGAGTTAATTGATTTTGCAGGCGGGATTGCGGTACTGAATACAGGTCACTTACACCCGAAAGTAAAAGCCGCCGTCTTAGAGCAGTTAGATAAGGTTTCACATACCTGTTTTATGGTGATGGGTTATGAGCCTTATGTAGAGTTGTGTGAAAAGGTTAATGAATTAGCCCCCGGTGATTTTCCTAAAAAATCAGCTTTATTTACCACAGGAGCGGAAGCGCTCGAAAATGCGGTGAAAATCGCGCGTGCTTACACCAAACGTACTGGTGTAATTGCTTTTGGTGGTGGCTATCACGGGCGTACCATGGCAACTTTAGCTTTAACCGGCAAAGTCGCACCGTATAGCGCTGGGATGGGGATTATGCCCGGTGATGTGTTCCGTGCCATGTATCCCAATAAACTGCATGGTGTGAGTACAGCAGATGCTTTAGCTTCGATTGAGCGCATTTTCAAATTCGATGCTGAGCCACAAAATATTGCGGCGATTCTGCTCGAACCCGTTTTAGGTGAAGGTGGTTTCTATGTCGCGCCGAAAGAGTTTATGCAAGGCTTGCGTGAAATTTGTGATAAGCATGGGATTGTATTGATTGCGGATGAAGTACAGACCGGAGCAGGGCGTACCGGCACTTTCTTTGCAATGGAACAAATGGGTGTGGCTGCCGATTTAACCACCTTTGCGAAATCCATTGCCGGTGGTTTCCCCTTATCGGGGGTAGTCGGTAAAGCCGAAGTGATGGACGTCGTTGGCCCGGGTGGTTTAGGCGGCACTTATGCCGGTGGGCCAATTGCCTGTGCAGCAGCTTTGGCAGTGTTAGAAGTCTTTAAGGAAGAAAATCTGTTAGAACGTTGCCGTACCCTGGGGGAGCAAGTCACAGCACGTTTACAAGCTTTAGCTAAACAATATCCAGTGATTGCCGAAGTGCGCGGTTTGGGCGCAATGATTGCAATTGAGTTAATGAAGGATGGCAAGCCCTCACCTGAATTAACGGCAGCTTTAGTGGCTAAAGCACGGGAAAAAGGTTTGATTTTGCTGTCCTGTGGAATCTACGGGAATGTGATTCGGATTCTGATGCCTTTGACAGTGCCAGATGCACAGTTAAATCAAGGCTTAGATATTTTGGCGGAGTCAATGGCTGAACTGACTGCTTAACTTAGAGTCAAGTTACTCAGTCGCCAGTTTGGCGTAGATTAAAGAAAGGGGTAGTTGGTGCTACCCCTTAATCTTTTTAGCTATTTATTCAGGTTTGCAGTTTGCATCACTACCTGTAGTTGCAGTACTGCTACTACAAGTACCGATCCCAGCCCCTTTGGTGGGTGGTGTTTCAGTGCTGGTAGCAGACGTTGCATTACTGCTGCTCGTGGCATTAGTCGCATCAGGCGCTGGGTTAGTAGTCGTTGCTGGGCTAGTTGAAGCGGTATTGCCCAAAGCGCTTTCAAGGGTGGCAATGAGTTCCTTTTCCATATCTACTTGTGGACGGAATGGCTTGCCATTTACAAAGAAGCTAGGTGTGCTATTCACTCCTAAATTGCGTCCTTCGGTTTCTGATGCGTTCACTGCTTCTAGCGTTTTCGGGTCATCCAAGCAAGTTTTCATTTTTGCTTCGTCTAACTTTAGCTCAGTTGCCAGTTTCAACGGCGATTTATCAGTTAAGGAATCTTGTTGTTTGAACGCTAAGTCATGATATTCCCAGAATTTACCTTGCTGATCAGCACAGACTGAGGCAACGGCAACTTTACGTGAGATGCCTGAAGGGTTAATAGGCATGTGTCGATAAACCAATCTTGCTTTATCGCTATATTTGCTTACTACTTTATCAACTATTTCCGAGGCTTCTTTGCAATGTGGGCATTGAAAATCCGCAAATTCCACAATCGTTACACTTGCACTTGCATTACCTTTTGAAGGATAGCCTGTGGTATTGATTTCAAAAACCGGAGCCTCTGCTTGTGGCAGATTCACCTTATAATTGTTCTCAGCCGTAATCTGCTTGAGGACTTCTTTGAGCTTTTCTTGTTGTTTTTCCGCCCAAACGGCTCCTAATAATTCTTCTTTCACTTCTTTGTAGGGCTTTTGAATTTTTTCCCAATTCTCATCGTAGTATTTTTTTAAGTCCTTTTCGCTTGGCTCAGCAACTTCTAAGGCTTTGGCGGCATATTCTTCAGGAGTTTTACCTTCCGCTTTGGCTTTGTCACGCAACCAAGCATCCAAAATATATTGATCAACAATATCTTGGCGTTGTTGATTCATCCGTGTTTCTAGCTCGTATAGCTGAATACGAATGGAGGCTGGCAAGTCTTTACCACTGTAATCTTTATCACCATAGTGATAACTCAGCTCGGCTGCTTGTGCCACTGGAAAACATAGCGCTAAAAGTAAACTAGCCGTTAGCCTTTTTAATTTATGCATCGCTCAAATTCTCTAGGATTCGTGTTGGATAAATACAACATAGGCGACGGGCATCAATCTTGCAAGTTATAACAATCACAATTGTGTGTATTACAAGTGGAGGCCGTGAACTGTTGCATTCAGATTCAAGCAGGGATCATAATGCCGCTTATCAATAGCTTGGGAAGAGAAGAGGAAGATAATTCAATGACAGCAGTCCTTGACGTGCAAAATATCCACAAGCGCTTTGGCTCTTTAGAAGTTTTGCATGGTATTTCCTTGCAAGCCGATAGAGGCGATGTGATTTCTTTGATTGGCTCTTCTGGTTCTGGTAAGTCCACGTTCCTTCGCTGTATTAATCTCTTAGAAATGCCGGATCAAGGCAAAATTCATTTGGCCGGTGAAGCGATTAGGCTGCATACCAATCGTAAAGGTATGCGTACTGCTGCCGATCCAAAACAAGTCCAACATCTGCGCAGCCGTGTGGGCATGGTGTTCCAGCAATTCAATCTTTGGGCACACTTAAGCATTTTAGAAAATGTGATGGAAGCGCCGGTGCGTGTGCAGGGGGTTGATAAAACCGAAGCACGCGAAATTGCCATGGATTATCTAAATAAAGTCGGCATTGCACACAAGTCTGATGCCTACCCTGCCTTTTTATCGGGCGGTCAGCAGCAACGGGTAGCCATTGCACGCGCTTTGGCGATGCGCCCTGATGCGATTCTATTTGATGAACCCACTTCAGCTTTAGACCCTGAATTAGTTGGTGAAGTCCTAGCAGTGATGCGTAAGCTGGCTGAAGAGGGGATGACCATGCTAGTCGTCACGCATGAGATGGGATTTGCGCGTGATGTATCGAATAAAGTCATTTTTTTACATCAAGGCCTAATTGAGGAACAGGGGTATCCTTCTGAGGTCTTTAGTAAGCCTAAGTCTGAGCGCTTAAAGCAATTTTTATCCAATACTTCTATTAAATAATATCCAATTGGAGTGTATCGCATGAGCAAAAAGTGGTTATTAGCAATTACCTTGGGGGCAGCTTTAGTCAGTGGTCAAGTATTCGCGGAAGATAAACTGCGGATTGGTACTGAGGGTGCTTATGCTCCCTACAATTATGTGAATGATGAAGGCAAGTTAGCCGGCTTTGAAATTGATCTAGGCAATGAACTCTGTAAGCGTACCAAAATGACTTGCGAGTTCATCCAAAACGGCTGGGATTCGATCATTCCAAACCTGCTCGCGGGCAACTATGACGCAATCATGGCGGGAATGTCGATTACAGATGAGCGCAAAAAGAGCATTACCTTTAGTGATGAATATAAGCCTGTTGATCCTTCTTTATATTTAGTGAAAAAAGGCACTCAACTCGATTTTGCCAAATTGGAAGGTAAAAGCATCGGTGTCCAAGGCTCAACCATTCAAGATGGTTTTGCTAAGGAAAAATGGGGCGCGAAAAACACTTTAAAAGCTTATGAGAAAGCTGACCAATCTTTAGCTGATGTCATGGCAGGTACGGTCGATGTGGTGTTAGCAGATGGTGAGTTTGTGCGTACTGCTGTAGGAGGCTCAAATGGTGAATTGGAAATTATAGGCCCACAAGAAATGATTGGCGGTGGAATCGGCATCGGTATGCGCCCAGATGACACTAAACTGCATGAAAAAATTAATGCGGCTTTAGCTGAAATCAAAAAAGATGGCACTTTAGATACTCTGACTAAGAAGTATTTCACTGAGAAAAAGTAAGCGTCTCTCTGCTAAGTAACCTATTCGTAGTTGAAAAGAAAAGCTCTCTGGCTATAGCTAGAGAGCTTTCACAGTTAGTTATCTAACAAAAGGGATTGTTCATGTTGGAGATGCTTCCCCAATGGCTTATTGATTGGTTAGGCCCTGACGGTATTGCTAGTTTAGCCTATATCACCAATGGCAAACATTTATCTTGGTATGCAAGCGTGCGTTATACACTACTTGCCGCCTGTTTTGGGGCAATCTTAGCCGTCGTGTTTGGCTTATTAGGTGCAGCTGCAAAACTATCTAAATTTGCTCCCTTGCGTTGGATTGGCGACATTTATACGACAATGGTACGGGGGGTGCCGGATGTCTTGTTTCTCCTGTTTTTCCCACTAGCGTTTGAACAGGGTGTAGAGTATTTAATGGCTAAGCTCTATTGTAAGCCGGAGGAAATTGCTGCCGCGACGGGCTGGCCACTTTGCCAATCAGCTCAATGGTATTTGAGCACCACTGAATATATGGTGTTGGCCTGTTTCTCTTTAGGGATAGTTTATGGCGCTTTTGCTGCTAATGTGATCTATGGTGCATTAAAAGCAGTACCGAAAGGTCAATTAGAGGCCGCCCATGCGTTTGGTTTCCCTAGCCGCGAAGTGTTTTGGCGCTTTCAAGTTCGACAAATGTGGGTTTATGCTTTACCCGGCCTTTCTAATGTTTGGTTGCTATTATTAAAAGCAACTTCTTTATTATCCCTCTTACAAATCACTGATATTGTGGCTTGGGCTGATCGTTTAGGTGCACCGAATTACTCACCCTTAGCTGGTTTAGTGCATGCGGATTGGCGCTGGAAGTATTATCTGGTGTTGTTTATTTTTTATATCCTGCTCACTTGGTTTTCGGAGAAATTTTTTGCTTATCTACAAGCACGCGCCGGGCGTGGCATGGCGAGGGCTAACTAATGGATTCGATTTTAAATGCCCCGTTTGTGCACGACTTAGTCACCTTATTTAAGCCCGCTTTATTTAATTTATACTTTTTACTGCTGGCAGTACCCTTTGGCTTCCCTTTAGCAGTTTTATTAGCCTTAGGCAAAAATAGTAAGAACAAGCTGCTTTCGATACCTGCAAGTACCTATGTGTATGCCTTCCGTGGTTCACCCTTATTTATTCAATTCTTCATGTTTTATGCAATCACTTTGGCGCTGAACCCAGGCGTATGGAAACCTCTAGGGATTAGTTGGCTTATGATTCATCCTTTATTTATTGGCCCTTTCGTGTTGGTTTTGAATACCGGCGCTTATGCCGCAGAAATTTTTTACGGTGCTTTACGTACTATTCCTAAAGGTGAAATCGAAGCGGCGCGTGCAGTAGGGATGAGTAAATGGCAAGAGTTCCGTACCGCAGTTTGGCCGAATATGCTGCGTTTAGCGTGGCCTGCGTATACCAATGAAGTGGTATTTTTGTTCCATTCAACCACCTTGGTTTATTTCACTATGCCGGTGATTAATGAGCAAAAAGACTTGTTGAATAAAGCTGGAGAGCTGTTTGAAAAGGATTACAATTTATTCCTGCATTTTTCAGCAGCAGCCTTATATTTCTTAGTCATTTCCATTGTAATTTTCTTTGTATTCAATTTAATTTATAAGCGCTTAACTCGACATTTGAATGTAGACGTAAGCTTGAAAATTAAACCTAATTATATTCGTTAAGCTTCGATGGAAAAAATTACGCATAAGATCTACGGTGATTCGCCCGGCAAGCAAACTGAGTTGGTTTGCTTTAAATTAGGTTCAGAGCAGGCAGGACGTAAAGTCTATTTACAAGCGGCTTTGCACGCGGATGAACAGCCCGGAATTTTGGTACTACATCATTTACTAAAGCTATTAAAACAGGCGGAAGAGCAGGGCTTATTAACAGCACAATTTGTTGTCTTCCCTATGGTGAATCCTTTAGGAATGGGGGATATTGGTTTTCGACAACATCAAGGGCGCTATGATCGTGCCTCAGGCGTAAATTTTAATCGCAACTGGCCTGATCTATTTAAAGCAGTCGGTACTCAAGTAGCTGCACAACTGACTGATAATGCCCAACAGAATATTCAGATAGTGCGTTCTGCACTTAAAGCCTGGCTAGCAAAACAGCAACCTATTACCGCTTTACAACAGCAGCGGCATATTGTGTTGCAGGCTGCCTTTGATGCCGATTTCGTACTCGACTTGCATTGTGATAATGAGGCTCTGCCACATATTTTCACCGTTCCGCAGTCCGCAGCTGTGATGCAAGACCTCTCAGATTGGATGGGCGCTGCTGCGACTTTATTTGCTGAAGATAGTGGTGGCTATTCCTTCGATGAAGTTTGGTCGACTTTGTGGCTTGATCTTGCTAAAGCCTATCCTGATAAACCGCTTCCCTTGGCCTGTCATTCCGCCACTTTGGAGTATCGCGGGCAATTCGATACCTTTGATGAACTCAATCAAGACGATGCTGAACGCTTGTATGCTTTCCTACAAAGCCAAGGTTTAATCGGTGGCGACCTGATTCGCTCGCGTCCAAGCGTTACGCCTACGGGTACTGATTTGGCCGCCACTGAAATGACCCGTGTTCAACAAGCTGGCTTACTCGCCTATAAAGTTCAGTTAGGTGATGTGGTCAAGAAGGGTGATGTACTGGCCGATTTAATCGCCTTAGACGGTGAGGGTGCTTTGATGGAGCGTATTCCTGTATTAGCAGGTACAGATGGCGTGATTATCTCACGTAACATTAACAAATACGTCTGGCCGGGCTGTTCGGTGGCTAAGATTGTGGGGAAGGAAAAGTTGGAGGCTCGGGGTGAGTATTTGTTGGAGGATTAAAGCAGCGTGCTTTAATCCCTAAAATTAATTATTTCTGCCGCTGGCGCAAAGCCTCATACAAACAGACTCCAGTTGCCACTGACACATTCAAACTCGATACTTGCCCACACATCGGAATCGAAATCAAAAAGTCGCAACGCTCCTCTGTCAAACGACGAATTCCTGTCCCTTCTGCACCCATGACCAAAGCCATCGAGCCTTTGAGGTCAGCTTGATACAAAGTTTGTTTAGCTTTATCACTCGTCCCAGTTAACCAAATCCCGCGCTCTTTTAAACTATCTAAAGTCCGTGCCAAATTAGTGACAGCAATAAACGGCACAGCCTCCGCCGCACCCGAAGCGACTTTACGCACGGTTGGATTGATGCTGGCGGCATTGTCTTTGGGGGCAATCACCGCATGTACTCCCGCCCCATCCGCAGTCCTTAAACAAGCCCCTAAATTATGCGGGTCAGTGACCCCATCCAGCACTAATAAAAAGGGCTGAATGCGGTCATTATCCAGCTCATCTAAAAGGTCATAGAGATCATTTTCGGTGTAATCTTTGGCTTGGTAATATTCAGCCACCACGCCTTGATGCCGTCCTGTACTGGAGAGTTTATTCAATTGCTCCATATCGGCAGGGGTGGTTTTCAAACCACCCACTTCAGCAATTTGTGCTTGGAGCTTTTTCAAGCGGTCATTACGGGTGTTCTTCTCTAGCCAAATCGTACCAATGTTTTCAGGGTCATTGCGCAATGCGCTTTCCACGGCGTGAATGCCATAAATAATTGTCTTAGCCATTAAGATTTCTTCTTACGTGCTAGCGGTTTTTTACTGGATTTCGTGCTTTTGCTTGGCTTGCTGAGTTTAGCTTTGCTGCGCTTTTCAGTTTTCTCTGCGCCATCTGCCAAGATAAAGTCGATTTTACGCTCATCTAAATCGACCCGTGCGACTTTCACGCGAATGCTATCGGCTAAACGGAAAGTACGGCCTGAGCTTTCGCCGGTTAGGCGGTGACGTACCGGATCATAGCGATAATAGTCATTGGTGAGTGCAGTCACATGCACTAAACCCTCAACATAAATATCGGAAAGCTCCACGAATAAGCCAAAGTTAGTCACGGCACTCACGATACCGTCGAAGACATCGCCTACATGCTCTTGCATATACTCACATTTCAGCCAAGCGGTCACATCGCGACTGGCATCATCCGCGCGGCGTTCTGCCATGGAGCAGTGTTCACCTAAGGCTTGCATATCCGCTAAGCTATAGCTGAAATTCGTAGCTGTGCCACCGGTTAAAATATGTCGAATTGCCCGATGTACTAATAAGTCAGGATAGCGGCGAATCGGTGAGGTGAAATGAGCATAATCCTCATGCGCTAAACCAAAATGTCCGGTTTCTGCATCTGGGCTGTATTGAGCTTGCGATTGTGAGCGCAATAGCACCGTTTGAATCAAATGGAAGTCTGCGCGACCCTGCACTTGCTGTAAGACCCGTGCATAATCAGCCGGTTCTGGCTCCAGCCCACCGCCTAACGACAAACCGACACCGGCTAAGAAAGCACGCAAATCTTCTAGTTTTTCATTCGTAGGGGGAGCATGCACCCGATGCAAAGCGGGAATTTCATGTTCTTTCAGGAAGCGTGCAGCGCAGACGTTTGCCAGAATCATGCACTCTTCAATAATCTTGTGGGCATCATTGCGCACACTCGGTTCAATCGCATCAATTTTACGATCTTCCCCAAAAATAATTTTGGTTTCAGTGGTCTCAAAATCAATTGTGCCCCGTTCCATACGAGCATGACTTAGGGTGTGATACAAGGCATAGAGATTATCCAAATGCGGTACTAAGTCCGCATATTGCTTGCGCATTGCAGCATCATGATCCACCACCATCGCTGCGACTTGATCATAAGTCAGACGCGCTGCGGAGTTCATCACGGCTTGTTTGAACTGATAGTCCAGCACATTGCCTTCATCATCTAAACGAATCTCGCAGAGCATACACAGGCGATCCACTTGAGGATTGAGCGAGCATAAGCCATTAGATAAAATTTCGGGCAGCATTGGAATGACTTTACCGGGGAAATAAACCGATGTACCGCGCAAAGTTGCTTCTTTATCTAAAGCTGTGCCGGGCTTCACATAATGTGAAACATCGGCAATCGCCACCAATAAGCGCCAGTGATCAGCTTCACGACTACAGAAAACTGCATCGTCAAAGTCTTTAGCATCCGCACCATCAATTGTTACCAGTGGCAAGTCGCGCAAATCTTCACGGCCTTGTTTGGCACGTTCAGGGACTTCATAGCCAAAACGGTCGGCTTCTTCAGTAACGGCGGGTGGCCATTCAAATGGTAATTCATGGCTACGAATAGCAATATCAATTTCCATCCCCGGCGCCATATGATCACCTAAGACTTCAACGATTTTACCAATCGGGCGCGAGCGTTTGGTTGGGTGTTCAATGATGGCTGCGACAACAATTTGCCCCGGTTTAGCTTCATGCAATTGATCGGGTGGAATCAAAATTTCTTGAGTTAGGCGTTTGTTATCGGGCACGACAAAAGCAATGCCACTTTCAACCAGTAAACGCCCAACCACTTGCTCAGTGGCGCGTTCTAAGACTTCAACTACTGCACCTTCGCGCCGACCTTTGGGGTCTAAGCCGCGCACACTAGCAAGCACCCGATCACCGTGCATCACACTGTCCATTTGCTTAGCGTGTAGGAAAAGGTCAGGTGAGCCATCATCAGGGATTAAAAAGCCAAAGCCATCGGGATGTCCCATGACCCGGCCAGAGATTAAATCAGCGCGTGCAACCGGCACATATTGACGGCGGCGATTAAATAAAATTTGCCCGTCACGCTCCATCGCACGCAAGCGTTTACGCAGGGCATCAATATCGATTTCTGCGGATAAGCCTAAAGCAGCGGCTAAGCTCGGAAAATCTAAAGGGTGGGTGCTTTCAGTTAATAATTGTAAAATGACTTCGCGGCTGGGGATGGGGTTATCGTATTTTTCAGCCTCGCGTTCGAGATACGGATCTTTTAGTTTCAACAGAATTCCTTGTTTTAATGTTTGTGGTTTTTAGGCGTCTAGGATAGCAAATTGACCGAGTTTTTGTTTGACAAAAAAACATAGGCTCGGTATCCTGCCCCGCACTTGAGACATCACTCTCTTTGCCGAAGTGGCGGAATTGGTAGACGCGCTAGTTTCAGGTATTAGTGGGGCAACTCGTGGAAGTTCGAGTCTTCTCTTCGGCACCAAATTCAAAGCCTTGAATCTAAATTGATTCAGGGCTTTTTTGTTTTTGGTGGTTTTGCTGGATTCAGCAGTAGACAATATTATTCTTATCATTTTGGGTTTAGAGTCTAGTTGTCTCTGAAAGTTCAATCGTATCTCAACTAAAGGTTTTCACGCTTTTGAGTCAGTGTTGATCCATAAAGTTATTACCCTCCCGACCCCCCACAACCTCCCCCTGATCCTCCTGAACCCCCACCACTACAGCCACCACCACTGTCCTGTGTGAGCCAGACAGTATGACCACAGAACTTACAGAAGTGTTCATAGGTAGGTGGTGTGTCATTAGATTGTTCGCCAGTCTTTTTTAAAGCACCCCATTTTTTGCATTCAGGACACTTGCTAGCTCTACGTTTTATGAGGATGATCAGAAAGGCACCAAGGATTAGATAGAGCGGCCAATAGGAACCGGTATTCTTATCATTATTAGCATAAACATTGGGAGTTTGACTGGCTAAACCAAGCATTCCTAAACTGATGGCTGCTAGCCATTTTGGTTTTAACCAACTAGGCTTGGATATAACCCAATGAGTACGCGTATTGATCAAACGAAAATAGGGTGTATCTTGCAAACGCTGGTCTGGTTTTACCCAAATATCTGGCGGTGGGGCTTCAGCAAATAATGTCTGATAGCACTCTAAAGTAGTGGCATAGCAGCGATAAAAATCACTAGTTTCAGTTTTCCCACCTCGGGACGGCACATGGTGCAAAGGCTTGCCAATGAGATTTTGGCAAAGATCATTCCAGTAGGAGCGGGTATAAATCAAATGGGTATGCCAAATTTGATCCACATCTTCTGCAGGGCAAATAAAGCTTTCCGTGGTGGCAAGCATAAATAGGAAGCGCTTGTATTCGAACCAAACACGCTCCATATAAGTTTCAGTCCAACCATGCTCACGCATTAAGCGATGTTTGAAACTGAGTGGTACGGCCTCATAGCTAGAGACTTCAAAAGCCAGCAAAGCTCCATACAATTGACACCATTCAGGATTATTCTGTATGGCTGGGGGTACAGGATTAGCAGGCATTTTTTCATTATTATTCATCGATCTGCTCCTCTTATAATTGATTTTCTACTTTAACTATTAGATTAAATATAGCTTTTAGCGGGGGCACATGACAGTTTGATGAATAATAGAGTTAAGCTGATTAGGGGAGAGTTAAAAGACGACTAGCGCGACCTTCCTCGTATTGAGGCAGCCCATCGCTAATCACGTCCCAATCAGCTTTGGATCCCACATAGATATGCGCATCGGGTAAGCGTTCTAAGTCAGAATCTAGGCTGCCTAAGGTGATTTCAATGATTGCAACTGCATCTACAGAGGATGCGAAAGTTAGGCTGGACCCACAATGCTTACAAAAACGGCGTACTGTTCCATTGGGCGCTTGGTAGGCAGCTAATTCAGCTTCACCTTGCACCCAGCGGAAGTTTTCTTGTTTTACCGAGCCGAAACTAGCAAAGGCTGCCCCATGAAATTTGCGGCACATCGAGCAATGGCAATGCGCCATGTTAGTTTCAAACTGTGTTGCCTCATAACGGATTTTGCCGCATAAGCAGCCACCTTGATACAGCTTAGACTCGTTTTGCATACTCACCCCCTCAATCGGTAGTCCAACGGAAACCAAAAGCGCCTATTGCTAAAAATACTACCGACATCACAATCAAAACTAGTAGATGGGGTGCAACCTGCCAGAGTGTTGCTCCATCTAACATAATCGCACGGGCAGCCGTTAAGGTATGGGTGAGTGGGGAGAGTTGACTCAACCATTGCATGATTGGATTTGTACCCTCCATCGAAAACCACACACCGGAGAGCAGCATCATCGGCCAAGTGAGTAGATTCAATAAGCCATCGGATAATTCTTCACTCCGCACTCGACTAGCAACCAGTAGACCCATCGTGATTAAAGTAAATGTGCCAATTACCAATACAACTAGCAAATCTAAATAACTGCCTTCCATCACGAAGTGCATGAAGAGATTTGTTAGAGTAAAGACCAAAGTGCTGACGCCCACGACTAACACCATACGGGAGACGATTTGCCCAAGCAGGAATTCAGTCGCAGTCAAAGGCGTAGCATTCAGGCGTTTCAAATAGCCATTTTTGCGATAGCGCACAATCACATAGCCCACCCCCCACAAGCAACTAAACATCATATTCATGCCCAGAATGCCGGGAATGACCCAATCCACATAGCGGATTTGTTCACCCTTGACGATTTCTTGAGTGAGTTTAGTGCCCTCGCTGCCTTTAAGTAGCAGCTCCAGAAAATAGCCTTTCGGCGATTCAGTATTCACCCAGTAATGCATTTGATTGGGGCGTAAATCCAGCAACATATCGACTTGATGCCGCCCGACTTTCTTAATGGCAGCCGCTTGCTCCTCAGTAGGCACCGTATAGAAATCAATATGTTGGGTATTTAGAAACGGGTGCAAATTCCGATTCGGATTTGGCTCTGATTTAGTTTCAGTGGGTGGCTGGTCAGTGATCACGCCGACTTTAAATAAAGGCTGACCATCCCCTGAAAAAATAAAAGCTAAGCCCACCACCATGACAATGGGCATCACAAAACTCCACGATAAGGCAGAGCGGTCGCGGACAAATTCAAGGCTACGGGCATAAATCACTGCCCCAATTCGACGCAGATTCATGGCCGCAACTCCTTGCCCGTTAATTCCAAGAATAAATCTTCCAAAGTGCGCTGCCTTACTTGTAAGCCGGTGAGTGAAGCACCCGCTTGCAGCAATTCACCGATTGTCTTATTTACATCTTGGGTGCTGATTTCAATACTTGGATTGACTTTAGCTAAGCGCCGATGTGGGATGGTTTCTGCAGCTTGCGGGAAGTCTTGTTCTGGCAATTCAATGATCACATCTTTGAAATGCTCACTGAGTAAGTGATCGGGTGAACCCTGCGCAATAATTTTGCCGTGATCCATGATGGCAATATGATCGCAGAGGTTATAAGCCTCTTCCATATAATGTGTGGTCAGAAGTACCGTTTTGTTGCGTGCTTTAATCCGATTAATCAGCTCCCAAAAATTCAAGCGTGCTTGTGGATCAAGGCCAGTGGTGGGTTCATCTAAAAACACGATTTCCGGATCATTCACCAAGGCGATGGCTAAGAGCATACGTTGGCGCTGTCCGCCAGAGAGTTTGCGTGCATCCCGATCCAGATAGGATTCGAGCGAGCAAATCTGAATCAGCTCATCCACTGACATATTTTTCGGATAGAGATTGCTGAAGAATTTCAGATTCTCACGCACGGTGAGAAAGTCTTGCAACGCGGTGGATTGAAACTGGATGCCAACTTCATTTTTAAAGCGCGGCCCCATTGGCTCGCCTTTATATAGAATTTCACCAGAGCTAGGGCGGATAATCCCTTCCATCATTTCAATGGTGGTGGTTTTGCCAGCACCATTTGGCCCCAGCAAACCGAAGCAAATGCCCGTCGGGACAGTAAAATCTACGCCATCGACGGCTTTGACTTTGGGGTAATGTTTGCGCAAAGCGCGCACTTCGAGAATGGGTATAGTAGTCATAGCGGCATTAGAGCGGATTGGTCTAAGAGCTGCAAGAGGGCGCTAATTTGCATGGTTTTTATGAGCTATCTGGTTAGTTTTACCCATGCTCCTAGCAATCGGCCGATCTCTTCCACCGCATGACTGGCATATTCAAAACGACGGGTATCCAGTAGTTTTAGATCATGGCTTAAGCGTAAGTAAAATCGCAGATGCTTGAGTTTTAAATCGGCTTGTTTTAAGGCTGCTGTTTGTTGTGTCTTATCGGTGGCTTGGTAAATAGACTCCATAAAATCTAACACCGTATTTTGCAGACGTTCAGCTACTACAAAACGTTGTTCACGCGGGAATTTTAAGGTGTGGGGAATCAACCATTGAATAAAATCATAAGTTTTGGCAAATAAAGGTGATTCTTTCATGCTACAACGGGCAAAGGAATAGGTGTGTTAAACAAACTTTGGCGCAGTCCCCAAGTATCTGCCTTAGACACGTGAGCTATCCAAGCTTGGACGCGCAGGTTTAAATCAGTATAGCTTAATTCGCCCCGAGCATAAGCGCGGTAATTACGTTGTAGACGACGTTGAAAATTAACTCCATTTTTTCGTTTTAATAAACGATGATCTGGATAAAGGCGGAAACCAAGAAAAGGCAGACCGCTGTTCACCGGATAAACAGTGCTAGACTTTTCATGTAGGCTTAAACGTAAGCCATAGAGATATTCGCGGATGGCCGTTTTCCATTGCCACAGTTGGTGTTTATTATCAGCGAACAGAAGAAAATCATCGACATAGCGGACATAAGCACCGCAATGCAATGTGCGCTTCACAAATTGGTCAAGCTCGTTGAGATAAACATTAGCCCAGTATTGGCTGGTCAGATTACCAATGGGTAAACCGCGTGGGCGACTTGCTGCTAATAAATCATCCTGTGGAAAATACACCATCTGGTATTCGTCCTGATGTATTTCTGCACCACTTTTAATAATCTGACGCATTAACCAACGTAGTTTTTCGTCGATAATTTTACGGTTGAGTAAGCTTTCCAAAATAGCATGGTCAATACTGGGGAAAAACTGGCGTAAATCGCATTGCAACACATAGGGATAGTGACGCATGTAAGCTTGTGCTTTATCCAATGCAACATGAGTACCTTTTCCTTTACGATTAGCATAGGAGTCGGCAATAAAGGTATTTTCAAACAATGTTTCTGTGACATTGTAAAGGGCATGATGCACGACTCGATCACGAAAAATTGCTGCGGAGACCAAACGTTTTTTAGGGTCACGAATATGAAAAGAATAGTAGGGGCTGGGCTGCCATGTTTGTTGTTCTAAATCGCGTTGTAAGCGAATTAATTCATCAGGTAGGTTCATTTCAAAACTAGCGACCGAGGGGTGTTTGCGTTTGCCTTTTGCTGCCTTACGCCACGCCTGATATAAATTTTCAAAGCTGGTCAGTTGCGGATAAAGATTATCAAAGACTTTAGGCATTCTATTCTCTTAAAAAATTTTCGTGCCGCTTCGCGGCATTGGTGCGTACCTTCACAGACCTCGTACTTAAAACAACAACATAGCAGAAATCAGTAAGCAGTATTCAGAAAGCAAAAGCAATCAGGGACAATTCACAATCCGAAAACCCAGAATGCTGCTCCGAATGAGTGGAAGAAACCTGTTGCGAACCGCACACCGCAGATTGACGGTGAGATAGTCCCAAGAACCGCCGCGAATAATACGAAACTCCATAGGGTCTAATTGGTTGCGTTGAGCTTGCTGTTTCTGCCATTGAGTATAGGTAAAATCAGGTGAATTAAAGTTTTTACCCCAGCGACTACTCGTCCATTCCCAAACATTACCACTCATATCATACAAACCAAATACTAGGCTTGGTGGAAATAAACCAACCGCTGAGCTGCGTTGAATCCCCGTATTGTCATAGTTACCAAGCTGCTTATCTGCATCCATCCCCCAAGCGTACTGCAAGGAGGTCTGTCCTCGTGCAGCATATTCCCATTCCTCTTCACTGGGTAAGCGAATGCGGCTACTGGGCATAAAACCTTCCGGCTTCACGGCTGCTCCTAACTCATTCAACCAAAGACTATAGGCCAACGCTTCAAACCATGACACGCCAACCACTGGATGGTTATCCAGATTCCATTGCTTATCTGTCCAATAATAGGGCTGTCGACGTTCAGTGTCATTCGTTAGCCAATAGCGATAATTCTCTTGATAGTCCTCAGCTATTGTTTTAAGTAAAGTCTCATCCAGTGCTGCAGTACCACTTAACCATTGGCTGGCTGCTGCTGGGAGTTTTTCCCGCCAGAAGGTTGAATCTTCATATAAACCGGCTTCCAAAAAACAGCGATATTGCGCATTGGTGATGGGTGAGCGACTAATATAAAACTCAGGCAAATGGACAGTATGCACAGGTTTTTCATCCTCATAACCTTCATCGCCCTGTGTTCCCATCAAGAATGAACCTGCCGGAATCTTGACCCAATCAATATCAGGGAGCGTATGGCGTTTGCCTTGGCGTTCACGATAGAGTGGCTCAGCATTTTGCTTTTTGATGGTAATGCCTGAACGCGGGTCGCCGACTTCACTTAAAATTCGTCCGGCTTTAGCCCGTTGTAATAAGTCTAGAGTTGGGTTTTGCATCAATTGAATTAAATGCTCTTTAATCGCTAGCGTCATCCGATTCCCCAGTTGGGATGCGCCGACATCAATTAAAACCTCCCCCACAAATAAGCCATGTTCTGGCTCAGGGCTGTCGAGTAAAAATTGCAAAATTTGATTAGCTTTTTCACGTTCGGTTTTCAAAACTGCAATCACACCCATCGCCAATAATAGCGTTTCTTTCCATTGCTTCGGCTGTTGTAAATACTGAGGAATTTTTACCTTTAGCTGGGTTATATCTGCTTTTGCTAGGGCAAATCCTGCCAAATATTCTTCAAAAGTCAGATGGATAAAACCATATTGCTGATAGCCGCGCTCGATTAATAAATTGGAATGCTCATGCACAGATTGCAAAAATGCTTTAGCCTGTCGATCTGCATCAGCACGATTGTAATTATCCTCTTGATAATGTTGGCCTAGGTATTGTTGCATGGCTTCTTCGGCAATTAAGCCCTGCTGAGGATTTGTTTCGCGTAAATGTAAAGCTAATTTGGCTAATAAAGCGTAAACAGCCGCATCTTCTTCCACCACCCCAATCGGCGCACCATCTAAATTGCGACTGCGGTTCCAACTGCGCAATAAAGTATCCATATATAATTCATATAATTTTACCCGCCGATCAGGTAAGTTCACTCCTTGACGCTTAATCAAGGCCAACAAGGAAGATAACAATGGATTACCTGCTAAGCGTCTAATACCTTTATTGTTTTCATCGCCCACCACAGCCATGAGTGCTTTACATTCTGTATCCGCTTTTTGGCGAGCCAATGCATGGTCTTCGCCTCCCGACCATGCTTGCTCAGCCGCCCAAGTAAATTTTCTGTAAAACTGTTCAATTTCCTGCACATTCCAATCATTGATGGCAAGCGTTTGCCAACGTGGATCACTCAAGGGAAAATCACGATAACCGACAAAACGGCTAGTCACTACAATCCGATTAGCAGTTTTACGTTTGGTAGCTGGATCAGGAATCCATGTCCGCACAAACTGTTCAACTTGCTGTACCACTTGCCCACGATTACTACCTACTTCATCCAAACCGTCCAGTAAGACAAAGGCTTTTTCATCACTTAAAGCCTGCTGAAATAACTGTTGTAAACCCGCTTCACTTAACTGCGGGCGTTTACTATGAAAATAAGCAGGTAAGAAGTTTTCTAAACTCACTCCCTGATTAGCTAAGGCAGCACTATAAGCATTGAGTGGCAATAGAATCGGCAAAACCTTTTTCTTTTGTTGCGCAATAGTTAATGCCATATATTTCAGACTGGTTGATTTGCCACTCCCTGGGTCACCTAAAATCACTAGCGCAGGCTGCTGTTCTAACCATTTTTCAATACCGATTGCTTCTTGTTCGGCACGTTCTGCGGCTTGTTCTATTTCAGTAGGTACTTCTTCACCTGCATGCGCTTTAGTGCCACAAAAAAACCGCCCACCCAAACGATACCAAGTTTCACCGCTAGGCAAATCTAAACGCGCTCGCAAAGGCACATAAACGGATTCCAAGCTTAGACCACTACTGTTTCTGACGGCCTCAGTGACTTTCTCAATACCTTTAAAATCAAGATATTTATAAGACTCAGTAATATATCGATGATATTCTTGTAAAAGCTTTGAGGAGACTTCTGGTTGATCAGAGCGCCAAAACCACGCCGAAAATGCCCAAATTGTGCCAATAACTACCGCTAGAGCGGTTCCTCCATCCGCTAAAATGCCTGTCCATTTGTTAATTTTATCAAGCTTTGCATCATCAAAGCCCCATAACTGCTGTACCCAATCAGCTAGAAGAGTGGAATTTTTAGAAATGAGCCAGAGCAATCCTACTACTAAAATAATAAAGATCAGGGGTTTGATTAATCTTTGCATTCAAGAGCCTCAATAAAGACCCCACACCGCGCCACTTAAAGCAGGATGTGGGGTAGTTTTGCTATTTGACCGACTGACCAACAGTGCGATCAGGACTAGAGCAAGTTGGTTTAAACCTAGTCGCACCGTTGGCTATCCTTAAATAAACCAATCTACCAGCGACCAGCCCTAAACTCTGGACAATTCACAATCCGAAAACCCAGATTGTTGTTCCGATTGTGTGGATGATTCCTGTTGCGAACCGCACACCGCAGATTGTCGGTGTTATTGTTCCAAGAACCGCCGTGAACTGCTCTAGCCCTAAGGCAGCATAACGATAAACAGCGAAAAAATCTGCGCGTGCTTTTGAAATATTTATTTTATTAGATAAAGCTTAATCAATGGATTAGCTAAAAAAGCTTAGCCAACTAAACTTCAGAAAGTTTAAATTTTTTGTTACAAACTTGTATTCGATGGGTATTTTAGATACTTAACCAGCACATAAACACTTAAACAGCCGAGTGCATACATCAAAATATCCTCCCAACTAAAGCTCGTGCCTAGCATAATGCGCGCGGCTCCGGTTAGTTCTAGCCGATCAGCCAGTTGAAAGAACTGTGCTATTTCAATCAGGCAGGCAAAAATAAACACACCTAGTGCGAGCCGTTTAGGCTCAAGTTTCCAGAAGGCGAGCACACTGCAATAGACTAGAATCACCACTAGAAAATCGCCAAAATAAGCGCGAATAAAATGGTAGTCCTTCAATTTAGTCGCAATTAACACTTCACCCAAAAATAGCAGGCTAGCTGCTATAAACATTGGTAAATGAAAGCGCATCAGTCTTAGTTACGTGCAGGTGGGCAAAAACCAAGAAAGTCGGGTTTGGCACAAGGCTGGGGTTGGTTTTTCCATTGCTTGCAATGACCGAAAGCATCAGCACGTTCACAATCAGGGTGAGTATTAGCACAAGCAGTGAGGCAGCTTAAGCAAATTATCCAGCTCATGATTATTTTGCTCATTTTGATAGCTCCTTGAAGTGAATTAAACCTAAAACCACAGGATAGGCTGTATGTTTGCAAAACTAATGCACGGATTCAGTAAGCTTTGTGGCTACCTGATATCCATTTCCTGCTAGGCTATTGACTGAACAGTCAATCAACCCTAAGCTATAATCCCAAGTTGATGGAGATAGCCATGAGCGCTCATAAAATATCTGAACGCTTCACTTTTGGTGAGTTGACAGAAGAATCAACACCTCTGCGTATTATGCATTCCGCTCTGGAAGAAATCAGCACGAATGGCTTAAGTGGCCTCACGACTAAAGGTATTAGTCAACGCGCCAATTTGTCTACTGGCATTATCCATCACTATTTTGATACTAAAGATAATCTAGTTTACGCGGCTTATGTGTATTTAGTGCGCGATCTGCATCAATCCAGTTTAGCTATTTTTCGCTCAGAATCCGATCCAAAAAAACGCCTACAAGCGATGATCCGCATGAATTTTTCCTCAGTGCATATTTCTCCAGAAGCACGCGATGTTTGGCCGCAGTTTTGGGCGCAAGCGGCACATGATGAGCGTGCTGCGCGCCTATTACGTGTTTATTATCGACGCTTCCAAAGTAATCTAGCCCATGATTTTCGTGCTCTATTAGGTGATCGTCATAAAGCCCAAGAGGCTGCTAATTTATTATTGGCGAGCATTCATGGAGTTTGGTTTGTGCATCGCTTCAGTGATAGCCCGAAACACATGGAGCAAGCAGTCGCTTTAATTGAGCAAAATCTCGAATTATTACTCAAGCACCCATAATAAATTCGAGTGCTTCAATAATTTCTAAATCCGGCTTATGAAAAAAAATTCCCTGATTAGCTTTATCAGGGTGCATCCCACGTAAAAATAAATAGAATACCCCACCAAAATGTGTTTCCCAAGTATAAGCGGCTAAACGTTGTTTTAAATAGCGGTGCAAAGCCACGCAATAAATCAGATATTGTAAATAATAATGCGCATCCGCCATGGCTTGCATCAATTTAGGGGCAGAATAAGCATCCGATTCATCACCCAACCAATTCGATTTGTAATCCACTAGGTAATATTGGCCTTGCCAGCGGAACACTAAATCAATATAGCCTTTCATATAGCCTTTTAAGTCTTGGAACTCCAAACGCTCAAGCGCTGCTCGAATGGGTTGCCAACGGTCATCATTCGGTAAAAAGCGTAGTACCAGTTTGAGTTGTTCGACCTTAAGCTGCTGCACTGGAAAATAAAACTCTAATTCATCTAAGCGATTGTGCTTATCTAAGCAGCTTAGAGAAAAATTAGCTAAAGATGGCAAAGGTGTAATGAGGGCGGGTTGCAAGAGCTTAATTGCCGCAGTTTGCAGCTCTGGACTAAAGCCTTGGCTACGCAAGCCTTTTAAGATCACATTGTCTAATTGATCGACCAAAGGCTGCCGAAAATCAGCCGCTTGCAAGATGCTATGTAAGCAAATCCCTGCACGTGAACCAGTTGGGAAACTGTTTAAATCCAATTGCTGCGGTGCACTACTATACAGTTCAATCGCAGCGGGGCGGTCATAGTCAGGTTTTTCATCATGTGCGCCTTGTGCCAAGCTACTAAAACTACCCACACGCAAGATTGCAGCGAGTGGTTGCTTAAATTCACGGCAATGAAAGCCGGATTGACGGTTTGGTGCTTGATAGACTAGGGTTTCTTGGTCAAAGGGCAAAGGCTCATAGCTAATAGAGCCTTGGGAGCTTACTGCTAAGTCTTGTAAAGCTTGCTGCATTAATTGCTGACGCTGAGCTACTTTATCGGCTTTGCCAATTGTGCAGAGGATGTTTTCACTTGCAGGTAAATGTCCAAATAGCAGCCAAGCGAGTGCGGTATCATAGCTAAAGCTTTTATAGCTAACTGGCGCACTTAAATTCACTATGGTGCAGTGATATTGTGCGCGGGTAATGGCTACATATAATAGCCGCAAATTTTCACTACGTTCCTCAGCGCGTCGAGCCTCTTTAGCGGCTTCGAGATTTAAGCGACTGGCTTGCAAATAACTTTGCTGGCTCAGGGTGTCGTACCAAGCGAACCACTGATTTTTGATCTCGCGTTCTTGGTCGTTCCATAAAAACGGGCAGTAAACAATTTTGTACTGTAACCCCTTACTCTTATGGATCGTGACAATCTGTACTAAATTCTCGTCACTCTCTAGACGCAGTTGATGTTCTTCGCCAGTTTGCTCCGCAGCACGCCTTTGTAGCCAGCGTAAGGTGGTTTGTAGGCTAGGTGCTTGTTTGCGCGTTTCAATATGAATCAGTTCAGCCAAATGCAAGAGATTAGTTAAGCGGCGTTCACCGTCCACATAAGCTAACAGACGAGCACGCACGCCACGTTTATCTAGCCAATCACGGAACATGCGCATAAAGCCGTGCTTTTGCCAGAGATATTGCCAACGGAAGAAGTCCTCTAGTTCAGCATCCAATAACTGTGGATTGGCATCTAGGGCTAATAAAGTTTCGGCCGTCCCACCCATTAATTCAGTAACTAAAGCACGCCGCAATTTGCTGATTTGGCTAGGTTCTACAATCGAACTTAAGACTAAACGTAACTCTTCCGCTTCTTCAGTTTGAAAAACCCCCACTGGCGATTTTTGCACACTAGCAATACCGCAGGCTTGTAAGGCTTCCTTAATCAGGTGTCCTTGACGATGACTGCGGACTAACACGGCAAAATCGCCACTCGTTAAGGCTTGACCGCCAATACTTGCTTGACCTTGCTGAGCTTGAAGCAGCAGGCGCGCAATATCATTCGCGACTGCTTGCGCAACAGCAATTTGAACTTCGCCTAAACTGGCCTCATGTTCAGGCTCACCTTGAAAATCCCAAATCCGCAGCGGTGCAAGTTGCGGTTCACATATCAGTTCATTGCTGACCGTACCACCACTGCTGACGGTTTCATAATCAATGCGTTTTTCATTACGAAAGGGATCCGATGAGCGCGCATACAGTAAATTAAAAGCTTCTAAGAGTTTGGGCTGTGAGCGGAAATTGCGTGCTAGGGTATAGCGTTGGTTGCGTTGCACACTATGGGCAGCTTGCAAATAGGTATAAATATCGGCGCCTCGAAAGCTGTAAATCGCCTGTTTGGGATCGCCGACATAATACACTTGGCCCTGGGTATTACGATAAATCCGTTCAAATACATCATATTGAATCGGGTCCGTATCTTGGAATTCATCGATCAGAGCTACTTGATATTGCTCTGCAACTTGAGCCGCTAGAGCAGGGCGCTGGCGGAGTGCGGTTTGCAAATTCACCAAGAGATCATCAAAGGTTAATTGGCCTTTTAAACGCTTACGTTCCGGCAATTGCTCCCGCAGCCAGACTAGTAAATCATGGCGGAGTTGCTCTAGTGCTAAGATTTGCACTTCGGTCAATTGGGCAAAAGGCTCTAAGAGTTCATCGATTAAATCAAAGAAGCGATGTTTAGGCGGTTCTTGTTTAGCTTTAACTTTGGCGGTAATACGTTTAGCACCAAGTCTCGCGATTAGGTCTTGTTGCTCAGGATTGACTTTCCCAGCTAAGAGTGCGCTCCAAGCAGCTAAGGCTTTTTGCACAGCAGCAGGGCTATAACTAGTTTGGTTTAAGCGTTCTTTATCACTCAGAAGTTTAAGAATAGCTGCTTTGTCTTTAGTCCAAACTAAGCGGGCTTGTTCTAATAAATCTTCATAGCGCTGTTTGATAGTGTTGAATTCGTCTTCTGAACAAGTTTGCGCACAAATTACTTTTAGGTAAGGGCGACCAATAAACTCAGACACTTCCTGCAATAGAGTTTCTGGAGTGATAGCGTTACTACTAAGGACTACAGCGTCCAAAGCATTAGGGCGAACTAAACGTTGCTGCCAAAACTGATCGGCCAATTGCAGCTGTAAATCCGCTTCGCTCGACACTAATTCACTTTCAAAGGGAATACCGACTTCAAAGGCATGTTGCTGCAAAACTCGCTGGCAAAAGCTGTGAATCGTAAAAACGGCTGCCTCATCAAAACTTAATAAAGCGCGCTGCAGATACCACAAGCGTTCAGTATTAGCAGGGTATTGCTCTAATAAAGCTTGGTATTCATGGCTGGCTAATTCAGGTTGCTCATAAGCGGCGACCGCTTCTTTCAAACGGGTACGAATCCGTGAACGTAATTCATCGGTGGCAGCCCGCGTGTAGGTGACTACTAGAATCTTATCGACGGTTAGTAGCTGTTCTAAAATTAGGCGTAGATACAGCAGCGAAATCGTCCAAGTTTTTCCAGTACCCGCACTGGCTTGGATAAGATTTTTGCCACTTAAAGGAAGTCTGAGGGGATCAAGAGCTTGCATCGGCTTATTTTATCGCGTGCAGCCGATAGATACCTAACAATAAAATTTTTTCTGGAGCTGTCAACATTAGAGCGCAGTAAGGCGTTAATAGGGTTAAGCTGGTGTTCAGTAAGCTGTGCGGTTGCATGCAGTTTTGAAAGCTAGCTTTTTCCCGTAGGCACAAGGACGTGCCTGCAGTTCACTCATTTTTGATAGTGTGTTAGTAAATTCTCTTGCCCTTCTGTGTCAAGAAGGGTTTTTAAGCTAGCAAATTTAAGCGCCGCCTTAAGATTTGTGCGTTCACTGCATCCAAATTATCGGGCAGAAAAATAACCACCTGCATTGTTCCTTGCACTTGTAGATGTAAAATTGTCATGAATCTTGAGCTAAAGTGCTGAGCTAATTTAGCGGCTTGCAGTTTTTCTTCAGCTGATAAAATTTCCCAACCGCCCGTTTCTCGCCAAATCAAAGTGCTAAATCTTTGATTGCCTAAACTCAACTGTGCACGCCATTCATAGAAGCTGAGCAGGCTAATCATTAACATTAAGCTCAGTTTCCAAATCCAAGTCAGTGGCATTAAGCCAACACAAATCAGAACGAACAGGTTTATCAGTACTACGAAACCAAGTAGTAGGCGTGAGGGTAGCAAGGGTAAGACTAGTTCTGCTTCAAAAACCTGAGCAGAACTAGCGACAAGGGGCACGAATTAGCAGTCCAATACTTTTAAGAGTTTGCGTAAGCGCTCCATCCCAACAACCAAGTTTTGGTGGATTTCGCTCATGGTAATTTCGCGTGGGGTTTTTCCAGCTGCCCAATTAGCCACGACTGAGCAACTGGCGTAGCTCAAACCCAGCTCTTTAGCTAAAGCCGCTTCAGGCATCGCGGTCATCCCGACGAGATGGCAACCGTCCCCTTCAAGACGCAAAATTTCTGCAGCAGTCTCTAAGCGAGGTCCTTGAGTGACGGCATAAGTCCCACCATCGATCAGATTAATCTGTGCTTGTTGTCCAGCAGCTAATAAGGCTTGACGCAGTTTGGAGCAATACGGTTGGGAAAAATCAATATGCGTGACTGAGGTTAAACCTTCGTCGAAAAAGGTATGCGAGCGGCCATAGGTGTAATCAACTAACTGATTCGGAATGACCAAGGACTGTGGCGTCATTTGTGCAGTAATCCCACCTACAGCACCGACTGCGACTACATTCTTGACCCCAATACTGTGTAGTGCCCAAATATTCGCGCGATAGTTAATGCGATGAGGTGGAATATTATGCGTATAACCGTGGCGAGCAAGAAACACAATGCGTTTTTCGCCAATCACCCCGTGAGTAATTTGCCCAGAAGGTTCGCCATAAGGCGTGTGTACGACTTCGCGATGAATGACTTCTAAACCTTCGATAGCAGTGAGGCCGGTGCCGCCAATCACTGCGAATGCAATTTTCGTTTCGCTCATGCCCTTATCCTATATGTTCTTAGTTTAACTATTGTTAACAGTGCTTAAGCTAAATGGCTAATTTCTTCGACAGCCTGTTGCCAATGGGTTTGCTCTAATAAAGCAGAGCGATTCATGAAGGACTTCCCTAACATTCCATGCAGGCGCTGCGCGGAAGTTTCACAGGTGTGTAGTTTAACTTTATCTAAAATTTCAATAATACCCGCACGCTTATTACAAGCCAGAATCATATCGCAACCTGCGGCTAGTGCAGCCTCAGCCCGCTCTGCATAGCCACCGACAACGCCTGCAGCTTCCATGCTTAAATCATCACTAAAAATCACACCCTCAAACCGAAGTTGACCGCGCAAAATATCTTGTAGCCAAATCCGCGAAAATCCAGCCGGTTGCGTATCCACTTGCTCATAAATGACGTGAGCGGGCATTACCGCATTCAAGCCTTGCTGCATGAGCTGAGCGAAGGGTAAAACATCAGCTTGCATAATTTGTTCTTTGGAACGTAAGTCTAGGGGAATAGCTAAATGCGAATCTGCTTCGACAAAACCATGCCCCGGGAAATGCTTGCCGGTGGAGGCCATGCCTGCTTCACGCATGCCACTGATATAGGCTCCAGCCAGTTCAGCCACAATCTCAGGCTCGCGATGAAAGGCACGATCACCAATGACTTGACTCACCCCATAATTCAAATCCAACACAGGCGCGAAACTAATATCTATATCGACTGCACGCACTTCTGCTGCCATTAACCAGCCCAGGCGATAGGCAAGTTGACGCGCTTCTAGTGGATTTTGTGCATATTGCTCACCCAATTTGGCAATAGCGGGAAGCCGAGTAAATTGCTTGCGAAAACGTTGGACGCGCCCACCTTCGTGATCTACTGCTAGTAACAGAGGGCGTTGTGCGGCCATGCGTACTAATTTCACTAAAGCAGTCAACTGCTGTACCGATTCATAATTGCGCGTGAAAAAAATTACGCCACCAATCGCAGGGTGCGCTAATAAATCGACTTCTTCGGCAGTTAACTCAGTGCCGGTTAAGTCCATCATTAAATTGCCAATCGGCATGAGCTTCAGCTCCTGTCTTAAAATTATTTGCTGAGCTAATTAGTTTAGCGTGATCTGTCTAGAGATGCTGCCGCTTTAAGCGCCTAAGCGATCTTGTAGAATCATTTCTGCTGCTTTCGCCGCTAACATAATGGTTGGGGAGCTGGTATTGCCCGAAGTAATAGTCGGCATAATGGAAGCATCTACCACGCGCAAACCTTGCACACCACGCACTTGTAAACGACTATCAGTGACTGCTGTGGGGTCATCTGTGCGCCCCATTTTGCAAGTCCCGACGGGGTGGAAAATAGTTGTACCAATATTGCCTGCTGCCACTGCCAATTCTTCTTCACTTTGATAATCAGAACCGGGCAAATATTCTTCAGGTTGATAAGGCTGAAGAGCGGCTTGGCTTGCAATTTTTCGGGTTAATTGAATCGCTTTCGCCGCTTTAATCCGATCTGCTTCCGCGGTTAAATAACAAGGTGCAATGAGTGGAGCGCTATTCGGGTCAGCATCGGCAATTTTAATCCAGCCGCGTGAGGCTGGGCGTAAATCACAAACACTAGCGGTAAAGGCTGGGAAATCATGTAAAGGGTCGCCAAATTTATCCAAAGATAAAGGCTGCACATGATATTCCAAATCAGGGGTTGCTAGTGAAGCATCTGAGCGTGCAAATAAGCCAAGTTGGCTCGGAGCCATCGTCAATGGGCCTTTACGCATCAGTGCATATTCCAAACCCATTTTGGCTTTACCTTGCCAAGTATTTGCGGTCTGATTCAGGGTTTGAATCCCTTGCACTTTATAAATACTGCGTAGCTGTAAATGGTCTTGGAGGTTGTTGCCTACACCAGGTAAATTAAGCAGTACAGGAATAGCTTTTTCCTGCAAGAAAGCCGCATCGCCAATGCCAGAACGTTGTAAAATAGCTGGAGAGCCAATGGAACCAGCCGCTAAAATAGTTTCAATTCGACTTTGTGCTTGGCAAAGTTCGCCATTCAAATAAAACTGAATACCTGTAGCGCGTTTATCTTCAAACAGAACTTTATCGCTCAACGCACCAGTTAGAACCAGTAAGTTTTTGCGTCCGCGAGCAGGTTTTAAAAAGCCTCGTGCGGTACTCCAACGCATCCCGAATTTTTGATTGACTTCAAACTGGCTCACACCTTCATTATTGCCAGTATTGAAGTCGATAGTATTAGGAATGCCTGCTTGATTAGCAGCTTCAGCAAAGCGGTCTAAAATATCCCAAGATAAACGCTGCTTAGAAACTTGCCATTCACCATCGACTCCATGAAATTCACTTTCGCCGCGCCAGTAATTTTCAACGGCTTTGAAGTTGGGTAAGACACTTTCCCATGACCAACTAGCATCACCCGTGAGTGCTGCCCACTCATCATAATCACGCGCTTGGCCACGCATATAAATCATCGCATTAATTAAGGTGCTGCCACCCAAACCTTTACCGCGTGCATAAATAATTGAGCGTCCATTTAGACCCGGTTCAGCTTGAGTTGTATAACACCAATCAGTGCGTGGATTATTAATACAGAACAGATAACCCACTGGAATTTTGGTCCAAATCCAGTTTTCATCATTCCCAGCTTCGAGGAGTAATACGCGTAGGGCTTGATTAGCGGATAATCGATTTGCCAGTACACAGCCTGCTGCACCGCCACCGGCAATAATATAATCGAAGCTGCCAAAATCGCGCATAAGGAATTCCTAGTCTTTGGATGGTAGCGCGAGTTTAGCCGAATCTGCCCAAAAAACGGAATGGTTCTAGCTAGATTTTTGCCAGTTAGGAAACCACTGTAAAGGAGTCTCTTTTTTCACCCAAGTATAAAGAGCAGAGCTATTACTATCACAACCACCGCAAGAGCCTGAACCACAACTAGCTGCTTGTGCACGGATCTTGCCTTGGTTTTGCCAATAATGAAGGGCAAATTCTGCCGTATCGGGTGCTATATCAAAATGTATAGCAACGTCTTCTACACTGGCAGTACCGCGTTGTTGCAGGTAGCTACGAATATCTTTCAATAACATAAATTAACCTGCTAAACGTTGCAGAGGATTCAGAGGTAGTTGTTTTTGCCCAACCCGATAAAACCCATAGACGGCTAAACTAAAAGCTAATAAGACTAAGGCTGTCCACCATAAAGACTGTGCAGGGTGGCGAGTAAGCGTGGCGAGCTGGTAAAATAAAGTCGCTGCACCATAAGCTAAGCCAGTATTCCAGGCGACACCCAATACCGCCCAACGCGCCCCAACTTCTCGATACATCGCCCCAGTTGAGGCTACACAAGGGAAGTACATTAAGATAAAGAGTAGATAAGCAAACGCTCCAATTCGGCCATCAAAATAATGATTCATAGTCGTGAACGTGGCATTGCTCACCTCTGCTGGCCGTTCATTTACACTACCCAAATCAAGTGGGTCGCCCAAGTGATTGAGCGCATCCGTGAGATTCACTGGAATAGTCGCTGCTGCATCCTGTAAGCCACCCCACAAGCTATAAGTGTTGGCTGCTTGATTAGCAGGGCTACCATCCATTTGGCTATAAAGCGCATCTAAAGTCCCAACCACCACTTCTTTAGCCAATAAGCCACTTAAGATGCCCACGGTTGCAGGCCAATTCTCTTGTGTAATACCCATGGGATGAAATACAGGTGTGACCGTTTTAGCGGCCGCACTTAACACTGATTTCTCGGTATTTTGGTTACCAAAACTGCCATCGGTACCAATGCTATTCGCGACATTAATAATCATCACCACTAGCACAATAATTTGCCCTGCACCTAGTAAAAAGCCTTTGAGCTTATTCCAAGTATTCAGCAGCACATTCTGTAAACCCGGAATTTGATACGTAGGCATTTCCATCACAAAATGATCCGTGCCGCCACGTAATAAGGTTTTCCGTAGAATATAAGCGGTCAAAATCGCAAAGCCAATCCCAGTCAGATAGAGCAAGAAGACCATATTTTGCCCGCCACCTTGAAAGAAAGCTGCTGCAAATAGAGCATAGACTGCTAAACGTGCCCCACAGGACATAAACGGTGCCATCAAAACAGTGGTAATACGTTCACGCTGACTATCTAAAGTGCGAGTCGCCATAATGGCAGGCACATTGCAGCCAAAACCTATAATCAAGGGTACAAAAGCTTTACCAGATAAGCCCAGTTTGCGCATGAACTGATCCATAACAAAGGCAGCACGCGCCATATAACCGGATTCTTCCAACACGGTTAAAAACAGATATAAAGCCGCAATGATCGGAATGAAAGTGGCCACCACCTGTAATCCACCGCCTAAACCATCCGCTAATAAAGTGGTGAGCCATTCAGGCGTAGCGATGCTGCTGAGTAAATAGCGAGTACCATCCACCGCAATGGTTTGCACACTTTGATCAAAGAAATCAATAAATGCTCCACCCAGATTGATGCTGAATAAAAACAACAGATACATCATCAGCAAGAAAATCGGCAAGCCTGTCCAATTGCCAAGCACCCAACGATCAAGCTTATCGGAAAAGGTGCGGCTTATCTTGCCTTGCTCATGCACTACTTTTTTGGCTAACACAGTTGCTGCATCAAACCGTGCGTCAGCTAATAGAAAATCGAGGGTTTCGTCAGTAGTTGATTCAATTTGCGCCCGTAATTGAGCTGTTGATACTGATGAACTCGTTTGTAAAGCTATTAAAGCAGCTAAGCGATCAACTCCTGTCTGAGTTTGTAATTCATGCAGTGCGCCTTCAATAGCAGGATGGTAGTGTAGTCCTAAGGCTTGAGGTTTAGTTTGATAATGACTAATGGCTTTATAAATAGCCTCTAAACCTTGGTTCTGACGCAGTGATATGGCTACTACGGGGCAGGCTAATTGCTGCTCTAAGTCACGTAAGTTGATTTGCATACCACGCTTTTCGGCCACATCCATCATGTTTAATAACACGATCATGGGCACACCTAGTTCACGTAGCTGCAGGCTTAAATAGAGGCCACGTTCAAGGGTCGTAGCATCCACAATATTTAGATACAGATAATCAGGATTGGCATGCACAAACCCACGAGCAACTTGCTCGTCTGCAGAGGCATCACTTAAATCTAGTGAATACGTGCCGGGGAGGTCAATGACTTGAGCCTCGCGATTTTCAAGCCGGCAAAAACCTTCCTTGCGCTCTACAGTAACCCCTGGCCAATTACCGGTGCGTTGGCGTGTTCCGGTCAAGGCATTAAATAGCGTAGTCTTACCAGCATTCGGGTTGCCAACTAAGGCTAATTTGATCGTATTGGAGTCAACGAGTGTTAGTGAGCTATCCGTATCACAGCAAGGTTTTTGCATTTCAAGCTTGCACCTGAACAAAGATTTGTTGAGTGATACTCCGGCCTAAACTAATACGGTTATTGCCATTACTCAGTACTAAGTCACCTCTGCGATTCCGCAAAACCTCCACCCGTGAACCTTTACCTAAACCCATACCTAATAAACGAATACGTGTTGGATTATCGGTCTGGATTATTTCAATATGTGCGCTATTGAGTTCGGGCAGTTCAGCTAAAGCTAACAGGCGAGAGTAAGTCACGGGGTTGCCTCTTAATGAAAATCATTCTCAGCTATCATAGGTTGGCTCAAACGCAGTTTCAAGATCTACTGACAGAAAATCTTTGGTTGCTCTTAAGTAGCTCTAATTTGTAACAATTAGATAAGTTTTGGTAATAACTAACAAAAAAAGATAACTGGCTAAACTTGCATGCTGAAATAAATGCTCATATTATTAAGATAAATTTTATTTATAAAAATTCTAATCAACTCAAATGACTACTGATTCAGTAAATAGTTCACGCCTGTTAAGTTTGTTCAAAAGCTTGAGCTTAAGCTGTTCCATTAGTATTTTATTTGTTACTTTCTTGCATCCAGCCCTAGCCGCTGAATCAGTTCAAACCTTAGAAATCCAGAATAGCAATGCATCGGTGCAAATTGAGTCAGTCGATGAGTCTCAAGTTGAACAAGAAAAGCTCAAAACTATCCTTGAGAATGCTCCTCCCGCTTACCAAGATAAGGTTATGTCTGCACCTGAACTACTAGAGTTGACAACCGAAGAGGCAGAAGCAGTACCTGAAGGGTTTCAATCCTATTTTGTAGAAACCCGTGCAAATTACACGGATTCAAAAACTAATAAAACTGGGTTACGTAAGACGGGCGATCTAGGACTGCGTTTTGAGTATTTATATGAGACGGCTAGTTTTGGCGATTTAAAGATTCAAGCACAGACCAGTCAGCAAGCAAATAATAAGCAACAACCCAATTTACGCTTTGAAGAGGATGATGCGGATAGTAGTGTTACATTGATTAATAATAATTTATATCTAACTCCAAGTATTGCAGCTGATTCGGCCTTGGGAGATATATCGAGTGAGCTAACGGATGCTTTACGACGCAATTCGCGTTTGTCACTAGGTAGTGACAGTTTGCGTGGTGCCCGTACTCGGATTCGTGGTGAGAAGTTTGATCTGCGTTTAGGTAGTGGCGATCTAGGCGATTTAAAGGGAAGCCCGTATTCAGGTTATCGGCAAACAGATGGACGTTTGTCTTGGCTAGGTGCAAGCCACAAACTGGGTAAAGATTTTGTATTTGGCGTGCAAGTGAATCAAGTTGATAGCTTTAAAAATCCTGTTAACGATAAACCCAAATTAACTAGTGCGGCTCTGGCCTTAAGCTACGATAAGGATGATGAAAATGATAAAAAACTCCGCCTTACTTTACTCAAAAGCCAAAAGAATGCTGCTGAGCAACTCATTGACTCACAAGGGGCGTATTTAGAGGGTAGTTTTCGTGTAGGGCGCTATACCCATGAGTTTGGAGTTTACCGAACTGACCCTGAGCTTTATTTTGGTGACAATTTGCTAAACTCTGATGAGCTAGGAGCTTACTGGCGGTTAGCTCGTCACGGCAGTCAGTTTAGTTTTAGTGCAGGCCTTAGCGTCGATGAGAATAAAGCAAAAGAAAAAGGCCAAAACCAGCAAGCAAAAAAGCTAGGTGTCGATGGCAATGTAAGCTATCGAATAGACCGCAACCACTCATACGGTGGAAGTTTACGTTTACAACAAACTCGTTATGATAATGCAGAGGAAAATGATCAACGTAGTATATATGCCTATGCTTATTATGAATTAATTAATGAAAATTGGGGACGTAGCCGCTTTAGTACCACAGTTCATCGTAATGAAAAAATTGTAGTTAATGATGTAGCAGCAACAGGTGATGAGTTGCAGTGGGAACAAGATTGGTTAGCTAATGCTAATAAAGGATTAAGCGCTCAACCTGAGTTGGTGACTACCTTAGGTTTAGCGCATGACCGTAGTGCGGATGAGACCCAATCTTATCCAACGGCTGGTATAACCGGGCGCTATTGGCCTACACCTGATTGGAGCCTTAGTAGCAGCCTGCGTTATAGTTCAAGTACGGGTAAACTTTCTAATTCTCAAGGTTTAGCAGGTTCAGTTGCAAGTGATTATGTTATTACACCTGGATTAGCCGTAGGTCTTTCCGTAAGCCTGAATCAGGCCAAGGTCGAGCTTGATCGTGATGGTATTAATGAGGCTCAAACTTCCCGTAGCACGGATAAGTCTGCTCAAGTGTATTTACGCTGGGAGGGTAATCGTGGGCGTGAGCATAGTGTAATAGGTAAAAGAACAGTTGGTTCAGCAGGTACAGGTAGTGTTGTTGGTTTTATCTTTTTTGATACCAATCAAGATGGACAACGCCAAGCAGATGAAGCCGGTGTACCCGAGGTAGAGGTTTATTTAGATAGTGGCTATTCAGTAAGAACAGATAAGAATGGCTACTATGAATTTATGCGTGTTGCTACTGGTGAGCATGCGCTTACACTTAACCTGGATACAGTACCGCTTCCTTGGAGTGTGAAGGAAGAGAGTTTAAGTGTAGATGTTTCATTACGAGGGCAAGCTACTGCGAATTTAGCTTTGACTAAAGGAGCCGATTAGCAGCTCGTACTGAACTTGTTGGGACGCATAAGCGTCAAAGTGTCAAGTGTCATAAGTTTTACTTATTAATAAAAATAAATGAAGGAAACCCCAAAATGAAAATTACAACAAATAAGATTTTAGCAGCCTTGATCGCTAGTGGTTTATTAGGAGTAGCGGGCAATACTATCGCAGATAGCTCTTACGGTTACAGTTCATCTGGTGTAGCTGCTAGTAGTATCTCAGCTAAAGCAAGCGTCAAGGTTAATGTGACTGTGCCAGAATTAATTTTGTTAAGAGTAGGCACTGGCAATGTGGTTGATAACGTTAATATTACTGCTACACCTACAGTAGGTGGCATAACAGGTACATTGACAAATGGTAATGACGTGGGTGTAGGTGGTACTACTAATTGGGATGGAACTGCTCCAAATTTCGGTACTTCAGCTACCTCTACAGCAGTTAATGTTTACACTTGGACTAATGCTGATAATGCGAAATTAACTTGTGCAGTCAGTGCAGACACTTTGAACACCATCAACTTAACTAAAGCCAAAATCAAAGTAGCATCAACCACTTTAGCGCATCCTGGTACTAGTACTGCTTGTGGTGCATCTGACTCTACAAACATTACTCGTAATACTTTAATGACAGGTACTTGGACTTATTCGATCGATGCAGCTGATGTGCTCGCTGCCTATGCCGGTACTGCTAGCGAGACTGTGACTTATACAGCAGCGCGTATTTAAAAGGAAAAACTTATGCCCATAGCTCTTTTTAGTTTTAAAAGAAAAATTTCAATTAAGGCCAAACTAGTTATGGGTCTACTGTTGAGTGCCTGCTTTAGTGAGCAGGCCTTGGCAGTCTTAACACTCACACCTTTAGTAAATACATCACGGCGCTTAACTTTACAAGTTGGATCTTCACAATTTGGTACCGTAAACAGCGTAACCTTCAATGTGACCACTGATAAAACCAGCCCTAATAATACACCGATTCAAGGTGTTCCGAGTGCAACGGCCGCTACAGCTGCAACCACACCTGCTAATGGCATTTTAATTAAACTCACTAGTGAGATACCATTTGCATTAGTGAACGTTTGGCAAAATGTTAAACTTACTGTGGATTCGTCTGTAGGTTTAGCCTGTATTAGTGGAACGGGTTGTGGTAGCACTATTATTCCTTTTAGTACTATCAGTTGGGTTTCATACAATCGGGGTAGCTACGATATTAATGATGGGAGCTTTACAGATGGCTCTACTCAAACACTATTTTGGGTGGGTAGCCTTAATGCAGGTTTACAGTTAGAAAATACCTTGGTATTTACCTACGCCAACAGCACGATTTATCCAGCTGGGCAATATACTGGGCGCGTTACTTATACAGCGACTTTACCATGAAAATTAATTATAAATTCCTCGGGCTGATCTGCATTAGTTGGCTGGTAAGTTTTAGTGCTTACGCTGAAACGGCAAGGCTTGACGATAGCGCTTCAGCTCGAAGTATTGTAGAAGCACGCAGTGTAACCAATGAAACTGGTATGTCCTTAGCAGATAGCCATTCACCTCAATTCATGTTTCTAAAGTTTGGTTTAGTGCAATACCGCCTTGCCACGGCAGCCTACAAAGGCAAAAAAGCCAAAATTTATTATGTGATTCCTATGGGTATAGAAGGGCTACAAAATCCTAAAGCACTGACTGTCACTTGGAAAGGGAATAGCCTATTTACTGATGGAGAGGGGCATGCGGGAGAGCGCAAATTAGTCTGGTCAGGTACAGTGACTGAAGATTGGATGCAAGACGAACTTGATTTAGAAATGCAAGTTGAGTTAGCTCAGTTACGCTTGCGAGAAGGTCAGGGTTTTGGGTTTGAGTCTTATTTTGAGATAGAAACAAATGAATAAAAAAAATAATTTATTAGCTTTAGTTGCTTTAATGAGTGTATCGGCTTTGCCTGTCTATGCAGGACCTTTTGAAGTGGCGGTGTCCCCGTCTCGTTTAGAACTAACTGCGAATGCAAGTCAACGTTTGGGGCAGTCGATTGACATTCAAAATATTGGCAAGTCACCCACTGAACTAAATATCCGCACTTTAGATTGGACTTACTCAAATGAGGGGCAGATTACTTATCATGATGCTTTAGTACCGAATAGCTGTCGCCCTTGGGTTACTTTAGAAAAAAATACCATCAAGTTAAATGCCCAAGCCAAGCGCGCTTTCCGTTTCCAAGTTGAAGTTCCTGCCAATGCACCGCGTGCGGAATGTCGCTTTATGGTAGCGATTGAAGGTAAAGATGCCGCGGCTAATACAGTTTTAAAAGCAGGTGGTGCAAATCTAAGTCTGCCTGTGAATGGCCGTATTGCAGTCGCTGTTTATGTTGCGGTGGGGGGGGCTGAACCCAAACTCAGTATCAAGCAGATGAATGTGCAGAATGTGAAGGGTCAAAAGGTTCCGGTAGCGATTGTGACGAATCAAGGTGATGCACATGGACGTTTAGAAGGAGTCTTAGAGGCTACTGATGCCAAAGGCCAAGCCTTTGAATTAGCACCAGAAGCAACACCGGTGTTACCTGGTCAAACTCGTACTTTGCCTTTATTGCCTCAAGCATTGACTAATCAAAAATTGACTCCACCGACCTATCCTATTCAAGCTAAAGGAAGCATTGATTGGGATAAAGGTAGTTTCAAAATCAATCAGGCTGTCTTTAAATGAAATACCATCGTTTAGCTCTCCTTGTGTTTTTGATGGCAGCGCATTCTGCTCAAGCCGAGCTAGACACATTGGCGGGTACGGCTGGTAACCCCTATCGAGAACTGACGGTCAGTGCTCGCTTAGATTTCAAGATTAATATTGATAAATTTATTTATTTTCGTCTAGGTAATGCTACTAGTGTTGAGACAGTCAACTTAACGACTGTACCTAGTATCCCAACCGGTACTACACCGGTGACACCTACGAATGGGAATAATAAAGCAGTAATTTGGAATGGATCAGCGCCTAGCTTTGTTTCAACTACGGTCAGCTTGCCAGTACAAGTACTGAGTAATGCAGGGCAAGTCAGCATTAAAACCACAGTGAATTCACCGTTAACTAATGCTTCCAGTAGCTTGCCATTTTCTGCCTTAACTATTACTTCTAGTGACAGCAATCTACCCGCACCACCCGTGCCAAATACAGGAACAGGTAGTTCTGTTAACGTCGCTACTAGCTCCTATGGATTAGTGACAAGCCGCGATGCGAATTGGTCTTTTGCTTATAATAGTACTTCAGCTTTAAACCCTGGAGTGTATACCGGTGAGCTCCTATTCACAGCGAGTGCTCCTTAAACATCTGAACTGCTGAGTTTGGTTTAAGCTAAGCTTATTGGTAATTTATTGCTTAAGTTAGCTAGGAGCTAAAGATGCGGACACTCAGTTTATCGATTGGTCTAATCCTGACTAGCTTTTTTAGCGCAGTGCCAAGTTACGCTTTCTTCGACGATTACTTGCCTTTATCAGCTGCTGAAACACAAAAGCGTGTACCCATAAAGCATCTGGGTACTTTAGAGCCAAGCAAGCTGATTTCTCCTCTACAACTTGGTAATTACCAAGTTCAACTGAGCACTCGTTCTGAGGAAGAATTAGTGCTTAGTGGTACTACTACCTCCCAGGGCAAGTGGTCAGTGGTACTTGATAGTCCTTCCGCGATATTTCCTACAGAAGTGTACCAGGCAGATTTGGATAGTAATGGCCAGCAAGATTTAATTCTGTTGAAACCCACAGGAGCCAATGGTTTAGCCCCTTCCCAGCATTTAAGTGTGCTAACTTTCGATACAACTGGACAGGTGAGCCTTTGGCAAGTTGAAGGTTATTTTGCCTCTGATAAAAAAGGCATCGTCGATTTCTTAGATTTGAACAACAATGGACGTGCTGAGCTAGTATTCATGGCATATGGCGATGGGTATTGGCAAACGGCCTTGTATGAAGCAAAAGAGGGGAAATGGACACAGGTTCATGGCAAGTTTGCAGGTAAAACTTATCCTTTACTAACCCGTTTCACTTTTAAGCCCAATCATAACATTGCTCATCCAAGTAAGCCTATAACGCTTGAACCTGTTAGCTTGGCAACGGATCAAGCACTACTAAGTGGATATTTAAAATCTTATCAATGGGCTGATATTAACCAGTCAGAAGATATTAGCTTGTTGATTCAGACAGATAAAGGTTTGGTCAAATGCCAACCTTCCTCGTGGTATTCTTTATTTAGGCTCGTGCTAGATAAGCCTAAGGCGCGTGAGATTGTATCTTTGGCCGCTCCTAGCAAAACAATACAAGCTGTTCTGCAGGAGGCTATTACTAAAAAATATCCGCTAAAGGTCTTTGGACAGCGATCTATTGAAGGGTGTAGCCCTGAGGAGCTGTGGTTTGATGCTCAGAAGTAGACTGGATAGCTCTTGGGGGATTTTGGGTTGCATGACTTATAGCTGCTAAACTTTGACTTCATTTAAAACAAGAGATCCGTATTCATGTTAGTCAGTACTACCCCATCGATTGAAGGTAAACGTATTACTCAATATTGTGGCGTGATCGCAGGTGAAGCGATTTTAGGGGCAAATATTGTGAAAGACTTATTTGCCGGTATTCGTGATTTAGTAGGAGGGCGTTCGGGCACCTATGAGCGTGAATTACAAAGAGCTCGCGAAATTGCTTTACAAGAACTACAGGAGCGAGCACAGGCACTCGGTGCCAATGCAGTCGTGGGTGTGGATATCGATTATGAGGTCTTAGGTTCGAGTGGCAGTATGTTAATGGTTTCAGCTAGTGGTACTGCGGTTATTTTAGAATAGTTGGTAGAGGTAAATTAGTCGTATTGATGAATGTCTCGCCCTAAGCTTAATATGTTGAGTAAAGCTTTACGCTGTTACAAGTTTTAGAGGCTGCTATTCGGCAACAACACAGGGAGAGTGTATGAGTCAAAACAAGGGAATTTTGCGTAAAATGCAAGTTACCCTCACTGAACCAGTGAAATACAGTTTAGTGCTCAATAATAAAGAAATTCCGTTAACACCTTACTTGGGTAAAACTTTAACTCTCAGGTATACAGGAAGTATTTACTGTATTCATTGTGGGCGTTTAACCAAGAAAAGCTTTAACCAAGGTTATTGCTATCCTTGCTTTATGAAGTTGGCGCAATGTGATACCTGCATTATTAAGCCAGAGCTTTGCCATTATGCTGCAGGTAGTTGCCGTGAGCCACAATGGGGAGAGCAGCATTGTATGCAGCCTCATTTTGTTTATTTGGCTAATTCCTCAACTTTAAAAGTAGGCATCACACGGCAAGGGCAGATTCCGACTCGTTGGATTGATCAAGGTGCAGTTGCTGCTTTGCCGATTCTGAAAGTACAGTCACGCTATTTGTCAGGCTTAATGGAAGTTGCTTTCAAAGATCATGTGGCCGACAAAACCAATTGGCAGCAAATGCTGAAAAGTGAAGCTGCAGCGATTGATCTAGTGGCTGAGCGTGAGCTATTAATGCCACAAGTGCAAGATGCCTTACGCGATGTGCGTTATCGTTTTGGGGATGAGTCTGTGGAGTTTTTGCCTGACGCAGAGGTGGTAAATATTCGCTATCCTATGCTAACTTATCCCAGCAAAGTGAAGTCTTTAAGCTTTGATAAAGAGCCCGTAGTGGAGGGGGTACTAGAGGGGATTAAAGGCCAATATCTATTATTCGATACGGGTGTGATTAATATTCGCAAGTTTGGTGGCTATGAAGTAGAGTTTTCAGGTTCAACTTGAGCTTTACTACTATTCGCCAACTTTCCTAAGACATGACTAACCGCAAATAAAGCAAAGCTGGCGGTAACGGTCATCACTGAGCCTAAGCCACCAGCACAACTGAGGCCACTTGCATTTGAGTCAACGGGGCGTTCTGAGCACATGCCTCCATCTGTAGTTGGAAACTGCATTTGCTCTTCTGACCAGACACAAGGAATTTCAAAGCGCCGCTTAGGATTACGACTGAAGTTATAATCTTGACGCAGTTGCTTGCGTACTCGTGCGAGTAAAGGGTCATGTTGGCTACGTGCTAAATCGCCTAAGCGAATTTGACTCGGGTCACGCTGACCACCTGCACCGCCTAGAGTAATCACGCGAATTTTTTGGCGTTTACAGTAAGCAATTAGAGCTGCTTTTACTCGAAAATTATCAATACAGTCAATCACATAGTCCATATCTTTAGTAATCAGCTGCGCAATAGTGTCTAGCTCAATAAAGTCTTCAATCAACTGTACTTGACAGCTAGGATTAATATCGAGGATGCGGTTTTTTAGGACTGCAATTTTAGCTGCACCAATCGTACTAGACAGTGCGGGTAACTGCCGATTGATATTTGATTCAGCGACATTGTCCAAATCAATTAAGGTTAACTTGCCAATAGCGCTACGGGCTAAAGCTTCCACCGCCCAAGAACCGACACCACCCACACCAATCACACAGATATGAGCTGCTTGAAAGCGTTCTAAAGCTGGTTCGCCATAGGTGCGAGCAATCCCACCAAAACGGCGGTTGAAATCGACTTCATTAGATATTTGCATCGGTTAAACTTAGCATTTTGTAACTCGCTTGAATAGTTGCCTTGCATCTGCCTTAGCAATCCTGTATCCGTATTAAATCCGTTAAAACGTTTATAGGAGCTGTATATGAGAAGTTACCGTATCAACTCTTATCGTGGGCTGGTTTTAGGGCTAATAAGCTTATGGGCTAGCTCTTTACTGGCTGATGAGCCTAATTTCAAACCACAGCGGGTTCTATTTATAGGCAATAGTTACACTGAGCATATGCGGCCTTGTCTAACCCAAATGTTGGATAACTCTCCTTGGAAACAAACGCATTTGGAGTTTATTACGCATAGTGGGATGCGTTTAGCGCAGCATTTGGCCGATACCAGCACAGTTGATAAGATTCATTCGGGGCAATGGGATCGGGTAATTTTGCAGGAATACAGCCGTTTGCCAGCTTTGCCAGGTGCACCCGCTGAAAGCTTCCAAGTATCAGTGGCTAAATTTAGCCAAGAAATCCGTAATGCAGGGGCTAAACCGCTATTGTACATGACGTGGGGGCGGCGTGATGGCGATGCAGAAAATCATGAGGTCTTGCCGGATTTTAAAACTATGCAGCAGCAACTCACCGCTTCCTATGAGGCCGCTGCTGAGCACAATCAGGCTGGTCTTGTGCCTGTCGGCTTAGTCTGGTCATGGATACGTGATAAAGACTCCGCTTTTGGCAAAGAGCTTTATGATGCGGATGGTTCTCACCCATCGCCTAAAGGCAGTTGTTTAGCAGCAGCGGTATTCTTACATAATTTATTTGCAGATAATTTAACCGCTGAACGCCGACCTGCTGCCTTAAATCCACAAGAGTGGGAGATGATTCGGCTTGCAGTCGCAGATGTGGATCACAGTTTATCGCCCTAGCTTGGCAGTTTATCGGATTTAGAGCAGGAGCAGCTTTCATTAAACATGGGTGAAGCTAGCACTCTCTAGGCTTGTCTCAATAGCAATGAATTGGGCCATTGCTAGATTCATTTTAGGAGCAGACTGTGAAGCTTTATCAGCAGTTAATGATAATAACCCCAGTGCTGGTGAGTTGCTCATTAGTACAGGCAAATGATGGGCGCTATCCGATTCAGGCTTTTCAGGCAGCGCCAACACAAGATTTAAAAGTCTTTAATGAACATTTAAAAGCGGTGGTGACTCAGCATCCTAGCGCTAAATCTTCCCCTTTAGCACTGTTAAAACGTTTACCGGTTGAGCCGGTTGGTTATACCAAAGCCTATCATTGGTGTGGTAAGGTCAAGGCAGGGCAACAAATTTGTACCTTCCGTGAAGAAAATATTCCGGATCATTCTGTGGTGGGGGTAATTCAAAAAATTACTTTTAAAGCAACACGCTATGGTTGGTATGCGGCAAGTATTCAACGTGCCTGGCGTTGTCAGCCAGGAAAGGGTGAATCTAAGGTTTATCAGACTCAACTATGCGATTAAATTCGTTTAAATGAGCGGTGAGATTATAAGCAAGAATTTTCCAGCCTTGTTGATATTGAAATAAAGCAAGGCTGGCATTGTGCAGAATTGATTTACCAGTACCAATTTCACCCTGGCTAATATGTGCGAGCAGGCTATTAATCACTCCCCCATGTGTCACGATCAAAGTACGTGCTTGTGGCTCTAGAGTTAGCTGCTGCAAGCCTTGGAGCACCCGCTTTTGTAAAGTCTCCAAGGTTTCTTGACGCGGGATAATACCATCGGGGAACGATTGCTTACGTTGTGCTGCAGTCATGCCTGAGCAGTCACCGTAGTCGCGCTCCATAAAAACATCCATGATTTCAACGGGTGCTAGTTTGAGGTGATCTGCAATAATTTCTGCACTTTCAGCAGCGCGTTTTAAAGGACTGCTAATAATCCGATCCCATTGCCATTGCTGCAAATATAAGCCAGTTTGCAGGGCTTGTGTTCGACCAACTGTATTCAGCTCAATGTCTTCCAAGCCCTGAATACGCCCTGCCGCATTCCAATCAGTTTGCCCGTGACGCACCAGGCAAAAACAAGGCGTTTCAGTATTGGCAGGTGGTAAGTGCTTAAACACTGGCTAAATTCCCTTTATCTTCTAACCAAGCTTTACGATCTGCGGCACGTTTTTTCGCAAGCAACATATCCATCGTGGCTTCAGCGGCAGCACTATCATCAATCGTTAGTTGCACCAAACGGCGTGTATCTGGAGAAATAGTAGTTTCGCGCAATTGCAGCGGATTCATCTCTCCCAAGCCTTTAAAGCGAGTGACACTAATCGTGCCGCGCTTTTTCTCTGCTGCTAACAAATCTAAACGTGCTTGTCGTTCGGCATCATCCAAAGCGTAGTAAACCTCTTTGCCAATATCAATTCGATATAACGGCGGCATTGCCACAAAGACATGACCCGCCTCTACAAGGGAGCGGAAATGGCGCACAAATAAAGCACAGAGTAGGGTGGCGATATGTGCTCCGTCCGAATCCGCATCCGCGAGAATACAAACTTTCCCATAACGTAATTGGCTCAAATCCCTATGGCCGGGTTCAACACCAATGGCGACGGAAATGTCATGGACTTCTTGGGAACCAAGCACTTGATCAGAGTCAACTTCCCAAGTATTAAGAATTTTTCCACGCAAGGGCATAATCGCTTGAAATTCACGATCACGCGCTTGTTTAGCCGACCCTCCTGCTGAGTCACCCTCCACTAAAAATAATTCAGTGCGCGTAATGTCCTGTGAGCTGCAATCGGCAAGTTTGCCGGGTAAAGCAGGGCCACTGGTGACTTTCTTTCGAACTACTTTTTTGCTCGCGCGTTGGCGACGATTGGCATTATTAATCGCCATTTCTGCAAGTTGCTCGCCAATGCTGGTATTTTGATTCAGGTAGAGGCTGAAAGCATCTTTCAGAGAGCCAGAGACAAAGCTTGCGGCTTCGCGGGAGGATAAACGTTCTTTGGTTTGCCCAGCAAATTGCGGTTCTTGCATTTTGAAGGACAGCACATAACTAATATTTTCCCAGACATCATCGGGTGTGAGTTTCAATCCACGCGGTAGTAAGTTCCGAAACTCGCAAAACTCACGCAAAGCATCGGTAACCCCTGTACGCAAACCATTCACATGCGTACCCCCTTGAATAGTGGGGATGAGATTGACATAACTTTCTTGGGTGAGTTCACCACCTTCTGGTAACCAGAGTAACGCCCAATCCACCGCTTCACGGGTAGCCTTGAGTGAACCAGTAAAAGGTTTTTCAGGCAGAAGCTCGAAGCCTTTGACTGCTTCAATTAAATAATCGCGTAAACCATCTTGGTAATGCCATTCAAGGGTTTCCTGGCTTTCTTCATCCGTAAACCGAATCAGTAAGCCGGGGCAGAGCACTGCTTTGGCGCGTAAATTGTGTTTCAGGCGTGGGATTGAAAATTTAGCAGAGTCAAAGTATTTCGGATCAGGCCAGAAATGTACCGCTGTACCCGTTTCTTTCTTGGCAACTTTACCAATGACTTCTAGTTCGCTGGCTTTATTACCATCGGCAAAAGTCATTTGCCAAATTTGCCCACCGCGTTTGATTTGCACTTGTAAGCGTTGTGAGAGTGCATTCACCACCGACACGCCTACGCCATGCAAGCCACCGGAGAATTGATAGTTCTGATCGGAAAATTTACCACCTGCATGTAAGGTGCAAAGGATCACTTCCACCCCAGGTTTGCCTTGTTCAGGGTGAATGTCTACTGGCATTCCGCGTCCATTGTCAGTCACTGTGACTGAGCCATCGAGGTGTAGGATGACTTCAATGCGATTCGCATGACCGGCTAGAGCTTCATCCACACTATTGTCGATGACTTCTTGAGCAAGATGATTGGGGCGGCTAGTGTCGGTATACATCCCTGGACGTTTCCGTACGGGGTCAAGACCTGTCAAAACTTCAATGGCGGAGGCGTCGTAACTGGTACTCATAGGGAGTGCTTTACCTTTAAATTTATACTTAGGTGTGCATAGAGCCGCGAATTATAACGAGTTTTCGGGGCTAGGGGGAATTAGTGCTATAGTTGAGGAATTACTTGAGATGAGTGGTTTTTTATGGTTGCCCTAGCATCATTTTCATATCTAACTCCTGAGGCTTATCTGCAGGGTGAGCGCGAAACTGAGCAACGTTATGAATATATTCGTGGTGAAATTTATGCGATGGCGGGTGCAGGTGATGGTCATGTGCGCATTAGTGGTAATGTGTTTGCTTTATTGAAGGCGCATTTGCGTGGTTCGGGTTGTAGTGTTTATATGGCGGACATGAAGGTGCGCGTAAAAGAGGATGAAGCTTTCTTTTATCCTGACGTGATGGTGACTTGTGATCCAGCCGATTTGCAGCGTAATTATACGAAGCATTCACCACGTTTAGTGATTGAAGTTTTACCAGCCAGCACAGAAGGCTATGACCGTGGGGTGAAGTTTGCGCTGTATCGGGAGATTGCTAGTCTTCAAGAGTATGTGCTGATTGATCCTCGTAGTTATCGGGTTGATGTGTTTCGACGTAATGCGCAGGATCGTTGGGAGCTGTTTGCATTTACGACGATGGAGAGTCAAGTAGAGTTTGCCAGCGTGAATTGCCGACTTGCTATGCAAGACTTGTATGAAGACGTGGATTTTGGGTTGGCGAATCAGAAGGATTAAGGTGTTCAGCGTAGTTGAAGAAACCGCCACTTAATCAGCGTTGGTTTGGCTATGATAACCTTCATAGATTTCTTTCACTGTTCGTCCGTTAAACAGCCAATGTGGTGAGGGCTGGATAGCTGCACCATTCGGCATATTCAATAATTTGCGGGTTGCTTCAGTCAGTGAGCAAACGACACCTTGTAGTTCTACTTTTGTCTTATCAACTACGATTCCCCTTATTAATTCAGCGTAGCGGCGCTTAACGCTTGCCAGTTTTTGTTTTCTACCCACACGAAGCGGCAACGCCCGTTGCTGCGTTTTGCCCAGAGTTCTCCGATTTGGCGTTTTTCTTCGTCGTGTTCGGCGATGTGTTTGCCTTTGTATTCAACCGCTAGCGTTATACCGTTTTTCAGACGTACCAGAAAATCGGGGTAGTAGCGGTCTTTGGCGGTTTGCAGCCAAAAGGCGTTGGGTTTGCGGTCAACGTTGCGTACCCACCAGTCGATATTGTCGAGTTGGTCAATACGTTGGGCACATTCAAATTCTTCGCCGTGTGGCTGTAAATCGCCAACGGTGGTGAAAAAATGGTGCTTAAATTGGATAAAGCCGGAATAGGGCGTGTTATAAGCGTAGCTGCCTTGCTTCAGCGTGATGTTGTGTTCGTCACGCACTTCAAAGCGGGATTCGTCTTTGAACAGGTCGGTGAATACGGTTTGTTTGGCGAGTATCAGACCACTTGCCATTTTGCGCTCTAACGCACCGCGCAGACGGAATTTACGATAAGCCAATTCTTCCAAGGTGAAGCCGCGTTCATGCAGCAAATAGTGGATGGCTTGGTTCAGCCACGCCACTTTTTGCGGCTGGTCGGCGTAAATGCAAGGCAGGTTTTTGTCTAGCCATGTCACCAACTCAATTTCTGTCCAACCCAATTCGATGTTGTCGATCTTGAATTGTGGGTTATCCAGTTTGTCGTAGAAGTCGAGCTGGAGCTTGCCCTTTTGGGAAATGGATAATTGGGCGCGGCTCATCACGTCCGCCTCGGGCGCAAATTCGTCGGCGGTGAGTTTGGGGTCAAAGTCGCTCAGTTCCCAATCTGCATCCGAAAGGGCGCGGGTATCAAACACGTCAAAGAAACCAAACTGGTGCAGCCCCAATAAAGGCACGGTGGCGATAATGCCGCGTTCGGCTGGCGTTGGTTCGCGTTGCGGAGGGGCGATGGCACTAGCGCGTGCCGTATCCAGTTGTGCACGCACGGCTTGGGCGGCTTCCGGTTGCTTGAAGGTTTCTGCCACTTTTTTGATTTGTTCGGGGGTAGCACCACCTTTGAGGGTCAGTGTGCCCGCTTCGGGGGAGACTTCAATTTTATCGCGCAAGGCTTTGGGTAATACCGCAATTGCCGAACTACTGGGAGTCACAACGGTGTCGTTGGCGGTGGGCAGTGTTACCACCAAGTCGTTCGTGGGGGCGAATAAATCCCCGCTGCGGGCATTCGGGATATTGATTAAATCTTTGGCTTCTTGGCGTTCAAAGCCGCTTTGCACCAATCCATCCCGCAAACCTTGTACGGTGGCGGCTAATTGGTCGGAAACCACGTAGGCGTAGCTGCGATTGAGGGCTTCGCGCTGTTTGCGTTGGACGTGCGGCATCCGTAATACGCGTCCCAACACCTGTTCAACGGCGGTGGCGGAGGTGGTATTGCGGAAGGAGAACAGCACGTAGGCAAACGGGCAATCCCAGCCTTCGCGCAATTTATCCACGGTGATAATGACTTGCGGGTAGTCGGGGTCGGTCAGCTTTTTACCGGATAATTCATCCAATGCGCCCGTGGCAATCGCGATGCGTGCAGCGGGGATTTGATAATCGTCGATCAGGCATTGCTTGACCCGTTCCGGCACGAAACTTTCGCTGTTGGCGTTTTTACGTTCGGCTTGGATCAACATAATCACCGGATTGATAATTTCGCCCGTCAATTGCTGTTCGGTTTGGGCTTCTTGCTCCAGTGTGCGTAAACGCGCCAGTGCTTCGGTCAAGCAGGTGCGCCATTCGGGGTGGATGGCGAGTTCCAGCGGCAATTTGAGCATGTCTTCCGCTTGCAGAGTGGCGGCGGAAACACTGCGCAAGACGTTGGAAGGTTGGTTGATGCGGTCAGGGGTGGCGGTCAGTTCGAGGATGCAACTGGGGTTAAAGCGCACCAAGGTATCCATTGCCAGAGGTGTGCCTTGGTTGTGGGCTTCATCCACGATGATGAATGGCATCTGTAAGCGGATGGCATCCACCAGCGAATGGTCGCCTTTCAAGTCAGCGGGCAGGTGTTCAAAGTGCGACATTAACGCACCATTTTGCCGATAGACGCGCAAGCCTTCCGCGGTGTCGCGTTTGAAACTCTGCATGGTGGCAACAATGATGGTGACACCGCTTTCCAGCATCGGGCGGGTCATGTAGAGGGCTTGGTTGATGTCCAACACATTCACTGCACCGAACAGTTCACGCATATCCTCATGGAGCATTTCGCCGCGTGTTTTCAGAGTGCGCAGGGTTTGCTCTAGAATCGGCTCGGACGGGACAAGCCATAACACCAGCGGGTATTCGGTAGCGAGAAAGGCGTTTTTGACCCGTGCAATCGACTGCCCTGCAAGGCGGGTTTTGCCGCCGCCGGTGGGGACGCGCAAGCACACATACGGTACTTGTTCCGCGCCAGGTAAGGGGGTGTAGGGTAAACCGTAGCCGAAGGCTTCGTTAGTGCTTTCCCAAAAAGCCAGCGCGGGGTTTTGCAATTCGCGGGTGCGGCTGAGGAAGCCTTCGAGCGCGTCCAGCAATTGCTCTTGGTAATCTTTAAGTCTTAAAACCATGTTTTCGCCGCCAGTTCGTAAGGCAATTGGTGGAAGGTGATATTGAGCTTGGTGAGCGTGGCTTTGTCGAGGCGGCTACGTGCGCCAAACACTACGCAATGCATGTCCTTTTCGGGGAGCAGCCCTTGCAGCAGGTGTAAGGTTTTGGCGTTTAACACATTGCCGCCGAGGTCGGTTTTATCTTTGAGGATGCCGTTGTAGAGCATGAAAATGGCACGATTCTGGAAGATGCCGAGGAGTGGGGTGGAAGAAACCCCTCCTAGCCTCCCCTTGTCAGGGGAGGGACAAGAAGTTAAGCCTGTGCCGGTTTCGGTGAACCAGACGAATTCGGCAAGTTGGCGGAAAGTCACGTCGGGGCGAACTTTGCCATCGGCGGCGAAGAGCGGTTCGTGGGAGAGTTGGTAGAATTGGAAGCCGCTGCCGAGTCCGGCAACTGCTTTGCCTTTAGTATTGGTGTAGCCTTGGCTGACACGCTTGACCCGTTCGGTGGTGACAGTTTGGGCGATGGTGTTGTCCATTTCTACTAGAATGAAACGGCGGTTGCCGCCATCCTCCGCGTTTTGTTTCAGCACGGCATGGGCGGTTGTGCCTGAGCCTGCGAAGCTGTCCAACACCAACGAATCCTTATCCGTCGCAATCTGCAAAATCCGCTGAATCAAGCGCGTCGGCTTTGGTGTGTCGAAAGGAGTTTCATGTTCCAAAACATCGTTGATTTCTTTTTTCGCTTCTTGATTGTGTCCACAATCTTGATTTGTCCACCAAGTCCATGCACGAACGCCACTACTTTCAGAGAGATAGGTTTTTACCCGTGGACGGCCATTACCATCTTTGCCAAACCACATGCGCCCATCTTTGCGCATTTGTTGAAAAACATTTTCAACATTTGACCAGCAACGTCCCAGTGGTGGTGAAAAAATTTCTCCAGAAGGCGTTTGTATTTCATACATCTGATTTGGTCGCCACCCTTGAGCGGTAAAATCTGTGGAAGTCCATTTACCTCTTGGATCATTGTCGGGGTTTTTGAAGTTCTTTGTTTGATCTTGACTTAAAGGAATTGGATTGAATTCAAGTGCTGCTTTATTTTTTGCAAATACCAGTATGTGGTCATGCGCTTGACTTAAACCTAGTCGTGAGTCCGGGGATGTTCGCCTTTGCCATGCAATGGTAGCTACAAAGTTACTTGTACCGAAAACCTCGTCCATGATTAGGCGTAAATTACTTACTTCGTTGTCGTCGATGGAGATGAAAATTGCGCCATCTTCGCGGAGGAATTGTTTGAGGAGCATCAGGCGTGGGTACATCATGCACAGCCAGCGGTCATGGCGGTCGAGTGTTTCGCCTTCCTTACCAACGGTTTCCCCCAACCAGCGGCGGATTTCGGGGCTGTTGACGTTATCGTTGTAGACCCAGCCTTCGTTGCCCGTGTTGTATGGCGGATCAATGTAGATGCACTTCACTTGCCCCGCATAGCGCGGCAGCAAGGCTTTCAACGCCAAGAGGTTATCGCCTTGTACAATCAGGTTGCCGCTCTCAACATCCCCTGCGGATAGCTCCGGTACGGGTTCGACCAAACGGAATGGCACTTCCTTATGATGTGAGGTGACGGCTTGTTTGCCTATCCAGTTGAGCGTGGGCAAGAATGACTCCTAAAGGCTAAGCGTTAGTAATTTAAACTTCGGCTGGATTTAACAGTTCTAATTTGAAGTACTTTAAATAGCTAGTATCCCGCGAGATCAAGCCAAATCCAGCTACACTTGCATGTGCACCAATTAAAAAATCTGTAAGTACTCGCTGTTTTTGTCCATCATTTTTCCAGTAACGGCGGAAAGCTTGTCCGGCAAGGAAACTAGCCTCCCAAATCAATGGATCACGCCGAAACAAACTAAGCGATAGTAGTGAGTCTAGTTCTTCTAAAGAGTCGCAAATAGCTCCAACTTCAGCATAGATAATTGGATTAATAACTAAGATTCCAGTTTTGGCACAGCGTTCTAAAGCTTGTGTGGAGGCTTCTGCAAATAACGGATCTTCGTGAATAATGTCAATGAGCACATGGGTATCAACTAGCCATTCAGTTGCCATCGCGTAACAGGCTCATCAATTCATCGGTAGTCATACCTGTTTGCTTGCGCCCGCGTAAAGCTCGAATGGCTTGGCTTTGAGTGGTAGCTTTACGCACTAGTACTAACTCATTATTTCGTACCACAAATTCAACTTCGGTATTCGGTAAAAAGCCAAATTGCGCCCGATATTCTTTAGGGATGGTCACTTGTCCTCGTTCACTGATTTGCATATTGATTTCCCAGAATATGAATACTTATTCATACTTTAGGGTGTCTTATGAAGATAATCAACTTCACAAAACTTTACAAACCCGCCGTAATCTAGCAATACAAGTTTTGCATGATAGCTCTCATGCCAGCGAGACAACTGGCTCAGCCCAGCAAGCTGAATTAATGAATCAATTGGAGTAACTATCATGTCAGATGTAAAAAATACGAATGAAACCAACCCTGAAACTACTACTGAAGGTTTGAATGTTAAGCTCAATACTGAAGCTGAACCCCAAACTACTGCCAATAAAGGTCATTGCAAGCGCGAGGCTTGTGGGGATTGGTCAAAGCAAGCGTTTTGGCAGCATCGTAGACGCCGTGGCAAAGTTTTATTAGCGGCTTTCCTGATTGGTTTGTTTGGCTTTATGCTCGGTAAGGCGACTAGCCATCATCATCAATGGGAGCACAGTTCTTACCAACAACCAATGTATGAAGGTGGCGCAAACCGTTTACCGATGAGTATGATTTTAGATGGGATTGAAGCCACTCCCGCCCAACGTGCTAAAGCGGTGGAGCTGATGCGTTAATCGAGCAATTACCGCTAAACTTATCAAGTAAATTAGTTTAATAATCAGCAGAGCTAGGTAACTAGTTCTGCTTTTTAATGAGTAAACTTAATGCTAGAGCCACTCTTACTGATTGATGATGATGTCCGCTTGAGTCAAATGCTAGTGCAATATTTAGGCGAGGCTGGCTATCAAGTCACTTCTGCTTATACAGGGAAGGAAGGTTTGAAGCTCGCTCAGCAAGGGGAGTGGTCATTAATTATTCTGGATTTAATGCTTCCCGATGCTGATGGTTTAGACCTTTGTCGCCAGTTACGGGTTGGCACGACCGCAGCTATTCCCATCCTTATGCTAACCGCACGCGGTGATGCGACGGATCGAATCATTGGCCTTGAAATGGGCGCAGATGATTATTTGCCTAAACCCTTTGAGCCGCGTGAGCTACGCGCACGGATTAAAGCTATTTTGCGTCGAGGCCTGCGTGAAAGCACCCATACACAAGCTTTACGTTTTGGCCGTTTGGAAATTGATCGTGAAGCGCGTGAAGTTCGGGTTGATGGACAACTGCGTGAATTAACCAGCTATCAATTTGACTTACTCGTTGCGATGGCTGAGCGTGCAGGGCGGGTGCTAAGTCGGGAGCAATTGATGGATATGGTTAAAGGTGAAACCTTAGAGGCTTTTGATCGCTCGATTGATGTGCATATCTCAAGGATTCGTGCCGCGATTGAAGATAATCCCAAGCAGCCTAAACGGATTATAACCTTACGTGGAGCAGGTTATATCTTTGCACGCAGCCAAGATGGTGAGGAACAGTGATGAGAAGCGAGCGGCGGCGCTGCGCTAACCAGAAAGATAGAAAAGCATGGCGTAAAGAGCAGCGCCGCTTTGGACGCTTAAGGCGACGGCTATTCTGGCAAATTTATTTGGTAGTGATTAGTAGTGTCGTCATGGTGTCGTTGCTTGCAGGTACGGTTTTTCATTTGCGTGAGCAGGGCGCGCATATTCCTATTTTTCCACTTTTACTGATTACTGCTTTGATTGTGTCTTTAGGGGCTTATCCAATTGCTAAGCGCCTAACTTATCGCTTAGAAAAATTAAAAAAGGGTGTCGAAGCTTTAGGGGCTGGGCAATTATCCACTCGTATTCCGGTCGAAGGTTGTGATGAAATCGCTATTCTTGCGACTAGCTTTAATCAATCGGCTGAGCGAATTCAAGCGCTCCTAGCCAGCCATCGCCAGTTATTAGCCAATGCTTCGCATGAATTACGCTCACCCTTAGCACGAATGCGCATGAGCTTAGCTATGTTGGCTGAGCAACAAGATTTAGAGCAGTCCATTCAAGTCAAAACCCTGCGCCAGGATATGCAGGAACTGAATCAATTAGTTGAAGAAATCTTGTTAGCCAGCCGCCTCGATACTTTAGAAATTCCATTAGAACAAAATTCAGTGGATCTCTCTGGCTTGCTTGCCGAAGAATGTGCACGTTTAGAATTGGATTGTGAGGCTGATGCCTTAGAGCTTACTGGCGAAGAACGTTTATTGCGGCGTTTGATTCGTAATCTCTTAGAAAATGCGCTGCGGCATGGTGGGGGGCAAGTTGAGGCACGTTTAATCCGTAAGTCGCCTGAGCAAGTTAGTTTGCAGGTCTTGGATCGAGGAATAGGGATTCCACCAGAAGCACAAGCACATATTTTTGAGCCTTTTTATCGACCGGCAGGACATGGCGAAGGCCAAGGTGGATGGGGCTTGGGCTTAAGCTTAGTCAGGCAAATCGCTACACGCCATGCAGGTACGGTGACTTGTAGTTCACGCTCTGGCGGTGGGACGCTATTTGAAGTCTTATTGCCTATTCAATAGGGAATGCGAGCTTGAAATCCAGTTGCAGGCTAGTAGTACTCACGCCACAATGCGCGGCATGAAAATCTATGAACATTATTCTTTAAAAGCGCTGAATACCTTTGGTATTGAGGCGCAAGCACGTTATTTTTGTAGCTTACGTACTTTAGGTGGCTTGAAAGCCGTTATGCTGTGGCGGCGTGAACATCCGGAGCTACCGGTGTTGTTCTTAGGCGGTGGCAGTAATATGCTGTTTATTGCAGACTTCCCGGGCATGGTTGTTCAAGTGCGTTTAGCAGAGCGCAAAGTAATTGCTGACGATCAGAATTATGTCTATGTGCGTGCAGGTGCAGGGGAGAATTGGCATGACTTTGTGCGCTGGACGATTGAGCAAGGTTATGCAGGTTTAGAAAATTTATCTCTAATTCCGGGCACGGTAGGTGCTGCGCCGATGCAGAATATTGGCGCTTATGGGGTAGAGCTAAAAGATCATTTCTATGAGCTAGATGCTTTGGATTGGCGCACTGCCGAATTGCGTAAATTTAGTTTGGATGATTGTGCGTTTGCTTATCGAGACAGTCATTTCAAATCGGTCGAACCTGGGCGGTGGTTGATTGGTGCAGTGACATTTCGCTTGCCTAAACACCCTATTTGGAAAACAGACTATGCAGGGGTTAGTGAATATTTAGCCGATAAAACTTTGGATGCACGTACTATTAGCGATGCGATTATCGCTATCCGCCAAAGCAAATTGCCTGATCCCGCAGTGATAGGTAATGCAGGGAGTTTCTTTAAAAATCCGCTGGTAACGGCTGATGAATTTACAGCGATCAAAGCTAAGTTTCCTAACTGCCCCGCTTGGCCACAAGACCAACTTGTGAAATTGTCAGCCGGTTGGTTGATTGACCAATGCGGCTGGAAAGGCAAACGGGTAGGCGATGCGGGAACTTATGACCAGCATGCTTTAGTGCTGGTGAATCATGGGCAAGCGACTGGTGCAGAGATTTGGCAGTTCGCGCAAGCGATTATTGCCTCCGTACAAGCCAAATTTGGTGTGATTTTAGAGGCTGAGCCGAATGTGATTGGTGCTACCACTTAGCCGGATGCACTATCTTTCTGTGTAATCTGCAAATATTTTGCAGGATTTATCCCTAGTATTTTAATAATAAAGCGGATTAAGGGAGTTCTATGACTGCGCTAAGTATGAAAAAACGTCTGCTAATTTTGTTATTGGCATTTTTAGCGTTATGGGCGCTGCGTTTGGGCTATGGCTATTTCACTAAACCCAATGGGCAAATCATTTCTTTTGAAACGAGAGATTTCTATCAGTCAGAAGTAGATGCTGAACAATCTGGAGCTATGAATCAGGTAGAGTCTTTTAGTGTAGAGCGCAAAAACTACGCTAGCAGTAAAATCGCGATGAATACGGCAGGGCAGGCTCAAACGACGGCGGTAGATCAAAAATATGAAAAAATCGCGACACTCAGTAGTGTTTCTAAAAATTATGAGCAAGAAGAAAAAAATCTCTATGCACTGATTCAAAACGAACAATTAATGATTCAGTTTGAACAGCGTGCTGGCTTAAAACCGAGGCGGCAGTTGAATATTGCTTTGGGGGTAATTCCCGATAAGTTCGATAGCACGATTGAATCTTTACGTAAAATCGGTGATTTAAAAAGTATTCAGATCGATAAAAATGACAAAACTAATGAATACAAAAAATTAGAAGCCGAGCGTATTTCTTTACAAAAAGCCCGTGATACTTTACTAGAGTTGCGGCAAAAAGATGCGAATACTGGCGAGCTGATTTCACTCACTAATCAATTGCTTGAGGTGGAAAAGCAGATTCAAACTTTGGGTGTAAGCTTAGGTGATTTCGATGCAAATAATGAATTTTGCACGGTTAAGTTTTCGCTGAAAGAACGGCGTGCAGATAAAATCCTACAAATTGGTTTTCTGCAACGCGCTAAAGTCGCCTTGGAATGGACGGTAGGCATGTATTTTATGTTTTGGCTAGTACTGTTCCTAGGCTTAGGTAGTCTGTGGCTAGTAGCTGCTTTAGTGGAAAGGGTTAAACAGTGGAATGTAGCCACTAAGCCTGAGTAAGTCTTAGCAAACCCATGCGGAGTTATGAGCTGTTTTATGATATAAGGCAGCTCATGATGCAATATACTCCGCCAGCCGATACAGGCTTAGATCTTTACTATGTTGATGAGCACTTATTAGTAGTGAATAAGCCTGCGGGTTTATTGTCGGTGCCTGGGCGTGGCGAAGATAAGCAAGATTGTATGATTAATCGGGTGATGCGTGTCTACCCGGATGCATTGATTGTGCATCGCTTAGATATGGATACGTCTGGCTTGCTATTAATGGCGCGTGGTAAGCCAATGCAAAGTGCTTTAAGTATTTTGTTTCAACAACGTAGTGTGCATAAGCGTTATTTAGCGGTGGTGGGTGGCAAACTCAAACAAGCGGAAGGTGAGATTAATTTGCCACTGTTACTCGATTGGCCGAACCGCCCCAAGCACAAGGTCGATTTTGAAGAGGGTAAGCCTTCTCTCACACGTTATCGTGTATTGTCTTACCATGCAGATGAAAATTTAAGCCGCGTTGAACTAGAACCCTTTACCGGACGCTCGCATCAATTACGCGTACATTTAATGAGCCTAGGTCATCCAATTGTGGGTGATGAATTGTATGCACCGCCTGAACTAAAAACTAAAGCGGAGCGGCTGTTATTACATGCTTGGCAGTTAGGTTTTCAACACCCCATGACTCAAGCTAATTTGCAATTTGAGTGTCCACCTGAATTCTAAAATTAGCTCAAGAGGCGAGATGCTTTGAGCTAAACTGCTCAGCACTCATCCTACTTAGGAGGCTGAACTATGTCTGCGTTAACTCCCGCCATGTTGATGATGAATCCCAAAATGGTAGTGTTCCCACCCACTCGCCCTGAGCTACTACGTATTGAGTATCCGAGTGATTATGTCCAAGCTAAACTTGCACACTTATTGCCGCTAGCTCAGGCTTGGTATCAACAAACAGAACAAGAACTTTATTCCTCAGGGCGTGCTTTAAACCCTCAAGAGCAAGTAATCGCCTTAAAACTTGCTGTGCAAGCACCAGAGCAAGTAAGAGTTCTGGTTTTAGATGAGTTTCCTTTGCCTAAGCAGGAAGTACTTAAGCAGGCTGCTACAGAGTTTGGGTTTGGTACTGAGTCTGAGTTGGCACGTACCATAGGTTCGGTCATTTTGCTCAAGCCTAGTGCTAGCCACGATCCAGTCGTCTTGCAACATGAATTAGTCCATATTAGCCAAATCGAGCGCTTGGGGCGTGCAGGGTTTATTGAGCGCTATTTATCTGAATTATTCATTGTGGGATATGCTCGAGCACCTCTAGAGTTAGAGGCTTATGCAAAACAGTATTTAGATTTTTAAGCAGCTTTTATTCGGTTTACCTTGCATCTTAGATTTTTAACTTAAGCTGAATTCTTAGTTAAGCTAGTCAGTCATTCTTTTATATAAAATGCAATAAGCGAGTCTTCCATGAAAAAAATACTCTGTCTGTCTTTAATGCTTTTTGCTGCTTCCAATGTATATGCGGGAGCTGATGCTGATGCTTTGAGTAAATGTTTAGTCGATTCCACTTCAAACAACGATAAAACAGCTCTAGTTCGTTGGGTTTTTAGCACGATTGCAGCACATCCCGATATTAAAGATGACTACCCCGTGAGTGAGGCTAAAAAAGAAGAGCTGAATAAAGCGGTAGCAGTCATTTATGAGCGGTTATTGACAGAAAATTGTTTAAAAGAAACTCAAGCCGTCATCAAAAATGAAGGTACAGCGGCCTTTGAAAAAAGCTTTGAGGTATTGGGTGGGGTAGCTGTGGAGGGCTTAATGTCTAATCCAGCTGTGGGGAAAGCTAGTGAGGATTTTGCTAAGTATTTAGATGAAGGAAAGCTAAAAAAATTAGAGGAATAAGGTGAGTTCTAGGCTGTTTCAGCCTAAGCCTAATGAGCAGGTCTTGTCGACTTTTTAGTTAACTTGTGCCCATTTCTAAGTATTTTGCTTTGCGATAATCACTGGGCGGTACACCTGCTAAATTCTTAAAAAAGCGCGAGAAATAAGCAGGGTCTTTAAAGCCTAAAGATTCTGCCACCCGCTCCAATGATTCTTGCGTGTAAATTAGACGGCGTTTTGCTTCAAGTAATACTCGCTCTTGAATCAAAGCTTTAGCGCTATTGCCGGCTTTTTCTTGGCATAAGCGATTTAAACTCGACACGGACATATGCAGTGCTTTGGCATAGGCTTGCACATCCCATTGTTCGCGATAATGTTGCTCTACGGCTTGTCTAAATTGTTGAAAGATTTGGCTGCTTTTCGGATTGTGATGCATTTGGGCATTGCTGTATTGCAGTTGTCGCCACAAAGTCATGAGCAATGTGCCGATCAGCCAACTTAAAATTGCTTCATGGCCGGTATAAGGTTGCTTCAGTTCTTGGCGAATTAAGTCTAGATAGTTTTTAAATTGAGCGAAAAGTACATCCTGCTCTAAAAAACTGACTGTATGTGCATGTTCCACTAAGCTAGCTAAGCCTTGGAATTGCTGGGTTTGTGAGTTTAGTAAGGAAGCTTTGACTGATAAGACGATCCCTTGGGTATCAGCAGGAAATTCAAAACCATGCACGCAACCAGGAGGAATACTGACTGCCCAATTCCCTTGGAGCTGATATTGTTGGTCTTCTAGTTTGACCTGCAAGCCACCATTGATTAATAACAAAATTTGAAATAAGCGTGTATGCCGGTGGGGTTTTATCAGCCAATCATGGTCGCGGCTACGATCAACAATATCTTCGATATGCACCAAACTTGGCTGCTGGCTTAAATTACTTTCGCCGTATAAAGCAAATTGTGGAATAAGCTGTGATTGCACACGACTCATGATTGCCTCTCATCCATCTTAGATCTTCTAGTGTAGAAGATTGACCTAAAAGTACAAGTTTTTGCTGTGCACTGTCATTCTGCAAAGAAAGGCTTTATTTGATGATGGCAAGATCAAGTTTTAGGAGGAGCGCAATGAAAACTTTAAAAACCCAAGTAGCAATTATTGGAGCAGGGCCTTCGGGTTTATTGCTAGGACAATTGCTGGCTAAACAGGGTATTGAAAATATTATTTTAGAGCGAGTCACTGGCGATTATGTGCTGGGGCGTATTCGTGCAGGCATTTTAGAGCAAGGCTTTGTCGATTTAGTGCGTGAGGCTGGAGTTGGCGCGCGCATGGATTTAGAGGGGGAAGTCCATGAGGGCTTTGAAATAGCTGTGAATGGTCAATGCACCCATATTGATTTAAAACGCTTAACGGGTGGCAAAGTCGTAGTGTGCTATGGTCAAGTGGAGATCACTAAAGACTTAATGGATGCGCGTGCTGCTGCAGGTTTAAGCACTTATTATGAGTCTGCAAAAGTCCAGCCACTTAATGTTAAATCTGAACAGCCTTCGATTAGCTTTGAATATCAAGGTGAAGCATATGAGCTGCAATGTGACTATATTGCGGGCTGTGATGGTTTTCACGGCATCTCGCGGCAAACAATTCCAGCAGAACTTCGTACTGAATATGAGCGAGTTTATCCTTTTGGTTGGCTTGGCTTATTGAGTGACACGCCACCTGTGAGTGACGAGCTGATTTATTGTAAGCATGATCGTGGTTTTGCCTTGGCAAGCCAGCGTTCTGGTACTCGCTCGCGTTATTATTTGCAGGTACCACTTACTGATAAGGTGGAAGATTGGTCGGATGAAGCCTTTTGGGAGGAGTTGAAAAAGCGTTTGCCACCAGAAGCAGCCGAGCGTTTAGTGACTGGGGAGAGTTTAGAGAAAAGTATTGCGCCGTTACGCTCATTCGTTTGTGAGCCAATGCAATACGGGCGCTTATTTTTAGTAGGTGATGCTGCGCATATTGTGCCACCAACAGGGGCGAAAGGTTTGAATTCAGCCGCCTCTGATGTAGCTACTTTGTATAAAATTATGCAGCGTGTGTACCAGCAGGGTGATAAAGATTGTATTAACCAATATTCACCGATTGCTTTGCGCCGCGTATGGCATGCAGAGCGATTCTCATGGTGGATGAGTAATATGCTGCATAATTATCGCGATATGGATTTGAGCGATATGAAATCCGGCACGTTCAGCCGCTTTATGGATTCCGAGCTGGATTATTATTTAAGTTCAGATTTAGGGCGTACCGTGATTGCGGAGCAATATGTAGGCTTACCTTACGAAGAGCTAGCGGATTAAGCCTTTGCTCGGCTGAGTAGCAAGATCAAATCTGTTGCTCAGCCGATTTCACCGTATAATTCCCATTTTACGTGTGTTATTTGGGAAAAGTCATGTCAGCCGATGCTGTTAAAGCCAGTTATACCATCTCCGAACGCGATTTCTTAGCCGCGAGTCGCTTAAATGAAACCCTACCTATGCGGTTGTTAGCCTTATTTGCCGCGATTTTAATCGGTCTTTTAGCGGTTTATCTGACGGACTATTATGGTTTTGGGCAATTAGCACTCGGTGCTTTGATTGGCTTGATTTGTAGCTATCTATTTCTGCATTTTGTGGGTTCACCGTATAAAGCTAGAAAGTTTTATCGTGGCTTTAAAGCTTTACATGGCAACTTCACCGTAGAGTTACTGCCGACGGGTCTTGAAATCAGCTCTACACATGGTACGAATCAGCTACTTTGGAAAGATATTAAGGATTGGAAACAAAACAAGGAGTTTCTCCTAGTTTATCCTAATCCTGATGTGTTTTATGTACTGCCCAAAAAGATTAGTGAGCAAGGATTTGATGGTAGAGCTTTAGTGCAGGCTTTGGAGATGTATGTGGGGAAGGCGGGTTAAATATTTTGTTAGGCTACCAATAAAAAGACCTGCACTTAGCAGGTCTTTTTTTGCAGATCAGCTTAAGCTCTAAACCACAGAACCATCTGGATTAGCGCCTTCCACTACGGTCTCTTTCGGGATCAAATGTTCACGCTTCAAGCCAAAGAGTAGGACTAAAGGTGAAGCGACTAACACAGAAGAGTAGATACCGAACATAATCCCAATCGTTAGAGCTAATGCAAAATTATGTAAGGCTTCCCCACCGAAGAAGAACATCGCCAACACCATAATTTGGGTTGAAGTGTGGGTGATGATCGTGCGTGACATGGTGACCGTGATCGCATTGTCGATAATGTCAGGAATGCTGGTATCACGCATCTTGCGAATATTTTCCCGCACCCGATCAAAGACAACGACCGATTCGTTCACGGAGTAACCGAGAATAGCGAGTACCCCTGCCAAGACCGTTAGATCAAACTGCCATTGGAAGAAAGCAAACATCCCAAGAATAATCACCACGTCATGCATATTCGCAATGGTTGCAGCCACCGCAAAGCGCCATTCGAAGCGGAAGGAAAGATAGATAATAATTCCTGCTGCCACTAATAGCAGAGCTAAGCCACCATTTTCATATAATTCTTGACCGACTTGTGGGCCAACGAATTCTACGCGGCTGAGTTGTACATCGGGGCTTTCGGCTTTCAGGGTTTTCATCACCTGTTCGCTAACTTGAGCACCCGATTTGCCTTGCTCGACAGGTAAACGAATCAAGACATCTTGGGTTGAACCATAGTTTTGTACAAAGACTTCGGGAAAGCCTTGGCCTTTGAGGGTTTCGCGAATATGTTCAATCGGTGCGGCTTGTGAATAGCGCACCTCAATCATTGTTCCTCCAGTGAAATCAACACCTAAGTTCAGGCCGCGATACAACAGGAAAAACACTGCAAAGACGAAAGTACCTAAAGAAATAAGGGTCGTTAACTTCCCATATTTCATAAAGGGGATGTCTTTTTTGAAATGGAATAATTCAATCATGAGCCAGCCCCTAGATGGAAATATCAGTTAAACGTTTACGATAGCCATAGACCAAATTGGTCAAGGCGCGTGAAACGGTGACAGCACTGAACATCGAGGTCAAAATACCTAAACACAGTACCACCGCAAAGCCACGCACTGGGCCAGAACCGAGCATGAATAGGGCAATACCGGCAATTAAGTTTGTGAGGTTCGAGTCTAAGATGGTGCCCCAAGCGCGTTCATAACCCGCATTAATCGCTACTTGTGGTGAGGCACCATTGCGTAGCTCTTCACGAATCCGCTCATTAATCAAGACGTTTGCATCAATTGCCATACCTAAAGTTAGTGCAATCGCAGCCATACCGGGTAGGGTGAGGGTAGCTTGAATCATGGAAAGAATCGCAAACAATAAGAAGCCATTCACGCCTAGAGAAATACTCGAAATTAAACCGAACACGCGATAGTAAACAACCATAAAAAGAACAACTGCGACAAAGCCCCAAATATTGGAGTGGAAACCTTTCTCGATATTTTCTTTACCCATACTTGGGCCAATGGTGCGCTCTTCAACAATATATAAGGGCGCTGCTAAGGCACCAGCACGGAGTAATAAAGCGAGGTCACGTGCTTCTTTAGTGGAGTCCAAGCCAGTGATTTGGAAACGTTTACTCAACTGTTCTTGAATACGCGCTACATTGATGACTTCTTCAGTCTTAACCGGTTTACGAACCTTCTGGCCGTTGACTTCCACGTCTTGGAATTTGGTTTCAATATAAACCACTGCCATGAGTTTTTGGACATTCTCGCCAGTAGCTTTGCTGAATCGACTGGCACCATTACCATCCAGTGTAATATTCACTGAAGGCTGATTGTTTTGGTCAAAACCAGAGCTGGCATCGGTAATGTATTCACCCGTGAGCATGACTTTGCGTTTCAATAAAATCGGCGTGCCATCCCGCTCTTTATAGAGTTGCAAACCAATCGGCGCGCGTCCGGAGGCTTGCGCTTGTTGAGCATCATTGCCACCATCATCCACTAAGCGGAATTCCAATGTGGCAGTAGCACCTAAGATTTCCTTAGCCCGAACGGTGTCTTGCACCCCGGGTAATTGCACTACAATCCGGCCTTTGCCTTGCTGCTGAATCACTGGCTCAGCTACACCCAATTCATTGACCCGTTTACGTAAAGTGGTAATGTTTTGTTGGATGGCAAACTTTTCGATATTTAACAGGTTTTGCGGTGACATTGCTGCTGAGAGAATATAACTACCGTCCTGTTCTTTCTTATCCCAGATCAGCTCATTATTGACATAAGTTTTGCCTAACACGGGAGCTGCTGCGTCACGGTCTTGTTCCGTTTTGAACTTAGCAACTAACTGCTCGCCTTCACGAGCTATGCCTAAATAAGCGACTTTGGCTTCCCGCAAGGTATCGCGAAATTCGTCTTCATAACGCTCATAGGCCTTATCTTTAGCCGCATTCATATCCACTTCCATTAAGAAGTGTACGCCACCTCGTAAGTCCAAACCTAAATACATCGGATTGGCATGTAAGGCACGTAGGAAATGGGGAGTGGATTGGGCGAGATTTAAGGCGACGACATATTTATCACCGACCACCGTTTTTAAGGCTTCAGACGCTTTTAACTGCACATCAGTATCAGCAAAGCGAAATAAGACTTGCGAGCCATTATTCTCACTAGCACGGAAGCTTAAGCCCTTATCTTTTAAAGCTTGCTCAAAGCGCTGCATTTCAGCAGGCTCAATCGGCTGCTCAGTTTTAGTGCTGATTTGTACAGCAGGCTCAGAAGGGAAAAAGTTAGGAACAGAGTAGATAATGCCGATCAAAAGAATGATCGCAATCATTACATACTTCCAGACTGGATAGCGGTTCATTGTTATATTCCAAAACAAGCCCCTAGGCTGAAAGGTTCAACAGCACAGCCTAGGTGAGCGGGTCTAAAAGGAGAAAAATCAAGCGTTTTTCAAAGTCCCTTTGGGTAGTACAGAGGCAATAGCTTGCTTTTGTACTTTAATTTGCACATTGTCAGCAATTTCGAGTTGGATAAAATTGTCACCAATATTGGCCACTTTACCTAACATACCGCCACCGGTGACGATTTCATCGCCTTTGCTAAGCGCTTCTAACATTGTTTTATGATCTTTAGCGCGCTTTTGCTGGGGACGAATGATCATAAAGTACATAATGGCGAAAAATACCGCCATCATCAAGACCATTTCAATTAAACCACCACCAGCAGGGCCTGCCGGAGCTGTTTGCGCCATTGCATCAGAAATAAAAAAACTCATCTTGATTCTCCTTAAAATTCAAAACCGAAGCGCGAATTGTGCCGTCCCTTAAGCACTTACGCTATTTCCCACGCAAAACTCAACACACTAGGCAGCTGTTTCGTTTGCAGGCGACATAATAAAATCCGATCTAAACCCAGTGCGATGCCTGCTGAAAACGGCATACCCGCTTGTACCGACGCAATAAACCGCTGATCGACCGGAATATCTTGGGCTTGCTGCTTAGCATCCGCGACCAAGACACGCTCTAATTGCTCAGCATTCGTTTGCTCTTGATAGCCATTACCTAGTTCTAAAGAACCTAAATACACCTCAAAGCGCTCCGCAACCCATTGATTATCTTCTAAACGTACGCGTGCTAAAGCAGCTTGTGTGGCAGGGTAATGACAAATAAATGTCAAGCGATCTGGCGGGAAGCTGGCTTCAATACAATGTGTAAAAAGCAAATCTAGCCAAGCCTGTTGACTTAACTCGCCTTGAAAATCTATTTTCTGCTGCTGAGCACAAGCAACTAACTGTTCAATCCTAGCTTGATGGGGATCAAGACCTAAGATTTCAAGGAAAGCTTGGCGATAGGTCAAAATACGCGGCTCAACATTGAGATGGGGGATGGCTAGATGTAATAGCTCAGCGACTTCCTGCATGAGCTGCTGATAAGTGAAACCCACCCGATAATATTCCAGCATACTGAATTCGGGATTATGTTTACGCCCACTTTCATCTTGCCGCCAAACTTTGCAAATCTGATAAATATCCCCACTGCCTGCTGCTAATAAACGCTTCATGGGATATTCGGGGGAGGTGTGTAAATAGCGCAAACCTTGCGGTGTATTCACACTAAAACTACCAATATTCGGATCAGTATTGCCTGCTTGAGAAAGCGCTGGGGTTTCAACTTCCAACACGCCGTGCGCATGGAAAAAAGCGCGTAGCTGTTGATAAAGACAGGCACGCGCTTTTAGAGCTTGAATTGAGGCTGTTGGTTGCCAGTTCACCCCATTGATCCTTAAGCTTACTTGACGCGGGAGATATATTCACCAGTACGCGTATCGATGCGTAGGACTTCATCTTGATTCATATATAAAGGTACTTTTACTACAGCGCCGGTTTCTAGAATCGCAGGTTTAGTGCCACCACTAGCAGTATCACCTTTTAAACCGGGATCAGTTTCAACGATTTTCAATTCAACAAAATTCGGCGGAGTGACGGTTAAAGGCACTTCATTCCATAGGGTCACAACGCAGACTTCATTACCACGTAACCATTTTACGGCATCTTCCATTGAGCTTGCAGGGGCTGCAACTTGCTCGAAAGAACCATCAGTGGCCATGAAATAGTAGTCGTCACCTTCTTTATAGAGGTATTCCATTTCACGGTCGACGACATCAGCGGCTTCAACGCTATCACCAGACTTCCAAGTTTTTTCAACAGTACGACCGGTTTTTAAATTCTTCACACGAACGCGATTAAATGCTTGACCTTTACCCGGTTTTACAAATTCGTTCTCAACGATGGTATAAGGATCGCCATCAATCATTAGTTTGAGTCCAGAACGGAACTCGCTGGTGCTGTAGCTTGGCATAGCCTTGTTGCTCTCCAAAAATCACTCAATTTAAATAAGGTGCGTATGATAACCGGAATCGCTGCAAAAAATCAGACTAAAAATTCAAGTTCATTAACAAGTTCAGTTTGGCAACGTGCTTTAGCCTCTGCAGTCCGTGATCCTTTTGAGTTGATTCGTCTTTTAGAATTAGAGGGGCAGGGTGCAGAAGTCAGTCTGGACGCAGCGCGCCAATTTCGCTTATTAGCACCGCATAGTTATATAAGACGGATGAAAAAAGGTGATTGGAATGATCCTTTATTACGTCAAGTCCTACCTTTATCCGCAGAAATGCAGTTAACCCAAGGTTTTGTGAGTGATCCAGTCGGTGATCATGTGGCAATGGTCACGGATGGCGTTCTGCATAAATATCAAGGGCGGGTATTATTAGTGACGACGGGAGCCTGTGCAATTCATTGTCGTTATTGCTTCCGTCGGCATTTTCCGTATAGCGAAGCCAATCCGGCGCGTGATCAGTGGCAAGAAGCGCTGGATTATATTGCAGGCAATTCTGCAATTACCGAAGTCTTGTTAAGTGGCGGTGATCCTTTAACTTTATCCGATGAGCGCTTAAGCAGTTTATGCGAGCGTATTGCCGCGATTGAACATGTACAGCGTATTCGCTTGCATACACGTTTACCGCTTGTTTTGCCTGAGCGGATTGATGAGCGCTTATTAACTTGGCTAAGTCAGTTAAATAAACAAGTCATTATGGTGATTCATGCCAATCATGCAAATGAGTTTCAAGATGCTGAAGTGCAAGCTGGCTTAAAAGCTTTACGCGAAGTCGGGGTTTTATTATTGAATCAATCTGTGTTGTTGCGTGGGGTGAATGATAGTGTGCCTGCTTTGGCTGCTTTAAGTGAAGCTTTAGTCGCAGCCAAGGTCACTCCTTACTACTTGCATAGTTTGGATCGGGTGCAGGGGGCGGCACATTTTGAAGTTCCAGAGTCGGAGGCGAAACTTCTGATTGAGCAACTACGCTTAATAGTACCGGGTTATATGGTTCCACAGCTTGTGCGAGAAGTAGCCGGTGAGGGAGCAAAAACACCAGTCTGAGCTTTATAAAGCTTTCGATTAAACCTACACTAAATAGCATTCAGGAGCCGGAGAATAAGCATGTCGATGATTGAACATCCCGCAGCAGTCGCTGCTTTTCAAGCGCGCTTTGGCGAGTTATTCACGACTAATTCTACCTTGCGTTTTCAACATGCCAATACCCAAACTTGGTTACCGAATCAGCCTGCTGAGGGCGTACTCTTTGCGACTGATAAGCAAATGGTGATAGAGGCAGTTAAATTATGTCATGCGCATCGCTGCCCGATCATTCCATTTGGCACCGGAACTTCACTCGAAGGACAGGTGAATGCACCTCACGGCGGTATCTGTATTGATGTCTCGCGCATGGATAAAGTTTTGCATATTTATGCTGAAGACTTAACGGCTGTTGTGCAGCCAGGAGTAACGCGTGAATCTTTAAATCAAGCTTTACGCCATACTGGTTTATTCTTTCCGATTGATCCAGGTGCGAATGCAAGCTTAGGTGGGATGGCATCGACGCGCGCTTCCGGCACAAATGCAGTACGTTATGGCACGATGAAAGATGTGGTGCTGAGTTTAGAAGTGGTCACCGCTCAGGGCGAGTTGATTCGTACCGCGAGTCGTGCGAAGAAAAGCGCCGCAGGTTATGACCTAACCCGTTTATTTGTAGGTTCAGAAGGCACTTTAGGCATTATCACTGAGTTGAGCTTAAAAGTGTTTGGCCGCCCTGAAGTAGTGGCAGGCGGCGTATGTGCTTTCCCGACAGTGCTCGATGCTTGTAATGCCGTAATTATGACGATTCAAGCGGGTATTCCTGTATCAAGGATTGAGTTATTAGATGCGTTGCAAATGCAGGCTTGTAACCACTATTCAAAGTTAAATATGGCTGAGCAACCGACTTTATTTGTGGAGTTTCATGGTAGTGAAGCAGGGGTTAGGGAACAAGCAGACTTGTTTGCAAGTATTGCCGCTGAGTTTGGTGCGGATGAATTCAAATGGAGTAGCGACCAACAAGAGTTAGGTCAGCTTTGGAAGGCGCGGCATCATGCTTTCTTCGCCGCTCAAGCTTTGCGGCCGGGTGCTAAAGCTTATTCGAGTGATGCCTGCGTGCCGATTTCACGTTTAGCGGAATGTGTCGAGGCTACCCGTCAAGATTTAGAAGAATCGGGTATGGTCGCTACGATTCTGGGGCATGTTGGCGATGGCAACTTTCATATTATTTTATTAGTGGATTTAGACGACCCTGTTGAAGTGGAAAAGGCTGAAGGTATTGTTGCGCGGATTAGTCAGCGTGCAATTGCGCTGGAGGGGACTTGCACAGGCGAGCATGGGATTGGGCAAGGCAAACAGGCGTATTTGCTAGAGGAATTGGGAGGAGCAGTCTCAGTGATGCGCACCATTAAGCAAGCCCTAGATCCATTAAACTTGCTGAATCCTAGCAAAATTTTTAGCTAGGTAGTTTATCTTGGTCTAAGAGTGGTACTAGCCAGGGTTTATGCTCAGCGATTTCTGCTTGAGTCAGGCCACTGAGCTCATAGGGAAACACCAGCCAATCTTCGGTTTGGTGGAGTACAAAGTCGGGCTTTAAGCTAGTCGCATTAAAGGATGGACGTTGCCAAAGAGTAGCAATCTTTACTTGCTCAGGCATATTGCGCTTAAGATGAGTTTGTAAGCGTTTCAGTACCGCTTCTATCGAATGCCCTGAGCTAAATACATCATCAACAATCAATAGGCTATCTTCTCGATTTAAGTTTTCCAGTAAGTATTGTGTGCCGTGAACGCGAATACCTGCCCCTTGATCCGCGACCATTTGTTGATAATGTGGTTGCCCACGGTATGAAGTACGCAGAGCAATATGGTTAGCTTTAACGCCTAGGGTTTGTAGGCACTCCTGTACATAGATTCCAACGGTACTTCCTCCACGCCATAAACCCACGATAAAGCTGGGGTGAAAACCACTAGCGTAGACTTGTACGCCTAAGCGGAAAGAGTCGAGAATTAAAGTTTCTTCATCTAAGAAGTGTTTTTCCATCTGCCAATTGTACCTGTGAAATGATTAGCTGATAATCATTTAAGCTTGGCTTGGAAGCAAGCCCTAGCTAGTCAATCAGATAAATCAATAAGGAGTTATAGTCATGGCAGAGTGGCGCAAAGTTGCAAAAGGTTTTGCTCTAGGGGATGGGCATGTGAGCACTAAAGAAGTCGATCTACTGAGAGCACTAGTACTCAAAGACGGTGATGTAAGCAAAAGTGAGTTAGAGTTTTTGCAAGAGATCAAGGCTGAAGCTAAAACTGCAGTTAAAGCTCTCGATGAGTTGATTGCAGAATGCCAAGGCATGCTTAAGTAACGAGAGGATTAAGGCAGTATGAGTACGAAACGTTATCTGAGTGCACAGGGTTTATTAGAGGATTCGTTTCGTTTAGGGCAGCAAATTCTACAAAGTGGATTTGAACCTACTTTCATTATTGCCATCTGGCGCGGCGGTGTTCCAATTGGCATCGCTGTGCAAGAGTATTTAAGTTTTCACGGGATTCATGCGGATAATATTTCAATTCGTACCGCTTCTTACTCTGGGATTGACCAGCAAGCGCGCCAAGTACAAGTTTTTGGTTTGAATTATCTGGTCAAGAATTGCCAACACCATGATCGATTGTTGATTGTAGATGATGTGTTTGACACGGGTCGTTCGATTGAAGCGATTATCCATGAGCTACAACGTAAAGCCCGCCTAAATACCCCTGAAGATATTCGTGTTGCAGTGCCGTATTACAAACCTAAACGGCGGCAAATCGAACGTATTCCTGATTTCTATTTGTATGAAACAGAAGAGTGGCTGAAGTATCCGCATTCATTAGAAGGCTTGAGTGCTGCAGAAATTCAACAGCATCGTCCAGCGATTTATGAAATTTTGCGAGCTTACTTACCGCAAGTATCTGTTTAGCTATCGCCCGAATAAAGCAGGTTATCGGCTAATAAGCAAACAAGTTAATTTGTCGCTGCTTAAAGCTTGACAGTCTTTAGGGGCAAGCTTATTATTCGCAGCCTGTTCAGCGGGAATAGCTCAGTGGTAGAGCACAACCTTGCCAAGGTTGGGGTCGCGAGTTCGAGCCTCGTTTCCCGCTCCAATTACCTCGTAAGAGGTATTTTTTTTTGATGTTGTGGCAATGTAGGCCCCCTGGCTGGGTGGCAGAATGGTCATGCACCGGATTGCAAATCCGTGTACGTCGGTTCGATTCCGGCCTCAGCCTTCATATATTCATTCGCCTGGGTGGCGAAATTGGTAGACGCAAGGGACTTAAAATCCCTCGGTCGCAAGGCCATCCCAGTTCGATTCTGGGTGCGAGCAGTCTACATCCCTTCGGGATTACCCCTGCCAAGGCAGTCCACAAATTTAATAAATAGCAAACAACACACCCAGAATCGTCCGGCGTAGCCGTAAGGCGTAGACGGACACTATGCAAATCTCGGATTCACGAAAGTACGGCTAAAGCCTTTGTTGCAGAGAAGAAATAATTTTTCTATCGCGAATATAATTTAATGGCTATTGAAGAATAAAAACCTATGGATTTCTAAGTGGATGGTTATTTCCTTTATCGAGTGGATACAAACTTCAGTGCTATAATTGAAATAACTAGAAGAGCCAAAAAGAAAACTCTAGCGAAGTTTACTGGATCCTAGAAATAAATGATGCCAGTTATGGCTGTTCCAAATGCGCCAATTCCTGCCCAAACTCCGTAAGCAGTACCAAGGGGGATCGTATGCAAAGCTTTAGTCAGTAACCAAAAAGAAAGTGCAGAAAATGAAATGAAACCAATAGTAGGACCAGTCTTTGAAAAATTGTCAGATAATTTTAGAAAAGTTGAAAATCCAATTCCTGCAGCTCCCGCGGCAAGTAAATATAGCCATCCCATCTGTCCTCCAAAGCGTAAAAGTGCCAGTTCACTTTCGACACCTCTTCGCAGGTGTGAAAAGTGAACTGACTCCTTCTCTCTTTTTAGTAGCAGACAAACGGGATTTTTTTGCCGTTGCGAATGATTTCTCCGCTGAAGGTAAGTATGACTTCTACTCCATTGGTAACGTAGATTTCTTTTTGCAAAGATGATTTTCTAGTGAGTTGAGCGCTCACTCCGTTAGGACATTTAATAGAAATGAAGCTGTAATCTTCATTGGCATCAAAAGGAACGTCAATACAACCGGGAACAGCTTGGTAATTTACCATCGTGACATCGGGGTTCGAAGCTTCCTTCTTTTCAGCAAATTTTCTTTCGTGAACAGAAGCTTTTTTTCCCAAGGTAAACATGAATTGCGACCAAGGTTTTGCCGTTTCGTCCTTCATTTCACAGCTAATTCCCGCAAAGCTATTCAAACTAAAAACAAGAGCGGAAATAAAGATCAAAAATCGATTCATGGCACATCCTTCGTAAGTCTAATTCTAAAACCCGTAGCGTTTTGACTTTGGGGAGTCAACGACGGTCTGCTAAATACCGAAGTTCTCCTTAACATTTTTTCACATCTCGCGTCTTCGCTTCACTTCATCTCATATGGCTTCCGATTGACTATTACAAATCTTGCAATAACCTTTCTAAAAATTCTTGCGATGGGGGAGAGCATGAAAACAGTTCTGGGTATAATTTTGCTGTTGATGGGTACGGGTAGTTATTCTTTTGCTTCGAGTGTCGTCGAAGATTTCGCTGGCACTTACGAGGTTGTAAAAGCAAAGTGTAAAAAGTCGACCCAGCCCCATTGTACTTCTGTCGTTTTTTTGACGATTTTAGATGAACCCAATGTGACAAAATCTCTTCACGGTAAAATTGTCTATCATCTGAATAATGGAACAGACGAAGTATTGGATCTGAAAATGGGAAACAGCCCCAACGGCTCTGACCCCTATCATTACAATATCGGACGTTTTTTTCCGACTCACGGTGTGGGGTTCTGGTGGCACGGTGAATTTACCCCTCAGAATGGGAATGGCCATCGAACCGAGGCGAGTTTGTTTGACCTGAAATACCGCTATACAAGTGGCTGGACCAAAAACTGGGCGACATATCACAGCACTTGGATAGAAAACACAGTCGAATCTTTTGTGTTGGATCTCAAGAAAAAGTAAGCGCTCTAAAGGATTCGTAGGGAGCGCAAAGGTGTGAAAAGTGAACTGACACCTTCTCTCTCTCTCTATGCAAATCTCGGATTCACTCTCTTCATTCTCAAAAATGAAGAGTCATTCTTCCTCCCACGTTCGCAGTAGTGAACATTCCGGTACCTTCTTGAAAGTGGTTCGTCACTCTCAGGTAAGGTCCTACGCTAAGAACTTTCGAAAGAGAATAATCCATTCCGACTTCAGTTCTCACCATGTTATTTTTCAGTGGCTGGCCCATATCTGCCAATAAACTCAATTTTGTGTAAAAACTGACGCGTTCTCCATTCCAAAAATGATACAGAAGCGACGGCCCCGCCAGACCATAAAAGCGATCCCCGCCGGTCGTATAGGCAAGCGAAAGATCAACTCCCAGGGCGAATTTGTTTAGCAGGTAATACTGGCCTCCCAGTTCTGAAGAGCTAAAAAAACCAATTCCTTGAGTGGCATACCCTCCACCAGCAGAGCCGGAAATGCTCATTTTACCTCTTAGAATTTTCACGAACGAAAGTGAACTTTCTCCTTCTGACGCAAATACAACAATAGAGATCGGAAGAGCGTCGT
>NZ_CALFHZ010000010.1 GCF_937876535.1 uncultured Thiothrix sp.
CGTTACCTTTACCCTCGAAAATCTCAATTTGCCAGTGGATCATCCGGGTGTACCTTTTGGACGCGCGGAAGATACCTTGGCTTTAGTTTCAGCGGTAAATCACCCCAATTTGCGCCTCAATCTTGATCTATATCATGCGCAAATCGGTGAGGGGAATTTGATTGAATTGTGCCGCAAATCCTTGCCGTGGATTGGAGAAATACAAGTTGCAGATGTGCCGGGGCGGATGCAACCAGGGACGGGGGAGATTAATTATCGCGGGATTGCTTTAGCTTTGAAAGCGGTGGGTTATAGCGGGGCTATTGGGATGGAAGCGTTTGCCAGCGGTGATCCCGAACCAGCCCTTGAACAATTCCGCCAAATCTTTAGTGTCTGAGAGAAATCATCATGAATAAGCGTCCCACGGTTGCCGATATGTTAGCCCTCAAGGGCAAGCGCCAGATTAAAATGCTGTTTGTCGATACCGTTGAAGAAGCGGCAGCGGCGAATGAAGCGGGCATTGATATGCTCTCGATTATTGACCCTGTATGGACGCCACAGATGCGTGAAGCAGCGGGCAATTGCTTTGTGCAGGTGGGGCTGTTGTACGGCAAGCTCTGTACTTATGAAGATTATCTACGTGCAGCGCATCGCGTGATGCAATTAGGTGGCGATTGCTGCTATTGCGCCGCGAGCCTCGATACTATCCATAAACTCACGAACGAAGGTATTCCGATTGTCGGGCATGCGGGTTTGATTCCCTCCAAAGCCACATGGACAGGCGGCTTTAAAGCGGTGGGCAAAACCGCTGATTCCGCGATGTTGGTCTACAAACAAGTGAAAGATTTAGAGGCTGCCGGCGCAATTGCTGCTGAATTAGAAGTTGTTCCAGATCGCGTTGCTGCTGAAATTTCCAAACGCACCAAAATGCTGATGCTCTCAATGGGTGCAGGTTCAGGTGGCGATGCACAATATCTATTTGCCGAAGATGTATTAGGTTATACCCGTGGTCATCGCCCGCGCCATGCGAAAACTTATCGCAATTTCCGCGCCGAGTATGAGCGCTTGCAAGCTGAACGCGTGGCAGCGTTTAAAGAATTTATTGCGGACGTGGATAATGGGATTTATCCAGCAGCTGAGCATACTGTGCCGGTGGCGGATGTGGAATTTGAGGCGTTTTTGGCACGCTTAGAGAGTTAAACAGTGTGACTGAGTGAGGCTATTATTTTTGTAACCACCTTACTGAGGCTAATAGTTGAGTAAATCACCAACAAACTTAAGCCTCATAAATTCAAGTTGCTCCAGTAATCGATAAATGCCTTTAAGCAGGTGGACTGCTGTTTGCGACTCGGATAATACAAAAACAAATTGAAATTTTTTGGGCAGTACTCAGCTAACACAGAAACTAGCCTCCCTTCTTGTAAATCCTGTTCTACTTGAGCCTTAAACAAATAAGCTAAACCTAAACCTTGGCGGGCGGCCTCCAATAACATAATAGAATCATTACTTGAAAAACCACCTCGCACACTTACTTCTGAAATTTGGCCATCTTCCACAAACTCCCAAGCATAAGATTCACCATTGCTAAAACGCCAACGTAAACATTCATGCTGAACTAATGCTTGTGGTGACTGGGGTATTCCCCGCTGGGCTAGATAATCGGGTGCAGCCACTACGAGAAACTCTAGTTTTTGCACTAAAGCCAAGGCAATCATGTCTTGTTGCAAACTTTCTTCAAAGCGAATACCAGCATCAAAACCAGCTGCAACAATATCAACCAAGCCATCCTCACACACTATTTCGAGTTGTATTTCAGGGTATTGTTTAAGAAATCCACTAAGTTGTGGTGCAAGAAAAACCTGCGCGACATTGGCTGGCACATTCAGACGTAGACTACCCTGCGGAGTACTCCGAAACTCATTCAAATGATCGAGTGCTTGTGCAATTTGCTCAAAAGCAGGATTTAACTGCTCTAGCAAAATCGCTCCTGCCTGCGTTAAAGCCACACTACGAGTAGTCCGTTGTAATAAACGGATACCCAATTGCTCCTCCAGATGACGCATGGTATGACTGAGTGCTGAAGCAGAAACACCCAACTCTAAAGCAGCTTGGCGGAAACTTTTTACCCGCGCTATGGTTTGGAAAACGACTAAATCATTTAAGGATGGTAGAGACATTAGTGAATTTCTCTCATCAACCCAATCAAGATTGTAGAGATTATCAAACCATAAAATTCACTGCATAATTTTAACCTTAACTAGGAGTAAAACATGCAAACTTACCCATTAGGTCAAACCTCTATCTCTGTATCCCGACTTGGCTTAGGTTGTATGGGAATGTCCGATTTCTATGGTGCGACAGATGATGCTAACTCATTAACAGTGTTGAATACTGCCTTCGACTTAGGCGTCAATTTTTTTGATACCGCCGATATGTATGGATTTGGCCGGAATGAAGCCTTACTAGGCCAGTGGTTAAAACATCAAACCCGTGAACAAGTCGTTATTGCGACTAAATTTGGTTTAGTGCGCAGCCCAGAAAGTTACGAACGTCGAATTGATAATACACCTGCTTATATTCACCAAGCTTGCGATGCCTCACTCAAACGTTTGGGTACGGATTATATTGACCTTTATTACTGTCATCGACGTAATCCTGAGACTCCCATTGAGGAGATGATGCAAGCCTTGGAACAATTGGTACAAGCCGGTAAAGTTAAAGCGATTGGTTTATCCGAAGTCTCTACTGAAACGTTGCGTCAGGCGCACTCCATTTACCCTGTGACCGCCATTCAAAGTGAATACTCTTTATGGACGCGCGAACCTGAGCAAGGCATGTTAGACCTATGCCAAACCTTAGGCATAAGTTTTGTTGCTTATAGCCCCTTAGGACGAGCCTTTTTAACAGCCAGCATTAAGCCTGAGCAACTAGACGAAAATGATTTTCGCCGGATGAACCCACGCTTTCAAGGTAAGGCTTTTGCTCATAACCAAAGTTTAGTCGCACAACTGGCTGAATTCGCTAAGTCCAAAGGCGCTATGCCTGCACAAGTAGCTTTAGCTTGGTTATTAAGTAAACCCAATGTACTCCCCATTCCGGGAACTAAACAAATTAACTACTTACAACAGAATGTAGCTGCCTTGGAACTAAAACTATCTGAGCAGGATTGTAGGTATTTAGAAACACTATTTGCTCCTCACGCCATTCAAGGTGAACGCTATACAAAAGCGGGGATGGTAGGAGTTGGGGCATAATCAGTAGCTCAGCTTTTTAAAGCTGATTGCTGCACCGCAGCTAAACCATAGTCTAATACCGCCACTCCTGATTAATTGCTAAGGTCTTGCTCCACGAGGCAGTGCAAGTTTATTTGCACTTCAAACTGGAGGAGAGATCAATGGCTTTATTGAATCGGATGGAATGGTATAACCTAGCCCGCACGACCAACTGGACACCCACCTACGTTACTGAAGATGAACTATTCCCGCCTTCCCTATCAGGTGATTTCGATTTACCACTGACTGCATGGGAAGTTTACGACGAGCCTTATAAACAAACTTACCCCGAATACGTCAAAGTGCAGCGCGAAAAAGATGCCGGAGCTTATTCGGTAAAAGCGGCGCTAGAGCGCAGTCGTATTTTTGAAAATGCCGATCCAGGCTGGAAATCGGTAATGAAAGCGCATTATGGTGCGATTGCACGCGGTGAATATGCCGCTGCGAGTGCGGAAGCGCGTATGATGCGTTTTTCCAAAGCCCCAGGTATGCGCAATATGTCCACCTTGGGCTGCATGGATGAAATCCGTCACGGACAAATGCAGCTCTATTTCCCCCACGAACACGTGTCCAAAGATCGGCAAATGGATTGGGCATTCAAAGCCTATGACACTAATGAATGGGCGATGATTGCCGCGCGCCATTTCTTTGACGACATTATGATGACGCGCGATGCGATTAGCGTGTCCATTATGCTCACCTTTAGCTTTGAAACGGGCTTTACCAATATGCAGTTTTTAGGCTTAGCCGCCGATGCGGCAGAAGCAGGTGACCACACTTTTGCTAATCTGATTTCTTCGATTCAAACGGATGAATCACGCCATGCTCAAATCGGTGGCCCTGCCCTCAAAATCCTGATTGCCAATGGCAAAAAAGCCGAAGCACAAAAACGGGTAGATATTGCTTTGTGGGGCGCGTGGAAACTGTTCTCAGTGTTGACGGGGCCTATCATGGATTACTACACCCCATTAGAGCATCGTAAACAATCGTTCAAAGAGTTCATGGAAGAATGGATTGTTGCGCAATTTGAACGTGCGTTGACCGACATGGGCTTAGATTTGCCGTGGTATTGGGACATTTTCCTACAAGAATTGAACGACACGCATCACGGTATGCACCTCGGTTCTTACTTCTGGCGTCCGACTGTATGGTGGAATCCTGCTGCTGGTGTAACCCCAGAAGAACGCGCATGGTTGGAAGAAAAATACCCCGGTTGGAATGAGACATGGGGCGAATGTTGGGATGTATTTATCGACAATGTAGTCGATGGCAATATGGAAAAAACCTACCCCGAAACCCTGCCTTATGTGTGCAATATGTGTCAATTGCCGATTTTAGGTGTGCCGGGCAAAAAGTGGAATGTGAAAGATTATCCGCTCGACTATAACGGTCGCTTGTATCACTTTGGTTCTGAAGTGGATCGTTGGTGCTTCCAACAAGACCCTGAACGCTATGCAGGGCACATGAGCATTGTGGATCGTTTCTTAGCAGGCATGATTCAACCGATGAATCTGGAAGGCGCATTGAAGTATATGAATATTGCTCCGGGCGAATGTGGCGACGATGCGCACAATTACGCATGGGCTGAAACCTATCGTGCCTTACGCGAAACGCGTAAAGCAGCTAACGCATAAAACCCTTTGCCGACACTCAAGTTTTACCTAAGTACTTGAGTGTCTTGAACCGGAGATTCGATACATGGCTTTATTTCCTTTGACCTCTAATTTTGAAGGCGATTTTGTACTGCAATTAGTACCTGTGGACACTGAAAACACTATGGATGAGGTAGCTGCGGCGGCGGCAGTGCATTCGGTGGGACGGCGTGTGCGTAACCGCCCAGACCAAATACTGCGTGTGCGCCGTCAAGGTGACACTGATTTTTTACCACGTAATATGAAAGTGTCTGAAGCGGGTTTCAAACCAACCGAAACTGTTGAAATCATTTGGCAAGCCCCGAACGCGTAAAGGAGTCCACCGTGAGTTTTAAGAAAGTCTGTAGCGTGGACGATGTGTGGGAAGGTGAAATGGCACCTTTCACCGTGAATGGTCACGAAATTTTATTAGTGTGTGCAGATGGTGGCGACATTAAAGCTTTTCAAGGCATTTGCCCGCATCAAGATATTGCCTTATCGGAAGGTAAGTTTGACGGTCAAAAAGTGATTTGTCGGGCGCATTTATGGCAATTCGATGCGTGTACTGGCAAAGGCATTAATCCCGATGATTGTGCATTGGCGGAATACCCGATTCGCATTGACGGTGATGACGTATTAGTGAGTACCGAAGGGGTCGAACCCTTGTTTGCTCATAGCTAAAGGAGATCCCATGAGTACCCAAAAATCTGCACAAGCCTATCACAATAATAGGGTAGGGCCTGTAATGCGGGCGGGCGATTTAGCCCAAGCGGTGATTGAAGCCGCCAAAATTGATAATCCGGACAAAGAAATTTTTGTCGATGACAAGCGTGCTTATATTCGCATTCATGCCGAACACGAAATGATTTTGCGCCAAGCCACCATTGAGGAAGAGTTAGGTCGTCCCTTCCGTATGAATGATTTAGAAGTCGATCTCAGTTCTTTTGCGGGCCAAATTGAAAGTCACGACGATTCCGTGCGCTTTTATTTCACCACTAAAGTTTAACGCACAGGCATAGGAGGAGAGCAAAATGTCTGAAGTACAAGTATTAAAGCCGCAAAAGACTTGGAGTCACTTAGCTGCACGCCGTCGTAAACCGAGTGAATACGATATTGTCAGTACCAATTTGCACTACAATAATCGCGATGCGAATGCACCGTATGAACTCGCCCCCGAACTCTTTATGAACCAATGGTATAAGCAAAATACCTTTGGCACAGCACTCAAACACGCTGATTGGAATGCGTTTCGCGACCCTGATGAAGTGATTTATCGCACTTACAATCTGATGCAAGATGGTCAAGAAACCTATGTGTTTGGTTTATTCGATCAGTTTAATCAGCGTGAACACGATAAGTCTTTGGATGCGCGTTGGGCAGGCACATTAGCACGTTTATACACGCCTGCACGCTATCTATTCCACACTTTGCAAATGGCTTCCGCCTATGTCGGACAAGTCTCACCCGCCAGTACTATTACTAACTGTCATTACTTCCAAATGGCAGACAGTTTGCGTTGGCTCAGTCACACCGCTTACCGTACTAAAGAATTGTCCTTAACCTTTACTGATAAAGGCTTGGGGCAAGATGAGCGCCACTATTGGGAACAAGATTCTGCATGGCAAGGCTTCCGTGAACTGATGGAAAAAGTCTTAACGGTCTGGGATTGGGGTGAAGCCATTATTGTCTTAAATATGATCGCAAAACCTGCGGTCGATGAAGCAGTATTGCGTCGTTTAGGTGAAGCAGCACGTCATAATGGTGATGTGTTATTAGGTTTATTAACCGATGCGCAACTGATGGATGTAGCACGTCATCGCCGCTGGTTAGCAGCCTTTACCAAAATGGCTTTAGAAACCGAAGGCAATAAAGAACTAATTCAATCATGGATTGAAAAATGGCAACCCTTGGCAGACAAAGCGATTGATGCCTATTGCTCAGCCTTGCCGGATGTGCCCAATGCAGCGGAAGCCGCCAAAACAGCGACTCGCGAATTAGGTTTTTAACTAAAACTAAAAGCACCACAGCCTTAAACCCAGTGGCGGAGGATATTATGCAGCCTGCTGTGATTATTAATGCGAAAGACCAGAGCCGTTTTGAGCAATTGCCAGAAGATACCATTTTGCGTGCCGCCCTGCGTGCGGGTGTCGGCTTATCGTACGAATGCAATTCGGGTGGTTGTGGTGCTTGCAAATTTGAATTAGTAGACGGTGACATTGAAACCTTGTGGGAACAAGCGCCAGGGTTAAGTGAGCGTGATCGTAAACGCGGACGGCATTTGGCTTGCCAGTGCCGTGCCCTTGGGCAAGTCACCATTAAAGCACCGAGTGCGGCGGAATACGTACCACAACGTAAGCCGCAACGCCAAAGCGCAATGCTGACCGGTATAAGCGATATTACCCATGACATTCGTGAATTTCGTTTTCAAAGTAATGGGGAGGCGAACTTTTTGGCAGGGCAATACGCGCTATTAGATTTACCTAATCTGGATTCACCACGCGCTTACTCCATGTCGAATATCGGCAATGAGCAAAACGAATGGCATTTTCAAATTCGCCGTGTCGCCAATGGCAAAGGTACGCGAGTGTTATTTGATGAATTAAAAATTGGCGATGTAATTGGTTTGGATGGCGCGTATGGCTTAGGTTATTTGCGTGATACTCCGCGTGATTTGGTGTGTATTGCGGGTGGTTCAGGGCTTGCCCCAATGGTATCGATTGCACGCGGTGCTGCTCAAGCAGGCATGTTAAAAGATCGCCATTTGCACTTCTTCTATGGTGCACGTACTGCGAAAGACGTGTGTGGGCAAAGCTTCTTAGCACCATTGGAAGGCTTCGACACCAACATTCATTATCATCCCGTAGTGTCGGATAACAGTAGCGGCGATTGGTCGGGTGCAACCGGTTTTGTGCATCAGTATATGGCGCAAGCATTGCCTGAAGCTTTAGCCAGTTTTGAGTTTTATTTTGCAGGTCCACCTCCCATGACACAAGCCTTGCAAGAAATGCTCATGCTGGAACACAAAGTGCCGTTTGAACAAATTCATTTTGACCGTTTCTTCTAAACCAAAGATGGATCGTGAGTGCTAAGCTAGACGCAGGAGGAGGATTTCTATGCCCTATCAAAAACAAACTGTGTCTAACGTTTCCGTGCGTGGTGTCATCTTACAAAACAACGATGCTGAAGATGTACGCCGCCAAAAAATGGCACGCATTATTCTCGATTCCATGTATCAGTTTCTTGGTTTGCTTGATACCAAGGGCATGGTGTTGGAGATCAATCAAGCTGCCTTAGATGGCGCGGGTTTATGTCTGCAAGATGTCATCGGCAAACCGTTTTGGCTAGCACGTTGGTGGGAAGTCTCGGAAGAAAGCCGCCAACACGTCAAAACCATGATTCAACAAGCCAGTCAGGGGCGGTTTGTACGTTGTGATTTTGAAGTATTTGGTGAAAGCCACGGCGACAAAACTATAGTAATTGATTTCTCACTCAAACCGATTTTTGACGACAATGGCAAAGTCGCTTTTCTATTACCGGAAGGACGCAATATCACTGAAAAAATCGCTAGCAATGCTGAGCTATCGCGTAAAAATAGCGAATTACAAAGCGCATTAGAAAAACTCAAAGCATTAGACGGCTACAAAACTCATTTCTTTGCTAATGTCAGCCACGAACTACGCACCCCTTTAACGCTGATCTTGGGCGCAGTCGAACAGTTAATCCAAGAAGGCAAACACCTCAAAGAACGTGAACAGTTTCGTCTGGCTGCGATTCAACGTAATGCTAAATCACTGTATCAACAGGTCAATAATCTACTTGATTTAGCCCGTGTTGATGCGCAACGTATGCCAATGGCATATGTGCATACTCCCCTGATGGCATTAGTCAAAGAGATTAGCGCAGGCTTCGCCGCAGCCGCTCAAGATCGGCACATTAATTTTATCATTCGTGGTGATGAAACCCTTTCTATTGATGTCGACCGCGCAAAATTCACGCGCATTTTAAGCAATCTGTTATCCAATGCTTTTAAGTTCACCTTTGCACAAGGGCGCATTAGTTGTACGGTAGAAGCTATTGCAGCCAATCGTGTACTGATTAGTGTGCAAGACAGTGGTATTGGTGTACCTGATGCTATTAAGCCGCATATTTTCGACCGCTTTACTCAAGGCAGCGAAGAGTTTGGCGCGGGCGGTAGTGGTCTAGGCTTGAATATTGTTAAAGAGTTTGTCGATTTACATGGTGGTACGGTTATTGTCTTAGATGCCCCCAATGGTGGAGCGATTTTTCAAGTTGAATTGCCCCAATCTGCACCACCCAATGTGTTTGTACGTACTGAAATAAAGCCTGCTCCTACTTTACTCGAAACACTTGAGCTATCCACTTATGAGCTTTACTCACCAACTGTGCAAGCCAATCGTATTGATAAACCACAGATTTTAGTGGCAGAAGACAATATTGATTTGCGCTTCTTTTTATATGAAACCTTGATTGATGAGTACAATGTAACACTCACTGAAAACGGTCAGACCGCCTTTCAAGCCATCTTAGCCAATCCACCTGATCTGATTATTACTGATCTCATGATGCCCGTTTGGGACGGTGAACGCTTAGTGCGGGCGATACGACAACAAGCCAGTTTGCCTAAAATGCCTGTATTAGTGTTATCTGCCCGTTCAGATGAACCGTTAAAAGAAAAACTGTTAAAAGACTTAGTACAGGACTATTTAACCAAACCGTTTTCCGCTCAAGAATTACGTGCACGAGTACGTAATCTAGTCACGGTCAAACGCACCGTTGATTTACTCCAAAAAGAACTCAATTCGCAAACCTCCAATATTTTAGAACTGACCGCTGATTTAGTCGAAAATCGTCAATCTTTACAACACAGTTTAACCGCGCTGCAAATCGCCGAGCGACGTTGGTTAGGGTTATATGAAAATACTGCGGTGGGCATTGCTTTGGCAGATAGTGAGGGCAGAATTTTATCAGCCAATCCCGCCTTGCAAACCATGCTAGGCTATGACGCGCAAGAGATTTTAGGGATTTCGTTTATTGAGATTACTGAAACCACCTTACGTGCCAAAACGCGTAATAATGTTTATGAACTATTTGATGGTAAGTACCCTAATTACCATTTGCAAAAGCGTTATGAAAAGAAAAATGGCGACTACTTGTGGGCTAATGTGAGTGTATCGCGCATTCCTGCGATGAATAATGACCAACCGATGCTGGCGGTGATTGTGGAAGACATTAGCCTACGCATGGAAGCCGAACGCTCCTTAGAAACCACTCGTACCGAGCTGACACGCGTATCGCGCTTTACCGCAATGGGTGAATTGGTCGCATCTATTGCCCACGAAATCAATCAACCCCTATCCGCAGTGATTACCAATAGCGATGCGGCTTTGCGTTGGTTATCACGCCCTACACCTGATCTAGAAGAAGTGCATGCCGCGCTCAAACGGGTGAACCGTGATGCCAATTTAGCCAGTGCCGTGATTGCACGAATTCGTAAGTTCTTGCGTACTGGTGACTTAAAACGTGAACTGATTCAAGTAAAGCCTCTGCTCGATGAGTTGCTGCAAATGCTAAATAACACGTTGGTGGAAGCTGAGATTACCGTCAACCTCAACTGCCCACAACAAGACCTCACCATCATGGCTGACCCTGTACAACTACAACAGGTGATTTTAAATTTAATCATGAATGCAGTGGATGCCATGCGCGAGCTAAGCCATCAAAAACGGCTCTTAACCATTACAGTGCAAACACTGGACGTAGGTGGTATTCAGGTGGCAGTGCAAGATAATGGTTTAGGTATCAAGGCAGGTACTGAAAGTAAACTATTTGATGCCTTCTTTTCGACTAAAACACAAGGTTTAGGTATGGGTCTCGCGATTAGTCGTAGCATTATTGAAAATCATGGTGGGCGCTTATGGTTTGAACATGCATCACTCAAAGGCGCGTGTTTTATGTTTACGCTGCCTAATGAGTAAAATTGATTAAATCAACTATAATATAAATTATGCTTTAGAGAAATTAGTATCATTAATGATTTTTTAAGGAAGGAAAAATGGACAAATCAGTTGTACGTTGGGACTTAATGCTTGACACAGTCACGAAAACAGTAGTTGGTCAATTTAATCGAGAAGAGTTGCTTAATAAAATTATAGAAATGGTTTTGGTAATTTTTGATGCAGAAGTATGTTCAATATTTCTAAGAAAAGAAGGTGATTTAGACACCATTGAATGTGTAGCAGGAGCTGGTTATGGTGAAATTTTAAAAAAGAAAAAAAGTAGCTATAATTTAAAAAAAGAAAAAAATGGTGAGGAGCCAGCAAGTTTTACTGGATACATTGCCCGAACTGGTACTCCTTATAATATTCTTAGTAGAGACCATATGGGAAAATTGGTAAGTGAAGGATTACCTTGGGCAAAAAAGCATAATGATGATATCTGGGGTAAAAACCAAGATACCATGCGAAATATTATGGCTGTACCTTTAAAGGTTGGTGACAACATTACTGGTGTCATTAAGGTAGAAAATAAAAAAGGGGAAAAACATTTTAGTGATTCTGATTTTAATAACCTAAAAACGATAAGTTTAGTTCTATCGTTATCCATTGAAAATACTAGATTACACTCAATCTCTGAAAGACAACAGAAAACATTAATTAGTGATCTAGCAAGTGCAGTAGCCTCCGTAGTTGGTAATCACAGCAGAGAAGTATTACTAAATAATATATTAACTAGAATGATGGATAATTTTTATGCTGAAGCTTGTTCTATTTATCTAATCAATACTAAAAATCCTAATGAACTAATATGTGAAGAAGCAAAAGGATTTTCGTCTACCATTATTGGAAAATCCTATAATTTAATCGAAGATATCAAAAGCTTAACAGTCAATGTATATAAAACACAACAGCCAATAAAAATAGACTCACCAGCTGACTTAGAAAAGTTAAAAAATCAAAATAAATGGATGGGGAAATTGGATGGTTTTCTTTGGGATGAAAATAGATCCTTTAGAAATCTTATTGCCATCCCTTTACTAATAAATAATGAATGTCTTGGCCTCATAAAATTAGAAAACAAGAAAATTAATATTGAAAATTTTTTTACAGAAGAAGATTTAAATCATGCTGTGATTATAGCTAATGTAATCGCTCTAGCAATCAAAAACTACTCGTTACGAGATGAAAATAGTAAACAACTGAAAGCAATTTCATCAAAAGCAACGCATAGATTACAAAATCAGGTATTAAGATATGATTATATAGAAGCTATGCTACTCAAAATAATTAAAAATGTTAACACCAATGAAACTAAAAGTATAACAATCAAAGTTGAAAAGCTCCTAGACTATATAAAAATAATAAATGATTCCAGTAGAAATATAAAAAACACTATTAACGACATTAGTCGATATGGAAAACCCTTATCAATTACCAAAGAAAAAGTAAATATTAACATCTACTTGCATGAAATTATTAGCTTAATAAAAGATGGCAATACAAAAAACCCTAATAAAAGTTACCTAACACACGAAGGCGAAGAAGTTTATATAAAAAATGAGTTAATAATTAATGAAATCTACGAAGGTAACCTACCAGACATAAGTATTGATAAAGACAAAATGTTCGATGTTGTACAGGAGCTAATTAAAAATTCAAGTAAAGTCTTTCAGCAAAATATTAAAAAAGAAATAAATAAAGTACATATTATTAATATAGAAACCTCTATTAAAAATTCGGATAATCATCCATCGATAGAACTAAAAATATCTGACAATGGTCCGGGGCTACCTATGGATATTAATATTTTTGAACCGTTTGTCACCTCTGATCTTTATGGAACTGGTTTAGGCTTGGCTATCACCAAGGAAATTATAGAAGGACATAATGGTACCATATATGCAGAAAATTTAGTGCCTCCCTCCAATGGTTCTTCTTTTATAATATCACTCCCTATTATTCAATGATTGGATTAATATTTTATGAAAAAAATTCTTTTAGTTGATGACATTAAAGAAACACATAAAGAAATACGAGATTATTTCGACGGAGACTATAAAATACTTTATAGCCAAGATGTCGATACAGCTATAAATATTTTAGAAAACAATGATAACATCTTTTGCGCACTTATAGATTTAAAGCTTGATTATAAAAGTGAGTATGGTGGAATAGATTTAATTGAATATATTCAAAAAAACAATATTAACATTAAATTTATTATTTTTTCAGCATACTCTCTTCAGGAGGAATCCATTAAAAACGCAATTATTAAAAAAACAAATATCTCCGATGGAGATTACAATCAATACACTAAAAATCAAGTAATAAAAGGACACGGTAACTATTTAATAGAAATAGAACAAAAGCTTAAAGAACTAAGCGATCTATCCAAATCATCTTATGATTTTGGCAAATACTTTTCTTTCCTATTTGCCATTAATACCTATGAAGACCAAAAAATAGAAGATTTAGAAAAACCGATTATTGATGCAGAAAAATTAAAAAAAATCCTGGAGGAAAAATATAATTTTAAAACAGAACTGATGACCAACCCATCTCGCAGCTCCATTATTAATAAGTTAATTAACATAAGAGAAATCTACAATAATTATGACAATATTTTAATATTTTTTGCTGGGCATGGTGATTGGGATTCAGACGGAAATTTCGGATATTGGCTTCCATCTGATGCAAAAAAAGATGATCGATCTAGTTGGATAGCTAACTGTGAAATCAATAACTATCTAAATGCCTTAAAGAACAAACATGTTTTGTTAATTGTTGATGCTTGTTTTTCAGGCGGTATAGAAAAAGAACTTAATAGGGCTATATCCAAAAATACTTTTGAAGAACTACATAAAAGTGGATCTCGAATCGCGCTAACCAGTTGTGCAATACAAAACACACCTGATAATAGTATTTTTTTACAAAATCTTTATCATATCTTAGAAGTCAATGAAAATACTATTAACTTAGACAAAATATTTGCGGATTTAAAAAACAAAGTTATAGAAAGCCCTCATAAGGAAGATCAACAAACTCTAATGCCTAGATATTTACCTTTAAAAGGACATCCTATAGATGGAGATTTTATTTTCAATATTTTTTGAAAAATTAAATTTTTTAATAAGTAAATCCTGATTTTTAGGGAAGACATTTCATGCAACATGATCAAATGGTTTATGTGGTAGATGATGATCTTTCCATCCGTGAAGCCCTTAGCAGTTTAATCCGCTCGGTAGGTTTAGCGGTGGAAACCTATGCCTCAGCCCTCGAATTTCTGGCAAAGCAGCATAAATCAAAAGTAGCCTGTTTAATTTTGGATATTCGCATGCCTGAATTAAATGGCTTAGAGCTACAAAGCAAATTGATTGAATTAGGGCAAAACCTGCCGATTATTTTTATTACTGGACATGGCGATATTCCAATGGCAGTGCGTGCTATGAAACAAGGCGCCTTAGAATTCTTGCCCAAACCCTTTCGCGATGAGGACTTACTAGCCGCCATTCATACTGCTCTCGACAAAGCCCGCCAAACATATGCCCAGCAACATGAATTAGACGATATACGCCGTCGTTATGGCTCACTCACCTTACGTGAAAAAGAAGTGTTAGTGTATATGGTCAAAGGCTCACTCAATAAACAAACCGCAGCCGAATTAGGTGTGTCTGAAATGACCGTAAAAGTACACCGTCATAATGTGATGCAAAAGATGGGGGTAAATAGTGTTCCTGATTTGGTAAGAATGGTGGAACGCCTTAAATAGCAATCTTACTAACAGCTTATAAGCCTTTCGTTAAAACACTTTCATAAACATTAAATACCTACTTCTTTGAGTAGTATTCTTTTAAATAAAATATTAGCCCGATTAATCAATTACGATATCTCAAACAATCGACTAACAGCTTAAAGGCAGGCGATGATTGACGACTTGTGGGGTAATAAAGGTGATAGCCAGAGTAAGGTTGACACCAATCTTCTAGCACCGAAATTAGCCTGCCACTGGCGATTTCCTCTTTTGCCATGTCAGCAGGTAAATAGGCTAAACCACACCCTGCCACAGCCGCCTGAAGAACGTGAGATCCCATATTGAATGTCCATTGTCCCTCAACATGAGTCTTTAAGGAGTCTCCATTTTTCTCGAACTCCCACACCATACAGCTATCAAGGGTCGGTAGTTGGAGATTAATACAGGTGTGGTTGGAAAGATCTTGAGGCGATTGTGGTGGTGGATGGCGCGCAAAATAGTCGGGTGAGCCTATAACCGCAATCCGTAAATCAGAGCCGATTCGTACCGCTACCATATCTTTCTCTACTTCATCGCCTAAACGTACGCCAGCATGAAAACGTTGTGCAACGATATCCGTCATACCGTAATTAACATTTATTTCAATTCGGATATCAGGATAGTCCTGTAAAAATACCTGTAGGCGGGGCCAAATCGCCGTATTAAAGGCGTGTTCAGCCGTCGTGATACGGATTAAACCGCTGGGTTTATTTTTCAATTCTCTTAAAGCAGCTAGTTCGTTATTGATTTCTTCCAACCTTGGTGCAACAGCCTCTATCAAACGCATGCCTTCTTCAGTAGGAGCAACACTTCGAGTAGTACGAACCAATAATCGAACACCAAGCCGTGTTTCCAAACTGCGAATCGTATGACTCATTGCAGATTGCGAAATCCCTAACTGAGCAGCCGCACGAGTGAAACTCTTTTCTCGTGCCACCGTGATAAACGCAACCAGCTCACTAAAATCGCCATTCACCATTTATCAATTCCATTCATAAACCTTTGTTGATTTTAGCATATTAATAAATCAATCAGCCTGACCTATATTGATCACAACTTATTAAAGTGACCTTATGGAAATCAAAAATGACCACAGACTACAAACAAAATCCGTTCACGCTGGTTTACGACGGTGCCATTACTGAGAACGTCAAAGGCAAAGTCAATATTCATCCTGTGCAATATCAGCTAGAGGGTCTTGATATTGCAGCCAATGTTTATACCCCAGCCGATTATGCTTCAAGCAAGCAATACCCAACTATTGTGGTGGCTCATCCGAATGGTGGGGTGAAAGAACAAGTTGCCGGTTTGTATGCCCAACATTTAGCCGAGCAGGGTTATATCACCATTACGGCGGATGCAGCCTATCAAGGGGGCAGTGGTGGAATGCCACGCAGCGTCGACAAACCCTCTCATCGTATTGAAGACATTCACGGCATGGCTGACTTTATCAGCCAGTATGATGGGGTTGATATAGCACGATTAGGACTGCTCGGTATTTGTGGTGGTGGCGGTTACTCATTAGCGGCGGCGCAGACTGATAAACGCTTCAAATCTATCGCAACGGTAAGCATGTTTAATTCGGGACGAGTACGTCGCAATGGCTACGGTGATTCACAATTGGACACCATTCAGCAGCGCTTACAGCAGGCTTCATTGGCTCGTGCCCAAGAAGTAGCTGGCGGAGAAATACTCTATTCGGGGGATGCTAATCTGAGCGATGAACAGATCGCCAAACTGCCATTTGACCTATATCGGCAGGGTTATGAATATTACTGGAAAACGCACGCACACCCCAACTCGACTTTTAAATACACCTCAAGCAGCTTACTTGATTTGATGCGTTTTGATGTTACCAACCAGATTGAACTTATCCAGCAACCCTTGCTGATGATTGCAGGTAGCAGAGCCGATAGTCTGTATATGACTGAAGATGCCTTCGCCAAGGCTACTGGCACAAAGAATAAAGAACTATTCAAAATCGAAGGTGCTACTCATATCGAAACCTATTGGGTACCTGAGTATGTGAATCAGGCAGTGCAAAAGCTGACCCAGTTCTACGGCAACACACTCTAAATAGGAAAGCTGTCCATGCAAACACTGAACACAAGCAACCACGCCAAGCGAGGTTTTATGCGACTCCCTAGAAAGATTATCTCCACCTTGTTACTGAGTGGCATACTGTTGTCGGGTATGGAGGCATTTGCCCAAGAAGGAACTCCCTTGCCAATTGCCACAGCCAAATTAATAGAAGTGAATATTCCTGATAGTACACCAATGACGGCTGCCGCTATTGATTTGGCTAAAGTCGGTTACACTGAACGTGAATTCTATGCAGAAGGTAAGGCAAATCGTTACCGTGGTGTGCTACCTGCTGCACAAGCTACAGGTCAAATCATTGACGGTGATTGGCCCTACCGTACCCGTGTGCTGGTACGCACTCCCAAGGCTGATAAATTCAACGGCACTTTAGTAGTCGAGTGGATTAACGTAACCTCGGGGCAGGACATCGACTTCGCATTCGCCGAGTCCTATAACTACCTGCTGCGCGAAGGCTATGCGGTAGCGGTAGTATCTGCTCAGCGTTTGGGCGTAGATCGGCTCAAGACTTGGAATCCGAAACGCTACGGTGATCTAAATGTAACCGCCAGCAACAGCGACCCACAGACGGGTCAAAAGATTGATGATTGCCCACCAGGTACTGCTTGCCCAGGGGATCCTCTGTCTTGGGATATTATGACCCAAGTATCGAAGGCGCTAAAGGATAACGCCGCACCAACGAAACCGCTGTTCGACCTTAAGGTGCGCAAGGTTATTGCTCTGGGTGAATCGCAGTCAGCGATGCGTCTGTCGTTGTACTACAATACGATTCAACCACTTTACAAAATCTTCGATGGTTTCGTGTTTCTCGACCTTGCACAACAAATGCGCGCAGACGTGAATACGCCCGCCATCAGTGTTAACAGCGAGTCACTTGCGGGTTACCTTCCACCGCCGACCACCTCTGAGTACACTCGGATCTGGGAAGTAGCGGGAGCCTCACACATGTCGTTCTACGCGGCACACTATGTGGATAACCTACTGTTGCGTGAGCAGTCTGTCCCTAGCCCAAAAGGTTTTTTAAACTTTACTCAGATGATGGAGCAACAAGGCTGCAAACTCAACCCGCTATTTAGCAAGGTGGATACCGGTCTCGTATTAAGCGCAGCCATTGAAAGCGTTCACCAATGGGCGGAATCAGGTAAGCCAGCCGCACCGACCCTACAATTCCAGCGCGATGCAAAAATGCAAGTCATGCGCGATGCTGATGGAAAAGTGCTGGGCGGAGTACGCTTAGCGCAATTCTCTGTACCAACCGCCTATATGGCTCCCAATGGCGAAGCACTGGGTTGCGTTTTGGCAGGGCATCACCGTGATTTCACCAAAGATGAATTGAAGGCACGCTATGGTAACCATCAAACCTATGTTTCACAGGTCAAGGCTGCTTTGGAAGAGGTTAGGAAGAATGGATATCTGCTTCCTCTTGATGAGGACTCAGCGGTATTGGAAGCAGAAAAATCAGATGTGGCTAGATAAGTGCAAAAATATTCTGATTTTTGATGCAATGAAAACGGTGTGAATGTCTGACAGACGTTGATATTAAAACAATCCTAGACACTCCCAACCAAGTTAGTTGGGAGTAGATAGAAACCCTGTACTTATGAACTAAGTCAGTCAAACCGTAAAAGCCTCCCGAAACGCCATCAAAGCCTCCTCTGCATCACCACTAGCAAACGCTTCCATCCCAATAGCCCCGCTATAACCCATCGCTTTTAGCGCCAACGCAATCCCGCGATAATTAATCTCCCCCGTCCCCGGCTGCATCCGCCCAGGCACATCCGCGACTTGTATCTCCCCAATCCACGGCAAGGATTGGCGACAGAGTTCAATCAAATTACCCTCACCGATTTGCGCATGATATAGATCAAGATTGAGGCGTAAATTGGGGTGATTCACCGCCGCAACTAAGGCTAAAGTATCGGCTGCTCGCCCAAAGGGAACCCCCGGATGATCCACTGGCAGATTCAGGTTTTCCAGCGTAAACGTGACA
>NZ_CALFHZ010000011.1 GCF_937876535.1 uncultured Thiothrix sp.
CGCGAGCTGGGTTTAGAACGTCGTGAGACAGTTCGGTCCCTATCTACCGTGGGCGCTGGAAATTTGAGAGGATCTGCTCCTAGTACGAGAGGACCAGAGTGGACGTACCTCTGGTGTTCCGGTTGTCACGCCAGTGGCATTGCCGGGTAGCTATGTACGGAAGGGATAAGTGCTGAAAGCATCTAAGTACGAAGCCCACCTCAAGATTAGATTTCCCTAGGGTTTTATACCCTCTAAAGAGCCGTTGAAGACTACGACGTTGATAGGTTGGGTGTGGAAGCGCAGTGATGTGTGAAGCTAACCAATACTAATTGCTCGTGAGGCTTGACTATACAACACCCAAACGGTTGTATACGGTTTACCGTGCTTGATTCAGAAACATCGCAAGACAGCAACAAACGACTCAACCAGCCCAATCTGTTTAGTATTGGCAAGCCGCAGAGATGCGACAAGCCTTACAGTTGTGCTGACGACTATAGCAAGAGTGAACCACCTGATCCCTTCCCGAACTCAGAAGTGAAACCTCTTAGCGCCGATGGTAGTGTGGCATTCGCCATGTGAGAGTAGGTCATCGTCAGCTCATTATCCAAAACCCCCGCCTTGAATAAAGGCGGGGGTTTTATTATGCAGTAAAGATGAGCGGATTATTGCATAGTTCTGCATTGGCAACTGACAGGAGTGCGTTATGAAAAAATCTATTCAGTCTGTAGAGCCAAATATCACTGAATTAGGTAATAACTGGTTAAGATCGTATCATTTAGAATACAAATTAGAGCAAGAGCCATTAAATACAGAAATTGATAAAGCTCTCGCTGACTATTTTACGAAAAATGGTGGCGCTGGTGCTAATCGGCCAGATACTAAGCTGTTACTACAAGATAAAGGCATGAATTATTACCCGATATTAATTGAATACAAAGGCTATGAGGATAAGCTGGTAAAGCTTGATCAAGATGGTAAGGTTGAAAATAAAAAGGCAAAAAATGAGCCACACTTTTCAAATATCAATGGATATGCGGTGAATGGGGCAGTGCATTATGCAAATGCCTTGCTACACCACACCAGCTACACTGACATTATTGCCATCGGCATGACTGGTCACAAAGACGAATCTGGAAAAATCCAGCCTAAAATCGGTGTGTACTATGTGTCCAAGAGTAACTTGGGTGCTGGGCAGGAAGTTGGTGAGTTTTCAGATTTCTCTTTTCTAAAAAAAGATAACTTTGATGCGTTTATTGAGCAAGTGAAGGCGCTCAGCTTGTCACAAGATGAATTGGATAAGCTGAAAGAGCAGCGTGAGCGAGAAATTGATGCAAGCCTAGTCAAGCTGAATAATGACATTTATCAGAATGAAAAAGGCTTAGGTGAAAATGACCGCGTTTATTTAGTGGCGGCTTCGATTATTGCCACGCTGGGTATCGCAGGTAAAGTGCCTGTCTTAGAAAAAGAGGAGTTGAAGTCTCTAAGTTATCAAGGTGGGCGCGATGGTGATATTATTATTGGCCGTATTCAAGCATTTTTAGCTGAAAAACAGTTGCCCGATGAAAAGAAAAATCTAATCATTCGGACGTTGTCAAATACGTTACTAACCGAAAACATTAACAAACCTGTCAATGGTGAAAGTCAGCTTAAGCGTGTATTTACCAAGATCGTAGACGATTTGGGCATTTATTACAAAATCGGCCTGACTACTGATTTCACCGGAAAGTTGTTCAATGAAATGTATGGTTGGCTTGGCTTTAGTCAAGATAAGCTGAATGATGTGGTATTAACGCCTTCCTATGTGTCCACGTTGCTAGTGAGGTTAGCACGGGTCAACAAAGACTCGTATGTATGGGATTTTGCAACGGGTTCGGCAGGCTTGTTGGTGGCTGCCATGAACGAGATGTTGATTGATGCCAAAAATAGCATCACCTCACCCGAGAAGTTGCGTCAGAAAGAAGTCGATATCAAAGCAAAGCAGTTATTGGGTTTAGAGTTGCTTTCTAACGTGTACATGCTGGCTATTTTGAACATGATCCTAATGGGGGATGGAAGCTCAAATATTCTGAACAAGAATTCTTTAACGGATTTTGATGGTAAATATGGCTTTGGTTCTACAGGTGAGCCGTTTCCTGCGGATGCCTTTGTACTTAATCCACCGTATTCAGCCAATGGCAACGGCATGAATTTTGTCGAGCGTGCATTGGGTATGATGAAGAAAGGCTATGCCGCGATCATTATTCAAAATTCGGCGGGTTCGGGTAAGGCTAAAGATTACAATAAAAAAATCCTAGAAAAGCACACGCTGATAGCCAGTATTAAGATGCCAATTGATTTGTTTATTGGTAAGGCTAGCGTACAAACCAATATTTATGTGTTTAAAATCGGTGAGAAGCATCAAAAAGATGATGTGGTCAAGTTTATTGATTTTAGTAATGATGGCTATACACGGACTAATCGTAAAAAAGCCAGTAATAACTTAAAAGATACTGATCATGCGCGGGAGCGTTACGAGGAGGTAGTGAATCTGGTGCGCTTTGGTAAGCATAAGCTCAAGTGGCTCACTGAGCGTGAGTACCATGAGGGTGTGATTGATCCCACCAATGGGGCTGATTGGAATCAATCTGCACCGATTGATACGAAGCCGACGCTAGCAGATTTCAAGAAGACAGTGAGTGACTATTTGGCATGGGAGATAAGCAATATTCTCAAATCTCATAAGGATGATGACAGTCTGGGAAAGTAAGTCCCTCACTCAACGACAAGTTAAGTCAAGTTGAGTGGGGTGAGTTTAATCTTGAAAGATTATTTGGAAAATCTACACGCGGTAAGCGTTTAAAGAGCGATGACAGAGTTTCTGGCCATTTGCCTTTCGTAACCGCAGGAGAGACCGATGAAGGAGTCTCTGCATTTATTGGAAATGAGGTAAGGATTTTTTCAGAAAATACCACAACTATAGATATGTTTGGTTCTGCAAAATATCGAAGCTACAAATATGGAGCCGATGATCATATTACTGTTGTTCATACCGAGAAATTACAAAAATTCGCAGCAGTCTTTGTGACGACAGCTATTCATAAGTCATCTCATACAGGTAAGTTTGACTATGGTAGAAATTTCTATCCCAAAGATGCGGATGGTTTGACTGTATGTCTACCTGTTAAAAACGATCAGGTGGATTTTGACTTCATGGAAGAATTTATTGCTGACCTTGAAGCTCAATATAACGCTGCGCTAGAATCTTATCTTGCGACGACAGGACTAAAAGACTATGATCTAACCATAGAGGAAGAAAAGATTTTAGATGAATATGGAAATATTGAGTGGGGTAAATTTAAACTTGGGGTTTTATTTGAAAAAATAACGACCAAGAAGCTGCCTTTCAAAGCAGACGAATTATCAAAACAGATGACAGACACATATACACTTCCATGTCTCACGTCTAGCTTCAAGAATCAAGGACTTAATTATTTTGTCCCTAAAGAAGGAGCAACTATTTTAAAGAACGTAATTTCGATTCCTTCAAATAGTGATGTTTATCGGGCTTATTTCCAATCTAATGAGTTTACGGTCTTATCAGATGCCTATGCAATTCGGTGGGTTCTTGATGGCCGTAAATTATTGCCAAGCCATTATTTATTTGCTGTTCAATGTATTAACAAAGTAACCGATTTGCCTATATATTCTTATAAAAATAAATTAGGAGGGTGGAACGTCGTAAAAAATAAATATATTCAATTGCCAGTCAAAAATGGAAAGCCTGACTATGATCAGATGGCAGTCTTAATCTTAGCGATTCAAAAGCTAGTTGTTAAAGACTTGGTAGATTATGTAGATCAAAAAAGGAGAGAGCTTTCAAAGTCTGTCTGATTGATCGCCTGTCTGGAGTCCAAGAAGCCATACGGATGTTAAACCGTGATTGATGGCTTAATGTTATGATGCGCGCCGTTGATTGTTTGGTGGAGCGTGCCATGACCTCATCTGTTGCAGCCGAATTTATGGCGTGCGTGGCGGCGCATATAGAGCAAGGCGATCTGCAAAAACTCAGTTTGTCGGGCTATTGTGGTGCAGAGCCACAGCTAGAGCGCGCGATCATTTGCCCGATGTTGATCAAAGGGCAGCCGCACTTGAGCGTGGTATATCGCTATACGACGCGTGATATTACCAAAAACTATCCGATTGACGAGGCGCTGACGTGGCTGGCGCAAGTGCTCGGCAGCAGTTTTAAAAATGCGCATCTACAAACAACCAGTGAAACGGTACAATGGCAGCTTGGCAAAAAAAACAAAGTGAAATTTCATCGCCAAGCCCATCAAGCTGCCGAACAGACTGCACCTGTCACCACAGGCCATCAACGCGAAAAGCAGCGCTATCTTGATCAAGGTCGGCCTTTTTTGACGGCACTGGGGGTCACTGATCACCAGCAAAAAGTCATTCCAGCCATGTCGCGTAAATGGAAACAAATCAATAAGTTTGTCGAGATTTTTAGTGGTGCGTTTGCTGATTTAAAGCGAGAGACGGATCAGCCGGTGCGTGTGGTCGATTTTGGCTCGGGTAAAGGCTATTTGACCTTTGCCATCCGTGATTATATTGAGCAAAGCTTGAAGCTCACGCCACAGGTGACCGGCGTCGAGCTGCGTGATGAACTAGTCAGCCTGTGCAATCGGGTGGTACGCGATTGTGCGCTGCAAGGCTTGGATTTTTATCAGGGAGATGTGCGTAGCTTCCACCCTGAGCACGTCGATGTGATGATTGCGCTACATGCCTGTGATGTGGCGACGGATTATGCGCTACATACCGGTATTCGTTTGGGCGCGTCGATCATTATGTGTGCACCGTGTTGCCACAAAGAGCTACGCCCGCAAATGCAGCCGCCCAAACTGCTTAAACCGATGTTGGGGTTTGGGGTACATTTGGGGCAACAAGCGGAGATGCTCACCGACAGTATGCGGGCGCTACTGCTTGAAGCGCATGGCTATGACACCAAAGTATTTGAGTTTGTGGCGCTTGAACACACCAGCAAAAATAAGATGATTTTGGCAGTGAAAAAAGGCCAAACAGCGGCTAAGCAAGCAGAAGTGCTGGCGCAGGTGGCGGAGCTAAAAGCGTTTTATGGGGTGAGGGAGCAGACGTTAGAGCGTCTTCTTCATGATGTTTGAGTATTCGAAATATAGCCAAAAGGTTATTTTATGAGCGATACATGGGATAGTATTTTTAATGTTGAGAATGTTGAAGGGTATTTTCGTGCTTCGGAAGAGCTATTGATTTACCTGAAGGTTTTGATAGAGGAAGGCTATACAGGTGTTGTAATTCCAAGTAGAGGTGTGCTGCCCATATATAGATTGGCTAAAAATATTTGGTTTAATGATTTGAAAGCTATGCCTAATAGAGATGATCGAGTTGCAGAGAAATATAAATGGTCAACATCTCCTATTATGAGCCCTGTTATAATACCTTTTTCAGCCGACCCTAAAGATGCTAAAGAAGATACAAAGAGTATTCGTAAATTCTGGTCTTGTGTGTTGGCTGCACTTGTTCTAAGAAAAGGGGATGATAAATTTTTATTATTCTATAGGTTCTTGGTTGAGAATGTTGCCAAAAAATCTTGGGAAAGTGTCCTGCCAAGAAAGCTACCAAATGAAAAATTTATTTTTATTGATACTGTTGTATCTGGGCGTGCAATTGTGGAGATATTAGATTCTTTGGAGAGTATTGGTCTGAATGATTTCTATTTAATATTGGTGGTTGATGAAAATGGAGAAAGGATAAAAGAAAATTATTTGACAAAGATAGAAAAATACGAATCAGAAGGTAGGTGTCAGAGAATAAAAGTTAAAAATTTATTTACTGAAGACAGAGGGCCGGCAGTTAGTGGTGTATGGAGTTTAGTCTATCCAAAAATTATGTCCTCTTTAAGAGAAAGGTATGATTGGGCTGAAAACTGCTATGGAGCAGGTACTTTTTATCATAAAGTTTCAAGTGGAGCTCGTTTGAACGGTTTTAAAAATAGCATTTCGGACTATAATTTGCCATTAACAAGAATGTACTCCTCTCTTAATTTATGTTATTATTTGAATGTTGCTCTAAAAAATCAGTTGAAGTACTTGATGGATGGAGGAGTTGGGAGAGAGTTGCTGGATTTTGATAAAAGAATGGAAAAGGCTGTTAATGATATCAGAAAGCAATATTATATGACTATGCTTTATATACTAAAAGAGATGATTGATGAATTTAATGCTATTCCAGATATGAGCCCTGTAAATCAAAATACAACAAAAAAAATGGCATATCCTCGAATTAAAGAGATATGGAGTGAGTTTGATCTGAATGTTTCAAGCTCTCATCTTTTAAGGCTGGATTTTTCAGATGAAGAAATTAATAGGCTTTTTTCTCTGTTTGAGCGCGAATATTTGAGAGGTAAAGATGCTTTTTCCACAGAGTCAGATTGGTTTTTATTTTAGAGAGCCACGCTCTATGACGTGGCTCTCCATAAAGAATTAAGCGAACAGTTCACCCTTCGCCGCTTTATCTTTGAGCAACTGCGGTGCAGCAAAACGCTCACCGTATTTGGCTTCGAGGTCAGCAGCACGGGCAACGGCTTTGTCTAGCCCGTATTGGTTGAGGTACTGAATCGCACCACCTGTCCACGGGGCAAAGCCAATCCCAAAGATCGAGCCGATGTTGGCATCTTGTACCGATTCGAGCACGCCTTCTTCCATACAACGCACGG
>NZ_CALFHZ010000012.1 GCF_937876535.1 uncultured Thiothrix sp.
ACTGGTGCTCAAGGCTCTACTGGTGCTCAAGGCTCTACTGGTGCTCAAGGCTCTACTGGTGCTCAAGGCTCTAAGGGTGCCCAAGGCTCTACTGGTGCTCAAGGCTCTACTGGTGCCCAAGGCTCTACTGGTGCCCAAGGCTCTAAGGGTGCTACAGGTTGTACCGGTGCGACTGGTGCGCAAGGAGCAACTGGTGGTACAGGTGCTCAAGGTGCTCAAGGCGCTCAAGGCGCTCAAGGTTCAACTGGTGGTACAGGTGGAACCGGTGGCGGCGGCTGTTGGGGTTGGATGGGATGCTAGTTACTAGCTATCAGTTAATCTGATCTAAAGAAGCCCCGCAGTGAAAATTGCGGGGTTTCTTTTTGGGTTGCGTTTATCTTGAAAACTGGCAATCCATTAGCAGCTCAGGCTAACTAACAAGAAAAATAAGTTATTACTGGTCGCGAAGGTGCTATTTATGCAACAGGACTTATCTGTCGTGCTCCTTCGGCATTTAAAGCCGATTTTAACCATGCTGCGCCAAACCATTTTATCTTGTCCAGATCATGTATTTTCTGGTGATAAGTTATTAGTGCGTGAGCAACTCTATCACTCCTTAGTAGGCATGGATATTTGGTTTAGCCATGAACCTAATCATTATCCACTTCAGCAAATTCTAGATATAGAAGCTGCAAAGATGAATAAAGCTGCACCAGAATCTATTTCAAGACGGTTTTTATTATCTTACTTAGGAAAGGTGGAGTATAAACTTGAGAAAATGCCGATGAGTACAGATAAGTTGTTGGAGAAGCGTGAGTTAGATGGAGAGGAAATTACTTATTTAGATCAATATCTTATACAGATTCGCCATGTTCAGCATCATCTTGGTGAAATCGACGAGATCATGCGTAATAATCAATTGCCTCTGCTCAAATGGCAGGGGTATGGTGATAGTATGCAATAAAGAATGCTATATTAAGACGATCGTTTTAATAATCAAGATAACTGCCATAGGCTATTAATATAGATTTTGATATTCTTTTTATGAAGTTTTAATTTTCAAAATAACTGACTAATTGTTTGATTATAAAAAAGAAGAGACAGTAGTTATGCGCTTTAGTATTTTTACACCTACTCACAAACCAACTTTTCTAGATGAAGCTTTCGAAAGTTTATTAGCTCAAACTTTTAAGGATTGGGAATGGGTGATTGTGCCTAATGGGACAGCCGTCATTCCTGACCATATTGCTAGTCACCCACAAGTGCGGGTTGTACGTGCACCTGATGAGGTGGCTGTTAAAGGTGTTGGTGCTTTAAAACGGTTTGCTTGTGGTAATTGCCATGGTGAATACTTCGTTGAGCTTGATCATGATGATCTACTCACACCCGATGCTCTGCAAGTGATTGATGCCCGCGCGCATGCAACCAATGCAGGTTTTCTTTATTCAGATTTTACCAATTTCCGCGCTGACCATTCCTGCCAAGTTTTCTATGCGAGCCATGGTTGGGAAAGCTATCCGTTCAATTGGAAAGACAAGCGCTACACAGCAATGCGTGCGTTTGAAACAGATGCTAGTACTTTGCATCAAATCTTCTATGCACCTAACCATGTGCGTGTCTGGTCACGTGAAGCTTATGAAAAAGCGGGTGGACATGATCCTGAACTACATGTAGTTGATGACCATGATTTAATTTGCCGCACTTATTTGATAGGTGCTCATTTTGAGTATATTCCTAAGTGCTTGTATTTATATCGCTTATTAGAAAATGAAGATAATACTTATTTACGCTTTAATGCTGATATCCAACGTATGCAGCAGGAAGTGTCTAATAAGTATGTTTATCGCATGATTGCTGAATGGTGTCGGCGCACTAATCTGCAATTGCTAGATTTAGGGGGAGCACACAATTCACCTCCTGGTTTTACTAGCGTAGATTTGGTCGATGCGGATGTGAATTGTGATATTCGTAAAGGTTTGCCGTTCCCAGATAATTCTATTGGCTGTATTCGTGCTTATGACTTTTTAGAGCATATTCCACATTGCCCTGACTCAAGTTGTGATCATGGTGCTTCTGGTGGTCCTTTGTGTACTGTGGGCTTAATGAATGAGATCTATCGCGTATTAGTACCAGGGGGGTGGTTCGTCTCACGTACACCTTCGACGGATGGGCGTGGTGCCTTCCAAGATCCAACGCATATTTCATTCTGGAATCAGAATTCATTCTGGTATTACACCAATCGTGAACAAGCTACTTATGTACGAGGGATTACTTGCCGTTTCCAAGATACACGGTTGTGGCAAGGCTTTCCTACTGATTGGCACAAAGAAAATAATATTCTGTATGTCTATGCAGATTTAGTGGCTTTAAAAGGTCAACGTCAACCTGGCTTAGTTAAAATTTAACTAGGCAACAAGGCAAAATAAAAGGCACGAAATTCGTGCCTTTTTTATTTAGCTTCTTTATTTTCTTAAAGTTAATTAGGCTACATCAAAGAAGAACATATGGAACAGGCGGCTGTTTTTCATGTTGTCGCCAAAATATGCCGAAGCAGCATGTACACGTTTAGCATCGAAAATGACTAAGCGATTGTAAACATTGCCAACCGTATCGACTAAATCCCAACGAGTCTTGTCATAGAAATTACCTGCAAACATTTCCTCAAACAGTTCATCCGCAGATTTAGCATGTTTTTTGCAGTCAGCTGGCTTCGGATAAGCCATCAAGCCATTGAATTTACTTTTATAAAAACTAGTCCCACATTCAGGTGGTGCATCAGGAGTCAGAAAAACTACGGCAGCATAGCTTTGGTTATCGGTGTGGTACACCAAAGGTTCTTCAGCGGTGCAATATTGGAAAACGCCATTATAAATATGATCTTCCCACACGCTGATTTTTTTACCTAGGAGCTTCTCGAAGGATGCTTTAGTGCCTTCAAAAATAGTCTTGACCTCAGTCCGTGAGCCTTTGTGGTATTTGACATTAGGATTAAAGTCCAAACCCATTGCATATTCGCGTACTGCATCGGGGTCGCTGTAGAAATTGTCAACTACCACGACTGCAGGTGGATGCTGATTAATGCTAATCGATGGGTGTGTAGGTTTGGCAGGCTGTGGAATCTGGTTAGCGATGGCTGCTTGGCTATTTTGCTTAATCTCCACAAACACCTTGTATGCGGACTCGCCTTGGAATTTGACACTAAAGGTAATGGTATTAAAGGCTTCATCTGGCGTCAGAATAAACTTAAAACCGGTTTGGGTGCTTTCAGGTAATTTGTAGAAATTGTTTACATCATGGCGTACATCGAGATTGAACAGTTCACTACTGTAGTTTTCGGAAGTGTCCACTCGAATTGACTCGATCGTTCGACCTGTACTGAAAACCCAACCTGCTAAAAAGTAAGTACGGTCATAGGTATCTAAATGATCAAGATGAAATTTAATATCTTCTAATAATGTTTCATGCATAGTGCTCAACCTGTCATTTTTGTAAGTAGAATAATAAGTTTTTAAATTATTATCCTTGCTATAAACAAGGGTAAAGCAGTCAACGATAAGCTGCTTGAGCTGACTGATAGTTAGTTACCAGTGATGAATTAGTTGGTTTTATTTTCTGAGTTAATCAGGCGAGGGGTGGGGTCAGGTTTTTTAGCAAGGCGTGCAACTTGGTTGGAGCGCTCCTGTTTAAGACGCAACAGATAGCCTCCTAAGGTACCACCCGCTGTCCCTAGCAGTAAAATGCCAATAGTCACAAATTGAGTTAAGAGTAAAAAACCACCTAGGCTTGCCGCTCCAGCTACTGCTAAACCCACTTTAAAGTTGGCTTGGGCTGTCGTGCGTTTAATCTCTTGTTGCACTTGTTTTTGTGCTTCTTTCGTTACTTGATGCTTAGCACGCTCTGCATTGACTTTAATTTTTTCGCGCTCACGCGCATGGTTTTCTTGCAGGCGCATAATTTCATCTTTGCGTTGTTGATTTGATAATGCGCTAAACCATAAAGCCATTAAACTAGCTATAATGGCTAAAGGAGTGGCGACGCGTAGCCAACCCCAGCCAGACAGTTGCTCTGGTGCAAGCAGCATCAAGCTTACGGTCATTATTTCAAGTAACAACAAGCCGGGAAGAAACTTTAGCATGGGGATAGACTCATTCTGATCAGCATCGAGATAGGGTATCATTCACGCTTAGCTTGGCAAAGTTAAGTCCTTATCAAGCCTCTTAAACCCTTTTTATAACCACAGCAAGCATCAAATATGACTCAATTTGTCCACCTGCGTTTACATACTGAATACTCATTGGTTGATAGCACGATTCGCATCAAACCTTTGATGAAAGCAGTTGAAAAGTCCGGCATGGCTGCGGTGGCAATCACAGATCAGAATAATTTCTTTGGTTTAGTGAAGTTTTATAAAACTGCGATGGGAGCAGGGATTAAACCGATCTTCGGGGTAGACTTGCTGCTGGCGAATGATCAATCTGAGCAACTGTTTCATATTATTCTGCTTTGCCAAAATAATACAGGGTATCGGAATTTAACCCGTTTAATTTCTAAGGCTTGGCAACAAGGTCAAGTCTTGGGTGTACCACGTGTACAGCGTGCTTGGGTGAAGGAGTTTAGCGAAGGTGTGATTATGTTGTCGGGTGGGCGCGATGGCGATGTGGGGCAGGCCTTGTTGATGGGAAATAAGGACTTAGCCGAAAAGCGCTTGCAAGAATGGCAAGCAGCTTTCCCTAACCGCTACTATTTAGAGTTACAGCGCACCGGTCGCGAAGGTGAAGAGGATTATATTCACGCCGCTATTGACTTGGCTGTTAAATATCAAGTGCCTGTAGTGGCTACCAATGATGTACGCTTTGTAGCCAGTAGTGACTTTGATGCTCATGAAGCGCGGGTTTGTATCAATAGCGGTCATGTGTTGGCTGACCCCAAACGTCCTAAACCTTATAGCCAGCAACAATATCTACGCTCCCCTACAGAAATGCAGGCGCTATTTGCTGATATTCCATCTGCAATTGAAAATACGGTGGAGATTGCCAAGCGCTGCAATGTGTCCCTGACTTTAGGGAAAAATTATCTCCCACAGTTCCCCATTCCGGCAGGGATGACTACTGAAGCGTATTTTTGCAAAGTTGGTGAAGAGGGCTTAGAAGAGCGTTTAGATTTTCTGTTTGGAGAGCAGTTTCCGCGTGGTACGCCAGCGTTTGCGGAAAAGCGCAAGCCTTATGATGAGCGTCTGAGGATTGAATTAGATGTTATCAACAAAATGGGTTTTCCTGGCTACTTTCTGATTGTTGCCGATTTCATTCAATGGGCGAAAGATAATGATATTCCCGTAGGCCCCGGGCGGGGTTCGGGAGCAGGTTCTTTAGTCGCTTATGCTTTAAAGATTACTGATCTTGACCCGTTGGCTTATGACTTATTATTCGAGCGCTTTTTAAATCCAGAACGGGTATCGATGCCAGACTTTGATATCGACTTCTGTATGGATAATCGCGATAAGGTGATCGATTATGTGGCGCAGGCTTATGGGCGTAATCAAGTCTCACAAATTGTGACCTTCGGTTCGATGGCCGCAAAAGCGGTGGTGCGTGATGTGGGGCGGGTGCTTGGTCACCCTTATGGCTTCGTGGATCGAGTGGCTAAATTAATTCCTTTCGTGTTAGGAATTAGTTTAGAGGATGCGCTTGGGCGTTCAGCTAAATCCAAGGATGATGCAGAGCGAGTTTCTCCCGAACTCATTGAACTGTACGAAAAAGATGAAGAAGTGAAAGCGCTGATGGATATGGCGCTGTCGCTTGAAGGTTTAACCCGTAATACGGGGAAGCATGCAGGTGGTGTGCTGATTTCGCCCTCTGACCTAACTGATTTTACGCCGATTCTCTGTGATGAGACCGGTAAGGGCGTTGTGTCGCAATATGATAAAGATGATGTTGAAGCAGTTGGTTTAGTTAAGTTTGATTTTTTAGGCTTACGTAATCTCACCATTATTCAGTGGGCGCTGGAGACTATTAATCGCCAACGCACAGTGAAAAACTTACCTTTAGTCGATATTAATCGTATCCCGCTCGATGATCAGGCTTCTTTTGATTTATTAAAAGCACAGAAAACTACTGCAGTATTCCAGTTGGAATCGCGCGGCATGAAAGACTTGATTCGCCGTCTGCAGCCAGATGTGTTTGAGGATGTAATTGCGCTGGTCGCGCTGTTCCGTCCGGGGCCTTTGCAATCAGGGATGGTGGATGACTTTATCAATCGGAAAAAAGGTATTGCCAAAGTTGAATACCCACATCCGAGCTTAGAGCAAATTCTCAAGCCGACCTATGGGGTTATCGTCTACCAAGAGCAGGTTATGCAGATTGCGCAGGTGCTAGCGAATTATACGCTGGGCGGTGCGGATATGTTGCGACGTGCGATGGGTAAGAAAAAGCCTGAGGAAATGGCTAAGCAGCGTTCCATTTTTATGGAGGGTGCGCGGGGTAATCAAATTGATGAAAACCAAGCTGGTTTTATCTTCGATTTGATGGAAAAGTTTGCCGAGTATGGTTTCAATAAATCCCATTCTGCCGCTTATGCCTTAGTTGCTTTCCAAACCGCTTGGCTGAAAGCACATTATCCAGCGGCTTTTATGGCTGCGGTTTTATCCGCAGATATGGATAACACCGATAAGGTCGTTATGTTGTTGGATGACTGTCGGCAGTTAGGCGTAAAAATTCTGCCCCCTGATTTGAATGCTTCCGAATATCATTTCACCGTCGATGAAAAGAACCATATTATTTATGGCTTAGGTGCAGTGAAAGGAGCGGGTGAGTCGGCAATTTCAGTGATTATGGAGGAGCGGACAGCCAAAGGAGCTTATAAGTCACTGCTTGATTTTTGCCAAAGAATTTACTCGCATAAGGTGACACGGCGTGTACTTGAAACTTTAATCAAGGCTGGGGTTTTAGATTCTTTACCGGGTTCACGGCGTGCCAAAATCGAGTTTCTCCCTGAAGCTCTGAAGCGAGCTGAGCAATATCATCGTGATCAAGGCGTAGGGCAAGTTGACTTGTTTGGCGGTGCAATGGTCAGCCATAAAGCTGAAACGGCGATGCAAGAGTTACCCGAGTGGCCTGAAAAAGAGCGTTTGCGCTTAGAAAAGGAAACCTTAGGTTTATATCTGACCGGTCATCCATTGGATGAGTACGAGCAAGAGCTGAAAGCGGTTAGCAAAATGAGCCTACGCGATATTATGGAATACGATGGTAGTGGCTCACAACGTTATGCCAAAGAGTCCGTTTTGTTCGGTGCGTTAATTGCGAATATTCGGATACAAACTTCGGATCGGGGTAAGCGTTATTTCGTTAAACTTGAGGATCGTACTGTTTCGGAGTACGAAATTTTATTATTCGCCGATACGTTTACTCAATTTGGTCATCTTTTAGAAAAAGAAGCGATTGTCGCCATAGAAGGTACCGTTAGTGTGGATCAACGTACGGGTTCATCCCGCTTAAGAATAGAATCCATTTATGATATGCAAACTTTACGCGAAAGTTTTCTACGACGTTTGAAATTACGCGTTGATGCTCAGCACGTGGTAGCAGGGTTTATGAATGAATTACAAACTTGGTTGGTTGAAGCGCCTGAACCACGCTACACAGTTTTATTGGATTACTGTAACCAACGTGCACGAGCGGAGTTGCGACTAGATGATAAGTTTTATATCCCATTGCATGACAATAACTTACGGAGTTTACGCCAGAAGCTAGGGCAAGATGCAGTACAATTAATCTTTTAATGTTAGGTCACTATGTCTGCACTTAAGTACATTCCTAATCTGATCACCATCACGCGAATTCTGTCGGTAGTACCCGTTGCTTGGTTATTATGGATAGGTTCGTATCAGGCTGCTTTGGTATTATTGGTATTAGCAGGCTTAAGTGATGGCTTAGATGGCTACTTAGCTCGGCGTTATCAATGGTTTACTCCTTTGGGTGCTTTGCTTGACCCACTCGCAGATAAGCTTTTTATCGTCACCATTATGCTAGTGTTTGGCTTTAAAGGTTTTTTACCTTGGTGGATAGTGTGGCTCATTTTTGGGCGGGATGTGCTGATTATTGTGGGGGCGATGGTGTATCGCTGGGTAACAGGCGCTTTAGAAATGAAACCTTTATTTATTAGCAAGGTGAACACAGCTTTACAGCTAATTTTGTTAGCTGCCACTTTATTGCATGTTGGCTTCTATACTTTGCCACAACGCGTGATGGATAATTTAGAGTTATTAGTAGCTGCAAGCACTATCGTGAGTGGAGCTGCTTATGTCTTTTTCTGGAGCTATTATGCCTTTGCGAATAAAGAGCGTGTCTAACTGATGGATTCAAAAATTTGGTTTTGGCTAGTTGTTCTAACCATTGCTACGACTTTGTTCTATTTGCTTTCACCGATGTTGACACCTTTCTTTGTGGCGGCTTTATTAGCTTACTTGGGGGATCCATTAGTAGATCGCTTAGAAAATATGAAGCTCTCACGTACCCTATCGGTTACTGTGGTTTTTGTAGTGATCTCATTGATTATCTTGATTTTTTTTCTATTTTTAGTACCTTTGCTTGAGATGCAAATTAAACATCTAGGTGAGAAATTACCAGGCTATTTAGATTGGTCATTGAGTATGTTTGGTACCTATTTACAAGCACAGTTAGGGGTTGATCCGGCTATTTTGCAGGGTGAAAAACTCAAAGAACTGGTTGCATCCAACTGGCAGCAAACCGGTGGATTGATCAAAAATGTGCTACAAACGCTTTCTAAATCAGGCTTCATGGTGGTAGGCTGGCTTGGGACTTTGGCCTTAATCCCAGTGCTTTTGTTTTATTTACTGCGCGATTGGGATAATCTCGTTGCTTACATTCATGATTTGTTGCCGCGTTCTGTAGAGCCTACTGTGTCTCGATTAGCGAAAGAGTCAGATGAGATGTTGGGTGCTTTCTTACGTGGTCAGTTCATGGTGATGATTGCACTGAGCATTTTATACTGGTTGGGGCTGAGCTTGATCGGTCTAGATTTTGCGCTCTTAATTGGGTTTATTGCAGGTTTAGTGAGCTTTGTTCCGTATTTGGGGCTGATTGTAGGGATTACCATTGCTGGGATTGCCATACTGTTTCAAACTCAAGATCCTTTAAATTTGCTCTGGATTTTAGGTGTGTTTGTAGTTGTTCAAGTCATTGAAGGCTCGGTACTGACACCTTGGTTAGTCGGGGAACGGATCGGCTTGCATCCAGTAGCAGTCATTTTTGCAGTATTAGCAGGCGGGCAATTATTTGGCTTTGTTGGTGTTTTATTGGCTTTGCCAGTAGCTGCTATTTTAGTGGTAATTATGCGGCATCTACACGAAACTTATAAGCAAAGTAATGTTTACACTGATGCATCACCGCCATGAACCAACTTACTTTAAAGATTGCTCTACTAGATGGCTTTGATTTCGATTCTTTTTATCCTATGCAGCAGAATCGAGATGCGTTGGCACTCTTGCACTCGGCATTTTGGCAGTCTTTTCAGCAAGTTTTTTTATATGGCGAGGCAGGTAGTGGCAAGTCCCATTTACTGCAAGCTTGTTGCTATAAAGCTCAAGAGGCTAGTAATTCAGCTTCCTATTTTTCACTGAAACAACTCGCTCCTTATGGGGTACGTGTTTTAGAAGGTCTAGATCGTTGTACTTTGTTAGCAATTGATGATTTAGATTATGTCATTGGAAATTTAGAGTGGGAAACAGCAGTTTTTCATTTAATTAATCGCTGTCGACAAAATGGACAACCTTTATTGTTTGCAGCTCATACCAACCCCCACCAAATAAACTGCTTATTACCTGACTTAGGTTCGCGTTTAATTTGGGGGCCAGCTTATAAAATTTATAACCTGGACGAAATAAGCGCTTTAGAAGCATTTAAATGGCGAGCCTATAAGCGTGGCTTGCAAATACCTGAACACCTTATTAAATATATCAATAAAAATTTCCCTAAAGATATTCAGTCTTTAATGCGGGTTTTAGACCAGCTTGATAAAGCCAGTCTACATAAAGGACGGAAGATTACTCGTAACTTAATTCAAGAAATCTTCCCTGATAATACGTTAACTGATTCAGTCCAATAAGAAATCTTCATCAAAAACATCTTTTAAACGTCTTTGTAAGGCTTGTTTTTCTAAATAGTCTTCAATATTGCGTCTAACTACATGGGGTTTGGTTTTTTTGTTATTTTCTGTAATTAGTTGAGTTGAGACTTCTTCAAGTTCATAGTCATTTTCCTGATCGCGCATGCTCAGCACTCCTTGGTCTTTTTTTTATATTATGTGTTGAGTATAGCTTGGCTAGATGAATTTTTGCTGAGTAAAATATTTATCCAGCATTAACGCCTAGGTAACTGATCAGTTATTTTAACAAATTGCTCGGGATTCTTATAACCTTGTACGCGTATCTTTCTGATTTCATTGCCGTTTAAATCAAAAAACAAGATAGCAGGAGGTCCAGGGACAGTAAATTTTGCAGCTAAAGCACGATCTAATTCATCCTGTGCGGATACATCAGCTCTGAGTATTTGTACACCTTGCAAGCTCTTCATGACATTAGAATCGACGAAAGTGACTTTTTCCAAGGTTTCGCAATCAGGACACCAAGTTGCTGTAAAGTCGAGCATAGTGGCTTGTTGATTCTGTTTAGCTAGTGCTAATTTAGCTTCTAAATCAGCAACGCTTTTTATGGTTTGAAAGTTTAAGTGATTAGCTTGTACAGTATTAGCAGAAACGGTTAAAACACCCTTTAAAGGCTGAAATAGATTGGTACTACCAACAGCAACACCTAATAGCTGTATTGCTCCATAAAATACCATAATTAGACCAATACTTTTCCAAAAACGTTTCCAACCTGTCGACTCTTCAGAGATTTTATCTAATGCACCCATGTAAATCCCTGAAGAAACTAGCAAGGTTCCAGTCAGAGCCATTGTCACTTCAATCGGTACAATGCGTTTAAGCATGGAAATAGCCAAACCGAGCATAAGCATGCCAAAGATTGCTTTGGTAGTATCCATCCAAGTACCAGCACGTGGTAGCAAATGCCCCGCTGATGTACCTACAATGAGTAAAGGGATTCCCATAGCAAAGCCCATGGTAAATAGAGCAATACCCCCTAAAAATGCATCTTTGGTTTGAGCAATATAGGTTAGTGCGCCCGCTAAAGGTGGTGCCACACACGGTCCAACAATTAGGGTAGAGATAAAGCCCATGATGGCTGCACCCAATAAACTACCGCCTTGTTGCTTATTGCTGAATTCATTCAAACGTGATTGCAAGCTAGTTGGCATTTGCAGATCAAAGAAGCCAAACATTGAAAAGGCCAAAATCACAAATAAGGTGGCGAAGGTGCCAATAGCTACCGGATGTTGAAGTGTAGTTTGTAAATTAGCCCCAAATAAGCCAAAGAAAATACCAATGAGTGCATAAGCGATGGAGCTAGCGGTCACATAAGCTAGAGACAAAAAGAAAGCTTTACGTGCTGATAAATCGGATTGACCTGCAATCACTCCCGATAAAATCGGGAACATAGGAAACACGCAAGGTGTGAAGGCTAAGAGTAAGCCACCCCCAAAGAAAATAAGAATAGTGCCTAATAAACTTGCCCCTGCTAAGGCTGAAGTATAGGCATCATCTTGAATAGCGGAGGTATTTTTAGTGTCTGGCAGGCTTTCTAGTTTGGGAGGAGCCGCACTTAAATCAATATCAACTAAAGTTTTAACTGGCGGATAACAGATTCCAGTACTGTCAGAACAACCTTGATATTCAGTAATGACCGTAAGCTTTTTAGGTAGGGTAATGGTAGTACCTGTCTGACGAATAGGAATACTAACATCGAGCGACTTAGTATAGACCTCTAGGCTACCATAGTAATCATCTTTGACGAGTTCGCCCGCTGGGAAGAGAGGTGGGTCTAAATGAAAGTCTTCATTAGCTTGTATGGAAAAGCTAATTCGACTGCGGTACAACTGATGATCAGGCTGAATATCCCAATGGGCTACTAGCGTTTTCTGGTCAACAGCAACTAAGTTGTATTTAAAGGCCTGATCAAGTGGTAAAGGCTCAACAGCAGGATCGGCATTCGCTGCCAGTGGTTTGATTAGTTTCGGTTTTGCATCGTCAAGCTTGTTAGTAGTCGTATCGACTGAAGTAGTTTCAACAGGATTCTTATTTGGGCTAGGAGTAGCTGGTGTATTTCCTAAGGAGGCTAGTTGTAGTTTAAAAGTTTTCTTTTGTGGTGGGTAGCAGAGTCCAGCATCAGCACAACCTTGGTACTTAGCTTCAATCTCTAGTTCGAGCGCTTGTTGGGTGCTAGGGCTGCGTGTAACGGGTATATCAAGTGTAAAACTTTGATGATAAACCTCCATCTGCCCAAAATTCGCATCGGTCTTGAAATCGCCTGTTGGGAAACTAAGCTTATCTAAAGAGGGGAGTTGAATCTCTGGATGCTTAGAACTCAGGTCAATTTTTTTGCGGTAGAGATAGTAGCCATCCGCAATTTTCCAATTAACACGTACTTGTTCTTTGTCAAGTGGTTCAACAGAGACTTGGAAGGCTTGGTCAACCGGCAATGGCTCTGGGAAGGCTGCTGCATTCAAACTGATTATGAATAGCCAGCAGATTAGAATCAGGTTTTTCATGCCAAGGAAGCTCTTTTGTATCCTATCAAAAGCGACAACATTAAAGTGTAGGAGCTTAGCCCTTGATGAGCATCGGCTAAGCTGTTAAAGATCCCTTGTCTACAGTTCAACCTAGGCTAATCTCCATTTAGATCTGGGAAGCTGCTTATAGTAGATTAAATATTTACTAACCGCAAAGCTCTTCATAGGAAGTACAAAGGCTTGTTGAGGCGTAAGTAGTAGGAATTACTTGCAAGAGAGGGTTGACACACAATAACTGCTGATAAAAGCCTGACGAGCAGACTTTTATCGCTGACTGCTTTAGTCTGATTCAGCAGATTAAATCAGCAAATCATCTAAAGTTTTACCAGCGCTTAGGGCTTGCTCGACCCAGACTGGGCGACGACCACGGCCTGTCCAAGTGTTCTCTGCATTTTCTGGGTTACGATATTTCGGTTGAACTGGTTTGCGTACCGATTTAGCTTCTAATATTTCCTGTAGGCTAAACCCTGAGTTATCAACTAACTCATCTAACTTTCTACGCACATCTAATAATTCACTTTGCTTGCGATTACTGATGGCATGCTCAATGTTATATTTTAACTTGTCTAATTCAGCAACACTTAAAGAATCTAAATTTATGTTTGCCATGTTATTACTGTCTCTCTACAGTTGTTCAGAAACCGTTAAAATATACTTTTCCATTAAATAATGTCAACTGTAACGGGATTGAAATTTATTAGGTTTTTCAAAGATTGCTTTTAGTAAATAGCTTGCCTTTAGAAAAGCCAAAAATAGATAATGTAAGTTTTAAAATTGCTTTTTTTAAGGTCATTAAGCAGGTTGATGGGGATGCGATGGGCGGTGTAGCATCCTTGAGCATATCCATGTATAGTCATAAGTGTAATTAATATAAAAATAATTTAATAATGACTGCGGGGGCGCAATGCGTTTCTTCAAAACCTTCTTCTCATTGACACTACTAGTGGTTGGTCTAGGGGTAGGCGCTTGGCAGTCTATTCAGGGTAGTACGAGTACCTCTCCGGTTATTCTGTGGCTGTTATTGGGGCTCTTAGCAACACAAACAGTTGTATTATTTTTTCGTGGTGATTTTAACTGGAGTAAAACTTTAACTAACTCTAATCCTAACAGTGTGAATGCTTATGCCGATGGCTATCTAACCACAGATGAAAACAGTCCAACTGAATGGATCCTTGAAGAGCTGGCTGGAGGTGTTATCACCGTAAGTGGTGATGGTGCCATCATCTATTTGAATAAAAGTGCTGAAGTGCTAATCGGTTATACTCACGAAGAAGTTGTTGGTAAAAACATCTATGATATTGTGCATATTGAAGATGCCCAAAGTAAAGCGATAGTGCCACGTGTCATGGAGGTACATAAGGCTCACCCCCAACACTTATTGCAATTTGGGCAAGTAAAATTAACTCCTAAAGTGGGGGAAGCACGCTATGTTGAGTTGCATACAACACACCTACATGACCCTGCAAACACTCTCGTTTTTATCTTTCGTGATGTAACTGCTGATCGTAAAGTTATAAATAGACTTTATCAGCAAGCTTCACATGATGCGCTAACCGGTTTAATGAATCGGCGTAGTTTTGAGGAGTATTTAGAACAGGTTGCGCATGATGAATCGGGCATTCTTAAGACGCATGTTCTAGTAAGTATTGATCTAGATAACTTCAAAATTGTAAACGACACTTGTGGCCATCAAGCAGGTGATGAGCTACTGAAGCAAGTTGCACATATTTTCCAGCGCTTTGTACGACAGACTGACAAAGTAGCAAGGATGGGGGGGGATGAGTTCGCGATTTTTCTAGAAAATTGCGCTCTAGAAAAAGCGCGTGCAATTATGGATTCTATTTTAATAGAACTACGTAATTTTCGTTTTAGTTGGGAAGGTAAAATCTTCACTGTCACTGGAAGTATTGGCTTAGTCGAGTTCATTCCTGCCCCTGAGCTCACCTTAAAGACTCTCTTTGCGGATGCAGACAAAGCTTGTTATACCGCTAAAGCCTTAGGACGTAATCAAACGTTTGCACATCTAAATTCAGAGGAAGTTTATCAGTCAGAGCAAAGGCATACTGATTGGAGTAAAGTCTTAGAAAAAGCACTAGAAAATGATCGTTTCATTCTGTTTGTCCAACCGATCATGCCTCTGCAGGGGACTATGCAGTTTCCTTATCATCAATATGAAGTGCTTTTACGCCTACCATTCAGAAAGCATCTGCTAAGTCCCGGTAGCTTTCTGCCAGCTGCTGATCGTCTCGATATGATGACGAGAATTGACCGATGGATTATTCGCCAAGTTTTGGAGATGATCACTACGAATAACTTGCGTAGCAAAGAAGGGATAGAGCCAAGGCTGATGATTAATCTGTCCTCACAGGCGGTACAAGATCCTGACTTATTTGCCTTCATTCACGCTGAAATCAATAAGCACAATGTTAATCCTTCCTTACTCTGTTTTGAGATTGCCGAGTCAGTGGCGATTGCTAATTTTGTACAGACTAAGCGTTTGATGAAATCACTTCATACTCTAGGTTGTCATTTGGTTTTGGATGATTTTGGAAGTGGCTTTTCCTCCTTGAATTATGTACGTGACCTACCACTAAGCTATCTAAAAATTGATGGTAACTTTGTACATAATTTAGTCTCTAACCCGGTGGATGCCGCCATGATTAAAGCAGTGCATGAGGTCGGACAGGTGATGAATTTGCACACAATTGCTGAGTTGGTTGAAGACGCAGAAACTTTAGAGCGTTTGCGCGGGATTGGTGTTGATTTTGCTCAGGGTGAAGCCGTTTCCTTTTAAACATTTATGTACCCCTGCCAATGAATTGCCACAGTCAGTCAGCAAAATGGCCTAAGTCCTTATATTCATCATTTTTGCTTGAAAACTAGCGTAAAACCTCAATACTAAGTGCTATCTTGCTACAAAAGGACTTTGGTTTTGCGTACTTTACCCATTTTAGCGCTGTTATTTTTTGCCGTACCCTTGATTGAAATCTATTTGCTTATCCAAGTAGGGCATGTGATTGGCGCTTTACCCACCATCTTATTAGTCATTGCTACCTCTGTGTTGGGTGCTTATTTATTAAAGCAACAAGGTCTGGCGGCATTGGCTCGATTTCAAAATAATTTGCGTCAAGGACAGCTTCCTGCTGACGAATTGAAAGAGGGTATTTTCATCGTTTTGGGCGGTATTTTGCTGATGACGCCCGGTTTCTTTACCGATTTTCTGGGGTTATTCTGCCTGTTGCCACCTACCCGCAAGCTGTTAATGAAGCTGTTTGCCAAGCGCCTGCAACGACAGTCGGGAGTGGTCTACAACGATGTTTATATTCATAGTAATAGCCGTGTTAATGAGCCGAATGCCCCGCGACCTACACCTACTGCATTAGAGGGTGAGTACATCCGTAAGGATGAGCCTTAAATTTTTTTCATTTTCTCACCCTTGACTTTGCTCAAGCCGTCCTTATTATTAGCACTCGTTAACACTGAGTGCTAACAGGTTGAAAATTCCCTGCTAGCCCCCAAATAAATCCTGATTCAATAAATCCGAGGAGTATCCACAATGAGTATTCGTCCTTTGCATGATCGCGTTGTTGTGCGTCGCATGGAAGAAGAGCGTAAAACCGCCAGCGGTATCATCATCCCTGATAATGCAACTGAGAAACCAGATCGTGGCGAAGTTTTAGCAGTTGGCCCAGGTAAAGCAAGTGATAACGGTGAGCGTATCGCTCCACAAGTTAAAGTTGGCGACAAAGTACTGTTCGGTAAATATGCTGGTACTGCAGTGAAAGTCGATGGTCAAGAAGTATTGATCATGCGTGAAGAAGATATTTTGGCAGTTATTGCTTAATTCACCCAGCTAACTGATTTAAAGAGGATTAAAAAGAATGAGTGCTAAAGACGTACGTTTTGGTGATGATGCGCGTTCACGGATGGTGAAAGGCGTTAATGTATTAGCGAATGCAGTTAAAGTAACTTTAGGCCCTAAAGGCCGTAACGTGGTTTTAGAAAAATCTTTCGGTGCGCCAACTGTGACGAAAGACGGTGTATCAGTTGCGAAAGAAATCGAACTTGAAGACAAATTCGAGAACATGGGCGCGCAATTAGTGAAAGAAGTTGCCTCTAAAACTTCTGATGCAGCAGGTGACGGTACCACAACTGCAACCGTATTAGCGCAAGCTATCGTGCGTGAAGGCATGAAGTCAGTGACTGCGGGCATGAATCCAATGGATCTGAAACGCGGTATTGACAAAGCAGTGACTGCTGCAGTTGAAAAATTACACGCTATGTCTAAGCCTTGCGAAGATAATAATGCAATCGCTCAAGTAGGCACAATCTCTGCTAACTCTGATGAATCTATCGGTACTATCATTGCGAATGCGATGGATAAGGTCGGTAAAGAAGGCGTTATCACGGTTGAAGAAGGTAACTCTTTAGAGAATGAATTAGCTGTGGTTGAAGGGATGCAATTTGATCGTGGCTACCTGTCTCCTTACTTCGTCAACAATCAACAAAGCATGACGGCTGAGTTGGATAGCCCTTACATTCTGTTGCACGACAAAAAAATCTCTAATATCCGCGAATTGTTGCCCGCTTTAGAAGGCGCTGCAAAATCAGGCAAGCCTTTATTGATCATTGCTGAAGATATCGAAGGCGAAGCCTTAGCCACTTTAGTAGTGAACAATATGCGCGGTATCGTGAAAGTCGCGGCAGTTAAAGCTCCAGGCTTTGGTGATCGTCGTAAAGCGATGTTACAAGATTTAGCGATTCTGACTGGCGCTACGGTCATTTCTGAAGAAGTGGGCATGAGCTTAGACAATGTGACTTTAGAAGACTTAGGTCAAGCAAAGCGCGTTGTAATCACTAAAGAAGACACCACTGTAATCGACGGTGTTGGTTCTGCTGATGACATCAAAGCTCGTGTTGAGCAAATTCGTGCGCAAATGGAAGTCACTACTTCTGATTACGACCGTGAAAAGCTCCAAGAGCGTATGGCTAAATTGGCTGGCGGTGTAGCGGTAATTAAAGTTGGTGCTGCGACTGAAGTCGAAATGAAAGAGAAAAAAGCTCGCGTAGAAGATGCTCTGCATGCAACGCGCGCTGCGGTTGAAGAAGGTGTGGTTCCTGGCGGTGGTGTTGCACTGGTACGTGCTTTACAAGCCATTGGTAGCTTAAAAGGCGAAAACCACGAGCAAGACGTTGGTATCCAAATTGCGATGCGCGCTATGGAAGAGCCTTTACGTCAAATCTGCGCAAACGCAGGTGATGAGCCTTCAGTTATTCTGAATGCAGTGAAAGCGAGCGAAGGTAACCAAGGCTATAACGCACGTACTTCTGAGTACGGCGACATGATCGCAATGGGTATCTTAGATCCGACTAAAGTAACGCGTACAGCGCTGCAAAATGCAGCTTCTGTAGCAGGCTTAATCATCACTACTGAAGCGATGGTGGCTGAGTTACCAAAGAAAGATGCAGCTCCAGCAATGCCAGATATGGGCGGCATGGGCGGCATGATGTAAGTTAAGACTGACTAAGTCTTGATAAGAAAAAGGCTCCAACTGGAGCCTTTTTTCTTTAGTAAGCTAACTTATTTACGTTCACTATCAGGAATCTCTTCTGCAGTTGGTGTTGCTAAACCACGTACATTTAAAACGCCTTGATTATTAATCGTACCAGCAGCCACAGGAGTCGCTTGTGGTTCAGGGAGTACGACTTCTACGGGCAGTTCTTCCGGTTGAGTCGCAACTGTGGGTGCTGGTTCTACGGCAGGCTGAGTAATTTCTTGGGGAAGCGGTTGCTCGAGAATTTCTACCTGAGCTGGGCCACCTTGGATTTCTTCTGAGGAGGCTTGTACAGGTGCAGGCTGTGGGCGTCTAGGTCTAGTCATGGTTTGTACAGTAGCAGACTCGGGATTTTGTAATTCACCGACTACGGGCTGTTGACTTGCTGATTCGTTAGTGGATGGAATAGCTTGATTTAATACCGTTAAGTCATCATTCGGGGTTACATAACGTTCACCTTCAGCAGGGGGGGGCACAATACTAGCAGATTGATCGACTGCCTCTTGTTCGGTCACCGCTAAGTTAGGTGCTTGACTATTAACAGTTTGTGCCTGTCTTGCCTCGACAGCTTGCCGATAATCTCGTTCTAAAGAAGCTTGAGTTTTGGTGAGTCCAGTCAGATTATACTTACGAATTAAACGACTCGTTTCATCCAAATAATCGCCTGCTTTGCTGAGTTTATTGCGCTCCAGACTAGTTTTGATTTGGGCTTGGCGTGCTTGCACCACATTTTCTAAAAGTGCCTGCCCTTCAGTGTTGTTAGGTAGGATAAACATAAGCTTATTCAGATACGCAAGGGCATTACTCTCACCAGCTTCTTTGCCTAGATTGCCGCGTTGGATAGCCGTTTTTGCTTGTTGTAATAAATCACCCGCCTCACGTTGCTCACGCTCGCGAATTTCTAAGATGCTTTCTAAACGGACTTGCTCTTCAATCCGATCCGTTAAAGTAAATTCACGAATTAAATCATCGGTTTGGGTTAATGAGGCTTTGGCTGCTTCGGGTTTATTGAGATTGATATGGCTTTCAGTTTGCTGCTGTTGTTGTGCAATGATTTTATTCAGCAAGGCGCGTGCATTAGGCTCTTGTCGAGCAACTGCCCATACTTGACGTAGAGTGGCTAAAGCCCCATCAGACCCATTAGTATTGCCCGCATTAAACGCTTCAGTCGCTTTTAAAATCAATTGTGTCAATTGAGCTTGCTGCTCAGGATTGGCCTGAGTGGTTACTTCTGAACTAGCAACTTGACTGCTTGTGGTTGAAGGTTCGGTTGCAATAACTTCTGTAGTAGTCGTGCTGGGTATGGTTTGAGTAGAAGTCGTTTCAGTAGGTAAAGTTGCTGTTGTTGGTGGAGCTATTGTGTTTGTAGTAGTGGTAGCAGTTGTAGTCGCTTCAGTAGTTGCTAGCGGTGTGGGTGCTGCTACCGTAGTCGTACCGGCAGGATTAATAGGCTCTGCAGGAGTTGCTGGCACAGTTGGTGTATTTGTAGAAGCAGCTGTTTCAACAGGTTTAACAGCCGACTCATTGACTAGGCTTACTGCTTCAGTGGTGGGTGGGTTAGTTGTATCAGTTTTGCCAACAATGGCTTCCGTACTGGAAGTGGTGGTTGCTGGTTTAGCAGGTGTCTGGGTTTGAGTAATTTGTGTAGGTTTATTCAGTAAATCATCAAATTTTGAGACTAAATGATAACTGGCATAAACCACCACACCTAAGGCTGCTAAAGCTGCCAGTGGCAATAAGACTTTACGATAGTTTTTTCGCCCTAAGGCTTTTAATAAGGCTTCTGGATTTTCTGGGCGTTGGTTACGCTGTAGTGAGAGTGCCTGAGTTAAAACTTGTTGAGCTTCAGCTTTGAGTTTTGGATTAGCAGTTAATGGCGTCCCACGTGCTAAGGCTGTTAGAGTGCTTTGTTGACCATAAGGGGGCTGTAGACCTAAGAGCATCTGATACAAGCTGGCCATCGAAAAGCTATCATCTTCAGTGACGGGTATATCGCCAACCGCGACTGAAGGGCTTAGCCACGGTGAATGTAATGCCAAAGGTGAGCGCACGCCCGTTTGCTGCAAAAGAAGTGAATGCATCACTTTAACTAGAGGGGCATTCAGCAATACATAGCCATGATCAGTACGTAAAGTGCTACCCGGTTCAAAATAACCAAAAGCCCCTGCTTGCACATTACTTAAAGCATGACTAATAGCTTCAGTTAGATTAAAAGCTTGATCAGGGGTCAAACCGCGCTTATCAATTTCATTAAAATATTCGCTCAGTAGGCTGCCCTGAGTGTTAGCGCAGCTAAACCAGTAGTTATCACCTTCACTCCCCCAATCGAGAATAGTTGGATAAGAAGCTGCAGGCGGGGCAGGGCGTGACATAACCGCAGACCAAGCTTTAGCAAAGCCTGGCAGTGTGCTAATGGCAGGAGCCGCTAAGACCAATAAGACGAAATGATCTTGCTCACCTTGAGTGGGGGTATATAAGTCATCAGCCCAATATACATCGGCTAAAGCGGTGGAGGACATTTTACGACGCACACTAAAGCGGTTATCAATTAAAGGTGTGTCCGCTTTTGGCGCTGTTGCTTTTACTGAGGTCGACATGGTTTCAACTGCCCATCAAGTCGCGATAGATTAAGAATAGCAGGCAAGTATAGAGCATTCCGCTGGTACATAGCATCTAAGCTGGATTAAATGCAGTACTATCAGGATACTTAGTCAATGGGAGGAGCCTAGTTGTTCAGTTTAGCTGGCCTAAGGCTCATTCCAATGAGTAGTTTTTTACAAAAAAATACCTTGTTCTGCCCAATGATTTGTTTTTATAGGAGCCAGTTATGCCCACTGCGTCCTTCTTTGCCCCCGCTACCATAGCATTGCATACAGGCTACCAACCTGAACCACCATATGGCAGTCGCGCAGTACCGATTTATCAAACCACTAGTTATGCTTTTGGAGAGGCTTCAGTAGGTGCTGCCTTATTTAATGTTGAGCAGGGTGGGCATATTTATAGTCGGATGAGCAACCCTACGGTAGCTGTGTTAGAGCAACGCTTAGCGGCTTTAGAAGGGGGCGTAGGTTGTGTCTGTACGGCTTCGGGCATGAGTGCTCTATTCACCACTTTTTTAAGTTTATGTTCGGTGGGCGACCATATTGTTGCTGCCGCGCAGATTTATGGTTCAACCGCAACTTTATTACGCTATACCTTAAAGCGCTTTGGTATCACCACGAGCTTTGTGAATATTAATGATCACACAGCAGTGGCTACGGCTATTCAAGCCAATACTAAATTGGTTTTTTGCGAATCCATTGGTAACCCCGCTTTAGATATTGCCGATCTACCTAAATTAGCAGCCATCACCCAAGCGCAGGCTGTGCCTTTAGTCGTGGATGCCACTTTTGCAACCCCCGCTTTGGCTAAAACTATCGACTTGGGAGCGAATATTGTTGTGCATTCTTTAACTAAATGGATTGGTGGTAGTGGAAATGCTGTAGGTGGCGCGATTATTGACGGTGGGAATTTTAATTGGGGTACAGAGCAACGTGCTTTTCCAACCCTTACTGAAGATTATGCACCCTTCCAAGGTTTAAATTTTTGGGAAGAGTTTGGCCCCGCCGCTTTCACTATGCGGGTTCGTGCTGAGGCTATGCGTGATTTCGGGGCAGCTTTAAGTCCACAGAATGCTTTTTTACTGCTACAGGGTTTAGAAACTTTAAATTTACGTATGGCTAAGCATGTAGACAATGCACAGGCTTTGGCCGAGTGGCTGACTCAGCAAGGCGGGGTGGCTTGGGTGAATTATCCGGGTTTAAGTACGCATCCACAGTATGTTTTGGCTCAAGAGTTGATGCCGCAAGGGGCAGGCTCTATTTTAAGCTTTGGCATTCACGGCGGTTTAGCTGCAGGTTTAGCTTTTATGGATGCGTTGCAGCTTGGTACTAATCTTGCGAATGTGGGTGACTCACGTACTTTAGTCTTACATCCTGCTTCAACGACGCATTCACGGTTAGACTCACAAGCCCAACAGGCAGCAGGGATTAGTGCGGATCTGTTACGTGTTTCGGTAGGGTTAGAAGCCTTACAGGATATTCAAGCTGATTTTAGTCGGGGTTTGAAAGCTGCTGCGAAGTTAGTCAAGGAGTAGCTCATGTATCTAAACTTCCAACAAGCCCAAATTTATCTTGGTACAGGTGGCAAAGTTTTCGATGCGAATTTACCTACGGTCATCTTCTTACACGGCAGTGGGATGGATCATCGTGCTTGGCAGCTCCAAACCCGCTGGTTTGCTTTTCATGGCTTTTCTGTACTAGCACCTGATTTTCCTGCGCATAGCCTCTCCACCGGCCAAGCTTTAGCTTCAATTGAAGCTGCTGCCATTTGGGTCTGGGATTTAATTGATCAACTAAAAATTCAAACGGTGAGTTTAGTCGGTCATTCTCAAGGGGCTTTAGTCGCTTTAGAGGCGGCTGCTATGCAACCAGCTCGAATCCGTTCGTTGAGCTTGCTTGCAACTGGAGCCGCTATTCCGGTAAATGATCAGCTCCTACAGTTGGCACAGAAGAATAAGCCAGCAGCGGTTGCTGCTATGTTGAGTTGGGGCTTTGGAGAAGCTTATCAATTTGGCAACTCACAGGTTCCAGGCTTAGCCCCCTTAGCAATAGCAGGGCAAATTATGCAGCAGAATCCCTTAGCTACGGATTTAGCAGTTTGTCAGGCTTATCAAAATGGCGAGCTAGCCGCGCAAAAAATCATTGCGCCTACCCAATTAATTTTCGGCGAATATGATCGTATGACCCCGATTAAAGCCGGACGAGCGTTAGCAGGCGTTTTACCCAATTTACAAAGTCATACGGAATTAGCTTCAGGACATATGTTGCCGGTGGAAGAGCCAGCAGCTTGTTTACAGCTATTGCGTAATTTTATTCAGCCGTTCGCCTTAAGGGCATGATGAATTTATTGACAGGTTTGGCCCTCTTGTTGATTGGCTTTTCGGTGATCAATGCAGGCTTATTAGGACTCTATGCCGTGCGCCAGTCCACTCAAGTGGTCGCTCAGTTGAGTGCTGTGTTGCTCGTTATTTTAGCGGGTATTCAAGTTTTAAATTTTAGCTATCTAGAGTTTGGTACTGATTGGGTGCACAGCCGTTTTTACAATATTTTATTATTTATGGTGGCTCCCACTTTTTATCTACTCAGTGCGCCTTTGTTAGAGGCACAAATCCAAGCATTCACTCAACGCTGGAGGCATTTCTTACCGGTTCTGTTAGCACTAGTTTTGCCGTCTAATTGGGGATTGCCTTTAGCTTTTGTGGTCGGTTCTGGGTATTTAATCCGTCTAGGCTTCAATATTTATGCTTTACGAGCACAACGTAATCGTTTCCGCTTGGAGCTTTTAGGCTTAGCCCTCATATTTGCTCTGGCGATCTTGGTTATTTTACTTGGGGTGAGTAATTCTTTCGTACCGGATCGAGTGTTTTTTAGCTTGTATGCGACAGCGATTGGCTGTGGGTTTGTGCTCGTCAGTATAGTTTTAAGCTTCGCCCCACAATTACCCACCGAAGTCGCAGAGGCAGCAAGAGAAACTTATGCAGTTTCCACGTTAGGCAAAGTCGATTGTGAGGCTGCTTTACAAACACTGCAGCAATTCATGCAAACTCAACAGCTGTATCAGAATACGGAGTTAGATTTGCCCAGTTTGTCAGCGGCTTTGGGTCTAAGCCATTACCAGTTATCTGAGTTGATCAATACACGTTTGGGCAAAAGTTTCTCGCGCTATTTACGCGAGCAGCGTGTGGAAGCAGCTAAAGCTCAATTAATCAACGAACCTAAAGCTACGGTGCTGGGCATTGGTCTGGATGTAGGGTTCAGTTCACAGTCGAATTTTTATGAGGCTTTCCGTGAGATTGTCGGTATGACCCCTGGGCAATTTCGTAAATTAAACCAAAAATCCATTCCGAAATGATCAAAACGGAAGCCTAATCTAGTGTGTTTGCCTTAGTTTAGCTCTAAATTCATCTAAAAAGGAGCAGCTATGAAAGTATTAATCACGGGTGCCAGCGGTTTTATTGGTGGATCGATTAAAACAGCCTTAGAGCAAGCTGGGCATAGCATCGTACCGATTGCGCGCCGCTATGGTATCAATTTCAATGAAATGTTGCAGCCTGAACAGTGGGTTCCCTATTTAGCGGGTGTGGATGTAGTGATTAATGCGGTGGGGATTATTGCTGAAACCCGTGGGCAGTCCTTTGAAAATCTGCATACACGTGCCCCTTTGGCACTATTTAAAGCCAGTGAGCAGCAAGGAGTTAAACGCATTATTCAAATCTCTGCGCTTGGGGTTGAGGCAGGTTTTGTACCTTATCAACTCAGCAAAAAGGCTGCGGATGATGGGTTAAAAGCTTTAAATTTAGATTGGTTTATTCTCCGTCCATCCCTCGTGTATGGGCTAGGTGGGGCCAGCGATGCTATGTTCCGGCGCTTAGCCGCTTTACCGATTATTAGTCTCCCCGGCGGTGGACAGCAGCGGATTCAGCCGGTGAATGTTACCGATGTGGTGGCTACGGTTTTGCATTGCTTAACTGCGGAACCCACTAAGCAAGTGATTAATGTCGTGGGGCCTAAAGAATATACGCTAGAAACTTGGCTCCAAGCTTTGCGGGCGCAGCAAGGGAAAAAGCCAGCGCTGACTATCTCGATTCCTTGGTCGTTAATTATGCTCAGTGCTAAGGTGGGACATAAGCTGATTCCAGTGCTACATCCCGATAATATGCGTATGTTGGAGAAAGGTAATACAGCGGATGTAACGGGCTTTAAGCAGTTTCTGGGGCGGATGCCCTTGGGGTTAGGGGAGCGAGCATGAGCTACCTCAGTCTTAAGTACCTGCATATTTTAAGCATGGTACTGCTATTTGGGACGGGTTTAGGCAGCGCTTTTTATAAGTGGATGGCAGATCGTAGCGGAAATCTTGCGCATATCGCTGTGATGAATCGGCATGTAGTGCTAGCCGATTGGTTATTTACTACCCCGACTGTTATTTTTCAGCCAATCAGCGGTTTGTGGATGGTGTATCTCTTACATTATCCACTCACCACGCCGTGGATTATGCTGAGTTTAGTTTTGTATGCGCTAGCGGGTGCTTGTTGGTTGCCTGTAGTTTGGTTACAAATTCAAATGCGCCGTTTATCGGAGCATGCCTTAGCAACACAAACGGAGCTGCCTACTTTGTATTGGCGTTATGCACGTTATTGGTTTTGGCTTGGTGTGCCAGCTTTCATTGCCATGATCCTGATTGTGTTATTGATGGTGTTTAAGTTTACAGGTGGAGTGTAACAATGGCCGTAGTTTCTATTATGCAACAGGCTTTAGGCGCGCAATGGGATGAGTTGGCTCCTGCTTTAAAAGCACATTATATGTCTGCTGGTAATCGCGATGTGGGTGTCTTGAGTGTGGAATACCCTAAGTTTATGCAATGGCCGCTTAATTTTTTACGCTTATTTGGAACCTTGATTAATCAGCAGGCACAGAATACACCAACGCAAGTTAGTAAGCGCATGAGTGGCGAACAGCAAGTCTGGCAGCGTCGGGTCGAATTACCTAAGCAAGTCATGTCTTTTGATAGTGTCTGGCAGTATTGCGGTGGCAATGAGTTGATTGAGTATGTGAAGCCTTTTCTGGGTTTAAAAATGGCTGTCAAAGTACAGGAGGGGAAGCTCTATTATGAAGGCCGTAGCTATATTTTGAAATTAGGCAGCTTACTGATTCCCATTCCTGAATCTTTAGTCCTAGGGCATACCACCATCGAAGAAATAGGTGTTGATGAACAGCATTTCACGATGGATTTTCGCTTAAAGCATCCTCTGTTTGGACAGATTTATCGTTACTCAGGGCGTTTTCGCACCGAAGTAATTAATCCTTAATAAATACGTTGTCCTACGGTACTAGCCTGTTTAAACAGTTTTTTATGCGACACACTGTTGATCAGGAAAGCATCATTGGGCAGTTCTAAACTAGTTAAGAGCCGTTCTTGTAGTTTTTCCTGATTGACCACAAAACCGCGTATTTTAACCGCGATCACATACACGGGATAATTTGGAAAGTGTTGGACATCTTTTTGAGCTAACCAGATAGCCTTCACCTTTTTCTGCTTGGCCAAGCTTTCAAGGAGGATTGGCTTTAAGCTGGTAATGGCATTCATGCTTGGGTCAATCAACACATCTTTAGCTTGTAAGTCAGCACGTTCTTGCTGGGCAGCAGCCATCATATCGGTAGCCGCTTCTAGATGGATTAACCAGCGCTTGCTTTGCTCGGTATCATTTTGTTTAGTATAAAAACGCCATGCAGCCTCTGCTGCTGCCAATTGTAAATTTGGCTGCAGCATCGCTTCTTCCAAGTAATTAATGCCATTAGGATTATCTCGCTCAAGGAGTAAACGGCCAATGGCTAAATCAGCCTCCGTATCTTCCGGATGATATTCAGCATATTTTTGATACAGTGGGAGAGCATCTTTCTCAGGTAAATATTCCGCAGTAAGTTGAGCCAAATTCCAGCGTTCTTTAGGGGTTAAGTCCTCATACAATCGCATTTTGAGTTGATTAACCTTTTCCCGCGCAATTTTAGAGCGGGCATGTAAGTCATCCCATTGTGCACCATAAGATTCTAGCCATTTTCGATTGAAATGTTTAAAAACAGGCTCAAGTTCAGGTTCTAACCAAGTAATTGCTTTAGCTTCATGGGCATAGTTTGCTTGTAAATTTACCAGCTTTAAGGCCTTCAAACGCTCCATCAGCGCTGGATGTGTATCACTTGGATCGGTTTTACGATTCAGCGCAGCTCGTAAGTAGCGTTTAAAATCTTCATTTTTTAGATTAGCTTGTTGGTAAAACTGCCTTAACAAGGTGTAAATCTGGCTCTCGGCCTGGGCTTGAGTGTAGGGACGCTCAAATAAAGGTTTCCAAAAATGTTGTTGGGTAAACTCATTTAAAACAGTTAAGGATACTAAAGCCGAAGCAGCTGCTTCGCGTGAAGTTAATTGGCTGGCGATATAGTCAGCCTCATATTCATTATCACGCGCTAACACATAGGAGTAGCCAGCAAAATAAGGCGCATACCAGTTAAAAAATTTACTGATCAAGCCCGTACCTAGAGCCTTGGCTTGAATAAAAGACTGGTTGATTTGCGACCAGCTCTGACGGAGCTGATAAATTTTTCCAGCGAATTTGCTGTGATTTCCAGATAAGTGCGCAAGTTCGTGAGCCAAGACTGAGCGTGTTTGTTGCACAGAAAGGGCAAGTAATAATTCTAAACCAATGACTAAGGTATTTCGGGTGGGGCCAATTAAACCAAACCGTGGAGTTTGTACCAGTGCTACATTCAGGTTGGTATCAAGAATAATTTGATGAATAGTGGGGGTGCTTAACGTGTTACTGATTTTATCTACTTCGTCCCACAACTTAGGATAGTGCTTGCGCTCTAATACATAACCTTTGGGGCTAGGAATTTTTATGCAGATTGATCTCAATAAAACCCAAATTAAAGCGAATACTACAAAAATCAGCTTAGTTTTCAACAAAAGGATTAACAGAGCAGAACTAGTGAGCGCGAGCCAAGTAGCACCACCAGCTAATAACACTAAACTAATAAAAATAGCGAAAATGACCGCATAGCCTAAATAGACTAAGCGTTGCAAGCGGCGTTTATAAGTTTCCGGTTGCTGGTTTAGTTCTTGCTCAGCTTGTGCGACTAAGCTTTCAAAGTAGAGACGCTGTTCAGTGGTTGTTTTCATTAGGGTTTGGGTTGACGAATCATCTTGATTTAGCCTAACAAAGCTCTGAACCTACTTATGATTTTTCCGATTGATGGCCTGTTGTTAGGCATCATTTCGACAGAGTAATAGAGATAGCTTTTCAAAGTGTGGACTTCTTTAGCAAAGAGTCTAGCTGTGCTAGTATGCGCGCGCATTGCAGTTCACAACAGGTTCAGCCTCCTACTATGGCACGATACATATTCATTACTGGCGGTGTCGTTTCTTCCCTTGGCAAAGGCATCGCAGCCGCCTCTCTTGGTGCAATCCTTGAAGCACGTGGCCTTAAGGTCACCA